>NZ_JBITCJ010000001.1:973216-1506404 GCF_044453095.1 Amycolatopsis sp. NPDC051758 | reverse complement strand
GGCGCCCGCCGCCCCCCCCCCCCCCCCCCCCCCGCGCCCGCCCCCCCCCCGGCATTAGCCCCCCGGGGGGGTTGTGTGTTGTTGGGGGGCCCCCCCCCCCCCACCCCCCCCCCCCCCCGGCTGCGGGAGACCTCAGAACAGGCCGCAGTTGGAGAACGCCGGGAGGCCGGCGAAGCGGGCCTCGAGCCAGGCGAACGCCTCCGGGTACGCCCGCACCGCGCCGAGTACGTGGGTCGGCACCAGCGTGGTGCTGAACTGCACCTTCACACCCTTGCCGCACCACGTCCGGCCCAGTGTCCGGTCCTGCGCGTAGGGCACGATGTCGTCGAGTGCGCTGTGGACGATCAGCACCGGCGCCGACGGCTTCAGCGTCCCGATCTTCTGCTCGGCCACCCGCGTCCGGTACGGCTCTTCCCCGAGGTACGCGGTGAGCGAGCGGCCGTCGTTGGTCAGCGTCGACGACTGCGTGAACGCGTGCGCGGCGATCGCCTCGACCGTGCACTCGGTCCGGACCTGCTCGAACAGCTGCTTGCCGCGGGTGTTGAGCAGCGCCGGGATGTTCAGCTCCGGGTACGCGTAGTTCATGCTGACCAGCGCGAAGCCGAGGAAGCCGACCGCGTAGTGGCCGTCGAGGTTCTTCGCGACCTCACCGAGGTCCGCCGGCACCGCCCCCGCGTACGCGCCCTTCAGCTTCAGCTCGGGTGCGTAGCTCGGCTGCAGCTCCGCCGCCGCGGCCGACGCGCCGCCGCCCTGGGAGTACCCCGCGATCGCGACCGGGCCGTCGTCCGGCAGCCCCGCCTCCGGCAGCCGCTGGGCCGCGCGGATCGCGTCGAGCACCGCGTGCCCCTCCGAAGCGCGGTTGACGTACGTGTGGTCGCCCGGGGTGCCGAGCCCCTCGTAGTCGGTGACGACCACGCCGTAGCCCCGCGCCAGCAGCCCGGCGATGAACGGGCCTTCGTACTCGAACCCGGCGGCAAGCGCTTTCGACGGCGCGCAGTCGTCCCCCTCACCCTGGGTGCCGACGGCGTAGGAGACGATCGGCCGCACTCCCGCGCCGTGCCAGGCCGCCTTCGGCGTCAGCACGGTTCCGGTGACGGCGATCGGCGAGCCGTGCGTGTCGGTGCTGCGGTACATGATCCGCTCGACCCCGGCGTCGGCCTTGATCAGCTTGATCGGGTCGATGTAGAAGGTCGACGCCTCGTGCCGGATGACGTCGCCGTCGCCGCCCGCCGGCAAGGGGGACGGCGGGTCGTAGAAGGACGCGGCGGAGGCCTGTGGCGGGCCGAGCGTCGCCAGAACCAGAACGGAAACCGTGGCGACGGCCGCGGACAGCGCGCGGCGGGGGAAGATACGCATGCTTGCTCCTCGTTGAGCAGGTCGAGTGCGCGGGGGAACACCTTTTTGGACAGAGGTGTCGGAAAAAGAATCACGTGAGGTGGAGCACCATGTCAAGCCCCGCTCCGCGCGGACGGCCGCGCAAGCTCCCGGTCGGGGAGCAGCGGTCACGCGTGTTGCGGGCGACGGCGAAGGTCGTCGCGCAGCACGGGATGCAGGGCTCGACGATCGAGCAGATCGCCCGGGAGGCCGGCGTCTCGCGCCAGGCCGTCTACGAGCAGTTCGGCGACCGCGCGACGCTGTTCGCCGAGGTCGTGGCCGAAACCGAGGAGCGGGCCTTCGCCGCCATCGCGGGCCCGTCGGTGGCCGACCCGCAGCCCGGCCTGCGGGCCTGGGCGCGGGCCAACTACGCCAACATGGTCACCTTCGTCGCGGACAGCCCGGAGGCCTACGGCGTGCTCCGCGCGGCCGAGCGTGCGGGCGACCCCGCTCTCACCCGGTTGAGGGAGCGGCTGGCCGTCGTCTACGCCGAGGCCAGCCGCAAGCGGTGGGCCGCGCACGGCATCGACTCGGGCCGCGCCGACCGCGCGCTCGTCACGCTCTTCTTCGCGATGACCGAGTCACTGGTCCAGGCCACCTGGGACGGCGAGCCGCCGGACCAGGACGCCTTGATCGACCTGCTCACCGAGTTCACCGTCGGCGGCGTCGCCCGCCTGCAGGCCAAGGCGAGCGACGTCATCGAGCGGCTGCGCTGAGCTAAGCCACGGCCATCTCGGGTAGGGCGACCGACCCGACCACCCGGTTGCGCCCGCCGTGCTTGGCCGCGTACACGGCCGCGTCGGCGGACGACATCACTTCCTCGATCGACGCCCCGTCGAGTGGATAAGCGGCGACGCCGATGGACGCCGTCTGCCGCTCGATGTCGACGGCCGCGCCCTCGTTGGTCGTGGTGCTGATGATCAGCTCGCTGACCCGTTGCCGGATCCGCTCCGCCGTGACGATGGCGTCTTCTTTGGAGGTCGCGGGCAGCAGCGCGACGAACTCTTCGCCGCCGAACCGGCCGACCAGGTCGTGCGCCCTGGTCTCCTGCCGGACCACGGCGGCGACCGCCTTGAGCACGTCGTCCCCCGCGAGGTGCCCGTAGGTGTCGTTGATCCGCTTGAAGTGGTCGAGGTCGATCATCATGGCGCCGAAGCTGCCGTTTTCGCGCTCCGCCCGCGAGATCTCGCGCTGCGCACCGTCCTGCCAGGTGGTGGCGTTGAGCAGCTGGGTCTTCTGGTCGGTGGTGGCGAGCTCTTCGAGCCGCTTGATCAGCACGGACCGCTGCAGCACGTACAGCGGCAGGATGACCAGCACCGACAGCAGCGGCTCCTCGTTGAGGACCATCACCAGCAGTGCGCCGACGCACAAAGTGGACAGTTCCAGCAGGTTGTCGTCCATCGTGCCGAGGCACGACGCGGGGGTCGCGCTCTCGGGGTCGGCGAGGTACAGACCAAGCCCGGTGAGCGCGGTGTTGACCGTGAAGAACGCGAGCCCGGCCAGCGTCACGGACGCGACACCGCTGCCCAGCGTCATGTGACTCACGACACTCGCGGCGAACGCCGACAAGATCATCGTCGTGGCGTTCGCGGCCACGCGGTGAAATTCACCCGGACGGGTGCCAGACCAGCTACGGAACGCGAGGTACACGTAGAGCACGAACCCGAGCGCGGCGATCAGCTGAGCCGGCAGGAGCAGGCCGGCGGGCAGCAGCCACACCGAAGTCATCGAGATGTAAGGCCCCTGGCTGAGGATGCGGCGCTGCCGCTCCAGTCGCCTGCTGACCTCCGTCTGCGTCACGGCCAACGCCGTGAGCAGCGCAAACGTCCCCAGTTGAGCGAGTGTGACCGGCACGGTCAACAGAGAAACGGCCGTCCACGTGAGCATGACCGTGATGGCGGTCAGTGTGGCGATGATCCAGTCGCGGGGCCGGGTCCACAGTGCCCAGTCCCGCACGCGAGAAATCAAGTCTTGGCCGCTCTGTTCCCCCGATGTGACCATTTTTCCCCCAGCCCCTTGCGCGGTTGTACGGTGACAAAGTACTCACGGACAGTTTCAGACCGTTTGCCAGCTGTCCACAAGGGCTTTCGGTGTGTACTTTTTCTTTGACACCGGAACGAGAGGTGGCCAGCGATGCGCGGCAAAGAACAGTGACCGCACAGCGCACCGCAAGGTCGCGCAGGTCAAGCCCACGCGCGGGGCATGTCAAGCATGTTCGGCGCGTGCGGCTTCTTTGTCGTCCCATCGTTCCGGCTCGCCCGCCCGGGCCCGTGCCCACAGCGCCGCCAGCGGCAGGGTGAGCACAACTCCGACGATGCCGAAGATCCCGACCGTGCCGTGCGGGCTCAGCTGATCCGCGAGCACCCCGCCGATCAGCGGGCTGACGCCCATCATCGTGGTCAGGCCGGTGTTGGACAGGCCCATCACCTGCGCCCGCTGCTCGTCGGGCACGGCCAGCGTCAGTGACGCGGTCGCCTGCAGCAGGCAGACGGTGCCGAAGCCGCCGGACACGACGAACAGCACGATCGACGAGACCGGCCCCGGGTTCAGGAAGCACAGCACCAGCGGGACGGCGCACAGCGCCGAGAGCGGGCCGATCAGCTTCGGCCGCAGCCGCGCGGGCACCCAGCGGGTGTAGACGAACGTCGCGATGACGCTGCCGATCGGGTCGGCCGCGAGCAGCAGGCCGATCGCCGAGGGGCCACCGCCCGACGCCGCCACGTACGGCGCGGCGATGCCCTCGTAGACCGGCAGGAGCCCCATCAGCCAGGTGAACAGCACCAGCGTGCGCAGCGGCGAGCTCGCGAACGCCGTCCGGCCACCGCCGCCGAGCGTCGCGAAGAAGGACTTGCGCTGTTCACCGGTGGCCGCGGCCGGCCGGGCGCGGACGCCGAAGCGGATGAACAGGGCGGAGAGCACGAACGTGGCGGCGTCGATGATCAGCGCGACGTGCGGGTCCAGCGCGATCAGCAGCGCGCCGCCGCCGGCGAACCCGAGCAGCTGGGCGCTCTGCACGGTCATGCTGCGGATGCCCATCCCGACGACGAACCGGTCGCCCGCGAGCACCTGCGGCAGCAGCGCCAGCTGGGACGCCTTGAACGGCGGGTTGACCAGGGAGACCCCGCCGACCAGCACGCACATCAGCCAGAACGGCATGCCGGGCACGGCGACGAGCAGGATCAGCGCGGCGCGCAGCAGGTCGACGAGCACCATCACCGTGCGGCGGGGGAAGCGGTCGGCGAACCCGGTGAGGAAGATGCCGCCGAACAGCGAAGGGGCGTAGGTCAGCGCGTACGTCAGGCCGGTCAGCGTGGCGGAGTTGGTCCCGGTGAAGACCAGGATGGACAGCGCGACCCGGGCCAGCTGGTCACCGGCGATCGACAGGAGCTCCCCGAACCACAGAGCCCGGAACTCGGCGATCCCGAACACCTCGCGGAACGTGACCCGGTCCGGCGGTGCTGCCATACGTCTTCTCCCGACCTCTTGTGCACACCGCGTCCGTCGCATGACCGCCGGTGACAAGAGGACCAGTCAGTCATGAGGCAGTCACGGTACGTGAGTTACCTCAGCCAGTGTCCCGTGACTGTTGGTGAATTCCTAGGTTCTTTCGCCGGTATCCAAGGTGTCACGGAGCTTTCCCGAACGGGTCAGACGATAGCCCGCAGTGTCTGACCGGTCGCCCAGGAGTCACCAATGGATCATTCCGTACCCGTTGGCGCAGGACCAGAGGCAAAAGTAGCCACCTCGCGCGGGGCGAGGTGGCTACCGGGGAAGGAGAGGTTCAGCCGTCTACGGCGAGGGCGTCCTCCGCGGGCGCGCGAGTGGCCTCGGCGGCACGGGCGGCGTCGCGCTTGGCAACCTCCTCGCGGACGATCGGGATGACGTGCCGGCCGAAGTCGATCGTGTCGCCGAGCATGTCGTAACCGCGGGCCGAGAGGATCTCGACGCCGAGGTCGTAGTAGTCGAGCAGGGCCTGCGCGACCGTCTCCGGCGTGCCGACCAGCGCGTTCGAGTTGCCCGCGCCGCCGGTCGCGGCCGCCGTCGGCGTCCACAGTGCCCGGTCGAACCGCTCACCCTGAGCCGCGACGGCCAGCAGCCGCTGGGAGCCGGTGTTCTCGGGTTCGGTGAGCTTGTGCCGGCGGGTCAGCGGCTGCCCGCCCTTGGTCCGGTCCTTGATCGCCCCGACCGTCGCGTACGCCTTTTCCCAGGCGAGCTCCTCGGTCGGCGCGATGATCGGCCGGAACGCGACCTGGATTCGTGGCACGTCCGTGCGGCCGGCTGCCTTCGCGGCCGCTTTGACGGACTCGATCTGCTCCGCGGTCTGGGCCAGCGGCTCACCCCAGAGGCAGTAGATGTCGGCTTCGGCACCGCCGGCGGCGTACGCGGCGGGTGACGAGCCGCCGAAGGAGACGCCCGGCCGCGGCTGCTGCACCGGCTTGACGTCGCTGACGTAGTCCGCGAAGCGGTAGTACTCGCCGTCGAAGCCGAACGGCTCGTCCGACGTCCAGGCCTGCTTGATGATCTGGATGGCCTCGCGCGTGCGCGCGTACCTCTGGTCCTTCGTGAGGTAGTCACCCTCGCGCTGCTGCTCGTGGTCGTTGCCGCCGGTGATGAAGTGCACCGTCAGCCGGCCGTCGGAGATCTGGTCGAGCGTCGCGAACGTCTTCGCCGCGAACGTCGGGTACGAGACGTTCGGGCGGTGCGCGAGCAGGATCTGCAGCTTGTCCAGCTTCGTGGCGACGTACGCGGCCGCCTGTGCGGGGTCGGGCGAGCCGGAGCCGTAGGCGAACAGCACCCGGTCCCAGCCGAAGTCCTCGTGCGCGCGGGCCAGGCGCAGCGTGTACTCCTTGTCGAACACCCCGCCCGAGCGGGCGTGCGTCTCCGACCCGTCGTGCGTGCCCCCGATGCCCAGGAACTCCACCGGCATTCCGTCACCTTCTTTCCCGTCGCTACTGCCAGGGCTACGCCCGGCGCGCGGGGGACGGCAATGCAGTCCGCAGGGTGGAACTCAGGCCCGGTGGTGCTCGATCACCTCGATCGACGCGCGGACCTGCTCGAAGGTGGGCGGGAGCGCCCGGTTGAACACGACGGTCAGGGACCGGCGCGGGATGACCACGAACTCGACGTCGACCCCGGCCGCCTCCGCGGCGGCCTCGACGACGTCACGCCAGTGCTTCGGGTCGAGCCCGTCGGGGTCGGCCCATTCGTGCGCGAAGATCGCCCAGTTGCCCCTGAGCAGGGTGCCGACCACGTCCTGCGCGGTGTGGACGCGGTGCGGCGGGCCGATCTCACCGGTCAAGTCTTCGCAGCTGCGGCACTGCGACGAAGGCCCGGGCGCCTGGGTGGACGACGGTCAAGTTCCGCTCCTTTCACCGGTGTGCGCGAGGCATTCGGCGCCGGTCGCGGCGGTGATTGGTCACACCCGGGATTCCGCTCTGTGGGAAGGGCCTCCGGCGAAGGAACCCGAGCGTAGCTTCGGTTTTGTGGCCGATCTTGCGCCGTTCACCCTCGCCGTCGTGGGCGCCGGACCCCGCGGGGTCGGCGTCCTCGAACGGCTCGGCGCGAACGCCGCGGAACTGCTCGGCGGCCGTCGGCTCGAGGTGCACCTGATCGACCCGTTCCCGCCGGGGCCCGGCCGGGTGTGGCGCTACGACCAGTCACCGCTGCTGCGGATGAACTCCATGCCCGAGGACGTCACGATGTTCACCGACGACTCGGTGAAGATGGCGGGCCCGGTGCTACCGGGGCCGTCGTTGCTGGAGTGGGCGCGACAGGTGCGTGACGGCGTCCTCGACGCCGAAGTGCCGCCGGACGTCGTCGCCGAGCTGACCGCGCTCGACAGCTTCGACTTCCCGACCCGGCGGCTGCAGAGCGCGTACCTGACCTGGGTGTACCGGAAGGTGGTCGCCGACCTGCCCGACGGCTTCACCGTCGTCGAGCACGCGGCGCGGGCGGTTGACGTCGACGGTCCGCTCGTCCGGCTGTCGGACGGCTCGACGCTCCGGACGGACGCCGTGGTGTTCACGGTCGGGCACCTCGACGCGGACCCGGACGAGCGGGAGCACGAGCTGGCGACGTTCGCCGCGGGCCACGGGCTGGCCTACTACCCGGCCGGCTACACCGCCGACGTCGACTACTCCGGCATCGAACCGGGTGAAACCGTGCTGGTCCGCGGGTTCGGGCTGGCGTTCGTCGACCTGATGCTGCTGCTGACCGAGGGCCGCGGCGGCCGGTTCGAGGAGCTCGACGGCGGCGGTCTGCGGTACCACCCGAGCGGCGCCGAGCCGGTGCTGCACGTCGGCTCGCGGCGCGGGGTGCCGTACCACGCGAAGATCGGCTACCGGCTGCGCGGGAAACCGTTGCGGCTGCCCAGGTTCTTCGACGCCTACGCCATCGACGCGCTGGCCGGGGCGGCCCTCGACTTCCGCACGGACGTCTGGCCGCTGGTCGCGAAGGAGCTGGCCTGGGGCTATTACAGCGAGCTGTTCACCGGCCACCCGGACCGGGTGCGGATGGACTTCGCCGTGTTCGCCGACGCGTTCGCGGACCTGCCGTGGGACTCGCCGGGGATGCGCGACCTCGTCCTGCGGGCCGTGCCCGCCGACGCGGACCGCCTCGACCTCGACCGCCTGGACCGGCCGCTGGCGGGCCGCGAGTTCGGCACGGCGGAGGAGTTCGGCAAGGAGTTGCGCGAGTACGTCGAGGCCGACCTCGCGCGCCGGGCCGACCAGGAGTTCAGCGCCGACCTCGGTGCGTTCATGGCGTTGCTGTCGGTGTACGGCCAGCTGCCCACGCTTGTCCAAAAAGGACGGTTGAACGCGTCCTCCCAGGTGTCCGACATGGACGGCTGGTTCCACGGGTTCTTCTCGTACTACGCCAGCGGGCCGCCACCGCGCCGCCTGGAAGAGCTGCTGGCACTGCACGAGGCCGGCGTGGTTTCGTGCGCCGGCGCGGAGATGCAGGTGACCGCGGAGGACGGGGTGTTCGTGGCGTCCTCCGCGAGCTACCCGGGGACGGTTCCGGCCCGGACCCTGGTCGAGGCCCGGCTGCCGGGCCCGAGCGTGACCCGCGCGGCGGACGGCCTGCTCCGGCAGCTGCGTGACGCGGGCGAGCTGGCCGAGGAGACGGTGGCGGACCCGGTGACGGGCGCGTTGCTCCCGTCGGGCCGGATCCACACGCGGGTGTCGGATTCGCGCCTGCTCGACGGCGCCGGCCGCGCGCATTCGCACCGGTTCGCCGTGGGGCCGCACACGAGCGCCCGCTCGGCCGCGGCGTTCACGCGGCCGCGGACGAACGCCTTGTCGTTCCGGCAGAACGACGCGGTGGCGCGGGAGATCCTGGCGCTGGTCAGCCCGCCCAGCTGACGAGTTCGTCCAGCACCTGCTCCGGCGCGGGCATTTCCGCGATCTCGGCCGCCACCCCGCGGGCCACCTCACGAGCCTTCGGGTCGGCCAGCAGCTCGCGGGGGCCGGCAGCTCCCCGCCCTCCCTGGGGGGCGTGCCCTTGTCCAGCTTATCGGCAGTGGCCGACAAAACCTGCGATCACGTGCCCGTGCAGCCGAGTAGTCCACATTCAGTCGCGGCTGTGGACAACTACGCTGCGAGCGAGCCGAGCACCGTGCTGGTGCCGCCGCGGTGCACCACCATGCCCGCGTGCTTCAGTACCTCGGCCTGTGGTCGCAACCCTGCAGCCCCGCAGCCCGAACCCGTCCTGGCAGCCCGCCCAACGGCACGGGATCGCCGCGACCGAGCGCCACCAGCACGCCGACCGGCAGCTGGGCCGGTGCGGATAGCTCTGCGCCGGACCGGCGCGGAGCAGAAGACGAGCGTCAGGTACACAAAACCGTCGGCCGGGAGCGGGGGCAGCGGGACGTCGGGGTCGAACGGTGTCGGGCGCATGCGGAACACCTTCGGCACCCCGGCGGTGCCCGGGTCGCGGAGACTGTCCGGCCACACGTCGACACTGGCGTCGCCGAAGATGGCGTCCGCGGGGAGCGTGCCCCAGATCGGCGCGAGCCGCTCGGCCGCGACGGCGAGGATCGGCGGTGGCATCGACCGGCCGATCACCACCGAGACGGCCGGGATGCCCGCCCGCCGTGCGACCGCGCCGGCGCCGACGTCACTCTGCTCGTAGACCACCAGGTCGGGACGCAGTTCGGGCAGCAACGGCGTCAGGTCGCCGACCACCGCACGCGGCAGCAGCTCGGCGAACATCGTGACGCCGACCTCGATGAACCCGGCGTCCTCGCCGTGCCGCTGCTGGGCTTCAGCCTCGGCCTCGCCGATGGAGATGCCGACGCGGTGGGCCTCGAACCCGAGGTCACGCACCTTGGGCACAAACGCCTCGCCGGTGCCGAACACCACGTGGCGCCCGGCCGCCTTCGCCGCGTTCGCGAGGGGCAGCAACGGGAACAGGTGGCCGTACGCCGGGCGGCACGAGAAGAGGATCCGCACCGCCCCGAGCGTACTCGTCAGCCCTTCACGACCGGAGCGATTTGCTGCGCCCACTGCTGCGGCGCCGACGTGCCGCCGGGCAGGGAGTTGAAGTACTCCCAGCCGTCGATCCCGCCGAAGTCCGGGTACTTGCCGACGAGACTCCGCACCGTCGACTGGAGGGTCGACATGGCGACGTAACCACTGCAGTTCGCCGGGTTGGTCACCGTCCCGGCGACGACCTTGCTCGCCGGCACCACACCCCGGCGGATGATGTTGTCGTACCCCGAGGTGTTCGCAAGCGAGCCCCAGCCGCAGTAGAACTGCGTGTTGAACCAGGAAATCTGGCTTCCACGGTCGCGGTACAGCGTGTCGTAGTTCAGGCCCGAGAGCCCGCCGCCACCGCTGAGCTCGCTGGCCACCGGGGCGAGCGTGACGAGGAACGAGCTGCCGAAGTCCGCTCGCAGCGCGTCGATCAGCTTGTTGAGCGCGCCGTTGGACATGTGCTCTTCGATGTCCAGGTCGATGCCGGACAGCGAGTACGTCCGGATCAGGGTGCGCAGCAACGGGTAGTAGGTGTCGAACTGCGTTTCGAGCCGCTGGAAGCTGCCTGCCGCGGCGCCGCCGACAAAGGCGAGCACGTGCACACCCTGGCTGCGCAGGGTGGCGAGGTCCTGCCACATCCGCGTGAACTTGCTCGCGTTCGGCGGATCGTCGTTGAGGTGCACCACACTGTTGGTGTCGAGGTGGATCGCGCCGACGATGACGTCGGTGGCCCCCGCGTCACGCAGGGGCAGCGGTGAGACGTAGGTGGAACCGTTGTAGATCGTCTGGTAGTAGACGACCACCCTGCGCCCGGCGGCGGCCGAAGCCGGCACCGCACCCGAAATCATCAGCACCAAGGCCACGAAGGCCACGCCGATCCTCCGCATGGTCCAGACCATACGGCGCGCCGGGTGGTGGGAAAAGCACTGACCGTCGATCCTGTCCGGTTTCTGTCTCAGCCGACCTCCTGCACCGACCGCCCGGGGATCGCCGCCAGCAGTTCCTTCGTGTATTCGGAGTGCGGCTCGTGCAGCACCTGGGCGGCCGGGCCCAGCTCGACCAGAGCGCCGTCCCGCAGCACGCCGACCTGGTCCGCGAGCTGCCGCACCACCGCCAAGTCGTGCGAGATGAACAGGTACGACAACCCCAGCTCCGACTGCAGCTCGGCCAGCAGCCGCAGGATCTGGGCCTGCACCGAGACGTCCAGCGCCGACACCGGCTCGTCGCACACCACCAGGTCCGGCCGCAGCGCCAACGCCCGCGCGATCGCCACCCGCTGCCGCTGGCCGCCGGACAGCTCGGCCGGCTTCCGGCGCGCCACCGACGAAGGCAGCGCCACCTGCTCCAGCAGCTCCGGGACCCGGGTGCGCGGAAGACCGAACGCCCGCAACGGCTCCGCGACGACGTCCTCGATGGAGAACTTCGGGTTCAGCGACGCATACGGGTTCTGGTAGACGATCTGCATCCGCCGCCGCAGCCGGCGCAGTTCGGGACCCGCGAGCGAGGTGATGTCCTGGCCGTCGAACTCCACCGAACCCGCCGAGGGGGTCTCCAGCCGGAGCACCATGCGGGCAGTTGTCGACTTGCCCGAGCCCGACTCGCCCACCAGCGCCAATGTCTGGCCGCGCGGGATGTCGAACGAGATCCCGTCGACCGCGCGGATGCCGCCGTCGAACGTCTTCGCGAGGTCCCGGACGGAAACCAGCGGCTCGGCGGCCGGCACAGCCGGACGCACGGTGCTCGTCATGCTCGGCGCGGCGGCGAGCAGCTGCTGCGTATAAGGGTGCGTTGGTGCGCTGACGACCGACGGACCCTCCTCCACGACCGAGCCCTGCGAGAGCACCACGATCCGCGACGCGCGGTCGGCCGCAACGCCGAGGTCGTGCGTGATCAGCAGGATCGCCGTCCCCGATTCCCGCGCCAGCGACGTCAGGTGGTCGAGGATCCGCCGCTGCACGGTGACGTCGAGAGCGCTGGTGGGCTCGTCCGCGATGATCAACTTCGGCCGCCCGGCCAGCGCCGACGCGATCAGCACCCGCTGCCGGAGGCCGCCCGACAGCTGGTGCGGGTACTGCCGCGCCCTTCGCGACGGATCAGGGACACCCGCGCGTTCGAGCAGCTCGATCGCCTGCACGGACGCGGCTCGCCGGTCCGCGAGCCCGTGGATCTTCAGCACCTCGGCGACCTGGTCGCCGATCCGGTGCACGGGGTTCAGCGACACCGCCGGATCCTGGGGCACCAGCGCGATCTCGCGGCCGCGCACGCGGCGCCACTGCTTGTCCGACAGCGAAAGCAGGTCGCGGCCGTCGAAGGTGATCGAGCCGGCGTCAATGCGGCCGCCGCGGGGCAGCAGGCCGATCGCCGCGTGCGCCGTGGTCGACTTGCCCGAGCCCGACTCGCCGACCACGGCGACCACCTCGCCCGCGGCGACGTCGAGGCCGACGTCACGGACGGCCGGGACCTTCCGGTACGACACGGCCAGGTCTTCGATGCGCAGCAACGTCATCGGTCGCCTCCGTCCAGTGCGCGGGACAGGCGGTTCGCGGCGAGGACCACCGCCGCGACCGTCAGCCCCGGGAACGTCGTCATCCACCAAGCCGTGGCCAGGAAACTGCGGCCGCCGGCCACGAGCGAGCCCCATTCGGGCGTCGGCGGGGTCGCGCCGAAGCCGAGGAAGCTCAGCGCCGACACCTCGAGCACGGCCGTGCCGAGGGTGAGCGTCGCCAGCGCGAGCACCGGCCCCGCCGCGTTCGGCAGGACGTGCCGCAACAGCACCCCGGACCAGCGCACTCCGCTGGCTCGCGCGGCTTCGACGAACACGCCGTTTCGCACGCGAAGCACCTCCGCGCGCATGACTCGTGCGAAGGACGCGAGGTTCGCGATGCCGACGGCGATCGCGACGTTCGTCGTGCCGAAGCCCAGTGCCGTGACCAGGGCCAGCGACAGCAGGATCGGCGGGATGGCCAGGAAGACGTCGACGATCCGCATGATCACCGTGTCAGCCCAGCCGCCGCGGAACCCGGCGAGCAGGCCCAGCGCCGAACCGGCGATCAGCGCCACGAGCACGGCGATCGCAGTGGCCCTGAGGGAGAGCGACGCGCCGTGGATCACCCGCGCGTAGACGTCGCGGCCGGTTTCGTCGGTCCCGAACAGGTGCTGCAGTGACGGGCCCTGCATCCGCTCGGCGGGCACGCCGGTGATCGGGTCGTACCCGGTCAGCAGGCCTGGCACGAAGGCCGCCAACAGCACAAACGCGAGCACGGCGACGGCGAGCACAAGACCCGGGCGGCGAACCGCCGTGCGAGCCGGAGTGGCGAGGTCAACCACGGGCCACCTCCGCGGGTGTCCGCGCGATGCGCGGGTCGAGCAGCGGGTAGAGCAGGTCGACGATCAGGTTGAGCACCACGAACACCAGCGCGGCCAGCACGATCACCGCCTGCACCACCGGGACGTCCTGCGCGGTGACGGCGGCCGCGGTGATCCGGCCGACGCCGTCCCGCGAGAACACCGTCTCGGTGATC
This sequence comes from Amycolatopsis sp. NPDC051758, assembly GCF_044453095.1. Classification (NCBI taxonomy): domain Bacteria; kingdom Bacillati; phylum Actinomycetota; class Actinomycetes; order Pseudonocardiales; family Pseudonocardiaceae; genus Amycolatopsis; species Amycolatopsis sp. NPDC051758. The sequence continues at coordinate 1,493,032 of NZ_JBITCJ010000001.1, read as the reverse complement.
ACCGAACCCGCGACCAGGTTGCCGGCCACCACCCCGGCGACGGTCAGCGTCGGCACGGCGGCGTTGCGCAGGAGATGTCCGAAGTGGACTCGCCAGCGGCTCGCGCCCTTGGCCGCGGCGATCTCCGCGTACGGCTCCTCCTGCTGCGTCGTGAGGCTCTTCGCCAGCACTTGCCCGATGATCGCGCCGGTCGGCAGGGCCAGCGTGATCGCGGGCAGGATCACCGCCGCGAAGCCCTGCGTGCCGAGCGCGGGCAGCAGCCGCAGCCGGAACGAGAAGAACTGGATCAGCAGCAGCCCGACCCAGAACGGCGGCAGCGAGATCGCCAGCGACGGCAGGGACAGCAGCGCCTGCCGCAGCCAGCGGAACCGCGTGAACGTGCCGAGGAACGCCGAGCCGCCGCCGAACAGCACCGCAAACACCAGCGCCAGGCTGGTCACGGCGAGTGTCGGCGGCAGTGCCGTGACGACCATGTGCGTCGCGTCGTCGCCGGTCGCGACACTGCGCCCGAAGTCGCCGTGCAGCGCCGAGACCAGCCGTTTCAGGTACTGGACCGGCAGCGGTGAGTCGAGCCCGTACTCCGCGCGGGCGGCGGCGAGCTGCTCCGGCGTCGCCGACGAACCCGCCTCCCCGCTGGCGAGCTTCGCCGAAACGGCGTCGCCCGGCAGCAGGTAGAGGATCAGGAACGACAGCGTGAACGCCGCCCACAGCACGAACACTGCCTGCCCGACGCGGCGGAGCAGGTAGTTCCTCACGACAACCACGCGTCGAAGAGCTGCAGCCGCGACGACGCCTCGAAGTCGACGGCGTGCGCCTTCGAGCTCAGCGCGACGACCTGGGTCAGCTCGAACACCGGGATGGCGTAGGCGTGGTCGACGATCAGCTGCTGCACCTCGTCGGCCGACGGCTTGCGCTTCGCGGTGTCCACAGTGGACGACTGGGCGTCGAGCGCGACGTCGAGCGGGTTGCCCGGCGTGAGCCTGCTGCGGTTGCCGGCCTTCGTCGAGAACTGGCCGCGCAGGATGTCCGGGTCGGCGCGGGTCACGTTGTACCAGAGGAAGTCGTAGTTGCCGCTGAGCTGGATCTGCGTGGTCTCGGCGTTGGTGTGCTGCTCGATCTTCAGGTCGAAGCCGATCTTGCGCAGCTGCTGCTGGATCAGCTCCAGCGCACTGCGGCTCTGGTTGAAGACCGGCGAGAACACCACGGACGCGCTCAGCCGCTGCCCGTTCTTGGTGCGGATCCCGTCGGGACCGGGCACCCAGCCGTCACCGTCGAGCAGCGCGGCCGCGCCCTTCTGGTCGTAGGCGAGCTGCTGCGAGAGGTCGTCGTGCAACGGCGTCGCCGAGCCCAGGATGCTGGTGGCGGGCTTGTAGTTCGCCGTCAGCACGGTGGTCACGACCTCGGTGCGGTCAACACCCTTGAGCGCGGCCTGGCGGACCTTTTCGTCGGTGAGCACACCGCGGGTCGTGTTCGCGTGCAGGTTGAAGACCACCCCGGGGTTGGGCCGGATGTTCTCGGTGAAGCTGTTGCCGGCGAACTGCGGCTCGTCGACCGGCTGGATGTCGGTGGCCGCGTCGAGCTGGCCGGAGGCGAGGCTGCCGGTGCGGACGCCGGGCTCCGGCACGATCTTGTAGTCGATCTTGTCGAGGTAGGCCTCACCCTGGTGCTTGAACAGCGACGAGCCCCACGCGTAGCCCTTGCGCTTGGCCAGGACGATCTCCTGGTTCTGCTTCAGGCTCTCGAAGACGAACGGCCCGGAGCCGATCAGGCCGTTGCCCTGGCAGCGCTGTTCCGGCGTCTTCTGGAACGCCGCGGGCGCGAGCACGCCTAGGGACATCGTCGAGCTGGCCTGCAGGAACTGGGCGCTGGGCGCGGAGAACTCGATCCGCACGGTCTGCGGGTCGACCACCGTCGACGTCTTGTACGCGGCGAGGTAGCCGTAACCGAGCTGGGCCTTGGTGCCGAGGGCCTTGATGCCGTCGAAGCTGGTCTTGACCGCCGCGGCGTCGACCGGGCTGCCGTCGGAGAACGTCGCGCCGGCGCGCAGGTGGAAGGTGAACGCCGTCGAATCGGGGCTGATCTCCCACTTTTCGGCCAGCCACGGCTTGATCTCGCCGGTCTTCGGGTCCTGGTCGGTGAGCGAGTCGACCAGCTGGCGGGCGACGTTGATGGACGCGTTCGTGGCGGTCTGCTGCGGGTCGACGCAGTCGGGCGCGGAAGAGATGCCGAGCCGCAGCGTGCCGCCGGGCTTCGGCGGGCCCGCGTCGGCGGCGGACTCGACGCCCGCGGCGGCGCAGGCGGTCAGCAGCAGGGGCAGGGTGAGCAGGGCCGCGGCGTTGCGGGCACGGGAAAGCTGGGACACCGACGGCCTCCAGGGGAGCGGTTGCGTCTTCAAGCGCGACGCTAGTTCCGCACTTGAGGCCGTCCCACAGAGCGAACCGGGGTCCCAACCCCTGACACCGCAACAATTCCCTCTTGACTTGCCGTCAAGGCCGCCTTACGGGCGTCAGACGCCCGTAAGGCGGCCTCAACGGCATTTGGCGAGGGGTCAGCAGCGGCCGAGCATGTCCGTCAGGGCCGTCTTCTCCGCGGAGTTGATCGTCAGCTTGAACTTGTACTTCACCGCGGTCCACATCTTCGCGTAGGTGCACCAGTAGCTGGTCAGCGGCGGCTTCCACTGGTCGGGCGACTTGTCACCCTTCTCCTGGTTGACGTTGTCCGTCACGGCGATCAGCTGCGGGTCGGTGAGATCGTTCGCGAAGGCCTGGCGCTGCGCGGTCGTCCACCCCGACGCGCCGGTGCGCCACGCGTCGGCCAGCGGCACGACGTGGTCGATGTCCACATCGGACGTCGCGGTCCAGGTCTCGCCGTCGTACGGGCTGAACCAGGAGCCGGACGTCGCCGCGCAGTCGGAGCCGGTCTGCACGTTCGTGCCGTCGCGCTTCAGCACCACTTCGCGGGTGTTGCAGCTGCTGCCCTGGTCGATCCAGTGCGGGAACTTGTCGCGGCTGTAGCCGGTCTGGGACCCGTCGGCCTTGACGGTCAGCGAGGCCAGCTCGGACTTCGCCGTCGTGGTCGACGGGATGCCCGGCGGGGTCGCCTCGGCGACGCTGACCAGCGTCCCGGAGAGCACCGCGGTGGCGGCAAGGACGGTCAAGGAATGACGAACAGCACGCCTGGTTGGCATATTGCTGCCTCCATGTCAGGTGTGGGGACAGCTAACCCTGATACACCGGAGTGGCGCATGCAACACGTATAGGTGACATGTTGCTGCCCGTTCGTGAACGCTGCGTTGCTGATCGTTCACTGCAGAGTGAAAATCGCTGGTCAGACGGCTCCACGAACCAGGCGAAGATCCTCGGTGTGCCGGTACCAGGTCCACTTGTTCACCGCGCGTTCGTGCACAACGTCGTCGCGAACCGGCCGGGTCGGGATGCAGCCGATCTGGAACGCGCGCGAGTACAGGGTGGTCGGCCGCTTGAAGATCGTCCCCTTCACGACCCGCACGGCCAGCCCCGGCCCGCCCGGGTCCGGCGTCACCTCGATCGACGCGGCGGCCCCGCGCAGTGCCACCTGCTCGTCGCAGTAGGCCACCCCGCGGACCAGCCGCAGCAGCCCGCGCCCGACGAGCACACCGCCGACGTCGTCGCGGATCAGCGGCACCGGGTCGACGTCGCCGCGCAACGCGAGCGCGAGCGCCTGCAGCGGCGTCTTCGGCAGTCCCCAGAGCGCGGCGACGGACGAGTCCGGCGACGACGGCACGAACCCGACCGACACGCCCGAGACCACGTCCTTTCGCAGCAGCCGCAGCACGACCGCGGCGAGATCCGCGTCCGTGCCGGACACCACCAGGTGATCGTGTTCGCCCAGCAAGGGGTCGATTTCCGCCTTGCCGGGACGGCTCGGCACCCGGATCGATTCGACGTCATCGACATCTTCGAAGCCCGCCGCGCCCTCGCCACAGGCGACCACTATTCCGCGCACCCGCGGGTCCTCCGTTACAGTCATGCACCGGCATTTACCAGCGCCACCGGTGTCCGTCCGGGACACTAAACCTCACGTCGTCGAACACCTTGGAGTGTCACATGCCGGCCATCGTGCTCATCGGTGCCCAATGGGGGGACGAAGGCAAGGGCAAGGCCACCGACCTGATGGGTGACCGGGTCCAGTGGGTCGTCCGCTACCAGGGTGGCAACAACGCCGGGCACACCGTGGTGCTGCCGAACGGCGAGAACTTCGCCCTGCACCTCATCCCGTCCGGCATCCTCACCCCGGGCGTGACCAACGTCATCGGCAACGGTGTGGTCGTCGACCCGGGTGTGCTGCTCGACGAGCTGTCGGGCCTCGAAGCGCGGGACGTCGACACGTCCAAGCTGCTGATCTCGGCCGACGCGCACTTGATCATGCCGTATCACGTGGCGATCGACAAAGTCACCGAGCGCTACCTCGGCAGCCGCAAGATCGGCACCACCGGCCGCGGCATCGGGCCCTGCTACCAGGACAAGATCGCCCGCGTCGGCGTCCGCGTGCAGGACCTGCTCGACGAGAAGATCTTCCGACAGAAGGTCGAAGCCGCCCTGGAGTTCAAGAACCAGGTGCTGGTGAAGGTCTACAACCGCAAGGCCCTCGACACGAACGAGGTCGCCGACGAGGTGCTCGCGGCGGGCGAGAAGTTCGCGCACCGCATCGCCGACACGCGGCTGCAGCTCAACCAGGCCCTCGAGCGCGGCGAAACCGTGCTGCTGGAGGGCTCACAGGGCACGCTGCTCGACGTCGACCACGGCACCTACCCGTTCGTGACGTCGTCGAACCCGACGTCCGGCGGCGCGAGCGCGGGTTCGGGCATCGGCCCGGGCCGGATCACCACGGTCCTCGGCATCCTGAAGGCGTACACCACCCGCGTCGGCTCCGGCCCGTTCCCGACCGAGCTGCACGACGAGTCCGGCGAGTACCTGCGCAAGCAGGGCGGCGAGTTCGGCGTCACGACGGGCCGTTCGCGCCGCACGGGCTGGTTCGACGCGGTGATCGCGCGCTACGCGGTCCGCGTCAACGGCATCACGGACTACTTCCTCACCAAGCTGGACGTGCTGTCCGGGCTGGAGAAGGTGCCGGTGTGCGTCGGGTACGAGGTCGACGGCTTCCGCACGCAGGACATGCCGATGACCCAGACCGACGTCCACCACGCGATCCCGATCTACGAAGAGCACCCGGGCTGGTTCGAGGACATCTCGGCGTGCCGCACGTTCGAGGAGCTCCCGGCGAACGCGCGCGCGTACGTCGAGCGCCTCGAAGAGCTGTCAGGCGCCCGGATCTCGGCGATCGGCGTGGGTCCGGGCCGCGAGCAGACGATCGTCCGGCACCAGTTCGTCTAGGTCAGTTTGGTGCTGACCGGCGTCTCGTTGCGGAACAGGTCGAGCACCGGGCAGTGCTCGTCGACCTCACGCTTGAGGTCTTCGTAGCGCTCCCGGCTCGCCGGCCCTTCGAGTTCGACGGACACCCGCACGTCCCCGAAGCCGGGGCGCGTGTTGAAGGAGAAGCCGAAGAAGCCGTGGAGGTCGAGGTCACCGTCAACGGTGACCTTGACCGAGTCCAGCGGAATCCCGCGCTTCGCCGCCCAGAACTGGTACGTGATCACCTGGCACGACCCGAGCGCGGCGAGCGCGAACTCGACCGGGTTCGCGGCCTGGTCGGCCCCACCGAGCGCCGGCGGCTCGTCAACGGTGAACTCGTGGCCCCGCACCTTGACGGCAACCTCGGTTTTTGTACCGGGCTTCAGGGTGTGGTCAACACTGAAGGAGACGGCGGCGTTGTGCGGGTCGGCGTCGACGGCCCGGCGGGTGCCTTCGATGACGTCGGTCAGCGACATGGGTTCTCCTGGAGATCGTGATCGGGATCTCGCCCAGAGTGGGCGAGATCGGCAGGCTTCGCTCGGGTTCTCACGCGCTGGGAGTGCCGGTGTCCCGAGATGCGGAAGCGCTTGCGGCGGCCGGCGAAGCGCGGATCATGAGTGCGGTGGTGTGTCCGTTTGCGGGTCGGCGCCCTGCCCGGGCTCGGCTTGCCGGCTCGAGGTCAGAGCGCTCGGTTCCGCCGGTAGCGCGGGGCCACCAATGGAAGATCCTGGACGCTCGACGTCCCGAATCCTCCATCGCCTCGACCTTGCCGCCGATGGTCTTGGCCGCCGCCCGCCCCAGGACGCGCCCCGCCCTTCCCTGGGGGCCGGTCCCGCTTCCAGCGTATCGGTGCTGGGGGCCGAAAACCGGTGCCGCCGAAATCTGTGGACAGCGCCGGCAGATGTGGACAACTCCGCGGCCGCGCGCCGGACGGCACCGGAAACTGTCGTGCCGCAATGCTAGGACCGCGCCAGCCGCACCGATGCGCTGGGACTGCATGTCAGCCGCGCTTAGGCGCTGGAACCGCACGCCACCGCAGTGCTAGTACCGCGCGCCGCCGAAGCGCGTTCTCAATTCCTGGGAAGCCGGAAATCGGTGGCGGCCGCCGCTAGCTTGAACTCATGACCATCGGAGTCACGCTCCCCTCGGGCGACACCGGGTCCGCGCCGAACCTCGTCGACGAGCTCATCACCCAAACCCGCCAAGCCGCCGACGCCGGCCTGAAATCCGTCTGGTTCTCCCAGCTCCCCCTCAGCCAGGACGCCATCACCGTCGCCGCGCTGGCCGGGCGCGAAGTCCCCGGTATCGAGGTCGGCACCTCCGTCGTGCCCACCTACCCGCGCCACCCGTTCCTCGTCGCGAGCGCGGCGCAGACCGCGCAAGCCGCCACCGGCGGGCGCTTCACCCTCGGCATCGGGCTCGGCTCGAAGGGCTTCCTCGGTCCCGTCTACGGCATCGACTACCCGCCACCGATCCGGCACCTGCGCGAGTACCTGACCGTGCTGAAGCAGGTCTTCGCCGGAGAAGCCGTCGACTTCGAGGGCGAGACCGTGACCGCGAAGGCACCGGGACCGTCCACTGTGGGCGGTGACGTCCCGGTGATCGTCGCCGCGATGGGGCCGCAGGCGCTGCGGGTCACCGATGAGCTGGCCGACGGGACCCTGCCCTTCCTCGCCGGGCCGAGAGCGCTTTCCGAACAGATCGTTCCGCACCTGAGCGAGGGCAAGCGGATCCTCGCCGCCATCCCGGCCATCGTGACCGACGAACCCGACGCCGTCCGCGCCATCGCCGTTGAACAGATGGGTTTCTACGCGCAGATCCCGTCGTATCGACGGATTCTCGAGGCCGAAGGCGTTGATCATCCGGCGGACCTGGCGATCATCGGGGACGAGAAGACCGTCATCGCGGGGATCCAGCGCTACTACGACGCGGGCGCCACCGACGTCCTCGTCTCGCAGGCCGGCATCCGGTCCAGCGAAGAGCGGCTGAGGACCTGGGAGGTGATCAGCTCATTCGGTTCGTGAGGGACGCCGACACCGACAACTCCTCCAGGTCCAGCTCGCGCAGCACCTTCCGCAGGATCTCGTCGTCGAGCCGGCCCGCGCGGTTCTCCTCGAGCATCGCCGCCCGTTGGGTGATCAGGAGCTCCCGCCGCGCCTTCGCGAACTGCGCCTGCGGGCTGCCGGAGCGTTCCTCGCCGGACAGCGTGATCGCCGCCTTGGCGAAGCGGTAGCGCGTGTCGACCAGCCGTTCCAGCCGCTCCTTCAGCCGTTCGACCTTCTCGGGTGGCAGGTCCAGCGACGCGAGCCGGTCGCGGCTGATCTCGCGCAGCCGTTCGTGCGCCGCCTTCTGCGTGACCTCCCGCGCGGCCAGCTCCTCCGCCTCGTCGCGTGAGGCCTCCGACGGGTCCTGCACCTTCAAGACCCGGATCAGCGGCGGCAGCGTCAGGCCCTGGATCAGCACCGTCCCGATCGCGACGGCGAACGCGAACAGCTGGATCTCCTCGCGCCCGGGTGTGCCTGCGGGGACACCGGCCGCCGCGGCGAGGGTGACCACGCCGCGCATGCCGGTCCACGACAGCACCGTGAGCGTCCGCCACGGCGGCGCCGCGCGCCCGCGGCCGAACAGCCGGAACGCGCGTGGCAGGAACGCGAAGGCGAACACCGCCGGGATCCGCACCAGCATCGTCACCAGCAGCACGACCACCGCGACCAGGGCCAGGGTGCCGTTGTCGCGCGCCGCGTGCTGGGCGCCGTCGAGCACGAACGGCAGCTGCAGCCCCATCAGCGCGAACACCAGCGCCTCCAGCAGGACGTCGATCGACGCCCAGACGGATCTGTCCTGCATGCGTGTCGCGGGTGACGCGTATAGCGAGCGCGCCCCGAGGTAGAGACCCGCGGCGACCACGGCGAGCACACCGGACCCGCTGAACTCCGCGCCGAACGGGTGCAGGTGCTCGGCGAGGACGTACGCGCCGAACGGCACGATGATGCCGAACGCCGACTCGAGCAGCGGGTCGTCGAGCAGTCGCCGGATCAGCACCACCACCGCGCCGATCGCCAGGCCGACCGCGATGCCCAGCACCGTCGCCACCCCGAACACGGCGAACCCGTGCCCGGCCGAGCCGGCGGTGCCCGCGACCGCGGCCAGCGCGACCTTGTACAGCGTCAGCGCGGCGGCGTCGTTGACCAGGCTTTCCCCGGTGAGCACGGTCATCACCCGCCGCGGCAGGCCGAGTTTCCGCCCGATCGCCACCGCCGTCACCGCGTCCGGCGGCGCCACGACCGCGCCGAGGACCAGCGCGGAGGCGAACGGCACGTCCGGCAGCAGCAGGTGCACCACGAGGGCGACGACCACCGCGGTCACCGCGACCAGCACCACGCCGAGCGCGACGATCGGCCGCAGGCTCTTCTTGAAGTGCGCCAACGAGCTCTCGAGCGACGTCGAGTAGAGCAACGGCGGCAGCACGACCGTGAGGACCAGCTCCGGCTCCAGCTCGAACCGCGGCACCCCCGGGATCAGCGCGACCCCCAGCGCGACGACCACGACCAGCAGCGGCGCGGACAGGTTGTACCGCCGGGCGAACGCGGTCAGCGCCAGTGATCCGGCGAGCACGCCCATCAGCGTCAGGATCTCCACGTGCGTGATCTTTGCGCAGGTGGCGGCCGTGCGCCCGGCTTCCGTTCAGTGGAAGTGACCTGGATTACGGCCAGGACGCTGTGCATACTTGTTCGCACTACGCACACCTGTGCGGATCACGTGCACCGACGCACAACCGGAGGTTCCCCATGTCCCCTGGCGCCCGCTCCTGGGTCGTGCCCCTGGCCTGGACCGCCGTCCTGCTCGACGGGTTCGACCTGGTCGTGCTCGGCTCCGTGCTGCCCGTGCTGCTCCGCGACCACGTCTGGGGCCTGACGCCCGGCACGGCGTCGGTCGTGTCGACGTTCGGGCTGGCCGGGATGATGCTGGGCGGGCTGGCGATCGGCACCATCACCGACGTCATCGGCCGCCGGAAGTCGCTGATCATTTCCGTGACGCTGTTCTCGCTCTGCACGCTGTTGTGCGCCTTCGCGCCGTCGACGTTCGTCTTCGGCCTGCTGCGCTTCGTCGCCGGCCTCGGCCTCGGTGGCTGCCTGCCGACGGCGATCACGCTGGTCACCGAATACGCGCGCCGCGGCAAGGCCGGCAGTGCGACCACCACCGTGATGACGGGTTACCACGTCGGCGCGGTGCTGACGGCGCTGCTCGGCATCGTGCTGATCGCGCCGCTGGGCTGGCGCGCGATGTTCGTCGCCGGCGCGCTCCCGGCCGTCGTGCTGATCCCGCTGATGCTGAAGTTCCTGCCGGAGTCCGAGTCGTTCCAGCAGGTCCGCGAGACCGAGCGCTCGGCCGGGCACGCGGTCGCCGGCCTGTTCCGCGGCGGGCTGCTGCGCGCGACGATCGCGTTCTGGGTGACGTCGTTCATGGGCCTGCTGCTGGTCTACGGCCTCAACACCTGGCTGCCGGAGATCATGCGCCAGGCCGGCTACCCGCTCGGCGCCGCGCTGAGCCTGCTGCTGACGCTGAACGTCGGCGGCATCGTCGGCCTGCTCGTCGCGGGCCGGGTCGCCGACCGCGTCGGCATCCGCCCGTCGGCCATCGTGTGGTTCTGCGCGGGCGCGGTGTTCCTCGCGCTGCTGAGCGTGCGGCTTCCCTCCGTCGGGCTGTACGCGGCGGTGTTCCTGACCGGCTGCTTCGTGTTCAGCGCCCAGGTGCTGGTGTACGCCTACATCGGCCGGATCTACCCGGCGGCGATCCGCGCGACCGGCCTCGGCTGGTCCGCCGGCATCGGCCGGATCGGCGCGATCTCCGGCCCGCTCCTCGGCGGCGCGCTGCTGACGGCCGGAATCGCGTACCCGTGGGGCTTCTACGCGTTCGCCGGGGTCGGCGCGCTGGGCGCGGCCGCGGTCACGGTCGTCCGCCCGGGCCGCCAGTCACCACCGGCCGAGACCTCGGCGCCCGCCGCGGAGACCCGGGAAGCCACTGCCTGAAAGCCGTGAATGGCACATCGAGGGACTCAGAGCCCCTCGATGTGCCATTCACGGACCGTCAGCCGAGTTCCTTCAGTTCCTTTTCGACCGCGGCGAGTTCGGCTTCCGAACCCTGCACCTTCGGGCCCTTGAACCACTTGTGCGCCGAGATCACCCACCACAGCGCCGCGCCGCCGAGCACCACGAGGAACGCGATCGGCGTGTAGTTGAAGGAGTCCACCGTCACCGGCGACACCTGCGGCAGCATGAACAGCACGAAGATCAGCACGACCCAGGTCGTCGCGATGATGCCGACCGGCTTGCCCCACCGGCCGAGGTGCCACGGCCCGCGTTCGAACTCGTCACCGAGGCGGACGCGCAGGAACACCGGGATCACGTACGCCACGTACAGCCCCACCACGGCGATCGACGTCACCGCCGCGTAAGCCGTCGCGCTCCACAGGTACGGCAGGGCCAGGATCAGCGCGCCGCCCGCGCCCAGCCAGACGGCGTTGGTCGGGGTCTGCGTCCGCTTGTTGATCTTGTGCCAGAACTTCGAGCCCGGGATCGCGCCGTCGCGGGCGAACGCGTAGATCATCCGCGAGTTCGCCGTCACCGAAGCCATGCCGCAGAACAACTGCGCGCCGATGCAGATCAGCAGCAGGAACTTGCCGGTGACCGCGCCGGTGGCGTCGATGAAGATCTGCGCGGGCGGGACGCCGGTGGCCGAGCCGACCGCGCCGTCGTAGTCCTGGATCGCGAACGTCAGGCCGATCAGCAGGATCCAGCCCGCGACGAGCGAGACCACGATCGACATGACGATGCCGCGCGGGCCCGCCTTCGCCGCGCTTTTCGTCTCCTCGGTCATGTGCGCCGACGCGTCGTACCCGGTCAGCGTGTACTGCGCCACCAAAAGCCCCAGCGCGAAGACGTAGAACGCCGAGCCCCAGCCCGTCTGGTTCACAAAACTGCCGAAGACGAAGGACGCGTCCTGGTGCTTGGCCGGCACGAAGATCAGCACCCCGACGATCACGAGCACGCCGATGAGGTGCCACCACACACTGACGTTGTTGAGGATCGCCACGATCCGGACGCCGAAGGTGTTCAGCAGGCCGTGCACCACGAGGATGATCGCGAGCAGCAGGATCGTGTGCCCCGGTGTCGCGGTGAAGCCCCACTGCAGGTCGAGGAACGCGTTGAGGAACAGGGCCGCGCCGAAGTCGATGCCCGCGGTGACCGCGATCTGCCCGATGAGGTTGAACCAGCCGGTGAACCACGACCACGCGGCGCCGTTCTTCCGCGCCAGCCGCGCCGCCCAGTAGTAGAGCCCGCCCGCGGTCGGGTAGCTCGAGCAGACCTCGGCCATGCCGAGCCCGACCAGGACGACGAAGATCCCGACCAGTGGCCAGCCCCAGATCATCGCGGCCGGCCCGCCGGTCTTCATGCCGAAGCCGTAGAGCGTCAGGCAGCCGGAAAGGATCGAGATGATGGTGAACGAGACGGCGAAGTTGGAGAACGCCGACATCGTCCGCTTGAGCTCCTGCGCGTAGCCGAGTTGGTGCAGTCGTGCGGAGTCGTCATCGTGGTCGGGAGTGGTCTGCTGGTCGGAGACATCCATCGGGCACCTCTTGAAAGGTATGCGGCCAGACCATTGAGTTCGCCGAAGTTAGCCCTGGTGGGCGAGGGGTGTCAAGGCTTCGTCAGGAACTCGTCCAGCTGCTTGAGCAGCGGCCCGCCGCCGCGGTGGTCGTTCGAGATCAGCGTCGCGGTGACACCGCCGGAGTGCGTGCTCCGGAACGTGACGCCGTGGTCGCCGCCTTCGAGCCGGACGGCGCCGGGCCACGGCAGCCAGAAGCCGAGGCCGTAACCGTCCGCGTGCGGGCGCAGCATCCGCTCGACCCACTCGGCGGGCACGATCCGGCCGCCGAGGAACGCGGGCCAGAACTTCCGGAAGTCCGGCGCGCTGCTGTAGATCCCGCCGTCGCCGAACCCGACGACCGGCAGGCTGAACACGTTGGTGCGGCCGTCTTCCAGGTAGCCGGTGGCGGTCCGGCCGGGCAGCGCGTCCGAACGGAGGAACGCCGTGTCGGTCAGCCCGGCGGGTTCGCAGACGCGCTCGCGCACGAGGTCGGGGAAAGGCCGGCCCGCGATCCGTTCGGCGAGCAGGCCGAGGACGGCGAACGCGCCGTTGTTGTACCGGAACTCCGTGCCGGGCAAGGATCTCTGCGGATACCCGTCGAGCGCGGCGAGGTAGTCGGCGGAGGTGGCGAGCAGCGGGGTCGGCGGTGGGTCCGCCTCTTCGTCGCAGTAGTCGCCGATGCCCGAGGTGTGCGTCAGCAGGTGCTCGATCGTCACGGCGTCGTTGATCAGCGGCAGGTCGTCGCCGAGGACGTCCCGGGCGCGGGTGCCGAGCGAAAGCCGTCCCTCGGCGATCAGCCCGACGACGACCAGCGCGGTGAACCCCTTGGTGCCGCTGGCGATCGCGAACCGGGTGCCGACGGTGTTCTCGACGCGGTAGCCGAGGTGCGCGTACCCGCGCGCCTCGGAAACCAGCGTCTCGTCACCGCGGCTCACGAGCACAACTCCGGAGAACGACGTGAGGGGCACCTTCATGGACGAAGAGTCCCTGAAGGTGCCCCTCACGGCAAAGCGATTACCGGCCCAGGAACGCGTGCAGCGACTCCAGCGCGGTGTCGGCCTGGTCGGCGAAGAAGCCGTCGACGCCGGCCTCGAGGAACGCCGCCTCCTCGGTGAAGACGTCACCGTAGGCGTCCGGCTCCGCCGAGGAGCGCAGGTTCGCCGGCAGGAACGGGTTCTCGTTCCGGAACGTGTACGGCTGCACCTTCAGGCCCGCCTTGTGCGCGTCGGCGACGATGGCGGACGGCTTCGTCAGGTTCCCGGCCGCGTCCAGGGGGATGATCTGGCTCTTGTCCGGCCCGAGGTACTTCGCGTACTTCGCGACCTCACGCAGGCCCTGCGGCGTGACGATGTCCTTGTACGTCCGCGGGTCGCCCTTCGCGACGAAGTCCGCCGGAGCGCCCGAAGCCGACGTCAGCTGCAGCAGCGGCGTCCGGACCTGCTTGTGCAGCGCGACCAGGTTCGACACCTCGAACGACTGGATGATCGCCGGCGCGTCCGGCCGGTCGAGGCCGTTCTTCTTGAGGGCGGCGACCAGCTTCGGCTCGGTCGGGTTGCCGATCGACTGGAAGAACGTCGAGTGCTTGACCTCGGGGTAGGTGCCGAGCGTCCGGTGCAGCTCCTTGCCGAGCCGCTTGGTCAGGTCGAGCACCTCCTGGAAGGTGGCGATCTGGTAGCGCCCGTTGTACAGCGTGTTGTGCGGCCGGTTCTGCGGGATCCGCTCGACCGCGCGCAGCGTCTTCAGCTCGGCCAGCGTGAAGTCCTGGGTGAACCAGCCGGTCGTCGCGACGCCGTCGATCGTCAGCGTCTTCTTGCGGTCCGCGAACTCCGGGTGCTTCGAGACGTCGGTGGTCCCGCCGATCTCCGGCTCGTGCCGGGCGACGAGCTGGCCGTCCTTGGTCGGCACGAGGTCGACGTCGACCCAGTTCACGCCCATCCGGTACGCGAGTTCGTACGAGGCGAGGGTGTGCTCCGGCCGGTAACCGGGCGCGCCGCGGTGTCCGATGATCACGGGGTCATCGTGGCCCCGTCCGTGCGCGGCCGTTTCGGCGGACCCCCCGCTTTCGGAGGACACTGTGGCCGCGTTCGCCGACCCGATCGCGACGCCGGTGACGCTCAGCAACGCCAAGCTGGCCAGTGTCAGAACACCGACACGTTTGCGCTTCATCTGGTGACCTCTTTTCACACAGGGTTGACCCTGACTACCCCGCAACCCTCATGGCCGCAAGCGTCCGACGGACGTATCCGGGCGGGCCCGGCGGTGAACGGAGCGTGGACTCCTCCACCCGAGGGACGGCGAAATGTCCGCCGTGAACCCCGCCGGATACGCTGTGCGGCGTGCGCGTACTGGTAATCGGCTCCGGCGCCCGTGAGCATGCACTCGTCCTCGCGGCGTCCGGCGACCCCACGGTCACCGCCCTGGCCTGCGCGCCCGGCAACGCCGGGACGGCCGCCATGGCCGAGCAGCTCGGCGTCGAAGCGGCCGACCCGGAAGCGGTCGCGACGCTCGCGAAGAGCTGGCAGGCCGACCTGGTGGTGGTAGGGCCCGAGGTCCCGCTCGTCGCCGGGGTCGCCGACGCCGTCCGCAAAGCGGGCATCGCCTGCTTCGGCCCGTCGGCCGCGGCGGCCCGCATCGAAGGCTCGAAGGCGTTCGCGAAGGACGTCATGGCCGCGGCGAACGTGCCCACCGCGCGCAGCGAGGTGGTCGACAACCCGGCCCGCCTCGACGCCGCGCTCGCCCGCTTCGGCCCGACCTGGGTGGTCAAGGACGACGGCCTCGCCGCCGGCAAGGGCGTCGTCGTCACGACCGACTACGACGTCGCGCGCAAACACGCCATCATGCTGCTCGACGGGGGCCACCCGGTGCTGCTGGAGTCCTTTTTGGACGGACCGGAAGCGTCCCTGTTCTGCTTCGTCGACGGCCACACGGTCGTGCCGCTGCTGCCCGCGCAGGACTTCAAGCGCGTCGGTGACGACGACGCCGGCCCGAACACCGGCGGTATGGGCGCCTACGCGCCGCTGCCCTGGGCGCCCGGCAACCTGGTCGACGAGCTGGTCGAGAAGGTCGTCCAGCCGGTCGCCGACGAGCTGGTCGCGCGCGACGCGTCGTTCTCCGGCCTGCTCTACGCCGGGCTCGCACTGACGTCCGAGGGCCCGCAGGTCATCGAGTTCAACTGCCGCTTCGGCGACCCGGAGACCCAGGTCGTGCTGGCGCTGCTGCGCACCCCGATCGCCGGGCTGATGCACGCCACCGCCATCGGCAAGCTCGCCGAGCACCCGCCGCTGGAGTGGTCCGGCGGTGCCGCGGTCACCGTCGTGGTCGCGGCCGACGGCTACCCGGGCAAGCCGCGCACCGGCGACGTCATCACCGGGGCCGAGATCGAAGGTGTCCTGCACGCCGGCACGCGCCGTCGTGACGACGGCGCGGTCGTCTCCTCCGGCGGGCGGGTGCTGTCGGTCGTCGGCACCGGCAAGACGCTCAAGTCGGCGCGCAAGCACGCGTACGAAACCGTCGAGAAGGTGCACCTCGCGGGCTCGCACCACCGCACCGACATCGCGTTGAAGGCGGCAAACGGCGAGGTCAGCGCCCCGACGGCAAAACAACGCGCCTGAATTCACGGATCGGGGGAACCGGCGGGCGGCGAACTTCGTCCAAACTAAGGCTGCCGCCACACACTCGTTGGTAGCCTCGACGGGAGTCGGCCGGTCACTGTCCGTATGACGTCAGGGGAGCGCATGTCAGGACCCTCGTACGACCTCACCTCGGCCGTCCCGGTGGCGCCGGCGGCCGCGGACGTCCTGGTCCACCCGGACAAGCTCCTGGACGTCGCCCGGATCGTCGAAGAGCAGACCAACGCCCTCGAAGACCAGCTGCTGACCCGGCTCGGCGAGCTGCGGATCGACGCGCCGTCCGCCGACGTGGTCAGCACCCAGTCGATCGAGGCCTGGAACTCCGTGATCGCCGACGGCGACCGCTCCTACGCCGGCCAGGTCCGCGAGTACGTCGCGGGTCTCAAGCGCCTCGTCTCGCAGTTGCGGGAAGCCGCGAAGGACTACAAGGTCAGCGAAGAAGAGAAGGCGGCAGTGTTCGGTGACCGCGGCAAGCACGGTGCGTAACCGGAGGTTGCGGATCACCGGAGGCGTGCTCGCGACGGCGGCGCTCGCCGGCTGCTCGGCGGGCACCGACGGCACCCCCTACCCGATCGAGACGGCCGCGACCGCGGCGTCGCAGAGCGCCAAGGCGGCCCAGCTGCCCCAGCGCCCGGCCGAGCTGACCCTGCAGGGGGTCAACCTGTGTGAGGTGTTCCCGCAGGTGGAGCTCGACTCGCTGAAGATCACCAGCGCCCCGCGGGAAGCTCCGCCGCAGGACGGCCCCACCTGCGTGTTCGACGCCGACGGCGCCGAGCCGGTGCACTCGTACCACGTGCGGGCGGTGTCGGCGGACCTCGACCAGTGGATCACCGGCGCCCGCAAGAAGAACAGCATGACGACCGAGCCGAAGACCATCGGCGGTTACCCGGCGCTGACGAACTACCGCGCGGCCGGCGACCCCGCCGACTGCGAGACGCTCGTCGGTGTCGCCCGTGGCCAGACCCTGGCCGTCCAGACGTTCGCCATCACCCGCGGCAAGCTCACTCAGCCGCAGCTGTGCGACATGTCGGTGCACGCCGCCGACGTTGCGCTGCAGTCCTTGAAAGCACGCAACTAGGGAGGGCGCGTGGAATTCTCCGAGCTCGCGGCCGGGATCCAGAACCACCGCTTCGACGGCTGGACCAACACCGCGATCGCCGACCAGATCACGCGGATGGTCAACGGCGACGGCACCGGCAGCATCGGCACGGCTGTCGACGCGCTGAAAGCCGTCGCGACCGCGCTCGCCCACACCGACCAGACGCTGCGGGCCCAGCTGCTCAAGCTGGGTGTCGAGTGGCAGAGCCAGGCCGGCGGCGCGGCGAGCCAGGTGCTCACCGAGCAGGCCGGGTTCTCCCAGGACGCCACGACCAAGGTCGCGCACGCCGCGGAGATGGTCTTCGAACAGGGTGAGGCGTTCAACCGCACCAAGTACAAGCTCCCGGACGCCGAAACGGTGCGGAAGGGCGCGGGCGGCTACAGCCTCACCGACGGCCTGCTGCTCAGCCTGATCGGCTTCGAGACCGACCACGCGCGCCAGGTCGAGGCCGCCAACAACGCCAAGGCGCAGGCGACGCAGGCGCTGAACGAGTACGCGCAGGACAGCGGCACCAACCTGCTCTCGACGCAGTCGCTGTCCGACCCCGAGTCGCTGAAGCTGGCCGCGCCGGGGGTGACGCCGGGGGTGCTCGACGTCGCCGCCGCGTCGGTCGCGGTGACGCCGGACGGCGAGGTGAAGCCGGCTTCGGACAAGGTCCGGTCGGTCCGGGTCGAACCGCCGGTGGTGCAGCCGGTGTCGCACCAGGTCCACGCCGACACGCCCACGCCCGTTTACGGCGTCGCGGCGCAGCAGCCGTCCCGGCCCGCTCAGCAGCCGCGGCAGACCGGCTCGGTGACCGCTCCGGCCGCCCAGCACACCTCGCCTTCGGGCTCGACCACTCCGTCCGGCGTCAAGCCGCCGACGTCGCAACCCGGCCCCGGCTGGGTCAACACCCCGGGCCGCGGCCCGTCCGGTGACCCCTCGGGCGGTGGCCGGTTCACCCCCGGCCCAGCAGGTGGTGGCAGCGGTGACTCGTTCATCCCGCCGGGTGCGCCCGGCGCGCTGCCGCCCGGCTCGTCCCCGGCGACGTCGCCGATCAAGTCGCTCGGCGGCGGCAGTGCGTCCGGCGGCTCGACCGGTGTCGACAGCTCGCTCAGCGGCGCCAACCGCGGCGCCGACGGGCTGCTGGCCAAGGGCCGCACGGTCGGCTCGTTCCAGCAGGCCCCGCTCCCGCCCGGCCAGTTCACCGGCGAACGCGGCTTCGTGGTCAAGCCCGGTGTGTCGCCGGGTGAGATCGGCGCGGGCGCGGCGGCGGTCGGGGCCGGCGCGGCCGGTGGCGCGCTGAGCGGCGACAAGGAACGTCAGCGCCGCGAGAAGGGCCAGGCGAAGGGCCCGGTGCGGCCGCTGCCGGTCGGCGAGCTGCCCGAGGAGGAGGCCGCGGCGCTGCGGAAGTCGGAGCAGATCAGCCCGAAGCAGCAGCGTGGTGAGGCCAAGTTCCTGTCAGAGGCCGCGCCGCAGGAGGAGGACGCCGAGCACGTCCGCCGCTTCGGCGTCGACGACCAGGACCTGTTCGCCGACCAGCGGATGGTTTCGCCCGACGTGATCGGTGACCACGGCGGGGATGTGCGCTGACGGTGTCGCTCGTGCTGTCCGCCCTGGAGTTCGACGTGCTCTGGGAGTCCTTCGAACTACCTCGCCGGCACGTCGCGCTGGACGTGCCGAGTGCGGGAACCACCCGCTCCGAGCGGCGCGAGCTGATCGAATCGGCGTGGACGTCGCTCGCCGAGCGGCGGCTGGCCCGCAACCGCCGGGTGTCCGGCGAAGTGGCCGACATGCTGCACCTGCTGGCCCGCCCGCAGTCCGCCGTCGACGTCTGGGTGTGGGCCGAACGCGAGATCCGCGGCCGCGCGGTGAGCGTCCGCAGCCAGGCGGTGCTGGCCGTGGTCGACAACGGCGAGGTCTGGCTGATCCCGGCCACCGAGGACGGCTTGCCCGAGGCGGCGGTCTCGGTGGCGGGCGACCTGGGCCCGGGCATCGGCCAGACGGTCAGCATCCCGTACTCCGCGCTCCGCGAAGCCGACGCGGCGGCCAAGGGTGACCCGAAGGCGATGGTCACCGCGCTGGAGGATCGCGGCGTGGTCCTGTTCCAGGCCCAGGAGCTCTCGGGAATGCTGCTGGGCCAGGAGGCCCGCGGCCAGTTCGGCGCGGAGCGAACCGGCCGCGACGGCATCGCCCACCGGGCGAACCGCGTGGTGGCGTTCTTCGACACGGACGCGGGCCGCTACCTGTTCCAGGTCCAGACCGACCGCGACGGCCGCGAGTGGGCCACCGTCACCCCGGCCGACAACACCCTGCTGGCGACCCGGATCCGCGAGCTGATCGCGGAAGCCTGAGCTACTTCACCGGCGGCAGCCGGGACATCACCTCGCCGACGAACTTTTCGGCTGCCGCGCAGATGCCCGTGGTGTCCGGCGGCTGGGGGTCGGGGGTGAAGACGAGGCTGAACTCCTCGGTGAGGTACGAATCGACCTTCCGGTGCGTCCAGGTGATCGTGCAGCGGCGAGTTCCCCCGTCGCGGTTGTCGAGCTGCTCGTAGGCCTTCGTGCCGGCCAGGTCGACCGCGCGCTGGCCGTCGACGCTGAGGTCCTGGCCGGTTCCGCTGAGCAGGCCGAGGATGTACGAGCCGGTTCCGTCGATCAGCCACTGGCACTCGTGCAGCTCGGTGTTCAGGTACCCGGCCGTGGCCCCCGCCGGGTCGGTGGGGCTGCCGACCTCGCGGCACAGGTCCAGGGCGACCGCCGAGCCCGCCGCGCTCGGGAACCGCTCGGCCGTTCCCCCGGCGATCTCCTTCAGGATCACCGAAATCGCCTCTCGGGGGGTCTCGCACGCATCACCGGCCGGGCGTTGCGCGGTGGCCGTGATCGACTTGTCCGGCGCGGTCGGGATCTTGAAGGCCGCGTCGCAGGAGCTGCCGTGTTTCTTGAAGAACACGTCGTGGCCGTCCACGCGGGCCGGGCTGACCCCGTCCAGCGGAAGGGGGTTGTAGAGGCTGAGGTCCACAGTGGTGCTGCGGGTCCGGTCCGCCGTCTCGTCGAAGGAAAGGGAGCACTGGTCGAGCAGGCCCCCGCTGCGGTCGGCCGGTTTGACCGGGCCGGTGCCCGGCATCGAGTCGCGCGGCAGGAGCTTGCACGGATCGATCTGCCGCAGATCGGCGGGGCTGAAGGGAGCCGGCCTGGGCGGGCCGGCCGGCGAGGGCGAAGCTCCGGCCCCCGATCGGTCCTGGTTCGCCACGACGACGGCCACCGTCGCCCCGATGGCCACCACCACGGCGACGGCGGCCGCCACGAGCGGCCAGCGTCGCCTCTTCGCCGCTTTCGGCGGTGGCGGTTGCGGGAGCGCCAGCACCTGACCGACCTGCGCCTGCTGGCCACCGATCAGGGCGTGGACGGCCGGCGGCCACGGTGTCACCCCGGGCGGGACCAGGCCGAGGAAGTCGAGGATCTGCGCCGGCGCCGGCCGGTGCGCCGGGTCCTTCGCCAGGCACGGCTCGATCAGCTGCCGCAGTTCCGGCGGCAGGGCGCCGAGGTCCGGGCGGCCGTGGACGACGTTGTAGAGCACCTGCGGGGTCGATCCACCGCCGAACGGCGCCCGGCCCGTCGCGGCCATCACGAGCAGTGCGCCCAGGGAGAAGACGTCACTCGCCGGGGTGACGGTCCGGCCGTCGGCCTGCTCGGGGGACATGAAACCGGGTGAGCCGATGATCGAGCCGGTGTGCGTCAGTTCGGAATCACCTTCGGCCGCGCGGGCGATGCCGAAGTCGATCACCCGGGCGCCGTCGTCGGTGAGCAGGACGTTGCTCGGCTTGAGGTCCCGGTGGACCACACCGGCCCGGTGGATTTCGGTGAGCGCCGACGCGAGCCCGACGGCGAGGATCCGCACGGACGCCGGCGGCAGCGGGCCCGCCTCCTCGACGGCTTCCTTCAGCGAGGGGCCGGCGACGAACACCGAAGCCAGCCACGGCGTCGGCGCGTCCGGGTCCGCGTCCATGACCGCCGCGGTGTAGGCGCCCGAGACCAGCCGCGAGGTCTGCACTTCCCGGCGGAACCGGGACCGGAACCCGGTGTCGTGCGCGAAGCCCGGGTGCACCTGCTTGACGGCCACGAGCCGGCCGTCGGGCGACACCCCCAGCAGCACCCGGCCCATGCCGCCTTCACCGAGCGCCGCGACCAGGCGGTACCGCCCGACATGGCGTGGTTCGTCCGGGTTCAGTGGTTTCATGATCGGTTTCCTCCCCGCCGGACATGCTACAAAGCGTGTCCGGCGCCCGCTGGGGTGGAAGTTGACGGACATCCGCACGCGCGAGCGGGGGGAAGTCATAAAGTAAGCGCGGGAACCGTTCCGGTCATGACCACGTCTGATCGGGCGGATGCAAGTTTGCGAAGGGGATGACGAACCGTGCCTGTCTACGACCCGGACTCGATGGCCATCGCGGCACGCCAGGTGGAGCAGCTCAAGGACGAGTTCGAGAAGTCGAAGAAGCACCTGACCGGCGTCGACGAGGAGAAGGAAAGCCCCTTCGGCACCATGGGCGGTTCGCAGGACGTGCACGGCGCGGTCGGCGAGTTCAAGCAGGGCGTGCACACCGAATTCGACGCGGCCGGAAAGCTGATGGAGGCGACCGGCTTCGTGTTGCGGAAAGCCGCCGGCCTGATCGCCGAAACCGACCAGGTCGGCGCGAGCGACCTCAAGCTGCACGAGCCCGGGAACCAGTGAGCGTGCACCGGACGGCCTCCGCGGGCCGGGATGACAAGGGGGCGGAATCGTGGCGGGGCTGATCGACTTCCCACCGAACTGGCCGGACATCGAGGCCAAGCAGAAGCAGGTCGACGGGATCAAGCCCGAGTCGATCGAAAAGGCGGCCCAGCAGTTCAAGACCGCCGCGACACAGGCCGGTGACCACAGCGCGGCGATGAAGTCGGCCACCGACTCGCTGTCCGCCGGTGTGTGGAAGGGCCCGGCCGCGGACGCGTTCGTCGGCTACGTCAAGCAGATCACCACCGCGGGCGACAAGGTGCAGACGCACCTCACCGACGTCGGCAACGACCTCAGCCGGCTTTCTTCACAGCTCGGTGACATCAAGCGCAATGTGCACGACGCGTTCGAGAGCGCCCGGACGGCGATCCAGGCGAGGATCGACACCGACACGCCGAAGGCTCAAGCCGCGATGAACGCCGAAGCGGAATACGCGCGCGGTGACCGGTCGGGCCCGCCGCCGCCTTCTTCGAAGGCGATCGTGGACGAGGCCAACAAGTTCAACCAGCAGCAGGCGACCACCGCGCTGGGCAAGATCGACCCCTTGATGAAAACGGCCGACGACCTCGTCAAGCAGTCCCAGACGCTGATGAAGACGCAGATCGAGGGCGGCTACTCGAAGGTGCCCCTGCCCACCAGCGACGGCACGGTTCCGCAGAGCACCGGCGGCATCCACAGCAACGGCGCCTCCCACCACGGCGGCGGTGGCGGAGGAGGCGGCGGTGGCGGAGGCGGTGGCGGTGGTGGCGGCCTCGGCCCCAGCGGCGGCCCGCCCTCCTCGCCGCCCCCGGGGAACGTCCAGCAGTGGATCCAGGAAGCCATGAAGGCCCTCCAGGCCGCGGGCATCCCGGTGACCGACGCGGACATCCCCAAGATCTGGGCGATCATCCAGCACGAGTCCGGCGGCAATCCCAACGCCATCAACAACTGGGACTCGAACGCGGCCGCGGGGCACCCGTCCAAGGGGCTCATGCAGTGCATCGACTCGACGTTCAACGCGCACAAGCTGCCCGGCCACGACAACATCTACAACCCGGTCGACAACATCATCGCCGGGGTGCAGTACTCGTTCGACCGGTACGGCAGCCTCGACAACGTGCCCGGCATCAAGGCCATGGCCCACGGCGGTGCGTACCGCGGTTACTGAGCGGCCCGGCGGCCAGGCACTAGCCTGGCCGCATGGTCGACCTCGGAGCCTTCGCCGGGCCCGCGCTGCGGGCCGGTGTGCCGCCCTTCCACGTCATGGACGTCCTTTCCGCGGCCGGCGCGCGGCAGCGCAGCCACGGTGACCTCGTGTCGCTCGCCGCCGGGCAACCGTCCGCGCCGGCGCCGAAGGCCGTGCTCGAGGCGGCCCGCGAAGCGCTGGGTAAAAGCACCCTCGGCTACACCGAGCAGCTCGGCATCCCCGAGCTGCGTGAAGCCGTCGCCGGGCACTACCGGAGCCGGTACGAGGTCGACGTCAGCGCGCAGGACGTCGTCATGACCACCGGTTCCTCCGGCGGTTTCCTGCTCGCCTTCCTCAGCGCCTTTGACCCCGGCGCGAAGGTCGCGATGGCCCGGCCCGGCTACCCGGCCTACCGCAACCTGCTCTCCGTCCTCGGCTGCGAAGTTGTCGAGTTCCCCACGAACGCCGACACGAACTTCCAGCCCACCGTCGGCCTGCTCGACGCGCTGGGCCCGATCGACGGCCTGATCGTCGCCAGCCCCAGCAACCCCACCGGCACCGTGCTGCCGCCCGGGGAGCTGGCCGCCATCACCGGCTGGTGCTCGTCGCACGGGGTGCAGCTGATCAGCGACGAGATCTACCACGGCATCTCCTACGGCGCCGAGCTCGACTGCGCGTGGCAGTACGGCCGTGAGCCGATCGTGCTGGGCAGCTTCTCGAAGTACTTCGCGATGACCGGCTGGCGGCTCGGCTGGATGCTCGTGCCGCAGCGCCTCCACCGCGCCGTCGACGTCCTGACCGGCAACTTCACCATCTGCCCACCCGCGGTTTCGCAGTACGCGGCGCTCGCGGCCTTCACCCCGGAGGCGTACGCGGAGGCCGACGCGCACGTCGAGCACTACCGCGCCAACCGCGACCGGCTCTTCGCCGGCCTGAAGCGCATCGGCCTCGACAAGCTCGCACCCGCCGACGGCGCCTTCTACGCCTACGCCGACGTCAGCGCGTACACCGAGGACAGCCTGAGCTGGTGCCAGCGGCTGCTCGCCGACACCGGGCTCGCGATCACCCCCGGAGTCGACTTCGACCCGGTCGACGGCGGCAAGTACGTCCGGTTCTCCTTCGCCGGCAGCGCGGCGGACATCAACGAAGGCGTCCGCCGGCTCGGTGGGTGGCTCCGCCAGGGGGAACCCTGATTCATCCCTGAACGTTGCTCTGGCGAGGGGAGTTTCACCGCCGGAGCTGACACAGTGGAGTCACCGGGCCGGTGAGGCCACGGCCACCAGCAACTTTCTCGGAGGAAGCCATGTTCTGGAAGATCGTCGGCGGCCTGATCGTCGCCTGGGTGGCGTTCATGGTGCTGGGCGCCGTGATCGGCTTCGTGTTCAAGGCCGTCCTGTGGATCGCCATCATCGGTGGCATCGTCTTCCTCGGCGCGGCCGGCTACCGGGCGATCAGCGGTGGCAAGAAGGACCCCCGGCGCATCAATCGCTACTGAGTCATCACGGGATCCGCGCCACGCCGCACAGTGACGTCCAGTTCACCGGCGTCAGCGGCGCCAGGCGCGGCCCGTCGTGCGGTAGAGCGTGTCGAGCCCGGTCATCGCCGGGCGGCCGGCGCGATCTCCAGGATCTCCCGCAGCACCACGCGGTCGACCTCGTAGTTGTCCTGCCCGCCCATCAGCGCGTCGAAGACGCGGGCGCTGCTCGGCCGGTCGAAGTCGACACGGGCCGACGGACGTGCGGTGCGGGTGAGCTCAGTCCAGCCAGGCGCGGGCCGCGTCGGCGCCGTTCCACACCTGCGCCTTGAGCCCGACGGCGCGGGCGCCGTCCACATTGGACTGCCGGTCATCGAAGAACAGGCAGTCGGCCGGCTCGGCGCCCAGCTCGTCGAGCAGGAGCCGGAAGATCTTCGCGTCCGGCTTCACACACCGGACGTCACCCGAGAACAGCGTCACGCGGAAGTGGCGCACCCACTCCTGCTCGCGGACCCATTCGCCGAACACCGACGGCGCGTTCGAGAGCAGCGCCAGCGACGCGCCCGCCTCGGAAAGGGCTTCGAGCAGCGCCTCCGACGACGGCTCCAGGTGCCCCCAGCCTTCGACGTCGACGCGGGTCAGCTCGGCCGACAGCGCTTCGTCGACCGATACGCCCAGCGCGTCGCCGACCGTCTGCCAGTACTCGAGCGGAGTGCTGCCGGCGTCGTAGGCGAGCCGGTAGTCCCAGTACGCCTGCTTGAACTCCGGCAGCGGCGCACCCAGCCGGGCGGCCATGCCCGGCAGGGCCGCGCTCGGCTTGCTGAGCACGTCGCCGTAGTCGAACACGATCCAGTTCACAGTGCCCCCAGGGCGCTTCACGCGCCGGACTTGATCCGGCGCAGGGTTTCTTCGATGTCGGCCGCGCTCAGGTCCCGGTGGGTGACGAACCGGACCCGGCCCGCCATCGGCCCGGTCCGGATGCCCAGCGAGTCGAGCCAGGTCAGCGCGGTCGGGACGTCGGGCACCTGGGCGAGCACGATGTTGGTGTCGGGGTTGTTGGTCGGCCAGCCGTGCTCACGCAGGCCTTCGGCGAGGCGCTGGGCGTTTTCGTGCGAGTCGGCCAGGTCGGGGATCCGGTCCAGCGCGACCAGGCAGGCCGCGGCCAGGACCCCGCCCTGCCGGACGCCGCCGCCGAGCATCTGCCGCATCCGGCGGGCCCGCTCGACGAACTCCTTGCTGCCCGCGACGACCGAGCCGACCGGCGCGCCGAGACCCTTGCTGAAGCAGGCCGACACGCTGTCGACGCCGACGGTCAGCGCGGCCGGCGGCACTTCCAGCGCGACCGCGGCCTGCCAGAGCCGGGCGCCGTCGAGGTGCACGGTCAGGCCGGCTTCCTTGGCGACGGACAGCAGCTGGGCGTGCTCGTCGGGCGGTGTCACCGCGCCCCCGGCGGCGTTGTGCGTGTTCTCCAGGCACAACAGAGATGTCCGTAAAGTGAAGTATGGCCCGGGTTGCCCGATCGCGGCTGCGAGGGCGTCCGGCGATGGGCGGCCCGGGCCCCCGTCGTGCTCCAGCGGATCCGGCATACCGCCGGCCAGCCACGCCGCCGAGCCCAGCTCGTTGGCCAGCACGTGCGCGCCGCGCGTGGCGAGGAACCGGTCGCCGCGCTGCAGGTGCAGGCTCAGCGCGATGAGGTTGGCCATCGTGCCGCTCGGCACCCACAGCGCCGCCGGCATGCCCAGCACGTGCGCGGCCCGCTCCTCCAGCGCCGCGACCGTCGGGTCGCGTTCGAGGACGTTGTCCCCGACCTCCGCGGACGCCATCGCCGCGCGCATCGTGTCATCCGGACGGGTGACGGTGTCGGAGCGGAAGTCCAGCGGCGCGGGCGTGAAGGTCACGGAGTGATCACATCACACCCACCTCCTGGGGATCAATGAGCCCCGGAGTGGTCGAACCCACTCGGTCCGTGCAACCGTGGACGCCCCTGATTCCGTCCTACCCACCGACGACAACAGAGCGGAGCACGACTGCGCGTGGACCAGCGCGACGAGCAGGAGTTCGCGGAGTACTTCGCCGCCAGGCGGGACGCCGTGCGCCGGACCGCGTACATGCTCTGCGGCGACTGGCACCGGGCGGACGACCTCGCGCAGACGGCGTTCGTCGCGTTGCACCGGAGGTGGAAGAAGATCAGGGATCGCGCGGCGACCGACGCGTACGTCCGCACGACGCTCGTCCGGGCGTCGATCGACGAATCGCGGCGTCCGTGGCGGCGTGAGTGGCAGACCGAGACGTTGCCGGAGCCGGCCGACGACACACCCGGCCTCGACGAGCTCGTCGCGACCAGGGAAGACCTGCTGGCGGCGCTGAAGGAAGTGCCGCCCAAGCAGCGCGCGGTGCTGGTCATGCGGTTCTTCGAAGGACTGGACGTGACCAGCGCGGCGAAGGCGCTGGGCTGCAGCGAAGGCAACGTGAAGAGCCAGACCGCCCGCGGGCTGGCCAATCTCAAGCAGGTGCTGGAACGGGAGGTGGAGACGAATGGATGAGCAGGAGCTGCGCTCGTTGTTCTCCGCCGCGCCCGGGGACGCGCCGTCGCCGACCTTCAGCCAGGACGACGTCGTCCGCGAATCCCGCCGCCAGACCGTGCGGCGCCGCAACCGGATCACGGCGGGGGTGAGCGCCGCGGCGCTCGTCGTCGTCGGCTTCGGTGCATACGGAGTGCTGTCCGGGGGTACCCCTCAGTCGTTGACGTCGGCCCAGGACAACGCCGCGCCGGCGCAATCCGGGCGGGGCTCGGGGCAACCCGGGGTGGACCCGGCACGTCCTCAAGTCGGTGGGGAGTCACCGAACTTCTCTTCTTCGCCGCCCCAGCAGGGGGGCAGCGGAGACGGGAAGACCGGCCAGCTGGCCGAAGGCGCCTCCGGGTGCGAACAGGTGGACGGGGAGCTCGCCATTGCCCTCGCTGGCGAGCTCCCCGTCCCCGTCGCCGTTTCCCGGGCTGCCCCGGGCGGCGCCTGTTCGACGGCGTCGCGGTCCGCGGGGTTCCCGGTCCCGGGCGGCGAAGTGGCCGCGGCGGTGTACCCCAAGGGCATTCCGGTGGTCTTCAAGTCCCAGCCGGCCGGCACCGTGACCGCGCAGGTGGCCACCGCTTCCGGCGGCTCGTTGCTGCTGGTCAGCGTTCCTTCCGCCGGAGCGACGGCGCCGTACGCGGGCCAGGTCGACCAGATTGCGCACGCTCTCGCGCCCCGCTTCTGAGCCCGGGTCCGCCCGGTTGGCAGAATGACCGGCCATGACCGCTGCGACCACTCCCAAGGGGGAGCGACGGCGCGCCGCGCTCGTCGAGGCCGCCGCGAAGCTGCTCGTCGAGGGCGGGTTCGACGCGGTGCGGCACCGGGCGGTGGCCGAGCGCGCGGGCCTGCCGCTCGCGTCCACGACGTACTACTTCGACTCGCTGGACGACCTGGTCACGGCGGCCGTCGAGCACCACTCGAACGCCGAGCTGGCGGCCGGGCGCGCGCGGCTGGAGGAGCTGGCGACCCGCAACCGCGGGGTCCAGGCGACCGTCGAGCTGGTGC
Source organism: Amycolatopsis sp. NPDC051758 (assembly GCF_044453095.1). NCBI lineage: Bacteria > Bacillati > Actinomycetota > Actinomycetes > Pseudonocardiales > Pseudonocardiaceae > Amycolatopsis > Amycolatopsis sp. NPDC051758. Next base: position 1,465,303 of record NZ_JBITCJ010000001.1, on the reverse strand, counting down.
TGGAGATGCTGCTCGGGCCGGAGAGCGGTGACCCGGAGGCCGACGCCGAGGCGGTGCTCCTGCGGTACGAGCGGCTGGTCGCGACCGGGCGCCGGGCGTACCTGCGGCCGTTGATGCGGACGCTGTCGGTCCAGCTCAACGAGCTGCTGACGGAGATCTTCGCGCGCTCGGGCACGCCGGTGAGCGACGCCGAGCTGGAGCGGCTGGTGGCCCTGGTCGACGGCGCGGTGGTCAACGCGCTGATCGCGGTCGACCCGGAGCCCCGCGCGGCCGCGGCCCGGATGCTGCAGACCGCCCTCGAGCCGGCCGGTCAGGACCGCGTGCGCTGAGCCTTCGCCAGGTCGTCGCGTGACTTCGTGACGAGGGCGAGCATCGCCTGCTCGGCCGCGGCCGGGTCACCCGCGACGATCGCGTCGAACACCTTCCGGTGACTCGGCACCGGATCCTCGGCCGCCGACGCGCCGTGCACCAGCTTGTCGCGCTCGGCCAGCCCGATCGCGATGATCCGTTCCATCCGCATCAGGAAGTTGTTGTGGGTGGCGGTCATCAGCCGCCGGTGGAACGCCAGGTCGGCCTGGACGCTCGCCTCGGCGTCGCCGGCCGCGGCCATGTCGGCCAGTGCCTCGCGCAGGGATTCGAGGTCTTCGTCCGACGCCCGTTCGGCGGCGATGCGTGCCGCGGCGGGCTCGACGACCGTGCGGACCTCGGTGAGCTCGTCGAGCAGGCCCGGGTCGTCGGCGGCCGCGGTCTGCCACCGCATGACGTCGGCGTCGAGCATGTTCCACGCCTCGCGCGGCTGGACGAACGTGCCGCGCTTCTGCCGGGCGTCGATCATGCCCTTCGCGGCCAGCACTTTGAGCGCTTCGCGCAGCGCGGTCAGGCTGATGTCGAGCTCTTCACGCAGCGCGGGCAGATCGAGAACGGTGCCCTCGCCCCACTCGTCGGAGAGGATCCGGCTGGCCAGTGCCTCCACGGTCTGGCCGTGCAACCCACGTGGCCGGTGTTCGGTCAATGGAGGGCCCTCTCAGCTGGCGGGGTGGCGGAAGGTCATCCTACGCTGCCCGCGTAGTCATCATAAATTATGAATACATCTTGACAGCGGCGTCGGCCGGTTGCACTCTTTGGCAGCAGTCACGCCCGTGCGGGCGCCAAGACAAAGGGGTCACGACATGACGAGTGCCGGCCTGTCCCGCCGTCGTTTCCTGCGCAACGCGAGCCTCGCCGGACTGGGCGCGATCGGGTCCAGCAGCTTCCTCGCCGCCTGCGCCACTTCCGCGTCCAACGGCCCGGTGAAGCAGGCCGCCGGCGCGGTCACCGTCCAGTCGAACCTGTCCTCGCCCGAGGCCAAGAAGGCGATCGAGGCGCTGGCCAAGGCGTTCGGCGAGAAGGGCGGCGCGACGGCGACGGTGAACACCGTGGCGTCGGAGACCTTCCGGACCCAGCTGCCCAGCTACCTCACCGCGGCCAACCCGCCGGACACCTTCACCTGGTACCCGGGTTCGCTGCTGTCCGGCTACGCGCGCAAGGGCCTGCTGCTCGACGTCGGCGACGTCTGGCAAACCATGGGCAACTACAGCGCGGCCTTCCGGTCGTTGTCCGGCGACGGCGCCGGGCACCAGGTCTTCGTCCCGACGTCGTACTACTGGTGGGGTTTCTTCTACCGGAAGTCGAACTTCGCGAAGTGGGGCGTGCAGCCGCCGACGAACTGGAGCGAGTTCCTCGCGCTGTGCGAAACGTTGAAGGGTAAGGGCATCGCGCCGATCGGCATGGGCGCCGGCGGCACCACGCCGTGGACCGCGTCGGCCTGGTTCGACTACCTGAACATCCGGATCAACGGCGCGCCGTTCCACCGCGAACTGCTGGCCGGCAAGCAGCACTTCGACGACCCGCGTGTCAAGAAGATCTTCGACCCGTGGCGCCAGGCGCTGCCCTACACCGACCCGAACGGCACCGCGATCGCGTTCCAGGACGCCACGACCGTGCTGCTCCAGGGCCGCACCGGGATGATCCTGACCGGCACGTTCTTCGCCGACGCCGCCCCGAAGGACGCCCTGGACGACCTCGACTTCTTCCAGTTCCCGATCCTCGACCCGGCGGTGCCGGTGGCCGAGGAGGGCCCGACCGACGGCTTCTTCGCCAGTGCGCGCACCCCGCACGTCGCCGAGGTCAAGGAGTGGTTCAAGTACGCCGCGACGGCCGAGGCGCAGGAGCTCTACATCAAGAACTCCTCCGGCACGGTGCTCCCGACCAACCCGGACGCCAAGGACAACGGCACGCCGCTGGTCCAAAAGGGACGGAAGCTGCTCGCCGACGCCAAGGAGATCACGCAGTTCTTCAACCGCGACTCCTCCGACGCGCTGCAGCCGACCGCCGACGCGGCGCTGATCCGGTTCATCCAGAAGCCGAACGAGCTCGACTCGATCCTGAGCGACTGGCAGACCGCCGCGCAGAAGGTCTGGCAGTCCTGAGATGGCGGTGCTGACCGCCAAGCGGCCCGATACGGCTTTCCTGGCTGCGAAACGCCGTCGTCGCCGGGTCTCGCCCGTGCTGCTGGCGTTCGTCCTGGTGCCCCTCGTGGTCGAGGGGTTCTGGGTGTTTTGGCCGGCGCTGCAGGGGTTCTACCTGTCGCTGACGAACTGGGACGGCGTCTCGGCGCCCGAGTTCGCCGGCTTCGGGAACTTCGCCGAGATGTTCTCGGACGACATCTTCAAGACGGCGGCGTTCGACACGGTGCTCTGGCTCGTGCTCTTCGGCGGCCTCTCGGCCGTCGGCGGGCTCGCGCTGGCCACGCTGCTGCAGAAGGAACGGCGCGGTGTCGGGTTCTACCGGGCCGCGATGTTCACGCCGGTGGTGTTTTCGCTGGTCGCGACGTCGCTGATCTGGCAGGTGATCTACCAGCCGGACGGCGTTTTCAACAAGGTGCTCGGCGCGATCGGGCTCGGCAGCTGGCAGCACGCCTGGCTCGCCGACCCGAAGACCGCGCTGTACGCGGTGCTCATTCCGGCGCTGTGGCGGCAGCTCGGCTACGTCATGGTGCTGTACCTGGCCGGGCTCAAGGGGATCGACCCGGCGCTGTACGAAGCGGCCAAATTGGACGGCGCGACGGCGTGGCAGCAGTTCCGCAACGTCACCTGGCCGCAGCTGCGCAGCGTCAACTCGGTGGTCCTCTCGGTGATCATCATCGACTCGCTGCGGTCGTTCGACGTCATCTGGTCGATGACGAAGGGCGGGCCGTACCACTCGTCCGAGGTGCTCAGCACGTACATGTACGCAACGGCGTTCCAGTCGCTGCGGCTCGGTTACGCGTCCGCGCTGGCCGTGGTGATCTTCGTGCTGGCGTTCGGCGTGATCGTGACCTACCTCGTGCGCGCTTTCCGGGAGGACTCGTGAGGAGGACACGGACAGCCGGGTTCCACCTGCTCGCGGGTGGGCTCTCGGTGCTGTGGCTGCTGCCGATCGTGCTCGTGCTGACGACGAGCGTCCGGACGTTCTCGGACATCGCGTCGAACGGTCTCGGTGCGCTGCCGGCCTCGTTCTCGCTCGACGGCTTCGACCAGGCGTGGGGTGAGGGCGGCGGCGGGCACGCGATGCTCAACAGCCTGATCGTGACGATCCCGACCGTGCTGCTGTCCTTGCTGCTCGCCTCGGCGGCCGCGTTCGCGCTCAGCCGGTACCAGATCCCGTTGCGCCGCACGATCATCCTGGTGATGCTGTCCGGCAACCTGCTGCCGCCGCAGATCCTGCTGGTGCCGGTGGCGAAGCTGTCGGAACTTTTGGGGATCTACGACACGCTGACCGCGCTGATCGTCGTGCAGGTCGGGTTCGGGCTCGGCTTCTACACGTTTGTGCTGCAGGGGTTCATGCGGTCCATCCCGGACGAGATCCAGCAGGCGGCGCTGATCGACGGCGCCGGTGTGGTGCAGATCTTCGCGCGGATCATCCTGCCGATGACCCGCCCGGCGCTGGCCGCGCTCGGCGCGCTGGCGTTCACCTGGACGTTCAACGACCTGCTGTGGTCGATCACCGTGCTGCGCACCGGCACGGTGATGCCGGTGACGCCGGCGCTGCTCGGCCTGCAGGGGCAGTACGTGTCCAACTGGAACGTGATCGCGGCGGGCTCGGTCATCGCGGCCGTGCCGACGGTTGCGGTGTTCCTGCGGTTCCAGAAGCACTTCATTTCGGGTCTGGCGATCGGGGCGATCAAGTGACGTGGACCGTGTCCATGAAGTCCACTTCGTACACCGTGGCGCTGGATCCCTCTTCTCGATGGGCCGAACTCGTCGCATGGGGGCCGTCCGGGATCGAGGACGGGCCGTCGGTGTTCTCCAACGCGGGCTCGGTGCACTTCATCACCGAGGCCGACGCGGCGCCGGCCGAGTACGCGCCGCTGGGCCTGCGCCCGTTCTCCGGGGCGGACGTTTCGGTCCGCGGCGGCTCGTGGTGGCGCTTCGACTCGGCCTCCCACGACGGCGACCTGCGGTTGACCTTTGTGGACGAGGTCGCGAGGTTGCGCGCGGTGCTGTGCTACCGCCCGGTGCCCGAGACCGACGTCCTGACCCGGTGGGTCGAGTTCACCAACTCTGGCGCGTCGACACTGGAGTTCGACCGGCTCGGCTCGGCGGGTGTGTGCGTCCCGACGGTGTCCGGCGCCCGGTTGACGTACCTGACCGGGCAGTGGTCGCAGGAGTTCACCCGCCGGTCGGTGCTGCTGCCCGCCGGCGGGTTCCGGATGGAGAGCCGGTTCGGCGTGCCGGGTCACGCGCACGTGCCGTGGCTGGCCGTGCAGGACGCTTCCGGTGGCCCGGCCTGGGGCGTCTCCTTGGAGTGGCCGGGTTCGTGGGAGATCTCCGCCGATGTCGAGCCGTCCGGGTTGACCCGCGTCCGGGCCGGGCGGCTGCCGTCACCGGGGCCGGTGCTGCTGGAACCCGGCGGCTCGCTGGTGACTCCGGCCGTCGCGCTGGCATCCAGTGTGGACGGTCTGTCCGGACTGGCTTCCGTGTGGCACGACTACGACCGGGTGCTGGCCGGTGCCCGCTGGCAGCGGCCGCGTCCGGTGCTCTACAACTCGTGGGAAGCAACCGGTTTCGACGTCCAAGGTGCTGCGCAGCTGGAGCTGGCGAAACGGGCGGCCGACCTCGGTGTGGAGCTGTTCGTGGTCGACGACGGCTGGTTCACCGGCCGCGACGACGACACCGGTGGCCTCGGCGACTGGACCCCGTCGGAAGCTTCGTTCGACGGCGATTTCGGCGCGTTCGTCTCTTCGGTGCGAGAGCTGGGTCTGGAGTTCGGGCTGTGGGTCGAGCCGGAGGCCGTCAGCCCGAAGTCAGAGCTGTACGCGTCGCATCCGGATTGGGTGTATCGGATCGACGGGCGGCCCGCGACGCTGGTCCGCAACCAGCTGCTGCTGGACCTGGGCCTCCCTGCGGTGGTCTCGTTCATCAAGTCCACTTTGGACGTCCTGCTGTACACGTACCCGATCTCGTACCTGAAGTGGGACATGAACCGCCCGCCGACCGAGCGCGGCCGGCCGGGCGCACCGCTCGCGGACCTGGACGCCGAGCACGTCGCGGGTTACCTGTCGGTGCTGGACCACCTGCGTGCGACGCACCCGCACGTGACGATCGAGGCGTGCGCGGGTGGCGGCGGCCGCACGGACCTGGCGACGGTCGCGCGCACCGACGTCGTCTGGCCGAGTGACAACACCGGGCCGGTGGACCGGCTGGCGATCCAGGACGGCTTCCTGCTGATGCACGCGCCGCACCTGATGAGCTCGTGGGTGACTGACTCGCCGGGCGTCTTCGACCCGCGTCCTCGCTCGTTGCGGTTCCGCTTCGTCACGGCGATGGCGGGCGTACTCGGGATCGGCGCGGACCTGTCCCGGTGGTCTCCGGAGCAGCACGCGGAGGCGGCTTCGCTGGTTTCTCTCTACAAGTCGATCCGCTCGGTGATCCACCACGGCGTGGCCCGCGTTCTGCACGGTCCTTCGGCTCCCACCGCGGCCACGCAGTACACGTCCGAGGACGGCGACACGGTGGTCGTGCTGGCCTGGAGCACAGGTTCGCTGACCGGAGCGCCGTTGGTCCCGGGCCGCTCCTCGCGCGTCCGCCTCTCAGTCGGCGCCCACGCGTCCTATGTGGACGAGTCGGGAGCCCGCTATTCAGGCGCGCACCTGAAGTACGCGGGCCTCCCGTTCGACTGGACCGCGGACCACGACGCGGACGTCGTGATCCTGCGACGTCAGGGCAGCGAGACCGGCAGCACGAAGGTCGGTGAGCCGGTCGGGTAGTGCCGCAGTTCCGCGTCGCCGGACGCGGTCAGGGTGAACGCCGTGACCGCGTCCGCCGACTGAGCCGCGACGTAACAAGTCCCGTCCACCAGGGCGAAGTGCCGCGGGTTCGCGCCGCACGGCTGGTCCGTCACCGCGGCCGCGTCGTCGAGGGCGAACTCTGTGATGCAGTCCGGGCCGCGGTTCGAGACGTACAGCCGCGAGCCGGTCAGCTCCAGGTGGGCCACCAGGTTCGGGGTCACCGAAGACAACGTCGACGGCGTCGAGGCCACCACGTCGAACGCGCCCGGTGACGTCTCGCGGACCGTGACCAGCGTCCCGGCCAGCTCACCGACCACGTAGGCCAGGTCGGTGCCCGGTCGCCGGACCAGCTGGCGCGGGCCGGTGCCCGGCGGGAGCGCGGAGACCGCCAGCGGCTCCAGTGAGCCGTCGGAAGACAGCGTGTAGCTGCGGATCTCGTCGGTGCCGAGATCGACCGCGCTCACCACCGTGCTGTCGGGCGAAGGCACGGCCATGTGGACGTGCGCCGCCTCTTGGCGATCGGCGTCCGGGCCGCTGCCGGTGTGCTGGACCAAGGCCGTCCGGGCCTCGATGGCGCCCGAAGCGGACAGCGAGAACACCGCCAGGCTGCCGCCGGTGTAGTTGGCGCACAACAGGAACCGGCCGTCCGGCGTCACCGCCAGGTGGCACGGGTGCGCGCCGCCGGTCTCCGCCTCGCCCAGGACCGACAACGCTCCGGCGTCCGAAAGAGCCAGCGCCGTCACACCGCCGGTCTCTGTCTCGTTCGCCGCGTAGAGCACCGGCAGCGACGGGTGCCGCGTCAGCCACGACGGCGACGTCATCGGCAGGTTCGCGACTTCCGTCAGCTCGCCGGTGGCCGACCGCGAGAACGTCGTGATCCCGGTGCCGTTCCCCGCATCACCGGTGTAGCTGCCGACGAAGACCAGTTCAGCCATGCGCGCTCCTCAACAGCGTGTCGACCCGGGCGGAGATCTCCGCGGTGGTGCCGCGGGTCAGCGCCGAGCCGACTCCGCAAGCCACCGCGCCCGCCGCCAGCCAGCGTGGCACGTCGTCCGGGCCGATGCCGCCGGTGGGTACCAACGGCGCCTGCGGTAGCGCCGCGCGTACATCCTTCACCCAGGACGGGCTCAGTGCCGAAGCCGGGAACACCTTCACCGCGTCGGCGCCTTCCTCCAGCGCCCGAACGATTTCCGTCACTGAGCCGGCGCCGGGGAACGCGGCCGCGCCGTACCGGTGAGCGGTACGGATCACCGCGCTGTCCACCGACGGTGACACGAGGAACCGCGCGCCCGCCCGGATGGCCAGCACCGCCGATGCCTCGTCGAGCACGGTGCCGGCTCCGATCGTCGCGTCCGGGTAGGCCGCGGTGAGCCCGGAGATCGCGTCCAGCGCGCCGGGGTTGGTCAGCGGCAGCTCGACCGAGTGCAGGCCGGCCTCCAAGACCGCGCGAGCTGCCTCCACAGCGGACTCCGCGTCGTGCGTGCGCACGATCCCGACGACGCCCTGGCGCAGCGCGTCCGCCGTGATTTCCCAGCGGTAGCTCATCGGTCCACCTCCGTGCCGATCAGTGCTTTGGTGAGTTCGCCCTGGTCGGGCAGGCCTTCGAGGTCGGTTCGGGTGCCGACGACCAGTGCCGCGCAGGCCGCGCCCGCAAGCAGCGCCTCGGCCGGTTTTGCGCCGCGCAGCCACGCCGAGAGGTACCCGGCCGTCAGCGCGTCACCCGCGCCGACCGGATCGACGACCCGCGTGACCAGGCTCGGCTGCGCCCACGACCCGTCCGCGGTCACTGCCCGCGCGATCTTGTCCCGCTGTTTGACGACCACTGTTTGCGCCCGGCCCGCGAGCAGCGTGTCCGGCGCCTGCCCGAGCAGCTCGAGTTCGTCTTCCCCGGCGAAGACGAGGTCCGCCCTGGTCAGCAGCGGCCCGACGGTCTCGCGCCAGCGGTCCGCGCTGCCGAGCTTCAGCCGGACGTTCGGGTCGAAGGACACCCAGGCGCCCGAAGCGCGCGCCAGCGTGAAGAGCGCTTCGACGGCTTCGCGTGCGTCAGGCGACAGCATCGCCGTGATGCCGGAGACATGGACGAGCCTCGCGCCGTCGAGGCCTGCTTCGCGCACGTACGCGGCTGAGAGGTGCGAAGCCGCGGAGCCGCTTCGGTGGTATTCGACGGTCTCGGTGTCCCGGATCAGGAAGCCGATGAAGCCCCCGGGATCCACCTCGACCCGCGAGACGTCGACGTCGTCCGCGCGCAGCGTCGCGAGGATCGAGGCGCCGGAAGGATCGTCGCCGACCCGGCTCAGCCAGCGGACGCGGTGCCCGAGCCGGGCCAGGCCGACCGCGACGTTCGTCTCGGCGCCGGCGACCGACGAGGTGAAGGTGTGCGCACGTCGCAGGGCGACGCCGGGCTCGGCGAGCAGCAGCCGCATCGCCTCGCCGAGAGTGACGACTTCGGTGTTCATCACCGACAGCATAGCGCGTGAAATCTTAATTTAGGATTTATTCTTGACGGAGGATCACGCGCCCCGGCATGCTGCTCCCCGGCTAGCTCGACGCTGTTTCATCGGAGAAGGGTGTCCAGCAACATGCTCCTGAAGAGATCCCTAGCGGTCGTAGCAGCGGCCGCGGCCGCGCTCACCGCGATCGCGATCCCCGCGCAAGCAACGCCGGCCGTGGACCAAGGCGCGCCCGACTATTACGACAGCGGTGTCGCGAAGACCCCGTACATGGGCTGGAACACCTACTACGGCCTCGGCGCGCCCAGTGAGGCGTCGGTGAAGTCCGTCGCGGACTTCCTCGTCTCCAGCGGCCTGCGCGACGCCGGCTACCGCTACGTCTGGATCGACGGCGGCTGGACCGCCCCGGACCCGCGTGACGCCCAGGGTAACCTCCTTGCGGACAGCGCGAAGTTCCCGAGTGGACTGTCCACTTTGGTCAAGTACTTGCACGACCGCCACCTGCTGGCCGGCATCTACACCGACGCGGGCGCCTCCGACGGCAAGAACTGCGCAGCCGGCTCCGGCGGTCACTACGAGCAGGACACCAAGCGGTTCGCGAACTGGAAGTTCGACGCCGTCAAGGTCGACTTTCTCTGCGGCATCGCCCAGAACCTCAAGCCCGCCGAGGCGTTCACGCAGTTCAGCCAGGCCCTGGCCAAGGCGGGCCGCCCGATGGTGCTGAACGTCTGCAACCCGGTCACCGACGAGTGGGGCACCCCGCACGGGCCCGACCAGGTCGCCGGCATCGCCTACACCTACGGCCCGCTCGTCGCCGACTCCTGGCGCACCAGCACGGACATCGCCTTCGGCACCCCGTACGAGGGGATCTGGAAGGACGTCCTGCGCAACATGGACGCCAACGCCGCGCACCCCGAGGCGAACGGGCCGGGCCACTACAACGACCCGGACTACCTGATCCCGATGCGCAAGACCGAGCAGGGCACCTACGAGCTGAACGAGGAGGAGTCGACCACCCAGTTCGTCATGTGGGCGGAGATGGCTTCCCCGCTGATCCTCGGCTCCGACCCGCGCACGCTGCCCGCGTCGATGCTGAAGACGTTGAAGAACCCGGAGATCATCGGCGTCAACCAGGACCGCCTCGGCACCCAGGGTGTTCGTGTCGCGACGAGCGGGACCACCGACACCTACAGCAAGGTCCTTTCTCCCGACGGCGACCGCTCGGTGGTCCTGCTCAACCGCGGTGAGACACCGGCGCAGATGACGCTGAACTTCGCGGACGCGGGCCTCAAGGGCCGGGTGTCCATTCGCGACCTCCGCGCTCGAGCCGACCGCGGCAGCGCAACCGGCTCGTACACGGTCACCGTGCCCGCGCACGGCACGGCGTTCCTGCGGCTGCACGGCACCGACCTCGTCCCGGGTGACGACCTCGGCGGCACCGCGTCGGCCAGCCCGGCCGTGGTCCGCACCGGTGGCAAGACCGTGGCGTTCTTCCGCGACCAGAGTGGCTCCCTCCAGGTCAAGGGCCTCGACGGGCCGCGTCAGGTGGGCGGTAAGTTCCTCGGCCAGCCCGCCGCGGTGGCCACGTCCACCGGCATCGACGTCTACGTCCGTGGTCTCGACAACGCCGCCTACCAGCGCACTTACCGGTACGGCCACTGGGGAGACTGGAAGCGGCTCGGCGGCACACTCACCGATTCGCCGTCCGTGACCAGCGACGGCACGCTGTTCGCACGCGGCGCCGACGGCCAGGTCTGGCAGCGGACCAGCGCCGGTCAGTGGTCCGGTCTCGGCGCGCCCGGCGGCAAGCCGATCTACGGCCGGCCCGGCGCGGCGACGTCCACGAGCGGCACGGTGGTCGCCGTCCGGACCGCCGACGACAGCGTCTGGGTCCGCACGAAGACCGGCGAGGGCTGGTCGGACTGGACGGGCATCGGCGGCACGGTCAGCAGCAGCCCCACGTTGGTCGCGGTCGGCGCGAGGGTTGCGCTCACCGCGTCCGCGAGCGACTACTCCCTGTGGGCCAACGACTGGTCCGGCTCCTGGGCGGGCTGGTTCAAGCGGCCGGAGTACCCGAGCGGGAGCATCGTGGGAACCCTCGGCGCGGCGTCCGACGGCGCGTCGCTGTGGTTCGCCGCCCGCGGGCCGGACGACCATGTGCACGTAGCGAAGTTCTAGGAACGGGAGAGGCGATGTCTGCGCGTACGGCGGTGGTGACCGGAGCGGCGTCCGGAATCGGGGCGGCAACGGCCCTGAAGCTGCTCGACGACGGCTACCGCGTGCTCGGCGTGGACATCGCCGAACTCCCCGGCGGTGTTGTCCCGATCCGGGGCGACGTCACCGACGAGGCGACCTGGGCCGGCATCGGCGAGGTCGACGCCCTGGTCAGCAACGCCTACGTGCCCAGCACCGGCCCGCTGCACGAACTCGACCTCGCCGGGTGGCGGCGCCAGCTCGAGGTCAACCTGACCGGCACGTACCTCGCCGTCCGGGCCTGCCTGCCCTCGCTGCGGGCCCGGCGCGGCGCGGTGGTGCTCGTCTCGTCGGTGCACGCGCACTTCGGCCTGCCGGGCCACCCCGCGTACGCCGCGAGCAAGGGCGCGCTGGTTGCGCTGGCCCGGCAGCTGGCCGTGGAATACGCCCCCGACGTGCGGGTCAACTCCGTGCTGCCGGGGCCGGTGCTGACCGAGGCCTGGAACCGGATCTCGCCGGCGGACCGCGAACGCAGCGCGCAGGCGACACCGGCCGGCCGCCTCGGCGAGCCGGGCGAAGTGGCGAACGTGATCGCCTTCCTGCTCTCGGACGCCGCGTCGTTCGTCACCGGGGCCGAGCTGACCGTCGACGGCGGCTGGTCCGCCGCCAAGGATTCCGCGTAGATGGGGGACATGGGTGAAGATCACCGGCATTGAAACGTTTCTGGTCGCCCCGCGCTGGCTGTTCCTCAAGGTCAGCACGGACGAGGGCATCAGCGGCTGGGGCGAGCCCGTGGTCGAGGGCCGCGCGGAGACCGTGCGTGCGGCGGTGCACGAAATGTCCGAGCTGCTGATCGGCCAGGATCCGCTGCGCATCGAGGACCACTGGCAGGTGCTGCGCCGCGGCGGCTTCTACCGCGGCGGCCCGGTGCTCTCCAGCGCGCTGTCCGGGTTCGACCACGCGCTGTGGGACATCGCCGGGAAGGTCCGCAACGCGCCGGTGCACGAGCTGCTCGGCGGCCCGGTCCGCGACCGCGTCCGGGTCTACAGCTGGGTCGGCGGTGACCGGCCCGCCGGCATCCGTGAAGCCGTGTCCGCGCAGGTCGAGGCTGGTTTCACCGCGGTGAAGATGAACGTCGCCGGCCCGCTGACCGCGATCGCGTCACCCGCCGAGGCGGACGCGGCGGTGGCCCGCGCCTGGGAAGCGCGGGAGGTGCTCGGCCCGCACCGCGACCTCGCGATCGACTTCCACGGCCGCGTCTCGCCCGCGATGGCCCGGCGGCTGGTCAAGCTCCTGGAAGACGTCCAGCCGCTGTTCGTCGAAGAGCCGATCCTGCCGGAGACGCAGGGCGACGCGCTGCGCAAGGTTGTCGAGGCGTCCACCGTGCCGATCGCGGTCGGTGAGCGGCTCTACTCGCGCTGGGAGTTCAAGCCGGTGCTCGACGCCGGCGTCGCGGTCCTCCAGCCGGACCCGTCCCACGCAGGCGGCATCTCCGAGCTGCGGCGGATCGGCGCGCTCGCCGAGATGTACGGCGCCTCGCTCGCACCGCACTGCCCCCTCGGCCCGATCTCGCTCGCCGCGTCACTGCAGGTCGCGTTCGCGACGCCGAACTTCCTGATCCAGGAGCAGAGCGTCGGCATGCACTACCACGAGGGCCACGAGCACGCCTACCTCACCGATCCGTCGATCTTCGCCTTCCAAGACGGTTACGCGGCCCGCCCGCTCGGGCCCGGCCTCGGCATCGAGGTCGACGAGGCCGCTGTCCGCCGCGCCGACGAGGTCGGCCACGCGTGGCGCTCGCCGGTGTGGCGCCACGACGACGGGGGCCTCGCCGAATGGTGACCTGGCTGGAGCGCGGCGACCTGCGGCTCGGCCTGGTGCCGGAACTGGGCGGCCGGCTGCTGTCGGTGCAGTATCGCGGCGTCGAGCTGCTCTGGCGCAACACCGACCTGCTCGACGACTCGCTGCACCTGCGCGACGGCGGTGTGTTCCGGCCCAACTCCGGGCGCATGGGCGACTGGGTCAACTACGGCGGGGACAAGACGTGGCCCGCGCCGCAGGGCTGGGATGGCCCGGACCAGTGGCCCGGCCCGCCCGACCCGGTGCTGGATTCGGGCCCGTACCTGGCCTACGTCAGCGACGACCTGGTCACCATGGTCAGCGGCGCGGACCCGCGCACCGGCCTGAAGTTCAGCCGCACGGTGGCCCTCACCGACGACGGTTACGAGCTGCGGCTGACCGCGAAGAACACCACCTCGCGACCGGTGCGGTGGGCCCTGTGGAACGTCACGCAGCTCCCCGGCGGCAGCCCGGTGACGGCCGGGCTCACCCGGCCCGACGTGGTGGCGCTGGTCGCCGGGACCGGCACCCCGGAGTACACAGTGGACGGTGACCGGCTGGTGGTCCCGCCCCAGGACGTCGTCGGCAAGCTCGGAGTGCCGGGCACCGCGGGCTGGGTCACGTACGGCCCGCTGACCCTGTCCTTCGACGTCGACCCCGCCGGCGAGTACCCGGACGAAGGCTCGCCGCTGGAGATCTGGCTGGAGCACCCGCTGCCGGCCCCGCTGGCCTCGCTGGGCGACCTCGACCCGCCCGCGCGAATCGTGGAGCTGGAGGTCCTCGGCCCGCTGACAACCCTGGCGCCGGGCACCTCGACCGGCCTGACCATCCGCGCCACGGTGGCCTGACCTGCACAGGTATCGTGAAGCCGTGACGGACAAGCCCCGCATTCCGAACGTGCTCGCCACCCGCTACGCCTCGGCGGAGCTGGTCTCCCTCTGGTCGCCGGAGCAGAAGGTCGTGCTGGAGCGTCAGCTCTGGCTCGCCGTCCTCAAGGCGCAGAAGGACCTCGGGGTCGAGGTGCCCGACGGTGTGGTCGAGGCCTACGAGCGTGTCCTCGAGGACGTTGACCTCGAGTCGATCGCCGCCCGCGAGCGCGTCACGCGGCACGACGTCAAGGCGCGGATCGAAGAGTTCAGCGCGCTCGCCGGCCACGAGCACATCCACAAGGGCATGACCTCGCGTGACCTCACCGAGAACGTCGAGCAGCTGCAGCAGCTCCGTTCGCTGGAGCTCATGCGGACCCGCGTCGCCGCCGTGCTGGCGCGGCTGGCCACCCTCGCCGTCGAGCACACCGACACCGTGATGGCCGGCCGCTCGCACAACGTCGCCGCGCAGGCCACCACCCTCGGCAAGCGGTTCGCCACGGCCGCCGACGAGCTGCTCGTCGCTTTCGAGCGGCTCGAAAACCTCATCGGCCGCTACCCGTTGCGCGGCATCAAGGGCCCGGTGGGCACCGCGCAGGACATGCTCGACCTGCTCGGCGACGAGTCCACTTTGGACGAGCTTGAGGACCGCGTGGTGCAGCACCTCGGCTTCAACCGGCGGTTCGTCAGCGTCGGCCAGGTGTACCCGCGCTCGCTCGACTTCGACGTGCTCTCCACCGTGGTCCAGGTCGCCGCCGCGCCGTCCAGCCTGGCCAAGACGATCCGGCTGATGGCCGGCCACGAGCTGGTCACCGAGGGTTTCAAGCCCGGCCAGGTCGGCTCGTCCGCCATGCCGCACAAGATGAACACCCGCTCGTGCGAGCGCGTGAACGGCCTCGCCGTCGTGCTGCGCGGCTACCTGTCGATGATCGGCGAGCTGGCCGGCGACCAGTGGAACGAGGGTGACGTCTCCGACTCCGTCGTCCGTCGCGTCGCGCTGCCGGACGCGTTCTTCGCGCTCGACGGCCTGCTGGAGACGTTCCTCACGGTGCTCGCCGAGTTCGGCGCCTTCCCGGCGGTGATCGAGCGTGAGCTGGATCGCTATCTGCCGTTCCTCACCACCACGAAGGTGCTCATGGCGTCGGTCCGCGCCGGTGTCGGACGTGAGACGGCCCACGAGGCGATCAAGGAGCACTCCGTCGCCGTCGCGCTGGAGATGCGGGAAGGTCGCGCCGAGAACGACCTGCTCGACCGGTTCGCGGCCGACAGCCGCATCCCGCTCGACCGCGGTGAGCTGGACAAGCTGCTCGCCGACCGGATTTCGTTCACCGGCACGGCCGGGCGCCAGGTGGCGCAGGTCGCCGAGCGCGTCGCGCAGGTGCTCGAGCGGTTCCCCGAGGCCGCGGGTTACGCGCCGCAGCCGATCCTGTGAGCTGACGCACCCGTCCACGGACTGGAACGAATCCACACGAACGGGCCAAATCCCTAATCTCGATCGCTGAACCCGGAGCGCCGGGCCGCCCATCCCGCGGCCTGGCGCGCATTCATCGTGCCTCGTGCGCGATCAACCATGGAAGAAGCGATGAGATCCACGCTGTCGAAAATCGCCGCCGTCGTCACCGCCGGCGCGCTGACGCTGACCCTGGCCGCGTGCGGCGGCTCGGACACCTCCGCCGCCGGCCAGACCCTGCGCGTCGGGACCCTGGGCGACGCCCCGCCGTCGATCTACCTGGAGAACGGCCGGTTCACCGGTTACGACAACGAGTTGCTGCGCGACATCGCGAAGCGTGAAGGCTTCGAGGTCGAGTTCGTCGGCACCGAGTTCTCCGGCCTGCTGGCCGGCGTCGCGACCGGCAAGTTCGACATCGGCAGCTCGACGATCTCCAGCACCGAAGCGCGCAAGAAGACCGTCGCCTTCTCCAACGGCTACAACACCGGCTTCACCACGGTCGTGACCGCGAAGGGCGCGAACCTCAAGGACGTCGCGACGCTGTCGGGCAAGCGCCTCGGCGTCGTCCAGGGCTCGGTGCAGGACGAGTTCGCGGGCAAGGTGGCGGGTGCCCAGGTCGTCCGCTTCCCGGACTACAACGCGGGTTTTGCGCAGCTGAAGAACGGCACGCTGGACGGCTGGGTCGTGCCGCAGGACATCGGCCAGAAGTACCTGGACCAGAACCCGGCGGTCCCGCTGGAGCTCGGCTACACGGTCGAGGACAAGGACACGCCGTCCGCGTTCGCCGTCGCCAAGAAGAACACGGACCTGCTGAAGAAGCTCAACGACGGCCTCGCCAAGGCGATCGCCGACGGGACGGTCGCGCGCATCTACGCGCAGTTCTACAAGAACACGCCGCTGTCCAAGGAACTCCAGCAGGGCGGGCCCGGCCTGCTCGTCACGAACCCGGGGGTCTGACGTGAAGAAGCTCGCACTCGCCGGCCTGGCCGCCGCCCTCGTCGCCACGCTCACCGCGTGCGGCGGCTCGGACACCGCTTCCTCGACCCTGCGCGTCGGCACCCTCAGCGACGCGCCGCCGAACATCTTCCTCAAGGACGGCAACTACACCGGCTTCGACAACGAGCTGCTCAAGGCCATCGCGGCCAAGCAGAACCTGAAGCTGGAGTTCGCCGCGACTGACTTCTCCGCGCTGCTCGGGCAGGTCGCGTCCGGCCGCTACGACATCGCCAGCTCGGCGATCGCCCAGACCGACGAGCGCAAGAAGACCGTCGACTTCTCCGCCGCCTACGACTTCGAAACCATGAGCATCCAGGCGAAGCAGGGCACGCCGGTCACCGACGAGAAGGGCCTGGCCGGCAAGCGGGTCGCCGTCATCCAGGCGACCGTCGGCGACCACTGGCTGACCAGCACGGTCCCCACCGCGCAGGCCGTGCGCTTCCCCGACTACGCGGCCGCGCTGACCGCGTTGAAGAGCGGCGCCGTCGACGCCTACATCCTCGACCAGAGCATCGCCGAGAAGAACGTGACCGACAACCCGGAGGCCAAGCTCGTTGTGGTGAAGAGCTTCGTCACCGACGTGCCGCACGGTTTCGCGGTGAAGAAGGGCAACACCGAGCTGCTCGGCAAGATCGACGATGGGCTCAAGCAGGTCATCGCCGACGGGACCTGGCTCAAGCTGCACCAGGAGTTCCTCCCGGCCGCCCCGGTGCCGGCCGGGTTCTCGGGAGGCGGGGCGTGAGGAAGACCATCGTCACGGCGCTCACCGCGACGCTGCTGGCCGCGCTCACCGCGTGCGGTGGTTCCGACAGCGGGTCGGACACCCTCCGCGTCGGCACGCTGAGCGACTCGAAACCGAACGCCTACCAGGAGAACGGCACCTTCACCGGGTTCGACAACGAACTGCTGAAGGCCATCGCGCAGCAGGAAGGCCTCAAGGTCGAGTTCGTCGCGACGGACTTCTCCTCGCTGCTCGGCCAGGTCGCGAACGGCACCTTCGACATCGGCAGCTCGGCCATCGCGCAGACGGACGCACGCCGGAAGACCGTCGGCTTCTCGGCGCCGTACAACTACCAGGCCCTCGGCATCGCGGCCAACGGAACGGCCGGCATCACCGACGAGAACTCCCTGGCCGGCAAGCGGATCGGCGTTGTCCAGGGCACCGTCTCGGACACCTGGCTGGCGTCGAACGCACCCACCGCACAGGCCGTCCGGTTCCCGAACGACGCCGCCGTCCTGAGCGCGCTCAAGTCCGGCGCCCTCAACGGTGCCGTGTTCGACCAGGCCACCGCCGAGGACTACGCGAAGAACAACGCCGGGCTCAAGGTGACCAAGGCGATCACCACGACCATCCCGCACGGGTTTGCGGTCAAGAAGGACAACACCGAGCTGATCGGCAAGATCAACAACGGCATCAAGAAGGTCGTCGCGGACGGCACCTGGCTCAAGGTGCACGACCGGTTCGAGCCCACCGCACCCGTTCCCGCCGATTTCAAGCCGGGGCCGTAGATGGACCAGTTCCTCGAGACCTTCCTCAACTGGGAGTACATCTGGCAGGTCTTCCCGGACCTGCTGAAGACCGGCCTGCTCAACACGCTGATCCTCGCGCTCACCTCCGCGCTGATCGGCACGGTGCTCGGCATGGTCGTCGCGGTGATGGGCCTGTCCACCAAGGCGTGGCTGCGCTGGCCGGCCCGCGTGTACACCGACGTCTTCCGCGGGCTCCCGGCGATCCTGACGATCCTCGTGATCGGCCAGGGCCTCGGCACACTCGCGCGCGACGTCGTCGGCACCAACCCGTACCCGCTGGGCATCCTGGCGCTGAGCCTGATCGCCGCCGCCTACATCGGCGAGATCTTCCGGTCCGGCATCCAGAGTGTCGAAAAAGGACAGCTGGAAGCCAGCCGCGCGCTGGGGATGAGTTACAGCAAGGCGATGCTGCTGGTCGTCATCCCGCAGGGTGTGCGACGCGTGCTGCCCGCGCTGGTGAACCAGTTCATCGCGCTGATCAAGGACTCCAGCCTGGTCTACTTCCTCGGCCTGCTGTCCGAGCAGCGCGAGCTGTTCCGGATCGGGCAGGACCTCGCGGCCAACACCGGCAACCTGTCACCGCTGGTCGCCGCCGGGTTCGTCTACCTGGTGATCACCGTGCCGCTGACGCACCTGGTCAACTACATCGACAAGAAGCTCCGGACCGGCCGCAAGGTGCGCGCCGACGAGCCGGACGAGACCGATCCGGTGGAGCTCGGCGCCGGAGGGAGGGTGAGCGCGTGGTGACGGCGGTGCGTTCGTCCAGTGTCGAACTCAAGGACATCCACGTGCGCTTCGGCACGCTGGAGGTCCTGCGCGGGGTCGACCTGAAGGTGGCGAGCGGGAAGACGACGTGCGTGATCGGCCCGTCCGGCTCGGGCAAGTCGACCCTCCTACGCTGCGTGAACCGCCTGCAGGAGCCCGATTCCGGCGACCTCCTGCTCGACGGCGAGTCGGTGATCCGGTCCGATCCGGACGCGCTGCGCCAGCGTGTCGGCATGGTGTTCCAGCACTTCAACCTGTTCGGCCACCGCAGCGTGCTGGACAACATCGTGCTGCCGCTGCGGAGCGTGAAGAAGCTCGGCAGGGAGGAAGCAACGGAAATCGCCCGCGCCCGCCTCGCCGAGGTCGGCCTCGCGGACAAGGCGCCGTACCGGCCGAGCGCGCTTTCCGGCGGTCAGCAGCAGCGCGTCGCGATCGCCAGGGCGCTGGCGATGGACCCCGAGGTGATGCTCTTCGACGAGGCCACCAGCGCCCTCGACCCCGAGCTGGTCAAGGGTGTCCTGAACCTGATGGCGGGCCTGGCCGAACGCGGGCTGACGCTCGTCGTCGTCACGCACGAAATGGGCTTCGCGCGCAGCGTGGCCGACGAGGTGGCCTTCATGGACGCCGGACGGATCGTCGAGCAGGGCTCGCCGGCCCGGATCTTCGACGAACCGCAGAGCCCACGACTGCAGCGGTTCCTCTCCCAGGTGCTGTGAAAACGGCGCGCTTCGGCGCCCGGGCCCCGGGTAGCCTGCGGGCATGGCGAGGATCACGCGGCTGACGTATTACCCGGTCAAGGGCTGTGCCGGCACTTCGGTCCCGGTCGCCGAGGTCGGCCCGGCCGGGCTGGCGCACGACCGCGTGTTCCAGGTTGTCGCCCCGGACGGCGACTTCCGCAGCCAGCGGCGCCACCCGGTCCTGGCGTCGGTCCGCCCGCGACTGTCCGGTCACAGGCTGACGCTGTCCGCGCCGGGCTTCGACGACCTCGTCCTCGACGTCCGGCCCGACGGCCCGAGGCACCCGGGCTCGACGTTCTCCTGGCACGGCACCGGAGTCCACCAGGGCGCCGAAGCCGCGGAGTGGTTCTCGGACCTCCTCGGCCTGCCGTCGGTGCTGATCGGAGTAGCACCGGACCACGAGCGTGTGACCAGCGGCGAGACACCGGGCACGGCCGCCTTCGCCGACGGGCACGCGCTGCTCGTCGCATCCGAGTCCTCTTTGGACGGTCTGAACGCACGCATCCTCGAACGGGGCGGCGAGCCGGTGCCGATGGACCGCTTCCGGCCCAACGTGATCGTCTCCGGCTGGATCGAACCGCACACCGAGGACGAAGTCCGCACGATGTCCGCGGGCACCGCAATGTTCGGCTACGCCAAGCAGTGCGTGCGCTGCACGGTGCCGATGGTCGACCAGGAGACCGGCCGAAAGGCCGGCCCCGAACCGATCCGCACACTCGCCGGCTACCGGCGTCACCCCGACGGCGGGGTGGTCTTCGGGATGAAGGCCGCGGTGCTGCGATCCGGTCAGGTCGCGGTGGGCGACGACGTGATCGTGCACTCCTGGGCAGGGCCGAGCCCGAGCACGGCGGCCGCGGAGCCGCCGTTGACCGCGACGGCCAGCCGTCCCGCTGAGTCGGTGTAGAGCACGCTCGCCCCGGCCGGGACGTCCGCGAAGGTCCGGCCGAGGACCGTGGTCACCGCGACCCGCTCGCTGTGCACGGAAACCGCGCCGGACAGGCCGGACAGCTCGAGGTCCGCCGGCGTCGCGGCCAGCTGGACGTTGCCGAAGTGGTCGACCGTCAGCACTTCCGACACCAGCTTGCCGGGGAACGCCGCCACGAAGGGCTCCGGCATCACGACCAGGTCGGCCACCGGATCGCCGAAGTCCGACGGCGCAACACCCAGTGCGAGGTGCGCGGCCGCGGGCGCGAAGACGTCCCGGCCGTGGAACGTCGCCGACGTGGCCGCCAGTCGCAGCGACGGCTCCGCCAGCTCGTACGCCGCCTGCACCCCGCCGAGCGCCTGTGCGGCCGGCAGCAGGAGGCCGTTGTCCGGCCCGACCAGCAGTCCGCCATCCGTGACGACGACCACCCCCAGCCGGTCGGTGCCCACACCCGGGTCGACGACGGCGACGTGCACCGCCTCGGGCAGGAACAGGACGGTCTGGGCCAGCGCCATGGCCCCGTGCCGGATCTCCTGGGGCGGCACTTCGTGCGTCACGTCGATCACCCGCACGGCGGGCGCGAGCCGTGCGATCACGCCGTGGCAGGCCGCCACGAAGCCGTCGCGGAGGCCGTAGTCGGTGGTCATCGAGACCCAGTCGTACGCCATGCCAGCATCATCCATGGTGGCGGAGCGTGCCCGTTAGGGTTCAGCGCGTGATCCCCCTCCCCGGATGCCGGAGAATTACCCCCGGCAAGGTTCGTGACCTGTACGAAGTCGGCGACGACCTCCTGCTGATCGTCGCCTCCGACCGCATTTCCGCCTTCGAACAGGTCTTTCCCACCCCGGTCCCGGACAAGGGCCGCGTGCTCACCGCGATGAGCGTGTTCTGGTTCGACCAGCTGGCCGACGTCCTCCCGAACCACCTGGTGGCCTTCGACGGCCCCCGGATCCCGGCAGCGGTCCGCGGCCGCGCGCTGCTGGTCGAACGGCTCGACATGCTGCCGGTCGAGGCCGTCGTCCGCGGCCACCTCACCGGCCGCGGATACGCGGACTACCGCCGGTGCGGCGCGGTGTGCGGGGTCCCGCTGCCGGCCGGGCTGGCCGAGTCGGCCCGGCTGCCCGAGCCGATCTTCACGCCGTCCACGAAGACCCGCCCCGGCGAACCCGACGTGAACATCGACTTCGAGACGTTCGCCACGATCCTCGGCCGCGCGCTGGCCGAGGAGGTCCGGGAGGCGTCCCTGGAGCTGTACCGCCGGGGCGCCGCGCGAGCCGCGGAGCAGGGCTTGTTGCTGGCCGACACGAAGTTCGAGTTCGGCATCGGGGCGGACGGCGGGCTCGTGCTCGCGGACGAGCTGCTCACCCCGGATTCGGCGCGCTACTGGCTGGCCGGCGCCCACCGGCCCGGCCGCCCGCGGCCGTCGTTCGACAAGCAGCAGGTGCGCGACTGGCTGGTCGGCCCGGCGTCCGGCTGGGACTGCGTGTCCGCGCTGCCGCCGTTGCCGCCGGAAGTGGTGACCGCCACGCGCGACCGGTATCGCCAGGCGTACCACCGCATCACCGGGCTTTCCCTGGCAGACTGGCTGCGTGATCCTGCTGATCTGCGGCAGCCTGCGTGCGGGCTCGGGCAACGCGGCGGTGCTGGGGACCGTCGCGACCCTCACCTCGAGCACGACCTATGCCGGACTGGGCGATCTGCCGCACTTCAACCCGGATGACGACCGCGACCCGCTGCATCCCGCCGTCGCGGAACTGCGCGCAGCGATCAAAACGGCCGACGCCGTCCTGATCTGCACGCCGGAGTACGCAGGCGGGCTGCCGGGCTCGTTCAAGAACCTGCTCGACTGGACGGTCGGCGGCGGCGAGATCTACGGCAAGCCGGTGGCGTGGATCAACGCGTCCTCGGTCGCGGCCCCGACCGGCGGCCGCGACGCGCACGACTCGCTCCGCAAGGTTCTAACGTACGCGGGCGCGAAGATCGTCGAGGAGGCGTGCGTGCGGCTCCCGGTCTCGCGTGCGGTCGTCGCCGACGGTGAGGTCACCGATCCCGACCTGCGGGGCCGGATCGCGGTCGCGGTGCAGCGCCTGCGTGAGGGCGTCTGAGCCTTCCGGCAACGGTCGCTCGCCCGTTCTGCGCAGTTCACGCCGACGTCAGACCGGTGGGTCCCAATGGTGGCGTGGATGCTCGCTTGCTGGTTTCGCTGTCGGGAATCACCCCGCGCACGCTGCACCGGTGCGCCGACCTCGCGGCCGAGCTCGACCGCCGCAAAGTGCCGCTCTCGGTGCTGCACGTCGCCCGGACCGGCGAAGGCCCGGTGACGGAGTGGGTGCGCACCCGCGCCCGCGGTGGTGATTCCGTGCTGCTGCACGGCTACGACCACTCCGTCGCGCCCACGCACCGCACGGTGTACCTGGGCAAGAAGGCGGAGTTCGCAACGCTGCCGGCGCACGAGGCCCGGCTCCGGCTGATCGCCGCGAAGGCCGCCCTCGACAGTGCCGGTCTCACTGTCGACGGCTTCGCTCCGCCGCGGTGGATCGCCTCGCAGGGCACGCTGCAGGCGCTGGCCGAGCACGGGTTCCGGCTGTGCGCGGACCTAGGCGCGGTGCGGGACCTCGTCACGGGCGAGGTGCGCCGCGCCCGCGTCCAGGAGTTCACCAGTCAGTCGCACCGCACCGAGACCGTGCGCTGCTTCGCGCTCGTGCTCGCCTCCGCGCGGGCAGCTCGCCGAGGTGGGTTGGTCCGGCTCGGCGTCGACGCCACCGATCTCACCCGTCCTGGTCTCCGCCAGGCCCTGCTCGACGCCGTCGACGTCGCGCTGGAGAACCGCGCGTTCGGCACCACTTACGGCTCCTTGCGGGCAGTCGCGGCCTAGCGTTTCGCCGCTTCTTTATGGAGTTTTCAATCAGCGTCGACAGCGGGTCGAGGCACCCCCTGATCGTCATTTCCGGCCGTGGGCCGGCTCTCCGTCCAGGAGAACGTCGAGCCGGGTGAAGGCCACGTCGACCGCCGGGGCGAGTGCGGGCGCGTCGGCGCCGGCGAGGCGGCTACCGGTCTGGTAGCAGGCACACGCGATCTGTGCTGCCAGGACCGCGACATCCCGGGGTGTGCCGCGCTCCAGCAAGATCGCTTCGCCCACCTCGGCGAACCGCTGCATCTTCCGCGCACTGCGATCCTTGAGCTCCGGATTCTGCTCCACCAGCCGCTGGTGCATTTCGTAGTGCGCGGCGTCCGCGGTGGCCTCTGCGCACACGTCGAGCACGAGCCCGCGGATCTGTGCGAGTGCCGTCGAGAGGTCCTGCGGTGCTTCGCCCGGCAACGCCCGCTGCCGCTCCGCCAGGTGATCCAGCAGCTGCTGTTCGTCCGAGAACACCACCTCCTGCTTGTCGCCGAAATACCGGAAAAACGTCGTGCGCCCCACCTCTGCGCGCTCCGCGATGTCCGAGACCGTGACCTCGGTGAAGCCGCGCTCCGCGAACAACGCGAAGGCCGCTTCCACGATCTGCTCGCGAGCTTGTTTCTGTTTTCGTTCCCGCAGCGAGGGGCGTTGTTCCATGCCCTCACACTAGCGGACCCGGTACCGAGTGCGCTACGGTACCGAGTACCAGTTCGAATCGAGTACCCGAACGGATGACGGAGGGGACATGACTGAACCGACGAGGACGCTGCTGATGACCGGTGCCAGCCGGGGTCTGGGGCTGGCCGCGGCCGAGAAGCTGCTCCAGGACCACCCGGACCAGCTGCTGCTGATCTTGGTGCGGGGCGGCGCCGGCCAGCGGGTAGCGCGGGAACTGGCTGCGCGCACGGGGAATCCGAACGTCCAGGCGCTGTCCTGCGACCTTGCTTCCCTCGAGGAGGTGCGGGCGACGGCGGAAACCGTGGGCCAGCTGCTGGACGCGGGCGAAATCCCGCCACTGAAAGGCTTCCTGGCCAACGCGGGTGTGCAGATGGCGTCGACCACGAAGGCCACCGTGGACGGTTTCGAGGCCACGTTCGGGATCAATGTCCTGGCGAACTACTTGCTGCTCCGCCTGCTGGCCGCCCGGTTCGAACCGGGCGCGCGGATCGTCGTGACCGGCAGCGAGTCGCACTTCGGCGACTTCCGGCACAACCTCGGCCTGGTTCCGGCGCCCCGCTGGACCGACGTGCGCAGCCTCGTCCGGCCGGAGAGCGGCAAGGAGGCGGAGACCGTCACCGCGGGCCGCCGGGCGTACTCGACCAGCAAGCTCGGTGTGCAGTACCTGGTGCACGCGTTTGCGAGGCGGCAGCCGGAACTCGACATCTACGCCTACACCCCGGGGCTGGTGCCCGGCACGGGCCTGGCCCGGGACGCGAGCGCGATCCAGCGCCTCGGCTTCCGGTGGCTCATGCCGTTGCTGTGGGCAACGCCGATCGCGTCGAGCCCCCAGGTCGCGGGGACGAAGCTCGCGGCCGTCATGAGCGTGCCGAGGCCCGGAGAGTCGGGGGCGTACATCGACCGCGGTCAGGTCGTGCCGTCGTCGAAGGAGTCGTACGACGAAGCGCGGGAGGAGGAATTGTGGCGTGACGCGGCCGAACTGTGCGGCGTGCCGGCGGACCCGCGGCCGAGGGCCTGAACGGGCACGCCGCACGAGCGCGGCTCAGAGCTTCACCGGCTCCGCCCGGTCGAGCACCTTGACCTCGGTTCCCTCGGGCGCGAGGTTGCCGAACAGTCCGTAGTGCATGGCCGGGTTGGCGAGCACGGCTTCGTGGATCGGCACGGCGATCCGCGGCGCCACCGCCCGCAGGTAGTCGACGGCTTCGCCGGCCTTGAGCCACGGCGCCCCGGTGGGGAGCCCGAGCACGTCGATCTTCTGCTCGGGCACGAAGAACGAGTCGCCGGGGTGGTAGAAGGCGCCGTCGCCGAACACGTAGCCGATGTTCGGGATCACCGGGATGTCGGCGTGGATGACGGCGTGCTCACCGCCGACGGCCTTGATCGAGGTGTCACCGACGGCGAACGCGTCACCCACGTTGGCAACGTCGAAAGGGAGGCCCAGTTTTTCGATTTCGGGAGCCGAGCCCGGGTCCACGATCAGTTTCGCGCCGGGGTTGGCTTCAAGGACCTTCGGCAGCCGCTCGACGTCCAGGTGGTCGAAGTGCTGGTGGGTGACGAGCACAGCGGAGAGCTCCCGCTCACGCTCGAAGTCCGTGGAGAACGCGCCGGGATCGATGAGGATCCGCTCGGAACCGGTTTCCAGCAGCACGCAGGCATGTCCGAAATGGACGATACGCATCGATGATTCTCCTTAAGGGGTGGTCGTTTCCAGCCTAGTCCCGATCAGTCAGAGCTTGCCGACGAGCAGCGCGTCGCCGAGGTCCGTCCGCCGGTACAGCACCCGGTGGCCGCGGCGTTCCGACGCCAGCAGCCCGGCCCCGCGCAACGCCGTGAGGTGGGCCGAAACCGTCGCCGGGGCCAGCCCGTGCCGGCGGGCCAGGTCGGTCGTCGCGGTCGGTTGGTCGAGCGTGGTGAGCAGCAGCGCGCGGGTCCGGCCGAGCACTTCGGTCAGCGGCTCGGGTGCGTCCTGAACCGAGGTCCATAGCGAGGCGACACCGCGAGCGGGATAGAGAAGGGAGATCTGCCACGGCGGGACCGTCACGACGCCGACGTTCGGCCAGGCGAACACGGCCGGGATCAGCAGCAGCCCGCGCGAGTCGATCTCCAGCCGTTCGCGGGACCGGACGTCCACCAGGAGGGACGTCCCGGTCAGCCGGACGCGTGGGTGAAGCTCGGAGAGCATCGTTGCGACACCGCCTTCGCCGAGCACTCGTGTCCGGTGGGCGATGTCGGCGGCCAGCAACTCGCGCAGGCGAGGCCACTGCGGTGCGAGCAACGTGTGCCAGACCGTCTCGAGCTGGTCGGCGAGCAGGTCGCGCGCGGCGGCCGGGTCGGCGGGCAGGCCGCTCAGGTCGGCGTCGACCATCGCCAGCTCCAGCGCGACCTGGTGCGGCGGTGTCGCCCGGACCGCCCGCAGCTGCGCCTCGGCCGTCGTTTCCGGGCCGGCGGGCGGCGGGCTCAGGAACTCGGTGATGTAGTGCCGCGCGCTCAGGACGGCAGCCAGCTCCGGGACGTCGAGAGCGGGCGCGCCGGACACCCACGGCAGGTGCGCCGGGTGCCCGCGGACGCCGAGCAGCGTCTGGACGGCGCCCAGCACCTCTTCCAACGGCGAGATCGCGAACCGGACGCGTTGCGTGCCGGCCGCGGTCAGGACCAGCTCGATCACCGCAGCCTCCCGCATTCGTCCGTGCCCGAATCAGTGTGCCGCAAACCGCGGCCCAGAGACCGTGTTCACATGTCGTTGTTCACCCATCGCGCCTACTGGCGCTGGTCGGCGGGCGTCCAGTTCGCGCGGCTCCCGGCGACCATGGCGCCGCTCGCGTTCACGCTGCTAACCACCGCCACAACCGGGTCGTACCGGCTCGGCGGCGTGCTGATGTCGGTCTACGTCGTGGCCGAGATGGCCGGCGCGGTGCCGGTCGGGCGGCTGATCGACCGCGTCGGGCCGGCTCGCGGCCTGCCGGCGCTGCTCGTCCTGACCGCGGCCGGCTTCGGCGTGCTGGCCCTGGCCGCGGCGGCGGACGCGCCGAACGCCGTGCTGCTCGGGCTCGTCCTGCTGCCCGGTGCCACGGCGGGCGCGTTGTCGGGCGGCTTCCGGACGCTGCTCGCCGACACCGTCGACGACACGATGCTGCCGCGGGCGATCTCCGTCGACGCGATGATCCTCGAAGGTGTGCTCATCGGCGGTCCGGCGCTGGTCGCGTTGCTCGACCTGGCCGGCACGTTCGTCCCGCTCGCGGCCATGACCGCGGCCTGCGTGGCTGCTGCCGTGCTCGTCCCGCGCCGCACGGGTGAGCCCGATCGGGGGGAATCCGGCACGGAGAACGTGCGGGTGCCGTTGAGCGCGTACCTGCCGTGGCTGGGCTGCGCGTTCACCGTCGGGCTGCTGCTGTCGACGATCGAGGTCGCGCCGTTGCCGCTGGTCCAGCGGCTCGGTGCGCCGGACACCGCCGCGCCGGTGGTGATCGCCGTGCTGAGCGGAGCCAGCATCGTGGGCAGCGCGCTCTACGCGTGGCGCGGCAAGACCGGCGACTCGAGGCTGTTCCTCGGCGGGTTCATCGTCGGCGGGCTCGCGCTCGCGGCCGACCTCGGCTGGCCGGGGCTGATCGTGTCGGTGGCCGTGATCGGGGCGTGCACCGGGCCGCTGGTCGCCGCGACGTCGGTCAACCTGCAGCGGATGCTGCCGAAGAACCGCAGGTCGGCGGGGTTCTCCCTGAGCTTCACGGTGCAGGCGGCGGGCTTCGGGCTCGGCTCGCTGGCCGTCGGCGTGCTGCCGTTGTGGCTCGCGCCTTTGTTCGGTGTCTTTGCCGCGGCGATCGCCGGTGGAATGCTGGTGGTGAAGCCCGCGCGACCTATTGGCACGATGTCAGTAACGTCGTAACCTGGGCTGACCCGCTACCTCCAGGGAGACGCCGATGACTGCCGTCCAGCCGAAGCCGACGTCGGTCGGCGAGACCTTCGACTCGCTGAGCCCGGCGACCGACGAGGTGGTCGGAACCTACCCGATCCACACGGCGGGGGACGTCAACGCAGCTGTGGCGCGGGCACGCGTCGCCGCGAAGTGGTGGGCGGACCTCGGCTTCGCCGGGCGCGCGGAACGGCTGAAGAGCTGGAAGGGCGTACTGACCCGGCGACTGCCGCAGCTGTGCCAGGTGGTGCGCGACGAGACCGGCAAGCCGATCGCCGACGCGCAGCTCGAGAGCGTCCTGGCCATCGAGCACATCGCGTGGGCGGGCAAGCACGCGAAGAAGATCCTCGGCAAGCAGAAGCGCTCGGCCGGGCTGCTGATGTCGAACCAGGCGGCGACCGTCGAGTACCAGCCGCTGGGCGTGGTCGGCGTGATCGGACCGTGGAACTACCCGGTGTTCACGCCGCTCGGCTCCATCGCGTACGCGCTCGCGGCGGGCAACGCCGTTGTCTTCAAGCCCAGCGAGTACACCCCGGGTGTCGGGAAGTGGCTGGTCGACGCGTTTGCCGAGATCGTGCCGGAGCACCCGGTGCTGCAGCTGATCACCGGTTTCGGCGAGACGGGCGCGGCGCTGGTCGGCTCGGGCGTCGACAAGATCGCCTTCACCGGCTCGACCGCCACCGGCAAGCGCATCATGGCCGCGGCCGCCGAGACGCTCACTCCCGTCGTCATCGAGGCGGGCGGCAAGGACCCGGTGCTGGTCGACGCGGACGCCGACCTCGACGCCGCCGCCGATGCGACGGTCTGGGGCGCGTTCTCCAACTCCGGCCAGACCTGCATCGGCGTCGAGCGGGTGTACGTCCACGAGAAGGTGCACGACGAGTTCGTCGCGAAGGTCGTCGAGAAGACGAAGGACGTGCGCGCGGGATCGGACGAGGCCGCGCAGTACGGCCCGGTGACGATGCCGTCGCAGCTGGGTGTGATCAAGCGGCACATCCAGGACGCGCTGGCCCGCGGCGGCAAGGCCGTCCTCGGTGGTGAGGAGTCCGTCGGAGACCGCTATGCGCAGCCGACCGTGCTGATCGACGTCCCCGAGGACTCCGAGGCGGTCACCGAGGAGACATTCGGCCCGACCGTGACCATCGCGAAGGTCCGCGACATGGACGAAGCGGTCGAGAAGGCGAACAACACGAAGTACGGCCTGGGCTCGACGGTCTTTTCGAAGTCCCGCGGCGTGGAGCTCGCGGAGAAGCTGCGCACGGGCATGACGTCGATCAACGCGCCGTTGTCGTTCGCGGGCATCGCTTCCCTGCCGTTCGGCGGCGTGGGCGACTCCGGCTTCGGCCGCATCCACGGCCCGGAGGGGCTGCGCGAGTTCGCCCGTTCGAAGGCGATCGCCCGCCAGCGCTTCACGGCGCCGCTCACGCTGACGTCGTTCACCCGCAAGGAATCCACGGACGCCCTGGTCGTCAAGCTGGTGACCATCCTCCACGGCAAGCGCTGACCGGAGCCGGGGTTGTGGATGACTCACCGCCACAACCCCGGAACTGTCGGTACCCCTCGGTAAACTGGATACCGGGGGGCCGGGGCCCGCCCTCAACGCCCCCGAATCAGATCCGCGGCCTTCTCCGCCACCATGATCGTCGGCGCATTCGTGTTCCCACGCGGCACAACCGGCATCACCGACGCGTCCACCACCCGAAGCCCCTCGACCCCGCGCACCCGCAGCTGCGGATCGACGACCGCCTGCTCACCGGTGCCCATCGAGCACGTGCCGACCGGGTGGTACAGCGTCTGCGTGTTCTCCCGGATGTGCTCGGCCAGCTCGGCGTCGGTCAGATCGTGCCGCGCCGGCAGGAACGGCTTGTCGAGGAACCGCTTCAGCGGTCCGCCGCGGCCGATCTCGATCAGCGCCCGCAGCCCGGCGATCATCGTGTCCATGTCCTTGGACTCCGAGTAGTACGCCGGATCGATTTCCGGCTTCCACAACGGGTTCGCGGACTTCAGCCGCAGCCGGCCGCGGCTCGCGACGTCCACCAGCGTCGCCGCCGACGTGAAGCCGGGGACGGTCGGCTCGCGCATGCCGTTGTCGTAGAACAACGTCGGCGCGACGTGGATCTGCATGTCCGGCGCGGGCAGGCCGTCGCCGGTCGGGAAGAACGCGCCGGCTTCACCGATGTTCGACGCCAGCGGGCCGCGCTTCGTCAGCTGGTAGCGGACGAGACCGGCCGGCGTGGCGGCGTCGACCAGGTCGGTGGTGCCGCGGGTGGACCAGATGATCCCGCAAGCTGGGTGGTCGTGCAGGTTCTCGCCGACGCCGGGCAGCGCGGCGACGACGTCGACACCGTGCTCACGCAGGTGCTCGGCCGGGCCGACGCCGGAGACCATCAGCAGCTGCGGCGAGTTGACCGCGCCGCCACTCAAGATCACCTCGGCCGACGCGCGCGCGGTGTGCTCGACGCCGTTGTCCAAATAGGACACGCCGACCGCGCGGGTGCCCTCGAAGACGATCCGGGTGGCCGGCGAAGACGTCTTCACCGTGAGGTTCGGCCGGTCGAGCGCGGGACGCAGGTAGGCGTCCGCGGTGGACCAGCGGCGGCCCTTTTTGCAGGTCACCTGGTAGACGCCGGCGCCTTCCTGGCTCTCGCCGTTGAAGTCGTCGGTGCGCTTGAGGCCCCAGGTGACGGCCGAGTCGACCCAGGCGTGTGACAGCTCGTGGGTGAACCGGCGGTCCTCGACGTTCAGCGGGCCGTCGGTGCCGTGCAGCGGGCCGTCGAGCCGCTGGTTGCCCTCGGCGCGCTTGAAGTACGGGAGGACGTCGTCCCAGCCCCAGCCCTCGGCGCCGTGAGAATCGCGCCAGCCGTCGTAGTCGGCGCGGTTGCCGCGGATGTAGATCATCGCGTTGATCGACGAGCAGCCGCCCAGCATCTTCCCGCGCGGCCAGTACGACGGCTTGCCGGTGTGCTTCTGCTCGACGGTCTCGTAGTTCCAGTCCCACTTGGTCTTGAACAGCGAGGGGAAGGCGGCCGGGATGTGGATTTCGTCCGCGGTGTCCTCGCCGCCCGCTTCGAGCAGCAGGACCTGGGCCGACGGATCCTCGGTCAGCCGGTTGGCCAGGACGCAGCCCGCGCTCCCGGCGCCGACGATCACGTAGTCGTAGGAGTCCACGGTGCCTCCACAGCTGTTGGCGCGATGTCAACGACTCATCATGGCGCAGCGGCGCGCCGTCGGCCAGTCTAGTTTTCCCGGCGGCCCCCGCGGCCTGCCGAACTGGGTGAACTATGCTCGCCGGGTACCCACGACCTGCGTGAATAAGGAGCAGCCTGCCGTGGCCCGAGTCGTCGTCGACGTCATGCCGAAGCCCGAAATCCTCGACCCGCAGGGACAGGCCGCGCTCGGCGCCGCCGGCCGCCTCGGCTTCACCGGGATCAAGGAGATCCGCCAGGGCAAGCACTTCGAGATCGAGGTCGACGACACGGTCGACGACGCGACGCTGGAGAAGATCGCCGAAGGCTTCCTCGCGAACCCGGTGATCGAGCAGTGGACGATCACGCGGGTGGACGCGTGAGCGCGCGCATCGGCGTCATCACCTTCCCCGGCACGCTCGACGACGGCGACGCGGCCCGCGCGGTCCGCTACGCCGACGCCGAGGCGGTGCCCCTGTGGCACGCGGACGAGAACCTCCACGACGTCGACGCGGTCGTCGTCCCGGGTGGCTTCTCGTACGGTGACTACCTGCGCGCGGGTGTCATCGCCCGGTTCGCGCCGGTGATGAACTCGGTGATCGAGGCGGCGCGCGCGGGCATGCCGGTGCTCGGCATCTGCAACGGCTTCCAGATCCTGTGCGAAGCGGGTCTCCTGCCGGGCGCGATGATCCGCAACCAGGGCCTGCACTTCATCTGCCGCGACCAGTGGCTGCGGGTGGAGAACACCGAAACCGCTTGGACGACGCGGTACGAGCAGGGCGCCGAGATCCTCATCCCGATGAAGAACATCGACGGGTGCTACGTGGCCGAGCAGTCCACTTTGGACGAGCTGGAGGCCGAGGGGCGCGTCGTGTTCCGTTATGTGGGCGGGAACCCGAACGGGTCACGCAACGACATCGCCGGGATCCGGAGCGAGAACGGCCGGGTGGTCGGGCTGATGCCGCACCCGGAGCACGCGATCGACGCGCTGACCGGGCCGTCGGACGACGGGCTGGGCATGTTCTACAGCGCGGTGGACGCGCTGATCAAGGCTTGAGGCTGGGCGGCGCCCCCCCCGGTAATCCATTCTACCGAGGGGCACCGACAGTTCCGGGCCCGTAGACGCGAGTTGTCCACAGGCCCGGGCTCAGCTCTTGCTCTGGTCGTTCGACAGCCACTTCTCCGGCTTCACCCGCACCAGGACCGACCGTTCGCCCAGCGCCGAGTCGACGTACGCCGTCGCCTGGTCCGTGGGCCAGTAACGGCCGGCGATCCGCAACGCCTGTTCGCGCGTCGGCGGCTTGTCGTTCGCGATCACCGGGCCCTCCACCGTCACGTACTTGTACGGCGGGTTCTCGTCCTGGACGGCCAGGCTCAGCCGGCCCGCCGCCGTGATCGCGCGGTCCTTGACCGTCTCGCGTTCCATCCAGATCAGCAGCTCGCCGCCGGGTTCGTAGTCGTACCAGACCGGGACCGCCAGCGGGGCCCGGCCGGCGCGCTCCACCGCCAGCACCCCGACGTGCACCCCGCTCAAGAACGATTCGCGTTCGGCCGCGGTCATCACGAAAGACATGTCGCTCCCCAGGTAGAAGATCCTCTACCGGGGAGCAACACGTCGATGACTCCGGACATTCCGGACTAACTCGCCGCCGCCACGAGACGCGCGTACGAGCCGCCGGCCGCCAGGAGCGAGTCGTGCGGGCCCAGCTCCGTGATGCGGCCGCCTTCGACCACCGCGACCCGGTCGGCCGCCGCGGCCGTGTGGAGGCGGTGGGCGATCGCGATCACCGTGCGCCCTTCCAGCACGCTGTTCAGCGAACGCTCCAGGTCGCGCGCCGAACCGGTGTCGAGCAGCGACGTCGCTTCGTCGAGCACCAGCGTGTGCGGGTCCGCCAGCACCACGCGGGCCAGTGCCAGCTGCTGCGCGATCGCCGCCGGCACCGGATACGCGCCCGAACCGAGCTTCGTGTCGAGCCCGTCCGGCAGGGTCGCGACCCAGTCCGACGCGCCCGCCGACGCCAGCGCCGCGGTCAGCTCGTCGTCCGTCCAGTCGCCACCCGCGCGACGCGCCGGCAGTGCCAGGTTCTGCCGCAGCGTCCCCGAGAACACGTGGTGCTCCTGGGTCAGCAGCAGGACCTCGCCGCGCAGGACGTCGTCGGCCAGCGCCGAGACGTCCTGGCCGCCGATGCGCACCGAGCCCGACGACGGCGCCGCGATGCCGGCCAGCAGCCGCCCGAGTGTCGACTTGCCCGCGCCGGACGGCCCGACGATCGCCAGCCGCTCGCCGCGCGGCACCCGCAGGTCGATGCCGTGCAGGACCTCGCGGTCGGCGGTGTAGGCGAACCGGACGCCGTGCACGTCGATGTCGCGCCCGCGCGGCACCTCCGTCATCTTCGGCACGTCCTCGGTCGCGACTTCGCGGACGCCGAGGATCCGGCGCGCCGCGGCCGCCGCGACCTGCAGGTCCTCCAGCCAGAACAGCGCCTCGTTGAGCGGGCTCGCCATTGCCTGCGCGTACAGCAGCACCGTGGTGATCTCGCCGAGCCCGGCCCAGCCGCGCGAGTACGCGAGCAGCCCGAGCGGCAGCATGACCGCCAGCGGCAGCACGTAGCTGATCTCCAGCGAGGGCAGCCAGCGCAGCTGCAGCGCCCGCATCCGGCGCTCGCCGTAGATGCTCTGGTCCAGCGCGCCGTGTGCCGCGTCGATCCGCCGGTCGGTGAGCCCGAGCGCCTCGACCGTGCGTGCGCCTTCCGCCGTCTCGTGGACGCTCGTCGTCAGGTCGGCCCAGCGGTCGAGCATCCACTGCATGACCGTCGGGATCCGCCGCTGGTACCAGACGTTGACGCTGACCAGCAACGGCAGCGCGACCAGCAGGCCCAGCGACAGCAGCGGCGACGTCAGCACCATGGCGACGACCGTGAACACCACGGTCACCGCCGCGACCAGGATCTCCGGCGCCGCGAACCGCGCCGCGTGATCGATCCGGCCGAGGTCGGTGGTGGCGCGGCTGAGCAGGTCGCCAGTGCCGGCTGCCTCGACCGTGCCCAGCGGCAGCTGCAACGCGGTCCCGACGAACTCCTCGCGGGTCTCGGCCAGCACCAGCTCGCCGAACACCGCGCCGCGCATCCGCGCGACCTTCCGCGCCAGCGCCTGCAGCACCAGGATCACCACGAAGACGGCCGCCAGCAGGTCGACGCGCCCCGTCGTGGTGCCGCCGGCAACGTCGTCGACCAGCGTGCCGAGCAGCTGCGGGCCGGCCAGCCCGATCAGCGTCGCGACGGAGAGCGCGCCGAGCAGCAGCCCGAACTCGCGCTTGTGGGTCAGCGCCGTTTTGCGCGCCCAGCGGCGGACGTCCCGCCGGGACGCCGTGGGAAGCCGCTTCACACCGTCACCCCCCTCGCCGTGAAGACCTCGTCGGCCACATGTGTCCACAGTGGACTCTGGCTGAACACCACCGTCGTGCGGCCACGGCGCAGCGCGGTGACGCGTTCGGTGATGCGTGCCTCCGTGTGCGCGTCGACCGCCGACGTCGGCTCGTCCAGCACCAGCACGTCGGCGTCGACCGCCAGCGCGCGGGCCAGGTTCAGCCGTTGCCGCTGGCCGCCGGACACCTCACGCCCGCGCTCGCCGATCACCTCGTCGACGCCGTCGGGCAGCGCCTCGACGATGTCGTCGGCGTCGGCCGCGTACAGCGCTTCGGTGATGCTGACGTCGCTCGGCCGCGCCGGCGCCAGCTGCTCGCGCAGCACGCCGGAGAACCAGATGTCCTGGTTGTGCGCGTACACGACCCGCTGCCGCAGCTCCGCGAGCGCGACGTGGTCCGCGCGGATGCCGTTGACCAGCACCTCTTCGCCCTCGGCCGGGTCGGCGAACCGGGCCAGCCGGTCGGCCACCGCCTCACCGTCGGCGCCGAGGTCGACAACGGTCAGCCGCCCGGCCGCAACGCGGATCCCGGACTCGGTGTCCACCAGCTCCAGCGGCCCCTCGGGCAGCGGCACCGGCGTCTCCGGGTCCGCCAGCTTCGGGCGCAGCGCCAGCAGCGCGACCACCTTCCGCGACGCGACCAGGCCCGACGTGATCGACCCGACCGCCTCCGTCGCGGCGGAGACCGGCCAGATGAGGAACGCCGAAATGCCGTAGAACGCCACCAGCTGGCCGACGTCGATCGAGCCGGCGACGGCCAGCCGCGCGCCCAGCCAGGTGATCACCACGGTGACCAGGCCGGGCAGCGCGATCTCGGCCGCGGCCAGCCAGGCCTCGGCCTTGCCGACCTCGATGCCGGCCAGCCGCACTCGCTGGCTCGTCTCGCGGAAGCGGGCGAAGAACCGCCGCTCACCGCCGATGCCGCGCAGGATCCGCAGGCCGGACACGATGTCCGCGCCGAGCGCGTTGACGTCGCCGCGCTTCTCGCGCTGGCTGGCCTTGCGCTTCTGCAGCGGCGCCAGCAGCGGGCCGATGCCCAGCACCGCGACCGGCACGCCGACCAGCGCGACCACGCCGAGCAGCGGTGACGTCGAGATCAGCCACACCGCCACCACGACGAACGCCAGCAGCGAGCCGAACGCCCGCCCGGTCATCTCGACGGTGTTGCCGATGTGGTTGATGTCGGTGGTCGAGATCGCGACGAGGTTGCCGGTGGTCGTGTTCTCCCGCAGGCCGGCGCCGACGCGCGTGGTGTGCGCCGACACCGCCCGCTGCGTCGAGCCCGCGCCGTGCAGCCACAGGCCGTAGTTGAGGAAGTGCAGCCAGGTCCCGGACAGGGTCTGGACGACGCCGAGCGCGGCGGCGGCCAGCGCCCAGCGCCAGATCGCCTGGCCGTCGTGCGCGACGATCGCGCCGATGCCCTGGCCGACGACCAGCGGCAGCAGCGCGCCCGGGAGCGCCCAGACGACACCGATCGCGGCCGCGCCGAGCACCGAGCCCAGCCGGGCCCGGAACACGGCGAGCAGGAAGCGGCTCGCGGTCGGCCGTGCGGGCAGCCGCAGCGGCGGAAAGGGATATGTGGCGGAAAGCACGATTCCCGACGGTAAGCCGATGACCACCCGAAGGCGACCGATTTTCGGCGGAGCGCCCTGGCCGGCCCCCGCGCTGTCGCCTCGCTCACACCGGTCGCGGCGCGTCCGATTTTGGTGGCCCACCGTCCGGGGCGCTGCCGGGTGGCACGTATCCTGGCGGCCGTGGCGAACCCTGACACGGACACCGTGACCAGCACCGTTGACACCACCGAGCGGGCCGGGGCGACCCCGGACCACACCCAGCCCTATCGCGAGCTCGGGCTCGCCGACGACGAGTACGCTCGCATCCGGGAAATCCTCGGCCGCCGGCCCACCGACGCCGAGCTGGCCATGTACTCGGTGATGTGGAGCGAGCACTGCTCCTACAAGTCGTCGAAGAAGCACCTGCGGTACTTCGGGGAGACCGCCACCGACGAGATGAAGTCCAAGATGCTGGCCGGCATCGGGGAGAACGCGGGCGTCGTCGACATCGGCGAGGGCTGGGCGGTCACCTTCAAGGTGGAGAGCCACAACCACCCGTCCTATGTGGAGCCGTACCAGGGCGCCGCGACCGGCGTCGGCGGCATCGTGCGCGACATCATGGCGATGGGCGCGCGTCCCCTCGCGGTGGCCGACGCGCTGCGCTTCGGCCCGGCCGACGCCCCCGACACCAAGCGGGTGCTGCCCGGTGTCGTCGCCGGCGTCGGCGGTTACGGCAACTGCCTCGGCCTGCCGAACATCGGCGGCGAGCTGGTGTTCGACCCGTCCTACTCGGGCAACCCGCTGGTGAACGCGCTGTGCGTCGGCGCGATGCGCGTCGAGGACCTGCACCTGGCGTTCGCGTCCGGCACCGGCAACAAGATCATCCTGTTCGGCGCGCGCACCGGCCTCGACGGCATCGGCGGCGTTTCCGTCCTGGCGAGTGACACCTTTTCGGGTGACGAGTCGTCGGGTGGCCGCAAGAAGCTGCCGAGCGTCCAGGTCGGCGACCCGTTCACCGAGAAGGTGCTCATCGAGTGCTGCCTCGAGCTGTTCGCGGCGGATCTCGTGGTCGGCATCCAGGACCTCGGCGGCGCCGGGCTGTCCTGCGCGACGTCGGAGCTGGCCGCGGCCGGCGACGGCGGCATGCACATCTACCTCGACCGGGTTCCGTTGCGCGCCACCGGGATGACGCCCGCGGAGGTGCTCTCCAGCGAGTCGCAGGAGCGCATGTGCGCGGTCGTCTCGCCGGAGAACGTCGAGGCGTTCATGGCGGTCTGCCGCAAGTGGGACGTCATCGCCACCGACATCGGCGAGGTCACCGACGGCGAGCACCTGGTGATCACCTGGAACGACGAGGTGGTCGTCGACGTCCCGGCGCACACGGTGGCGCACCAGGGCCCGGTGTACGACCGGCCGATCGAACGTCCGTCCTTTCAGGACGCACTGATCGCGGACACGTCGGCTTCGCTGCCGCGTCCGTCCACTCCGGACGAACTGCGCGCGGACGTGTTGCGTCTCATCTCCTCGCCCAACCAGGCGTCCAAGGAATGGGTGACGTCGCAGTACGACCGTTACGTGCGCGGCAATTCTGTGCT
This sequence comes from Amycolatopsis sp. NPDC051758, assembly GCF_044453095.1. Classification (NCBI taxonomy): domain Bacteria; kingdom Bacillati; phylum Actinomycetota; class Actinomycetes; order Pseudonocardiales; family Pseudonocardiaceae; genus Amycolatopsis; species Amycolatopsis sp. NPDC051758. The sequence continues at coordinate 1,428,005 of NZ_JBITCJ010000001.1, read as the reverse complement.
GTCGCAGCCGTCGGACTCGGGCATGATCCGGATCGACGAGTCGAGCGGCCGCGGTGTTTCGGTGGCGACGGACTGCAACAGCAAGTTCGTCTACCTCGACCCGTACCGCGGCGCGCAGCTGGCGCTGGCGGAGGCGTACCGCAACGTGGCGACGGGCGGCGCGACGCCGGTGGCGGTGTCGGACTGCCTGAACTTCGGCGCGCCGACCGACCCGGGGGTGATGTGGCAGTTCGAGCAGGCCGTGCACGGTCTCGCGGACGGCTGCGTCGAGCTCGGCATCCCGGTGACGGGCGGCAACGTGAGCTTCTTCAACCAGACCGGTTCGACGGCGATCCTGCCGACGCCGGTGATCGGCGTCCTCGGCGTGATCGACGATGTCACCCGCCGCATCCCGACCGGCATCGGCGCGGAGGCCGGCGAAACCCTGCTGCTGCTGGGCGAAACGCACGACGAGCTGGACGGCTCGGCGTGGGCCCGCGAGCTCCACGGCCACCTCGGCGGCGTCCCCCCGCGCGTGGACCTCGCCCGCGAGAAGCTCCTGGCGGACGTCCTGGTGGCGGGTTCCCGCGACGGCATGATCTCCGCGGCCCACGACCTCGCGGACGGCGGCCTGATCCAGGCGTTCGTCGAGACCGTCCTCATCGGACAGTGCGGCGCCCGGGTGTTCCTCGACGACGGCCAGGACCCGTTCGTGCAGCTGTTTTCCGAGTCGTCGGGGCGTGTGCTGGTGGCGGTCCCGCGCACGGAGGAGCTGCGGTTCACCGAGATGTGCACGGCGCGTGGGTTGCCGTGGCGGAAGACCGGTGTGGTGGACCCGGAGTCGGGCACGCTGGAGCTGCAGGGCATCACGGAGTTCACGCTCGACGAGCTGCGCGAGGCGTGGGAGAAGACGCTCCCGGCGCTGTTCAACTGACTGCTTCTCCGATCTGTCCACAGCCTGCGTTGGTTGTGGACAGATCGGGGAACGACCGGTGATCTCGGCGGGTTTGTCCTACTGGGCCGGTAAACTGGACTTGGGGACGCCCCCCAAGGGAAGGGCGGGGGCTCCGGCAAGGGCGGCAGGCGGCCCGCGATGGGCCTGCTCCGGCACCCGAGATGCCAGTCCTTGGCGGTAGCAGGGTGATGCACCCACATTGGGTGCATCACGCCTCGAGTCGTGGTCTGCGCGCCCGGCGTGGAGTTCGGTCAACGGCAGGAGTCGCGCGGTCAACCGCGACTTACGCGCCGGTGACCTCGAGCGACCGGCCACCGCGACATCCGACGGCTCGCTTGAATGCGGTGAACGACTCTTTCATGTCCTCCGACGCCATGAAAGAGTCGTTCACTGCATTAACGGGCGAGGCTGCTCAACCAGCCTTGGCGACGATCCGCGAGTCCCCGTCCCGCAGCTCCTCCAGCTCCCAAACTTCCGGCAGCTGGACCTCCTTCTCGGCCAGCACCCTCGTGTTGTACAGCGAAATCGACGCGGTCAGCGACGCGAACCGCAGGTCGGTCTGCCCCTCGAACCGGGTCCGCCGCAGGTCGAGCTCGAAAGAAGCAACCGCTCCGCCGAACAGTGCCTCCTGCGCGAAGTTCGCGTCCTTGAACGTCGTCTTCCCGGCGAACGTCGTGTCCGTGAAGTCCGCCTTCTCGGCGAAACTCGTCCCGCTGAACCACGCGTGGCTCTCGAAAACCGCGCCACGGCACCGGAAGTGGCCCACCAGCCGGGCCGTTTCGGTGCCCGCCGCGGTGAGGTACACCCGGCGCTTGAAGCGGCAGCCGCTGAAGTTCGTGGTGCTGTGCAATGACGTGTAGCGCAGCAGCAGGCCGCCGATCAGCTTGCCCGAGAGGTCGAAATATTCGAGCGTCGCCCCCGTGAGGTCCAGGTCGTACACCGGACCCTCTTCGTCCCGGCCGGGCAGCAGGTCGGTGATCAGCCGCTGCGCCGTGAGCCGGACCGTGAGCTCGCGTTCCAGCTCCGGATCGGGGGAAGCGTCCGATCCGGACTTCGGCGGGCGCCGAAACGGCCGCCGCAGGTAGGAACACAGCACGTCCAGCACCGTCTGCGTGTACTCCGGCCGGCTGCGCGCCAAGCCCGCCAACGCGTGCAGCGCCCCCACCCGCACCTGGTCGGCCGCGTGCCCGAGCAGCTCGACGGCCTTCGCGAACCGCTCGTCGGCAACCCGTTCGCGATCCTGCTCCGCGCGCTGCGACTCGAGCTCGTGCCGTTGCCGCTCGATGTCTTGGCGCCGCTCCTCGACCCGGCGCCGGCGGTCGTTCAGCCACAGTGCGTACAGCGCCACGATCGCGCCGCCCGCCAGGCCGCCGGTCTTCAGCGCGTCACTGCGGCTGGTGGCGGGGTCGGTCAGCAACCAGCCGCCGACCCCGAGCAGCAGCACCAGCGACGCGGCGAACGTCCACGCCAGCGGTGATCGCCACAGCTTCACCAGTTCAGGACACCAGCATGGTGCTGACGCAGAAACCCTTGTCGTCGAAGTTCGTCGCGCTCAGCGTGCCCTTGACGTTCTTGCCCGCGGACGTCCCGGTGACCTGGCCCTCGACCAGGAACTCGTCGTCCGGAACCTCGCCGAGCTGCAGCTGCAGCGGCGGCTTGAGGAACGTCTTGAGCCACGAGTCGAGCAGGTCCTTCGAGTCGGAGCAGCCCAGCGCCAGCGCGCCGGGGGTGTCGCCCGCGTTCAGCTTGTCGATGAAGCCCTGCAGCACGCCCTTGGCGTCCGCGCCGCCCGAACCGCTCGGCGACGACGGCTTTGTGGTCGGCGTGGTCTTCTTCGGGGTCGTCTTGGGCGTCGACGGCTTGGCCGACGTGCTCGACGACGGCGGCGCCGCGACGTTGTTGTCGTCCTTCGACAGGAAGAACCCCGGCGCGACGAAGCCGGTGACACCCAGGACCGCCAGCACGACCACCACGGTGGCGCCGACCGCGATCCACATCCCGGTCTTGCTCTTCTTCGGCGGCGCCGGCGGCCCGCCGAAGCCCTGCGAGTAACCCCCGGTCGCCGGGTCCCAGCCCGACATCTGGCCGCCCGCGTTCGGGTCCCAGGCCTGCTGGCCGTACTGCTGCGCGTTCGGGTCCGCCCACGCCGACTGCTGCTGGGCGTTCGGGTCGCCCCACTGCGGCTGCTGGCTCGCCGGGAAACCGCCCGACGGGTACCCCTGCTGTTGCTGGTTGGGGTCCCACCCACCCTGCTGCGGGTACTGCTGTGTCGGATACGGCTGCTGCTGCTGGTTGGGGTCCCACCCACCCTGCTGCGGGTACGGCTGCTGCTGGAAGCCGCCGGACTGCGGCTGCTGGCCGTACGGATCGGGCTGGCCGGGCTGGCCCGGCTGAGGCGGGTACGTCATCTTTCATGCCTTCCGGGCGCTGGGTGTTCGTGCGCTTCCGACGTCCGGTAGCCCCGTGTGGTTCCCCCAGGACGTGCTGAGCAGCATTCTGCAAGCTCGGACGGTACGGCATGAAACCGGCTCCCGGCCGAGCCGACGCGAAGTCGTCACGATCCGGGAGCCGGGTGGTGCTGGTCAGCCGTTGGCGAGTGCCTGGAGCCGGTCGTAGGCACCGTTGAAGGTGTCCTGGTCGAGCGGGCTCGAGGTGTACTGCCACACGGTGTAGAAGCCCCAGTTGTAGGGCAGTGTGCCGACCGAGGACGAGTACCGCGCGACCCACAGCGGGGCCGTGCTGGAGAAGTCACCGCTGACGCACTGGCTCCACCAGCTCGTCGAGGTGTAGATCACCGGGTACCGGCCGGTCTTGGCGTGGTAGGTGTCGTGGAAGTCGAGGATCCACGACGTCATCGCCGCCTTGCTCAGCCCGTAGCAGGTCGCGCCGTACGGGTTGTACTCCATGTCCAGGGCCCCGGGCAGCGTCTTGCCGTCCTTCGACCAGCCGCCGCCGTGGGCGACGAAGTAGGTGGCCTGGGCCGCGCCGCTCGCGGTGTTCGGGGTGGCGAAGTGGTAGGCGCCGCGGATGAAGCCCTGGTTGTAGGAGCCGTTGTACTGCTGCGCGAAGTACGGGTTCGTGTAGCTGGTGCTCTCCGTGGCCTTGGTCCAGACGAACCGCTTGCCTTGGTTCCACCAGTTCGCCCAGTCGACGTTGCCCTGGTAACTGGCGACGTCCATGCCGGCCACGGTGGCCAGCACCTGGCCGGGGATGGCCTGGCCGGGCTGCGGCTGCTGCGCGACCTGCTGCGACTCCGGTGTCGACTTGTCGCCTTCGACACGCCGGATCTGCGACCCGAGCTCGTGGTTGTGCTCGGCGATGTCCGCGTTGATCGCGGCCACCGGGTCGACTTCGGGGGAGAAAGGGGTCGCCTGGGCCGTGCTGCCGAGCAGGAGCAGCGTGGCCGGGACGACCAGGGCGGCGAACAGCCGCCCTCTTCGGGAAGTGGACATCGTTGAATCCCTTCACAGATACCCTCGCTGAGGGCGGCTTACTGCAGGTAGCCGCCCGCGCACGATTGTTGAGGACGAACCAGGGGTTTGTCACTCAGTTCCGTGAAATTGGGTATACGCGTGGGTGATTTTCCCGGGAAGTCGATCATCAATTCGTGATCGGTTAACACTTATTACCGGAACATTGGTCCGTTCAGCCCAGCGCGAGAGCGAGCAATCGGTCGGCCGAGCCGTTGAACCAGTTCTGGTCGCCGGGCAGCGAGCCGCGGTCGGCGAACTGCCAGATCGTGTGCACGCCCCAGCCGGCCGGGAGCTCGCCGACGGCGGTGTTGTAGCGGGCGATCCAGAGGGGATTGCCGCCGAAGCCGCCGTTGTTCGCGGTGCACCGCTTCCACCAGCTCGTCGACGTGTAGATCGTCGGGTACCGCCCGGTGGCGGCGCGGTAAGTCTCCGAAAAGTCGCTGATCCAGCGCACCATTCCGCCGGCGTCCTTGCCGTAACAGGTTTCGCCGTACGGGTTGTACTCCGCGTCGAGCGCACCCGGCAGTGTCTTGCCGTCCGCGGACCAGCCGCCGCCGTGGGCCAGGAAGTATCGCGCTTGCGAAGCGCCGTCGGAGACGTCCGGCCGGGCGAAGTGGTAGGCCCCGCGGATCAGGCCGGCGCTGTAGGAACCGTTGTACTGCTGGGCGAACTGCGGATTGACGAACCCGGTGCCTTCGGTCGCCTTGACGTAGACGAACTTGGCGCCCGACCGCGTCGCGCCGGACCAGTCGACCGGTCCCTGGTGCCCGCTGACGTCGTGGCCGAGCTGCTGGTCGTCGGTCGCGTACAGGACGCCGGGCGCCGCACCGACACCTTCGACCTTGGCGATCTGCGAACCGGCGTAGTGGTCTTCAGCCCCCGCGTAGACGTCGGCGGCGCTCGCCGGCGCCTGGCCGGCCACGAGCAGCACGGCGGCGGCGACGGGAAGCAGCGAACGACGTTTCACCCTCATGCTCCCCACCGGTCTCGTGAGTCTTCCTCAGCCTCACGATGCACCCGAGCCGCCGGATCGGCGACTCGGGTGTCACCCGATGGAGTGGAGCCCGCAGGTCAGCGCTGTTCGTCGGCGAGCGCCTTCACGAGGTGTTCCGCCGGCACGACGGCCGTGATCAGGTCGTGCGGGTTGACCGCGACCGGGTGCCCGCCGAGCAGGCCGACCATGTCGCGGCCGAGGACGGCGCGGGCGTGCGGCCACTCGCGCGGCACGAGCGCCTTGCGCGTGTACGCGGGCACCATGACCCGGCCGTCGGTGTTGTGGAAGCCGATGACGGTCCGCTGCACCGGCGACATCGCGTAGACGAACAGCGTCGAGTCGAGGACGACCTTCGGCAGGTCCGACGGCGGCCGGTGCTCGGTGCGCACGAGCTGCAGCAGCTGCTCGAGGTCGTTCGTCGGCTCGGGGAAGCCGAGCGCCTTGGGCGAAGGCCGGTAGCGGTCGTTGGGGTGGAAGTCGGCGACGACGTCACCCGCGCCGTTCACCGGGTAGGCGCCGACGACGGCCCACGACGGGACCGGGCCGTTCGGGTCGAAGGCCTCGTCGATGACGTACAGCCAGCTGTTCGGGTTGGCGCGGGCGTTCGCGCGCATTTCCGCGGTGATCTCGGGTGTGCCGTGCTTGCCGGAGCGCCGGGCCTGCTGGCCGCCGCGCCGTGCGGCGCGGTTGGGCTTGCTGTGCCTGCCGGGGCGTTCGGCCCCGCTTCCGGTGGGCTGCTGCGAAACCATCCGTTCTGCCTCGTCCCGCTGCGCCATCTCATCCCCACGTTCTCGGGTGTGCCTGAAAACTCTTGGTGCGCCACTCTACTGTTTGCCCATGGCCTCTTCGCGTTCGGTCGACCCCGGACAGTTACGTGCGGCGGTGCTGGCGATTTCCCCGTGGCTGCAGGGCGACGCGCCCGACCCGGCGCGGGCCGAGCTGGCCGCCGCGGTCCGGCTCAGCCTCCGCGCGCTCGCGGCGGACGCGCCCGGGCGCACGGTCGAGGTGCGCGTGCCGCCGTTCGCCGCGGTGCAGTGCGTGGAAGGGCCGCGGCACACCCGCGGCAACCCGCCGAACGTGATCGAGACCGATCCGCGCACCTGGCTCGAACTGGCCACCGGCCGGCTGGACTGGACCACTGCGGTGGCCGGTGGCCGGGTGTCCGCTTCGGGCTCCCGGGCCGACCTTTCGCAGTGGCTCCCGCTGGTCCGCGTCTAGCTACGGCTTGCGGCCGACGCCGCCGGCGATGGTCCGCTGCGCGACGTTGAGGTCCTTGAGGCGCGGGCCGTCCGGCCACCAGTCGGCGCACAGGGTCACGCCGGGTTCGACCATTTCGAGGCCGGGGAACAGTTCCTCGATCTCCTTCTGCGTCCGGAACGTGCCGGAGCCCATCGGGCTGTGCACGAAGAAGTCCTCCATGCGGCGCGCGGTCGCGGAGTCCTCGTTCTCGGGGTCGAAGAAGTGGCTGAGCCCGACGAAGGAGCCGGACGGCAGCGCGTCGACGTACTGCCGCATGATCTCGGCCGGCCGGGCGTGGTCGCCCTTGAAGTGGTGGAGCGTGCCCATCTGCAGCATGACCAGCGGCTGGGTGAAGTCGATGTGCTCGCGGACGATCTCGTTCTCGAGGATCCGCTCCGGCTCGAAGATGTCTTCGGCGACGAAGTGGGTGTGCTCGTTCTCTTCGAGCAGCGCCCGGCCGTGTGCGAGCACGACCGGGTCGTTGTCGACGTAGACGACCTTGGTCTCCGGGTTGATCCGCTGGACGACCTGGTGGGTGTTCTCCGCCGTCGGGAGGCCGGAGCCGAGGTCGAGGAACTGGGTGATGCCGGTCTGGCTGGCGAGGAAGCGGCAGGCGCGGATGAGGAAACCGCGGTTTTCGAACGCGAGGTCCTGAGCCTCCGGCGCGGCCTTCTGCACCTTGTGCAGGACCTCCCGGTCGATCTCGTAGTTGTCCTTCCCCAGCAGGAAGGCGTCGTACACCCGCGCGATGCTGGCTCGGGTCGGGTCGACCCCCACAGGAACTCGTTCGGTCCGGGTCGCGGCGTCGGGCATCTTGAACCTCGCAAGTTCTGTGTCGAAAGTCTCGTACTCTACGTAGAGTAGGACTACACACGCATGCGGTAAACCGGGTCACCTCTTTGCGCAGGACGGCCCAACGTGTACTTTCGGTAGTCGGGCTAGAGCCCCCTGGTGACTGACGCGCGGAAGGTCCGGGAATGAACGCGGTGAACGCGTCCGCAGGCGAACAGAACATCGGCCCCACGGCGCGCCGGATGATCTTGGGCTCCCAGCTGCGGCGGCTGCGTGAAGAAGCCGGCATCACCCGGCAGCAGGCCGGGTACAACATCCGCGGGTCCGAGTCGAAGATCAGCCGCCTCGAGCTGGGCCGGGTCGGGTTCAAGGAACGCGACGTCACCGACCTGCTGACGATGTACGGCGTCGTGGACGAAGGCGAGCGCCAGAGCTTCCTCGACATGGTGAAGCAGTCGAACGAGCCCGGCTGGTGGCGGCGGTTCGGCGACACGATGCCGAACTGGTTCACCGATCTGGTCGGCCTGGAAGAGGCAGCTGCCCGGATCCAGATCTGGGAGCCGCTGTACGTCTCGGGACTGCTGCAGATCGAGCCGTACGCGCGGGCGATCTTCAGCCACGGCCGCTCGGAGATGGCGAACGAGAGCGTCGACCAGCTGGTCGCGTTGCGGATGCGACGCCAGAAGATGTTCACCAGGCCGGACGCCCCGCGCATCTGGATGGTGCTCGACGAGTCCGTGCTGCACCGGCCCATCGGCGGAACGCGCGTGCTCAAGGCGCAGCTCGAGTACCTGCTCGAGATGAGCGCGCTGCCGAACGTGTCCGTGCAGATCCTGCCGTACGAGCGCAGCGGGCTGTCCGCGGAGCACGCGTTTTCGCTGCTGCGGTTCGGCGAGCCGGAATTGCCCAACATCGCTTACATCGAGTACCTCACCGGCGCGCACTACGTCGAGAAGCGCGAAGAGATCGAAAAGTACAGCCGGCGGCTGGACATGCTGGCCGTCGACGCGGCGACTCCCGAGCGCAGTCGTGAGTGGATCTCGAAGCGTCGCCAGGAGATCTAGAAGGTCAGGCGGTCCGGAAGCCGGTCACGCGGCGTAGTTTTCACTGCTGCTTGAACCGGTCATGGTCACTCTATAGAGTAACTATGCACAAAATTCTGCACGTGCATTTACCGCTGCAAGAACACGTGCTAGCGTCCTTTACGCGGGCAAATGCACATGCAGATGCATCGCCTCCAAAGACTTCCGCAAGGAGAGGTGGGACCATGGCTGAGCGTTTTGAGAACGGCATCCCGGCTGACCGGCTTGCGGGTGCTCAGTGGCGCAAGGCGAGCTACAGCGGCTCGGTCGGCAACTGCGTCGAGGTCGCCCCCTTGTCCTCCGGCGAGATCGCGATGCGCAACTCGCGCTTCCCGACCGGGCCGGCGCTCGTGTACACGCGCGCGGAGATGGCGGCCTTCCTGGCGGGCGCCAAGGACGGTGAGTTCGACGATGTCCTCGGCTGAGGCCGTCGCTCCCGTCATCGACATCGAAACCGGACTGCAGCAACTGGTGGCTCGCGGTTACCAGTTCGTCCACCCCGCCGACGAGCGCGGTGAGGTCCTCGCCGTTGTCGGTGTGCGGGTGCACGACGACGTTGTGGACGTGGTCCGGCTCAACGCCGAGGACGACGTGGTGGCGACCCGGATGCCCGGCACCGAAGAGAACATCTTCGAGCCGGAGCGGTGGCTCTGGCGCCGCCGCGGTGATGGCACGCAGGTCCTCGCGGAGATCCTCTCGCTGCCGGATGCGTGTTAGGTGCAAAAGCTTGCAGGCCCTGTCCGAAGTGGTCAGAACCACGTCGGGCGGGGCCTGACTCGTGTCCGCACCGTTTACACTGAGTTTGGCCTGATCACGTCTTCCTGGGAGCACCTCGGTGGTTTCCGACCCGCAGCTCGTGTCCGACCAGCCCGACCCGGAACCCCGTGAGGAGTGTGGCGTCTTCGGCGTCTGGGCTCCCGGGGAAGAAGTCGCCAAGCTGACCTACTACGGCCTCTACGCCCTGCAGCACCGGGGCCAGGAGGCCGCCGGCATCTCCGTCTCCGACGGCTCGCAGATCGTGGTCTTCAAGGACCTCGGCCTGGTCAGCCAGGTGTTCGACGAGCAGATCCTGCAGTCGCTGCAGGGGCACATCGCCGTCGGGCACTGCCGGTACTCGACCACCGGCGCGACCATCTGGGAAAACGCCCAGCCGATCTTCCGCACCACCGACACCGGCAGCGGCCTTTCCTTCGCGCACAACGGCAACCTCGTCAACACGGCGGAGCTGCGCGAGCGCACCATCGCCGCCGGGCTCAAGCCGCACGCGGGCCTGACCGGCTCGTCCAGCGACTCGGACCTGGTCTGCGGCCTGCTCGCCGCGAACGCCGCCGACAAGGGCATCGAAGCCGCCGCGATGGAGCTGCTGCCCACCCTCAAGGGCGCCTTCTGCCTGGTCTTCGCCGACGAAAACACCCTTTATGCGGCGCGTGACCCGCACGGGGTGCACCCGCTGGTGCTCGGCCGGCTCGAGCGCGGCTGGGTCGTTTCGAGCGAGACGGCGGGCCTCGACATCGTCGGCGCGTCCTTCGTCCGCGAGGTCGAGCCGGGTGAGCTCATCGCGATCGACGCGGCGGGCCTGCGTTCGTCCCGGTTCGCGAACCCGGACCCCAAGGGCTGCGTCTTCGAGTACGTCTACCTCGCCCGCCCCGACACCACGATCGCCGGCCGCGGGGTGCACGCCACCCGCGTCGAGATCGGCCGCCGGCTCGCCGGTGAGCAGCCGGTCGAGGCCGACCTGGTGATGCCGGTGCCGGAGTCGGGCACCCCCGCCGCGATCGGCTACGCGCAGGGCTCCGGCATCCCCTACGGCACCGGCCTGGTGAAGAACGCCTACGTCGGGCGCACCTTCATCCAGCCGTCGCAGACCATCCGCCAGCTGGGCATCCGGCTGAAGCTGAACCCGCTGCGCGACGTCATCCGCGGCAAGCGCCTGGTGGTGGTGGACGACTCGATCGTCCGCGGCAACACCCAGCGCGCGCTCGTCCGGATGCTGCGGGAGGCCGGCGCGCTCGAGGTGCACGTCCGGATCGCGTCACCGCCGGTGCGCTGGCCGTGCTTCTACGGCATCGACTTCGCGTCGCGGGCCGAACTGGTCGCGAACGGCGTCGACCTCGACGGCATCCGGCGCTCGATCGGGGCCGACTCCCTGGGCTACATTTCCCTCGACGGCCTGGTCGCGGCCACGGAGCAGCCGAAGTCGCGGCTGTGCACGGCGTGCTTCTCCGGTGAGTACCCGATCGCGCTGCCGGAGGACGCGCTGATCGGGAAGCACCTGCTCGAAAGCCTCGACGCCGTCAATGGCGCGGCGAGCCCGGTCAGCCCCGCCGGGTACGGTGCCGAGGACGCCGTCCGGCGTCCCTAAGCAGTCCTTCCAGTAGGGAGTCCTTCCACCGTGAGCGAGTCCACGAGCGCCACGTACGCCGCCGCCGGCGTCAGCATCGACGCCGGTGACCAAGCCGTCGAGCTGCTCAAGCCGCACGCCGCGCGGGCGACGCGCCCCGAGGTCCTGGGCGGCGTCGGCGGTTTCGCCGGGCTCTTCTCCCTGAAGCTCGACAAGTGGAAGGAGCCGGTGCTCGCGTCGTCGACCGACGGCGTCGGCACCAAGATCGCGGTCGCGCAGGCGCTCGACAAGCACGACACGGTCGGCATCGACCTGGTCGCGATGGTGGTCGACGACCTGGTCGTGACCGGCGCCGAGCCGCTGTTCCTGCAGGACTACATCGCCGTCGGCAAGGTGTTCCCGGAGAAGATCGCCGCGCTGGTCGGCGGCATCGCCGAAGGCTGCGTCCAGGCCGGCTGCGCGCTGCTCGGCGGCGAGACGGCCGAGCACCCCGGCCTGATGGGCGAGCACGACTACGACATGTCGGCCACCGGTGTCGGCGTGGTCGAGGCGTCGGCCCTGCTGTCGCCGGAGAAGGTCCGTCCGGGCGACGTCGTGCTGGCGCTCGGCTCGTCCGGGTTGCACTCGAACGGGTACTCCCTCGCCCGGCACGTGCTGCTGGACATCGCGCGGATGCCGCTCGACGGGCACGTCGAGGAGTTCGGCCGCACCCTCGGCGAGGAGATGCTGGAGCCGACGCGGATCTACGCGAAGGACTGCCTGGCGCTCGCCGCCGAGACCGAGGTCCGGACGTTCGCGCACATCACCGGCGGCGGTCTGGAGGCGAACCTGGCCCGCGTCATGCCGCGTGGCCTGGTCGCCCGGCTCGACCGCGGCACCTGGACGCCGGCTGCGGTCTTCGCAGTGGTCGGCCGGCGCGGCAAGGTCGAGCGGTCCGAGCTGGAGAAGACGTTCAACATGGGCGTCGGCATGGTCGCGATCGTCGGGCCCGAGGACGTCGACCGGGCGCTGGCCATGCTGACCGCGCGGCACGTCCCGGCGTGGGTGCTGGGCGACGTCCAGCCGGCGGACGACGTTGATGGCCCGCGCGCGGTGCTTTCGGGTGACCACCCGCGGTTCTAAAGGCACTTGATCGCGGCTGTCACACTGGTGACATGGCAGCCGGAGACGTGGTGATCGGCTCCCGGTTCACGATTCCGGGAGCCGAGCTGACCGAGCGCTTTTCGCGGTCGTCCGGCCCGGGCGGCCAGGGTGTGAACACCACCGACTCGCGGGTCGAGCTGTCGTTCGACGTCGCCGCGTCGCCGTCGATCCCGGAACACCTGCGGGACCGGGTGCTGGCCGGGCTCGAGGCCCGGCTGGTCGACGGCGTCCTGACGATCGCCGCCAGCGAACACCGCTCCCAGCTGCAGAACCGTGAGGCGGCGCGCGGCCGGTTGGCCAACCTGCTGCTCGACGCGTCGGCCCCGCCGCCCGCCAAGCGGCGCCCCACGAAGCCGTCTCGCGGTTCGAAGGAGCGCCGCCTGGCGTCGAAGAAGCGCCGGAGCGACGTGAAGCGAGGCCGCTCCGGCCGCTTGAACGACTAGCTCATCGACAGGTGCACACACTCGCCCGCCGGCCGGTAGCCGACGCGGGCGTAGACGTTCCCGATCCCCAGGTCACCGGGGGTGAGGAACGCCGTGTTCGCGCCGGCTTCGTGCGCTTCGCGGGTGAGCCGCGCGGTCAGCGCCGCGGCGATCCCGCGACCGCGGTAGGCCTCGAGCACGGCGATGCCGGCGATCTCGGTCGTGCCGTCGACGATCTCGAGCGCGAGCCCGCCGCCGACCACCGCACCGGTGGCGGTGTCTTCGGCCAGGAGGTGCCGCACCCCGGACTCGACGCCGGACTGCAGGCGTTCGACCTCCTCGTCGGGGACCTCCGGCGACTCGCCGAACGCCGTGTTCTGCGCTGACCGCATGCGCCGGACGTCCTCGCCGGACTCCGGCGCGCGCAGCCGGATCCCCGCCGGCACCGGCTTGTCGACCCGGTCGGCGGGGGCGCACGTCATCAGCGGCACCCGCCGTTCGAGCGCGTACCCCGCGTCGACCAGCAGTTTCTCCAGCTCGGGGGCGACGTCGGTGAAGTACTCCAGCCGCGGGAGCAGGTCCCGCCGCCGGAACGCGCCGGTCAGCGCGTTGATCTCGGCCGCCGTCGGCTTCGCGCCGTCGTCCGGGATCGCGTAGTTGAGCATCGGGTGGTCCGTGCCCCGCGCGTAGGTGGCCAGGAAGGGGCCGACCTGTTCGGTGTCGCGGCCGCGCGGCGCCGTCTTGCGGACATAGGTCTGGATGGCAGACATTGCTGGGTTGGAGCCTTTCGAGAGCATGTCAAGGAGCCGCAGCCCTGAGCGGGCCTGCGGGCGGAGCGCTGGGCGTCGGGCCTAGCGGGGGCCGACGCCGAGGGCGGCGCCAGGCATAGGCGGTCATTCCTTGACTCGAAGGGGCTCTTCCGGACCATTTTTGCATGGTCCGCAACCGGTTTACTGCCGTTCCGGGTGCGCGATGGCGGCGTAGCGCGTGTCCCACACCGATCGGGGGACGCGCATCGTGAGTGCCGGGGATTCGCAGATCCGCCGCCGTTGTTGCGGGATGGCCACCGGCACCGGGGGCGGCAGGTCCAGCGCGCGCCAGCCGCGGCGGCTCAATGCCGCGCCGAGCGTCGCGCCCGCGGTGTTGAGCAGGACGTCGTCGGTGGACGTCACCCGGCCGGTGTGGATCAGATATTGCGTACCTTCCACCAGCAGCGATGCGGCCAACGCGGCCAGAGTGACGCGGGCCAGCGTGCGCAGGCGGCGCATCCGCAGCGGGAGCAACGCGCCGAGCGGCGACAGCAAAAGGACGTTGCCGATCACCTGCCAAAGCGAGCCGTCGTCGCCGAAGGCCGCCGTGATGTCGGCGCCGGGCACCAGGTCGAGCGTGCTCCCGCCGGAACCGCCGACAGGCATGATGACCAGGCAGAACACCAGGAATGCGACGAGCAGCGCGGCGCTGTCGACGCCGGCCGTCGCGGTCGCGTAGCGGGCCGGCAGTCTTCGGCGACGTCGCGCCGCGAGCAGTGGCCAGCCGAGCAACGCGTACGGCAGCGCGATGGCCGAAACCGGAATCATCCCCCAGAAGGCGCGCAGCAGGGCTTCCATGCGCCTCCTCTCTCGAACCCCTCAAGATCTTCGATGCGCGATGAACCAGCCCTCCCAAGATCACCTTCGCATCACAAGATCGACTCGGCATGACGAGCGGGCCGCACTATTCGGTGATCTTTCCGGTGGCGCGACGAGGCTTCCCGTGGTTCGGTCGGCAGGCGCACTGTCCACAGTGGAGCCTGTGGACAACCCTGTGGATGAATTCGGGGAGTTTGTGAAGAAGTCTTACTTCACAACGTGAATCCGGCGAGGGGGCCTGTGTACTACTCGGCCAGTTCGCGGGCCTGCTCGAGCAGGGTCTGCAGGTGCAGACCACGCCGGACGTCGCAGGGGTGCGTCGTGGTGCCGCTGGCGATCATCGCGGCGAAGTCGTCGAGCAGGGAGGTGTAGGCCTCTTGCGTCGAGCCCGGTTTGCGCCCGAGAGTCCGGTATCCGTGCTGACCCCAGACGGCGACCTCGACCACGGTCGGCTGCACCGGCAGCCGCAGCGAGAGCGTGGCCGTGCTGACGACGCCGTCTTCGTGGGCCAGCATCAGGTGCCAGAGGTCGCCGGGGCTCCGCCGCGCCGCCACGACCTCGGTGATCGGGCCGAGTGCGGCGTCCAACATGTCGAGTGCGTGCGGGCCGACGTCGAACAGGGCGCCGCCGTCCTCGTGGCGCCACTCCGAAGTCGCGTACTGGCCGCCGAGGAGGCCGCCGGACAGCCAGCGCGCGCCCCCGCCGGCCCATCCGCCCGCCTGGGCGAGGCCGGTGAGCCACTCCTGGGTCTGCGCCGAATACCGCAGGGTCAGCACGACGAGCGCGGCGACGTCGGCGGCCGCGACCGCGTCGGCCAGCCGTCGCGCGCCGGCGAGGTCGGCAGCGATCGGCTTCTCGAGGATCAGGTGCTTCCCGGCTTCGGCCGCGCGCACCCCCAGCTCGGCCTGGATCGCGGGCGGCACGGCCAGCGCGACCGCGTCCACCTGCTCGAACAGCTCCTCGACACTGCTCGCGGTGGCCGCGCAGTGCGTCTCCGCAAGCGCTTGCGCCGCCTCCGGCCGCCGGGCCCAGACGGCGGTCAGCGCGGTGCCGGGATGATCTGCCAGGCCCGGTGCGTGCACCGTCGTCGCCCACGGGCCGGCGCCGATCAGGCCGACGCGCAGCTGTCCGTCCGCGATGAGCTGTCCCACGCGCCGCAGTCTAGGTGTGTCCCGCGTCGCGCCGGAACCGCACCTTCGGCGGGCGGCGACCTGGATAAAGTGCCTGCATGATCGCCTCTCGTCTCGCCCGTCTTTCCGCCGTCTCCGCCGTGCTGCTCGGCGCCTGCCTGGTGGGTGCCGCACCCGCGTCGGCGACGGGCACCGAGGGGACGTGCCCCGAGGGTGGCGGCGTGACGGTGATCGTCGACTTCGGCGACCTGGCCCCGCAGCCGCTGGTCCGCTGCGCCGCGGGGACACCCGCGACCGGTGTCGCGGCGCTGCAGGACGCCGGGATCGAGGTCGCCGGCTCGCAGAAGTACGGCCTGGCCGTGGCGTGCCGGATCCAGGGCAAGCCGGGTCCGGACGTCGAGTCGTGCGCGGGGATGCCGTCGGCGACGGCCTATTGGAGCTACTGGCACGCGGCGCCGGGCGGCGCCTGGACGTCGAGCCAGGAGGGCGCGCAGACGGCCAAGCCGGTGGCGAACGGCTTCGAGGGCTGGGCTTACGTGCGTCCCGCGTCGGCGGACGCGATGCCGACGCCGCCTCGCGTGGCGCCGGTGCGCCAGGCCGTGGCGCCCGCTCCCGCGCCCGCCGAAGCGGGCAGTTCGTTCCCGTGGGGCGTGGTCATCGGGGCCGTCGTGATCGTGGTGGTCGGTGGCGCGGGCGTCGTCGTCGCGCGCCGGCGGCGTGCGCAGTAGGGCGCTGCACCCCGGCGCCTGGTGGGCCTGGGCGCTCGCGCTCGCCGTCGCGGCCAGCCGGACGACGAACCCGCTGCTGCTCGGGCTGATCATCGCCGTCGCCGGGTTCGTCGTGGCGAACCGGCGGAGTGACGCGCCCTGGGCGCTGGCGTTCCGGCTGTACGCGTACGTCGGCGCGTTGATCGTCGCGTCACGGGTGCTGTTCCGGATTCTGATCGGCGGCGAGGACGGCGGCCACGTGCTCTTCACGCTGCCGCGGATCCCGCTCCCGGCGTTCGCGGCCGGGGTGTCGCTGCTCGGGTCGACGTCGGCGGAGGAGCTGCTCGGCGGCTTCTACGACGGCCTGCGGCTGGCGACGATGGTGATCTGCGTCGGCGCGGCGAACGCCCTGGCCAACCCGAAACGCCTGCTCAAGGCGGTGCCGGGGGCGCTGTACGAGGTCGGCACGGCGGTCACGGTGGCGCTGACCGTGGCGCCTCAGCTGGTCGAGAGCGTCCAGCGCGTGCGGCGGGCCCGGCGGCTGCGGGCGGGCCGGACTCGCGGGCTGCGGGCGGTCAAGGGCATCGTGGTCCCGGTGCTGGAGGACGCGATGGACCGGTCACTGCGGCTTGCGGCCGCGATGGACTCCCGCGGTTACGGCCGCCGGGCGTACCTGAGCGCCGGCGTGCGTGCGGTGATCGCTTCCTGTGTCCTGTTCGGGCTGGTCGGCGTGTGTGTCGGCGTCTACGGGGTGCTCGACGGGACGTCGACGTGGCTCGGCGTGCCGCTCCTGGCGGCCGGGCTCGCGGTCGCCGTGGTGGGCTTTGTCCTCGGCGGGAAGCGGGTGCGGCGGACGGCGTACCGGCCGGATCCGTGGCGGTGGCCCGAGACGGCGGTCGTGCTGGCCGGGGTCGGGGCGTGTGTGCTGCTCGTCGTGACCTCCCGCATCGATCCGGAGAACCTCTACCCGTCGCTGAGCCCGTTGCGCTGGCCCGAGGTGTCGCTCGTGCACGCGTTGTCCTTGCTGGTCGCGGTGCTGCCGGCGTTCGTCGCGCCGCCGCCCCCGTTGTTGTCGGAGGTTGTCCGGTGATCGAGTTTTCCCAGGTCACGGTGACCTACCCGGACGCGGCGCGGCCGGTGCTGTCGAAGGTCTCGCTGCTGGTCGAGGAGGGTGAGCTCTGCCTGGTCGCCGGGCCGACCGGGGCCGGCAAGTCGACGTTCCTCGGCGCGATCAACGGGCTCGTCCCGCACTTCACCGGCGGACGGCTGGCCGGGCGGGTGGTGGTCGACGGGCTGGACACGGCGTTGTACCCGCCGCGTGAGCTGGCGGCGGTGGTCGGTGTGGTCGGGCAGGATCCGCTGGCCGGGTTCGTGACCGACACCGTCGAGGAAGAGCTCGCGTACGCGATGGAGCAGCTCGCCGTGGCGCCGGACGTCATGCGCAAGCGGGTCGAGGAAACCCTGGACCTGCTGGGCATCGCCGAACTGCGCAACCGTCCACTTCGGACACTTTCGGGCGGGCAGCAGCAGCGCGTCGCGATCGGTTCGGTGCTGACGGCGCACCCCCGGGTCCTGGTGCTCGACGAGCCGACGTCCGCATTGGACCCGACGGCCGCGGAAGACGTGCTGGCGGCGATCACGCGGCTGGTGCACGACCTCGGGACGACGGTCGTCGTTGCGGAGCACCGGATGGAGCGCGTCGCGCAGTACGCCGACCGGCTGCTTTACCTGCCGGGTGACGGATCGGTGCGGTCCGGGCCGCCGGCGGAGATCCTGGCGACGTCCGAGATCGCGCCGCCGATCGCCGAGCTGGGGCGGCTGGCGGGGTGGTCGCCGTTGCCGCTTTCGGTGCGGGACGCGCGGCGTGTTGCCGGACCCCTGCGGTCTCGGCTCCAGAAATTGTCGGTGGTGGGTTCTACTCTCTCCGTGACCGGTCAAGCACTGGACGTGAGAGGGGTGGTGGTCCGCTACGGAGATGTCCTGGCGGTGCGCGGGGTGGACCTGCGCGTCGGGCAGGGGGAGATTGTCGCGCTGATGGGACGCAACGGCTCCGGCAAGTCGTCGCTTCTCTGGGCGGTGCAGGGCAGCGGGCCACGATCGGCGGGGAAGGTCGACGTCGGCGGTGCGGATCCTGCGTCGCTCAAGCCACGAGTGGCCCGTCAGCGCGTCGGGCTGGTTCCGCAGACCCCGGCCGACCTGCTGTACCTCGATTCGGTCGACGCCGAGTGCGTACAGGCCGACACCGAATCCGAGGTCCCGGCAGGAACGGCGCGCGAGCTGCTGGATCGCCTCGCCCCCGGGATCGCCGGTGCAGCGCACCCCGGCGACCTGTCCGAAGGGCAGCGACTGGCACTGGTGCTGGCCGTCCAGCTGGCGGCGGCACCCCCGGTCGTCCTGCTCGACGAGCCGACGCGCGGCCTCGACTACCACGCGAAACGGCGCTTCGCCGCGATCCTGCGAGAGCTGGCCTCGCAGGGCCGCGCCGTGGTGCTGGCCACCCACGACGTCGAGTTCGTGGCCACGGTGGCCCACCGCGTGGTGGTCATGGCCGAGGGCGAGGTGGTCGCGGACGGCCCGACGAAGGAGGTGATCGTCGCCTCGCCGGCGTTCGCGCCGCAGGTGGCGAAGATCCTCGCGCCGGAGCGGTGGCTGACGGTGGACGAGGTCGCGGAGGCGCTGGCATGACCGGCTCCTTCGGCTTCGGCTCGCTGCGAGTCCATCCGGCCCGTCGGCGCGCGCCCGGCGAGTTGGGTCGGGGTTCGCTTGGCGGCTTCGCGGTCCGTGGGGGCAGCCCTGCGTTCCGCAGGTGCCCGCCCGGCGGTCTCGCGATCCGCCGGCGCCTTTCCGGTGGTGCCGCGCACCACGGTTGGCTGCGTGGGTCCGCGCTCCGCGGCCGCCTGTTCGGCGACGCCGCGCACCACGGTTGGCTGCCTGGGTCCGCGTTCCGCGGCCGCCTGTCCGGCGACGCCGCACACCGCGGCCGCCTGTCCGGCGCCGCACACCGCGGCTGCGTGGGTGGCTTGGTACGGCACGGTCGCCTGTCCGGCGGCCCGTCGCGGCCGCCCGGTGGCGCCCTGCGTGGCTGCCTGTGTGGCGCCGTGCTCCGCGGTTGCCTGTCCGGCAGGTCTGCGTGCCCGGCTGGCGGTGCCCTCCGCGGCTGCCTGGGCGGCGCCGCACTCCGCGGGCACCGGCCCGGCGGCCCCGCACGGCCACCCCGTGCCGGCGGAGCGAGCGCGGCATGAGCGACTTCCTCGGCCCACCGCCACGCGCTGTCCGGCTGCCACTGCGGCCTGCGCTCGTCCTGGGCGTCGCGAGCCTCCTCGGCATCGCCATGTTCTGCTGGCCGTTGTTCGCGCACCCGCAGCCGAGCGGGGCCGCGCACACCACGGACGCTCCGTTCGTGTTCATGGCGACCCTGCCCGTGCTGATCCTGGTCGTCCTGGCCGAGCTGTCGCGCGGGGGCATCGACGCCAAGGCACTTGCGCTGCTCGGGGTGCTGTCGGCGGTGAATGCGGGCCTGCGGCCGCTCGGGGCGGGGACCGGGGGCATCGAGCTGGTGTTCTTCCTGCTCGTGCTCGCCGGGCGGGTGTTCGGGCCCGGGTTCGGGTTTGTGCTCGGCTCGACGTCGCTGTTCACGTCGGCGCTGCTCACCGCGGGTGTCGGACCTTGGCTGCCGTTCCAGATGCTGGCTTCGTCGCTGATCGGGCTCGGGGCCGGGTTGCTGCCGCGGAAACCGCGTGGCAAGGCGGAGATCACCATGCTGGTGGTCTACGGCGTTGTCGCGGCCTACTTCTTCGGGCTGTTGATGAGCCTGTGGACGTGGCCGTTCCTCGCCGGCTCGTCGTTCAGCGGCTCGCACGAGGGGCTCGGGTTCGTGCCGGGCGCGCCGCTGCTGGACAACCTTCACCGGTTCGCGGTGTTCACCGTCCTGACGTCGACGCTCGGCTGGGACACCGGCCGCGCGATCACCAATGCGGTGGCGATCCTCCTGCTGGGCCCGGCCGTCCTGGCGGTCCTGCGCCGCGCGGCCCGCCGGGCGGCCTTCGACGCGCCCGCGGTGTTCGATCAGACGAGCGCGTCGTAGAGGTCGACCAGCTCCGCCATCTTGCGTGCGTCCGGGACGTGGCTCGTGTCGAGGTCGACGACCCGGAAGCGGTTGCCGGGTGTCGCCTTGTCGGCCTCGCGGATCATGCGGTCCTGCAACGGGAGCGGGACGATCCGGTCGCGCAGGTGCCGGACGTAGACGCGCGGGACGCGGCCCCACCGGGTGCGGTTGCCGCGGGCCGGGGTGGCGCCCTTGGTGAGGAGGTCGTCCGGGGCCATGGTGTTGAGGAACGCGTAGAACTCGGCGTCCGTCGCCTCGGCCAGGAACGCCTCCTTCGCCGCCGCGAGGAGCTTCGGGTCCGCGGTGCGCCAGTTGAAGCGGACCGCGCCGATCACCGACGGGTCGGCCGCGACGAAGCCCAGCAGGTCGCCGACCCGGGACGTCGCCGCTTCCGGGGTGACCATGTACTCGTCCGGGGTCGCCAGGTCGACGCAGCAGAACGCCGTGTCGTAAACGAGGAGGTCGATCAGGTGCGGGACGACGTCCGCGACCAGGCTGATCATCGCGCCGCCGATGCTCGCGCCGACCAGCACCACCGGGCCGTGCGCGGCCGCGCGGCGGACCGTCTCCACCGTGGCCGCGACCTGGTCGGCGACCGTGACGCCGGCCAGGGCCGACGGTTCCGTCGCGAACGCGGCCAGGTCCTGGGGTGCCTGGTAGGACAGCCGGAACTGCTGGCCGGGCTGGTCGATGCCGACGCCGCGGTGGCCGCGCAGGACCAGCTCGTTCGGGGCGGCCGAGACGCCGTTGGCGCCCGCGGCGAAGACGAACGTGGTCACCCGGCCGCACGAAGCACGGCCCGCGGCGGAGGAGGCGGCCGAAGCGGGCGAGGCAGCGGCGCCCAGCGCGGCGGCAGGTGAGGCAGCACCAGGTGACGCGGCAGCAGCGGGCGAGGCGGCGGCCAGCACGGCAGGCGACACGACTCCGAGACCGGCGGCGGCCAAGGCGGTGCGGCGAGTCAGTTCAGGCATGCCTGTCAGTGAAGCGAGCCGCGGAGCGTGGCCCAAGACGACAAAGTCGCCGCCCCGACCACCAAAAGTGGACCGGGCGGCGACCGAAGTCGATAAAAGTCGATCAGCTGTAGGAGTAGAAGCCGCGGCCGGTCTTCTTGCCGAGCAGGCCCGCGTCGACCATGCGCAGCAGCAGCGGCGGCGAGGAGTACAGCGGCTCCTTGAACTCGGCGTACATCGAGTCCGCGATGGCCTTGATGGTGTCCAGCCCGATCAGGTCGGACAGCCGCAGCGGGCCCATCGGGTGGGCCGTGCCCAGCTCCATGCCGCGGTCGATGTCCTCGGCCGAGGCGAAGCCCGACTCGATCATCCGGATCGCCGAGAGCAGGTACGGCACCAGCAGCGAGTTCACGATGAACCCGGCGCGGTCCTGCGAGCGGATCACGGTCTTGCCCAGCGCCGTCGTCGCGTGCTCCTCCGCACGGCGCGCGGTGTCCTCACTGGTCAGCAGCGAGGGCACCAGCTCCACCAGCGGCAGCACCGGCACCGGGTTGAAGAAGTGGATGCCGACCACCTGCTGCGGCCGGCTCGTCGCCATGCCCAGCTTCATGATCGGGATCGACGAGGTGTTGGACGCGAACAGCGCGTCCTCGGCCTCGACGATCTTGTCCAGCTGGCGGAAGACGTCGACCTTCGCCTGCTCCTGCTCGAGGATCGCCTCGACGACCAGTTCGCGGTCGGCGAACTCGGCGATGTCCGTGGTGAAGCGGAGCCGGCCGAGGGCCGCTTCCGCGTCCTCAGGGGAGAGCTTGCCGTTCTTGACGCCGCGCTGGAGCGACTTCTCGATGCGCGCCTTGCCCGCGTCGAGCGCCGGCTGGTTCACCTCGGTGACCACGACGTCCAACCCGGACCGTGCGTGCACCTCGGCGATGCCGGAACCCATCAGTCCCGCCCCGACGACCCCAACCCGACTTACCACCGGCTCACTCCTTCGTCCGCTCGCAGCCCCGCGCTCTGGGTAAGCACTTTTTGGGCAGCACGCAGCGCGCGAGGGCGGTGACCGGGTTGTGCCCGGCTACGCCCTCGCGCGGTTACGCGTGCTCAACGACGGTACTCGTCGTACCCGTCGTCGTACGGGTCTTGATCATCGCTATCGGGCTCCTCGTAATGACTGTTAGAGGAACCACTCGACAGCTCGCGCTGCAAAGCATCGAAGTCGGTCTCGTGCGAGCTGTACTTGAGCTCGCGCGCCACCTTCGTCTGCTTGGCCTTAGCCCGGCCGCGCCCCATGGCTCGACCCCCTCGCACAGGGGCGGGGCGGCCGGGGGAATCGGCGGCCCCGCATCGTCTCGACAATTCTTTCCTGCTCACACCGTACCGTGTCCGGGGGGTTCGATGCGACGTGGCACGGTGTGCTGGTCGTGACAGTGTCCGCCGGACACCGGTTACCGGCCGGTCGGTGGCGATCGGCGCAGGTAGACGTGCCACGATCTACCCGTGCTCCGTCCCTTCGTGGCCTACTTGCGGGTGTATGAACCCCTGCTCGCCCTGGGCGACCCGCCGGACGAACGGCTGCGTGCGGCCGTCGCGGCGGCCAAGCTCCGGCGGACGGACGCGGGCGCCCGCGAGCAGGCCATGTGGCTCAAGTCACAGGTCGCTGCGCCGCGGCGACTGCTGCCCGCCGAGCTCGCCGACGGCCGTCCGGCGCCCAGCCTGCTGACCGACGTCCTGGTGCTGGATCCCAAGGACGTGCCGGGTGGCAAGGTCGCGAACGGGCCGCTCGTCTGCCCCCTCGAACTGCGGTCGCGCTCGGCCGCCGCGCTGGTCACCTTCATCGGTGACGCGCACCCGGCGCTCAAGAACGTCGTCCTCGACGAGGGCGGTTTCACCCAGGAAGCGATCCGCGCCCGGACGAAGTCGGCGATGGCGGACCTGAGCACCACCGCGGCGCACACCCTCTCCACCACGTGGACGGTCCCGCTGCCGTGGTTCGTCCTGGTCGACCCGGAGGAGCGGCGGCTCGTGCTCGGCAGCGGCCGTGACGATCCCGAGCGCGAGCTGTCCTGGCGCACCACCCTCGCCGACGCCCAGCACCGGGCGCGGGAGGCCGGCGAGCTGCTGGAGCAGACGTTCGGCGACTCCGGGCCGGGGCGCGTGCTGTTCGAGACGCGCCGGTGGCTGGACAACTTCCACGCGGACTCCGTCGTCGAGCTCGACTACGGCGGCCTGGTGCAGCTGTTCGCGGACGCGGTCCTGGAGGCCGACAACACCGCCGACGAGGTGCACGACATCCTGGACGCGCTGCGCTCCGGAAACGTCGAGGAGCTTGCCGAACTGTTCTCCGACCTGCGGGAGTTCTGGGGCGACCTGGCCGCCCGCGAACGCTCCAACTAACCGCGCAGCTCCGGCACGCGGATCTCGCCGACCGGCCGGCCGCCGCCCAGCACCGAGCCGCGGGCCAGCGTGCCGAGACCGGACACGTCGGCGCCGAGGTACCTGAGCGCTTCGACGGCGAGCGGCGCGCAGGCCCGCTTCGCGCCGTCGTCGATCTTGATCGCCACCGCGAACCCGTCCGGCAGCGCGAACGCCTGGACACCTTCGGCGCCACCCTTGGCGACCAGACCGTCCACGGCGGACATCAGCTCGGTGTCCTCGCGCCCGGTGCCGGCGACCAGCCACGGGTGCGCGCGCATCGCCGAAGCGACCGTCCGCTCTGGTCCGTCCGCCGCGGTCGCAAAGCGGCCGAACGCGCGGGCCAGCGCCGTCAGTGAGAACGCGAAGAGCGGCGCGCCACAGCCGTCGACGCCGGTGTGCGCGATCGGCTCGCCGGTCAGCTCGGTCACCGTCGTGGCGATCGCCTGCTGCAGCGGGTGGTCCGGCGCCTCGTACCCCGCGGTCGGCCAGCCGGCGCGGACGCAGGTGGTCAGCATCGCGGTGTGCTTGCCGGAGCAGTTCATCATCACGCGCCGCGGCTCGGCGGCGTCGCGCATGCTCGGGACGTGCAGCGGGAAGTCCGGCGGGCAAGCGAGGTCGTCTTCGTGCAGGCCGGCTTCTTCGAGCAGCTCGAGGACCCGCTTGACGTGCCCGGGCTCGCCGGAGTGCGACGCGCACGCCAGCGCGAGGTCTTCGCCGGTGAAGCCCAGCCCCGACCGCAGCATGCCGACGGCCTGCAGCGGCTTGTTCGACGAGCGGGGGAAGACCGGTGACGTGACGTCGCCGAGCGCCATCCGGACGTCACCTTCGGGGCCGGTGATCACGAGCGCGCCGCGGTGGACACTTTCGACAAAACCGGATCGGACAACCTCGGCGAGGACGGGGTCGGTCACTGAACTTCGTGCCCGCCTTCGCTCTCCAGCAGCTCGTCCACAGTGGCCGAACCCTGCTGGTAGCGCTTCGCGATCTCCGCGTTGAACGTGTCCATCACGCCCTGGACCTCGCGCCGGAAGGACGACACGGACAGCTCTTCGCGGGCGTAGGTGTCCAAAGCGGAGGCGAGCTTCTCGTCCGAAAGGGTCCCGACGTCGGTCAGGTCGGTGTCGCCGATCAGGGCCTCGGCGTGGCGCCGGTGCTCCCCGGCCCGCGACGGTTCGAGCTGCTGGTGCCGTCCGGAGCCGGCGGCCGGGCCCAGCGCGTTGTCGGCCAGGATCGTGGCCAGCTGGTCGACGATGCTGGACTCCCCGCCGCCCGAGCTGCGCCGCGACTGCTCCGCGCGCACGATGTCGATCCGGGCGTGGAGGAGCCGCCGCAGGTAGGACAGGTCCGTCTCTTCCTGCGCGGCTTCGTCGCGCCGCTCGCGCAGCACCTTCAGCGGCAGTTCACCCAGGCCGCTGAGGTACCCCGGGCCGAGCACGCGGTCGATTCGCCGCCTGCCGCCGGGCCGCACTTCGATCACAGCGCAGTTTATCCCGGTTGAGGGTGATGTCGCTGTCAGGGGCTTTTGTTCAGCCACGAAGTTGGGCCGCCGCCGCCCGCCCCGGGGCAGGGAGTTCGGACGGCACGGAGTCGGGGTCGATCGACGCCTGGACGAGGTTGTCTTCGGACCCGGTCAGCAGCTCCGCGCCCACCGGCGTCGACCGCTTGACCAGCGCCAGCGCGATCGGGCCGAGCTCGTGGTGCTGGATCACGGTGCCGACGCGGCCGACCGTCCGGCCGTCCAGCAGCACCGGGTCGCCGGGCTCCGGCCGGATCTCGGGTGAGCCGTCGAGGTGCAGCAGGAGCAGGTTCCGCGGCGGACGGCCGACGTTGTGCACCTTCGACACCGTCTCCTGGCCGCGGTAACAGCCCTTCGCGACGTGCGCGGCCGAGCCGACCCAGCCCACTTCGTGCGGGATCGTGCGGTCGTCGGTGTCGACCCCCAGCCGCGGCCGCACCGACTCGACACGCAGGGCCTCGAACGTCCAGCTGCCGGCCGCCCGGGCGCCCGCGTCGGTGAGGCGCTGCCACCAGGTGACGAGCTCGGCGCGCGGCACCGCCAGGTCCACGCTGGACCGGCCCGGCCACGGCATCCGCCGGGCGAAGCCGCCGCCGGGCAGCGCGGCGACCGCGTACGGCTCCGGGCCGACCTCGACGCCGGCCGCGCTCAGCACGCGCTCGGCGTCCGGGCCGAGCACGGTGAGCAGCGCGAGCTCTTCGGTCGCGTCCCGGATGTCCACCTTGGACCAGAACTTCATGGCTTCGAGGTATTCGTGCAGCGTCTGGGGGCCGCCCTTGGGCAGCGCGCTGGTCACGCTCGTGCCCGGGTCGGTGTCGAGCCAGACGGTGCCGTCGAGGTGCGCCACGACCATGTGCGTCTCGACGCGGCCCTGGCTGTCGAGCACCAGCGCTTCGGTGCCGGAGCCTTCGGCCAGCTCGGTCACGTGCTGCGAGATCACCAGGTGGAGCCACGAGAGCCGCTCTTCGCCGGTGACGGCGAGGAACTCCCGGTGCGAGCGGTCGATGACGACGACTCCGCGCGAGGCTGTGCGCTGCTCCGCGAACGGGTCGCCCCAGTGCCAGGGGGTACCGGCTTCGGGGTGGTCGTCGGGCGGCGGGATGGATCCGGGCACGTCCAGCAGCGGCGAGCGGTACGGCATACCGCCCAGCCTAGGTGAGTACCGTGTCGGCATGCGCGTGCTCGTCTTCCTCGACGGAACCCAGGCTGACCCCGACGTCGCCCAGATCAAGGTCGACGACCTCGGGCTGCTGCGCGGAGACGGCGTTTTCGAGACGATCCTGGTCGTCGACGGCAAGCCCCGTGAGCTGCGGCCCCACCTCGAACGGCTGGTGCGGTCGGCGGCCATGCTCGACCTGCCGGAGCCCGACCTCGCGGCCTGGGAGCACGTCGTTTCGACGGTGCTCGAACGGTGGGCCGGCAGCCCCGAAATGGTGCTGAAACTGGTGTACACCAGGGGTTCCGACGGTGATCCCGACGCGGTGCCGACCGGCTTCGCGGTGGGCTCGGAGGTCCCGCCGTCGATCCTGCGCGCCCGCGCCGAAGGGGTCGCGGCGGTCACCTTGGACCGCGGCTTCCCGCCGGACCTCGCCGAGCGCGCGCCGTGGCTGCTGCTCGGCGCGAAGCCGTTGTCGTACGCCATGAACATGGCCGCGGTGCGCGAAGCCGGCCGCCGCGGGGCCGAAGATGTGATTTTCACCGCCGCCGACGGCTCGGTGTTCGAAGGCCCGACGTCGACGGTGGTGCTCGCGAAGGGCCGGACGCTCTACACACCGCCGTCGAGCATCGGGATCCTGCCGGGCACCACCCAGGCCGCGCTGTTCCGCGGCGCCGAAAAGGCGGGCTGGTCGGTCAAGGTGGAGCCGCTCCGGGTGGCCGACCTGGTCGAGGGTGACGGTGTGTTCATGGCGTCGTCGGTGCGCAAGCTGACCCGGGTCCACACGCTGGACGGCTCGCCGCTGCCGGACTCGTCGGCGGTGTACGCCGAGCTGGTGGCGGCTTACGAGGGCGAATACGCCTGAGTGATCCGCACGATCGCGGGCGCGACCGCCTCGGCGCGGTAGGCGGCGATCTTGTGGTGGCCGTCGATGATCAGCTCACGCTCACCGTCGGCCAGCACCACGGCGACCGGCCGGTGGCCGCTGCGGATGGCGGTCCGGTAGTAGCCGACCCGCGCCTCGTCGGACGGCGGCCAGGTGTCGGTCGGGCTGAGCAGCTGGTCGTCCGAGAGCCGTTCCGGGCCGCTCACCCGGTAGTCGCCGTCGACGAGCAGCTCGAAGACCGGGCCGAGCGTGGTGGCCAGCGGGCGCCGCAGCTGCCCGGTGGCGAGGGCGATCCGCAGCGCTTGGGGCAGCTCCGCCCGCGCACGCTTGTTCACGTCCAGGAAACCCGTGCCACCGCTGATCGTCACCTGTTCCACGCCTAACAGGACGGGCGACGGCGCGACATGGTTCCAGCCCCTACCCGGACGGGTGCACGGCGTGATCGGGGTCTCACCCGCGTGGCGGTACAGCGTTGCTCAGGACCTCCGGAACCGCACCCGGGTGCCGGGCCGGGCCTGGGCGAGCGCCCCCAGCGCGCGGGGCCGGACCACCGCCGCCACGGGGTAACCGCCGGTGGTCGGGTGGTCGGCCAGGAACACCACCGGCAGCCCGTTCGGCGGCACCTGGATCGCGCCCGTCAGCACGCCTTCGCTGGGCAGTTCCCCTTCCGCGTACTCGGCCGCGCGCCGCAGCGCCGTGCCTTCGAGGCGCAGGCCGACGCGGTTGGACTCCGACGTCACCGTCCACCACGCGGCCAGACCGCTGCCCGGCGAGACGAGCCAGTCGTCGCGGGGGCCGAGTGTCACCGGGACCACCAGGTCGCCGGGCGCCGAAGCCGGCACGACGACGTCCGCGCCCGTCGGGATTCCCGTGGGCGGGCCGAGCGGAAGCACGTCCGACGCGCTGAGCGGCGCGGGCCCGATGCCGGACAGGACGTCCCTCGAGCGGCTGCCCAGCACCGGCTCCACCACGAGCCCGCCGGACACCGCCAGGTAGCAGCGCAGCCCGGTGGACGGCGTCCCCAGCGTCAGTGTCTGCCCGGCCCGGACCGGCACCGGCGTGTGGGAGCCGAAGGAACGGTCGTCGACGACGACCGAAACCGGCGGGCCGGTCACCGCCACCGTCGCCGACGTCGTGAACCGCACCGAGAGACCGCCGAGCAGGGCTTCGATTCCCGCGGCCTCCGCGGGGTTGCCGACGAGGCGGTTCGCCAGCCGCAACGACGACACGTCCAGCGCACCCGAAGGCGCGACGCCGAGGTGGGCGTAACCCGGCCGGCCGAGGTCCTCGACCAGCGCCTGCGGACCCGGCGTGAGGACCTCCAGGGCCCTCATCGGACGGCCCGGAAGCGGACCCGGTCACCCGGCGCGAACAGCGCGGGCGGGTCCGCGTGCGGGTCGAACAGCGTCGCCGTCGTGTGCCCGAGCAGCCGCCAGCCGCCCGGGGATTCGCGCGGGTAGACGCCGGTGAATTCGCCCGCAAGCCCGACAGAACCGGCTGGGACGCGGGTCCGCGGTGACTCCAGCCGTGGCTGCTGCAACGACGCAGGAAGCCCGGTCAGGTAGCCGAATCCGGGCGCGAACCCGGTGAACGCCACCGTGTAGACCGCTTCGGTGTGCAATGAGACGACGGCGTCCGTGGACACCCCGGCGTCGTCAGCGACCAGGGCGAGGTCCTCGCCGTCGTAGTGGACGTCCAGTGTCACTTCGCGCGGCTCGCCGGCGGGTGGGTGCGTCAGGTCGGCGTTGTCCAGCAATGCCCGCACCGCCGCCACGCCGCCGACGACCAGCAGGCTGCGTGCGCCCGGCACCAGGTCGACAACACCGTCGGGGCGGGCCGCGCAGACGGTTGCGTGGGCGGCCCGCATCTGGTCGAGCGAATCGCAGTCGAGCAGGGCGGCGTCCTCGCCACACCGCCGCCAGCGCACGGCGTCAGCCGGCGACGCGGCGCAGCAGTGCCGAAGTGTGGGGCTGCATCTCCTGGCCCATCATGGCGCGCTCCTCGACGTAGCCGAGGGAGCCTTCGATCAGGCCGTACAGCCGCTGGGCCGCGGTGACGTCCTTCGCGGTGGACGTGCGGACCACCGCGTCGGTGCCGAGCTCCCAGGACGTCTGGTTGCGCGGTTTGCCGTAGTACAGCTCGACGATGCCGGTGTTGTGCGTGAGCAACAGCTCCAGCGTGTCGTCTTCCTGTGGCCGCCAGAACCCGGACTCGCGGGCGGCGGGACGGATGACGTTGCCGTCGTCGTCGAGCAGCCACGCACGCGCCTCGTGGATGAGGAACGGGCGGCCGTCGTGCGAGATCGTCAGCTGCTGCGCGAACTTGCGCGGGCCTTCGATGGTCGGGTAGTCGACCTCGCCTTCACCGCGCCAGACGCCGACGAGCGGCAGCAGCGCGAGGCAGGCGTCGTTGAGGTTCGGCCCCTCACGCAGGTTCGCGGTGTCGTTGGGGATGGGCAGGTCGTCCCACAGCGGAAGATTGCGCTCGCGAGTGCTCTCCGCGCGCATCTCCGCTGCTGCGATGGCGTCGTCGCCGCTGGCGGTCATGGGTCAGCGCTGGTCCGCGTAAAGCCGGTAGACGACGTACACGGCGAACCAGGTGATGGCAACGCCCGCCAGCACCAGCAAGGTCGTAAACAGAGCTTCCACGCCCAGCAGAATAGTCCGCCCCCGCTCACCCGGCCCGGCGCAGGGTCACCGCGGTGAGCACGGTCACCGCGAGCAGCACCACACCGGCCACGCCCATCGCCGCGTGCAGGCCGCTCGGCAGCGTGTCGCCGCGGGCCAGCAGCGCACCCAGCGCGGCGACACCGAGCGCGGTGCCGGTCTGGCGGGCGGCGTTGACCGTCGCCGACGCGATCCCGCTGCGGTTGCCCGGCAGCCCGGCCAGCCCGACGATGTTCGACGGTGTCACCGACAGCCCGACCCCGGCGCCGGCCAGCGCGAACGCGATCGCCACCAGCCAGTACGGGCTCGTGGCGTCCAGCAGCAGGAACGCGAAGGAGCCGACGGCCGCGACGAAGTAGCTGATCGGCAGGAGCCGTTCCGCGCCGTAGCGTGCGGAGAGCCGGCCGGCGGTGAAGGCCGCGGCGACGTTCGTCAGCACGTACGGCAGCATCTGGACGCCCGCCTCGGTCGCCGTCGCGCCGCGGGCCTGCTGCAGGTAGACGCCGATCAGGAACACCGCCGGGTAGGCCGCAAAACCGAGGCCCCACGCGGCGAAGATCGCCACCGAGAACCGGGTCCGGGCGAACAGCCGCACCGGCAGCATCGGGTGCGGCACCCGCAGCTCGACCACGATGAACGCCGTCAGCGCGGCGAGCCCGAGGGCCCCGGTGACCAGCACGGACGAGCTCGAGCCGAGCCGTCCGGCCTCGATCACGGCGAACGTCAGCAGGCCGATCCACAGCGCGCCGAGCACCTGCCCGGTCAGGTCGAGCGCGCCGTGCGAAGGGTCGCGGGACTCGCTGATCCCACGGCGGCCCAGGACGACGGCGACGAGCCCGATCGGCACGTTGAGCAGGAAGATCGCCGGCCAGCCGAAGGTGTCCGTCAGCGGGCCGCCGATCAGCGGGCCGAGCACCAGTGCGCAGCCCGCGACGGTGCCCCACAGGCCCATCACCCGCGCCCGCTCGGCCGGCTCGGTGAACGCGTGCGCGAGCAGCGCGACCGCGCCCGGGATGACGGCGGACGCGGCGAAGCCCTGGATGATCCGGGCGGTGACCAGCAGTTCGAGGGTCGGCGCGAGCGCGCAGCCGACTGACGCGATCGTGAACAGCGTCAGCCCGCACAGGTAGACGAGCTTGCGGCCGTAGCGGTCGCCGAGCGTGCCACCGGAGAGGATCACGGCGGTGAGCGCCACGGTGTAGCCGTCGATGATCCACTGCAGGCCGCTGAAGGTCGTGCCCAGCGTCCGCTGCATGGTCGGCAGGGCGACGCTCACCACGCTGACGTCGAGCAGCGCCATGAAGGTGCCGAGGAAGACGGCGGCGAGCAGGCCGGTCCGGCGGGTCGCGGGGGCGGTTAGGATCACCTAATCAGTTTGCGACCTCAACCGGGCTCGAGGTCAACTCGTCGCATGCTGTCCGAAACGCCGTAAAGGCCCCCTTCCCGGCTATAAGAGCCGGTAAGGAGGCCTTCACGGCACTCGAAACTCAGGCGACCGAGATGGCCAGCTGGTGCACGCCCGGGCCTTCCGCGGTCACGGACGCTTCGCCGTTGCCGCTGCGGTGCAGCGCGCGCACGGTCCAGTCGCCCGGCGCCGCGTAGAAGCGGAAGTCGCCGTCGGCCGACGAGACGACCTCGCCGGTGAAGTCGCCGCCGCCGTCCAGGAGCCGGACGAACGCGCCGCCGACCGGCCCGTCCGCGCCGGTCACCTTGCCGGCCAGGACTACCTGGCCCCGGGTGTCGTAATCCGCCGGCGTGGCCTCCTGGGCCGGTGCGCCGCAGCTGTCGTCAACCGCCATCACTTGGCTCCCAACTCGACCGGCACGCCGACGAGCGAGCCGTATTCCGTCCATGAACCGTCGTAGTTCTTGACGTCCTCGTAACCCAGGAGCTCGTGCAGCGCGAACCACGCGATGGAGGAGCGCTCACCGATGCGGCAGTAGGCGATGGTGCCCTTGCCCTCGTCGATGCCCTCGTCCTTGTAGAGCTCCTTGATCTCGTCCTCGCTCTTGAAGGTGCCGTCCTCGTTGGCGACCTTCGCCCACGGCACGTTCAGCGCGCCCGGGATGTGGCCCGGCACCTGGGACTGCTCCTGCGGCAGGTGCGCCGGGGCGAGCAGCTTGCCGGAGAACTCGTCCGGCGACCGCACGTCGACGAAGTTCTTCGCGCCGATGGACTGGACGACCTCGTCGCGGAACGCACGCAGGGAGAGGTCCTGGTCCTTGGCCTTGTAGTCGGTCGTGTCGCGCTTGACCTCGTCGGAGTTCAGCTCACGGCCGTCGAGCTCCCACTTCTTGCGCCCGCCGTCGAGCAGCTGGACGTTCTCGTGGCCGTACAGCTTGAAGTACCAGTACGCGTACGCGGCGAACCAGTTGTTGTTGCCGCCGTAGAGGATCACGCGGTCGTCGTTCGAGATGCCCTTCTCCGACAGGAGCTTCTCGAAGCCCTCCTTGGAGACGAAGTCGCGGCGCACCCCGTCCTGCAGGTCCTTGCGCCAGTCGAACTTCACCGCGCCCCGGATGTGGCCGCCGTCGTAGGCGGTGGTGTCCTCGTCGACCTCGGCGAACACGACGCCGGGGGTGTCCAGGTTCTCCTCGGCCCACTGGGTGGTGACCAGGACGTCTTCACGGCTCATGGGACAGAACTCTCTTTCTGGGTTGTTCTTCAGGACGACGCGCGGGCGGGACTGAAGCGTTTGATCAGCAAGAACATTTCGCAGCCCAGGCAGAAGTCGAAGGCCGCGTTGAGGAAGGCCGCGAACAGCGCGAACGCCGTCGCGACGATGCCGAGCGTGGTGACGTCGAGCGCGAAGCCGATCGTGCCGACGAGCGCGAACACGAACCCGACGGCCTGGGCGAACCGCAGCGGCGCCGCGTCCTCCCGCTCGTCGGTCGGGCCGAGGCGCGGGGCGACGAGGGCGCGGTACACGATCGAGTAGGGCGCGGGCTTGAGCCCGACGAACGCGCCGATCGCGAACACGACGGTCTGGATCGCCAGCAGTGGCCACCACTGGGTGACCAGGACGACCGCCAGCACGATCGTGGTCAGGATGGCGGCGAACCGCGGGCCCCGCGGGTCGACGGCCGGTCCGGCGGACATGGTTCCTCCAGCTGGAGCAGAGGGGGGTGCGTGCGAACGGCACGCTTCAGCGGCTTCGGGCTGGCTGGTTCCGGGCGTGGTTCAGCGCCGGTCGGACGGACGGCGACACAGGCTGCTGCGGACGCGGCAGAGGTCCACTGCGCGTCGCTGCGTGAGGAAGTTGGTCAGCCTGGTCACGGGTGCGAGCGTACCCAGCTCTCCCTCAGAGTGGGAACCACGTTCACACTCTGGGAGAAGTCCCGTTATGTGGGAGATCACCAGCCCCAGGACGCATCTTTCCTAGCGAAAGTGAATGTGCGAACGCGAACAGTCAGGGGGTCCGAGCCGTGAGATGCGGGCGCAGGGCGTCCAGCAGTTCGGGGCCCTTCGGGACGCCGCCGACGCGCAGCAGCTCCCGGCCGTCCGGGGTCAGCGCGATCGTGGTCGGCGTCCGCAGCACGGCCAGCGACTGCGCGACCTCCGGCTGGTCGGTGACGTCGAGTTCGACGTGGTGCAGGCCGTCGGTCCGCTCGGCGAGGGGGCCGAGCACGGCCTTCGCGTGCCGGCAGGGCGCGCAGAAGGTGGTCGAGATCTGGACCAGCGTCACGGCGGACGCCGGGTCGAGCGCGGCGGCGACCGGGCCGGGCAGCTCGCGAACGGGCTTCGCCTCGCGCACGCGCCCGTTGCGGGCCTTCAGCAGCACACCGACGGCCACCGCGGCCACCAGCGTCGCCAGAAGCACCCACAACCCGGTCACCGGCCGCTCCCTACTTGCTCAGGTCCGCGAAGGACACGTTCGTCGCCTTGCCCTTGATCGTCACCGATCCGCTCTGCACGCGCACGCCGGTCGGGGTGACCGACAGCGGCAGGTCCTTCGTGTTGATCGACGCCTCGAAGTTCGGCATCAGCGCCTTCTGCACCGCCTGGGGAACGACCGTGGTCTCCTGGTCATTCCCGAACTGCAGGCGCTTCGGCGTGAAGTTGATCTTTCCGCCCTTCGCGTCGGCCTCGATCATCGCGAAGCAGAAGATTTCCAGATCCTTGCCCGCGAACTGAAGGTGTCCCGAAATGCGGACACCGGTGGTCGACTCGTCCTGCTCGGCCTGGCCCTCGGTGGTCGTGGTGGGCGTCGGCGTGGGCTCGCTCTGCCCGGCGTCGCCGTTCTCGACGTAGTCGGCGCTCGCGGGTTCGATCCGCAGGTCCTTGATCTTGTCCAGCGGCGCGAGGCGGGCCAGGTCGGCGGCCTTGATGGTGACCGAGCCGGTCAGCTCGCCGATGGTGATCGCCTTCGTGTTGCCCGAGGTGATGTCCGACAGCGGCGCCGTGACGTTCTCCAGCTCGGCGTTCACCGCGACGTCCTGGAGCTTGTCGGCGACCGGCACCCCGGCGGCGGACACGCTGATGTGACCGTATTCACCGCCGAGCGCCTGCGTGAGGAACGGGAAGCCGTGGATCGTCACCGACGGGTCGTCGGTCAGCTGGAGCTGCGTGCGGGCCTTCTGCGAGATCATGTGCTCCGCGTACGCGGCGGCCCCGAAATCGGCGCCGACCAGCAGCAGCACCAGGACCACGAGGGCGATCACCCAGCGCCGTGCGCGGCGTCCGCGACGCCGCGCGTCGGGCCTCGGTGCGGGTCGGTCGTCCCGGGTCACGGGCCTGCTCACCATCGCGTCCGTACTCCTGTTCGTCGGGTCCACCGGGGTTTCTCCAGGTGTGATCGATCCAGCAAGGGTTAGGTGCCGGGCCGTCGAGCCGCTATTCTCACTTAGCACCGAACAACGCCACCGTGAGGCGACGACTTGTGAAGGCGGTGCGGCTCATGAGCCTGGACCTTCTGGTACTGACCGCGGAAGCCGACGCCACTGCGGTGCTTCCCGCGCTGGACCTGCTGCCGCACACCGTACGCGTCCGCGCTCCCGAGGTGACGGCCCTGCTCGACGCGGGTCACCGGGACGTCATCCTCCTCGACGCCCGCAGCGACCTGGCCTCGGCGAAGAGCCTCTGCCGGCTGCTCAAGGGCACCAGCGAGGACGAGGCGTCCACCCCGATCATCGCGGTCGTCGGTGAAGGCGGGCTCGTCGCCGTGAGCGCCGAGTGGCGCACCGACGACATCCTCCTGCCGACCGCCGGCCCGGCCGAGGTCGACGCCCGGCTGCGGCTGGTCACGACCCGCGACGGCGGGTCCGCGCAGGTCGACGCCGAGCTGCGGGTCGGCGAGCTCGTCATCGACGAGGCGACCTACACCGCGCGGCTCAAGCGGCGCACGCTGGAGCTGACCTACAAGGAGTTCGAGCTGCTCAAGTACCTCGCGCAGCACGCCGGCCGGGTGTTCACCCGCGCCCAGCTGCTGCAGGAGGTCTGGGGTTACGACTTCTTCGGGGGGACCCGCACGGTCGACGTGCACGTCCGGCGGCTGCGCGCGAAGCTCGGCCCCGAGCACGAGCAGATGATCGGCACCGTGCGCAACGTCGGGTACAAGTTCGAGCGGCCGGCCAAGGGTGGCGCCGCGCGACCGGCGGCCGTGCCCGCGCAGCCGACCGCCGAGGCTCCGGCCGACACTCCCGAACTCGCGCACTGACTCCCCTTCCGCCACCAGGAGACGTCTCGCACAACGGTCGCGTTGCGTCCGGCCCGGGTACGGTCTCAGGGTGAGCGGAGACGGGGAGTGGCGGCAGGAACTGGACGAGCGGCAGCTCGACGACGTGCGGGAGCTGCTGCTGGCCGTGCGCGAGGCGGACGGGCGGCCCGAGGTCGCACCCGACGGGCCGCTGCCCGGTGAGTTCGACGGTGGTGAGCACCTCGTCGCCTGCGTCGAGGGCGAGGTTGTCGGTTACGCCCACCTCGACACCACCGGTGACTCCTTCGGCCACCAGGTGGCCGAGCTGTTCGTGCACCCCACCCACCGCAGCCGCGGATACGGCGCGAAGCTGCTTCAGGCGCTCGACGAGCGTGCCGCGGTCGGGTTCCGCGTCTGGGCACACGGTGACCACCCCGCGGCGCAGCGGCTGGCCGTGAAGGCCGGCCTGGAGCGCAAGCGCGAGCTGCTGATCCTGCACACCGCCGTCGAAGGCGCGGACTGGCCGGAGCCGGTGCTGCGCGAAGGCGTCTCGCTGCGCACGTTCGTGCCGGGCCAGGACGAGGACGCCGTCGTCCGGGTCAACGCGCGGGCCTTCGACTGGCACCCCGAACAGGGCGCGCTGACCGCCGACGATGTCCGCGCCGACGAACGGCGGCCGTGGTTCGACGCGGACGGCTTCTTCCTCGCCGAACAGGACGGCGAGGTCATCGGCTTCCACTGGACGAAGGTCCACGAGCCGACGCCGGGCCGGTTCGACGGCGAGCGCGTCGGCGAGGTCTACGTCGTCGGGGTCGACCCGGCCGCGCAGGGCGGCGGGCTCGGCCGGGCGCTGACGCTCGCCGGGTTGCGGCACCTCGCGGGCCTCGGGTTGCGGCAGATCATCCTGTACGTCGAGGGTGACAACGCGCCGGCACTCGCCGTTTACACGAAGCTCGGGTTTGCCCGTCACGAAACCGACGTCCAGTACGGTCGGTGACCACGATGGACGCCGCGCAAACGACTCGTCACGGTGTGCGAACGCGCAGGTCACGGCCGGGACACGGCACCCTATCGGGCTAGTAGCACTGCTCACATCCTGGGCCTTGTTCACTTCGCGTTCATTTGTTCACGGCCGACCGTCCACCACAGCTGCCTAATGTCCGGATCCGGCGCGGCACCACGCCGCGACGACCCGGTCAAGCTCCTGATGGAGGAAACAGCAGTGAAGATCATGCGGCCCCTGAGCGCGGTGGGCATCGTCGCGAGCGCCGCCCTCGTGCTCGCCGCCTGTGGTTCCGACCCCGCGGCGTCCAACAGCAGCAGCTCGAACTCGGCTGCCGCCCCGGCCGCCACCGGCACCGCCGACGTGGCGTGCGGTGGCAAGAGCCCGCTGTCCGCCGAAGGCTCGTCGGCCCAGAAGAACGCCATCGACATCTTCACGCAGCAGTACAGCAAGAAGTGCTCGGGCCAGCAGGTCAACTACAACCCGAGCGGTTCGGGTGCCGGCGTCAAGCAGTTCAACGCCAACCAGATCGACTTCGGCGGCTCGGACTCGCCGATCAAGGACGCCGACGCGGCCGCCGCCAAGGCCCGCTGTGCCAGCGACGCCTGGAACATCCCGCTCGTGGTCGGTCCGATCGCGGTCGCCTACAAGCTGTCCGGCGTGGACAAGCTGACGCTGACCCCGTCGGTCACCGCCAAGATCTTCAGCGGCGGCATCACCAAGTGGAACGACCCGGCCATCAAGGCCGTCAAGGGCAACGAGAGCCTGAACCTGCCGGACAAGGCCATCCAGGTCGTCTCCCGCGCCGACGAGTCGGGCACCACCGACAACTTCCAGAAGTACCTGGGTGCGGCGGCGAAGGCCGACTGGACCAAGGGTGCCGGCAAGAAGTTCAACGGTGGTGTCGGCAACGGTGCGCAGGGCTCCAACGGTGTCGCGACCGCGGTGAAGGCCGCCGACGGTGGCATCACCTACGTCGAAGGCGCGTTCGCCAAGGACGGCCTGACCCCGGCCCTCATCGACAGCGGCTCCGGCGGTGTCGAGCTCAACGCGGCGAACGTTGCCAAGTCCCTCGACGCGGCGAAGTTCCTCAAGGAGGGTTCGAACGACCTCGCGCTCGACCTCAACGGCATCTACGCCAGCAACACCCCGGGTGCCTACCCGCTGCTGCTGACGACCTACGAGATCGTCTGCTCGAAGTACGCGAACCCGGACGTCGCGAAGGCCGTCAAAGCGTTCCTGACGGTGGCCGCCACCGACGGTCAGCAGCCGCTGTCCGCCAAGGGCTACGTGCCGATCCCGCAGTCGCTGCAGACCAAGGTCCTGGACGCCGTCAAGGCGATCTCCTGAACCGGCATTGCGACTGACATCCGAGTGATAGAGGCTGGTCAGAAGTAGCTGATGAGCGAGTCATCCTCGACGCGAACGCCCACCGGCGACCCCGGTGGGCGTTCGTCGTCCGCCACGACGCCCCCGGAGGATCCGATTTCGGAGCAACCCACCTCGACGGCGGCACCCGAGCCGCCCGCGAGTGACAAACCGAAGAAGCGGCCCGGTGACCGCATCTTCCAGAACCTGACCACCGGGGCCGGGATCTTCGTCGTCGCCCTGATCGGCCTGATCGGGCTCTTCCTGCTCATCCAGGCGATCCCCGCGCTGCAGGCCAACAAGGCCAACTTCCTGACCAACCACGGCTGGTCCACCAACGACCCCGCGAACATGTCGTTCGGCATCCTCGACCTCCTCGAGGTCACGGTGGCGACGTCGCTCGTGGCGCTGATCATCGCAATGCCGGTTTCGCTGGGCATCGCGCTGTTCCTGACCCAGTACGCGCCGAAGCGGCTCGCGCGGCCGTTCGCCTACGTCATCGACCTGCTCGCCGCGGTGCCGTCGATCATCTTCGGCCTCTGGGGCATCCTGGTCTTCGCGCCGGCGATCGAGCCGTTCTCGCAGTGGATCAACACCACGTTCTCGTGGTTCCCGCTGCTGGCGCCCGGCAACGTCGCGCCGAGCGTGCGCGGCACGATCTTCACCGCCGGCATCGTGCTGGCCGTGATGATCCTGCCGATCATCACCTCGCTCTCGCGCGAGGTGTTCGAGCGGACGCCGACCCCGCACCTCGAGGGCGCGCTGGCCCTCGGCGCCACGCGCTGGGAAGTCATCCGCACCACCGTGCTCCCGTTCGGCAAGGCCGGCTACATCGGCGCGTCCATGCTCGGCCTCGGTCGCGCGCTGGGCGAGACGATCGCGCTGGCCGTCATCCTGCTCATCCCGCAGGGTCGCAACTTCGACTGGAGCCTCTTCGACGGCGGTTCCACCTTCGCCTCGAAGATCGCCGCCAACTACAGCGAGTTCAACAACGAGATCTCGGCGGGCGCGTACATCGCGGCCGGCCTGGTGCTGTTCGTGCTCACGTTCCTCGTGAACTTCGCCGCGCGGTCCGTCATCGGCAAGAAGGGGGACTGAGCATGTCCACGTCCACGCTCGAAGCTCCCGCGACAACACCGGCGTTCCAGCAGGTGAGCCTGGCTCGCAAATTCAAGAACGGCCTGGCGACCACGCTGGTCTGGCTGTCGTTCCTGATCGCCGTCGTCCCGCTGGTGTGGGTGCTGTACACGGTGGTCGCGAACGGCATCAAGCGCATCCCGTACTCCAACTGGTGGTCGCAGGACCTGGGCAACTACCTGTCCGACGAGGTCGGCGGCGGTGTGCTGCACGCGATCATCGGCAGCCTGCTGCAGGGCCTCGTCTGCGCGGTCATCGCGGTGCCGATCGGCATGCTCGTCGCGATCTACCTGGTCGAGTACGGCCGGGGCAAGCTCATGAAGGCCACCACCTTCATGGTCGACATCCTCTCCGGTGTCCCCTCGATCGTCGCCGCGCTGTTCATCTACGCGCTCTGGATCACCACGTTCGGCTTGCCGCGCAGCGGTTTCGCCGTGTCGCTGGCCCTGGTGCTGCTGATGATCCCCGTGGTCGTCCGCTCGTCGGAGGAGATGCTGCGGATCGTCCCGGACGACCTGCGCGAGGCGTCGTACGCGCTGGGCGTGCCGAAGTGGAAGACGATCGTGAAGATCGTGCTGCCGACGGCCCTGTCCGGCATCATCGGCGGCATCATGATGGCGCTGGCCCGCGTGATGGGTGAGACCGCGCCGCTGCTGGTCCTGGTCGGCTACTCCGCCTACACGAACTGGGACATCTTCAGCGGCGAGCAGGCGGCGCTGCCGCTGCTGATGAACAACGAGCGCGTCACCAACTCGATGGATCCCGGCTCGGTCGGCTTCGACCGGATCTGGGGCGCCGCACTGACGCTGGTGCTCATCATCGCGATCATCAACCTCCTCGCCACCGTGTTCGCGCGCCTTGTCGCCCCGAAGAAGAAGTGAGCTGTAAGCCATGGCAAAGCGAATCGACGTCAAGGACGTGGACATCTACTACGGCAAGTTCCACGCCGTCGACGGTGTCACCCTTTCCGTGCCGCCGCGCAACGTCACCGCGTTCATCGGCCCGTCGGGCTGTGGCAAGTCGACGGTGCTGCGCACGCTGAACCGCATGCACGAGGTCATCCCCGGCGCCCGCGTCGAGGGTGACGTCCTGCTGGACGGCGAGAACATCTACGCGTCGACGGTCGACCCGGTGCAGGTGCGCCGCACGATCGGCATGGTGTTCCAGCGCCCCAACCCGTTCCCGACGATGTCCATCAAGGACAACGTCGTCGCGGGCCTGAAGCTGGGCGGCACCAAGGGCAAGAAGACGCTCGACGAGATCGCCGAGCGCGCCCTGCGCGGTGCGAACCTGTGGAACGAGGTCAAGGACCGCCTCAACAAGCCGGGCGGCGGGCTTTCGGGCGGGCAGCAGCAGCGCCTGTGCATCGCCCGCGCGATCGCGGTGCAGCCGGACGTCCTCCTGATGGACGAGCCGTGCTCGGCGCTGGACCCGATCTCGACGCTGGCGATCGAGGACCTGATCGGGGAGCTGAAGAAGGACTACACGATCGTCATCGTGACGCACAACATGCAGCAGGCGGCGCGGGTTTCCGACCAGACGGCGTTCTTCAACCTGGCGGGCGTGGGGCAGCCGGGCCGGCTGGTGGAGCTCAACGACACGGAGAAGATCTTCTCCAACCCGGACGAAAAGGCTACGGAAGACTACATTTCCGGCCGTTTCGGCTGAGTCGTCGTTGTGGTCGAAGGCCTTTCTCGCCGGTGCTCGGGGTCGGCGAGAAAGGCCTTCTTCTTTTTGGCGGGCGGCACAGTGTCCTAAATGGATCTTTCCGAAGTCGGTGGTCCACAAAGAAAAGCCCCCGGCCGCAGCCGGGGGCTTTGTCGGACGTGGCTCAGATGTCGTCGTCGGAGCCGTAACCCGGCATCTTGCCGGTGACCACGAAGATCATCCGCTTCGCGACCGACACCGCGTGGTCGGCGTAGCGCTCGTAGAAGCGGCCGAGCAGGGTGACGTCGACCGCCGCGGCCACACCGTGCGGCCACTCGCGGTCCATCAGGACGGTGAAGAGGTGGCGGTGGATGTCGTCCACCTGGTCGTCGTCGGTCTCGAGCGTCTTCGCCGCCTCGACGTCCTTCGACTTGATGACCTGTTCGGTCGACCGGGCCAGCTTCACCGCGACCTCGCCCATTTCGGCGAAGTACGGCCGCACAGCGTCCGGCAGCACCGGGTCGGGGTGCCGGCGCCGCGCGGCCTTCGCCACGTGCAGGGCCAGATCACCCATCCGCTCCAGGCTTTCCGCGGCGTGGATCGCCGCCAGCACGGTGCGGAGATCGGTCGCCACGGGCGCCTGCAAGGCAAGCAGGGCATACGCCTGCTCCTCGCACTGGGCGCGGGCGTCGTCGACCTTGGCGTCGTCGCTGATCACCTGCTCGGCGAGACTGAGGTCGGCCTCCAGGAGTGCCCGGGTGGCGCGCTCCATGGCGTCGGCGACCTGCACCGACATCGCGGCCAGGTTGTCGGCGAGCTGTTCGAGTTCGACATGGTAAGCCTCACGCATGGCCCAACCCTACGGCCAACCGTGGCCAAACACCGCATCGCCGGGTGAACCGCACGTGAACCCGGACTAACGATCCTCGCTGCTCAGCCCGTGGTGCTCGTCTTCTTGCTGGTCGTCGTCTTGGGACTGGTCTTGCCCGAGGACGACTTCGACGTGCTCGTCGGCGGAGCCTGCTCGCTCACCGGGATCGGCGCGTTCGGGTCGGGCAGCGGGGTGTTGTTGCGCAGCGCGTCGAAGAGCGCCTTCGTCTTGCTGCGGACGAGAACCTCGTTGCCGCGGTTGTTGGACTCGCCGGTCGTCGGCACGGTGAGGAACGAGATCCGCGACGGGTCCAGGCCCTTCATCGACTGCGCCAGCGTCATCATCTGCTTGACACCGAGGTTGTCGCCGAAGGTGGCCTTCGCGAAGGCGGTGATGAAGTCGCTGAGCTTGCCGGGGTCGAGCACGACGTCCGACGACATGACCTTCTTAAGCAGCGCGCCGATGAACTCCTGCTGGCGCTTGATCCGGCCGTAGTCGGACGTCGGGTCGCCCTTGACGTGCCGCGCCCGCACGAAGTTCAGCGCCTGGTCACCGGAGATCGTGACGTCGCCGGTCTCCAGCAGCACCTTGCCGAGGATGGTGTCGTCGATCGGCTTCTCGTTGTGCACGGTCACGCCGTGGACGGCGTCGACCATCTCCTTGAAGCCGTTGAAGTCGATGCCGACGAAGTGGTTGATCCGCAGCCCGGTGATCTGCTGGATCACCTTGGTGACGCAGGCCGGGCCGCCGACCGCGTAAGCAGTGTTGAGCTTCGCGATCTTCTGGCCGGGGAAGACCTCGTCGGTCGTCTTGTTCTGCGTCGGGTCCCACTTCTGGCAGTCCGGCCGGTTGATCTCGAGGTCACGCGGGAACGACGTGACGACGACCCGCTTCCGGTCGGCCGGGATGTGCGCCACCATCACGGTGTCCGAGCGGGCGCCCGGCGTGCTGTCCGCGGTGCCGACACCTTCCTCGGCGGACGCGCCGTCGCGGGTGTCGGAGCCGACCATCAGGAAGTTCTCGTCGTTGGCCTGCGCGTCGGCGTCCTGGATGTCGGACGAGTTCTCGTCGAGCGCCGAGACCTGGGTGAACTTCGCGTCGAAGTAGGTCTGGGCGCCCCACGCGCCGCCGATGCCGAGGAACACGAGCCCGGCGATGACGGCGGCGGCGATCCGGCCGAACCGGATCGTGCGCTCGATCTTCTGCTGCTTCTTCTCCTGGAGCCGGGTCTGCGCGGCCTGCTCGGCGGAGTCGGCTTCTTCCTCGGGTGACGGAACCGTCGTGACGACGCGCTGAAGCGCCGTACGCGTGCTCTCGATCAGTGACGCCGGCGAGAGGCGTTCACGGCGTTCGCGCCGCTTCGCCTCTTCGGCGTTGCCCTCGTCGTGCGCGGCCGAGAACCGGGCGAGCGTGTGGTCGATCTTGCGGCGGTACTGGGTCGCCTCGTCGATCGCTTCCATCTCGTCGGTCATGGTCAGCGGGTCGAGCTCGGCACGCGGCGGCGCGCCCGCGCCGATGGCCGGCGGACGCAGCTGCGTCGGCGCGTCCGGGGACACCGCGGCGTTGTCGGCCGCGGGTCGCTGAGGCGCGGGGCTGTCGGGTGTGGCTGCGCCCCGGCGAGTGGGGACGGCCTGGGTCCGCTGGGGTGCGGCGCCGTCGGGCGCGCGGCGGGCGGCCGGGCCGTCGGGCGCGGGGCCGCTCTCGGGAGTGGCGGCCGCGCGGCGGGCCCCTTCGGTGGCCTGGGGACGCCGGGTCGCAGCCCCTTCGGCGCCGGCTCCCGGCCGCCGAGGTGCGAATCCTTCGGCGCCTTCAGCGGCAGGGCCGGCTCGGCGAGGTGCGGGGCGAGGCGCGTCGGCTTGGGCGGCGGCGCTTTCGGCGGCGGTGCCCGGGCGGCGAGGTGCGGGGCCGTCGGCGCGGCGAGTGCCGTCGGCCGCGGCGCGGCCGGGAGCGCCTTCGGGGGCGGTCCCCGGCCGGCGAGGTGCTGGGCTGTCGGGGGCGGCACGGCGGGCCGCGGGCCCGTCCGGGGCCGTTCCGGGCCGGCGAGGCGCGGGGTCGGCGCCTTCGGGGGCGGCAGCACGGCGAGCTGCGGGCCCGTCCGCGGCAGGCCGCTGGGGCTCTTCGGCGGCCGCGGCGCGGCGAGGCGCCGGGCGCTGGGGCGCGTTGCCTTCGGGAGCGCGCTGAGCCGCGTCGGGGCCC
The DNA here is from genome assembly GCF_044453095.1 of Amycolatopsis sp. NPDC051758. Classification (NCBI taxonomy): domain Bacteria; kingdom Bacillati; phylum Actinomycetota; class Actinomycetes; order Pseudonocardiales; family Pseudonocardiaceae; genus Amycolatopsis; species Amycolatopsis sp. NPDC051758. Next base: position 1,384,569 of record NZ_JBITCJ010000001.1, on the reverse strand, counting down.
TCGGGTGCGGGGCGACGGAGCCGGCGGGGCGGCTGCGGCGCGGCCGACGTCTGCTGCGGGCCCGGGTTGGCCGCCGGCGGGCGGCGCTGGAGCGGGGCCTCGGGCTGCGGGGCGGCGGCGGTCGTGCGGCGCGGCTGCCGCGGCCGCGGCGGGCGCGATTGACGAGTGGCGTCCGCGGGTACTGGGTCTTCTGCCGGGGTGGGCCGCGGCGCGCGCGGTGGCTGCGCGGCCCGGGCCTGCGGTTCGGCGGCGCGGCGTCCCGGCTGGTCAGGACGGTCCTGCGGGGTGGGGCGCACCCCGGTGGTCTTGGCGACGACGTCCGAAACGCTGATCCCGCCCTGGTCCTCCATCGACCGGCGTCTGCCGGTCCGGGGACGCGCGGGGCCATCGGTGCGGCGACCGGTTCCCGGGCTGTCGTGCTCGTCCGGCACTCGGTCTCCTTTCGCACGGTCGAGGGTCCGGCTCTGGTTGGCCGTCTTCCCCCGCAGGAGGTGATCGTTCCCCCGGAGGTTTTCGTTATCGTACGGATACCCCCCGTTCGTGACGACACCCTCCCGGAATTTTCTTCACCTTGAGTCGACGAACGGCAGCTCGGCGTCGACAAACGGGTGAAGGACGCCCTAGGCAATCCGGAGTAATGCAGCGTTTACGTTACTCAGAGTGTGTTATTAACTGCGTGCTTTGCGCGTCGTGATAGGCGACTTTGTTCCGGCCCGCACGTTTCGCCGCATAAAGCAAGGAGTCCGCGCTGCGCAGCTGCCGCTCGGGGGACGTCGTCGCGTCCGCGCCCGGGCTCTGGTGGGCCAGGCCGGCGCTGATGGTCACGTGCAGTCCGGGCTGAAGTTCTGACCAGGGATGACGGGCGACCCGCAACCGGGCGGCGTCGACGATGCGCACGGCGTGCCCGGCGTCGACGTCCGGCAGCCACAGCACGAACTCCTCACCGCCGTAGCGGGCGCAGAAGCCGTCCGGCGGCAGCTCCTCCTGGAGGAGGTCGGCCACCCGGCGGAGGACGCGGTCGCCGACGAGGTGACCGTACGTGTCGTTCACGCGCTTGAAGCGGTCGAGATCGATGAGCGCGATGCCCAGCGCCGGCCGCGGCCGGGCGGTCTGCCGGTCGGCGAACGGTCCGTACAGCCGCTCGTCGAGGTAACGGCGGTTGTAGCTCGACGTCAGCGCGTCACGCAGGCTGCCGTCGCGGGCGATGTCCAGCGCGGAGCGGAGGTGCTGGTAGGCGCGGCGCCAGTCGCCCTGGGTGGCGAAGAGGCCGGCGATGGCCTCGTGGAGGCGGAGCAGGTCCGGCGGCTGCGGGCGCCGGCGCAGCGCGCCTCCGTCCTCGGCGACCATGCCCACCTCCACCACGCATTGGTTGTCGTCGCAGTGGAGGCCGCGCTTGAGGTGTCGGTCCGGCCGGAAAGCGAATTTCGCTCAACGGGACGACGATGGTTACTCTGCGGAACTGTGTCGTCAGAGTCCGGCGAACGGCTCGATGTCCTTGAGCTGCGCGTACTGGTCTTTGGCCCAGTAACTCACATTAGCCGTTTTGTCCTTCAGTAACTGCTGGTAGTCGCTCCAGCTGACCCACTGCCAGTCGCCGACCTCCGCCGGGTTGGGCGACGGCTCGGCGTCGGCCCACGCGGCGAACACCGGGCAGAACTCGTTCTCGACGATGCCCTCGAAGGGCGGTGTCCGGTACCGGTACTTCGGCAGCACGCAGTGCAGCCCGGACAGTGACGGCAGCCCCAGCTCGTAGGCGGCGCGACGGCCGACGGCGTCCTCGAGCGGCTCGCCGGGCGCGGGGTGCCCGCAGACGCTGTTGGTCCAGACCCCCGGCCAGACCTTCTTCTCGTAGGCGCGCTGGGTGATCAGCAGCGCGTTGTCGCTGCGCCGCAGGACGTAGCACGAGAAGGCCAGGTGCAACCGGGTGTGCTCGTGGTGGCTGGCGAGCTTCGGGCCGGTCTCGCCGGTGGGCACGCCGTCCTCGGTGACGAAGACGACCTGCTCGGTTTCGGGTTCGGTCGCGGTATCCACGCGTCCCAGTGAACACGACGGGCCGGACCGCTTCGTACCGCAAGGCGGGTGGGTTACCGGCGGTCCGCTCGCCCGGGTGACGGGCCGCTACCGCGCGTCGAGGTGCTCGACGATGAGTGTGGTGACGACTTCCGGCGCCTCTTCCGGCACCCAGTGCGTGACGTCTTCGACCATTTCGAAGCGGTAGGGCCCGGTGACCCAGTTCGCGGTGTCGAGCGCGGCGGTCGAGCCGAACGAGACGTCCTCGGTGCTCCAGACGTACAGCGTCGGCACGGCGACCTTGCCGATCTTCCCGCCCGGCCGGCCGCCGCGGTACCAGTTGAGGGCGGCGGTGAGCGCCCCCGGCTCGGACAGCCGCCGCACGTATTCGTCGACCTTGCTCGGCGAGATGCGCCGTTCGAACATGTCGCGCAGCGCCCGGGCGTCGTTCTCCAGCATCTTCCGCTCGGTGACGCGGGTCTGCCGCCACTCGGTCATGTACTGGGTCCGCAGGTACTGGTCTTCGTCGTTCTTCATGGCATCGGCGAGCGCGGCAGGATGCGGCGTCGACACCACGGTGAGGCTGCGCAGCCGCTCGGGGTGCGCGTCGGCGGTCCACCAGGCGACGGCGCCACCCCAGTCGTGGCCGACGAGGTCGAAGGCCGGCCAGCCGAGCTGTTCGGTGATCGCGACGACGTCCCCGACGAGGTGATCGATCGAGTAGTCGGTGGCCCGTTCCGGCCGCACATCGGGCGAGTAACCCCGCTGATCGGGCGCGACGGCCCGGTACCCGAGCACCCCGAGCGTGGCGACCTGATGTTCCCACTCGATCGCGGCTTCGGGAAAGCCGTGCAGCAGCAGCACGGGCCGCCCGTCTTCGGGCCCGGCGGCGATGGCGTCGAAGGAACCGGCCTCGGTGGGGATGCTGATGTGGTCGATCACGGGCCCGAATCTACTTCGCCCGGTTGAACGTCCGGTGTCAGCGGTCCTGGACGGACTCCACCGTGCAGTCCGGCCCGAGCAGCTCCGCTCCGACCGGCTCGACGAGTTCGCTCACCTGGATCCGAAGACCGGTCCGGCCGGCGAGCGGCCGCAGGTCGAGCCGGCCCATCCCGGTGATCGTCAGTGAGCCGAGCTGGTCGAGGCCGGTCAGCGGGGTCAGGTCGGGCATGCCACGCAGATCCCGCAGCCGCAGGGTTCGCAGGTGCCGCAACCCGGACAGCAGTGACAGGTCGGGCAGGTCGGTGGCGGTCAGGTCGAGCAGCCGCAACTCGGTCAGGTCGCCGATCGGTGCGGGGTCCACCGGCGGGCAGTCGATCAGGCGCAGGATGCCCAGCCGGGGCGCCCAGCGGCGGAGCAGCGTGATGTCCTCGAGTGCCTTGCAACCCAGGAACTCCAGGGAGACCGGTCCGGTGAGGAACACGAGCGGCGCCAGATCGGTGAGCCGGAAGACGTGGCTCAGCGACAACGAACGCAGGCTCTTCAACGCGACCAGTTCCGCCAGGTGGCGCGGATCGTCGATCCAGCTCAGCTTGAGGTCGCGGAGGTCGGGCAACTCGGCCAGCGCGGCCCAGCCGGTGGTGGCGACCCGGGCTTCGATCGACCGCAGCCCGCGCACGGCGGCGAGCGGGGTGAGGTCGACCGACTCCGGCAGCGGCGGCCCGGTGAGCGCCACCCGGGTCAGTCCCGTGCCGGCCAGGGCCGGCAGGTCGTAGCCCGCGATGTCGGCGATTTCGAGCTGCTCGAGCCGCGGCAGGCCACGGACGAAGTCCAGCCGCCCGTGACCGTCGTCGAACCGGCAGCGCAGCCAGGTGAGGTGCGGCAGGTGCGCGAGGCCGGCCAGGATCGCCGGTGCGGTCACCACCACGGCGCCGTCGAGCAGCGGCGAATCCGCGAGCACCCGTTTTGCGTACTCGACGGGATCGAACTGCTCCCACGCCGCGATCAGTTCGATCGCGACGGATGCGTCCTCGCTCGGGCCGTATCGGGCGAGCAGGTCGAGGGCGACCGGACCGCCGATCAGGCCGGCGGCGCGGACCGTCGGTCCGGCCTCGCCGGGCGCGGGATCGCAGTCGGCCAGCAGGTCCAGCACAAAATCCCCGGCCGCCGCCAGCGCGTATGCCTCCTCGTTGCCCTTCGGCGGGATCAGGGCGCTGGCCCGGTCCTCGATCTCGTTGCGCAGCCGTTCGCTCAGTACGGGCGAGGTTTCCAAGCAGGCCAACGCAACCAGGTCGAGCTTCAGCCGGTGCGCCTCGTCCGCGTTCCAGCTGAGGATCCCGTCCAGCAGGCGTTCCCGTTGCGCGGGATGGGCGTGCCCCGCGGCCAGCACCACCACTTCGCGCCACTCGTCGAGGTGCGCGTTCGCCGTCAGGACACCGATGTCGTCCTCTTCGACGGCCGCCTGGGCTGCCAGGTACTCCTGGAAGGTGCGGTGCACGAAGTCGATCCGGCCGGGGACCGGCTCGCGCAGCACGCCGCCGCGATCCAGCAAATGCCGGAACACCGTGCGCGGGGTGACGTCGATCTGGCTCATCGAGCGCAGCTTGGCGGCGACCCGGGCTTCGGCGTCCGCCGCCGGGACGTCCGTGTGGCCGTTGCGGACCAGCCAGTACGCGAGGTTCCGCAGCAGCACGAGCTTCTCGGTCAGCGAAAGCCGGACGGTGGCTTCGATCCGCCGTTCGATGTCGCGGCTGTCGAGCAGCATGCGCAGCGCGACTTCGTAGAGCTCCATCCGGTTGTCCGGCAGCCGCCCGTTGCCCTCGTGGTGCAGGGCGCAGAGCAGCGCGCACAGCAACGGGTTCTCGGCCAGCCGCCGCAACGCACTCCGCGCGCCGATCGCCGCGATCAAGGCGTCGCGCTGTTCTTCGAGCGCCGCGCCCGGCAGTGCCGTGTGCCAGCGCGTGACGAAGGTCCGGACGTCGCGGGGCGTCATCGGCTGGAGGCGGACCTCGGTGAAGCCCTCCTCGCGCAGCCAGTCGGGGGCCACCGCCGCCGGGCGGGTGGTGATGACGAACCGCGCGAGCGGGAACGCGCCGACGAGTTCACGGAGCCACTCGCGCACTTCACGGCGTCGTTCGTCCGGAAGCTCGTCGAGGCCGTCGACGAGCAGCACCGCCTGGCCGCGACGCAGGCGCTTCTGCACCCAGCCCCGCGGCATCTCGTCGGCGATGTGCCGGCCGACTTCGTCCAGGAAACGTTCCGGCGCGGGCAGCGGTGCCCGGCTGAACCGCCGAAGCCGCACCAGGAACGGCTCGAGGCCGGTCCAGCCTTCGACGTCCTTCAGCTGCCCGCTCGCGCACTGGACCGCCAGCCACTGGAGGAGTGTCGTCTTGCCGGAGCCCGCCTCGCCGCGCAGCAGGATCCGCGACGTCCGCGGCAGGACGTGCTCGATCCGGTCACCGGCGGCGACGTCGTCCTCGGAGGTGACGCTCAAACTGAGGTACGCGACCGACAGCGGGTACAGCCGGGTCGCGTCCGACAGGCCCGCGCCGAACAGCGACATCCGGTCCAGCGCCGTCACCACCTGGCGGCGGAAGTCGGCCGCGAAATCGTCCGGGTGCCGTCGCTCCGGCAGTGCCGCCAGCACGTTCCGGACCGTCTCGAGGATTTCCGTTTCGCGCCGGAGCACTTCGACCAGCGCGCCCGGCTGGAAGCGCGGCAGCGTGCTGGTGAGCTGGACGAGGTACGCGCAACACTCCCGCAGGACCCGCTGGTACAGCTCGGTCGCATCGGCCGAGAGGAGAGAAGTGACACCCGGGACCGTCCGGAGCAGGTAGCGGTACAGGTAACCGGCGTCCAGGTCGGCGGCGAACAGGTCGTCGTCGGTGAGCGCGGCGCGGTCGAACGTCTCGCGGACCGCGTCCACCGCGGCGGCCCGTTCGTTCTCCGGCAGCGCGCGGAACTCGACTTCGAGGAACGGCAGCAGCCGGTCGGCGACGCGGGACTCGAGATTCGTGAACAGCAACCGCAGCTTCCGGCGGTCGTTCAGCCCCGTGACCTGCTTCTCCAGCAGGTCGAACACCTTCGCGGAGGCGTCCGCGGCGATCGGGCGATCGCCCAGCCACACCTTGGCGGCGGCCTTCACGACCGCCGTGGTCAGTGCGATCGCCGAGGCTTCGAGGCTCACCGCGTCGAGCCTAGCCGAGCACCTCGTCCGTCGTGGCCACCTTCACCAGCGGGCCGTACAGCCGCATGATGTCCAGCGCCTTCGTGTGACTCTCGTCGTCGACACCCGCACACGCGTCCGACACCACCGTCACGGACACACCCGCGTCCGCCGCCGCCAGGGCCGTCGACAGCACGCAGCAGTCCGTCGACACGCCCGCCAGCACCAGCCCCGCGCCACCCACACGCGTCGCCATGCGGGTCCACTTGCCGAACGTCGTCGCGTCCACAGTGGACGGCGGCTGGAAGGCGTTGATCACCTGGTACAGCTGCGTGTCCGGCGGTTGCAAGGCGAACGGCCACTGCTCGTAGTACTGCTTCCACGCGCCTTCCGGCCGTGAAGGCGCGACGAACCGGGTGAACACCACGTCGTTGCCGAACGCCGACACCAAGCGCCGGATCGGGGGCACCACCTCGGCGAACCGAGGCGTGAACCACGGACTCGCCGGGTCCGCGAACACGTTCTGCAGGTCGATGACCGCCAGCACCGACCTCACGCGGCCTCCTGAGCGCGGATCCGGCGCCGGGACAGCAACGTCACCAGGAAGCCCAGCGCCAGCGCCAGCAGCACACCGAGGTTCGCGTACGCCCACGAGCCGTCACGGCCGCCCAGCCCGAACGGTTCGAGCAGGTATCCCTGCCACTTCAGCCAGTCCGCGGACGTGTTGGTCACCAGGCCCCAGCCGAGCGCGGTCGCCACCAGGACCAGCAGGATCGGCACGACGCGGACGTCGCCGTAGCGGCCGGCCGGGTCGAACAGCTCTTGCTCGGCGTAGTCGCGGCGGCGCAGCAGGACGTCCGCGAGCATCACGCCGCACCAGGCCGCGACCGGCACGCCCAGCGTCACCAGGAAACCCTGGAACTGGCCGAGGAACTCACCGCCGAAGAACACGATGTAGACCGTGCCGAGGATCATGATCACGCCGTCGACGAGCGCCGCCACCGGGCGTGGCACACGCAGGCCGGCCGACAGCAGCGCCAGCCCGGACGAATAGATGTCCAGCACCGCGCCGCCGACCAGGCCGAGCACCGCGACGATCGCGAACGGCACCAGGAACCACAGCGGCAGCAACGTCGTCAGCGCGCCGATCGGGTCCGCCGCGACCGCCTTGTTCAGGTCCGGTGACGACCCGGCCAGCAGCAGCCCGAACACCAGCAGCACCAGCGGCGCCACCGACGCGCCGAACGTCGTCCAGCCGACCACCCCGCGGCTCGACGACGACCGCGGCAGGTAGCGCGAGTAGTCCGCGGCCGCGTTGACCCAGCCGAGGCCGAAGCCGGTCATCAGGAACACCAGCGCGCCGACCCACTGCTGCGCCGAGCCGGACGGCAGCGCGCTCACCGCGTCCCAGTGCACGTCGCCGGCCACCAGGATCACGTAGACGACGGTGAGCACGCCGGTGATCCAGGTGATCCACGTCTGCAGCTTCATGATCGCGTCGAAGCCGAGCACACCGGCCGCGACCGTCAGCGCGGCGACGACGATCAGCGCGACCACCTTCGTCGCGGTCCCGCCGCCCCAGCCGAGGCGTTCGAACACCGTCGACGTCGCCAGCGTCGCGAGCGCGGTCAGCACGGTTTCCCAGCCGACCGTCAGCAGCCACGAGATCGCCGACGGCAGCCGGTTGCCGCGGATGCCGAAGGCAGCGCGCGACAGCAGCATCGTCGGCGCCGAGCCGCGTTTGCCGGCGATCGCGATGAACCCGCACAGCAGGAACGAGAACAGGATGCCGACCACACCGGCGACCAGCGCCTGCCAGAACGAGATGCCGAAGCCGAGGGTGAACGAGCCGTAGCTCAGCCCGAGCACCGACACGTTCGCGCCGAACCAGGGCCAGAACAGCTGCCGCGGCCGGCCGCGGCGCTCGGCGTCGTTGATCACGTCGAGGCCGTTGGTCTCCACCTTGAGCTTGCGGCTGCCCGTATCGGTCATGGCCCGTCCCTGGTCAGTAGGCGGTCGATCGGCGCCCGGTCCGGCGCGGTCGCCGGGCCCGGGCGGGTCACCGAGAGCGCGGCCGCCGCGTTGGCGCGCACGGCGGCGTCGAGGAGGGTACTGCCGCGCAGCAGCTCCGCGGCCAGAACGCCGCAGTGCGTGTCGCCCGCGCCATTGGTGTCCACGGCGTCGACCGCGAAGCCGGGGACGTCGGTGGTCCGGCCGTGCTCGTGGACCTGGCAGCCCTTCGCGCCGTCGCGGACGACGGCGACCGGCGGCAGCTCGCCGAGCACGTCGGCTTCGCGCGTGTTGCAGCTCAGGATGTCCACTGTGGACAGTGTGGCGCGCAGTGCGCCGGGGTCGATCTCGGCGACGAGCGGGCCGGGGTCGAACAGCACCGTCGAGCCGGGCAACCGGGGCAACCACGCCAACAGCGCCGAGCGGTTGGCTTCGTGCAGGAGGCTGTAACCGGTCACGTAGACGACGTCGTCCTTCTCGGGCCGGACGCGGTCGAGGGACGTCAGCCGTCCTTCGGCGCCGGTGCCGGTCGCGAAGGTGCGTTCGCCGGCGGCGTCGACCAGCACGACGACCACGCCGGTGTCCATCCCCGGGGTCGGTTCGTGGGCGAGTTCAACATCTTCGGCGGCCAGCGCGGTGCGGGCGAGGTCGCCGAAACCGCCGGTGCCGTGGCTGCCGGCGTAGAGCACGCGGGCGCCGGACCGGGCGGCCGCGGCCATGACGTTGAAACCGCCGCCGGGCAGCAGGTTCGTCGAGGACGCCAGAACGTCGCCGCCTCGGGGCGGCAGGGCGGGCACGGCCAGCACCAGGTCGAGGACGACCTGGCCGGTGTGCACCAGCCGCCCGGTCACCGCGCGCGCCGTCGCAGCGTGAGGAGCTCGTCGACGAGCGGGCCGAACTCGAGCCGGTTCACCGCGAGCACGGTCTCGACGACGTCGGGGCGGAACGCGCCGACACCGTGCGTGGCGCCGAGCATCGCGCCGCAGATCGCGGCGACGGTGTCGGTGTCACCGCCGAGCCCGGCGGCCAGGCGCAGCGCCGCCGGCGGGTCGTCACCCAGGACTTCGGCCAGCGCGAAGGCGGCCACGACGGACTCCTGCGACGCCACCGACGTGCCGATCACCCGGGCGACCGCGTCGGCGACGGCGTCCGGCGCCATGCTCCGCACCCAGCCGCGCGCCCAGTGGATCCGGGCGGCGATCTCCCCGCCGGCCGACCAGTGCCCGCGTTCCCCGCCGACCACGGCGGCGCGCTCACCCGCGTCGAGCGCTTCGGTCAGGCTCGCGCCGTCGACCCCGGCCGAGACGGTGGCCGCGACCGCGGCGGCGGACGCGATGCCCAAGCTGGTGTTGTGCGTGACGCGCGCGGTCGCGACCACGGCGTCGACCAGGCGGTGCAGGTCGTCCGCGGGGGTGGCGATGCCGACCGGCGTGACCCGCATGGCGGCGCCGTTGGTGGTGCCGGTGCGGCCGGCTTCCTCGGCCGGAACGCCGTCCTGCAGCCGGGAAAGCGCGCGTTTGGTCGACGGGCCGAGCAGGTCCGCGGAGCCGCGGCGGACCATGTCGGCTTCCCAGATGAGCAGCGCGTCGGCGAAGACGTGCGGCTCGACGGTGCCGCGGCCGTCGATGAGCAGCCGGGCCAGCAGGATCGCCTGCTCGGTGTCGTCGGTGACCGAGCCGGCGGGCATCAGCGGCGCGACCGGCTGCTCGGCGACGGCGGTGAGCAGGCCGGTGACCGGCCCGTAGGCGGCGGCGATCGCGGCGCGCGACATCGACTGCGTCGGCATGCCCAGCGCGTCGCCGACGGCCAGCCCGGTGAACGCGCCGAGCGCCCGGTCCCGCGCGTTCACCGGTGTCCGAAGGTGAGGTGGAACTGGAAGCGGTCCGGGTCCAGCAGGCTGACCACGCGCTCGACCAGCGCACCTTCGACGTCGACGGAGGTGCGTTCGGCCCGCAGGAAGAGCTCGCCGACGGCCCGGCCGAGGAGTTCGGCACTGCCTTCGTCGAGGCGTTCGGTGCTGATCCACTGGTCACCGCCGACGGAGACCCGGCCGGCCGCTTCGAGCGTCTTGGTCAGAGAGCCGTCCCGCAGGCCGGTCCCGGGAAGCTCGGCGAGCGGTCCGACGGCGGGCACGGTGGCCGTTTCGAGCGAGACGCCGCGGTTGTGTTCCCGCCGCAGCCGCCGGACGGCGACGTAGGTCTTCTCGCCGAACTCCTCTTCGAGGGCCTGGTCTTCGACGGTCTTGATGCCGAGGAGCTCGGTGGTGACCGGCGACCCGGCGTCGGCGAGCGCGCGGGCCCAGCCGATCCGCTGGTCGAGCTGGACACCGTCGAAGGTGACGAACGACCCGACGCCGGCCTGGGTGGAGATGAGCTCGAGCTGCTGCAGCTCGGACAGCGCGCTGCGGACGGTGCCGCGGCTGACCTGGTACTGGAGGGCGAGCTGGTTCTCACCGGGGAGGCGCTCCCCGTGCGCGAGGCGTCCGGTGCGGATCAGGTCGGAGAGGTCGCCGACGAGCTGTTCCCGCTTGCTGTACATGTACACACCTGTACACCCCGCGTTCGTGCTGGTCAAGCGGCCACGAGCGGCCTGACCTCGGCCTTCGCCGCTTCGGCGATCATCGCGCCGGCCTTCTTCGCGCCCGCGCCGGCGACCACCATGATGACCGCGAACGAGGCCACGAAGAGGACGGTGCTCAGCCACACCATGGTCGAGATCGGCAGCGTGAAGGCGCCGATCACCCGCGCGGTGCTTTCCAGCACGAACCCGATGCCCCAGACGTAGCTGGCGCGGCGCACGATCGAGTCGAACTCCCGCGTCCCGCTCAGCAGCTCCCACGCGGCTTCGTGATCGGCTTTGCCGTGGGTGAGGAACGGGCGCATCGCCTTCGTCATGATCGGCTGTGCCGTGAACGCCGAGATCAGGATGACCACCCCGGTGATCCCGCTGCCGATCGAGTCCTTGGCGATCATCATGCGGGCGTCCCCGGAGACGAAGGTCAGCAGCATCCCGACGACGTTCGTGACGAGCACGACCAGCGCGAGGCCGTTGATGGTGCGGTTCTTGGCGAACTGGTAAAGCGTCCGCGCGAGCGGGAAGACGCCGGAGAGGGCGAGCGCGGTGAAGTCGCTCGCACCGAGCGAGTGGAGTCCGTAGTAGACGCCGAGCGGGACGGCGATCTCGACACCGAGGGTCTGGATCAGGGAGGCGGGGGCGCTGGTCTTCGTCATGGGAAGAGCTTGTCGCCGGGAGAGCCTTCCCGGAGATGCGATCCGCCACGACTCCGGCCTGACATGTGTCATGGCTGCGTCGTCAGGTCTGCATGACAACGTTCTTGCGCGTCACGATCGGCCTGCAGACCTTCGCTGTGTTCCTGTCGCCGGTCACCGCCGGCCTGCTGATGACCACGCCGAACGGGCACGTGCTGCACAGCGCCGCGGCGTACACGGTGTTCGTGCTGGCAATGGTGCACGTGCTGGCGGCGGTCCTGGCGTGGCGCCCGGGCGGCGGCTCACCCCGCCCGATCGGCTCCGCGGCCGTGTTCCTCGGGCTCGTGCTGGCGCAGGTGCTGCTCGGCATCGCCCACGTGACGGTGGTGCACGTTCCGCTCGGCGTGGCACTGTTCGGGTTCAGCCTGCTGCAGCTCAGCCGCCCGAGTGCATGTCTTCCGCTTCGGGAACGCAGTCGTCGTCCGGGTCGTCGAGCCAGCCGTGCGGCAGCGTGACCTTGCCCGGTGAGCCCTGGCGGCCGCGCGGGCCGTCGGCGTTGGCGGGGAACGGGGCGTCGTGGTCGAGGCGGCCGATGAGGTCGTCGAGCTCGGGCAGGCCGGACACCATCGCGAAGCCACGACGGAGTTCGGAGCCGACCGGGAAGTTCATGAAGTACCAGGCCATGTGCTTGCGCAGGTCGCGCAACGCCTTGGTCTCACCGTCGTGCTGGATGAGCAGCTCGGCGTGGCGGCGCAGCACGGCGGCGACCTCGCCCAGGGTCGGCGGCGTCGGCAGCGGGCGGCCGGCGAAAGCCGCCTCCAGCTCGCCGAACAGCCACGGCCGGCCGAGGCAGCCGCGGCCGACGACCACTCCGTCGCAGCCCGTCTCGGCGACCATGCGCAGGGCGTCGGCGGCGGAGAAGATGTCGCCGTTGCCGAGCACCGGGATGCTGGTGACGGCTTCCTTCAGCTCGGCGATCTTGGTCCAGTCGGCCTGGCCGGAGTAGCGCTGGGCGGCGGTGCGCGCGTGCAGGCTGACGGCGGCCGCGCCTTCGGCCTCGGCGATGCGGCCGGCGTCGAGGAAGGTGCGGTGGTCGTCGTTGATGCCGATGCGGAACTTCACCGTGAACGGCACGTCGCCGGCGGCTTTCGCGGACTCCCGGACGATCGCCTCGAACAGCTTCCGCTTGTACGGCAGCGCCGCCCCGCCACCCTTGCGCGTGACCTTCGCGACGGGGCAGCCGAAGTTGCTGTCCACGTGGTCCGCGAGGCCTTCGCCGACGATGATCCGGACGGCTTCGGCCATGGTCTTCGGGTCGACGCCGTAAAGCTGCATGGACCTGGGCTTTTCGTCGGCCCCGAAGGTCATCATGTGCATGGTCCCGGGATGCCGTTCGACGACGGCCCGCGCGGTGATCATTTCGCACACGTAGATCCCGGCGCCGTACTCGGCGCACAGCTGCCGGAAGGCGACGTTGGTGATCCCGGCCATCGGCGCGAGCACCACCGGCGGATCGACCTCGTAGGGGCCGATCTTCAGGGCGGGCTTGCTCAGGGTGGCGGTCACGTCCTCCATTGTCGCTTGTGGTGTCGGTCACTTCGAGTCGGGCTGGTTTGTAGGATCTCAGAGCGATCGAAGGAGCTGCCGTGGCTTGGGAGTGGGTACCGCCGGTCTCGGCGGCTGGTGGAGCTGTGCTTGGTGCTTGGGTAGGTGCCGTAACCACATGGCTGACGGCCAAGGGAACCCGCGACCACGCGCTGGAGTTGGCGCGTGCTGACCGTCAGCAGCAACGTTTTGCTGAGGCCTACTTGGACCTGGTGACCTACCTTGAACATTTCGGCCAGTGGGCACACACCCTGCGTCCCCTGTATGAGCCGGCGGGTCATGAGCGCCGTCCCATGCCGTCAGCCGAGCAGCAGGCTCGATGTCGTGCTCTCGTCGCGGCGTATGGCTCGGATGCCATCAAGGGCTTGTACAAGAGCTACAACGAGACCATCGGCGAGATCATCAACGCAGATCTCCTGATTGGCTTGGCGCTGCAGTCCGGGCGGGATGCTGGCGTGAATGAGCCCGAGCAGTGGGAGCGGCTTCGTGGGCTGCTGAAGCAAGAATCCGAACGGCGCGAACAGATTGCTGACCAAGTGTCTGCCGAGCTCTCGACTTAAGTGCGGCGCCTGAATCGGCAGTAGTAGGAGTCAGTGGGGTCTGCTCGGGGCGCGCATGAGCCCGTACGCGCCCCCGGCTGGCCGCTCAGGCGCTACTTCTTCGAGTCGCCCTTGTCGAGCTTCTTGCCCCTGGCCCAGTTCGCGTTGCGTTTCGCGTGCCCTTCACGCATCAGGGCCTCGATCAGCTTCGTTGCGTCGTCGGCCGAGTATCCATCAAGCTCGACATCTGCTCCGTTGATCCGAAACTTCACTCGCTTCCCGTCGTGGCGCCGCAGGATCATCCGGATGACGGCAGCCAGGGACGGCCAGAATGCCTCGTTGGTGATCACGGCGTGGACGATCTCGGTCGTGGTGTTAGAGAACTCAGCGCCGAGGTTGTGCTGAATCCCGGCTTCGTCGAGCGCAAGCTCAAGCGTCTCGCGGTGGCCTTCGGAAATCCGGAGAGCGAGGTCGTTGGCCTCCCAGCCGGACTCAACTGCGAGGTAGAAATTTGGTTCGATGCTCATGTCTGACATGACGGTAAGCCTCGCACCTACGGCCGGTCGAGGTTCTCGACTTGCGGGGGATTTGCCGCATCGTCGCAGGTAGAAACGCGGGACTGGCGCGTCCCGTGGCAGCTGCAAGTGGCGCTACGCATCGACTTACTGTAACTTACTAGGTGTTACAGTAAGCGGACGTGGAGGCGAAGATGGTGCGGATGGTGGTCGGTGGTCGCGACTTGGACATCGAGAAGGAAGACATCATCAGGGCGATGCGCGACGCCCCCGTGGAAACGATCCGTAAGCACGTGGTCGAACTTGGTGGGACGGTGTACCCGCCAAAGCAGGTTCTTGCGACGGTTACTGGGTGGGATCGAACCTCCTTTACAACAGCGGAAGCGCAGCGTGTCCTGACCCGGCTCGGCTTCGTCTGCCGCACCGCTGGAACCCTGCCGGACGGCACCCCTGCGTGGGTCGCTGCGGATGGCAGACCTGATCAGCTCGAAGATCGTGTTGCAGATTTGGAAGCAGCGCTCGCGGTCGCTCATCGGGCGATCGCGGGTCTTGCCTCCAGGGTCGATGAATTGGAGGGTCGAACCGAGGGGAAGGGTTGAGAAGTTGTCACTGTGTTGACATCGGGCAGCCGAAGTTGCTGTCCACGTGGTCCGCGAGGCCTTCGCCGACGATGATCCGGACGGCTTCGGCCATGGTCTTCGGGTCGACGCCGTAAAGCTGCATGGACCTGGGCTTTTCGTCGGCCCCGAAGGTCATCATGTGCATGGTCCCGGGATGCCGTTCGACGACGGCCCGCGCGGTGATCATCTCGCACACGTAGATCCCGGCGCCATACTCGGCGCACAGCTGCCGGAAGGCGACGTTGGTGATCCCGGCCATCGGCGCGAGCACAACCGGCGGATCGACCTCGTAGGGGCCGATCTTCAGGGCGGGCTTGCTCAGCAGGGCGGTCACGTTCTCCATTGTCGCCTGTGGTGTCGATCACGTCGACCAGGGGCCGGATCGGCCGGCCTCAGGCGACGAGGTCGTCCCAGCGGACCAGGATGGCCGCGGCGAGCAGGCCGGCGACGATGATCTTGACGATGATCAGCGCGGCACTCGCGTTGATGAGGGACGACAGGTCGAGCATCGCGCCGGCGACGAACGCCACGCCGAGCACCTTCGCGCCCCACCGCCGCCGGAAGCCCAGGGCGGCCACGGCGATCAGCTGGACCGCGGTGGCGAACACGGCGAGCACGAACCACGGTGACGGGTCACCGCCGTGCTCGAGGTCGTCCGCCAGGACGATGATCTCGGCGATCAGGAGCGCGATCGTGCCCAGGCCGAAGACGACCAGCATCACCGGCAGGAAGATCCGCCCGGCGCCGGCCGGGGTGGCGCGTTCGGGTGCACGACGACGGGGCACGGCAAGCCTCCGCTCGACTCGAACGTTCTGGAACAGCCACTCTGCCCCACCCGGAGCCGGACCTCCACCGTGCTTTTGCCGACAACCCCTTCGGCGGCACGTAGGGTCGCGGCAGGAGAACGGAGACGACGTGACCGAGAAGCCCTTGCACTGGGGAATCCTGGGCACCGGCGGCATCGCCGGCGCCTTCGCGGAAGACCTGAAGCTCACCGACTCCGGCGTTGTCACGGCCGTCGGGTCGCGCACGGCCGAAAGCGCGGACCGGTTCGCCGGCCGGCTCGGCATCCCGACCGGGCACGGCAGCTACGAAGCGCTCGTCAACGATCCCGACGTCGACATCGTCTACGTCGCCACGCCGCATCCCCTGCACCACGCCAACGCGCGGCTGGCGCTCGAGGCCGGGAAGCCCGTGCTCGTCGAGAAGCCGTTCACCATGAACGCCGAAGAGGCGCGTGACCTCGTCGCGCTGGCCCGGGAGCGCGGGCTGTTCCTGATGGAGGCGATGTGGACACGCTTCCTGCCGCACATCCGGCACGTGCGTGAGCTGCTGCCGCGGCTCGGGAACGTCGTCACGGTCACCGCCGACCACGGGCAGTGGTTCGCCGAGGACGCCGCGTTCCGGCTGTTCGCCCCCGAACTCGGCGGTGGCGCCCTGCTCGACCTGGGGATCTACCCCGTCTCGTTCGCGTCGATGGTCCTCGGCGCGCCCGACCGCGTCGCCGCCATGGCCACGCCCGCCTTCACCGGCGTCGACGCGCAGATGTCGATGCTGTTCGGCTATCCGGGCGGGGCACAGGCCCTGCTGGGCTGCACGCTGAGCGCGGTGTCGCCGACCACGGCGTCGATCGTCGGCACGGACGCGCGCATCGAGATCGAAGGGCCGTTCTACGCGCCCGCGTCGTTCACGCTCATCCCGCGTGAAGGCGAGCGAGCCCGCTTCGAGTACGTCGACGAGGGCCTGGGCCTGCGGCACGAGGCCGACGAGGTCGCCCGGCTGCTGGCCGCCGGCGAGACCGAGAGCGCGCTCATGCCGCTGGACGAGACCGTCTCGATCATGGTCACGATGGACGAGGTGCTCGCCGCGACCAGGACGTGACCCGGGTTTGAGTAGTGCTACGGATCCGCAGGTGGGCGCGGGTGCGTGACGCTGTCCGGTATGACCACCGAAGCAGATGTGCTCCTCCGGCTCGCCGGCGAGATCGACGACCTGGGGCGTCGTCTCGCCCGGGTGGGTTCCGAACTGCGGACCGTCCAGGCCGAGCAGCCTGAGCAGGCGCCGCAGACCGGGCAAGCCGCGCCGCAGCAAGCCGCGCCGGAGCCGCAGCCCCAGCCTCAGCCACAACCACAACCCCAGCCGATGCCGCCTCCGCCGCAGCAGATGCCGTGGCCGCAGTACCAGTGGCAGCCGCCGCCCCAGCAGCAGTACTTCCCGCCGCCCCAAATGCCGCAGATGCCGCCGTACCAGCCCGTTCCGCGTCAGACGCTCGGTGAAAAGCTCGGCAAGGAAGGCGCGGGCAGCCGCGTCCTGGCCTGGGTAGGCGGCGCCGTGACGCTGCTCGGTGTGGTGCTGCTGCTGGTGCTGGCCGTCCAGCGGGGCTGGCTCGGGCCGCTGCCGCGGGTGCTCGTCGGCGCCGCGTTCGGGCTGGCGCTGACCGGCGCCGGCGTGTGGCTGCACCGCAAGCCCGCCGGCCGCACCGGGGCCTTCGCGCTGGCCGCCACCGGCATCGCGACGCTCTACCTGGACGCCGTCGCGGCGACCACGCTGTACGAGTTCCTGCCGGTGCTCGCCGGGCTCGCCGCCGGGCTGGTGATCACCGTCGGCGGGCTGCTCGTGGCCGTGCGCTGGGAGTCGCCGCTGCTGGCTTCCGCCGTGGTGGTCGGCTGCGTCGTGTGCGCGCCGATGATCACCCGCGGGTTCACCCCCGAACTGGTCACGTTCCTGCTGATGGTCCAGCTCGCGACGGCGCCGGTGCAGCTGCGCCGTGACTGGTCGTCGCTGACGCTGTCCGCCGGCATTCCGCCGCTGTTCGCGGCCGTGATCAGCACGGCGGTGGTGGGCGGGGGCGGCAGCTGGGCCAACACCGCCGCGGCCTGCGGCGCTTCGCTCGTCGGCGTCACGCTCGCGCTGATCGTGGTTCGCCGTCGTGAAAACGACCCCGCTGCGCTCTCGGTGCTGGCGACGTCCGTGCTCCCGACGCTCATCGCGGCGGCGCTGCTGCCGAAGACGCAGGCGGTGCCGATCGCGGCCGGCGCGGGTGTGGTCCTGCTCGCCGTGTGGGCGACCCGCCGGTGGTGGCCCGGGCTCGCCGGGCAGCTGGCCGGGCTGGCCGGGTTGCTGGCGATCCTGCAGGCGACGGTCACGCAGTTCGACGGCCCCGCCCGCGCCGCGGTGCTCCTCGGCGAGGCGTTGCTGCTGGTCGTGGCCGCACTGGGCGGTCGCAACCGGTTCGCGCTGGGTGCCGCGCTCGGGTTCGCCGCGCTCGGCGGCCTGATCGGCGTGGTCTTCGACGTCACGCCCGCGCTGCTGATGGTCTACCGGACGCAGTCGGCCGGCGACCTGGCCGGCGCGCTCGCGGTCGCCGCGCTGATCCTCGCGGTGTCGGTCGCCCTGCCTTGGGCGGCGACACGGCTGGAGGTCTTCCGCGGGCCGTCCGACGACCTGCCGGTGTGGCTGCTCGCCGGGGTTTCGGCGCTGTACGGCGCGGCCGGGGTGGTGCTGTGCGCGTCGCTGCTGGCGATCCCGGGCCGCACGGGCTTCCTGGTCGGCCACGCGCTGATCACGGTGTCCTGGACGATCGCGGCGCTGGTCCTGCTGCTGCGCGGGATCGAGGTGGTCGGGCTCCGGGTGACCGGCCTGGTCCTGGTCGGCGCGGCGGTGCTCAAGCTGGTGCTGTTCGACCTGTCGGCGCTGGACGGGCTGGCGCGGGTCGGTGCGTTCCTCGGCGCGGGATTGGTGTTGCTGGGAGCCGGTTCCCGCTACGCGCGGCGCGTGGCTTCACGCTGAGCCGGGAAGAATTGTCGGTGCCTCGTGGTTGGCTTGGGTCACAGACCGAGCACCAGGGGGCACCGACATGGCACCACCGAAACTGAGCGACCGCGCCGGCGAGCCGATCGGCTGGCTCACCACCGTCACGCCGAAAGGGCGGCCCGCACCACGGCCCGTGTGGTTCGTCCTCGACGGCGACGACGTGCTGGTGTTCAGCCAGCCCGGCACCGCCAAGCTCCGGCACATCGAGGCGAACGCCGACGTGAGCTTCCACCTCAACAGTGACGAACACGGCGGCGCGATCCTCGTCGTGAACGGAAAGGCGCAGGTCGAGGCGGGCAAGGCTTCGGAGGCGCCCGGATACCTCGACAAGTACAGCTCGCACTACGCCGGCATCGGCTTCCAGACGCCGGAAGCTTTCGACGCCGAGTACTCCGTCCGCATCCGCGTGGTGCCCGAGCGCTCCTGGGGGTTCTAGAAGTCCACGTCCAGGCAGGCCAGCCGGGCGCCGGCGGTGCCCGCGTGGCCCGGGCCGGTGTGCGTGTGCGTCTCGTGGACGACCACGGACCGGGCGCGCCGTTCGCCGAACGTCCAGTCCACTGTGGACCGCGCGAAGCCGGTGCCCAGGTGGTCGGTGGTGAAGTCGAGCCAGATCTCGTTGCGGGGGTTGGCGTACGCGGGGTCGACCGACGGCTTGACCGGGTCCGGCAGGTGCTGGAAGTGCGGCCCGGCCGCGTCGCCGGCGGCGCCGCACGGCTTTTCGTGCGCGTGGGCGCCATAGGCCCGTCCCGGGAGCAGGCCGGTGAGGACGAGCGCCGTCGTGGTGCCCGGAGTGGCCGAAACGCCGAACACGTGCGCGTGGGCGCCGACCGGGACGAGGTCGGAGCGGTACGTGGTGAGCTCGCCGCGCGCGGTGATGACGTGCACGGGCGAAGCCGAGGCGGCACCGGGAGCGATCACCGCGGCTACAGCGGCGAGGGCGAGAGCGGGGAGTAAGCGCATGGTCCTTCTCTAACCAGCACGAACCGGAGCCGCCATGATCTTCATGCGAACGAGTGACCGGTTCGGGTGGGAAAGTCACGTTTGTCCCAGCCGGTGGGAGGTCTCGCGCCCGGTTATGGTTTCCCCGTGCCCGAACACACTGGCGAAACCCGCAACGAGCAGCTGACGCGCAACGTCGGCGAGCTGCTCCAGGAGCTGCGGGTGGCGCAGGCGGGTGTGCAGATCCTCTTCGGTTTCCTGCTGTCGGTCGTGTTCACCGACCGGTTCCACGACGCCAGCGGGTTCGAGAAGTCGCTGCACCTGGCCGCGGTGGTGCTCGCGGTGGCGGCGACGGCACTGCTGACCGCGCCCGCGGCGTGGCACCGCCTGCTCTTCCGCACCGGCAGCCGGGAGCGGATCCTGACCGTCGGCAACCGGCTCGTGCTGGTCGGGCTGGTCTGCCTGGCGCTCGCGATCACCTCCACGGTCGCACTCATCGCGAAGGTCGTCTACGGCCAGGCCGCGATGATCGTCATGGCCGCGCTGGCCGTGCTGATCTTCGGGATCCTCTGGTTCGTCATGCCGCTGCGGCTGAACCCGACGGACGACGAGCAGCTCGACGGTGATCAGCCGACGGGCCCGCCCAAGTAGAGCGTGTCCTCCTGGACGAAGCAGAGCGGGTTGCCGAACGGGTCGTCCGCGTAGAAAGAGCGTTCACCCCAGAACTGCGTTTCGATCGTGTCGTCGATCCAGCGCGGGTGGGCGGCGCGCACCCGCCGGAACGTCTCGTCGACGTCTTCGACCGCGATGTAGACGATCCGCGGGTCCTTCTGCGGCCGCGGTTCGCGGTGCTCGAGCGGCGCCTCGACACAGGCGAGCACCACCCCACCGCAGGTGAAGTAGTGCCGGTTGACCGCGATCCGCTCGCCGGGATCCCCGAAAACGGCCGCGTAGAAGGCGACCGCGAGCTCGATGTCGTCGACGGGCTGGATCAACCGGAACACCCGCGGACCACTCATGGGCGAACAGTACCGCTCGACCGGGGGACTTGACAGCGGGTGGACAATAAAAAATCGACGTGCTCTCCGAAAAACAATAGGAGAACTCGCCGAATCTGCCATTAGTCTAACCGCTGTGAGGGGAACTTGTCAAACCAGGGGTACGACGAGGAATTGCGGGACGAGCGCGCGTACACGGCCGGGCTGTACGCGCGTCTGGACCGCGAACGAGCACAGGCGCAGACCCGCTTCCGCACTGCACTGGGGGAAACCGGCAGCACACTCGTCGAGCGCGACGCCGACGTGCGGATCCGGGCGCGGGAGACGACCCGGCTGAACGTCGCCGACAACGGGCTGTGCTTCGGCCGGTTGGATGCGCTTTCGGGGGAACGGAGCTACATCGGCCGGATCGGTCTCTTCGACGACAAAAACGACTACGAACCCCTGCTGCTGGATTGGCGGGCGCCGGCGGCGCGGCCGTTCTACGTCGCCACCGCGGCGACGCCGGAAAACATGCGCCGCCGTCGCCAGTTCCACACCATAGGGCGCAAGCTGGTCGATTTCACGGACGAGGTGCTCGGCCGGCCTCAAGCGGGCGACCGCGGGGACGCGGCACTGCTGGCGGCCGTCAACGCGCCGCGTGGTGCGGGCATGCGGGACATCGTCGCGACGATCCAGGCCGAGCAGGACAAGATCATCCGGCTCCCGCACGCGGGTGTGCTGGTGGTCGAGGGCGGCCCCGGCACCGGCAAGACCGCGGTCGCGCTGCACCGGGTCGCGTACCTGCTCTACACCCAGCGCGAGCGGATGTCGCGCAGCGGTGTGCTGGTGGTCGGGCCCAGCCCGCGGTTCCTCGACCACATCGGCCGCGTGCTGCCCTCGCTCGGCGAGTCGGACGTCGTCTTCCTGACCACCGGCGACCTCGTGCCCGGGCTGCGTGTCACCGCCGAAGATCCTCCGGAAGTGGCCGCGCTCAAGGGATCGCTGAAGATGCTCGACGTCCTCGCGGCCGCGGTCGCCGACCGGCAGCGGGTGCCGGACGAGCCGGTGCCGGTCGAGCTGTCCGACGTCACCGTGGAGTTCGACGCCGGCGTCGCGGACGAGGCCCGTCTCGAAGCTCGCCGGTCGGGGCTGCCGCACAACGAGGCCCGCGCGGTGTTCCGCGAGCGGGTGGTGGCGACCGTCGCCGAGCGGGCCGTGGCGAAGATCGGCGAAGGCTGGCTGACCGGCGACGACGGCGATGCGTGGGCCAACCTCCGCGCCGACGTCCTCGACGAACTGGCGGCCCATGAAGACCTCGACGCCGTCCTCGGTGGGCTCTGGCCCGAGCTGACGCCGGAGACGCTGCTGGCGCCGCTGTACATGTCGCCGCGCCGGCTCGAGACCGCCGGCGCCGACCCGGCGCTGTTCCGCGCGGACGGCGCGGACTGGACGGTGTCGGATGTGCCGCTGCTCGACGAGCTGGCCGACCTGCTCGGCCGGGACGAGTCCGCCGAACGCGCCGCCGCGCGGCGGCAGGCGGAGGAGGACGCCGAGTACTCCGCCGGGGTCCTGGACCTGATGAAGCTGGATCGCGAGGAGCTGGACGAAGACGTCCAGCTGGTGGCCACGGACCTGCTCTACGCCGAGGACCTGGCCGGCCGGTTCGCCGAGCGCGACACGCGCGACCTCGCCGAGCGCGCGGTCGCGGACCGCGACTGGACGTACGGGCACGTGGTCGTCGACGAGGCGCAGGAACTGTCCGAAATGGACTGGCGGGTGCTGATGCGGCGGTGCCCGAGCCGGTCGTTCACGATCGTCGGCGACCTCGCGCAGCGGCGAAGCGCGGCCGGGGCGACGTCGTGGGGGTCGATGCTGGGGCGGTACGTCGCCGACCGGTGGGTGTACCGCGAGCTGACCGTCAACTACCGGACGCCGGCGGAGATCATGGTGGTCGCCGGTGCCCTGCTGGCGCAGTTCGCGCCGGAAGCGCGGCGGCCGGAGTCCGTGCGCGCGTGCGGGGTCCGGCCCTGGTCCAGACGAGTTGCGGACGGCGAACTGCAGGACGCCATCGGCGAATTCACCCGCGACGAAGCCGGCCGCGAAGGCACCAGCGTCGTGCTCGGCCCGGCGGACGTGCCGGGCGCGATCCCGCCGTCGGCGGCCAAGGGGCTGGAGTTCGACGCCGTGCTCGTCGTGGAGCCGGAGCGGATCCTGGCCGAAGGCGCGCGTGGCGCGGCCGAGCTGTACGTCGCGCTCACCCGCGCCACGCAGCGCCTCGGGGTGCTGCACCGGGACCCGCTCCCGGCGGTGTTGACCGGGCTCGCCGAAGCGGGTGTCCCCGCGCGAGCCGGGCACCGCCGGTTCCTGTAGCCGGCCGGGGATGGCGGGCGAGACCCGTCATCCCCGGCGGCTAGGCCGTGAGGCGGCCCCAGGCGTAGTTCTGCTTGGCCAGCTTGAGGTACACGAACAGCTCGGTGCCGGAGACACCCTCGATCTTGCGGATCTCTTCGCCGAGGACCTCGAGCATGTGGTCGTCGTCCCGGCAGACCAGCTCGGCCAGCAGGTCGTACCGCCCGGCGCACAGCACGACGTAGTGCACGTTCGCCAGTTCCGACAGCTTGTTCGCGACCTCGCGGGGATCAGCGCCGTCGACGCTGATGCCGACCATGGCCTGCCGCGTCAGATCGACGTTGACGGGGTCGGTCACCGCGACGATCTGCATCAGGTCGTCGCGCAGCAGCCGCTGGACGCGCTGGCGGACGGCTCCCTCGGAAAGCCCGACCGCCTTG
Source organism: Amycolatopsis sp. NPDC051758 (assembly GCF_044453095.1). Classification (NCBI taxonomy): domain Bacteria; kingdom Bacillati; phylum Actinomycetota; class Actinomycetes; order Pseudonocardiales; family Pseudonocardiaceae; genus Amycolatopsis; species Amycolatopsis sp. NPDC051758. The sequence continues at coordinate 1,361,435 of NZ_JBITCJ010000001.1, read as the reverse complement.
GCGAGCGCGGTGAACGAGGCCCGGCCGTCCTGCTGGAGCAAGGCGATCAACGATCTGTCCGTATTGTCCAGCGCGCGCGCACGTGAATCTTCACCCATGCCGTCCCTCCCTGTGTTTCGGCATGTGATTTGTCAAGTGCGCAGCGTATCGAGACCTGACCAGAAAGCGAGCCCCCTGCGCCAGCTTCACGTGATCCGGCGCGAGGATCGTGATTCGCCGAGGAATCGGTGGCGCCGGAGGAAAACCACGAGTCATTCCGAGGCGGTTCCGGGCGTCGTGTCCCGCCGGTCTAGAACCAGGTGGCCAAGGCGACGTCGAGGGGCCCTTCGCCTGCCCAGGCGATGACACCGTCCGGCCGGAGCAGCAGCGGCCCGGTGTTCGTCACGCGCACGACGTCGACGCGCGGGTCCGCCGGGTGCGCCGCGGTCAGCAGCAGGCCGCGGCCGGTGCGGGTGTGTTCGTGCAGCCGGCTCCGGCGGCCGTCGCCGCCGATGATTTCCAGGTCCGGGCAGTGCTCGCCGACCGGCTTCGGGGCGGGGTAAGGGAAGTTGTACCGTTCGCGGACCCCGGACAGCAGGTCCGCGAAGTACTTGTTCGCCTCGGGCAGGTCCAGCACTTCCCCGAAGATCTCCCGCAGCGCGTTGACGTGCGCGCCGGGAGCGAGCAGCGCCGACTGCGCCCTGGTGTTGCGCAGCACCGCTTCGCCTGCCGGGTGCCTTTCGCGCGTGTACGTGTCGAGGAACACTTCGGGCTTGTCGCCACGGATGACGGCGCCGAGCTTCCAGCCGAGGTTGGCCGCGTCGAGCAGGCCGAGGTTGAGGCCCTGGCCGCCGCTGGGCGAGTGCACGTGGGCGGCGTCACCGGCGAGGAAGACGCGGCCGCGCCGGTAGGTGTCGGCCTGACGGGCCTGGTCGCCGAACCGCCGCGCGTCGTGGATCTCCTCGACCACGACGGTCCGGCCGGTGACGCGCTTGATGCTCGCGGCGAGCGCGTCCGGCGTGACCTCCGGTTCCGCACCGGTCGCGAGCTCGGTGACGCCGGCCATGCTGCCGCCGTGCATGAAGGTGCCGGTGGGGTAGCGCCCGCTCGGCGGGACGTCACCCGCGAACCGGACGCGCCCGGCGATCGTGTGCAGCAGCGCCGCGGTGCCGGGGAAGCCGAACCCGGCGAGCGTGCGGACGGCGCTGCGGCCGCCGTCGCAGCCGACCAGGTACTGCGCGCGCCACTCGCGCCGCCCCGCCGTGACCGTGACACCGTCCACATCGGACTCGACCGCGGTGACTTCGTGACCGCGCAGGATCCGGACACCCTCGGCGTGCTTCGCGAGGACGCGTTCCAGCTCGGGCTGCCAGATGTTCGTGCGCGGCCGGGTTTCGTCCGGGACGATCTTGAAGATGTTCGCGAAGTGGCCGCGGGTGCTGCCGTGGTCGCGAGCGAGGTCCTTCGTGCCGTCGACGTCGGCCTCGGCGAGCTGATCGCCGAGGCCGCGTCGCCAGAGCGCTTCGGTCGCGAGCGCGCCGAGCCCGCGGGCCTTCGTCTCCTCGGACGGCGTCAAAAGCCGTTCCAGGACCAGTGGTTCGGCGCCGGCCAGCTTGAGCTCCGCCGCGAGGAACAGGCCCACCGGGCCCCCGCCCACCACGATCACGTCGCCATCCATGCTTCCTCCTTAACTAGTTAAGGGCTAGGATGTCCTTAACTAGTTCAAGCGTCAAGGAGGAGCATGCCGCTGGAGGTGGGCGACGCGGTGCGCGTCGCGCTGAAACTGCTGGAAGACGAGGGCCTGGACAAACTGACCGTGCGCCGGCTCGCCACCGAGCTCGGCGTGAAGGCGCCCGCGTTGTACTGGCACTTCCGCAGCAAGCGCGCGCTGCTCGACCACATGACGGACATGATCGTGGCACCGGTCACGGCCGGGCTGCCCGAGGGCGGTCCGTGGCTGAAGTGGCTCGAAGACGCGGCGTTCGCGCTGCACACGGCGTTGCTCGCGCACCGCGACGGCGCCCGTGTCGCGCTGGGCGCGGACCTGACCGTGGCCCGGGGGGGGGGGGGGGGCCCCCCCCCCCCGGGGGGGGGGGGGGCCCCCCCCGGGGCGCCCCCCAGCCCCCGGCGCGCGGGGGGGGGCGGGTGGGCCGCGGGCGCCGGTGTCGCGGGGGGCGCGCACCGCCCGGGGCCCCGCGCGCGGGGGGCGCTCGCCGCGCGCGCGGTCGGGGTGCTGCACAGCGCGGGGTTCCCGCTCGGCGAGGCCACCCGCGCGGCCGGGGTGCTGGTGCACTTCGTGCTCGGCCGGGCCGTCGAGGATCAGACGCGGCTGTCGCCGTCCGAAGAGGCGTCGGTGATCGCCTCGGACTCGTTCCCCTTCCCGTTGATGGCCCGTGGCCTGCGGGAACGGGCGGGATCCACCGTCGAAGACGACTTCCGGTACGCGCTCGGCGTGATGCTCGCCGGGCTGGACGCGGTCAGCCGACGTCCCGAAGGCTGAGGTCCTCCTCGGTCTCGCGGCGCACCAGCAGCGTCGCGACGCCGTTCTTCACCCCGACCAGCGGCGGCCGGCCGACCTGGTTGTAGTTCGACGCCAGCGAGTGGTGGTAGGCGCCGGTGCACGGCACGGCCAGCAGATCGCCGGCGTGCAGGTCACCGGGCAGGAGGATGCCGTCGGCCAGGACGTCGCCGGATTCGCAGTGCCGCCCGACGACCGTCATCGGCGTGCGCTTTTCCTTGGAGCGCCGGCCGACCAGGCGCGTCGTGTACCGCGCGCCGTAGAGCGACGGCCGCGCGTTGTCGCTCATCCCGCCGTCGACCGCGACGAACGTGCGGCTGCCGCGCTTGACCGCGCAGACGCGGTACACCGTGATCCCGGCCGGCCCGACGATCGCCCGGCCCGGCTCGATCGTCAAGCGGGGCAACGGGAAGCCGTGCGCGGCGCATTCGTAGGCGAGCGCCACGCGCAGGCGTCGCGAGTAACCGCCGAGGTCGAACGCGGGCTCACCGCCGACGTACGGCACCGCGTGCCCGCCGCCGAGGTCGAGCTCCCGCAACGTGACGCCGTGGGTGTCGCGGATCCGGACGAGCACCTCGGCCATCCGCCGCGCGGCCGCCTCGTACCGGTCGACCCGGGAAACCTGCGAGCCGATGTGGCAGTGCAGGCCGACGAGGCGCAACCCAGGCTGGTTTCCGACCGCCTGCACGGCCGCGTCGACGTTGTCGGGAACACCGTCGAGCAGCGAAAAGCCGAACTTCTGGCCTTCGGTGCCGGTGCTGATCGCATGGTGCGCCCCGGCCGCGACGCCCGGCGTCACCCGGATCATCACCTGCTGCGCGCCGTGGGCGAGCGAGCCGAGCTGCTCGATCTCGTCGAGCGAGTCGACCACGATCCGGCGGACGCCGTACGCGAGAGCGGCCTTCAGGTCTTCGGGCGTCTTCGCGTTGCCGTGCAGCAGCATGCGCTCCGGGGGGAAGCCGACAGCGCGTGCGACGGCGATCTCGCCGGCGGAGCAGGTGTCGAGCGACAACCCCTCTTCGGCGACCCAACGCAGCAGGGAGCGCGTACACAGCGCCTTGCTCGCGTACGCGACTTCGACGTCCGGCAGCGCGCGCCGGTACTCGCGCGCGGTGTCGCGGACCTGCTGTTCGTCGATGAGGTAGGACGGCGTCCCGAACCGGGCGGCGAGGTGGCTGACCTTCGCGCCGGCGAGGAGCAGCTCGCCGTCTTCGCCGAGTCGGGTGCTTCGCGGCCAGACTCCTGGCTCGAGGTGATCGGCGGCTTCGCAGCCGAGGCTGGGAAGAAGCTCGCTGAGCGTCACGGGTGCCTCCGGGCATCACGACGGATCGGACTCCGTCAGGACACCGCCGTCGTCTTCGCCGCGCGTCACCCGTGAATGCCGTCCTGACGGGTTCGCGGCGCCCGCTTACTCGTCCTTAACGCGCGAGTAACTTCGGCCACACCCTGATTGACCTGCAAAGAGCGCCGAGGTGATGGAGTTGCGCATGCTGCCGATCCACGCACCCGGCCGCCCCGTCGTGGCGAACTTCCTTCGCCACGACGGCCGGGGTCAGCGGATGCGCTCCGGGACGGTGTCGAGCTCGCGGACCATGTGGACCGCGAGTGCGAGCGCCTTGGCGTCGCTGAGCTTCGTGTGCTCCTGGACGACGTGCTTCACGCGGTCGACGCGCAGCTGGTAGCGGGTGGTGGGTTCGGCGGCGCTGGTCATCGGTATGTCCTCTTCGGTTCAGGGGCCTTGACGTGGTCCTGCACGGTTCCGCACACACAGCCGCGGTCGGTTGCGTGGCTTGCTGCGGATGCGGCGCAGTACCGGCGGGCGATCGTGTCGTGCGTGCCCAGCGGGTGCGGGCAGGCCGGGCATTCCGTGCCGGAGCGGGGCACCTCGGGTGCGTCCGGCGCCGGGGCCGTCACGCCGTCACCTCCGCCGGTTGCCGGCGGAGCGGCTCGCCCGCTTCGTGCAGGTGCTGCAGCACGTAGCCGTAGGAGCGGGCCCAGCCGCACTGGGCGTAGGAAATCCCGTGCCGGGCGCAGAAGTCCCGGACGATCACCTGCGCGTGCTTGAGGTTCGGCCGGGCCATGCTCGGGAACAGGTGGTGCTCGATCTGGTAGTTCAGGCCACCGAGGGCGAAGTCCACCACCGGGCCGCCGCGGACGTTGCGGGACGTCAGGACCTGCTTGCGCAGGAAGTCCAGCTTGTGCCCGGCGGTCAGCATCTCCATGCCCTTGTGGTTGGGCGCGAACGAACAGCCCATGTACAGCCCCCACAGGAACTGGTGCACGAGGATGAAGATGATCCCTGTCAGCGGCGAAAGCACGATGAAGACCGCGGCCAGGTAGGCCACCAGGTGCGCGATCAGCAGCGTCGACTCCAGCTTGCGCCGGCGGATGTCCTTGCGCAGCACGGCTTTCACGCTCGACACGTGCAGGTTGAGGCCTTCGAGCAGCAGCAGCGGGAAGAACAGGAACGCCTGGTACTTCGCCATCCAGCGCAGGAACCCGCGCTTCTGCGCGCTCTGCGCCTTGCTGAACGCGAGGGCGGCGATGTCGACGTCCGGGTCTTCGTCCTCGTGGTTCGGGTTGGCGTGGTGCCGCGAGTGCGTGCCGACCCACCAGCCGTAGCTCAAGCCGGTCAGTCCACCGTGGACGAGCCCGGTGGCGTCGTTCGCCTTGCGGCTGCTGAAAATCTGCTTGTGTCCGGCGTCGTGGCCGATGAACGACAGCTGGGCGAACATCATCGCGAAGAACGCGGCGAGGAACAGCTGCCACCAAGAGTCACCGAGGAAGACGAACGCGACCCAGCCTCCGCCGAAGGCGGCGAGGTTGAGCCCGATCCGCACCGCGTAGTTCCGACGGCGCCGCTGCAGGAGGCCGGCGGCCTTGATCAGCCGCGACAGCTCTGCGAAATCACTGCCGGCCGTGGCCGGCGTATCCGGAATTTGGGTAGAAGTCATCGGCGTCACCGCTCTGGGCTAAGTCGTTTAAGGCTTGTCCAGCAACGGTTTCCGTCCCCGACAGGGTCCGGGTCCGGTCCGGGAAAAGGGCACTGGGGCCTGGTCGCGGTGGTACCGCGTCCTGCGCCAAGCCTCCCACCCCACCGCCGGAATGGCAATTCCCCGCAGGTCGCCGAAGAGGTGTACAGTCGGCCACATCGGGATGACGGTGACTTACCGCACACCCGGGACCTTCCGGGCGGATCGCTCCGACCGGAGACAGGAGCCGAGTCCAGGCCGGAACCCCGCTCGTACCGCAGCCGTGTCGGCCGATCGGCCGGCGAGCAGCCGCCCGCAGTCGCGCAGAGCGACGCCCGGGGCGCCCAGTTTGGTTGCTACAGCCCGGTTTTCTCTCTTCTCGACTCTGTCAGGTGGCTCGTCGGTGGTCCAGGTTCGGCGTCACCGCGCCCGGATGGCCGACGAGCCGTCGCCTTTCACGAAAGCCCCCACGACGAAAGCAGCCCGAAGAGCTGCTCGCGTTCGGACGCCGTCAGCAGCCGGCTCGGGGGCCGGACGTCGGGGCGGCACAGCCCGAGCTGGCCGAGCGCGTCCTTGACCACGCTGACGTTGTTGGCGTTCCCGTTGGCGGCCCGGAGTTCTTCGAACGGCCGGATCCGCTCCCACACCGTCATCGCCGCCGGATAGTCCCCTGTGGACAGTGCGCGGAACATCTCCAGCGAGATCGCCGGGTCGACGTTCACCAGCCCGGAGGTGAAGCCGGTGGCGCCGACGGCGAAGTAGCCGGGCGCCGAAAGTTCGGCCAGCCCGGCGATCCACACGAACCGAGCGAAGCCGGCGTCCCGCGCGACCGAGCCGAACCGCACCGGGTCCGGCACCGCGTACTTCACCCCGATGACATTCGGCGCGGCTTCGCCCAGCGCGTGCAGCTGGTCGCCGGAGATCGCCGGGTTCCGGACGTAGAGCACCACGCCGAGCTCCGGCACCGCGCCGGCGATCGCGGCGTGGTAGTCGACCCAGCCGTCGCCGGAGATGTACGGGTGCACCGGCTGGTGGATCATGATCATGTCGGCGCCGGCGTCCCGCGCGTGCGCCGCAGCCTGCTTCGCCGACGAGACGTCGTGGCCGATCCCGGCGAGCACACTCGCCCGCCCGGCCACCGCTTCGACCGTGACCTCCAGGCATTGCCGCGCTTCGTTCGCGTCCAGCGCGTAGAACTCGCCGGTGTTCCCGTTCGGCGTCACGACTTCGATGCCGCCGGTGATCAGCCGGTCGACCAGCTTCGTGTAGGTCTCGCCGTCGACGGCGCCCTCGGCGTCGAACGGCGTGACCGGGATGGCCACCACCCCGGAAAGCCGTCGCTTCTGCTGCTCGAACGTCATCGGGCCCCCTTCTGGTTTTTGGTCTGTGCGGTGCGCTCACCCGTGAGCCCGAAGGCGACCCGGTCGAGGAAGTCCGTGATGTGCTTGCGCAGCAGGTGCTCGGTCTGCCGGGCGTTCCCGCTCTCGGCGGCGGTCAGGATCGCCCGGTGTTCGGCCGCTTCACCCTGCCACGTCGGGCAGATGCCCCAGCCGGTGACGGTGATCAGCGCCGCCTGGTCGCGCAGCCCGTCCAGCGTCTCGACCAGCAACGGGTTCCCGCAACCGGCGTAGAGCGCGCGGTGGAACAGCCGGTTGGTCAGGCTGGCCTTCGCGCGGTCGGCGGCCGCCGCGCCGGTTTCGACGTCGGCCAGCACCCGCCGAGCTTCGCCGAAATCCGCGCCGCGCTCGACAGCACGTCGGACGGCTTCGGGCTCGAGCAGCGCGCGCAGGTCGTACACCGCGTACGCACTCTCGGCGTCCATGACGCGGACCGTCGCCCCCTTGTACGTGCTCATCGTGACCAAACCGGAACCGGCCAGGATCCGCAGTGCCTCGCGCACCGGCGTCTTCGACACCCCGAGCAGGGCGCCGACCTCGGCTTCGGCGAGCGTTTCGCCCGGCCCGAACTCGCCGCTCAAGATCGCTTCCTTGATCGTGTCGCGGACAAAATCCGTGCGCGAGACGGGCGGCGGCGGCCTCCTGGCCGAAGAAGTGCTCGCCACTGGCATGTCCGATCTGATATACGATGCGACATACAACATTATCATGGACCTAGGGAGCAGCCATGCAGCGTCGCACCGGCTTCCGATTCCGACGAGTGGTGCTGGCGGTGGGTCTGGTCGCCGGCCTGGCGGCCTGCGGCGCGCCCGGCGGCGACGGCGGTCAGGCAGCGGATCCCCAGGCCGTGCCGGACAAGCCGAGCAAGCCCGTCGAGCTGAACATCCTCGACATCGCGGGGAACCTGCAGCTCACCAAGCAGATGATCGAGAACTTCAAGGCCGCGCACCCGGAAGTGCTCTCGAAGGTCACCTATTCGACCGCGCCCGCGCCGAGCATGGCGGGCAAGCTCAAGGCCGAGCAGGACGGCGGTGTCGCCCAGACGCACCTGGTCCTCAGCGGCACCGACGGCCTCTCCGCCGGCATCGCGAACGGCACGCTGGCGAAGGTCCTCCCGGACTTCGCCGGCCGGTTCCCGAACCTGATGCAGAACTACCTCGAGCCCGCGGCCAAGATGCAGGAGCTCGCCAACGGTTACGGCGTCGAGGTCGTCTACTACCCGTCGGGCCCGCTGCTGGAGTTCAACCCCGGCGCGGTGCCGGCCGCACCGGCGTCCCCGCAGGAGCTGCTCGACTGGGCCAAGGCGCACCCGGAGAAGTTCCAGTACGCCCAGCCGTCGAACTCCGGCCCGGGCCGGACGTTCCTGATGGGCCTGCCCTACCTTCTCGGTGACAAGGATCCGAAGGACCCGGACAAGGGCTGGGACAAGACCTGGGCGTTCCTGCAGGAGCTGGGCAAGTACGTGAAGTACTACCCGTCCGGGACGACCGAGACGATGAAGAACCTCGCGTCCGGTTCGGTGGACATGGTCATGTCGACGACCGGCTGGGACATCAACCCGCGCAAGCTCGGCACCGTGCCCAACACGGTCAAGACCGCGATCATGCAGCCGATGCACTGGGTCACCGACGCCCAGTACGCCCTGATCCCGAAGGGCCTCTCACCCGACCAGGAGTCGGCGATCCTCCAGCTGATCGCGTGGATGCTGAAGCCGGACCAGCAGGCCATCGCCTACGACGACGGGTACTTCTACCCCGGCCCCGCGGTCAAGGACGTCACGCTGCAGATGGCGCCGCAGAAGAGCCAGGACACGATCAAGCAGTTCGGCCGCCCGGAGTACGAGCAGTGGATCGCCCAGTACCCCAAGGAGACGTCGCTGCCGGCCGAGCAGCAGGTCAAGGCGTTCGACAAGTGGAACCAGACGGTCGGCGGCTCGAAGGTCGGCAAGAAGTGACGTTCGAGCAGCTGCGGCTGGACGGCGTTTCGCGCAGCTTCGGCTCCGCGAACGCGCTGAGCAGCCTCGACCTCGCCATCACCCGCGGCGAGTTCGTGGCCCTGCTCGGCCCGTCCGGCTGCGGCAAGTCGACCGCGCTCAACTGCCTGGCCGGGCTGCTCCCGCTGACCGGCGGCAGCATCTGGCTCGACGACACCCGCATCGACGGGCAGCCGCCGGAGCAACGCGGGTTCGGGATGGTCTTCCAGAACTACGCGCTGTTCCCGCACATGTCCGTCCGCGCCAACGTCGGCTTCGGCCTCAAGATGCGCAAGGTCGGCCGCGCCGAGGCCCGCCAACGGGTCGACGAAGCGCTCCGCCTGGTCCAGCTCACCGAGCACGCGGCGAAGTTCCCCGCCCAGCTCTCCGGCGGCCAGCAGCAGCGTGTCGCCATCGCCCGCGCCGTCGTGCTGGAGCCGGCGGTCGTCCTGATGGACGAGCCGCTGTCCAACCTGGACGCCAAGCTCCGGCTCGAGATGCGGATGGAGATCCGCCGCCTCCACCAGACGCTCGGGCTGACCACGGTGTACGTCACCCACGACCAGGAGGAGGCCCTGTCGCTGGCCGACCGCCTGGTGGTGCTCCGCGACGGCGCGGTCCAGCAGATCGGCACCCCCGAGGAGGTCTACGCCCAGCCCGTGAACAGCTACGTCGCGTCCTTCATGGGCTACCGCAACCTCCTGGACCTGACGCTCACCGGCGCCGCGGGCTCGTCGGCGACCGTCGAGGGTGACGGGATCCGCCTCACCGGCGCGAACCGCGGGTCACTCGCGGAGGGCCCGGCGAAGGTGGCGATCCGCCCCGAGGACTTCGTCGTCGGCGACGGCACGGAGAACGCCCTCGACGTCACGGTCGAGATCGTCGAGTACCACGGCCGCGAGCTGTCCGTCTCGGCCCGGCTGCCGAGCGGCCTGCCGGTCTACTTCCGGACCGACAAGCGCCTCGCCCCCGGCGACACCGCGAAGATCGCGGTCCCGGCCGAGCGGGTCCTGGTGTTCGCGCCGTGACCGCCGTGACGTCCGCCCGCCCGGCGTTGCGTCACCGCCTGGCCGAACGCGGCATCGACCGCACCCTGTTCCTGCTGGTGCCCGGCCTGCTGGTCACCGCCTGCCTGTTCCTGTACCCCTTCCTCTACGGCCTCCAGTTGTCGTTCGCCCCACGCCAGGGCGGGATCTTCGCCAACTACGCGAGGTTCTTCGGCGACGAGTACCTGCGTGACACGATCTGGACGACGCTCGGCATCGCGCTGCCCGCGACGTTCATCAACGTGCTCGCCAGCATCCCGATCGCGTACGTGATGCGCGGCCGCGTCCGCGGCAAGCGCCTCCTGACGACGATCCTGGTCGTCCCGATCACGCTCGGCACGGTGCTCACCGCGCAGGGCCTGATCATGTACGGCGGCCCGGCGGGCTGGCTGAACAAGGTCCTCACCGTCCTCGGCATCACCGACGAGCCGCTCCCGCTGATCCACAACTACACCGGCGTGCTGCTGTCGCTGGTGATCACCGGCTTCCCGTTCTCCTTCCTGCTGACGCTCTCCTATCTCTCGGGCATCGACCCCTCCCTGGAGAAGGCGGCCGCGACGCTCGGCGCGAACTGGGCCCAGCGCTTCCGGCGCATCACGCTGCCCCTGCTGGCTCCCGGCCTGGCGATCACCTTCTGTCTCTCGTTCGTCATGGCGTTCTCGGTGTTCCCCTCCGCGCAGCTCGTCGGCGACCCGGCGAACGAGACCCGCGTCATCTCGATCGCGGCCTACCACGCCGCCTTCGAGGAGTACGACTACTCGATGGGCTCGGCCGTCGCGATGCTCATGGCACTGGTCATGCTGATCGTGATCGGCCTGGTCATGGCGTGGCGCGGCACGCTGTACCGCGGAGCGACCGGAGGCAAGGGATGACCGGTTGGGTCGCGCGTCCCGGACGTTGGGTCGTCTGGGCCGTCGTGGTGTTCTTCTTCGTCAACCTCGCCGGCGTGGTGCTCTCGGTCGTCGTCGACTCGTTCGGCACCCAGTGGTTCGGCTCCTGGCTCCCGGACGGCTTCACCACCCACTGGTACGCCGACGCCTGGCGCGAGTTCGGCCTGTCGGACGTCCTCCTCACGACGGCCGTCGTCGCGCTCGTGGTCATCGCCGTGTCGGTGGCGGTCGGCGTCCCGGCGGCCTACGCGCTGGCCCGCCGCTCGTTCCCCGGCAAGCGCCTGGTGATGCTGCTGTTCGTGCTGCCGATCCTGATCCCTCCGATCACCTACGGCATCCCGCTGGCCACCGTGCTGTACAAGTTCCACCTCGCCGGCACGACCACCGGCGTCATCCTGGCGAACCTGGTGCCGTCGGTGCCGTTCGTCGTGCTGACCATGACGCCGTTCATCGAGCAGATCGACCCGAAGATCGAGGCCGCGGCCCGCATGTCCGGCGCGCGGACGATCTCGGTGTTCACCCGGATCCTCGGCCCGCTGCTGCTTCCGGGGATCCTGGCCGCGTCGATCCTGGTGCTCGTGCGCACGGTCGGCATGTTCGAGCTGACGTTCCTCACCGCCGGCCCGGACTCGACGACCCTCGTGGTGGCGCTCTACAACTCCGTGTTCGCCGCGGGCATCCGGGCCAACCAGTCGGTGGACGCGATGGCGACCATCTACACCGGTTCCATGCTCTTGCTCCTCGTCGTCGCCTTGCGGTTCGTGAACCCGACCCAGCTGGTCACCCGGATCCGGGAGGAGACCTAGTCCGTTCGCTCATGTGATCGACTCTACCGTCGAAAGTCGAACATGTGATCGACACGATCGGGTGGAAGTCGGGCTTGCGGCTCCCCCGAGGGGAGGTGCCAGGCTGGGCGGCATGCGGTACTCGATCGGCGACCTGGCCCGGCGCACCGGGCTGACGATCAAGGCCGTCCGGTTCTACTCCGACCGCGGTCTCGTGCCGCCGTCGGGACGCAACACCGCAGGTCATCGCCGGTACGACGAGGCCGCACTCGCCCGGCTCGGCCTCGTCCGCACCCTCCGGGACCTCGGCCTCGACCTCGCCTCGATCCAGCGGATCGTCGACGGTGAGGCGACGGTCGCCGAGATCGCGGCGAGGCACGCCGAGGCCCTGGAAGTGGAGATCCGCGTGCTGCGGCTGCGCCGCGCGGTGCTGACGGCCGTGGCCCGCCGCGGCCCGACCCCGGAGGAGACGACGCTCATGCACAAGCTGGCCCGGCTGTCCGAAGGAGAACGCCGTCGCCTGGTCGACGACTTCCTCACCGCCGCACTGGGCGACCGTCCGGAACTCGCCGGCGTCGCCCGCACGCTGACCCCGGAACTGCCGGAAAACCCGGGCCCCGAACAGATCGAGGCCTGGGTCGAGCTGGCCGAAATGACGCAGGACGCGGACTTCCGTGCCCTCTGGCGCCGGCTCGTGGAGCAGCACGAAGGCGGCCTGCGCCGCGGCCTGGCCGCCGAACTGCGCGACGCCGTCGAAGCCGGGGTCGCGCCGGATTCGCCGAGAGCGGCGGCCATCATCCTCGGGCGCGACCCCGCTGAGCTGCGGAAATGGCTCGGCGACGTCGGCGACCCACGCCGTGAGCGCTACCTGGAACTGCTCGCGGTGATCAACGGCTGGGCCGCGCCGGAAAGCCTGGCACCGGCGCTCGACTGGCTGGCCGCAGCGACTGCTCGCTGATCCGGGCCAGGGCTTCGTCCACCGGCTGCGCGTCGAGGCGGCTTCCGTCGCGCAGCCGCACCGAAATCGCTCCCGCGGCGGCCTCCTGCGCCCCGATCACGGCTTGGTAAGGCACCAGCCGTCCCTCCCGGATCCGCGCGCCGAGGCTGCCCTCCGACGCGATTTCCACGCGCAGGTCCCCGCACCGGTCGAGAACCTCTTGTGCGTACGGCAATTCCGCTTCGGACACCGGCAGCAGCCGGAGCTGCACCGGCGCGAGCCAGGCCGGGAACGCGCCGCCGTGGACCTCGACGAGCTGCGCCACCGCGCGTTCCACGCTGCCGATGATGCTGCGGTGCACCATGACCGGCCGGTGTTTCGCCGCGTCCGCCCCGACGTACTCGAGACCGAACTGCTCAGGCTGGTGGAAGTCGACCTGGACGGTGGACAGGGTTGATTCGCGGCCCGCGCCGTCGGCGATCTGGACGTCGATCTTGGGTCCGTAGAAGGCCGCTTCGCCCTCGACGGCGTCGTACGCCAGCCCGCTGCGGTCGAGGACCGCACGCAGGATGCCCGCGGCGCGGTCCCAGTCCCCGGCCACGTACTTCCCGCCCTCGCCGGCGAGCGACAGCCGGTAGCGCGCCGGGCTGATGCCGAGCGCGTCGTAAGCCTGCCGGATCAGCGCCAGGGCGGCGACGGCCTCGTCTTCCACCTGGTCGAGGGTGCAGAAGACGTGTGCGTCGTTGAGCTGGATCGCGCGCACGCGGCTCAGCCCGCCGAGCACCCCCGACAGCTCGGCGCGGTACATCCCGCCGAGCTCGGCGATCCGCAGCGGCAGTTCGCGGTAGCTGCGCCCGCGCGAACGGTAGATCAGCGCGTGGTGCGGGCACAGGCTCGGCCGCAGCACGAGCTGCTCACCGCCGACGTCCATCGGCGGGTACATCTCGTCGCGGTAGTGCGCCCAGTGCCCGGAGATCTCGTACAGCTCGCGTTTGCCGAGCACCGGCGAATGGACGTGCCGGTACCCCGCGCGCCGTTCGAGGTCGCGGACGTACTCCTCCAGGCTGTGCCGGACGAGCGCGCCGTCGGGCAGCCAGTAGGGCAGGCCCGCGCCGATGAGCGGGTCGGTGCCGAACAGGCCGAGCTCGCGGCCGAGCTTGCGGTGGTCGTGCATTGTGGACTCCTCGTGGACGGCGAGGCGGATGACCACAAGACGAAGCCCGGGGCAACCGCCCCGGGCTCGAAAACGTCGTTCAGCGCGCCGGGACACTCTCCGGCGTCGTCGTGTTCGCAGCGCGCTTCATGGAATCGACGGTAGCAGCGCGCGCGAGTCCTTATTCGGCCACGAGCCGGAACGTGTCGAACCGCGGCTTGCCGGCCGGTCGCAGGACGAGGACGTTCACGCCCGCGGCCGTGTGGCGCGTCTCGACGTGCTCGAACGCCTTCGGCGTGACACCGTCCGGGAAGAGCCGGCGGCCCTTGCCCAGCACCACCGGAAACTGCCACAGCCGGTACTCGTCGACGAGGTCGTGCGCGATCAGCGTCTGCAGCAGCGCGCCGCTCCCGTGGACCTGGACCTCACGGCCCGGACGGGACTTCAGGTCCCGCACGAACTCGACGACGTCACCGCCGACGAAGGACGTGTTCGCCCAGGTCGAGCTCGACAGCGTGCGCGAAACGACGTGCTTCGGGAGGCCGTTGAGCCGGGACGCCAGCGGGTCGCCGGGGTCGGTGACCTTCGGCCAGTGCGCTGCGAAGATGTCGTACGTCCGCCGGCCGAGCAGGAACGCGCCGGCGCCGGAAATCCACTCCGTGGCGAGCTCCTGCATGCCCTCCTCGTAGAACGGCGTCACCCAGCCGCCCTGGTCGAAGCCGCCGGAGGTGTCCTCCTCGACACCGCCGGGGCCTTGGTAGACGCCGTCCAGGGTCAGGAAGGTCGTGGCGATCAGCTTGCTCATGGTGCCTCCTCGAGTGCGGGTCTTCACCCACCCGTCGCGCGAGGAAGCGCCGGATCGACATATTCAGGAAGCCAGGAAGAGCTCCAGCTGCTCGACGACGAACGCGTGGTCGTCGGCCTGGGGCAGCCCGGACACGCCGACCGTGCCCACCGGCCCCACGCCGCGCACCAGCACCGGGAACACCCCGCCGTGCGCGGCGTAGAGGTCCAGGTCGAGGCGGGAGCGCTCTTCGAACGTGCCGCCCCGCACGCGGAACTGCGTGCCGATCAGGAACGAGCTGTGCCCGTAGCGGTCGACGACGCGGCTCTTGCGCTCGATCCAGGCGTCGTTGTCGGCTGAGGTCCCGGGCAGCGCCGCGTGGAAGAGCCGCTGGCCGTTGCGGCGGACGGAGATCGTCACCGGCAGCTCGCGCTCCCGCGCCGCCGCCAGCAGCTGCTGGCCGAGGGCGAGCGCGGTCTCGTTGTCGAACCTCGTGAACTGGAGGCGTTCCTCCTGCTCGGCGAGCTGGGCGAGGCGTTCGGCTTCGGTCATGTCCCCATTAAATCAACACTGTTGTTTAATTGCCAGCGAACTCGGTGAGGGACAGCACGTTGCCGTCCGGATCGGGGAACCAGGCGATCCGCCCACCCGGCGTGGTCCAGATTTTGTCGGTGTCCTGTGGCAGCGTGTCGAAGGTGAGGAACTCCACGCCACGGCCACGCAGCTCGGCCACCGCCACCCGGATGTCGGCGACCGCCCAGCCGAGCACCGTGAACGGCTGCGGCGTGAACTCGGGCACGGCGGTCACGCGCAGCATCGTGCCGCCGCTGCGGAACACACAAGCGAAGGAGGACTGCTCGATGAACTCGAGCCCGGCGACATCCGTGTAGAAGGCACGCGAGCGCTCCAGGTCGGTCGACGGTGCGAAGGCGACCAGATCCGCTGAGCCGAGCATGGGCCTCACCTCTCTCGGCGGTGAAGGTACTCCTCGTCGGTGGAAAACGGCTCGCGCCGGAGGAGGTGGGCATGGGCCGGATCCGGCGACGCACGGTGCTCGGCGGCGCGGCCGCGGTCACGGTGGCCGGCGCGCTGCCCGCGGCCTGCGCGGTCCCGGCGCGCACGGGCACGCTCGACGACGTCCGCCACGTCGTGGTGCTCATGCAGGAGAACCGGTCGTTCGACCACTACTACGGCACCATGGCAGGCGTACGCGGCTTCGGCGACCGCGCGGCCCTGCGGGACGTCTTCCGCCAGCGCGGCCGCGACGGTCCGGTGCTGCCGTTCCGGATCGACACGTCCGTCGTGGACGGTCAGGACCTCGGCGAGCTGCCGCACGACTGGAACAGCACGCACCGCGCGTGGAACGACGGCGCGTACGACAGCTGGGTCAAGGCGAAGAGCCCGATGACGATGGGGCACTTCGCGCGCGACGACGTCCCGTTCCAGCACGCCCTGGCGAGCGCGTTCACGCTCTGCGACCACTACTTCTGCTCGATCCAGGGCCCGACCCAGCCGAACCGGCTGTTCCACTGGACCGGCACGATCGACCCCGAGGGGGTCGCCGGCGGGCCGGTCACGCACAACTTCCCCGACTACGAGCCGTCGTTCCGCTGGACGACCTACCCGGAGAGATTGGAGGCAGCAGGCATCTCGTGGCGGATCTACGCCAACGACGAGGAGCGTGGCGTCCCCGAGCACTTCGTCGGCGACTACGGCGACAACCCGCTGTGGCTGTTCCGGAACTTCCACGACTCGCTGTACTCGATGGACCCGCTGAAGCAGCGGCTGGCCGAGCGCGCGAACCTGCGCAAGAAGCTGCTGCCCGATTCCGGCCGGGGCAAGGACCTCGACCACGTGCTGGCCGAGTTCCTCGCGGACTGCGCGGCCGGCACGCTGCCCGCGGTGTCGTGGGTCGTGGCGCCGTACGGCTACTGCGAGCACCCCGCGGCCCGGCCGGTCGACGGCGCCGCCTACCTCCAGCGGATGCTGAAAGCGTTGTGGGACAAGCCGGAACTGTGGGAATCGACCGTCGTCTTCATCAACTACGACGAAAACGACGGCTTCTTCGACCACGTCCTCCCGCCGACCCCGCCACCCGGAACGCCCGGCGAGTACCTGCCGGGAAACCGGCCGGAGCGGGGCGGGGCGTCCGGCGCTCCCGTCCCGATCGGACTGGGGCCGCGGGTGCCGATGACCGTCGTCTCGCCGTGGAGCCGCGGTGGCTGGGTGAACTCGCAGGTCTTCGACCACACGTCGGTGCTGCGGTTCCTCGAGGCGTGGACCGGGGTCCGCGAGCCGAACATCTCGGCGTGGCGCCGGGCCATCTGCGGTGACCTGACCAGCTGTTTCGACTTCCGCGCGCACAACACGACGATCCCGCTGCTGCCCGACGCGGACGCGTTGCGCGCCGAAGCCGACCGGACGCAGTCACGGCTGCCGAAGCCCGGGCTGAAGCCGGGCGCGCTGGTGCAGGAGCCCGGCACGGCGAACGCGCGCCCGCTGCCGTACCAGCCGGTCGCCTGGGCCGCGGTCGAGCCGAACCTGCTGAAGCTGCACCTGGCCAACCACGGAACGCAAGCGCTGCAATTGGCCGCGTACGCCTATCACGCGGGCGGGACGTCACAGCGCTTCGACCTCGGCCCCGGCGGCTCCACGACGGGCGAAATCGCGCACAGCGGGTCGTACGACATCGCGATCCACGGGCCGAACGGCTTTGTCGTCGAGGCTTCGGGCGGTGTGGGCCTCGATGCCGCCGTCACGTTCGTGAGCACACCCGCACTGCGGGTCACGGTGACCAACAATGGACCGGCGTCGGTTGTGCTGAACGCCGTCACCCTTCCGCCCGGCGGCTCGCACGACTTCCCGGTGCCGGCGAAGAACGGCTGGTACGACGTCACTTTCGAGGCGCCGGGGTGGCGCCGCCGCTTCGCCGGGCACCTGGAGGACGGCCGCCCGTCGCGCACCGGCCCTTAACGGAGGGCGTCCAGCGCGAAGGCGGCGAGCATGGCGACGCCGTTGGGCATCGCGTCTTCGTCGAAGAGGACGCGGTTCGAGTGGTTCGCGGCCGCTTCGGCGGGATCAACGCCGGGCGGGCACGCGCCCAGGAACGCGTACGCGCCCTGAACGCGTTGCAGCACATAGGAAAAGTCTTCGGCACCCATCAGCGGGTCCGCCATCAGCTCGACGTTCTCCCGGCCGAGCACGGCCTCCCCGAGCGTCAGGACTTCGGCGGCGACGCGGTCGTCGTTGACGGTCACCGGGTAGCCCGGCTCGACGTCGGCGAGGACGCGGCAGCCGTACGCCGCGCCGACCTGTTCGCACACCTTCGGCAGTTCGGCACGCACCAGCGCGCGCGTGTGTTCGGACAGCGCGCGGATCGTGCCCTGCAGCTCGGCGGTCTCCGGGATGATGTTCGTCGTCGTGCCGGCCTGGATCCGCGTCACCGAGAGCACGGCGGGGTCGAACACGCTGACCCGGCGCGTGATCATCGTGTGCAGCGCGCCGACCATCGCCGCGGCCGCCGGCACCGGGTCGATCGTGTGCTGCGGCGCGGAGCCGTGGCCACCCTTGCCGGTCACGAGCACCGTGAACGAGTCCGCCGACGCCATCTGCGGGCCCGGCCGGACCGACAGCAGCCCGCTGCGCAGGTTGGCGAGGATGTGGAGGCCGAACGCGCGCTCGACCCGCGTCCCGGCGGCGTCGAGCACGCCTTCGTGGATCATGAACCGGGCGCCGTGGTGGCCCTCTTCGCCCGGCTGGAACATGAAGACGACCGAGCCGGCCAGCTGATCCTTCCGCTCAGCGAGCAGCCGCGCCGCCGAAGCGAGCATCGCGACGTGCGTGTCGTGGCCGCACGCGTGCATCGTGTCCTCGACCTCGGACGCGAAGTCCAGCCCGGTCTCCTCGGTGAGCGGCAGCGCGTCCATGTCGCCGCGCAGCAGCACCGCCGGGCCGGGCCGCCCGCCGCGCAGGACGGCCGTCAGCGACGTCGTGGCCTTGCCTTCGGTGATCTCCAGCGGCAGGCCGTCGAGGGCGTCCCGGATCGCCGCCTGGGTGCGCGGCAGGTGCAGCCCCTGTTCCGGGTGGCGGTGCACGGCGCGCCGGAGTGCGACGGTGCTGTCCTGCAGCGCCCGCGCGTCGTCGAGGAGCCCGGCGAACGGCGTGCCGGGCAGCGTGGGCAGGTCAGTGGGGCCGGTCATGCTCCCGATAGTGCCCCATGCGGCGCTTCGGGCGCACCGTGCGTGCGCTCGGTCGGGCGGCGGAATACGGTGTGCGCATGGCGGTGGATGAGCCGGTCACGGGCTTCGCGGTAGCCGTGGTCCGGGAAGACGGTCGGTGGCGGTGCAGTGCGCTCGACCCGGGGGCGCTGACCGAGCTGGACGCAGCGATCACTGAACTGGGCAAACTACGTTCCACCGGTGCGGCCTTCGGGCTGTTGGCCGTCGATGACGAGTTCTTCGTGATCGTCCGGCCGAGCCCCCGGGGGCCGTCGTTGCTGCTGTCGGACGCGGCGGCGGCGCTGGACTACGACATCGCGGCGGACGTCCTCGACGTCCTGCGCGTCGATCCACCGGACGAAGAGGACGACTCCGTCTGGCCCGAAGGCGACCTGGAGATCCTCACCGATCTCGGGCTGCCCGCGCCGGAGCTGGAGGTCATCGTCGGCGAGGTCGACCTCTACCCGGACGAGCAGCTGCAGATGATCGCGCAGCGCGTCGGGTTCGGCAGCGAGTTCGCCAAGCTCCTGGACGAGCTCTGAGACGCCCGTCCGACACCGAGGCCGTGGAGGCCGCGCTGGAAGCCGCGCGCGCCCCCGGCGCGGACGTGCCGATCGGGGCGGTCGTGTTCGGCCCCGACGGCGTCCCGCTGGCCGCGGCCCGCAACGCGCGAACCGAGCTGGGCGACCCGACGGCCCACGCGGAGATCCTGGCCCTGCGCGCGGCAGCCCGCGTGGCAGGCGACGGCTGGCGGCTCGAGGGTTGCACACTGGCCGTGACGCTGGAGCCGTGCACGATGTGCGCGGGCGCGCTGGTGCTGGCCCGGATCTCGCGGCTGGTGTTCGGCGCGTGGGAGCCCAAGACGGGGGCGGTCGGGTCCCTTTGGGACGTCGTCCGCGACCGCCGGCTGAACCACCGGCCGGAGGTCCACGGAGGCGTCCTTTCGGCGGAGTGCGCCTCCATCCTGGAGACGTATTTCGCCACGCGGCGCTGATGTCGGTGCGTTGGTGGGTACCCCTCCGACATGACTATGAAGGACAAGGTCCAGCAAGCGGTCGGCGGAGCGCGTTCGAAGCTCGGCCAGGCCACGGGCAACCGGCGCCTGGAGTCGTCGGGCCGCATGCAGCGCCGCCGCGCCCAGGTGGCCGAAGTGGCCCACGACCTGCGCGACCGTTTCCGGGAGGCCCAGGTCAGGCGGCGTTCGCCCCGCCCCGGTGACCCCTCGTGAGGCTCGGGTAGGTCCTCCGGTACTGTTCTCGGCGGTGGCGT
This sequence comes from Amycolatopsis sp. NPDC051758, assembly GCF_044453095.1. NCBI lineage: Bacteria > Bacillati > Actinomycetota > Actinomycetes > Pseudonocardiales > Pseudonocardiaceae > Amycolatopsis > Amycolatopsis sp. NPDC051758. The sequence continues at coordinate 1,341,516 of NZ_JBITCJ010000001.1, read as the reverse complement.
GTCCGAGCGGCCGAAGGAGCACGACTCGAAATCGTGTGACGGCTAATCCCCGTCCGTGGGTTCAAATCCCACCGCCACCGCGCAACCGGACCCCCGGTCGACCTAGTCGGCCGGGGGTTTTGGTCTTGTTCAAGCACTTCTAGTGATCAGCCGGCGGGATTTTCAGCGCGAGCACATCCGGGTCGAGCGTCGGGACGCGGTTGACGACCGTGCTGCCGCTGATGGCCAGCACGGTGTTTTCGGATTCCGGCGCGGAAGCGAGCGACGACGTTCCGTGGGGAAGCAGCGTGCTCAAAAGATGCCACTTCTCGGTGTGCAGGTCGTAGACCTCCGTGGTGCGCTGGCGGCCGAGGCGATCCTGGAACGGCCCGGGCCCGCCGCCGACCACGACGATGCGGTCGCCCCCGAGCACGGTCGCTCCCGGCAGTGCTCGCGGTTGGTGCATCGACGGCACGGCTTCCCAGGTGTCGGATTTCGGCGAGTACCGCTCCACCGTCCTGAAAGCTTCCTGGAAAAAGCTTCGCAGCCCGCCGATCGCATACAGGTGGCCGCCCGCGGCGACGAGTCTGTGGCGCGCTCTCGGGTTCAGCATCGAGGCGACCGGCGACCACCGTTCCTCGTGCGGATCGAACACGAGCACGGAGTCCGTGGCGTGTTCATCGGTGTCGGTGTCGTCGATGGTGCCGCCCGCGACGTAGAGCAACCCGTTCAGGCCGGCAGCTGCGGCTACAGCGCGAGGTGTCGGCAGGGGCGTGTTCGCCGACCATTGATCAGTGTCCGGATCGTAGCGCTCGACCGCATCGGTGCTGCGCTCGGTTTGGAGGATGCCGCCGACGGCGTAGATCATTCCGTCGACGACGCCTACCCCGTGCTGGCCTCGGGCAGTGGGCATCGGGGCGACTTCGTGCCACTCGCCGTCCCCGTCAACTCGGCGAGCTTCGACGGAGTGGAGGGCCACGTTCGCGTCCGCGCCGCCGATGACGTAGATGTGCCCGTGCGCCGTCGCCACGTCGTGTCCGAACCGTGCTGTCCGGAGTGGCGGCCGGTCTTTCCATTGTTTGCTCATTCTTGCCCGCCCTCGTTGTTCGGTGATTGATTCCCTCGTGTCGCAAGGGGTAAGAGCAAGGTCTCGGCCGTCACGGTCGTTGTTGCACTTCCGCGCTCGTCGATACCGAATCGCGTCCCGCGCTTGACTTGAAGGGGACTTGAAGTGTGACCGTGGACGGCACAAGCCGATCACCAGGGAGCACACCATGAAGGTCCTCGTCACCGGAGCCACCGGTCACACCGGACGCCACGTCGTCGCCGGTCTGCTGGACGCCGAAACCGAAGTCAGGGTCCTCGTCCGAGATCCGTCGAAAGCACCCGAAGGCGTCGAAGTCGTCCAGGGCGACATCACCAACCCCGCCGAAGCCGCCGAGGGGGTCGACGCCGTTTACCTGCTCTGGCCCTTCTTTCACGCCGAAGGCATCGAAGCAGCGCTCAAACCCTTCAAAGACAAGAAGATCGTTTATCTCTCAGCCATGTCTGCGGAGGACGGAGGCAGCTGGGGCCAGGTCGAGGACGCCATCAAGAACGTCACCGAAGACTGGACGTTCCTCCGCGTCACCGGCCTCGCCGCCAACACCCTCGGCTGGGCACACCAAGCGAAAAGCGGAACGGTCAAAGCGCCCTACGGTCAAGCCAAACGCTCTCTCGTCCACGAACGCGACGTCGCCGATATGGCCGTGAAGGCTCTCACTGCAGACCACACGAAGCAGATCTACCTCGTCACCGGTCCCGAAGCGCTCACGCAAGCCGACCAGGTGAAGATGATCGGTGAAGCGATGGGAATCCCCGTGCGGTGGGAAGAACAGCCGATCGCTGAGGCGGCAACACAATTCGGTGCGGAATTCGCAAAAAGCGCCTTGCCGTACTGGGCGTCATTGGTCGACGATCCCGAGCCCGTCTCGCTGGACGTAACAAAAGTCACCGGGCACCCGGCGAGGACCTTCGACGAATGGGCGCGGGACCACTTCAGCTGAGCTGGACCGCCGGCGCCGTCAACGGCTCCAGTTCCGCCGCCAGCGAAGACAGCGACGCGACTTTGGCGGAAACCACCCGCACGACGGCCGTGCACGTGACGCTCACCGTGCTCACCACTTCGGCCGAGCGGTCGCCCGTCAGGACCGCCGCCACCGACGTCGACGCCGCGTCGGCCAGTGCACACACCTCTGCGGCGGCTGACGTGGCCAGCGCGTCCAGCTCCGAAGCGATCCGGACGCCTAGCGCGGCGGTCGACGCGGCCGCCCGGGCCGCTGACGCGTACTGACCGTCCACTGTGTCCGCCCAGGTGCCGAACGTCTCCGCGCTGCCGCCGGTTTCCGCCCGGTCGACGCCGGCGCGGAACTCGGCCTGCGCCGACGTCACCAGCAGCGCGCCCGCATCGACCGTCGTGGCGGACGTGCTGATCGACGACGGTGCGCAGTCGAGGTGCCGCAGCACCGCGACCGGGTCCGGGGCGCCGATGCGGCCCGCCGCCTCGCGCAGCGTCGCCAGGCGAGAAGCGGCCGCCGTCAACGCGGGGTGTTCGAACACCTCCGACGTCACGGCGCCACCGCTATCCGCCCTCGGAAGCCGGGGCTTCGCGCCGCCATCCGCAGCCGGCCCGCCAGGTCGGACGTCGCATCGCCGAGGACGCGCGCGTCCGCTTCGCGTGCAGCGAGGGCCGCCGCCCAGCGGGCCGCGAGCTCGCGGGCCTGCGGTGAGATGCCGAACGGCGTCGCGTCGACGCGGGCTTCGGCGAACCGGCCGGCGGCCTTGTCGTCGGCCGCCACGGCCTGGTCAAGCAGGTCGGCGGCGTTGCGCAGCTGATCACTGTCGATCCGCGAGCCTCTGCCTTCCGGCATGGGGACCTCCGTCGTCAAGGGCGCTCACCCGATCGTGGAAGATCTTGCCTCATGCGCCCGCGCCGCCCGCATCGCGGTGACCTGCAGCGTTGATCGTGTTCCACCAAGTGGACGTCTTGACCGCAGGGCGGGAGGAAGAACACCATGAGCGCATGTCCGCCACCTCGGAAAGCACGCCAATCCGGTGGCACGGCCGCGCCTCCAAGCGGTCGGTCGGGGAAGGCACCGTGGAGCTGCTCCTGCGCCGCGGCCGCCTGGGCTCGCCCCCTGCCTGACGCGAACCCGGCGTCCTGACGCGAACCCGGCGTCCGAATTTCCCGAAAACCCTTGGAGCACAACCATGTCCGTAGACCTGCCTGCCCGGATTCAGCTGCGCGAGGCCGTCGCGCCCGACCACGGCATCGTCGAAGGCCCCCGCGTCCTGCACCGAAGCGGGAGCGGCGAGCCGTACGAGCGCTTCACCCTCCGCCCGCTGAGCCGGGTGATCGGCGCCGAGATCACCGGCGTCGACCTGGCCGAGCCGCTGACCCCCGAGCTGCGCGAAGACCTCAATCGTGCGCTTCTCGAATGGAAAGTCGTCTTCTTCCGCGACCAGGAAATCACGTCGGCGCAGCAGCGCGCGTTCGCCGCGAACTGGGGTCAGCTGGAGACGAACCCGTTCATCCCGAAGGGCGACGACGACGCCGTCACGCGCTTCGAACGCACCGCCGCCATGCCCGGTTACGAGAACATCTGGCACGTCGACGTCACCTGGCGCCCCAACCCGGCGCTCGGCTCGGTGCTGCGGCTGATCGAGGTGCCGCCGGTCGGCGGCGACACGATGTGGGCCGACATGGCCGCCGCCTACGACAACCTGCCCGAGGACGTCCGCGCCCGCATCGACGGGCTCACCGCGGTGCACGACTACCTCCCGGGCTTCGACAGGTTCTCCGATCCTGCGCTCCTCGCGCAGTGGCAGGACCGCTTCCCGCCGGTGGAGCACCCGGTGGTCCGGACGCACCCGGAGACCGGGCGGCGCACCCTGTTCGTCAACCAGGCGTTCACGACGCACATCGTCGGGCTGGACCGGGCCGAGAGCGACCGGCTGCTGCGGTACCTGTTCCTGCAGGCCCACACGCCCGAATTCCAGGTCCGGTTCAGCTGGCGGCCGAATTCGGTGGCGTTCTGGGACAACCGCGCGACGCAGCACTACGCGGTCAACGACTACCACCCGCACGTCCGGATCGCGGAGCGCGTCGCCATCGCGGGCGATCGGCCGTTCTGAGCCTTAGCCTGGGGACATGACCGATGAACCCCAGGCAGTGGTGACCGGTTTCCTCAAGGCGCTGGAAGACCTCGACGTCGACCGGGCGCTGACGTTCGCGGCGAGCGACATCGTGTACCAGAACGTGCCGTTGCCGCCCGCTCGCGGCGTTGCCGCGGTCGAGAAACAGCTGCGTTTCATGGCCAAGTACGGCTCTGGGTTCGAAGCGCGCACGCACCACATCGCCGCGGACGGCAACGTCGTGCTCACCGAACGCACCGACGTGCTGCGCCGCGGCGCGTGGGAAGCGGAGTTCTGGGTGTGCGGCACGTTCGAGGTCGAAGGCGGCCGGATCGTGTTGTGGCGCGACTACTTCGACTGGACGACGTTCCTGGCCGCGAGCGCGAAGGGCGCCGGGCGGGTCGCGCTGGCCGGCGCGCGCACGCTCATCGGCCGTTACAAGGGAAGGCAGGCGGTCCGCTAGACCCGGTGCTCGCCGCGGTCGTGGTCCCGAAGGTCCACGACCGCGGCTATCCCCAGCACCAGCACGAACACGCAGCTGAGAACAATCAGCCCCCACATGATGGTTCTCCCTCCCCCACATGTTCGTGCCGGGTGAGCTGACGGGGAGTGGTCTGTGCCACTTTTCCGGCGGCTCACGCAGACCGTACCTCCGCTTCACGCGGGTTGTTCCGGTCCTTGAGGAGCATTTAAGGCAGATGCGCCGGATGGGTGACAGGCACAGCGCGTGCGGTGACGGCTCGCGCGCGATCCGTTACGCGCCAACGCCTAGGCCGGCCACCGAGGCGATTCCATCCCGGACGGTGACCGTGGTGGAACGCAGCGCGGAGACGTCGGCGACGTACCGCAGCACCTTGGCCGCTTCGTCCCCGGCGAGCGGCTCGCACTCGTTGTCGGCGCCCCGCCGCACCGGGATGAGCTCCAGCCGGGGCTCGTCACCGAACATGCAGCCGGCCAGCAGCCCGTCGAGGTGCCGGCCGCGCATCGCCGGCCAGTCGCACACGAGGTTGCCGAGGCTGTAGAGGATCGCGCGGCCGCGGTAGACCTCGACGGCCTGGATGCTGTGCGGGCCGTGCCCGGCCACCAGGTCGGCGCCGGCGTCGATCGCGGCGCGCCCGTAGGTGACCTGGTACTCGGCCAGGTCGGGGCCCGGCAGGCCCCAGTGCATCGAGACGACGACGTGGTCGTTCTCCGTCTTGGCCTGCTTCACGTCGGCGACGAGCCGCTCGAGGTGCTCGGGCACCGGTGTCGTGCGGACCACCGGGGGCCGGCCCGGGATCTCCGCGACCCGCGGATCGGGCTGGTAAGCCGTGGTCGCAAACGCTTGCGCGACGCCCGGGGAACCCGACTGCGCGGCTTGGCCGAAGGCGCGGCGAAGTGAGGTGTATGCGAGGAATGCGACCTTTTCGCCGGACCGCTCGAGCACGGCGGGCGCGTGCGCGGCTTCGAGGTTCGCGCCGGCGCCGCAGTGCGCGATCTTCGCGCCGTCGAGCACGGCGAGGTTCGCCATCGCCGCGGCCGGCGGGTGGGTGACGTCGTTGGCGCACGAGACGACGTTGATGCCGGCCGCCGTCAGCGCTTCGGCCATCGGCGCGTCGAGGGGGCCTTCGAGGTTCACGAACCGGAGATCGGCACCCTCGAGCAGGGGATCCAGCCGGGCGAACGCTTCCGAAGGCTTCGTGCGGCCCTGAATGTTGACGTCTCCGCCGAGTACCAGCGTGATCACGAAGCCTGCTCTGCCGATCGAGTGACGACGAAAGTAGTTGTTACGAATCGTTGCATCTTTGTCTTCCTCCTCCTCATCTGTTCGGGGGACTATGCCACGACTGTTCAAGCACAAAGGGGACTCAGGGTGACCAAGACCCACAGAGCCAAGACCGCGCTGACGGTGGCCGTCGCGTCCGGCTTGGTGCTCGGCGGAGTGGCCGCACCGGCCGCCTTCGCGGCACCCAGCGCCGACGCGGTCATCGCCGAGGTCTACGGCGGTGGCGGCAACTCCGGCGCCACGTTGACCAACGACTTCGTCGAGCTCGCCAACCACGGTACTGCGGCGACGAGCGTCGACGGCTTCAGCGTCCAGTACCTGCCCGGCTCGCCGGGCGCGTCCAGCACGTGGCAGGTGACGCAGCTGGCCGGCAGCGTCGCGCCGGGTGGGCGCTACCTCGTCGCCGAGGGCAAGGGCAGCGGCGGCACCGTCGCGCTGCCCACCCCGGACGCGACCGGCACGATCGCGATGTCGGCGACCGCGGGCACGATCGCCCTCGTCTCCGGCACCACGGCGCTGACCTGCAAGACCGCCGCGGACTGCGCCGCCGACGCGCGGATCAAGGACCTCGTCGGGTTCGGCGCGGCAACCGTGCGCGAAGGCGCTCCGACGGCCGCGCCGGCCAACTCGACGTCCGTCGCGCGTGGCACGGCGCTGACCGACACCGACGACAACGCGACCGACTTCACCGTCGGCGCCCCGTCCCCGACGAACACCAAGGGTGAGACGACCGGCGGCGGTGACCCCGGCGAACCGGGCACTCCGGCCAAGATCCACGAAATCCAGGGCACCACGCGCATTTCGCCCTTCAAGGACCAGAAGGTCAGCGACGTCACCGGCGTGGTCACCGCGACCCGGACGTTCGGCTCGGTCCGCGGCTTCTGGCTCACCGACCCGAACCCGGACAACGACCCGCGCACCAGCGAGGGCCTGTTCGTGTTCACCGGCTCGACCAGCCCGGCCGTGGCGGTCGGCGACGCGGTGACCGCGGCCGGCACCGTCCGCGAGTTCTACCCGGACGCACCCGCGACGTCGAACTACCAGTCGCTCACCGAGCTGAGCAGTGCACAGTGGACGGTCGGCTCGCACGGGAACCCCCTGCCCGCGCCGACCGTGCTGAACCCCGACACCGTGCCGGTCGCCTACGCGCCGGCGCCGGGCGGGAACATCGAGCCGCTCACCCTGGAGCCGGCGAAGTACGCGCTGGACTTCTGGGAGTCGCACGAGAGCGAGATCGTTTCGGTCAGCGACGCCCGTGTTGTCGGCCCGTCGAACTCGTTCAACGAGCTGTACGTGACGACCAAGCCGGACCAGCACAAGTCCGTCCGCGGTGGCAGCGTGTACCTGGGCTACGACAAGCTCAACAGCGGTGTCCTCAAGGTGCAGTCGCTGATCTCGTTCGACCAGCGGCCGTTCCCGAAGCTCAACGTCGGCGACCTGCTGACCGGCACTACGTCCGGCCCGGTCGAGTACAGCAACTTCGGCGGTTACACGCTGTTCGCGAGCGTGCTCGGGACCGAAAAGGACAACGGGCTGCAGGCGGAGTCGACGCGCAAGCAGCGGTCCGGCGAGCTCGCCGTCGCGACGTACAACGTCGAGAACCTGGCGCCAGGTGACCCGCAGGCGAAGTACGACCGGCTCGGCGAAGCGGTCGTGACGCACCTGGCCACGCCGGACATCGTGAACCTGGAGGAGATCCAGGACAACACGGGCGCGACCGACGACGGCACCGTCGTCGCGGACCAGACGCTGCAGAAGTTCACCGACGCCATCGTGGCCAAGGGCGGCCCGCGCTACCAGTGGCGCTCGATCGACCCGGTGAACGACGAGGACGGTGGTCAGCCGGGCGGCAACATCCGCGTGGCCTTCCTGTTCAACCCGGCGCGCGTGTCCTTTGTGGACCGGCCGGGCGGGACGTCGACGGCTGCCGTGGGTGTCGTCCGCGACCACGGCAAGGCACACCTGACGGCGTCGCCGGGCCGCGTCGACCCGACGAACGAAGCCTGGGAGAACAGCCGCAAGCCCCTCGCCGGCGAATTCGTCTTCAAGGGCCGCACGGTGTTCGTCATCGCCAACCACTTCAACTCCAAGGGCGGTGACCAGCCGACGCACGGCCGGTACCAGCCGCCGGTGCGCAGTTCCGAGGTGCAGCGGGCGAAGCAGGCGACGGTGCTGCGCGGGTTCGTGGATTCGTTGCTGACGGCCGATCGCAACGCGAACATCGTGGTGGCGGGCGACCTCAACGACTACCCGTTCTCGCCCGCGGTCCAGACGCTCACCGCCGGTGGCGCGCTGAAGGACCTGATCGCGTCGGTGCCCGAGGCTGAGCGGTACAGCTACGTGTTCGAGGGGCAGTCGCAGGTGCTGGACCACATCCTGGCGTCGAAGGCGCCGCGCGGGGTCGACTACGACGTCGTCCACATCAACGCGGAGTTCGCCGACCAGGCCAGCGACCACGACCCGCAGGTGATCCGGTTCCGGCCGAGCAGCGGCAACGCCATCCAGGACGGGATCAACGACCTGCTCGACTACCTGGAGCAGATTTTCGGGAAGTACCTGCCGTAAGTCCGGGCTTCAACGGCCACCATCGGACGGTTCCGCCCGATGGTGGCCTTTTCCTTGCCCACTCCTTCGGGTGACTATGAAACCGCGTAGCGTTGACCGCCGTCTTACGGTTGACGGGACCATCAGGGGAGGGTGGCGTGGACGGGTATGCGGTGAAGGTCGACGAGCTGGGCAAGCTCATCAACGACCTGGACACAGCGGCGGGCCGGATGGCCGACGCGAACAAGAAGCTCGGCGGCGGCGGGGCATTCGGCTCGCTGGGGAACGCGGATCTGGGCAAAGCGGGCGTCGAGTTCGAGGAAGCGTGGGGTTACGGGATCGGCCGCCTCGGCGACGCGGCTTCGGAGATCACGGAGCGGCTGAAGGAGGCGAAGCAGAAGTACGAGCAGATCGAGGAGCAGTTCGGCGGCCAGCTGACGAAGTTCGGCTCGGCGGTGCTGGGTGACGCACCCGGCGACGGGCCCGGCACCGGGACCCAGGCCGACCATCCCCGGATCGGGCAGCCGTCCGGCGAGGCGCCGATGGGCGACGGCGGCATGGTGGGCGGCGGCGTCACCGGTGGTGTGCCGGGCATCAACAAGCTGGCCGAGCCCGACGAGGGCATGGTCGGCGGCGGCGCGACCGGCGGCATCACCGACATCCTGGACGGACTCGACCGATGAGCACCCAGGACTTCCCGGCCCTGGGCTTCGACCCGGCGCCCGGCGACCTCGACGGCGTCACGGACCTGGCGAGCAAGTACCGGGCGGTGAGCAAGGACCTGACCGAGGCCGACGACGCGTTGCGTCAGATCGTCCGGAAGCAGGGCATCTGGCAGGGCGAAGCGAGCGACGCGTTCGCACGGCGCATCGGCCCGCTGCCGCAGTATCTCGAGGGCGCAGCCCGTTCGATGGGCGAGGCCGCGGACGCGCTCGAAGCGTGGGCCCAGCAGCTGGGTGACCTGCAGAAACGCGCGGCGGACCTGGAGGCCCGAGCAGAGGCGGCGGCCCAGGCGGCGGAGGCGGCGCGGGCGAACCCGGACCTCGCACTGGCGAACCGGACGTTCCCCGACCAGCAGTCCCTCCAGATCGCCCAGAAGCTGCTCGACAACGCAGGCCAGCAACTCCAGTCGGCAATCGACGGCTGCCAGAACATCCAGGACGCGGCGAAGCAGCTTCAGCAGGAGCACACGGAGGCGGCAGTCCGGGTCGCGGAGGCGTTGCGGAAGGCGAAGGAGCTGGCCCCGGACGAGCCGGACCTGCTCGACAAACTGAGCGACGCGGCCGGCGGGGCACTTGTCGACTTGACGAACACCATCGCGGACGGCGTGGACGACGCGTGGGACTTCGTCCAGGACCATGCGGAGCTACTGTCGAAGCTCTCGGACGTGATGGGCGACATCGGCAATGGCCTCGGACTGCTTAGCGACTGGCTTCCCGATCCGGCCAGCGAGGTCGTCGGCGCGATCGCAACCGGCGTGGGCCTAGGCGCTCTGGGCGGACATGCCCTTGCGAAGGCCGCCGGAGCGGATGTTGCCACCGAGACCCTGACCTTCGATGCGCTCGGAGCGATCTCGTCGCTGGCGGGCATGGCGCCGGGCGTGCCGACTTGGGCGCTCAAGCTGGGGACCTACGGCTTGCCGGCGGAGCAACTCGCGGGCGAGGCGGTCGCGGGAGCCACCGACAAAAGCTTCGAAGGCCCGTGGGGAGACTTCAAGAGCTACTGGGTTCCCAAGGACGCCGGTCAGTGGGCGGTAGCGGGCTCGTCGCTCATCGCCGGGCCGGCGCCGTGGGCAGCGGTGGCGTTGGGCAACGCGACTGAAGCCGGTGTGCAGGCCGACAACGCGCCGGAGCGGCGCCGTGAGCGTGCGGAAGACGAGGTGTGGAACTGATGCCTCTGCAAATCGACCTGCCGCCCGGGTTCGCGGGCATGCCGGTGGGCACCGACGACAAGATGAACCGCGGCCATGCCTGGACGGTCGCCGAGAACCTGGCGGCCGGTGCCGGAACGAGCATCGAACAGTTCGGCAGCTACTTGATGGCGCTGGTGCCGACCATGCAGGCCAATGGCATCCGCGTGTTCGGCAAGTTCGCGGTCGGCCGCCGAAAGGGTGATGTCGCGACCCTGACGCTGGGCGTGGTCCAGTGGCCTGAGCCCTCGCCGGGCAACCGGGACGCCGTCGTCGCGGCGATGGCCGCCGAGTACCGCAAGAGCCACCCGCGGTCTGTCGTTCAACCGGTGCGACTGCCGATCGGCCCGGCGCTCGTGGCGTTCAGTGGCGGCGAGTTCCACCTGCCCGAGCACGACGTGCGCACCCAGATCAAGGCGGAGTACCAGATCCCGCTGCCGGACGGCCGGTCCGTGGTGATCCTTTCGGTGGTAGCCGAGTCTGAGGACGCCTGGCCCGCCGTGGCCGAAGCCACGGCAAAGGTCGCTTGGAGCCTCCGCAGTGAACAGGAGAGCGGATGACAGGCGTTGTGGCCGCCGCTGCGACGGACTCCCCGACTTCTCCAGCGGCCTACGTGCTCGGCTTCATCGTGCTCGGCGGGCTCTTGGCCGCCGGCGTCACGGTGAACGTCATCCGGTTCAGGAAATCCCGGAAACCCCGGGAACACCAGATGGCGCTCCTGGCCGCACAGCTCGACGGCCGTCGACAGGTCTATGTCCGATTCGACGAAATCGGCTTGGACCAGGAGGATCTCCTTCGTGTGGGGTATAGCCGGGGGTATGGCCTGATCGAGCACAAGGTCGGGAAGTACTACGAGTTCGTCTACGCGCCGAACCAGATTCAGCCGGGGAGGCCGGGGCCGTGGGCGACCTGAGCCTCGCTGCCTCGCAGTTCGACTGGAGCACCTCTGAACTCTGCCCGAGTTTGATGGTCGCTTCGCAGGGAGGTCGCGGACACGAACCTCGCCGGCTCCGCCATGGCCCCGAACGGGGCGGCTTTGCGCTACGAATTCACGCGATACCAGGGGAGGCCATGAACAACCCGCAGCTGATCGAGGAAATGCGCTGGCAGCTCAAGCAGATCGAAGACCGCAAAGCCGACAACCAGCGCCTCCTCGCGGGCATCGCCGGGAGCAACCACACCATCGTCGTCTCGCCGGATCGGTCCGTCACCGTTCTCGCCGGGCCCGGTGGCGTCGTCAGCGAGGTGCGGCTCGCGCCCGAGGCCATGCGGTTCGACGCCGTCACGTTGAGCCGGACCATCACCGCCGCCATCCGGGAAGCCGTCTCCGCCGGGAGGCCGGTCGCCCAGCCGCCGGTACCGCAAGCACCACCGGCACCGCAAGCACCACAGCCACAAAGGCCGCGCAGGCAAACGCCGGCCGACGACGACGAGCCCTACGACACCGTCTTCGACGTCTGAGAGGCGCTAAACGGGTGGCGGCTGCTCGCCCCGCTTCGCCGCCGCCCGCTTGGCCCGCCAACCGAGCGCCAGCACCGCCTGCACCAGCTCCTGGTAACTCGGCTTGACCTCCTCCAGGTACCGCTCCAGGTACGCCGCCCGCGCCGTCGAGATCGGGTGCGGGTTGTCGCCCGGCGGAAGCCACGTCAGGCCCTGGATGTTGTGCAGCGCCATCTTCCACCAGCGCGTTGCTCGCTTGCCCGCCTGCTCCTCACGCTCGGCCGCCACCTCGATCGCGGCCGTGGCTTCCTCGATCTCCGCTTCCAGAGCTTTTGCGCGCGCCAGTTCCCACTCGCGCAGGTTCTCCGCCGAGCCCCTCGACAGGGCGATGATCTCCTTGTACCGCATGGCCGCGGTGGCGCCGTCGTCGGTCATTGGGCGTTCTCCGGACGCTGGAACGGGATGATCACTTCGGGCGCGCCGTGGGTCGTGCGGTCGAAGAACAGCGCGCGGCCCGGGCGGGGCGACCAGTGCACAACCTGGCCCGCCGCGAACGGGGCCAGCTCGTTGCCCTGGACGTCGAGCGCCGCCCACGTGCCGATGTCGTCGGTGCCGGCAAAACCCAGCGTGTCCTTGAGCCGCGCGATGCTGCGCCACCAGCCGATCGTGTGGATGCCGTGGCCGGGCCCCTGTTTCAGCACCACCCGCAGGTGGTCGAGACCGCTCTTCAGCTGCCCGATCGCCTTGGTCTCCAGGGCCGGCAGCGCCGCGTCGACGCCGTACAGGAGCAGGACCTTCGCGTTGCCCGACATCGAGCTGGTCATCGACTCCAGCACCCCGGTCAGGTTGTCCACCAAAGACGCTTGGTGGCCGTCGGCGCGTAGCCGGTCGGCCAGCTCCAGCGCCGCCGGGGCGCACGCCTCGATCGCGCAGCCCAGGATGAACTCGACCTCGCCCGGCTCGTACTGGCGGGACAGCGACCGCGCCGACGAGTCCAGGATGGACAGTGCTTCGGCGGTGGCCGACCCGAGCACCGCGATGTTGCGGCCCGGCGCCCACGAGAGGTCGACGCCGCACGCCGCCTCGGTGACGTCGATCGACTGGCCCAACAGCGCCCGCGGCCGCGAATTCGGCTTGAGGTCGAGGTAGGCCGGGAACTGTTCCAGGATCGGCGAATGCGCGCCGTCGAACAGCCGCGGGCGGGGGAACCGGCCCGCATACTCCTCCCACAACCGGTGCTGCAGCCGGACGAACACGTTCTTGCTGCTCGCGTCCGGGATGTGGGCGAGCTGGTTGCCGTGCGCGATGCCGGAGTCGTGGTTGATCACGCCGTGCCACTTCGGCGCCGACACCGCGGCGTTGTTCGTCTCGGCCAGCACGCGCCGCGCCTTCGGCATCGCGATCCGCAGCGTGCACTGCTCGAACACGGCCGGCTTGCCCCAGAACGCCTCGATGCCGGCGACGTCCTGGCTGGCCAGCACCATGTGGATGCCCTGCGAACGACCACGCCGCGCGATGTCCTCGAGCAGCTGCGTCGCCGTCGCGGTCACCTGGTCCCGCCCGGCGAACAGGTACTGGAACTCGTCGATCACCGCGACGATCCGCGGCCAGTGCCCGCCGGGGTCGGCTTCGCGCAGGTCCGCGAGGTTCGTGACTTCGTGCTCCTTCGCCGCCGCCGAACGCCGTCGCAGCTCGTCGGCCAGGAACCGCAGCAGCGCCAAGCCGAATTCGCGGTCGGTGTTGACGTTGACGCCGACGAGCCGCGCGTGCGGCAGCCAGCTCGCGTCCTTCCGGCCCGGCGCCAGGCCGGCGAACGAGACGCCTTCCTTGAAGTCCAGCAGGTAGAGCGCCAGCTCGTTCGGGTCGTAGCGCGCCGCGAGACTGCCGAGCAGCGCGTAGAGGAAGTTCGTCTTGCCCGACCCGGACGGGCCGCCGATCAGGGCGTGCGGGCTCGCGTCGCCGATCACGACCTCGACCGGCTCGCCTTCGAAGAACCCGACCGGGGCACGGAGTTCACGTGCCGAGCTTTCACGGCCGAGCTCCGTCGGCAGCAGGTCGTCGAACGACCGTGGCCCGCCCTGCTTCGCGATCAGCGCCTTCGCGATGGTGTCGACGGCGCGGATCACCTGCGCGGACGGCATCGGCGGATCGAGGTCGACAACCAGGTCGGTGCCGGTCATGCTGCTGATCGCGTGCCGGTCGTCGACCAGGCTCAGCGTCTCGACCGGCGCACTCACCGCGGTCGGCACGTCGACCATGATCAGGCAGATCCCGGCGGCCAGCGCGCCGCTCGCAACACGCTTGAGGTCACGGGCGCGTTCGGGTTCGAGGGTTTCGCCGTTCCCGTACAGCACGACGATGCGGAACGGCTCGCCCCGCTGCTGGGTCGCCTTCCGGATTTCGCGCAGCGACGTGAAACCGGCGGCCATCCCGGTCGCGTGGATGCGGCGGATGTGCCCGGCCAGCTCGTCGAGGAGGTCCTCGAGCCGGCCGGGGTCGTACAGCGAAAGGGCGCTGGTGCTGCTCAGCGGGTACAGGTCGGGCAGGATCGCGGTCAGCTGCCCGACGTCCCACAGGTGCACGCGCACCGCTCCGGGCTCGAACGTCGAGAGCAGGCGGATCAGCAGGTTCTGGACGATGCCGTCGATGGTGGGCCGCGTCTTCGGCGCCGACGTGATCGCCAGGTGCGACTCGTCGAACAGCGGCACCGCGACGTCGAACGTGCGGGTGGCGTCGCCACCGGCGGCCGTCGCGGACCCGACGCGCCACAGCTCGGGCGACGTCAGGCCGGGGTTGTGCCCGACCCGGCCGAGCCAGTCACCCGGCGGCAGCCCGGCCGGACCCGGCGCGTTCTGCGCGACCAGTTCGCGCAGGGTCACGGGGCCCTGGCTCCAGTCGGTGTAGAACGCGCTGCGGACGCTGCCGAGCGCGCCGAACACCTCGTGCGCGGCCGGGTGGCGGGCCCACTCGTTCTGCTGCTCGGCGCCGGCGTGGTTCATGCCGACGCGGACGATGTCGCGCTCCAGCTGGAGTTTCGCGAGATCGGCCTCGGCGGCCTGGCGGGCGCCGGCCGCCGCACCCAGCACCAGCCCGATCTGGTGGCGTACGCGGTCGAGTGCGGTTTCGACGCGGTTGCGTTGCTCGGCTGACTTGTTGGCCATCGGCGTCCCCAAGAAAAGTCGTCCCCCGGAAAAAGGATTACAGGCGCGCCCGGTATCCGCTCACCAGGTCCTCGGCGGTGTACAGGCGGACGAGGAGCTGGTCCAGCCCCTCGCCGGCCTGCGCGTACTGCGTCGGAAGCCAGGGGTCGGCCTTGGCCTGTGCGTCCACGAGAGCTTGCCGGGCCTCTCCGAGCAGGCTTGTGGCCCGCTCGGAGTGGGCTCGCGCGTTCGCGAGCCCGTCCACGACGGCGGTGAGCAGCTGGTGGAGTTCGGCTAGCGTCATCCGGTCAGAGCCTGGCCGAATACGAGTCGGCGGAGGAGATGCTGGCCTGGATGGTGCTCTGCATACCGCTGATGTCGTGCAGGGCCTGGGCGAGCAGGCCGTGGGCCTGGCTCACTTCGTGCTGGCTGCTGCCCTGCGTCGCCTGGGCGAGCGACTGCTGGGCTTCTTCGAGAGACTGCGCTGCTTGCTGGAGGGCGGCGATGCCTGCGGACGCCTTTTCGTTGGCGAGCGCAATGCCAGCGCGGATCTCTTCGACTCCGGCCATCGGGCCTCTACTCCTCGGATATCTGGTGTCTTACGGGGGACGGATTCCATTGAAACAGATCCAACGACACAGCGTGATCATCTGATGATGCCGAGTGATCGCGGGTCCGGAATCAGCAAGGCCCCGGACGTGGGACGTCCGGGGCCGGGCCGATCACGGTCTGTGCGGGGGTCGTCCCGACACCAGTACCGCACACTGAAGTCGCTGGCCAGCGCTACCCCAGGTCAGAGCGGTTTTCTTGCCACTGCTGGCCTCTCTCAACGGGGGCGGGCTCGGTTGAGGGGAGCGTAGCGCGACCGGAGCAACGGGCTTCGATCAGCCCTGCTCGTAACTCCCCGTCAACGCGCGGAAAACGCCACAATCGAAGCGATTTCACATTCCGGGCAGTCGAAACTGCCAGACGAGCATCGCCGGACGTGCCCGCCCGGCCGCAGCACCCGCGCGAACTCGGCGAGCACGGGCCCGAGGTCGGCGGCGTGCGTCAGGGCGAGCCCGCAGACGACGAGGTCCACAGCGGCGTCGTCGACCGGCAGGTGTGTCAGCTCGCCGAGGCGGAAGTCGCCGCCGGACGCCTTGGCGAGCATCGCGGGTCAGCTGTCGACGCCGATGACGCGGTGGCCACAGCCGGCGAGGATCCGGGTGTAACGACCGGTGCCACAGGCGGCGTCGAGGGCGTCCCCGGGCGGCAGTTCGTCGAGGATCTCCTCGAGCAACGGCTCGTCGAGCGCGAAGGCGGCGTTGCCGGGGTTGTCGTAGGTCTCGGCCCAGATCTCGTAGCCGGGCACGGAGTCGAGTCGTTCGGTCGTGACAGCTTCGGTCAGGGAGTCGTCGTCGAGGAGCCGGCGGACCTCGGCGAGCCGCGCCTCGACGAACGTCAGGGGCAGGAATCCGCGGCAGGCCACCGATTTTCGGGCCGGGAAACGACAAAACGCCGGGCGCGCGGCCCGGCGTTTCGCCTGTTCAAGTGCGGAGGATACAGGATTCGAACCTGCGAGGGCGTGAACCCAACACGCTTTCCAAGCGTGCGCCTTAGGCCGCTCGGCCAATCCTCCGCAGGAGACGATACCGGACGGTGGTCACCCGGTTCGAAGGTGGGTCAACCAGTGACGTCGGCGACGACGCACGTGATGTTGTCCGGGCCGCCGCCTTCGTTGGCCAGGCGGATCAGCTCCGGGATCACGTCCGCGGGTTCGGGGATCGCCGCCAGCACGTCGCGCAAGGTTGCTTCGTTGACCGGGCCGCTCAGGCCGTCCGAGCACAGCAGGATGCGGTCGCCGGCGGTCGGGGTGAACGTCCAGATGTCGGGGTCGCCGGATCCCGCCGTCTGCAACGCTTTCATCAGCAGTGACCGGCGCGGGTGGGACTCGGCGTCCTCGGCGGCGACGCGGCCGTCCTCCACCAAGGCCTGGACGAGCGTGTGGTCGCGGGTCAGGCGGCGCAGGCCGCCTTCGTGCAGCAGGTAACCGCGGGAGTCGCCGATGTGGGCCGCGCCGAACTCGACGCCGTCGAACAGTAGGGCCGTCAGCGTGGTTCCCATGCCTTCGGTCGTCGGCTCCTGTGAAGCCACCTCGACCAGCCGCTCGCCGATCGACTTGACCACGCCGGTCAGCGTCGCGGCCAGGTCGACCCCGGTGAGGTCGATCCGGCGCAGGTCGACGTCCAGCTCACGCAGCACGTCCACGGCGGTCGCGCTGGCCACCTCGCCGTGCGGCTGACCGCCGATCCCGTCGGCCACCGCGAGCAGGCGGGAACTCGCGTACAGCGAGTCCTCGTTGATCCGGCGACGCTGGCCGACGTCCGACCCCGCGGCGTACCGCAGGACGTACCGATCGTGTGTCATGCCCCCATGAAAGCATTGGTTGACTGAGTTCACAACCATGTCGGCTGAATGGAGCATCCTCCGATAGAGTTCTCACCATGGACGACGACGCGACGGTCAGCGCAGCCGACATCGCGCGGCTCGCCGGGGTCGGCCGGGCCGCGGTGAGCAACTGGCGGCGTCGTTACCCGGACTTCCCGCAGCCCGTCGGCGGCACGGCGTCGAGCCCGCTGTTCGGCCTGTCCGACGTCGCCGGCTGGTTCCGCGCCCGTGGCAAGAAGTTCGAGCTGACCGCGGGGGAACGCGCGTGGCAGCGCCTGCGCGCCCTCGGGGACGACCTCGACCTGGCCGCGCGGGTGAGCCGCGCGGGGGTCTTCTTCGCCTTCCAGGCCGGGATCTTCGACACCTTCGACAGCAAGCTCGACGACCCCGAACTGCTCACCCTGCTCAGCGAGCTGACACACCGCGCCGGGCCCGTCGAGGCGTTCGAACTGTTGTGCCGCCGGTACTTCGAGGCGCACTCGCGGCGGCTGTCGACCACGCCGGAGCCGATCGCCGAGCTGATGGCCCGGCTCGCCGGTCCGGTCTCGACGATCCTCGACCCCGCCTGCGGCTTCGGCGCCCTCGCACTGGCGAGCGGCGCCAAAACCGTGCTGGGCCAGGACAGTGACCCGATGACGGCGTCGATCGCCGCGCTGCGGCTGCGGTTGCGCGGCATCGAGGCCGAGGTCTACGCCGTCGACGCGCTGCGGGAAGACGCTTTCACCGGCCGGACCGCCGAAGCCGTGGTGTGTGATCCGCCGTTCAACGAACGGGCCTGGGGGCACGACGAGCTCGTCGGCGACGAGCGCTGGGAGTACGGCCTGCCGCCGCGGGGCGAGCCCGAGCTCGCCTGGGTGCAGCACTGCCTCGCCCACGTCGAACCCGGGGGCACGGTGGCGATCCTGATGCCGGGCGCGGCGGCCGGGCGCCGCAGCGGCAAGCGCATCCGCGGCAACCTGTTGCGCGCGGGCGCGGTCCGCGCGGTCGTCACGCTGACGTCGGCGGGCCCGGACCTCTGGCTGCTGCGGCGGCCGGTTCCCGGCGAGCGGCCGCCGTCCACCGTCCTGCTCGGCGAAGCCGGCGATGAACTGTCCACAGTGGAAACCAGGTGGGAGGAGTTCCTGGCCCGGCCCGAATCCGGCGTCCGGATCATCGACCTGCTCGACGACGACGTCGACCTGACGCCGGCCCGGCGCCGCGCCCGGGACGAGGATCTCGGCCAAGCGTTCCAGGCCGTCCGGAACCGCTTCGCCCAGCTGACGCCGCAGCTGCCGCCGCTCGAGGCGGCCGATGCCGAACCGGCGTTCACGACGATCGGCGAACTGGTCAAGGCCGGAATCGTGGAGGTCAAGCACGCGGCTCGCGCCGACGCTGAGCACCCGGTGGCCGAGGAGGGCGACGTCGTCGCTTCGGTGACCGGGATCGCGTACGTCCACAGTGGACCGATGGAGCCGGTCGGCGCCGGGCTCACCGTGTACCGCGTCGACGCGGCCCGGCTGGACGCGGACTTCCTGGCCGGCTGCCTGCGCGCGGCCGACCTGCCCGCCGCGTCGGCGTCGACGCGGATCGACGGGCGGCGGGTACGGATTCCGCGGTGCCCGCTGGCCGTCCAGCACGAATACGGCCTGGTCTTCCGGCGGTTGGCGGAATTCGACGCCGTGCTGCGCGAGACGGCCGAAACGGGCCGTGAGCTGGTCCGGCTAGGCTTTGCAGGACTCGTCGAAGGACGGCTCCGCCCGGGAGGCGGCTAGCCGGAGGGGAACGGATGCTGATCGCCGACCGCTACGAGCTCGACGAGCTGCCGCTCGGCCGCGGCGGGATGGGCGCGGTGCACGGTGGGCACGACCGCCGGCTGGGCCGGCGCGTGGCGATCAAGCTGCTCAGGCTGCCGGGCCGCGACGAAGAGCTCGAAGCCCGCTTCGCGCGCGAAGCACGGATCCTGGCGACGCTCGACCACCCCGGCGTCCCGACGCTCTATGACTACGGCACCCACGACGACCGGCTGTTCCAGGTCATGCAGTTCGTCGACGGCGTGACCGTGGCCGATCTGCTGGCCGAGCACGGGCCGCTGCCGGTGCCGTGGGCCGCGGCGATCGCCGCGCAGGCGTGCGCCGTGCTGACCGCCGCCCACGCGCTCGCGGTGTGCCACCGCGACCTCAAGCCGTCCAACCTGATGCTCGGCCCGGACGGCGGGGTGAAGGTGATGGACTTCGGGCTAGCCGTGTTGCGCGAAGCCGACGCCGCGCAGTTCACGCGGGCCGGGCAGCTGCTGGGAACGCCGTCGTACATGGCGCCGGAGCAGATTCAGCGTGGTGGCGCCGAACCGCGCAGTGACCTTTACGCGCTGGGGTGTGTGCTGCACGAAATGCTCACCGGGCGTCGGCTCTTCGACGGGCCCACGGCGTACGCGGTGTTCGAGCGGCAGGTCAAGGAGCTGCCGCCGCCGGTGCCAGGTGTCCCGAAGCCGCTCAACACCCTGCTCGCCGAAGTGCTGGCGAAGGATCCCGAGGCCCGGCCGCCCGGCGCGGCCGCGCTGTACGAGCGGCTCGGCGCGTTTGTCGGCGCGCTGCCGCCGCTTCCCGGGTTCCTGGTGCCGCCGTCGGTGCCGAGCCCGGGCCGGATGTACGCGCGGATGCTCGGTCGCGTCAGCGGCTGAGCGCCACCGGGCGCCGGTCGGGAGGTCGCGGCGCTGGATGCGCGAGTAGGTCGTCACGTTCTGCACCGCGATGCTCACGCCGAGGGTGAGCGCGATCGACGCCGTGGTCAGCGGGCCCGCCACACCGAGCGCGGTACCGAGCGCGACCATGCTGACGCGGACGGCGATGGTCAGTACCCAGAGCCCGATCGTGATCGCCGAGCCCTGATGGAATGTCGTGCCGTCGCGCTCGGTCAGGGTCGTCGTGGTGCTGCGGAGAACCCCGAGCCCGGCTAGCACCACGAGGTCGACGGCGAGCAGCCCGAACTCCGCGGCCGACGCGGCGTTCGCGGTGAGGTACGCGCCGACGGCGACCTGGACCAGCGGCATCGTGACCAGCGTCTTGCAGTTGAGCAGCGTGCCGCGGACCGCCGGATGAGCTGCACCCGGTCGCGCGGACAACTCGAGGTGCATCGCCCGGCTACCGCCGAGGACCGGGCATCCCGGCGTACCGGAGCAGGCTCAGCGCTGGCCCGCAGCCCCCGCCCTTCCCTGGGGGGCGTGCCCAAGCCCAGTTTATCGGCGAGGGCGGACAAAGCAGGCCGGAGAGCGGCCCGGCAGCCGAACTGTCCACATCGCGCCCCGGCCTGTGGACAACTTCCGGAGCCGCGCCCGTGACCGGCATCTACCCAATCGTGACCTTCGCGGACGAACCTCAACCGGGTGACCGCCGTCTTTACCGGTGTCCAAAGGCGATGATCGAGTAACTGGGGGTACGGGATCGTGAAGAGGCTTCTGGCGGGAGCGGCCGCGCTGGCCACCGCGTTCGTGCTGGCCGCTTGCTCCGGCGGTGGGGCCGCGAGCGGGCCGAACGCGGGTGGCGGGGCCGTTGCCGCGGGTGCCGGGGGTGGGGCGCCGACCACGACGTCCACGACCTCCGCCGCGCCCACCACGACGAGCGCGACCCCGACCCCGACGCCCACCCCCACCACTTCGAAGCCGGCGCCGACCAGCACCACGGCGAAGCCGAAGCCCAAGCCGAAGCCGCAGCCCGCGCCGAACGACTCGGGGGTTCCGTGCGCCGCTGCGGCCGCTGCTTCGGGCACCGCTGCCTGTGTCGACATCTCCGCGCACAAGGCGTGGCTGCTCCAGGGCGGCAAGGTGGTCTACGGGCCGGTGCCGATGCTGCCGGGCCGCAAGGGCTACGCCACCCCGACCGGCACCTTCCACGTGCTCTCCAAGGAGAAGATGCACCTCTCCAAGGAGTTCGACAACGCGAAGATGCCGAACTCGGTCTTCTTCTACCCGGGCGATGCCTTCCACACCGGCAGCCTCTCGGTGTACTCGCACGGCTGCATCCACCTGTCCGCGGGCGCGTCCCTGAAGTTCTTCAACACTTTGCACGTTGGTGACGTGGTGCAGGTCGTCCCGTAACCGGTTCAGACCAAATACGGACAGTAGGTCACAGTAAGATAAATTCACTCGGCCGAGTGCAACTGACCCCCCTTCTCAGGCGATAAGTGATCGTTTGGGAAGGGGGGCCAAATGGCCTTGGGAAAGCTCAGAGCACTCCGTCACGCCTTCGTGGCGGCCGTGCTCACAGGGGCGTTGCTGCCCGTCGTGTCCACGGGGGTGGCGGCGGCGGCAACACTCCCGCAGGGGTTCGTCCTGCGGGACACCAACACGGGGCTGGGGGAATTCCAGCTCACGGACTTCGCGTACCTGCCGGACCAGTCCGTTATCGCCACGGCGAAGGACGGCCGCGTCCAGTGGGTCCCGGCCACCGGGACACCGCGGACGCTCACGACGCTGGCGTCGACGCGGACCGCGGGCGACCTCGGTCTCGTGGGCCTGGCGATCGCGCCGGACTACGCGTCCTCGCACAACATCTACCTGACGCGGTCGATCAACACGACCAGCGGTTTTGTCATGCGGCTGTCGCGGTTCACGGTGACCGTGGACGGCGCGGGCGCGCCGGCCGGGCTGACCGGTGAGCAGTCGCTGTTCGAGGTGCCGGGCTTCCACGACGTCCACGGCATCAACGGGGTCGTCGCCGCCGCGGACGGGACGATCTGGACGTCCGTCGGCGACAGCGGCGACTTCACGAGGGTCGACCCGGACGCCGTGCGCGCCCAGGACGTCAACCAGCCCTACGGCAAGATCTTCCACCTGGCCGCCGACGGCAACGGTGTGCCGGGGAACCCGTACTACAACGCGGCCACCCCGGGGGCGACCGCGAGCAAGGTGTTCGCACGCGGGTTCCGCAACCCGTTCCGGTTCAGCATCGACCCGAACCTCGGCCTGCCGGTCGCCGGTGACGTCGGCTGGAACACCTGGGAAGAGGTCGACGTCGTGCAGCGCGGCGCCAACCAGGGCTGGCCGTGCTGGGAGGGCAACGACCCGACGCCCGGCTACAGCGCGCTCGCGACCTGCGCGGGTGTGCCGAACCAGCCGCCGCTCGTCCAGTTCCTGCACGGTGACGGGCCCATGCAGGCCAACAGCGTCACCGGCGGCATCGTCTACAACGGATCGAGCTACCCGGCCGCCTACCGCGGTTCGTACTTCTTCGGCGACTACGTGCGCAACAAGATCTGGACCCTGCGGTACGACGACCAGGGCAAGCTCACGCAGGCTCCGGAGAACCCGCCGGTCTTCACCGGCATCGGCGGCCCGACGAAGTTCGCGGCGGCGCCGAACGGCGACATCGTCTTCGCCGACATCCTGACCGGCAACCTGCGGCGGCTGACCTACTCGGCCGGCAACACCGCGCCGGTGGCGGCCGCGTCGTCGACCACCGATCCGGACACCCGCACGGTTTCCTTCGACGGTTCCGCGTCGGTCGACTACGACAACGACCTGTTGAAGTACGACTGGGACTTCGGTGACGGGGCCACCGCGGCCGACGCCGGCCCGAAGGTGAACCACGTCTACGCGGCGGGCACCGAGTCGTTCACCGCGAAGCTGACGGTGCGGGACCCGCTGGGCGCCACCGGCACGACCACCATCGCGGTCGCGCCCGGCAACCACAGCCCGGAGCTCACGTTGACCACGCCCGGGGACACCGCGACGTTCGCGGTGAACCAGCAGGTCAGCCTGAGCGGCACCGCGACGGACGCCGAAGACGGCACGTCGCTGCCGATCACCTGGACCACCGCGGTCCGGCACTGCCCGAGCGAGTCGACCTGTCACTCGCACCCGGGTGTCGGCGGCACCGGGGCGAGCTTCGCGCAGCCGTTCACCGAGCACCCGGACTCCCGGATGGAGTTCACCGCCGCGGTGACCGACAGCGCGGGCGTCACCACGTCCAAGACCTACGTGGCACGGCCGCGCGAGCACCGGATCACCCTGGTGAGCACGCAGCCCGCGGCGCTGAGCATCCCGGTCGAGGGCGGCGTCAACACGGCCATGGTCACCGAGGGCGCCAGCTTCGACGTCGAGGCCGCACCGCTGGGCACCGACGGTCTCTCGAAGTTCACCGGCTGGCAGGGCGGTCCGACGAACACCACGTGGGTGGTCACCGTCGGCACCACCGACCTGACGCTGACGGCGAACTACGCCACGCCGATCGACCAGCGTTACAACGCCGACCCGGCGTTGCAGGCGAAGCTCGGGGCGCCGACGGCGGCCGAGGTCACCGACGGCCCGGTCCACTACCGGACCTACGCCAACGGCCGGCTCTACTGGAGCGCGGTGGGCGGCACCAAGTACCTGACCGGCCCGGTGCTGGACAAGTACATCGCCTTCGGCGGCCACGCCAAGCTCGGCCCGCCGACGAGTGACACCGCGTCCACTCCGGACGGTGTCGCGCAGTACAACCACTTCAACAACAACGGCAACATCGGGTCGATCTACTACACCGCGGCCACGGGCGCACACGCGCTCTACGGTGAGATCCGGAAGAAGTGGGCGGCGCTGGACTACGAACGTGGTCTCGGCTACCCGACGACCGACGAGGCCGGCACGCCGGACGGCGTCGGCCGCTACAACCACTTCGTCAAGGGCACCAACGTCGGGTCGATCTACTACACGGTCGCGACCGGCGCGCACGCGATCTTCGGTGAGATCCGGAAGAAGTGGGCGGAGTACGGGTACGAGCGCGGGCTCGGCTACCCGATGACGGACGAGGGCACGACCCCCGACGGCGTCGGCCGGTACAACCACTTCTTGCAGGGCGCTTACGAGCACTCGATCTACTACACGGTGGCGACCGGTGCGCACGCGGTGAAGGGCGAGATCCGCAAGCGCTGGAAGGCGCTCGGGTGGGAGGGCTCCTACCTGCACTACCCGACCACCGACGAGTACGTGTCGAACGGGGTGTACCGCAGCGACTTCCAGGGCGGCTACATCACCTACACCGTCGCGGCCGGGGCGGTCGACCATCACTGGTGACGTCTGAATGAACAAAAGGCGGGCCGTCTCCGGGTTTCCGGAGGCGGCCCGCCTTCTTGTTTCAGGAGCGCAGATCCGCCGGGGTCGTCCCGGCCGACGCCAGCGGCAGGCCGAGGGCGACACGCTCGGTGAGCCAGGGGCTCGGCCGGTAACGCGGGTCGCCGGTGGTCGCGGCCAGGCCGCGCAGGATGCGCAGCACGACGTCGCCGCCGACGAGGTCACCCCAGGCCAGCGGCCCGCGCGGGTAACCGAGGCCGAGGCGGACCGCCGTGTCGATGTCGGCCGGCGACGCCAGGTGCTGGCCCGCGATGAAGCACGCGGTGTTGACGATCGACGCGAGCAGCCGCTGGGCGATCGGGGCCGGCCCGTCCCGCACGACGGTCACCGGGTGGCCGGTGGCGGCCAGCGCACCCCAGGCGGCCCGGCCCGCCGCCGGCTCGAGGCCGGCGTGCACCGACATCGTCAGGCGCCGTTCGTAACCGCCGAGCGGGTCGACCCCGGCGACGCGGGCCGGCGGCAGCCCCGCGCGGACCGCGGCGTCCACAGTGGACTCACCGTAGAGCGGCACGAGCAGCACGGCGTCCGGGTAGGCGTCGGACACCACGTGCACACCCGCCGACGACAGGACGCGGGCGAGGTGCTCGTCCGCGGTGAACACCGGGCTCGACGGCTTCGGCGGCACCGCCGGCTCGTCGGCGACCTGCTGCTTCCCGTCGACGTAGGAGTAGAAGCCTGCACCGTTCTTGCGCCCGAACAGGCCGGCGGCGACACGCGGCCGGGTCAGCCACGACGGCCGCAGGCGGGGCTCGCCGTGGAAGCCGCTCCAGATGCTCTCGAGCACGGCGTGGGACACGTCGAGCCCGGTCAGGTCGAGCAGCTCGAACGGCCCGAGCTTCAGGCCGAGCACGTCGCGGGCGACGCGGTCGACGTCGGCCGGCTCGGCGAGCGCCTCGGCGAGGATCTGCAGCGCCTCGGTGTTCAGGCCGCGGCCGGCGTGGTTGACCAGGAAGCCCGGCGCGTCCTTCGCGAGCACCGGCTCGTGGCCCCAGCCGCGGACCAGCTCCAGCGCTTCGGCGGGCAGCCAGTCGTGTGTGCGCGCGCCCGGGACCACCTCGACCAGGCGCATCAGCGGCACCGGGTTGAAGAAGTGCAGGCCGACGAGCCGGCCCGGGTCGGCCAGCTCGGCCGCGATCTCGGTGACCGACAGGGAGCTGGTGTTCGTCGCGAAGATCGTCTCCTGTGGACAGACGCGCTCGAGGCCGGCGAACAGGGCCCGCTTCGTCGCGAGGTCTTCGCGGACAGCCTCGACGACGAGGTCGACACCGTCCGCGGGCGCGTCCGGCGCGTCCACCGGGACGAGCCGGTCCTTCACCGCCTGCGGGTCCTCGCTCAGCTTGCCCTTGGCGGCCAGCTTGTCGACCATCCCGCCGATGAATTCGATCGCCTTCGCGACGGCGTCGGGCTGGACGTCAGCCAGCTCGACGGTCACCCCCGCGGTCGCGGCGAGCTGGACGATCCCGCGGCCCATCACCCCGGTCCCGACCACCCGGATCCTGCCGACCTTCCCGGCCCACCCCGTCACGTCACGCCCGCCTTCCCGCCGATGCTTCACGCGCGACGGTACCGTCTCGGCCGTGACGGGGAAGCGGCTGACGCGGGCGGAAAGCCGCGAACGGACGAAGGAGCGGCTGCTCACGGCCGCCGCCGAACTGTTCGCCGAACGCGGGGTCAACGGCGCCTCGGTCGAGCAGATCGCCGAGCGCGCCGGGTACTCGCGCGGGGCGTTCTACGGCAACTTCGAGGACAAGCACGACCTGGTCGTGGCGCTGCTGGCCCGGCGTCGCTCGCAGGAGGCCGTGGAGGTGGCCGCGCTCGAGGGTGACGTCATGGCGCGGCTGAAGGAGTGGCACGCCGAACGCGCCGAGCACCTGCCCGAGTGGTTCGCGCTGCGCACCGAGCTGACACTGTACGCGCTGCGCAACCCGGGCGCCCGGCCGTCGGCGGGTGAGAACGAGCGCGCCGCGCGGGAGCTGATCGAGGCGGGTGTGCGCGCGACGTTCGCCGCCCGCGGCGCCGAGCCGCCGGCGGACCCGGCGTTCCTGGCGCTGATCATCCACGCGCTGGAGGACGGCCTGCTCCGGCAGCGGTACCTGAGCCCGGAGGGCACGAGCGACACGGTGATCGCCGACGCCGTCGAACTGCTGTTGCGGACCTGGCTGCGTTAGAGACCTGGCTGCGCTAGAGGCCGACGAACTCCGCCATCCGCGCCGCCGTGTGGGCGAAGAACTCGTCGGCCGGGTCGACACTGCCGACGTACTGGCCGAACAGGTCGAAGTTGATCGCCCCGAACAGCTGGGTCCACGCCATGAGCAGCCGGGCCACGGTCTCGGGACCGGCGACGAACCCGAGGGCCTTCGTGAGCGTCTCGGCCTGGGTGCGGAGCTGGGGTGGGACGTCGCCGTCGATTTCTCGCAGCTCGGTGTGCGTGAGCACCTTGACCAGGGCGAGCGCGACTCGGGCCGCGGGCGCGACCGTGTCCTGCGGAGC
This sequence comes from Amycolatopsis sp. NPDC051758, assembly GCF_044453095.1. Classification (NCBI taxonomy): domain Bacteria; kingdom Bacillati; phylum Actinomycetota; class Actinomycetes; order Pseudonocardiales; family Pseudonocardiaceae; genus Amycolatopsis; species Amycolatopsis sp. NPDC051758. Next base: position 1,314,565 of record NZ_JBITCJ010000001.1, on the reverse strand, counting down.
CTGGTAGCCGGGGATCGGTGAGCCGTAGATCAGCGCGTACTCGTGCGGGTGTGTACGGGCCCAGTCGCGCGTGGCCTGCCAGATCGCGAGCCACCGCTCGCGCGGGGCGCCCTTGCCCGGGTCTGCCTGTTCGGCCGCCTCGCCGATCGCGTTGTAGGCGTCGACGATCAGGTCGGTCAGCAGCCGGTCGCGGCTGGGGAAGTACCGGTAGATCGCGGACGACACCATGCCCAGCTCCCGCGCCACCGCGCGCAGCGAAAGCCCGTGCGCGCCGACCTCGGCGAGCTGGCGGCGGGCCTCGTCCTTGATCTCCTGGGTCAGTTCGGCGCGGGCACGTTCGCGCGCGGTCCGGGTCGCGGTCATGGGGATCAGTGTGCCACGACGAGAGCGGCGCACAAAATAGAGAGCAGTGCTCTTGACAGTGTGCGGCGCTCTGGTGTTCACTGCTCTTAACCGAGAGCACTGCTCTCCCAGAAACTTCGGAGGACACCATGACCGCCACTCGCTACATCGAGCCGAAGAAGGCCACCAACGCGTTCAACGAGGCCGTCGCGAAGCTGACCCGGATGGGCTTCAGCGTCTGGGGCAGCCGGGTGCTGACCGTTGTCGGCCGCAAGAGCGGTGAGCCGCGGTCGGTTCCGGTCAACCTGCTGACCGTCGACGGCGTCCGCTACCTCGTCGCCCCGCGCGGCGAGACGCAGTGGGTGCGCAACCTGCGCGCCGCCGGCCAGGGCACGCTGCGCGTCGGGCGCCGCGTCGAGGAGTTCACCTTCCGCGAGCTGGGCGACGACGAGAAGCCGGGCATCCTGCGCGCCTACCTCAAGCGCTGGAAGTTCGAGGTCGGCGTGTTCTTCGACGGTGTCGACGCCAAGGCCTCGGACGAGAAGCTGCGCGAGATCGCGCCCGGCTACCCGATCTTCGAGATCTTCACGAAGTAGGTTTGCGCCGCTTGGTCAGGTTCGCGGCGACCAGGACGACGCCGACCAGGAACGCGACGAGCCCGATCAGGAACCACAGCTTCTGGCCGGTCATGAAGCTGCCGGTGATGACCCCGATGCCCTGCAGCACCCAGACCGCGCCGACGAGCACGAGCACAACCCCGACCGCGAAGGTGATCCATCGCCTCATCGGGCCAGTCTAGGCGGGCCGCTCGTCCGGGACGAGTTTGTGCTTGTAGGCGTAGACGACGGCATGGACACGATCGGGCAGCCCGAGCTTCGAGAGCACCCGCGACACGTGTGTCTTCACGGTCTCTTCGCCGACGTGCAGCTGCCGCGCGATCTCGGCGTTGCTGCAGGCGTTGGCGAGCAGGAGCAGCACCTCGCGTTCGCGGGAGGTCAGCCGGGCCAGCTCGGGTGGTTCGGCGGCCGCGGGTTCGAGCACCGAGGCGAACTTCGCGACCAGCCGCCGGGTCACCGACGGGTCGATCAGCGCGTCCCCGCGCGCCGCCACCCGCATCGCCGCGACCAGCTCCTCCGGCGCCAGGCTCTTCAGCAGGAACCCGCTCGCCCCGGCGCGCAGCGCGCGGTAGACGTACTCGTCGGCGTCGTAGGTGGTGAGCACGAGGACACGGGTGTCGTTGCCCGGCGCGGCGAGGATCGCCTCGGTTGCGGCGAGGCCGTCGAGGCGGGGCATCCGGACGTCGAGGACCGCGACGTCCGGGCGCAGGCGGGCGGTCTCGGCGACGGCTTCGCGGCCGTCGGACGCCTCGCCGACGCAGGTGAAGTCGGGCTGGGTGTCGAGCAGCGCGCGCATCCCGGAGCGGAACATCGCGTGGTCGTCGGCCAGCAGGACGCGGATCATGTGCTCTCCACCGGGAAGGTCGTGCGCAGCTGCCAGTGCTCGCCGGTCTCGCCGTAGGAGACCTGGCCGCCGAACAGCGTGACGCGCTGGCGGATCCCCGCCAGGCCGCGGTGCGCGTGTTCACTCTGGGCGGTGCGGCCTGGGCGCAGTCCGTTCGTCACGGTGAGAACGACCTCGGTGCGGCCGTGGTTTAGTTCGACCTCGACCGGGCCTTCGCCGTGGCGCAGCGCGTTGGTCAGGGCTTCCTGCGCGATCCGGTACAGCGCGACGTCGAGGGAGCCCGGCAGTTCGCGGGACTCGCCGCGCAGCGTCAGCCGGACGGGCAGGCCGGCCGCGCGGACGGTCTCGACCAGCTCGTCGAGGTTGTCCAGACCGGGCTGGGCGGCGGTGTTTTCGGCGTGCAGGAGGTCGAGCAGCCGGCGCAGGTCGGCCATCGCCGAGCGGCTCGCGGACTCGACCGCGCCGAGGGACTTGCGCACCGGCGAATCGCCTTCGGGCAATCCGAGCCGGGCCGCGCCGGCGTGCACGCCGATGGCGCTGACGTGGTGGGAGATGACGTCGTGGAGGTCACGCGCGATCGTCGTGCGTTCCTCGGTGACGGCCCTGCGCACGGCCTCTTCTTCGTGCTGGCGGCGTTCGTCCGCTTCGCGTTCGAGGTCGGCGATGTAGGCGCGGCGGGCGGTCGTGTACCGGCCGACCAGCCACGGCAGGAGCGCGCTGACACTGACGCTGATCGCGATCAGGCGGCCGTCGGACGCGGTGCGCCCGCCGCCTTCGATGCAGCCGGCGGTCACCCCCGCGACCATCACGAGCAGCGCGGCCACCGCGGGTTTCGGCCGCAGCCACGCCCCGGCGCGGTAGCCGGCGATGAGGATCCCGGCGTTGTTGCCGACGACGTACCCGGTGCTGGTGCTGAGCAGCAGCGGTGAAGCGGCGAAGAGCAGGGCGTGCGCCAGCGACACCCAGCCCGAGTAGCGGGCCGGCCCGGCGAGCGCGGCGTTGACGGCGATCCCGCCGAGCAGCACCGCCCACGGCTGCCAGCGGCCGTCACCGAGCGGCCCTCGCACGCCGAAGAGGACGGCGTCACAGGCCACGCAGACCAGCGCGACCAGCAGCGACTGCCGCCTCAGTGACCCCCTGATGTCGTGCACGCCCGCAACTCTGCCCTAACCGGACGGCGCGCTGGGCGGGAACGCCCCGATGCGACGGGAGGGGGACGCGGCATCGGGGCATTCCCTGGTCGGGCAGCTCGGCGGGGCAGGTCCCGAACGCCCCAAGGTGGCCTTCGGTGCGTGTGACGCAACCAAGGCGGCCTTCGGTGCTCCATCCATGCCCCCGCCACCACCCTCAACGGAGGCGCTTCGCGCCACAGCGTTGATTCAACGCACCCAAGGTGGCCTTGGGGCGCTTGGTCAGTTGGTCGGGCTGGTCAGCTGGTCGGGCGGGCCGAGTAGTCGCGGCGCTGGCCGGGCTGGCGCTGGCCCTGCTGCATGGCCTGGCCGAGGGACGTCGCCGTCGCGGTCTGGCCCTCCACCTTGGCCACCACCGTGACGTTCGTGTCGCCGGTCTTCACGTCGCCCGTCTTCTGCGTCGACGAGTCGAGCGTGTACGTCTGCTTGTAGCCGTCCTTGCTGGTCAGCGTCACCGACGTGGCGCTCAGCTCGGTGACGTCGCCGGTCTGCAGCCGCTCGGTCGTGTAACCGCCGCTCTGGTCGGCCACGACGAAGTCGCCGTGCAGCGCCTCGCGCAGCGCGGCCATGCCGCCGCCGAAGTTGCCGCCGGGTCCGCCCTGGCCGCGGAACTGGCCGCCGCCCGGGCCGCCGAAGCCGCCGGGGCCCTGCTGGGCGGAGTTGTCGGCGCTGCTGGTGCCCGCCCAGATCGCCGCGCCGCCGCCGGCCGCGATCACCACGGCGATGCCGGCCGCGATCGCGGTCTTCTTGCCGGACCAGCCCTTCCTGGGCGCGGCCGGGGCCGGGTCGCCCCAGCTCGCCGGGGCCGGCTGGCCGGCGGGGGCCGGCTCGCTCTGGGGCGTGTTCGGCTCGGTCGTCATCGTGTCCTCCGGTGGTACCCACACTGGTCCAGCTCAGGTTCACCGCCGTGGCTGTGGGGAAGCTGTGCGGGGCGTCAGCACGCGCTGTGGCTCCGTTACCCGAACGAAGGACCTTCACAGGAAACGCACAGCGGCTGCACAGTGAGCACCGAAGCGCCGCCGAGAAGATGGCACTATGACCGCTATGAACGCCACGTCACCAGGCCCTGGCAAGGCCGACCTGCGCCGCGCCGACGGGAGCCCCGTCCGGGTCCTCGTCGTCGACGACGAGGCGACGCTGGCCGAGCTCGTGTCGATGGCCCTGCGGATGGAGGGCTGGGAGGTGCGCAGCGCGGGTGACGGCACGGAGGCCGTCCGGATCGCGCGCGACTTCCGCCCGGACGCCGTGGTCCTCGACGTCATGCTCCCCGACTTCAGCGGGCTGGAGGTGCTGCGCCGCATGCGGTCCGAGGCGCCGCACCTGCCGGTCCTGTTCCTGACGGCGAAGGACGCGGTCGAAGACCGGATCGCCGGGCTCACCGCGGGTGGCGACGACTACGTCACCAAGCCGTTCAGCCTCGAAGAAGTCGCCCTGCGCCTGCGCGCGCTGCTTCGCCGGGCGGGCGGGGTGACCGGCGCGAGCGGGTCGCAGCTGGTCGTCGGCGACCTCACCCTCGACGAGGACAGCCGCGAGGTGCACCGCGGCGGCGCCCTGGTGCCGCTGACCGCGACCGAGTTCGAGCTGCTGCGTTACCTCATGCGCAACCCGAAGCGGGTGCTGTCTAAGGCCCAGATCCTGGACCGCGTGTGGAGCTACGACTTCGGCGGCCAGGCCAACATCGTCGAGCTCTACATCTCCTACCTGCGCAAGAAGATCGACGCCGACCGCGAGCCGATGATCCACACCATGCGGGGCGCCGGGTATGTCCTCAAGCCAGCGGGCTGAGCGGCGGCGGTTCCGGGCGCGGCGGCCGTGGTCGCTGCGGCGGCGGCTGATCGTCCAGCTCGCCGCGCTGCTCGCGCTCGTGTGCGTCGTCGTCGGCGTGGTGACGGAGTTCGCGCTCAGCGAGTTCCTCGTCGGCCAGCAGGACAAGCGGCTGGCCGCGGCGACCGACCGCGCCGCGCACGGCGCGGACCGGCCGCCGCCGTGGACGTACGAGGGCGAGGCCCCGCCGCCGGACCCCCTGCGCGCGCTGGGCCAGGGCGAGGGCACGCTCGCCGTGGTCCAGATCGGCTCGCGGGCCACCGGGTCGGTGATCGACTCCACCGTCGCGAGTTCGCTGCCGAAGCGGCGAGCGCCGTTCCGGAACATCGAGAAGGGCCAGACGCTGGCCCTGCTCGCCCTGCCGTCCGACGGGAAGCCGCACAGCGTCGACCTCGGCGGCAAGCTCGGGGACTACCGCGTCGTCTCGACGACGTCGCCCGGCGGTGAGAAGACCGTCATCGGCCTTCCGCTGACGGACGTCAACGAGACGCTCTGGCGGCTGGGCTTCATCCTCGGCGGCGTCGCGCTCGCCGGGATCCTGGTGGCCGGCGCGGTCGGCGCGGCGACGATCCGGCGCACGATGAAACCGCTCGACCGGCTGGCCGCGACCGCGACCCGCGTCTCCGAGCTGCCGCTGGACCGCGGCGAAGTCGCGCTGTCCGAACGGGTTCCGGACGCCGACACCGACCCGAACACCGAGGTCGGCAAGGTCGGCTCGGCGCTGAACCGGATGCTGCAGCACGTCGCGAACGCGCTCAGCGTGCGGCACGCGAGCGAGAACCGGGTCCGCCAGTTCGTCGCGGACGCGAGCCACGAGCTGCGCACGCCCTTGGCGGCCATCCGCGGCTACGCCGAGCTGACTCGCCGCAGTGGTGAGCAGGTGCCGCCGGACGTCGCGTTCGCGATGAGCCGCGTCGAGTCCGAGTCACGCCGGATGACCACGCTGGTGGAGGACCTGTTGCTGCTGGCGCGCCTCGACTCCGGGCGGCCGGTGGTGCACGAGTGGGTGGACCTGTGCCGGCTGGTGGCCGACGCGGTCGCGGACGCGCACGTCGCGGGCCCGGACCACAAGTGGCTGATGGAGGTCCCCGGCGAGCCGATCGGCGTCCGCGGCGACGCGGGGCAGCTGCACCAGGTGGTGATCAACGTGCTGGCCAACGCGCGCACGCACACCCCGCCGGGCAGCACGGTGACCACCTCACTGTCCACTTCGGACGGAATCGTCCGGCTCCGGGTGGCGGACGACGGCCCGGGCATCCCGCCGGACATCCTCCCGGACATCTTCGAGCGCTTCGCCCGCGGCGACAATTCCCGGTCCCGGGCGGCCGGGAGCACCGGCCTCGGCCTGGCGATCGTGGCCGCGGTGGTGGGCGCGCACGGCGGGCGCGTCGGGGTGAACAGCCGGCCGGGGCGGACGGAGTTCGCGATCACGTTCCCGGAGGCGCCGGCCCCCTAGCGCCGGGACCACCCGATCGAGGCCGATGCACAGCGCACGCACAGCTTCGGCACAAGTTCACCACATGCGGCGCCGACACGGTGAGGATCATGACGACCACGCTGTCGGCGCCCGAGCACGCCCAGCCCGCGCCCCGGGCCGCCCGCGAACCGCGGTGGATCAAGCCTTCCGTGACCGCGCTGCTGCTCGGGACCGGGGTGCTCTACCTGTGGGACCTGGCGAAGACGGGCTGGGCCAACAACTTCTACGCGATGGCCGCGCAGGCCGGCACGTGGAGCTGGAAGGCGCTGTTCTTCGGCTCGCTGGACCCGGGCAACGTCGTCACCGTCGACAAACCGCCGTTCGCCCTGTGGGTCATGGGGTTGTCCGGACGGCTCTTCGGCTTCTCGAGCTGGAGCCTGCTCGTGCCGAACGCGCTCGCCGGCGTCGCGTCGGTGGGGCTGCTGTACCTGGCCGTGCGGCGGTTGTCGGGGCCGGGCGCCGGGCTGCTCGCCGGGGCCGCGCTCGCGTTGACGCCGGTCGCCGCGCTCATGTTCCGTTACGACAACCCGGATTCGTTCCTCGTGCTGCTGCTCGTCGCCGGCGCGTACTGCGTCGTTCGTGCGCTCGACCACGCGAGCACGAAGTGGCTGCTGCTGGCCGGGGCCGCCATCGGGTTCGGCTTCCTCGACAAGATGCTGCAGGCGTTCCTCGTGCTGCCCGCCTTCGTGCTGGCGTACGCGGTCGCGGCGCCGACGTCGCTCGGGCGTCGTGTCGGCCAGCTGTTCGCGGCGGCGGGCGCGGTGCTCGTCTCGGCCGGCTGGTGGATCGTGGCCGTCGCGCTGTGGCCGGTCGCCGACCGGCCCTACATCAGCGGGTCGACCGACAACACCGTGCTGGAGCTGGCTTTCGGCTACAACGGCCTCGGCCGGATCTTCGGTGAAGGCCGCGGCGGAGGCGGCGGTGGGACGTTCGCCCCGCCGTCCGGAGCGGGCCGCGGTTTCGGTGGTGGGTTCGGCGGCGAGACCGGGCTGACGCGGTTGTTCAGCGGCGAGTTCGGCGGCGAAGCGTCGTGGCTGCTGCCCGCCGCGGTGATCGGCCTGGTCGCCGGGCTGTGGTTCACCCGGCGCGCGCCGCGTACCGACCGGACGCGGGCCGCACTGCTGCTGTGGGGCGGCTGGCTGGTGGTCACCGCGCTGGTGTTCAGCTACATGAGCGGCATCATCCACCCGTACTACACGGTCGCCCTCGCCCCGGGGATCGCCGGCACGCTGGGGATCTCCGCCCGGGAGCTCTGGCGCGGCCGGACGAACTTCGCGGCGCGCGCGGTGCTCGCCGTCATGGTCGCGGTGACGGCGGTCTGGGGTTTTGTGCTGCTCGCGCGGACGCCGGACTGGCAGCCGTGGATCCGCTACACCCTGCTCGTGCCGGCCGCCGCGGCGGTGCTGGCCCTGCTCTTCGGGGCCGACCGATTCCGGCGGCTCGGCCCGGTCGTGGCCGTACTCGGCCTCTGTGGCGCGCTGGTCGGGACGACGTCGTTCACGCTGGCCACGGCGGCGACCGCGCACGCCGGCGGGACCCCGTCGTCCGGGCCGGCCGTCGCGAGTGGACGCGGGTTCGGTGGCCGGGGCGGTTTCGGCGAAGGCCAGACCGACGCCGCGGTGATCACCCTGCTGAAGAACACCACGACGAAGTGGGCCGCGGCGCAGAGCGGCGCGATGCAGTCGGCCGGGCTGGCGCTGTCGAGCGGACGGCCGGTGCTCGCGATCGGCGGCTTCAGCGGCAGTGACCCGGCGCCGACGCTCGAGCAGTTCCAGCAGTACGTCGCCGCGGGCGACGTCCACTACTACGTCGCCGGTGGCCGGGGTGGCTTCGGCGGCGGCCGGGGGACCTCGGGTGAGATCCAGACCTGGGTCGAGCAGAACTTCGCGGCGCAGACCGTCGGCGGCACGACCGTTTACGACCTCACAAAATCTGTCAATTGATCGAAATTCGATCAATTGTTTCCAGCGTGTTAACAGTCGAGGAATCATTCGTGGATCCGGGGCCGGTGCGATAACAGCGGAGGCGCACACTTGTTCGAATGCCCGACGCATTCCGAACGATTGTTCGGTTCCGGTGAATAGCGCTCAGTGATGATCACGGTGTGGTGTAACGACGAGGGACTACAGCCCGTGCAGCTGCACGCGCCCGCCGTCGCGATCTTGGCCGGGCGGCCGACAGAAAGCCGGTCCGCGGGGCCCGTCGAAAGTGTCGATGGCGCTGGTTGGCCCAGGCAGGGATCACTCGTTCGGCTGCATCCTCGGGGCATTGTGGTGATCTTGTGCCCCTCGCTAGGCTCTCCGCCGGGTGAGGGACAAGGGGTAGCTGATCCGGTGCGCTGACGGACCGGATCTCACTGGGTGTGGGTGATCCCTGTCCGCGTTGTCTCATCCGTGACCCGATCAGGTGCGTCTGGAAGAGAGCAGCGATGACTGTGCGCTTTCAGCGCCCCAACACTCCACTTCCCCCGCCTCTTGGAGTTTCGCTGTGACTTCCCGTCCCCGCCCCCGTCTGCTGACGGTGCTCCTGACCTTGCTGACCCTCGTCGGGGTCACCGCGCTTTCAGGGTGCAGTGACAGCGACGCCGCCGGCAGCGGCAGCAAGATCACCCTCGGGTTCAGCGCCTGGCCGGGCTGGTTCCCCTGGCAGGTCGCGCAGGAGCAGGGCCTCTTCGCGAAGAACGGCGTGAACGTCGACCTCAAGTGGTTCGACAACTACACCGACAGCATCAACGCGCTGTCGAGCGGGGCGATCGACGCGAACAGCCAGACCCTCAACGACACGCTCTCGTCGGCTTCCGGCGGCGCGAAGCTGTCGATCGTGCTGGTGAACGACAACTCGACCGGCAACGACAAGATCATCGCGCGGGACGGGATCAACGCCGTCGCCGACCTGAAGGGCAAGAAGGTCGCGGTCGAGCAGGGCACCGTCGACCACTACCTGCTGCTGCTCGCGCTGCAGGAGGCGAAGCTGACCGAAAAGGACATCGAGCTGGTCAACCTGCCGACCGACGCCGCCGCGGCCGCGTTCGTCGCCGGCCAGGTCGACGCGGTGGGCGCGTTCGCGCCGTTCACCACCAAGGCCCTCGAGCGCCCGGGCAGCCGCGCGATCTCGTCGTCGGCGGAGTTCCCCGGCGCCATCCCGGACCACCTCGTCACGTCGCAGAAGCTGGTCAAGGAGCACCCGAAGGACGTCCAGGCGCTGGTCAACACCTGGTTCGAGACGCTGACCTGGATCAAGAACAACAAGGACGCGGCCGTGCAGATCATGGCCAAGCGCGGCGGGGTCAGCGACGCCGAGTACAAGACCTACGACGCCGGGACCACGATCTTCACGCGCCAGCAGAACCTCGACGCGTTCACCCCGGGGGTCACCGCCCAGCACCTCGACTTCTCCGCGAACAAGATCGTCGACTTCATCGTGAACACCGGGCTCGCCCAGCAGCGGCCCTCGCTCGACGGGCTGTTCGACGACCAGTTCGTGAAGGCCGCGCCGCAGTGACCGGTCCGACCCAGCGCACGGCGTCCTCCGGCGCCCCGGCCGACGAACGCGCGGCCGAGGCGCTGGAGGCCGAACAGCGGCTCGCCGAGCGGCAGGAGTCCGGCCGGGGCCGTCCCGCCTGGGCGCCGCTGCCGCGGCGGGCCGCGCCGAAACCCGCGTCACCGCTGTTTTCCCTGCGCACGCCGATTTCCGCGTCGGCCCGCTGGACGCTGGCGGTGCTGTCGTTCGCGATCCCGTTCCTCGCCTGGGTCGTGCTGAGCGTCAGCGGGGTCGTGGATTCGACGTTCCTGCCGTCCCCGGCCGCGGTGCTCAAGGCCGGGCTGGACATGGCCGGCACCGGCGAGCTGTTCGACGACCTCTGGGCGACGACCCAGCGGGTGCTCGAAGGCTTCGGGCTCGCGGTGCTCGTCTCGGTGCCGCTCGGCATCCTGATGGGCACGTTCACCGCGGGCCAGGCGTTCTTCGAGCCGCTGATCGGGCTGCTGCGCTACCTGCCGGCGAGCGCGTTCATCCCGCTGCTGATCATCTGGCTGGGCCTGGGCGAGCCGTCGAAGATCGCGATCCTGTTCATCGGGACGGTCTTCTTCAACACCCTGATGACCGCCGACGTCGTCCGCGCGGTGCCGGCCCCGCTCATCGACGTCTCCTACACGCTGGGGGCGCGCCGCGGCGAGGTGCTGCGCAAGGTCGTCGTGCCGCACTCGCTGCCCGGCATGATCGACGCGGTCCGGGTCAACGCCGCCGCGGCGTGGAACTTCGTCGTCGTCGCCGAGCTGATCAACTCGCAGGCCGGCCTCGGCTACCGGATCGTGCGGGCGCAGCGGTTCCTGCAGACGGACAAGATCTTCGCGGTGCTGGTGGTGATCGGGGTCGCCGGCCTGACCATCGACGTCCTGCTGCGCCTGCTGCGCACCCAGGTCGGGAAGTGGGCGGTATGACGCTGGAACTGCGGGGTGTCGCCAAGGACTACCACGTCCGCGGCAAGGTGACCCGCGCTCTCGACGGGGTCGACCTCGAAGTGTTGCGCGGCGAGTTCGTCTGCGTCGTCGGTGCGAGCGGCTCGGGCAAGTCGACGCTGCTTTCGCTGGTGGCCGGGCTGAGCAGCCCGACCGAAGGCGAGATCCGGCTCGACGGCGTCCCGGTGACCGGGCCCGGCCCGGACCGCGGGCTCGTCTTCCAGCACGGCGCGCTCTACCCGTGGCGCAGTGTCGAGAAGAACGTCGCGTTCGGGCTCGAGCTGCTCCCGGTCGACGCGGCCGAGCGGGCCAAGCGCGTGGACTGGTACCTCGCCGAGACCGGGCTCGACGCCGTGCGCCGCTCGCTGCCGAAACAGCTTTCGGGCGGGCAGAAGCAGCGTGTCGCGATCGCGCGGGCGCTGGCGTGCGAGCCGGAAGTCCTGCTGCTGGACGAACCCTTCGGCGCGCTGGACGTCCAGACCAAAGAGGACATGCAGGTGATGGTCCGCCAGGTGTGGGCCGACACCGGCACCACGGTGCTGATGGTCACCCACGACGTCGAGGAAGCGGTGTTCCTGGGCGGCCGGGTGGTGGTGCTCGCCTCCGACCCGGGCCGCATCGCCGCCGACGTCGAGGTGACGCTGCCCGCCGAGCGGGGCCTGGCGGTGAAGCGCGAACCGGGGTTCCTCGCGCTGCGCGCCCGGATCGAGGACCTGGTCCGCGAGCCGCACCGCGGCCACGTCAAGCGGGTGGCCGCGGCGGAGTGAGAACGGAAGACGGGAAGGTGGCGGGATGAGGCACGGCAGGGCGACCGCGGAACGGGCCGGCGGCGGGGGTTTGCTCACCCGGCTCGGCATTCGCGGCAAGCTGAACCTGCTGCTCCTGCCCCCGCTGGTCGCGGTGGTGCTGGTGTCGGTGCCGTTCGTGCTGACGCAGGCGAACAGCGCGCTGGCCGCGACGCAGTCGGCGACGGTGGCGCGGCACACCCAGCAGCTCGGCGGCCTGGTGCTGCAGCTGCAGCGGGAGCGGCTGCTGACCGGCGCGTTCGTCGCGACGCCGTCGATGTCCGCCGACCAGATGCTCCAGCAGCGGAAGACGGTCGACTCGACGGTCGAGAGCGTGCGCTCGTCCCTCGGCGCCGACGCGCCCGACGAGCTGTCCGCGGCGCTGACGCGGATCGGCTCGCTCGCCGAGCTGCGGCAGAACGCCGAACGCCGCGGGGTCGCCCTCGACAGCGTCGCCCGCACCTACCACGCGGTGATCGGCGCGGTAATCGATTCACTGCGGCTCGTCCCGCAGCTCACCAGTGACGCCGAAGGCACCCGGGAGCTCACCGCGCTCGAAGCGCTGCTGCGCGCGAACGAGGAGAACTCGTTGCGCGGCATGGCGCTGATCGTGACCGCGGTGGCGCCCGAATCCGGCCGGACCATCCTCGACGACGCGACCCAGCAGGCGCCGATCTTCACCGACCGCTTCGTCCAGCAGGCAGACAGCGAGCAGTCCGCGCTGGTCGTCAACGTCGAGCAGGGTGACGCGGGCCGGCGCATCGACGAGCTCGCCGGCCTGGTCGGCAACCCGCGTGACGCCGGGGCGACCACCCAGTACGTCGCCGACGTCCTCGCCGCGTCGGAAAGCCAGGCGGGGCAACGCAAACTGATCCAGGAACGGGTCACCGGCGAGATCGCCGACGCGGCGACCGACCGTGCCGACGCGGGCACCCGGCTGGCGTGGCTGGTCGGTGTCGGCGCGGGCCTGCTGTTCCTGCTGGTGGCCTTCCTCGCCGTCGCGGTGTCCCGCTCGATCGCCCGGCCGCTGCGCCGGCTGACCACCGCGGCGACGTCGGTCGCCGACCTCGCCGGCACCGAGCTCGTCCGGGTGACCGACACCGAAGAGGCCGAGGAGCAGGTGCCGCGACTGGCCACCATCGACGTCGTCTCGAGCGACGAGCTGGGCAAGCTGGCGGCGGCGTTCAACCGGGTCCAGACCACCGCGGCCGAGCTGGTCGAGCGGCAGGCGCTCACCCGGCGCAACACCAGCCTGATGTTCGCGAACGTCGCGAAGCGCACGCAGAACCTCGTCGGCCGCCAGCTCGCGCTGATCGACGAGGTCGAGCGCAACGAGCAGGACACCCGGCTGCTGGCCAGCCTCTACCGGCTCGACCACCTCTCCACCCGCCTGCGCCGCAACGCCGACAACCTGCTCGTGGTGTCCGGCACCCGCGACGAGACGCGCATCGCCGGCCCGATCGAGCTGTCCACGGCGCTGCGCTCGGCGCTCGCCGAGATCGAGGACTACCAGCGCGTCAAGCTCGGCGTCATCGCGGAGATCCTGCTGTCGTCGGCGCTGGGCGCCGACCTCGTGCTGGTGTTCGCCGAGCTGCTGGAAAACGCGACGTCGTTCTCGCCGCCGGGCTCGACGGTCGAGGTGGACACGATGTTCCTCGCCGACGGCTCCTGCCTGGTCAGCATCGTCGACCACGGCATCGGCATGACCGCGGCGAAGGTGGCCGAGGAGAACAAGCGGCTCGTCGAGCGCGAACGCCTCGAGCTCGCGCCGACCAGTGTGCTCGGCCTGTTCGTGGTCGGCCGCCTGGCGCGCCGCCACGACCTGGGTGTCGAGCTGCTCGCGACGCCGACCACCGGCGGCGTGACCGCGCGGCTGACCATCCCGCCGTCGCTGTTCAGCCACCGCAGCGGGTTCGCGAAGCCCGACCCGGCGCCGGTGATCCCGGCGCAGGCCGCGCCCAAGCCGAAACCGCGTCCCGCCGAAGCCGTGGCGGTGGCCGCCTCGGTGTCCACATTGGACGAACTCCGGCCGGTGGCGCCGCAGACCGAACTGCCGATGCCGGCGATCCCGGCGCTGCTCGGCACGATCCGCGGCAACGGCTTCCGCTGGTTCAACCAGCTCGAGCCGGCCTGGCCCGACGCCGAACCCGACGTCAAGCCCGCTCCGGAGCCCGAAGAAGCCGAAGCCCGGGGTGGCCTGCGCCGGCGCGTCCGCGGCGCCCAGCTGCCCAGCCCGGGCACCACGGCGCCGGTGGAGGAGGGCAAACCGCGGCACGACCCGGAGGCGACCAAGGCCGCCATGGACGGGTTCCAGAGCGCCTTCGCGAAGGCCGCCGAGGTCGGCGCGATGGAGAACGACCCGCCGGCCGCACCGCCGACCGTGGTCACCGAGCCCGTCTCGCTCCCGGTGCGCGTGCCGGTCGTGGCCGACCCGCCGTCGCGGGACGGCCTGATCCGCCGCGTCCCCGGCGCCCAGCTCGCCCCGGGCCTGCGTCCGCAAACGTCCGTGGGCCGGCCGGCCGCCCGAGCCGTCGTGAACCGCCCCCGGCGGGACCCGGCGGCCGAGCGGGCGGCGTTCGACTCGTTCGCCGCCGGCCTCGCCAAGGCGGAGGACGTGGTTACGGCAGACAGCCCGCCCCGAGGCGTGGTCGCCGGTCGTGTGATGGAACGAGGAGAAGAGAGCAGGAAATGAGCATCCCCGCAGCTGGCGTCAGTGTCGAAGCCCAGAACTTCAACTGGCTGGTGAGCCGCTTCGCGCAGCACACCGCGGGCGCGATAGCCGCCATCGCGGTCTCGGCCGACGGTCTGCTGATCGCCGTGTCGTCGGAGCTCGAGCGCTCCAACGCCGACCGCCTCGCCGCGATCTCCTCCGCCATGCTCGGCCTCGCCCACGGTGTCTCCGAAAGCCACCCGCTCGGCTCGCCCGACAAGGTGATCATCGAGCTCGAGCACGGGTACCTGCTGGTCTGCACCATCAGCATCGGCTGCTCGCTCGGCGTCCTCGCCAACAAGCAGGCCAGCCTCGGCACGATCGCCTACGAGATGGCGATGTTCGCCAACCGCGCCACCGAGGTCCTCACGCCCGGCCTGATCGAGGAGCTCAAGAACACCGTAGGTTCGTGATGACCGAGGAACCTTCGCTCCTGCGGCCGTACCTGATGACCTCGGGGCGCGCCCAGCCGGTGGACCAGAGCCTCGAGATCGAGGCCCAGGTCATGACGTCCCGCCTGGGCGCGGCGTCCCACCCGAAGCTCACGTTCGAGCGCCAGGAGATCGTCTCCCTGTGCCGGAGCACCATGTCGGTCGCCGAGGTGGCCGCCATGCTCGGCCTGCACATCGGCGTCGCCCGCGTCCTGGTGGCCGACCTCGCCGAACTGGGCTACGTCGTCGTCCGGCGGCCGGCGAACCACAACTCGCAAGACCTCGGCATGATCGAAAGGGTCATTCGTGGACTCGAAGCCATTCACTGAACCGGGCACCCGGCCGCCGGCCCCGGTCAAGATCGTCATCGCGGGCGGCTTTGGCGTCGGCAAGACGACGGCCGTGTCGTCCATTTCGGAGATCAAGCCGCTGACGACCGAAGCCGCGATCACCTCGGTGGCGGCTTCGGTGGACCGCACGGGCCACGTCCCGGCCAAGACCACCACGACGGTGGCTTTGGACTTCGGCTGCATCACCATCGACGACGAGGTCAAGCTGTACCTGTTCGGCACGCCCGGCCAGGACCGCTTCGGCTTCATGTGGCAGGACCTGGTCCACGGCGCACTGGGCGCGCTGGTCATCGTCGACACCCGCCGCATGGACGACTGCTACCCGGCGGTCGACTACTTCGAGAACGCGGGCCTGCCGTTCGTGGTGGCGGTGAACATGTTCGACGGGTCCCTCGGGCACAACCTCGAGGACGTGCGGTGGGCCTTGGCGGTGAGCGAGGACGTCCCGCTGATCACGTTCGACGCGCGGCAGAAGCTTTCGGTGCGGGACGCGCTGCTGGCGGTGCTGCGGAACACGTTCAAGCGGGCCAGGGCCCAGGCGGGCGCGGGGGCTTAGGAGGGGTTCCGGCGTCCTTGCCGGACCGCCCGCTACACTGATCCACGGACCCCGCGCGGCGTCCACCCTGTGAACTTCCCCAGGGCCGGAAGGCAGCAAGGATAAGCAGGCTCTGACGGGTGCGCGGGGTCCCCTTCTTTTCGGCTCCGGCTCTTGGGCTTCGCCCTTCGCCGGGCCTTCACTTCGTCCTTTTGCCCGGGGGCCGAGCCCCCGGACCCCCACGGTGCCGAAGTTGCGGCCTATCAGCGCTGCCGCGGCATTTCTCGTGCTTCGTGGGGTGAGATTTTTAGAACACGCCCAGCATGTCGTCCGGCGGCTGCGGCACCGGCGGCAGGTCTTCGTCCGTGATCGGCTTCGCCCGGCCCGCCAGTTTCTCCAGCTCCGCGCCGTACACGCACCGTGCCGGGAACGCCGCCGACGCCGTGCGGGCGGCGATCGCCGTGGCCGGGAGTTCGGTTGCCGAGGCCGCTGCCACCAGGTTGCCGAAGCGGCGGCCCTTCAGCACCGCCGGGTCGGCCAGCAGCATCACCTCCGGGAACACCGCTCGCAGCGTCGCCACGAAGCGGCGGGCGAACGGCAGGCCCGAGCCGTCCGTGATGTTGGCGAGGTAGAGGCCCGGGGTGCGGAGGATCCCTCCGATCGCGCGCGTGGCCTCCAGCGTTGCCAGGCCGCCGGCCAGGGTGGCGCGCTCGAACGCGTCGACCACCACCAGGTCCGCCGAGTCCTCGCGGCGGGTCGTCAGGCCGGTGCGACCGTCCGTGACCCGGACGCGCAGGCCCGGCACGCGCAGCCCCAGCTGGGCGCGGACCAGCTCCACCAGCTCCCCGTCGGCGTCGAACACCAGCTGCCGCGACCCCGGGCGCGTCGCCTCGACGTACCGCGGCAGCGTGCAGGCCGCGCCGCCGATGTGCAGCGCCTCCAGCGGGCCCGGCGGCAGCTGGTCCACCACGTCCCCGAACCGGCGGACGTAGTCGAACTCCAGGTTGGCCGGGTCGTCGAGGTCGACGTACGACTGCGCGACGCCCTCCACCGACAGCAGCCAGGCGTTGCCCCGGTCGACGTCGCGGAGCAGCTCCGCCGTCCCGAACCGCACCGGGTACTGCCCGGGCACCGGCTCCGCCTTCCGCGCACGACCCACGACGACCGAGCCTAGCGGCGGTCGGAAACATTCCGCCCGCCGCGCCGATAAGGGAGCGGAACGATCATCGATCGAGGGGGTTTTCCTTGCGTGCGAACGCAGTAATCGTCGCCGCGGCACTCGCCGCCGGGGTCTTCGTGACGCCGGCGGCCGCGGACGTCCTGCCCGAGCGGGCCCAGGCCGTCCAGCTGCTGGAGTCCGGTGGCCCCGGCGTGGCCAGAGCCGCCGAAACGGCGTTGCTCGGCACACCCGCCGACCTGCAGTCCTTCCTGACCACCGGCCGCTACCAGGCCCAGGACGACGACGACCGGGTCCTGGTCACCCAGGCCCTGTCGACCGGCGGCCCGGCCACCAAGCGCGCCGCGCAGAAGGCGCTCGACGGCACCATCGCCGACGTCCGCGAGTTCCTCGCGCACGGCCTGGCCCAGGCCCGGGTGGCCGACGACCGGATCGCGGTCGGCCAGGCCATGAGCGCCGGCGGCCCGACCGTCGACGAGCGGGCCCAGACCGCGCTCGACGGCACGCCCGCCGACGTCCGCGCGTTCCTCGAAACCGGCCTGCAGCAGGCGAAGGACATCGACGACCGGGTGCTGGCCGCCCAGGCCATGGCCGCCGGCGGCCCGGAGGTCAAGGCCGCCGCGCAGACCGCGCTCGACGGCACCCCGGCCGACATCCGCTACTTCCTCGACCTGTGGCGGAAGGTCGCGGCGGACGGCGACACGGAGGTCGCCGCGGTCCAGGCCCAGCTCGACTTCGGCAAGGCGGCCGCGGCCAAGCACAGCGCCCTCGGCGTGAACCTCGCCAAGAGCCGCGCCGCGACGATCGCCTCGGACGCGCGCAAGGCCGACACCGACCGGCTCACCACCCAGCAGGGCAAGGCCCAGCAGGACGCCCAGGCCGCCGCGGGCGCCGAAGCCGCCGCGCAGCAGCAGGCCCGTGACGCCGCGGCTCGCGCCGCGCAGGCCAAAACGGACAACGACAAGCTGCTCGCCGACACCGCAGACCCGGCGCTGACCGTGCCGAACGGCCGTCGCGCGGCGGTCTACCTGCTGCGCACCGGCGGGTCCGCGGTCAAGGACGCCGCCCGCGCCGCGCTGAACGGCTCGGACGACGACGTCGTCACGTTCGTGCGTAGCGGCCTCGCCGTTGCGCAGGAGTCCGACGACCGCGCCGCCGTCGCGGTCATCGCGGCGGACCCGAACGCCCGGCCGGGGCTGCGCCAGGCCGCTCGTGACGCGCTCGCCGGGCCGTACGCCGGCGTTGCCGCGCTGCTGCGCACCGGGGACTACCCGGGCCGCGACACCGACGACCGCGTCGAGGTCGGCCGGATCATGGCGACCGGCGGCCCGGCCACCCAGCGCGCCGCGCAGACGGCGCTCGACGGCACCCCCGCCGACGTCCGCGCCTTCCTGACCACCGGCCGGTTCGTGGCGCAGCGGCACGACCTGCGGATCAAGGTGGCCCAGACGCTGTCGGACGGTCCCGAGGTCAACGCCGTCGCGCAGGGTGTGCTCGACGGCCCGGACTCGTTCCTGGCGCCGTACCTGGCCGGCGAGCTGGGCAAGGCGCGGGCGCGGGACGCCTTCACCACGCAGCACGTCGCCAAGGTGAACGCTCTGGTCGCCAAGGTGAACGCCCTGGTCTGACCGCACGGCGAAGGTTGTCGGACCTCCCCGGTAGTCTCGCGGCGTGGCTCTCGCGCTGTACCGCAAGTACCGTCCGGCAACCTTCGCCGAGGTCGTCGGGCAGGAGCATGTGACCGAACCCCTCCGCACGGCGCTGGCCGCCGGGCGGATCAACCACGCCTACCTCTTCTCCGGCCCGCGCGGCTGCGGGAAGACGTCGAGCGCGCGCATCATGGCGCGCTCGCTGAACTGCGTGAAGGGGCCGACACCCGACCCGTGCGGCGAGTGCAACTCGTGCAAGGCGCTCGCGCCGGAGGGTTCGGGCAGCGTCGACGTCACGGAGCTCGACGCGGCGAGCCACGGTGGTGTCGACGACGCCCGCGAGCTGCGGGACAAGGCGTTCTACGCGCCCGCCGAGTCGCGCTACCGCGTGTTCATCATCGACGAGGCGCACATGGTCACCACGCAGGGCTTCAACGCCCTGCTGAAGATCGTGGAAGAGCCGCCGGAACACGTCATCTTCATCTTCGCGACCACCGAGCCGGACAAGGTGCTCACCACCATCCGCTCGCGCACGCACCACTACCCGTTCCGGCTGATCCCGCCGGGCGCGATGCGGACGCTGCTGGAAAGCAACGTCGCTGCCGAGGGCGTCGAAGTCGAGCCCGCGGTGTACCCGCTGGTCATCCGGGCGGGCGGTGGCTCGGCGCGTGACACGCAGTCGGTGCTCGACCAGCTGCTCGCCGGCGCCGGGCCGGACGGTGTTTCCTACAGCCGCGCGGTGTCGCTGCTGGGCGTCACCGACGTCGCGCTGATCGACGACATGGTCGATGCGCTTTCGACCGACGACGCCGGCACGGTGTTCGGCACGGTCGAGAAGGTCACGGAGGCCGGGCACGACCCGCGGCGGTTCGCCACCGACCTGCTCGACCGGCTGCGTGACCTGGTGCTGCTGCGCGCGGTGCCGGAGTCCGCGGGCGGGCTGGTGTCCGCGCCGGAGGAAGAGCTGTCGCGGATGGTCGCGCAGGCCGAGCGGCTCGGCCTCGGCACGCTCTCGCGGTACGCCGATATCGTCCACAATGGACTCTTGGAGATGCGCGGCGCGACGTCGCCGCGGCTGGTGCTCGAGCTGCTGTGCGCGCGGATGCTGCTGCCGTCGGTCACCGAGGCGGAAAAGGCGCTGCTGGCCCGGATCGAGCGGCTGGAGCGCCGGGCGACCCTGGCCGGCGGGGGTGGCGCGCCCGCGGAAGGTGGCGTCGAGCCGCCGGTGCGGGCGGCGCCGGAGAAGGAGTTCTCACGGCCTTCGCAGCGGGCGGCGTCGGCGGGTCCGGCTCCGGTCGTGGTGCCCGAGCCGCCCCAGGCCGAACCGGCCCCGGCAGCCAGGCCCGCCGAGGGTGGCGGTGCGACGGCCGCTCCGGCAGCAGCTCCGGCCCAGTCCGTAGATGGTGCCTCGCGCACCCCGGGTGGTGGCACGCCGGCCGGCGGCGCTCCGGCGGCGGCTTCGGGTGGCGCCCCGGCCCAGTCCGCGGATGGCGGCTGGGGAACCCCGCGTACCCCCGGCGGCGGCACGCCTGCCCCGGCCGCGGCGCCCGCGGCCGAACCGGCCGACAACAGCGGCTGGGGGGCCACCCGTGCCCCCGGCGGCAGCACACCCGCCCCGGCCGCGGCGCCCGCCGCCGAAGAACCCCCGGCGCCCGCGCCCACGGCGTCGGGCGGGCTGGACGCCGCCGCGATCCGGAACGTCTGGCCGCAGCTGATGACCGCGCTGCGCAAGTTCACCGGCGGCCGCAGCCTCGAGGCGATGCTCACCCAGGCCACAGTCGCCACGGTCGAGGGCAACGCCCTGACGCTGACCCACAAGTCCGAGCCGCTCGCCCGCCGCCTGTCCGACCAGGACAACGCCCGCAAGATCGCCGGCGCGCTGACCGAAGTCCTGGGCGGCGAGTGGCAGGTCCGCTGCGTCCACGGCAACGCCCCGGCGGCATCCGCCGCGCGTCCGCAGCAGGCGGCACCCGCGCCGGAGCGCTCGTTCACGCGCCAGTCGGCGGCCGCGCCCGCAGCGCCGCCGGCTCCGGCCCAGCAGCCGTCCCGGCCCGCGCCCACACCCCCGCCGGCGCGTCCGAAGGTCACCACCTCCGAGCCGGACATCCCGTTGCCCCCGGAACCTGCCGGCGAGGACGACGAAGACCTCTACAACGAGGACGCCAGCCCGGCGCCGCCACCGCCCCCACCGCCGCCGGACCAGGACCCGGACGAGCTGGCCCGCAAGCTGCTCTCCGACCACCTCGGCGCCCGCCCCCTGGACTGACCAAGGTCGCGGCCGGCCCGGACCATCGACGTCTGCGGCGAGCCGTCCGGGTTGATCGTGACCTCTCGAAACCAGGAACCCGACAGGTAAGTGGGCGGTCGTCGTCGTGTTCGCGCTCAGCCGCGGCGGCACGGCGAGGCCGTCGTGGCGGCTCAGGAGGCCAGGTAGGCCTCGATCGCCGCGGTGATGGCCGAAGCGAACTGCTGGCGCCCTTCCGCGCTCGTCATCCGCGCCGCTTCGGCCGCGTTGCGCATGTTTCCGCACTCCACCAGCACCGTGGGCCGCGTCGAGAGGTTCAGCCCGCCGAGGTCCGCGCGCGCCGAGAGGCCGTTGCCGCCGATGTAGTTCGACGTGCTGAAGCCGCCGGTGCGCATCGTGTCGCGCAGGGTCTGGGCCAGCCGCGTCGACGGCGCGCCCTGCGCCGCGTTCAGCGGCGGTGACGAATACGCGACGTGGAAGCCGTTCGCCCCGGCCGCGGTCGAACCGTCGGCGTGGATCGAGACGACGGCGTCGGCGTTCGCGGTGTTGCCGATCGCGGCCCGCTGGTCGACGCACGGGCCGACGCCGGTGTCGTTCTGTCGCGTGTAGACAACCCGGATTCCCTTGGCCGCCAACGCTTGCCCGACCCGCTGGGAGACGTCCCAGGTGAACGCGTGCTCGGGGTACCCGGCGTTGGTGGCGGTGCCGGTGGTGTTGCACGGCTTGGTCTGGCCGCGCCCGGCCGGCACCTGCCGGTTGATTTCCGCGGGGTGGGAGCCGTTGCCGCCGTTGTGCCCGGGGTCGAGGACGACGACCTTCCCGGCCGCGACCGGCGGCGGCGCGGTGACCGAAGACGGCGACGGCGGAGGTGGCGGAGCGGACGTCACCGTCGTCGGCGCCGGCGTGACCGTCCGCGTCGTCACGGGAGCCGGCGCCGGTGCTGCCGGGGCCTCGTCTTCGCAGCCGGTGAGCAGCAGGGCACCGGCCAGCAGCAGGGGGACAATCGCGCGTCGCACGGCGACCACGGTGCCACAACCCGGGCCCACCCGTGGCGCGACTACCCTGGTGGTGACACAGGCGTGCAGAGAGGACCGAGTGCGATCATGGTGCAACCCGGCGGCGGCTTCGACATTTCCCAGCTGATGCAGCAGGCCCAGCAGATGCAGCAGAAGCTCGTCGAGGCCCAGGAGGAGCTCGCCAACACCGAGGTCACCGGCACCGCCGGTGGTGGGCTGGTCACCGCGACCGTCTCCGGTGACAGCCAGCTGAAGAGCCTGCAGATCGACCCGAAGGTCGTCGACCCGGACGACGTCGAAACGCTGTCCGACCTGATCGTGGCGGCGGTCCGCGACGCGTCGGCGAGCGCCCAGAAGCTCACCGAGCAGAAGCTCGGCCCGCTGGCCGGCGGCCTCGGCGGCGGTGGCGGCGGCATGCCCGACCTCGGCGCCCTCGGCTTCGGCGGCTGACGAACTTGTACGAAGGTGTCGTCCAGGACCTGATCGACGAGCTCGGGCGGCTGCCCGGGGTCGGGCCGAAGAGCGCCCAGCGGATCGCGTTCCACCTGCTGGCCGCGGACCCGGTGGACATCTCGCGGCTGCAGGACGTCCTCGGCAAGGTCAAGGAGGGCGTCCAGTTCTGCGAGGTCTGCGGCAACGTCTCGGAGCAGCAGAAGTGCCGCATCTGCCGCGACGAGCGCCGCGACCTCACGGTCATCTGCGTCGTCGAGGAGCCGAAGGACGTCCTGGCGGTCGAGCGCACGCGCGAGTTCAAGGGCCGCTACCACGTGCTGGGTGGCGCCCTCGATCCGTTGTCGGGCATCGGCCCGGAGCAGCTGCGGATGCGCGAGCTGCTCAAGCGCATCGGCGAGGCGGACATCACCGAGATCATCATCGCGACGGACCCCAACACCGAGGGCGAAGCGACGGCGACGTACCTGGTGCGGATGCTGCGCGACTTCCCGGGCCTGAGCGTGACGAGGTTGGCGTCGGGGCTGCCGATGGGCGGTGACCTGGAGTTCGCGGACGAGCTGACGCTGGGCCGCGCGCTCTCGGGCCGCCGTGTCCTATAACGGCCTCCCGGTAGCGCCGGTCCGGACGTTCATGCTCGCCGTGCAGGGGAGAACGCCGGAGCTCGTCGACATCCTGGACTGCGCCGAGCTACCCCGGTCGAGGCGGGTTCACCCCATGTCCGGGGTGATCGAGCTGACCGTCGGAGAGGTCACGGTCTTCGACCGGAACTTCCACGCGGACGTCGAGCGGCTGTGGCGCGACATCGCCGACCTCGTGGCGCAGTACCGCCAGGAGGGCCGGGCGGAGACCCCGCTGTGGGAGGAGTCCGGTGTGCTCCGGCTCGAGTCGGTCCCGGGCGGTCTGGTGCGGTTCACCCTGGCGTTCGACGGCGGCCCGCGCCGGACCGCCGTCACCGGCGAGGAAGATCTTCTCGCCGCGCTCGCCGTGGGCGGCGTCGAGTTCTTCGAAAAGCTGGGGAAGCTGACCGGCGGCTTCTACGACCAGGACATCACCAAGCTCACCGGTCGAACCGCCTCAGGTCGTACAGGTCCATCAGCCTGATCACCTTGTTCGCGTACTCCGGGTCGGTGGCGTACTTCCGCGCCACCGCCCGGATGAACGCGTCCGGATCGGACCGGACCGGCAACGCCGCCGCGTAATTCGACGAAGTTGTCAACAGCCGCCCGTAATCACGGAATGAGTCGTCAACAGACGCGTAGGACCGGAAAAACGCGTCCACCGGATGGCACGGCGCCGGAATGCACTCCGTGGTCGGGTACCGCGCGCAGCGCAACGCAAGCGGCCCCGGGCTCGTCGGTGTCACGCACTTGAAGCCGAAGTAGTTGCGCTCGGCCGTGGACAGCTTGCTGCGGCCCCAGTTCGACTCCAGGATCGACTGCGCCACCGTGACCGATGCCGGGATGTCGTACGCGGCGTGGATCCGCAGGGCGATCGGACCCGCCGCGCCGACGTACGCCTCCTGGAAGCCCGCGCTCAGCGCCGCGTCCCGAACCGAGACCTGGTCGATCGGGGGAACGACCAGGAGGACGGCCGCCCGTCCGATGTGGATCATGGAGGCCAAGCTGCCCGATCGCCGCGGAAGTGGCGACCGGGATCACCCGGAAGAGCGCCTCAGCAGTAGCCGAGCTGCACCAGGGTGTCGACGATGATCTCGGACGGGTGGTACTTGTCCATCCAGGACTCACCACGACGGCTCTCGTACGTGTCGAGGAAGTTCTGCAGCTTGTCGCCGCGCATTTCGGTCAGCACCACCGTCTCGCCGAGATGCTGCGGCGTCTCGGTGCGCTCGCGGTGCACCGCGCAGGGCAGGCCGAGGTAGTAGCACTCCGCCGAAAGACCACCCGAGTCGGTGACGACGTACTCGGCGCGCGCGACCAGCGGGAGGAACTTCAGGTACCGCATCTTCGGCTGGACGATGAACTGGTCGTCGAAGATGTTCCCGATGCCCAGCGCGCGGATCTTCTCGCGCTCCGGCGCGCCGGCCATGTACAGGATCGGCATCTTGCGGCTCTGCTCGCGCAGGATCTCCAGCGCCTCGCGGTACTTGTCCGGGCGCGAGACCAGCTCGAAGCGGTGCAGCGTGGCGAGGCCGAACTTCTCCGGCAGGTTCGGCACGTCCAGCGGCTGGTTGATGGCCAGGCGCATCGCGTCGATCGCGGTGTTCGCCTCGGTGTCGACGACAACGCCGCGGGCGTTCCGGAGGTTGTTCACCTCGCGGATGCTCGGCGCGAAGTGCATGTCGACGATCTTCGCGGCGATCTTGCGGTTCAGCTCTTCCGGCAGCGGCGAGAGAATGCTGCCCGACCGCGCGCCCGCCTCGACGTGCCCGACGCGGGACTTGAGGATCCGCTTCCCGATCAGCGAGCCGTACGGCGTGGTGAACGTGTCGCCGTGCACCAGCACCAGCGGGGGACGGCCGTCCTCGGTCAGCGCGGCGCGCAGCTCGTGGCGGCGGCTCCACGCGGTGCGCAGCACCTGCGCGGCCCAGCCCGGCACCTGCGCCGGCGACTCGAGGTTGTGCGCCTTGTCCTCCGGCACCAGCCAGACGTCGGGCGCCGGCATGTTCAGGTCGGCGAGGACGTCGGCGACCTCGTCGACGTGCTGCGCGGTGAACCAGATCTTCGGCCGCATCCCGCGCTCGCGGATCCCGTGGTAGACGGGCGCGATCTTGATCAGTTCCGCGGTGGTGCCGAGAATGAAGGAAATCACCGTGAAGGCCCATTTCTGGTCGGGTGCGGTGGCGCAAGGATACTGGCCGACCCACCGCCGGGGCCGCCGGGTAGCCTCGGCCCGGTGAGTGCGAACCCGCTCCTCCCCTCGCTCAGCGTCGTGATCCCGGTCTACAACGAGCAGGACTGGGTCGAACGCAGTGTCGGCGCGCTGCTCGCCTCGGCCGAGGAGGCGAACTGGCCGATCGAGGTCGTCGTCGTCGACGACGGCAGCACCGACGCCACGCCTTCGCGGCTCGACGAGCTGCGGGAACGCCACGGCATCACGGTGCTCAGCCAAGCCAACTCGGGCCGGTTCGAGGCCCGGCGGGCGGGCATCGCCAAGGCGGGCGGGGAGCAGATCCTGCTGCTCGACAGCCGCGTGGTGGTGGACACCGGCTCGCTGACGTTCCTGCGTGACCAGCTGGTCGACCATCCCGAGCGGACGGTCTGGAACGGGCACATCAACGTCGCTTCCGAGCACAACCCGTACGCCGGGTTCATGGCCGGGCTGGTGAAGATCCCCTGGCGCCGGTACTGCGCGAACCCGCGCCTGATGTCCTTCGGCATCGAGCAGTTCGACCTGTTCCCCAAGGGCACCGGATTCTTTTCGGCGCCGCGTGCCGTGCTCGAAGCGGCTTCCGACGCTTTTGTCTCGCTGTTCGACGACGTGCGCTTCGCCAGTGACGACACCGGCGTCCTGCGCTGGATCGCCGAGCGGCACCGCATCTTCCTGGCCCCGGAGTTCTCCGCGACCTACCACGGGCGCGACAGCTTCAAGAAGTTCCTGGCCCAGTCGTACTTCCGCGGGACGACGTTCGTCGACTCCTACCTCGGGTCGCCCGGCCCCGCCCGCAACGGCCTGTTCGCCGCGTTCGGCGTCGGTGTGCTCGGCCTCGGTGTGGCGCTGCGGCGGCCGAAGACGGCCGTGCTGCTCGCGACCGCCGGGTCCGCCGCCGCGGGCGCGGCCGTGACCCGCTTCGGCGCGACGACCGCCGAGGCCAAGGCCGTCGCGAAGCTGGCCCCGGTGTTCGGCGCCGGCTTCGGCGCCGGTGCCGTGCGTGGCCTGGTGATGGCCCTGCGTGCCCGGCGGCGGCGGGACCGATGAGCTCGCCGATGACCGACGAGGCGGACAGCCGCAGCCTGGCCAAGGAGACCGGCCGCTCGGCCGGGAAGATCGGCATCTCGCTGCTGGTCGCGATCGCGCTCGGCTACGTGCTGACGCTGCTGGCCACCCGCTGGCTCGGGCCGGAGAACAGCAAGGTCTACCTGTCGTTCTGGGGCATCCTGATGGGCCTCGGCAGCGCGCTTTCGCCGCTCGAGCAGGAGCTGTCCCGCCAGTCCGCGGTGGCCGCGATCGACGGCGGCCGGGCCGGCAAGCCCGCGCTGCGGGCCCTCACCGTCGGCGCGGTGACCGTCGCCGTGGTCGCGGCCCTGACGCTCGTCGTGCCGGTGCTGTCGGATCGGCTCTACGCCGGGCAGACCGGTCTCGGTGTGGTCGTGCTGTGCGGGGCGATCGCGTTCGCCTGCCAGTTCGCCGCTCGCGGCCTGCTCGTCGGGCAGCAGCGGATCAAGCCGTATTCGGGGCTGGTCGTCGCCGAGGCGGCGGTCCGCGTGCTCGTCCTGTTCGGCGTCTTCTTCGCCGGCCTGACCGGCCTGACGTCGTTCGCGATCGCGGCCGCGGCCGGCTCGTTCGCCTGGCTGCTGTTCGTCCGCCCGGTCGCCGGGCTGGTCGACCCGCACGCCGAGGGGGAGGGCTGGGGGCCGGTCACCGCGCGGATCCTGATCCTGATGGCCGGCGCCGGCCTCACCGCCAGCGTCATCACCGGCTACCCGGCGATGGTCAGCCTGCTCGCGCCGGGCGGGTCCGACGCCGACGTCGGCGTTCTCTTCGCGACGCTCACGGTGTCGCGCGTGCCGCTGCTGCTGCTCTCGCCGCTGCAGGCGCTCGCGGTGCCGACGGTCGTCCGGCTTTCCGGCACCGCCGACGGTGTGCACCGGCTGCGACGGCTGCTCGCGCTCGGCGCGCTCGGCACGGTCGCCCTCGGTGTGGTCGGCGCGCTGGTCGGCTGGCTCATCGGGCCGTGGCTGGTCTCGCTGCTCTACGGCTCGAAGTTCGTGGCGCAGGGCTGGTGGGTGGCCTGGATGGTGTGGGGCGCGGTCCTGCTCACCGCGCTGCAGCTGATGACCGCCGTGCTGGTGGCGCGCAAGCAGGCGAACAAGGTGCTCGTCACCTGGGCGGTGGTCGCCGTGACGACCGCCGTCGTGTTGCTGGTGGCGCCGGGTGACCCGGTCTTCAAGGCCGTCGCCGGGCTGGCCGTGGCCCCTACGCTGGGGTTGGCCGTCGTGTTGGTGTTCGTGTTGCGACGTCCGGCGGCTTCGCGCGACTGACGTTCTTTGGTGGGTTCTCAGCCCTGCGGCGGGTTCTGCGGTGGCAGGTCCAGGCGGTACACCGAGACGGTGCCCTGGCTGAACACCTTGGTCAGCCCGGGCAAGCCGGTCAGTTTCTCCAGGCCCGGCGCCTGGCTGAACGACCGCCGCCGTTGTGTTGCTGGTGGCGCCGGGTGACCCGGTCTTCAAGGCCGTCGCCGGGCTGGCCGTGGCCCCTACGCTGGGGTTGGCCGTCGTGTTGGTGTTCGTGTTGCGACGTCCGGCGGCTTCGCGCGACTGACGCCCTTTGGTGGACTCTCAGCCCTGCGGCGGGTTCTGCGGTGGCAGGTCCAGGCGGTACACCGAGACGGTGCCCTGGCTGAACACCTTGGTCAGCCCGGGCAAGCCGGTCAGCTTCTCCAGGCCCGGCGCCAGGCTGAACGACCGCCTCCCCGTCCAGTGGTTCCCGTCGGTCCCGACCGTCGGCGCCTGCGAGTCCGCGTAGACCCACTTGACGTTCTTGCGCCGCAGGATGTCCTGGACCGTCGGGTTGTCCGGGAACGAGTTGAACATCGCCAGCAGCGTCACGTTGTCGGTGATCGGGCTGTGGCCGTCCGGGACGATGTTCAGGATCGGCAGGTCGTAGTCCACGTACAGGATCGTCGACCCGTCGTTCGCGTTGTTCAGGATCGTTTCGCCCGGCGCCGCGTGTTCGTGCAGCCACTTGGCCGCCGCGTCGTCCGCCGCGTCGTAGCGGACGAACTGCGGTGTTGCGTAGCGCTGGCTCAGCGAGAGCGCGCCGGTGTTCATGTAGCCGCGGAACGTCGTCAGGGTCAGCGCCGCCAGCAGCGCCACCGTCAGCGCCGCCGCGACCACCGGCCGCGTGCGGACCGGCACCGGGAAGCGCAGCCGCGTCGACGCGAAAGCGAGGCCCAGCAAGGCGAACAGCGCCCCGGCGAGAACCGGGATCATGAGGTAGATGTGCGTGTCGACGCGGCCGGCGGCCCGGTAGTAGTACCGGGCGACGGTCGCGCCGAAGCCCGTGTTCGGGGAGAGGTGGAAGGTGATGATCACCGCGGTCCAGAACAGCCACGCCGTCACCAGGGGCCAGCACCGCCGGGAAACGATCGCGACCGCGGCGCCGATCAGGCCGAGCACGCCCAGGCCGACCTGGCCCAGCGTGCCCGTGAGGTCGAAGTAGCCGCTGTAGGGCAGCCGCACGACCACGCCCACCGCCTTGCCCAGTGACTGGGGCGGGATGGTGGCCGGCGCGTCGACCACCGTGCCGCCGCTGAGCCGCAGCAGCGCGAACACGTCGGGCAGGGCGACCACCACCGTCACCACCCCGGCCAGCACCAGCGGCGGCAGCGAGCGGACGAACGCGATCCGGCCCCGGCGGGTGAACAGCAGGCCCACCATCGCGGCGACGGTCGTCAGCGCCGCGGTGGTCAGCGCGCTCGGGTGCACGTTGATCGCGCCCGCGAGCGCGATGCCGACGAGCACCGCCCGGCCCAGGTTGCGGCGGCCGATCACCAGCGTGACGGCGGTCAGGCCGGGGGCGAGCGCCATCGCGGCCGCGTTCGGCAGGACACCGCCGTCGTGGGCGAACGCGATGCCCGGCCGGTACAGCTGCACGGCGACGAGCGCGGCGACGCCGGCGCCGAGTTCGACCCACCCGCGGCCGAGCCGCGCGTGCCGCAGCACCGCGGCCGTGAGGGCGGCGACCGACAGGGGCAGGACGACGACCGAGAACACGACCGTGACCAGGTTCAGCGACAGCATCGTGTCGCCGAAGATGTTCGTGAGCAGGGCCGCGAGGTCGGTGAAGCCCGGCGGGTAGAACTGGACGGCCGTGTCGTGCACCACGTCGACGGGCAGCACCTGCCACGGCGCGGCCTGGCCGGTGAAGTGCGTGAACGCCGTCAAGACGGCGTGGGTGACCGTGTCGTGCTCCTGCGTCGGCGTGGCCCACGAGCCCAGCCCGGTGTGCCAGGTCCGGACCCCGAGCAGGACGCCGACGACGCCGATGGCCAGACCGGCGAGCTGCACCCAGCGACCGGCGGCGCCGGCGACGAACCGCAGGTCTTCGGCCGGTTCGGCGACCGCGCGACGGCGCCGCAGGAGAAACCGCACGCCCGCGCCGGCGAGGACGACCACGACCAGCGAAACCGTCACGGACAGCAGCCCGTAGCGCAGGCCGGTGACGCCGGTCAGCAGCGAGACCAGCAGGACAAAACCGGTGGTGAGGGGCGCGGAGAGGCCGGCCAGCCAAAGCCGTTCGCGGACGCCGAAGGCGATCAGGAGGGCGAGGCCGGGAACGAACATCACCAGCACGCCGACGAGAAGCAGGAGACCCTCGGACACCATTCTCTCCCCACCGCCACGACGAAAATCGTGAAAAGTCTATTCAGAGGCCTTTCGGCTCCCGCGAATGGGGATGACGAGGTACGGCTCCCTCGTGAAATGTGACCTGCGTCGCATCGCCACCTGGCGGATGCCAGGGTGAACACGGTTCTTCCTACGCTGACCCCTTCTCTGAGACGGACGGATACCGCGCATGGGTTTCTTGCTGGTGCTGCTGGCGTTCTGGCTGCCGGGCGCGGTGTTCGGCGCGGCCGCCGGCCTGCGCGGCTGGACGCTCGCCGCCGGAGCGCCGCTGCTGACCTTCGGCATCGTGGCGCTCGGCATCCCGGTGCTCGGCGGGCTGGGCATCCGCTGGGACGTCGTGTCGGTGGCCGGTTGGACGGCTGTGCTCACCGTCGTCGCCTTCGCGCTCGGCCTGGTGGTGCGCCGGATCCGGCGGGACGCACCCGGTCCCGAGGCGGCGGCGAAGGGCAAAGCCGGCGAACACCTGCTGATCGGCGCGGGTGTGCTGGCCGGCATGGCCGTGGGCGCGGTCGCGACGCTGCGCGGAATCCGGACGCCCGGCAACGTCAACCAGGACTTCGACGCGCCGTTCCACGCCAACCTGGTGCGCTGGATCGCCGAGCACGGGGACGCGCGCCCGGCCACCGTCGGGACGATCGCGAACCTGCCGGACGAGCACCACTACTTCTACCCCGATACCTACCACGCCCTGCTCGCGCTGCTCGTCGGCCACGGCGGGCTCGACGTCGTGTCGATCGTGAACCTCGCCTCGCTGGCCGTGGTCCTCGCGTTCCCGCTCGGGGTGGCGGCGCTGTGCCGGGTGTGGGGAATGCCGGCGATCGGGGCCGCGGCCGCGGCGGTGGCCGCGTCCTGCTTCACCGCGTTCCCGTACGACCTGATGTGGCACGGTCCCGTCTGGCCGTACGCGGCGGGGGTCGCCCTGGTGCCGGCACTGTTGACGCTCGGCCGCCTGCTGCTGGTCCCGCGCGGCATCGCCGGGCCGGTGACGATCGCCGTCGGGGTCGCCGGTCTCGCCGGCCTGCACACCAGTGTCGTCTTCGTGGCGTTGGTCTACTTCGTGCTGCTGCTCGGCGCGCTGGTGGTCAAGCTCGAGGTGATCGACTGGCGCGCGGCCTGGCCGTCGATCGCCGCGACCGCGGTGCTCGCCGTCCTGTTCGGGCTTCCCCAGGTGCTGCCGTCGCTCTACAACGCCGGTGGTGTCACGTCCGCGGAGTGGCCGACCGTGGCGTCGGTGACCGAAGCCGTCGGGCAGACCGTGACCTTCTCGCCGATGGCCGGCTTCCCGCAGTGGTGGATCGGGGTGCCCGCGCTGATCGGCGTCGTGCTGCTGGTCCGGCACCGGAGGCTGGTGTGGATCGCCGCCGGCTACGTCGTCTTCGGCGGTCTCTACGCGGCCACGGCGTCGCTGGACAACCGCCTGGTCAGCCTGGTGAGCGGGCCCTTCTACAACGACTACTACCGGATCGCCGCGCTGCTCCCGCTCATCGGCGCGGTGGCTTTCGGCGAGTTCGCGTTCAGCGCGGCCACCTGGTCCGCCGCGCGCCTGCGGAAGTGGTCGCCGAAGCTGCGGGCCGCCCCGCTCGTGGCGCTCACCGTGCTCGCGCTCGTGATCGGCGCGGGCAGCCGCGGCGGCTACGTGGGCCTCAACACGGTGCACGTCAACGTCGGGTACCGCGGCTTCCCGGCGCTGAGCGACGGCGAGCGGACCGCTCTCGGCTGGCTCGGGCAGCACACCGTGCCGGGTGAGCGCGTGATGAACGACCGCGCGGACGGTTCGGTCTGGATGTACGCGCTGGAGGGACTCCGCCCGGTCGAGTGGACGTTCTACGGCGCCGATCCGGGTACGGACGCGGCGTACCTGAGCGTGTTCCTCAACGACCTCGACCGGTACCCGAAGGTCCGCCGGACGCTGACCGCGCTCGGCGTCCGCTACGTCTTCGTCGGGTCCGGCACCGCGACGCCGAACCTGCGCAACTCGGTCGGCCTCGCCGGTCTCGACCGGACGCCGGGGTTCCGCCAGGTCTTCCGCAACGCCGACGCCGCCGTCTACCGGATCGAGGGCGCGGTTGCACCGGGTTCCGGGCCGGGTGACGGGCAGTGACGCCCCGGCTTCCCCGCCGGGGTCTGGGGCCCGGCCCCAGAAGGACGGGCTAAAGTGATCGCGTGTCAGTGACGTCTGCGACCTCCGTGACCGGCCGCCGGGTGCTCATCGTGATGCCCGCGCTGAACGAGTCGGCGAGCGTCGCGTCGGTCATCGAGCAGGTGAAGCGCGCCCTGCCGGGTGGCGATCTGCTGGTCGTCGACGACGGCTCGGTCGACGACACCGCCAAGCTGGCCCGCGCGGCCGGGGCCGAGGTGGCCCGCCTCGCGGTGAACCTGGGGGTCGGCGGCGCGATGCGCACCGGCTTCCGTTACGCCGCGGCCCGCGGTTACGACGTCGTCGTGCAGGTGGACGCGGACGGCCAGCACGACCCCGACGAGCTCGACGCGCTGCTGCGCGGCCTGGACGACGCGGACATCGTGATCGGCTCCCGGTTCGCCGGCAAGGGCTCGTACAAGGCGAGCGGCCCGCGCAAGTACGCCATGGTCGCGCTTTCGCTGGTGTTCTCGCGGCTGGCGAAGACCAAGCTCACCGACGTCACGTCGGGCTTCAAGGCGATGGGGCCGCGCGCGATCCGGCTGTTCGCCGGCTACTACCCCGCGGAGTACCTCGGGGACACGGTGGAGTCGCTGGTCATGGCCATCCGGGCCAAGCTGACCATCCGGGAGATCCCGGTCGTCATGCGGGAGCGGGCGGGCGGCACGCCCAGTCACTCGCCCGTGAAGTCGGCCGTCTACCTCAGCCGGGCCGGGCTCGCGCTGCTGCTGGCGCTGGTGCGCCGCCGGCCGGCCGTCGACTCGTCCGACTCGGCCTAAAAGGGGAAGTGGAAATGGACGGTTGGCGCATCCTCAGCATCGTCGTCGCGGGCGTGGTGCTGTTCGTCGTCCTCGAGATGATGCGGCGGCGGAAGCTGCGCGAGAAGTACGCGGGTGTGTGGCTCGTCGTCGCGGTCGGCGTCGTCGTCCTCGCGGTGCTCCCGCAGGCGGCCGAATTCCTGGCCAAGCACACCGGCGTGCAGACGCCGTCGAACTTCGTCTTCCTCTTGGCCGGCGTCGTGCTGGCCCTGGTGTCCCTGCACCTGTCGACCGAGGTCGGCCACCTGGAGGAAGAGGTGCGCACGTCGGTCGAGGAGACGGCGCTGCTGCGCTGCGAGCTCGAGGACACCAAGCACGAGCTGGAGCGCCGGATCGCCGAGCTCGAGGCGAAGACGGCGGCCCCGGACGACGTCAAAGGGCTCCCGGAGGTCGAGCGCGTCTCCAAGTGACGCCTTGATCGGAGCACTGCTCGCCGCGCCCGCCCGGCTCGGCGGGGTTCGTGTCCTGGCGATCGACGGCCCTTCCGGCGCCGGGAAGTCCACGCTGGCCGCCCAAGTCGTCGAAGACCTGCGGTCTCGCGGGTGCCGGACGGAACTGGTGAGCACCGACGCCTTCGCGACGTGGGACGACCCCGTCGCGTGGTGGCCCCAGCTGGTCGACGGCGTCCTGCGTCCCCTGGCGGACGGTCTCGAAGGCGCTTACCGGCGAGTGGACTGGTCCACCGGGGCACCCCGGCCGGGTGAGCTCGTTCGGGTGGCCGTGCCGGACGTCCTGGTGCTGGAGGGTGTTTCGTGCGGCCGGGCTTCGGTAAGACCCCTGCTTTCGGACCTCTGCTGGATCTCCGGCGGCTCGGCGGCCGAGCGGCTGGCGAAGGCCGTGGCGCGGGACGGCGAGGCCGCACGGGCCGAACTGGGCCGCTGGCAACGGTTCGAGTGCGGCTGGTTCGCCGTCGACGGCACCGCCGAGGCCGCCGGCACCCGACTTTCGTCGGAAACGGATCGGTCACGCTCCGTGCGCGCACCGCTCCGGATCGATCAAGCGAGTCGAACGCGCCAACACGGCTGGCCTAACGTGGGTACCGCCATCTGAGTTAGTGATCCGGCACCGGGTGCAGTCAGGACCGGGAAACAGTCACATTCTGTCGTGATTTACGGACACATTGCGGTCAAATCGACGCCCACGTAGCGCGATCGTAACCTCACGTGCTTAAGTGCGAGCCGAGTTCCCGCTAGTGTCGGCGAGCACACCGACCGTCCGTCGAGTTCCTGACCGACCGGACGGTGACTTAGAACCCGAACATCTCCCAAGGGGTGCCAGATGCAGCAATTGCGGCTGACCCGAACACGCCGCGTGGCCCTGATCGGGCTCGCCGGCGCGCTCGCGGTTTCGCTGTCCGCCTGTGCGGAATCCAAGCGTGAAGAGGGCGCCGGGGGTGGTTCCGGAGGCACGATGATCTTCGGCGCAGCCGGTAACCCGAAGATGTTCGACCCCGCGTTCAACGACGAGGGCGAGACCTTCCGGATCACGCGGCAGATCTACGACACGCTGATCCAGAACAAGCCGGGCACCGCCGATCTCGAACCTTCTCTCGCCGAGAAGTGGGAGTCGAGCGCCGAGGGCAAGACCTGGACGTTCACTCTGAAGTCCGGCGTGAAGTTCTCCGACGGCACCCCGATGGACGCCACGGCGGTCTGCTACAACTTCGACCGCTGGTACAACATGAAGGGCGCCGCCGCCCAGAGCCAGATGATCTACTACGGCGACGTCTTCGAGGGCTTCGCCAAGAACGAGGGCGACGCGAGCGGCGAGCCGGTCTACAAGAGCTGCGAGGCGAAGGACCCGACAACCGCGGTCCTGAACCTCAACAAGGCCAAGGGTGCGTTCCCGTCGGCGTTCACACTGCCGTCCTTCTCGATCGAGAGCCCGACCGCGCTCAAGGCGCACAACGCCGACCAGGTCACCCAGAGTGGCGACTCGTTCACGTACAGCGAGTACGCGAACAAGTTCCCGACCGGCACCGGGCCGTTCAAGTTCGAGAGCTGGGACCAGGCCAAGGGTGAGATCACCCTGGTGCGCAACGACAGCAGCCCGTCGCCGGCGAAGCTCGACAAGCTGATCTTCAAGGTGATCCCGGACGAGAACGCCCGCAAGCAGGCGCTCAAGGCCGGCGACATCAACGGCTACGACTACCCGAGCCCGGCGGACTACGGCCTGCTGCGCAACGACGGCGAGCAGGTGCTCATCCGCCCGTCGTTCAACGTGCTGTACCTGGGCATCAACCAGGCCAACAACCCGAAGCTCAAGGACGTCAAGGTCCGCCAGGCGCTGGCGTACGGCATCAACCGCGAGCAGTTCGTGAAGTCGAAGCTGGCCGAGGGTTCCGAGGTCGCGACCGAGTTCGTCCCGAAGGTCATCTCGGGCTACACCGACGACGTCACGAAGTACCCGTACGACGTGAACAAGGCGAAGGACCTGCTGAAGCAGGCCGGTGCCGAGAACCTGACGCTGAAGTTCTACTACCCGACCGAGGTCAGCCGGCCGTACATGCCGAACCCGGCGGACACCTTCACCGCGATCTCCGAGGACCTCAAGAAGATCGGCGTCAACATCGAAGCCCACGCCGAGCCGTGGAACGGTGGTTACAAGGACGACGTGCAGAAGGCCGGTAAGCAGGACCTCCACCTGCTCGGCTGGACCGGTGACTACAACGACGCCGGCAACTTCGTCGGCACGTTCTTCGGTCGCGAGAAGAAGGAGTTCGGGTTCAACAACCCGGAGCTCTTCTCGGCTCTGAGCGCGGCGGACGCTTCGCCCGCCGGTGACGCCCACGCCAAGGCGTACCAGGAAGTCAACAAGAAGATCATGGACTTCCTCCCGGCGATCCCGATCGCTTACCCGACCCCGGCGATCGTGGTCGGCCCGAAGGTCAAGGGTCTGGTGGCGAGCCCGCTCACCGACGAGCGTTTCAACACCGTGACCGTGAGCTGATTCTGGATTTCAGCCAAAGGCAGGGGGTGGGTGCTACCGCACCCACCCCCTGCGCCTGATCCCGGGCTGGCAACAAAGGACTGCAAGTGCTTCGTTTCCTCGTGCGTCGGCTGCTACAAGCAATTCCGACGCTCTTCATCCTGTCCATCCTGGTCTTCGCTTGGCTCCGGTCCCTGCCCGGCGGTCCCGCCGCCGCTCTGCTGGGTGACAAGGCAACGCCGGAGAAGATCGCCAACCTCAACCACGTGCTCGGCCTCGACCAGCCGATCTTCGTGCAGTACTTCGGGTTCCTCGGCCGGGCGCTCACCGGCGACTTCGGCAACTCGCTCGTGTCGACCCAGCCCGTGATGGGCGAGATCGTCACCTTCCTGCCGGCGACCATCGAGCTGGGCCTCTCGGCGATGATCATCGCGATCATCGTCGGCATCCCGGCCGGCTACCTTTCCGCGCGGTACCGCGGTGGGCCCGTTGACAACGGTGTCATCGTGCTGAGCCTGATCGGCGTCGCGGTGCCGGTCTTCTTCCTCGGCTACATGATGCAAGACCTCCTGGCCGCACCGCTGGGCCTGCCGTCCCAGGGCCGCCAGGCCGCCGGGCTCGACGCCACGGCCATCACGAACTTCGCCATCCTCGACGGCATCATGACGAGCGAGTGGGACGCCGTCTGGGACGCGATCAAGCACCTGATCCTGCCCGCGTTCGCCCTCGCCACCATCCCGCTCGCGGTGATCACCCGGATCACCCGCGCGTCGGTGCTGGACGTCCTCAACGAGGACTTCATCCGCACGGCCAACTCCAAGGGCCTGACCCAGCAGGTGGTGCGCACCCGGCACGTCCTGCGCAACGGCCTGCTGCCGGTGGTCACCACCATCGGCCTGCAGACCGGCGCGCTGCTCGGCGGCGCCGTGCTGACCGAGC
The DNA here is from genome assembly GCF_044453095.1 of Amycolatopsis sp. NPDC051758. Classification (NCBI taxonomy): domain Bacteria; kingdom Bacillati; phylum Actinomycetota; class Actinomycetes; order Pseudonocardiales; family Pseudonocardiaceae; genus Amycolatopsis; species Amycolatopsis sp. NPDC051758. The sequence continues at coordinate 1,278,115 of NZ_JBITCJ010000001.1, read as the reverse complement.
GGGTGTTCAACTTCCGCGGCCTCGGCTTCCTCCTGGCCGAAGGCATCGAACGGCGTGACTACCCCCGGCTGCAGGCACTCCTGCTGTTCGGTGCCGTGGTCTACGTCCTGGTGAACATGCTGGTCGACATCTCGTACGGGATCATCGACCCGAGGGTGCGTGTGCGATGAACACTCTGCTCAACAAGAAGAAGGAACCGATCGACAAGCTCGCCGCGGCGAGCGGCCGCAGCCTCGGCGGGGAAGCGATCCGCCGGATGCTGCGCAGCCCGGTCGCGATCACCGGTGGCGTCATCACCGGTGTGTTCCTCATCGTCGCGATCTTCGCGCCCCTGCTGGAGCCGAAGGACCCGGACGTCCAGTACCTCGGCGACCAGGTCCGGCCGAACTACATCCCGGGCGCGCAGTCCGGGTTCCCGCTCGGCGTGGACGACTTCGGCCGCGACTTCCTGTCGCGGCTGATCGCCGGCGCCCAGCAGACGCTGATCGTCGGTGTGCTCGCCACGATCGTCGGCGTGCTCATCGGCGTGATCATCGGTGGCCTGGCGGGTGCCTTCGGCGGCTGGGTCGACACCGTCCTCATGCGACTGGTCGACGTCATGCTGGCGTTCCCGTCGCTGCTGCTGGCCATCTCGATCGCGGCGCTGTTCGCGAAGCCGAGCCAGTGGACGGTCATCCTGGCCGTGTCGATGATCGGTGTGCCGATCTTCGCCCGGCTGCTGCGCGGTTCCATGCTGTCGCAGCGGGACGCCGACCACGTGCTGGCCGCGAGGTCGCTCGGCGTCAAGCGCTGGGCGATCGTGTTCCGGCACATGCTGCCGAACTCGCTCGGCCCGGTCATCGTGCAGGCGACGCTGACCCTGGCGACGTCGATCCTGGAGGCCGCGGCACTGTCGTTCCTCGGTCTGGGCGACCCGGACCCGTCGCGGGCGGAGTGGGGACTGATGCTGGGCAAGGCCTCGCACCAGTTCCTCGACGTCCGCCCGGAGCTCGCGTACTACCCGGCGATCGCGATCATCATCGTGGCGCTCGGGTTCACGCTGCTCGGCGAGTCCCTCCGTGAAGCCCTCGACCCGAAGAACAGGCGGTGAACCACCGTGGCACTCCTTGAAGTCCGTGACCTCACGGTCAACTTCGTCCGCCGCGGCGAGCGGAATTTCACCGCGGTCGACGGCGTCAGTTTCGACGTCGAACCGGGCCAGACCGTCGGCCTGGTCGGCGAGTCCGGTTGCGGCAAGTCGGTGACGTCGCTGGCGATCATGCGGCTGCTGGCCCGGCGCGGCAACAAGGTCAGCGGTTCGGTGCGCTTCGAAGGCACCGACCTGCTCAAGCTGTCCGACAAGGACATGCGCGACCGCCGCGGCCGCGACCTCGGCATGGTGTTCCAGGACCCGCTGTCCTCGCTGAACCCGGTCATCCCGATCGGGCTGCAGATCACCGAGGTGCTGGAGCGCCACCGCGGGATGTCGCGCAAGGCGGCGACCGTCGAAGCGACGGACCTGCTGGACAAGGTCGGCATCCCGGACCCGGCGCGGCGGCTCACCGAGTACCCGCACCAGCTGTCCGGCGGGATGCGGCAGCGCGCGCTGATCGCGATCGCGCTGGCGTGCCGGCCGCGGCTGCTCATCGCCGACGAGCCGACCACCGCACTGGACGTCACCATTCAGGCGCAGATCCTGGCGCTGCTGCGGGAACTGGTGCAGGACACCGGCACCGCGCTGATCATGATCACGCACGACCTCGGTGTGGTCGCCGGGCTGTGCGACGAGGTCAACGTGCTCTACGGCGGCCGGATCGTGGAGCGGGCGCAGCGGCACCAGCTGTTCGCCGAGCCGCGGCACCCGTACACCCACGGCTTGCTCGCCTCGATCCCGCGCCTCGACGCGGGCCGCGGCGAGAAGCTGGTCCCCATCCGCGGTTCCGTGGCCGACAACATCCCGTGGGAGGGCGGCTGCGCGTTCGCGCCCCGATGCCCGAACGCGCTGCCGGTCTGCCGTGAGGTTTCGCCGCAGCTGGTGCCCGACCAGGGTGGGCTGCTGCGCTGTCACAACCCCGTGCGGCCGGCGGTCGCTGCGGGAGGAGGAGCCCGATGACCCGTCCTGCTGGCGACGTGCTGCTGGAGGTCACCGACCTCAAGGTGCACTTCCCGATCAAGAGCGGCGTCGTGTTCGATCGGACGGTCGGCCACGTCTTCGCGGTCGACGGTGTCGACCTGGCCATCCGCCGCGGCGAGACCTACGGCCTGGTGGGCGAGTCCGGCTGCGGCAAGTCCACGTTGGGCCGGGCGATCCTGCGGCTCAGCGAGCCGACCGCCGGTTCGGTCGTCTTCGACGGCACCGACGTCGCGAAGCTCAAGGGTGAGGAGCTGCGGAAGGCCCGGCGCCGGATGCAGATGATCTTCCAGGACCCGCTGTCCAGTTTGGACCCGCGGCAGTCGGTGGAGTCGATCCTGCTCGAGGGCATGCACGCGCACGGCCTCGACAAGGACAAGGAAGCCACCCAGCGGCGGCTGCGGGAGCTGCTGTCCGCGGTCGGCCTGCCGGAGACGTCGCTGCGGAAGTATCCGCACGAGTTCTCGGGCGGGCAGCGCCAGCGCATCGGCATCGCGCGGGCGCTGGCGGTGGAGCCGGACCTGATCGTCGCCGACGAGCCGGTGTCCGCATTGGACGTTTCGGTGCAGGCCCAGGTGGTGAACCTGCTGGAGGACCTGCAGGACCAGCTCGGCCTGACCTACGTCGTGATCGCGCACGACCTCGCGGTGGTGCGGCACATCTCCGACCGCATCGGCGTGATGTACCTGGGTGCGCTGGTCGAGGAGACCGACGCGGACTCGCTGTACCGGGAACCGCTGCACCCGTACACACGGGCGCTGCTGTCGGCGATCCCGGTGCCGGACCCGCAGGTCGAGGACACCCGCGAGCAGATCCTGCTCGCCGGTGACCTGCCTTCGCCGGCGAACCCGCCGTCGGGCTGCCGCTTCCACACGCGTTGCCCGTGGAAGCAGGCGAGCCTGTGCGACACCGACCGCCCGCAGCTGCGGGAGATCGGCGGCGGTCACCGGGTGGCGTGCCACTACGCGGAGGACATCCGCGACGGGCGCATCCAGCCGCACGAGGTGAAGGCGGAGCTGGTGGAGCTCACCGGGGCGCTGAACCCCGACCTGGGCCCGCCGGACATCGGCACGTCCGCCGAAATCCTGTGACGACGAGCCGGCCGGGCACCTGGTGCCCGGCCGGCTTTCGTTTCACGGCTTGAGGTCGAGCGCCGCGCTCATCGAACCGTCCATGTAGAACGGCGTCGAGTCGTGCACGTGGGTGATCCGCCAGCCGTCGTCCCCCTTGCGGAAGCAGACGGTGGAGCGGAACCACAGCTCGAACGGCTGCGGCATCCCCTTCGGCGTCGTCGAAAGCCGGTTGAGCGCGTGGCTGAACGCGATGTCGCCGCCGACGGTGACCTTGAGGTCCCGGATCTCGTACTCGATCGGGCCGTCGAAGGTGGCGAACCAGGCCTTGCGCGCTTCGAGGTCTTCACCGTGGTGCACGAGCGGCGGGGCGAGGGTGAACGCGACGACGTCCGGCGCGTACTGCCCCGCCAGCGTCTCGGCGTCACGGCTGGTCATCGCCTGCGCGCGAACCGCCATGAGATCGCGGATCTGCTTCTCGTCGTGCTCGGTCATGCCATCCTCCTGAGGTGCCGGTGGTGCCTTTCACGGGAGACGTAGAAGCCGCCGCGCGGATTTCGACATCCTCCGGGAGGCCTTGGTGAAATATGTGGTCCTGATCTACGGCAACCCCGAGTCGCGCCAGGTGTGGGAGGGGATGAGCGACGAGCAGCGGGCGGCCGGGCTCGCGTACTACCAGCAGCTCAACGACGACCTCGACGCGTCCGGCGAGCGCATCGTCTCCGAGCGGCTCGCCTACCCGGAGCTGACGAAGCAGGTCAGCGTCGGCGACGGCGGCCCACTGACCACCGACGGGCCGTTCGCCGAGGTCAAGGAGTTCCTCGCGGGCTTCTACCTGCTGGACTGCGAGAGCTTCGAGCGCGCGGTCGAGATCGCCGGGCGGGTGCCCGAGGCGTCGTTCGGGGTGGTGGAGGTGCGCCCGGTGATGGGGCTGCACGGGCCGGAGCTGTGAACCTCCGCTCGCTCGCACCGCAGGTCCTCGCGGCGCTGGTCCGGCGCTACGGCGACTTCGAAGCCTGCGAGGACGCCGTCCAGGAAGCACTGCTGGCGGCGTCGGTGCAGTGGCCGTCATCGGGACTGCCGGACAACCCCAAGGGCTGGCTGATCACGACGGCGTCCCGCCGACGGATCGAGCAGCTGCGCAGCGATACGGCCCGCCAGCGCCGTGAAGAGGCGGCGGCGCTGGCTTCTCCGTCGGAGCCGGAACCGGTGGCCGTCGACGACACGCTGACGTTGCTGCTGCTCTGCTGCCACCCGTCGCTGACCCGGCCGTCCCAGGTGGCGCTGACCCTGCGCGCGGTCGGCGGCTTGACCACGGCGGAGATCGCGCGGGCGTTCCTGGTTCCCGAGGCCACGATCGGCCAGCGGATCAGCCGGGCGAAGCGGTCCTTGCGTGGCGAGCGGTTCGTCTCTGCTTCGGACCCTTCGCGGCTCGCTTCGGTGCTTCAGGTGCTGTACCTGATCTTCACGGAGGGGCATACGGCCAGTTCGGGTGACGCGCTGAACCGGGTGGAGCTGACGACCGAGGCGATCCGCTTGGTCCGGCAGCTGCGGTCCGAGCTTCCTTCGTCCGGGGAAGTCATCGGGCTGCTGGCGTTGATGCTGCTGACGGAGGCCCGTCGTCCGGCTCGGGTGTCTTCGGACGGCGCTTTGGTGCCGCTGGCTTTGCAGGACCGTTCGCTTTGGAACCGGGGATTCATCGAGGAGGGGGTTGCGCTGATTACGGGCGCGCTCTCTTCGGCGCCGGTGGGGCCTTATCAGCTTCAGGCGGCTATTGCGGCTGTTCACGATGAGGCTGCTTCTGCCGATGAGACGGACTGGGCGGAGATTCTTACGTTGTACGATCTGCTGCACGTGGTGGCGCCGGGGCCGATGGTGACCTTGAATCGGGTGGTGGCGTTTGCGCAGGTCCATGGGGCTTCGGCGGGGTTGGCGGAGCTCGCTGGGGTTGCTTCGGATCCGGCTTTGTCGGCGCATCATCGGGTGGATGCGGTGCGGGGGCATCTGCTGGAGTTGTCGGGTGATTCGGCTGGGGCACGGGAGGCTTACCTGGCCGCGGCTCGGCGGACGTTGAGCCTGCCGGAGCAGTCCTACCTCCAGTCCCGGGCGGCGCGCCTGCAGCCCTGACGGCTGCCGTGGTTCGGCGATGGGTTCCGGGCCTGGTCGATTTGCCGGCGTGCTTGGCCGGGTTCGCGACGCTCGACTCGCTCCCGATACTGACCCTCGCTGAGCAGGCGAGGGGACCGACCTTGCCGAGCGCTGTAACCTCCCACGCCCTGCCGGCGTGACTACAGGGGTTCGAGGCGCGATGCACCCAATGTGGCGTTCGGTGCATCTGACGCACCGAACGCCACATTGGGTGCATCACCTGGCTATCGCCAAGGACCGGGGCCCCGGAGGTTCCTGCACCGGAGATGCCTCGCGATCGGCGGTCGACTTTGCCGGGGGCCGACCCGCTCAGAGCACCACCCGCCCTGCCAAGGCAGAGTTGCGGTCCGGTCGGTCGACTCCTGCCGCGGCTGAACAGGCTCCAGCCCCGGTCATGCCGGCCACAGCTCGGCCGTAGCCAAGGTGGCGCGTGTCGCTGACGGCTCATTGAGCACGTGATCGGCGTGACTGCAGAGGTTTGAGGTCGCTGTGCCGAGGCGCGATGCACCCAATGTGGCATTGGGTGCATCTGACGCACCGAACGCCACATTGGGTGCATCACCTGGCTGCCACCACGGACCGGGCGCCCCGGAAGTGAACCGCCCCATCGGCGCCTCCTCCGCAGCAGTTGTCCACATGGGGGCAGAGCCTGTGGACAACTCCGGCACTGGGCAAAGTCCCCGGTCCTGCGGGAGGATCAGGCCATGCAGGTCACCGTGCTGGGCGCGTCGGGGCGGACCGGGTTCCACGTTGTCCGCCTGCTCATCGCCAGGGGTCACACCGTCCGGGCCGGGCTTCGCAGCCGGAAGCGGGCCGAGGTCTTTCGGGACGTCAAGGCCGATCCGGTCGTTGCCGACGTCACCGCCGATCCCGAAGACCTCGTCGAGGCCTTCAAGAACTCCGAAGTGGTCATCAACGCCATCGGCGCGCCCGATCCGGAACCCGAATCGGTGAATCTTGTCGACCGGGACGGGGCCATCACCGCCATGCGCGCCGCCGAGAAGGCCGGCGTTGCCCGCTTCATCCAGCTCTCCGCGCAGTTCGCCGACTCGCCCGACCAGGGTGACCGGCTCGTGCGGTCGATCCTGCTGGCCAAGCAGGTCTCCGACAGCGTCCTGCAGCGGTCCGCGCTGACCTGGACGATCGTCCGGCCCGGCACGCTCACCGACGGGCCCGCGACCGGCCGCGTCAAGGCCGCCGGGCACCTCGAGCCGGGGCGGATCGCGCGGCAGGACGTCGCCGCCGTGCTCGTCGGGGCCCTCGCTGAGCCGCTCACCGAAAACCGCGGTTTCGACGTCGTTTCCGGGGATTTCCCGGTCGGGTCCGCCCTCGCGACGCTCGACTGACGCTACTTAAGTCGTACTCGCGGTTATACCTGAGTAGGCCGCCCCGGTAAGGCCGTCCCCGGTACCCTGCGGAAAGCAGATCTTCCAAGCAGGGGGTACGGGTAGTGCACATCGACCAATGGCTGGAGGCGATCCCGCCGCTCTCGGTGTACCTGATCGTCGGCGCGGTGATCATGATCGAGAGCCTCGGCATCCCGCTCCCGGGTGAGATCGTGCTGGTCAGCGCGGCTCTGCTGGCCTCGCAGCACAGTAACCTCAATCCGCTGTGGATCGGCATCCTGGCCAGTGCCGGCGCCATCATCGGTGACAGCATCGGTTATCTGATCGGAAAGACCGGCGGGCAACGGCTGTTCGCGTGGGCCGGCCGGAAATTCCCGAAGCATTTCGGTCCGACGCATCTCGCCAACGCCGAACGCATCTTCGACAAACGCGGGGTGTGGGCGGTCTTCCTCGGCCGGTTCATCGCGTTCCTGCGTATCCTCGCCGGCCCGCTCGCCGGGTCGCTGCGCATGCACTACCCGAAGTTCCTGCTGGCGAACGCGGCCGGCGGCATCGTCTGGGCGGGTGGCACGACGGCCGCCGTCTACTACCTCGGGGTTGTCGCCGAAGAGTGGCTCGGCCGGTTCTCCAAGTTCGGTCTGGTCGCCGCGATCGTCATCGGCGTGGTCGTCTTCTTCGTGATGAAGAAGCGGCTCGGCCGCAAGCACGACGAGGAGACGCCCGAGCCCCAGGAAGAGAAGGCGGCCTAGGCCGGCACCTCTTCGGGCAGCAGCTCCGGGTCGGGCTTGCGCGCCCGCCGGATCGAGCCGAGCAGCACCCCGGCGATCACCACAACGGCGGCGCCGATCTCCAGGCCGGTCGGCCGCTCGCCCAGCAGCAGGAACGACGCCGTCAGCCCGACCACCGGCACGAGCAGCGAGAACGGCGAGACGACGCCGGCCGGGTTGCGCCGCATCAGCGTGGTCCACAGGCCCGACCCGACCACGGTGCCGATCAGCACGACGTACGCCAGCCCGCCGAGCGCGGTCAGCCCGGTCGGCGTGCCCAGCGTCGTCAACGATCGCCACTGCGCGGCCGGGCCCTCCATGACCAGCGAAAGCGCGAACATCGGCAGCGGCGGCACGACCGACATCCACAGCGTGAAGTGCAGCGGGTTGTCGGGCTCGGCCTTGCGGGTGCTGAGGTTGCCGAACGCCCAGCTCAGCGCGGCCAGCAGGGTCAGGATCATCGGCAGCAGGGCGGCGTGCCCGGACTGCTGCCACGCGATCGCCACCATCCCGGCGACGGCCAGCGCGATCCCGGCCAGCTGGTGCGGCGTGACGCGTTCACGCAGGAAGACGGCGCCGAGCAGCACCGTGAACGGCGCCGACGCCTGCAGCACCAGCGACGCGAGCCCGGTCGGCATCCCGGTGTCCATCGCGATGAACAGGAACGCGAACTGCCCGGTGCCGAACCCGAGGCCGTACCCGAGCAGGTGCCGCACCTTCACCTTCGGCCACGGCACGAACAGGATCGTCGGCACGGCGATCACGGCGAACCGCAGCGCACCCGCGAACACCGGCGGGAACTGGCCGAGCGTGGCGTGGATGGCGAGGAAGTTGAGGCCCCAGAGGACGGCGACGAGCACCGCGATCAGGCGGTCACGGGTGGGCATGCCTCCACTGTGACGATTCGGACCGTGAAGGACCAGCGAGAATATCTGCAGGAATCTTGTAGCCGTGCTTCACATATGCTGCCGGGGTGGATCTGGGTCGCCTTCGCACGTTGCGTGAGTTCGCCGACCGCGGGAGCGTGACGGCGGCCGCGCGGGCGCTGCACTGCACGCCGTCCGCCGTTTCGCAGCAGCTGCGCGCGCTGCAGGGGGAGGTCGGGCTGCCGCTCACCGAACCGGCGGGCCGCGGCCTGCGGCTGACCGACGCGGGCCGCGCGCTGGTCGCCCGCGCCGACGAGGTGCTGGCCGCGCTCGAGCGCGCCGAGTCCGAACTGGACACCTACCGCAGCGCACCGCGCGGCCGGGTGCGGCTCGCGATCTTCCAGTCGGCCGGGCTGATGCTGCTGCCGGGGCTGCTGACCCGCGTCGCCGGCTACGAGGGCCTGGAGGTCGACGTCCGGGACGTCGACATGACCCCGCCGGAGGTGCCCGGCCTGGTCGCGGACTACGACGTCGTCGTGGCGCACCGCGACGAGCACGCGCCGGAGTTCGACCAGGATCGCCTCGACGTCGTGCCGCTGCTGCGGGAGCCGCTGGACGTCGCACTTCCTGCCGGTCACCGGCTCGCCGGGCACCGTCGGGTCGAGCTGGCGGAGCTCGCGGACGAACGCTGGATCAGCGTCGACTTCGGCTTCCCGGTGGACGACGTGCTGCGCTCGCTGACCGTCCGCACCGGCGTCCGGCCGGTCGTGGTGCAGCGGATCAACGACTTCCGGATCACCGAACGGCTGGTCGCCGCCGGTCACGGGATCGCGCTGCTGCCGCGGTACACGATGAACACCCGCCGCGGCAGCGGCCTGGTCGGGCGGCCCCTGGCGGGGATCCGCGCGGCGCGGCTGGTGGAGGCGGTGTGCCGCACGGGTGCGCTGCAGCGCCCGGCCGTCGCGAAGGTGATCGACGAGCTGCGCGCGGAGATCGCTCAGCTCACGGCTTGAAACTGCGGAGGTAGCCCAGCGCGATCTGCAGCGCGTCCTCCAATGCCGTGATGTCGTGCCGGATGTGGGCCAGCAGCAGTCCACCTTGGACGGACGTCATCGCCGCCTGCGCCAGCCGTGCCGGGTCGGCGCCGGGTGCCAGCTCGCCCCGGTCCCGCAGCGTGACCAGCCCGCGCTCCAGGTGGGATTCCCACTTCCGGTACGCCTGGTCGACCAGCGGGGCGAGCTTCGGGTTGTCGCCCACCTCGCCGGCGAGGTTGCCCAGCGGGCAGGCGATCGGCCCGCCCGCCCGGCGCTGGACGTCCAGCAGCTGCTCGGTCCACGTCTCGAGGTCCGCCCAGGACGTCAGCTCGAAGATCGCGGGCTGGTTGGCGAGGATCTGCTCCAGGTAGCGGTCGATCACGGCCCCGACCAGCTGATCCTTGTTCTTGAAGTAGTGGTACATCTGCGATTTCCCGGCCCCGCTCGCGGCGAGCACCTTGTCGAGGCTCGTGCCCGAGACGCCGTTGACGTACATCAGCCCGGCCGCCGCGTCGACGATCGTGTCGCGGGTCCGCTTGCCACGCGCAGTCGTGGCTGCCGCTTGCGCCTCCATGTACCGGATAGTACAGTCTGCTTCACTGTACCAATCAGTACAACCAGCTAGGGGGATCCATGACACTCGAAACCGCCCTGACCGGAGTGAACGACCACCTTCGCGGGGTGCTGCCGCCGGAGATCTTCGACGTCCTCGAAGCCGACCGGCGCCGCGCCCGGAAGACGGAGTTCGCCGAGGTGGGCACCAAAGTTGAGGACTTCGAGCTGCCGGGGGCCGACGGAGCGCCGTCGAGCCTGGGCGAGCTCGTCGCGGCCGGGCCGGCGGTGCTCGTGTTCTACCGCGGCCAGTGGTGCCCGTACTGCAACCTGACCCTGCGCACCTACCAGCAGGAACTCCTGCCCGAGCTGACGACGCTCGGCGCGACCCTGGCGGCGATCAGCCCGCAGCGGCCGGACGGCTCGGTGCCGGTGGCCGAGCTGGAGTTCCCGGTGCTTTCGGATGCCGGCAGCACCGTCGCGCGGGGGCTCGGGCTGAGCTACCCGGTTTCCGCTCCCGTGCGCGAGGCCATGGAAACACTCGGCACGGACCTCGAAGAGGTCAACGGCACCTGGGAGCTGGTCCACCCGGCGGTCGTCGTGGTCGATCGGGACCGTGTCGTCCGGTTCGTCGACGTCCATCCGGACTTCGTCACGCGCACCGAGCCGGCGCAGATCCTCGAAGCGGTCAAATCGCTTTAGCGCCGCGCTTCACGCCGTAGGTGATCACCGAACCCAGGATCAGGGCGACGCCGAGGGAGAGCAGCATGCTGATCCCGGGTTCGGTGATGATCTGGCCGCCCGCGTAGCCGAGGAAGGCCACGTACGACGTCCAGAGCGTGACGCCGATGGCGGAAGCGGTGAAGAACTCCGCCACCGGCCACCGGAGCGAGCCGGCGAGCAGGGCGCCGATCGTCCCGCCCGACGGCAGCCAGCGGGCCGCCACCAGCACCGGCCGGGGGTGGCGCTGCAGGCGCCCGTTGAGCCAGCCGATGCCGGCGGCGATCTTCTTCCGCCGGCTCAGCCGGTCCAGCGCCGCCCGGCCGCCGAACCGGCCGAGGACGTAGAGCACCTGGTCCGAGACCAGGCACCCGGCCGAGGCCACGGTGATCACCAGCGCCAGCGAAGTCCCGCCCTGCGCCGCCGCGATGCCCATGCCGAGGAGCGTCACCTCGGTGGGCAGCAGTGGCACCAGCGAGACGACGAACAGCACCAGGAGTCCCGCCGTAGTCGCGTCCACACCTCCATTAACCGCCCGTCCGGCGCGGATCATGCCCGATCACCGGGGACTCACAGGAAGCCGACAGCTCGCCCACAGACTGCGGGAACCATGACAGGAGTTGTCATGGTTCGGCGCGAAGGTCGTTCTCATGAGCACACTCACGGGAAAAGTCGCCCTGGTCGCGGGCGGGACACGCGGGGCGAGCCGGGCGATCGCGGTCGAGCTGGGCCGGGCGGGCGCGTTCGTCTACGTGACCGGCCGGTCGACCCGCGCCGGGCGGTCCGAAGTGGACCGTCCCGAAACCATCGAGGAGACCGCCGAGCTGATCGAAGCGGCGGGCGGGCAGGCGAAGGCGATCCGCGTCGACCACCTGGTGCCGGACGAGGTCGCCGCGCTGGCCGACCAGGTCGGTCCGCTCGACATCCTGGTCGACGGCCTCTGGGGCGGCGACCAGCACCTCGGCTGGGGCAAGCCGGTGTGGGAGCACGACCTGGACGCCGGCCTGCGGATGCTCCGCCTCGGCATCGACGCGCACCTGATCACCAGCCACTTCCTGCTGCCGCTGCTGATCAAGCGCCCGGGCGGGCTGGTGGTCGAGATGACGGACGGCACGGCCGAATACAACGCGAAGTACCGCGAAGGGACTTCGCTGCCGTTCTACGTCGCGAAGGCGTCGGCGCACCTGATCGCGATCGGCGAAGCGGCCGAGCTGGCTTCGCACGGGGCGACCGCGGTCGCGTTCACCCCGGGGTACCTGCGTTCGGAGATGATGCTGGACATCTACGGCGTCACCGAGGACAACTGGCGCGACGCGTGCGCGCAGGTGCCGCATTTCGCGATCTCGGAGACGCCGACGTTCTGCGGCCGCACGGTTGTCGCGCTGGCGGCGGATCCTGCGCGGAATCGGTGGTCCGGGCAGACGTTGAGCAGCGGACAGCTGGCGAAGGAGTACGGGGTGGACGACGTCGACGGCAGCCGGCCGGACGCTTGGCGGTACATGGTCGAGGTCGCCGACGCGGGGAAGGCGGCGGACACGACCGGCTACCGCTGAGCGTTGCGGGCGGCCAGCTCGGCGCCGATCGCGGCGAGCGCCGTCCGCACTTCCGGTGGGTCGAGCACTTCGACGCCGGGGCTGAGCGCGACCAGCTGGCCGAGGCCGATCTCGTCACCTTCCAGGGCGAGTTCGGCTTCGGCCCAGCCGTCGACGTCCGGCTCGCCCAGGGACACCACCGTGTCCGCGAGGTGCTCGCCGCCGAAGACGCGGCGCAGCTCGCGCACCGCCAGCCGGTTCAGCCGGGCAGTGACCCGCAAGGGGCGTGCGACCTGCTCGAACGTCGCCGATGACGCGCGCCACCAGCGGGCCAGGTCGAAGTCCGCCGGCCGGTCGAACGCGACCTCCGAAGAAGCGGCGTTCAGGATCCGTGAGACGCGGTACGTCCGGAACGCGTTGTCCTCCGGCACCCGCGCGACCAAGTACCAGACGCCCGCCTTGAGCACGAGCCCCAGCGGCTCGAGCAGCCGCGAGGCGACCTTGTCACGACGTCGATAAGCAACAGAGAGCTGCCGCTGCGCCCAGACCGCGTGGACAACCGTGGCCAGCACCGGCGGCTCGTCGGCGCCGCCGAACCAGCCGGGCGCGTCCAGGTGGAAGCGCCCGGCGACCAGCGCGGCGTGCTCCTGCTGCTCCGCCGGCATGCCGGCGGACACCTTCGCCCGCGCCGCGCTGCCCGCGGTGCCGAGGCCGAGCCCGGCGAGCGCCTCCGGCACCCCGAGTGCGAAGAGCGCGACGGCTTCGCGCGCGGTGAGACCGTCGAGACCCGCGCGCCAGCCGTCGACCAGCCGGAAGCCGCCGTGGCGGCCCTGCTCGGTCCACAGTGGAACGCCGGCGTCGCGCAGCGCGGCCAGGTCCCGGTGCATGGTGCGTTCGGAGACGCCGAGCTCCTCGGCCAGCTCCGCGGCGGTCGCGCTGCGCCGGCGTTGCAACGTGAACAACAGCGCGACCAGCCGCTCGGCTTTCACCGGTTGGCGCGGTTCACCGCCGAGACGACCGCACGCAGCGACGCCGTGACGATCGACGGGTCGATCCCGATGCCCCAGAACACCCGGTCCGAGATCGCGCACTCGATGTACGACGCGGCGCGCGCGTCGTCGCCCGGCGAGAGCGTGTGCTCGCTGTAGTCCAGGAGCCGCAGGTCGAAGCCGACGGTCGACAGCGCGTCGAAGAACGCCGCGATCGGGCCGTTGCCGCGGCCGGTGACCTCGTGCTCGTCACCTTCCACCCGCACGGTCGCGGTGATGTCGTACTCGCCGTCCCCGTTGTCGCGGACGTGCTGGCGGACCAGCTCCAGCGGCGTCTTCAGCTCCAGGTACTCGGTCGCGAAGGCGTTGTACATCGTGGTCGGGTCGACCTCGCCGCCCTCGGTGTCGGTGTAGCGCTGGATGACCTTCGAGAACTCGATCTGCAGGCGCCGCGGCAGGTCGAGCTGGTGCTCGGCCTTCATGATGTAGGCGACGCCGCCCTTGCCGGACTGCGAGTTCACCCGGATCACGGCCTCGTACGTGCGGCCGACGTCCTTCGGGTCGATCGGCAGGTACGGGACCTCCCACGGGTACTCGTCGACCGGCACGCCCTGCTTGCCGGCGGCGTCCTTCAGCGCGTCGAGGCCCTTGTTGATCGCGTCCTGGTGCGAGCCCGAGAAGGCGGTGAACACCAGGTCGCCGCCCCACGGCGAGCGTTCCGGCACGGGCAGCTGGTTGCAGTACTCGACGGTCCGCTTGATCTCGTCCATGTCGGAGAAGTCGATCTGCGGGTCGATGCCCTGGCTGTAGAGGTTCATGCCCAGCGCGACGAGGTCGACGTTGCCGGTGCGCTCGCCGTTGCCGAAAAGGCAGCCTTCGATCCGGTCCGCGCCGGCCTGGTACCCCAGCTCGGCGGCGGCGATGCCGGTGCCGCGGTCGTTGTGCGGGTGCAGCGACAGGATCACCGAGTCGCGGCGCTCCAGGTTCCGGCTCATCCACTCGATCGAGTCGGCGTAGACGTTCGGCGTCGCCATCTCGACGGTCGCCGGCAGGTTCAGGATCACCGGCTTCTCCGGCGTCGGCTGCCAGATTTCGGTGACGGCGTTGCAGACCTCGAGCGCGTACGACAGCTCGGTGCCGGTGTAGGACTCGGGCGAGTACTGGAACCGGAAGTCGGTGTCGGGCTGCTTCGCGGCCAGCTCGACGACCAGTTCCGCGGCCTGCGTCGCGATCTTCTTGATGCCTTCGCGCTCCTCGCGGAAGACGACACGGCGCTGCAGGATCGACGTCGAGTTGTAGATGTGGACGATCGCGCGCGGCGCGCCTTCGAGGGCCTGGAAGGTCCGCTCGATCAGCTCGTGGCGGCACTGGGTCAGCACCTGGATGCTGACGTCGTCCGGGATGGCGCCTTCGTCGATGATCTCGCGGACGAAGTCGAAGTCGGTCTGCGACGCGGCCGGGAAGCCGACCTCGATCTCCTTGTAGCCCATGCGTACGAGCAGGTCGAAGAACTTGCGCTTGCGCGCGGGCGACATCGGGTCGATCAGCGCCTGGTTGCCGTCCCGCAGGTCGACGGCGCACCACAGTGGCGCGCGGTCGATGCGCTTTTCCGGCCAGGTGCGGTCGGGCAGGTCGATGTTCTCGACGAGGTCGTACCAGGGGCGGTAGCGGTGGACCGGCATGGACGTGCCGCGCTGGGTGTTCCAAGCGGGCTGGTCAGCGGGCGCGGGACGAGAGGGTTTGCGGATGCGCGAACTCATGAAAGGGGTGTCTCCAGCTCGACGGGTGCGACCGGCACCACGAAGCCCCGCGACGGGGAGCCGGTCCGGTCAGGCCCCGTCGCGGCAGCGAAGCAGGAGAGCACGCGCCACGCCCCCACCATAACCACGGAACGCCGCCAGGGGGAAGCCGGGCCGCGATTCAACTGTTACGTGGGATGGGCCGTTGGTGTTACCAGCGGGTAGCAATCGGCCCAGTGCCGTGCGAAACTGCGGACATGGCTGAACACGCAGAGTCGTCAGCGTCGAAGGAGACGGAGGTCTCCCGCCGCGCCCCCGTCGACTGGCGCCGGACCGGCGGCCGCGTCGCGTCCGTGGTGGCGTCGATCGTCCGCTGGGTGGGACTGGTCTTCGCGGCGATCCTGGTGATCCACGTGATCTTCACGGTCGGCTCGGCGAACCCGGACAACGGGATCGTGTCGTTCGTCCACTCCTGGGCGGACGGCTTGGCGCTGGGCTTCAGCGACCTGTTCACGCCGAGTGACGAAAAGCTGCGCGTGCTGGTGAACTACGGCATCGCGGCGCTCTTCTGGCTCGTGGTGTCGGGCATCCTCGCCAAGGTGATCCGCCGGGTGGGCGGGGCTTCCTGACGCGGCGCGCCGCTTCGAACGCGCCGTCCGCGGCGAATGGCGCGATTCGCGGACCCGATTGCGACGCGTGAACTCGTGCCTCGCGTGATCAGAGCCGTATCCGGCGTGACTGGAGGCGTAACTCGCGAGTTCCGGCCCCAATCACGCGAATCACGTCGGCGATCACGCGAGTTCCGGGTCCTGCCGGTCTAAAGGGCCGGCTTTCCCCACTCGTCGGTGAACGCGAACTCCTCGAGCGGCAGCCGCTCTCGCTCCGCCTTCTCCCGCTCGATCCGCCAGTCCTCCTCCAGCACGTCCGGGTGACCCGGCGCCCCGACCGCGATCGCCACCTTCGGGACGGCGTCGGACGGCAACGAGAACGCCGCCCGGACCGCGTCCGCGGAGAAGCCCGCCATCTGGTGCGCCACCAGGCCGAGCTCCACCGCCTGCAGCACGAGGTTCTCCGAAGCCAGCCCCAGCCCGTACTCGGCGTACGGCACCGCGCCCTTCTCGTTCGTCGTCACCATCACGCCGATCAGCAGCAGGCTCGCCCGGTGTGCCCATGCCCGGTTGCCGGAGTTGAGCGTCGCCAGGATCGCTTCGAACGCCGGGGTGCCGCGGACGCCCACCAGGTAGCGGGCCGGCTGGGTGTTGCCGAACGACGGCGCCCAGCGGGCCGCTTCCAGGAGGGCTCTCACCTGCTCCGAGGTGATGACAAAGGACGCGTCGTAGGCCCGGGGGCTCCACCGCTCGGCCATCAGGGCAGCGATCGGGATGCTCGTCACAGCTGGTTTGCGCACGATCAACACGGTACCCAGGCGTGCGCTGCATCACTCGAAAGGAAGGGCTCCGCGCATTTCGTTGGTGTTACGGAAGATTTACTTCCGGGCCGCCCGCATCCGGCGCCCGCCCCACGTCAAGAGGGTGGCGGGCCGCGGAACCCCCGGTAGGCTCCTTCTCAAATATGGGACGCGGGGGCTCTCCGGTGCCCACCAGGGAGCAGACCCGGCCCGTCTAGGAGGTTCGGGCGTGGCCCTCGTGGTCCAGAAGTACGGCGGATCGTCGCTGGAAAGTGCCGACCGGATCAAGCGCGTCGCGGAACGGATCGTCGCCACGAAGAAGGCCGGCAACGACGTCGTGGTGGTCTGCTCGGCGATGGGTGACACCACCGACGAGCTGCTCGACCTGGCGCAGCAGGTCAACCCGGCGCCGCCGGAGCGGGAGATGGACATGCTGCTCACCGCGGGTGAGCGCATCTCGAACTCGCTGGTCGCCATGGCCATCTCGGCCCAGGGCGCGGAGGCGTGGTCGTTCACCGGTTCGCAGGCCGGCGTCGTCACGACGTCGGTGCACGGCAACGCGCGCATCATCGACGTCACGCCGAGCCGCGTCACCGAAGCCCTCGAGCAGGGTTACGTCGCGCTGGTGGCGGGCTTCCAGGGCGTCGCGCAGGACACCAAGGACATCACCACGCTGGGCCGCGGCGGCTCGGACACCACCGCCGTCGCGCTGGCCGCCGCGCTGAACGCCGACGTCTGCGAGATCTACTCCGATGTGGACGGTGTGTACTCCGCCGACCCGCGAATCGTCCCGGACGCGCGGAAGCTCGACACCATCCCGTACGAGGAGATGCTCGAGCTCGCGGCGAGCGGGTCGAAGATCCTGCACCTGCGTTCGGTCGAGTACGCGCGCCGGTACGGCGTGCCGATCCGAGTCCGTTCTTCCTACAGTGACAAGCCGGGCACGACGGTGACCGGTTCTATCGAGGAGATCCCCGTGGAACAAGCCCTGATCACCGGTGTGGCGCACGACCGCTCCGAAGCGAAGATCACGGTCACCGGGGTGCCGGACCACGCCGGTGCCGCGGCGCGGATCTTCCGCGTGATCGCCGACGCCGAGATCGACATCGACATGGTGCTGCAGAACGTGTCCAGCACGGTGTCCGGCCGCACGGACATCACGTTCACGCTGTCGAAGGCCAACGGCGCCAAGGCGGTCAAGGAGCTGGAGAAGGTCAAGGCGGAGATCGGCTTCGAGTCGGTGCTCTACGACGACCACGTCGGCAAGGTCTCGCTGGTCGGCGCCGGGATGCGCTCGCACCCGGGTGTCACGGCGACGTTCTGCGAAGCGCTGGCCCAGTCCGGCGTCAACATCGAAATCATCAACACCTCGGAGATCCGCATCTCGGTGCTGATCCGGGACGCGCAGCTCGACGACGCCGTGCGCGCGATCCACGAGGCGTTCGAACTCGGCGGCGACGAAGAAGCCGTCGTCTACGCGGGGAGTGGTCGCTGATGGCGGACGGACTGCGGATCGGGGTGGTCGGCGCGACCGGCCAGGTCGGTGCGGTGATGCGCAAGCTGCTGGCGGAGCGGGAGTTCCCGGTCGCCGAGCTGCGGTATTTCGCTTCGGCGCGCTCGGCGGGGTCGAAGCTGCCGTGGCGCGACACCGAGATCACCGTCGAGGACGCGGAAACGGCGGATCCGTCCGGTTTGGACATCGCGCTGTTCTCCGCGGGCGGGTCGACCTCGAAGGCGCAGGCGCCGCGGTTCGCCGAGGCCGGCGTCACGGTGATCGACAACTCTTCGGCGTTCCGGATGGACCCGGACGTGCCGCTGGTCGTCAGCGAGGTCAACCCGGAGGCGATCAAGGAGGCGCGGAAGGGGATCATCGCGAACCCCAACTGCACCACCATGGCCGCGATGCCGGTGCTGAAGCCGCTGCACGACGAGGCCGGGCTGGTGCGGCTGGTCGCGTCGACGTACCAGGCGGTGTCCGGCAGCGGGCTGGCCGGCGTGGACGAGCTCGCGGGCCAGGTCCGCGCGGCGGCCGAGCACGCTTCCCTGCTGACGCACGACGGCGCGGCGATCGAGTTCCCGGCGCCGAACAAGTACGTCCGGCCGATCGCGTTCAACGTCCTGCCGATGGCCGGGTCCATTGTGGACGACGGTGAGTTCGAGACGGACGAAGAGAAGAAGTTCCGCAACGAGAGCCGCAAGATCCTGAGCATCCCGGGGCTCGGCGTGTCCTGCACGTGCGTGCGCGTGCCGGTGTTCTCGGGGCACTCGATCTCGGTCAACGTCGAGTTCGAGCGGGCCTTGACGGTCGAGCGCGCGACGGAGCTGCTGACACACGCGCCGGGTGTCGAGCTGTCGGAGATCCCGACCCCGCTGCAGGCGGCGGGCAACGACCCGAGCTACGTCGGCCGCATCCGCGTCGACCAGGGTGTCGAGGGCGGCCGCGGGCTGGCGCTGTTCATCTCGAACGACAACCTGCGCAAGGGCGCGGCGCTCAACACGGTGCAGCTCGCGGAGCTGGTGGCGCAGCAGCTCTGAGCCGGTACACAGTGGACAACTGAAAAACGCCTTGTCGTTCTTGCGGTGCCCGGGGGATCCTGGGCACCGCAAAAGCGTTTCAGGGGAGGAAACCATGTACACCGCCGTCGACGGCGCGCGTGTTCCGATTCGGATGTGGGCGGATCCGGCGTCCGTCGAAGATCAGGCCATGCGGCAGCTGCACAACGTCGCGAACCTGCCGTGGGTGCACGGCGTCGCCGTGATGCCCGATGTGCACTACGGCAAGGGCGCCACCGTCGGCAGTGTCATCGCCATGCGTGACGCCGTTTCGCCCGCCGCGGTCGGTGTTGACATCGGGTGCGGGATGAGCGCCGTCCGGACGTCGCTCTCCGCGAGTGACCTGCCGGACGACCTCGGGAAGCTGCGCCGGCGCATCGAGAGCGCCGTTCCGGTGGGCTTCGGCCTGCACAAGACGCCGGTGAACCCGGCCAAGGTGCACGGGGTCGGCGGCTGGGACACGTTCTGGAAGGGCTTCGGTGAGCTGCACAGCGGTGTCCAGGAGCTGCACGACCGGGCCGCGCGGCAGATCGGGAGCCTCGGGGGCGGGAACCACTTCATCGAGGTCTGCCTCGAGGAAGGCGTCGGCCGGGTCTGGCTGATGCTGCACTCGGGTTCGCGCAACATCGGCAAGGAGCTGGCGGAGCGGCACATGGCCGTCGCGCGCAAGCTGCCGCACAACGCCGACCTGCCCGACCGGGACCTCGCGGTGTTCGTCGCCGGCACGCCGGAGATGGCGGCCTACCGGCGCGACCTGTTCTGGGCGCAGGACTACGCGGCGCGCAACCGCGCCACCATGGTCGCGCTCGTGAAGCAGGCGCTGGCGGACGTCGTGCCGGGCACGACCTTCGACGACGCGATCTCCTGCCACCACAACTACGTCGCCGAGGAGAGCTACGACGGTGTTGAGCTGCTCGTCACCCGGAAGGGCGCGATCCGCGCCGGATCGGGTGATCTCGGGATCATCCCGGGCAGCATGGGGACCGGTTCGTACATCGTCCGCGGGCTGGGCAACAAGTCGTCCTTCGAGTCGGCGTCGCACGGCGCCGGGCGCCGGATGTCGCGCAACAAGGCCAAGAAGCTGTTCACGGCCGACGACCTCGCGGCGCAGACGGCCGGGGTCGAGTGCCGCAAGGACTCCGGTGTGGTCGACGAGATCCCGGCCGCGTACAAGGACATCGACTCGGTGATCCGGGCCCAGACGGACCTGGTCGAGGTCGTGGCGCAGCTCAAGCAGGTCGTCTGCGTCAAGGGCTGAAGCGGTACGTTGGATTCATGACGAGGGGTGGAACGACGGCCGCGCTGCTGGCCGGGGCCGCACTGCTGCTGAGCGGGTGCGACCAGGTCGGCAACGCGGTCGACCAGGGGGCGAAGACCGCGGACAAGGTGAGCGCGTGTTCCGAGGCACTCGGGCTCGCCGACCTGAACCCGCTGGTTGATCCGGCGAAGCTCAAGGCGCGCGCCGAGGACAAGGAAAAGCGGCTGCGCGAGCTTGCGGGGAGCGTCCAGGACCAGGACGTCAAGAACGCGCTGTTCGGCATGGCCGACTCCTACGTCGAGGTGCAGAAGGAACGCATCGAAGACGCCGGGGTCGTGGCCCAGTGGGTGCAGCGCAACGTCAAGAAGCTCGACGCCCTGCGCGCGGCCTGCGGCGGCTGATCACTCGGGACCGGCCGCCGCGGCCGCCAGCGCGGGGGCCGGGTCCGCGGCCGGCTCCGGCGTCCGCCGGTGCAGCAGCCCGGCCGAAGCGATCAGCAGGCCGCCGAGCCCGGCCGCGGCGAAACCCCACGCCGGGCTCGAGTGGTCGATCGCGAAGCCGACCACCGGGCTGCCGAGCGCCAGGCCCAGCCGGGTCGACGCGTCCTGCAGGCCCATCGCCTCGCCGCGGACCTGTGGCGGGGCGATCCGGCTGACCGTCTCGGTGGTCGCCGCGAGGGTCGGCGCGCAGAGCAGGTTCGTCGGGATCAGCACCAGCATCAGCAGCCACCACGGCTGGTCGGCCAGCCCGACCGGCACCACCAGCAGCGCGAGCAGCAGCATCAGCACACCCTGCGGCAGCGACCGCTTCACCGCGCCGTGCACGATGCCGCCGAGGATGGACGCCGCGCACATCACCGCGATGACCAGCCCGGTCGCCCCGAGGTCGCCGTTCGCACGCAGCGCCGCGAGGGTCGCCAGTTCGGTGCCGACCAGCACGAACAACGCGCCGGCCGCGATCATCAGCGTCGCCAGCAGGCGGCCGGTGAGCCAGCTCCGCAGCCGCGGCCGGGGGCCGGGCGCGACCGGGTCGGCCACCACCTCCCGGATCGGCGGGTTCACCAGCCAGATCAGGAACGCCGTGCCGCCGAACAGCACGCCGAGCGCGCTGAGCGTCCAGGCCGGGGAGAACGTGGTGATCGCCGCGATGCCGGCCGCGGGGCCGATCATGAACGTCGCTTCGATCGAGATGGTGTCGAGGGAGTACGCCGCGCGCAGCTCCCCGGCCGGCACGAGCGCGGCCAGGACCTGCCGCGCCAGCGAGCCCGCCGGCACCGAGAGCATCCCGGCCGGGACCGCGACCGCGGCGAGCGCCTCGTACGGCAGGTGCGGCGCCGCGATCCAGAACACCGTGGTGCCGATCCCGCAGACGGCGACGATCGGCCGCAGCCCGTACTTGTCGAAGCAGCGGCCGAGCAGCGGCGCGCCGAGGGCCATCCCGAGGGTGACACCGGCGCCGACCAGCCCGGCGGCGCCGTAACCACGGCCGAGCCCGGTGACGACGTACAGCGTCATCAGCACGCCGTTCATCGTCATCGGCAGCCGCGCCAGGAACATCAGGGCCATCGTCGAGGGGACCCGGGGCACGGCGAGGACTCGGCGGTACGGCTGCAGTGGCACGCCTTCGATGAGAACCCAAGGTGGTACGCGCGTGCAACATATTTCCCCGGTCACTCTCCCTGGCGCGAAGAAATTTTGAGAGCTACTCTCATTTGGTGGTAACTACCAAATGGGGGTCACTATGACTGAGATCTATCCGCGCAGGTGGTGGGCGCTTGGAGCGCTCGCGGTGAGCCTGCTGACCGTCGGGCTCGACCTGACCGTGCTGAACGTCGCCGTGCCGACGCTGGCCGTCGACCTCGGCGCCACGACGACGCAGCTGCAGTGGTTCGGCAACGCCTACACGCTGGCGCTGGCCGCGCTGCTGCTGCCGGCGGGCCTGCTGGGCGACCGGTTCGGCCCGAAGAAGCTGCTGCTCGGCGCGCTGGCCGTGTTCGGCCTGGCCTCGCTGGGGTGCGCCTACGCCGGTTCGCCCGGCCAGCTGATCGCCGCCCGGGTCGTGCTCGGTGTCGGGGCCGCGTTCCTCATCCCGCTTTCGCTCTCCCTGCTGAACATCCTGTTCCCGCCGGAGGAGCGGGCGAAGGCGCTGACGACCTGGGTGATGGCGACGTTCGCCGGCATCCCGCTCGGGCCGCTGCTCGGCGGCTGGCTGCTCGACCACTTCGCGTGGGGCTCGGTGTTCCTCATCAACGTCCCGCTGACCGTGGTCGGCCTGGTCGCGGTGCTGTTCCTGGTGCCGCTGACCCGTGGCTCCGGCCGGGGCGCGATCGACTTCCGGGGCATCGTGCTCTCGGCCGCCGGGCTGGTCGCCCTCACCTACGGCTTCGTCTACGCCGGCGAGCACGGCTGGGCCGCCCCGGCGACGTACGGCCTGCTCGCGCTCGGCGCCGCGCTGCTCGGGGTGTTCTGCTGGACGCAGACGCGGGTGGCCTCGCCCCTGGCCGACCTGGTGTTGTTCCGCGAGCCGCGGTTCGTCTGGGGTGCGGTGCTCGCGACCGTAGCCTCCTTCGCGCTGATGGGCGTGATGTTCGTGCTGCCGCAGCTGTTCCAGGCGGTGCAGGGGGCCGACGCGCTGCAGACCGGGGTCCGGCTGCTGCCGCTGATCGCCGGGATGCTCGTCGCGTCGAAGATCGCCGAACGGCTGGTCGCCGCGCTCGGTGTGCGGGTGGTCGTCACCGCCGGGTTCGTGCTGCTCGCGGCCGGGCTGGCCTGGGGTTCGGCAACCACGCCGTCGGACGGCTACGGCGCCACCGTCGGCTGGGAGCTCGTCATCGGCCTCGGCACGGGGTGCACGCTGACCCCGCTGATGTCGATGGCGATGGGCGCGCTCACCGAGGGCCGCTCGGGCGCCGGTTCGGCGCTGATCCAGGTGCTGCGCCAGGTCGGCGGGACCATCGGCGTCGCGGTGCTGGGCACCGTCCTCAACGGCGTCTACCGCGACGGCGTCGCCACCGGCGGCCTGCCGGCCCAGGTGGCGGACGCGGCGCGCGGAAGCGCTTCCGGCGCGATCGCCGTCGCCGGGAAGCTGCACCTGCCCGCGCTCGCCGACTCCGCGCGGCTCGCGTTCACCGACGGCATGGCCGCGACGCTGTGGGTGTGCGCCGGGCTCGGCGTGGCCGGCGCGCTGCTGGCGCTGCTGTTCCTGCCCGGGCGGACGGCCGCGGCGGCGCAACGGCGAGAATCGGAGCATGACGTCGTCGCCATCTGAGCCCATGGGGCTGCGGGAGCGGAAGAAGGCCAGGACGCGGGCCGCGATCCAGCGGCACGCGTTGCGGCTGTTCCGGGAGCAGGGGTACAGCGCGACGACGGTCGACCAGATCGCGGCCGCGGCGGAGATCTCGCCCAGCACCTTCTTCCGCTACTTCGCGACGAAGGAGGCGGCGGTCCTCTACGACCCCGTCGACCCGGTCTTCATCGCGACCGCGATCGCGCAGCCCGCCGAGCTCGGCCTGATCCCGGCCATGCGGGCGACGGTGGCCGACGTCCTCGCGCGGTTCTCCGAGGAGGAGATGGAGGACATCCGCCAGCGGCAGCTGATGGTGTTCCGCGAGCCCGAGCTGCGGGCCGCGACCATGGACCAGTTCGCCGAGGGGATCGAGCTGATCGCCGGCGTCGCCGCGCGGCGCACCGGCCGGGCGCCGGACGACTTCCAGGTGCGCAACTGGGCCGGGGCGGTGGTAGGAGTGCTGCTGGCGGCGTTCGTCAAGGCGGCGGGTGATCCCGGCAGCGACTACCTGGTGCTGCTCGACGAAGCGCTGGTCCACCTGGAATCCGGCCTGCCGCTTTGACCGGTTCGGGAATTGATTTCGCATTTCTGTCTTCACCACGGGCCGAACCTTGTGGGTGGCGGTGCGAACGTGGGGGACGCCCTGTCTGGAGCAGTCTCGACACGCAGTCCGACGGAGTGATGAAGCCAATTGATCACCGTTTACGCCCGCATGGGTGACCGAAATGTTCCACAGTGGACGGCCGTCACCAGCAGTGACGGTCATGATCACTTAAGTTGATCTTCGGGGGGATGGGCAAGGTTTCGACGTTAATCAATTGCGGGTCAGTTCACCGCCTCCGCATCCGGCACGTAAGGGTTAGAAAACGTCCCTAACCGGTGATCGGGTGGCTTATCTCCGATACGGGGGGTATCGATTTAACCCGTCAGGTCTCCCGAGGCCAGGAGGTAGGAAATGAAAGGCAAGTTCGGGCGGTCCATCGCCCTGGTAGCCGCGAGCAGTCTGCTGGCGGTCGGAATGGCGGGGATCGCTTCGGCGAGCCCGGACGGGGGCAAGGGTTCCTCCAGCACCCAGGCCCTCGCCGCACAGGTGCTCCAGATGCGTGACGACCTGACCAAGGTGGCTTACGCGGGCAACGTCGGTGCCACCCGGTCCGACCTGGGCCGGATGAGCCCGGTGATGGCGGACATCGCCGCCGGGAAGCGCTACACGATCCAGACCGACACCGAGCAGCTCGCCGGTCTGGCCAAGGGCCGCGCCGACGAGTCCAGCCGGCTGCTGGCCGACCCGACGGCCAAGGCGCGCCAGCTGCCCCCGCTGCCGTTGCCGATCCCGTCGCTGCCGGACCTGCCGGGTCCGCTGAAGATCGTCAGCGACCTGGTGAAAGCCCTGCTCGCCGCGGTTACCGGCATCTTGGGCGGGTTGCTCGGCGGTCTTCCGGTGCCACCGCTGCCGGTGCCCCCGCTGCCCGCACCGGCGGGCTGACTCCGGCAAAGGGAAACAGGGGGGCCCGGAGCCCGGCCGCGGACATTTCTCCGCGCCGGGCTCCGGGTCGTTTCCCGGTGGGCGGCGCACGACCGTCGCCGGGCCGCGGTCAGTCCTGTTTGGACAAGCCCTGCCGCAGCGCGCCGGCCATTTCGGCCAGTGCTTCGCGGAACCGGCTGCCGACGCCGGTGAAGTTGATGAACCCGTGGATCAGGTCCTCGTGGCGCCGCAGGGCGACGTCGACGCCGGCTTCGGCGAGCTTCTTCGCGTACGCCTCGCCTTCGTCGCGCAACGGGTCGAACCCGGCCGTGACGACCAGGGCCGGCGGCAGGCCGCTCAGGTCGGCCGCGCGCAGCGGGGAGAGCCGCGGGTCGGTCAGGTCGGTGCCCTCCGGCACGTAGTGGCCTTCGAACCACTTCATGTGCACGTCGGTGAGGAACAGGTCCTCGGCGAACAGGTCCTGCGAGCGGTAGCGCTGCGCGAAGTCCGTCGCCGGGTAGATCAGCAGCTGGAACGCCGGGGCCGGGCCGCCGCGCCGCACCGCCTGCTGCGCCGTCACGGCGGCGAGGTTGCCGCCCGCGCTGTCACCGCCGACGGCGATCCGCGCCGGGTCGGCGCCGAGGTCGCCCGCCTTCGCCACCGCGTACTCGAACGCCGCGAGCGCGTCTTCCGCGGCCGCCGGGAACGGGAACTCCGGGGCCAGCCGGTACTCGATCGACAGCACCCGCACCCCGGCGTGCTTCGCCAGGAAGCGGACGGCGTTGTCGTGGCTCGCGCGGGTGCCGATCACCCAGCCGCCGCCGTGGAAGAACACCAGCAGCGGTGACTTTTCGGGCAGTCCGACCGGCGTGTAGAGCGTCGCCGGCAGATCGCCGTCCGGTGTCGGC
Source organism: Amycolatopsis sp. NPDC051758 (assembly GCF_044453095.1). Taxonomy (NCBI): domain Bacteria; kingdom Bacillati; phylum Actinomycetota; class Actinomycetes; order Pseudonocardiales; family Pseudonocardiaceae; genus Amycolatopsis; species Amycolatopsis sp. NPDC051758. The sequence continues at coordinate 1,252,365 of NZ_JBITCJ010000001.1, read as the reverse complement.
ACGGCGATCTCCCGCACCGAGACGGGTTCGATCGGCTTGCCGCTGACCAGGTGCCGTCCGACGTCGAGCAGCGCGCGGGACTTCTCGACCGAGCCCTGCACCAGCTCGGCGCCGGAGAGCTTCTGCAGCCGGAGCAGCAGCTGGGCGTCGAGTGCGAGGTCCTGGCCGTCGAGGCGGACCGGGCGTCCCGCCAGCGCCCGCCGGACCGGCGACGGCAGCCAGAACGCGAGCTGGGACGCGGCCGCCTGGACGCGGATCGGGAGCGGGATGGCCATGGTTCCTCCTGAGCGTCGGTGCCGACCAGGACGTTACTTGCCAGTAGATAACTGGTCCAGCTGTGACCAGGACCTCCGTCCCAGAGTCTGGTCCTCCAGTGAAGTGGAGGGGTTAGCCTGGAAAACGTGACTTCAGCCAGGACGGTCAATGTGCTCGGGATCGGCGGCTCTCTGCGCGAGGGCTCGCAGTCCGAACGCGCGCTGCACATCGCGCTCGACGGCGCCGCCGAAACCGGCGTCCGGGTCCAGCTGCTCACCGGGCCCGAACTGGTGTTGCCGTTCTACGACGCCGGTGAGCCGGAGCGCGACGCCCGCGCGACGCGGCTCATCGAGGCGATCCGGCAGGCGGACGGGCTCATCGTCGTCTCGCCGGGTTACCACGGCGCGCTGTCCGGCCTGGTCAAGAACGCCCTGGACTACGTCGAGGACCTGCGCGACGACCAGCGGCCCTACCTCGACGGCCGCGCGGTCGGCCTGGCCGCCGTCGCCTACGGCTGGCAGGCGGCGGTGACGACGCTGGAGCAGCTGCGCACGATCACGCACGCGCTGCGCGGCTGGCCCACCCCGCTGGGGGGTTCCATCAACTCCGCCGAAACCAAGTTCGACGAAGGCGGCGGCGCGTCCGACGAGAAGAGCGTCCGCACCCTCCGCCTGATCGGGCGCCAGGTCGCGGAGTTCGCGGTGACGCGCGCCGCGTGAAGTTTCACCCGGATGCCGCCGGGTAACCGAACCACGTGATGCCTGCCATGTGGGGGCACGATTCCGCGGGTGCGGGATGTTGTGCCCAGTGAGACGCTCGCTGTGGAGCGTCCACGGACAGAAGGCAGGCTGAGCATGGGTCAGGCGATCTACACGGCGGTGGCGACGGCGCGCGGCGACGGCCGCAACGGCGAGGTGACCTCCTCGGACGGCGTCATCGACGAGTCCCTGGCCATCCCCAAGGAGATGGGCGGCCCCGGCGGGGACAAGACCAACCCCGAGCAGCTCTTCGCCGCCGGCTACTCGGCCTGCTTCCACAGCGCGCTGCAGCTGGTCGCGCGCCAGGCCAAGGTGACGCTGAACGGTTCGACCGTGACCGCCGAGGTCAGCGTCCTCAAGCAGGACGTCGGCTTCGGCCTTGGCGTCGCGCTGAACGTCTCGCTGCCGGGCCTCGAGCAGGCCCAGGCCGACCAGCTGGTCGAGCAGGCCCACCAGGTCTGCCCGTACTCGAACGCGACCCGCGGGAACATCGAGGTCGCACTCTCCGCCACCGTCTGAACCCCTCGGTCAAGCACCAGGAAGGATCACCAGAGATGAGCAAGTCTCCGATCAAGAGCCCGCTTTCCGAGGCCGACAAGGAGATCACCGGCAACGCCCTCCAGGCGACGCTGGTCGACCTGGTCGACCTTTCGCTGATCGCGAAGCAGGCGCACTGGAACGTCGTCGGCTCGAACTTCCGCAGCGCGCACCTGCAGCTCGACGAGCTCGTGAACACCGCGCGGCAGTACGTCGACGAGGTCGCCGAGCGCGCCAACGCCATCGGCGTCTCGCCGAACGGCAAGGCGAAGACCGTCGTCGAGAGTTCGGGTGTGCCCGAGTACCCCGACAACTGGCAGTCCGTCGAGTCCACGGTCGCCGCGATCGTCGACATCCTGTCCGCGCTCATCGAGCGGCTGCGCGCCCGCATCGACGAGACCGACAAGAGTGACCTCGTGACGCAGGACCTGCTGATCGAGATCACCCGTGCGCTCGAAGAGGCGCACTGGATGTGGCAGGCCCAGCAGGCCTGACCCGTCCCGCGAACGGGGCCGTTCCACTGCGGAACGGCCCCTTTCGCGTCTCTTCGCAGTAGTTTCGAAGGCATGGTGCTGCATCAGGGGAAAGCCGACCGCCCGGACCGCGTCGGCGGCACGAACCCGCTCTACGCCGGGGCGAATCCGGCATTGGCGGCGGGGTTCGTCATGCCGCACGACAAGCTGCTCGAGGACTCGCTGCCGCCGGACACCGCGCTGCAGCTGGTGCGCGACGAGCTGATGCTCGACGGCAACGCGCGGCTCAACCTCGCCACGTTCGTCACGACGTGGATGGAGCCGCAGGCGCGTGAGCTGATGGCCGAGTGCGTCGACAAGAACATGATCGACAAGGACGAGTACCCGCAGACGGCCGAGCTGGAGCGCCGCTGCGTGAACATCCTCGCCGACCTCTGGCACGCGCCCGACCCGGCCGACATCATGGGCTGCTCGACGACCGGTTCGTCCGAAGCGTGCATGCTCGCCGGAATGGCGCTGAAGCGGCGCTGGTCCCGGTTGGGGCGCAGCGGCAAGCCGAACCTGGTGATGGGCGCCAACGTCCAGGTGTGCTGGGAGAAGTTCTGCGAGTACTGGGAGGTCGAGCCGCGGCTGGTGCCGATGGACGGCGACCGGTACCACCTGACCGCCGACGAAGCCGTGGCCCGGTGTGACGAGAACACGATCGGCGTGGTCGCGATCCTCGGGTCCACCTTCGACGGCAGCTACGAGCCGGTCGCGGAGATCGCCGCGGCGCTCGACGCGCTTTCCGCGCGCACCGGCTGGGACATCCCGATCCACGTCGACGGCGCTTCGGGCGCGATGATCGCGCCGTTCCTCGACCCCGACCTGGTGTGGGACTTCCGGCTGCCGCGTGTTGCGTCGATCAACACCTCGGGGCACAAGTACGGGCTCGTGTACCCGGGTGTCGGCTGGGTGATCTGGCGCAACCAGGCGGCGTTGCCCTCGGAGCTGGTGTTCAACGTGAACTACCTCGGCGGTGACATGCCGACGTTCGCGCTGAACTTCTCCCGCCCGGGGGCCGAGGTCGCGGCCCAGTACTACACGTTCGTCCGGCTGGGCCGTGACGGATTCCGTGCGGTGCAACAGGCTTCGCGCGACGTCGCGACACACCTGTCGGCCGGGATCGCCTCGCTGGGGCCGTTCTTGTTGTTGACGAAGGGCGACCAGCTGCCGGTGTTCGCGTTCACGACCCGCGCGGACGCCGGCTTCGACGTCTTCGACGTGTCACGCCGCCTGCGCGAGCGCGGCTGGCTCGTGCCGGCGTACACGTTCCCGGAAAACCGGACGGACCTGGCGGGGCTGCGGATCGTCGTCCGCAACGGCTTCACGCACGACCTGGCGGACCTGCTGCTGGCGGACCTGGCGCGGGTCCTGCCGGACCTGGAGAAGGAGGGCGGCCGCCCGAAGGACCCTGCGAAGGCGACCGCCTTCCACCACTAGTGCCAGGACTTGGCGTGGCCCGCGTGATCGAGCCCGGATCTCGCGTGATCGAAGCCGGAACTCGCGTGATGGGAGCCGGAAGTGGGCCGCCCGGGCCGGTGCTCGCCGGTCAGCGCGAGTTCCGGGTCTGATCACGCGAGTTCCGGGTCTGATCACGCGAGTTCCGTGCGGGATCACGCGAGTTACGGACAGCGCGTCAGTGCCAGGACTTGGCCCGCGCGTACTGGTCCGGCCACCGGACCTCGCCGCCGAGGGCGTTCGCCGCTCGCAGCGGCCAATGCGGGTCGCGCAGCAGGGCGCGGGCCAGGAACACCGCGTCCGCCGAGCCCGACGCCACGATCTCCTCCGCCTGCTCCGGGTCGGTGATCATGCCGACCGCGCCGGTCGGGAGGCCCGTCTCGGTGCGGATGCGCTCGGCGAACGGGACCTGGTAACCCGGGCCGACCGGAATGTCCGGGTTCGGGACGTTGCCGCCGGTGGACGTGTCGATCAGGTCGATCCCGCGTTCGGCGAGGAGCTTCGTCAGCCGGACGGACTCGTCGAGCGTCCAGCCGCCCTCGGCCCAGTCCGTCGCCGACAGCCGGGCGAACAGCGGGACGCTCACTTCGGCGCGCACCGCGTCCGCGATCTCCAGCGCCAGCCGGGTGCGGCCCTCGAAGTCGCCGCCGTAGGCGTCGGTGCGGGTGTTCGACAGCGGGGACAGGAACTGGTGCACCAGGTAGCCGTGCGCGAAGTGCAGCTCGAGCAGGTCGAACCCGGCGTCCAGCGCCCGCCGCGCACCCGCCGCGAACGCCGCCGGGAGCGCGCTGACCTCGTCCGTGGTCAGCGGCCGGGCCGGGGCGTACGAGCCGAACGGCTGCGCGTCCGCGCCGACGCTCGGCCAGCCGCCCTCCTCGGCCGGGACGCTGCCGGGACCCTCCCACGGTCGGTGCGCCGAGCCCTTGCGCCCGGCGTGGCCGAGCTGCATGCCGATCGCCGTGCCCTGGCCGTGCACGAAGTCGACGATGCGGCGCCACGCGTCGGCGTGGGCCTCGCTCCAGATGCCGGTGTCCTGCGGACTGATCCGGCCCTCGGGGACCACGGCGGTCGCTTCGGTCATGACGAGCCCGGCGCCGCCGGTGGCGAACTGGCCCAGGTGGACGAGGTGCCAGTCGCCGGGCAGGCCGTCGGTGGCGGAGTACTGGCACATCGGCGACACCCACGCGCGGTTCGGCAGGGTCAGGCCGCGGACGGTGATGGGGCTGAAGAGTCGGCTCACTTCCGGATCAACGACACGTGCTTGCCGTCTCTTCCCGTCGCCAGGGGCGGGTACCGGCGAGTAACGTCAGTCACATGGGTGTCGCTGCTGACGAACGCCAGGCGTTGAGCTCGCTCTTCGAAGACCTCGGGCCCGACGCGCCGACGTTGTGCGAAGGCTGGAAGACGCGGGATCTCGCCGCGCACCTGGTCGTGCGCGAGCACCGGCCGGACGCCGCGCCGGGCATCGTGGTGCCCGCGCTCGCCGGGTACACGCAGAAGGTCCAGGACCGCTACGCCGCGAAGCCGTGGACGGATCTCGTCGGGCAGGTGCGCCGGGGGCCGTCGAAGTTCTGGCCCACCGCGATCGGCCGGCTCGACGAGCTGACCAACACCGCGGAGTTCCTCGTCCACCACGAAGACGTCCGGCGTGCGCAGCCGGAGTGGACGCCGCGACCGGCGGACCCCACCCGGGACGCGGCCGCGTGGCGCTCGGTGAAGGGCGCCGCGAAGCTCAACCTGCGCAAGTCGCCGGTCGGCGTGACGCTTCGCACGAAAGACGGCCGGGAGGCCGCCGTGAAGACCGGGCCGGACCCGGTCACGATCGTCGGCGAGCCGGTGGACCTGCTGCTGTTCATCTTCGGCCGGGACGCCGTCCACCTCGACTTCGAGGGGGACGCGGCCGCGGTCAGCCGTCTGCAGTCGGTGAACCGCGGCCTTTAGGCTGCGGGTCATGCCGATGATCAGCGTTGCCATGTTCCCCGGCCGCACGCCCGCCCAGAAGAGCGCCCTGGTCCGCGAGCTGACGGACGCGTTCGTCCGCACCTGCGGCGGCAAGCCCGAGGGTGTCCAGGTGACGCTGGTCGAGATCGGCGCCGACCACTGGGCCACCGGCGGCGTCCTGCACTCCGAACGCTGAAGTGCCGTTAAGGCCACCTTGCGGGCGTCAGACGCCCGCAAGGTGGCCTTAACGGCGGTCGGGTCAGCGCAGGCCGAGGGCCCGCAGCGCGAAGTGGACCTCGATCGACGTCTGCTTGATCGTCTCGGCGATCACCAGCGAGCCGTGGCCGGCGTCGTACCGGTAGAACTCGTGGTGCAGCTCGCGGCCGCCGAGCCGGTCGAGGTAGTTCTCGATCTGGCGGATCGGGCAGCGCGGGTCGTTGTCACCCGCGAGCACGAGCACCGGCGCCGTGACGGCGTCGACGTAGGTGATCGGCGAGCACTCCTGGTACACCGCGGGCACGTCCTCCGGTGAGCCGCCGAAGAGCGCGCGGTCGAACGAGCGCAGCTGCTCCATCTCGTCCTCGTACGCGGCGACGTAGTCCGCCACCGGTACCCCGGCGACCGCCGCCGCCCACCGCGTCGGCTGGGTGCCGATCGCCAGCAGCGACAGGTAACCGCCCCACGAAGCGCCGTTGACAACACACTTCTTCGGGTCGCTGAGTCCACTTTGGACGGCCCAGTCGTGCACCGACGCGACGTCTTCCAGCTCGGTCAGGCCGGGCCGGCCCTCGATGGCGTCGCGCCAGGCCGAGCCGTAGCCGGTCGAGCCGCGGTAGTTGACCTCGACCACGGCGAACCCCGCGTCGAGCCAGGTCGCCCGATACGCGGAGAAGCGGTCCTCGTCCGCCGCGTGCGGGCCGCCGTGCAGGGAGAACACCGTCGGCAGCGGCCCCTCCGGCGCGTTCGAAGGCCGCGAGACCAGCGCGTGGATCCGGCCGCCGACCCCCTCGACAAACGCGTCGGTCACCGGCTCGGACCCCGGCGCCCGGTCACCCGGCGGCTCGAGCAGCACGGAGTCGGCGCCGTCGGCCGTGCGCGCGCGGACCGCGGCCGGCTCGGCGGCGCTCGACCAGGAGTACTCGACGGTGCCGTCCGGGCGGACGCCGGCGCCGCCGATCCGGCCGGCCGGCGTGTCCACAGAGGACAGCTCGGCCGTGTCGAGGTCGTAGCGGTACAACGAGCTGCGGCCTTCGTGGAAGTGCACGACCAGCAGGGCGCGCGCGTCCGGGTACCAGCCCGCGACGACTTCGCCGGGCAGGTCGAGCTCGAGCTCCGTCTCGGTGTCCTCGCGAACGTCCCAGACGAGCAGCTCCTCACGGCCCCGCCGCTCGTGCAGCACCAGCAGGCGCTGGTCGCCGGGCAGCGGGGAGAACTCGAGGGCGGTCAGGCCCTTGCCCTCGCCGTCCCACTTCTCCGAGACGGCGCCGAACCCGTCGGTCGCGAGCACCCGCAGCGCGGGGTGGCGCGAGTCGCCGTGTTCGGAGTGCGAGATCGCGATGAGGCTCTCGTCGCGCGAAAGCGACGCGATGCCGGCGTCGTCGGCGTGGTTGTAGAAGCGGTGGGTCTCGCCGTCGATCCGGGCGAACAGCTCACTGCCGTCGTCGGTCGAGACGCCGATCGCGACGAGCTTCGCGCCGATCTCGAGGCCGGCCGGGTAACCGTCGTGGACGTCCGGCACGGCCTTCTCGGGCTTGCTGCCCTCGGTCGCGGCGAACGGCTCGCGCACCCACGAGCCGAACTCGTCGCCGTCGGTGTCGTCGAACCACCAGATCCACTCGCCGTCCGGCGACGGGGTCGAGTGCAGGGTGCCGTTCGGCCGGTCGGTGACGCGGCGGTGCTCGCCGGTGGCGCGGTTCCAGGCGTAGACCTCCCAGACGCCACTGGCGTTGGAGACGTAGACGTTCGAATCGGGGGCGTCGCGAGCCCAGTCGGGCACGGAGATGCGCGGTGCGTGGAAGCGGGCGCGCCAGCGGGTTTCGGCTTCGGCCTCGTCGAACAGCCGGTCCGGGACCACCGCGGGCGGATATTGGTTGGCTGACTGCGTGCTCACCCCTCGATCCTGCCACCTTCTGGCCGTACTGTGTGCGGGGTGCTGGAGGGTTACGCGCCGGGCTACGGGCGAGACGCGGTTTCGATGATGTCCGCGCGCACCGCCGCGGAACGCGCGACGTTCGCGCAGCCCTTGTTCAAGCCGGGCATGTGGGCGGTCGACCTGGGCTGCGGTCCGGGCTCGATCACCCTGGGGCTCGCCGCCGAGTCCCGGGTGACGGGCGTCGACCTCGACGCGGGCCAGGTGGCCATGGCGCGCTCGGCGGCCCGCCGGGCCGGAAGGTCCACAGTGGACTTCCTGGTGGCGTCGGCGTACGACCTGCCGTTCGGTGACGCGAGTGTGGACGTGGCTTTCTCCCACGCGCTGTTCGAGCACCTGGCCGCGCCGCTGGACGCCTTGGCGGAACTGCGCCGGGTGCTGAAGCCGGGTGGCCGGCTCGCGCTGTCCACTTCGGACTGGAGCAAGGCCCGCCTGCGCCCGAAGACGGCGAACGTCGACGCGGCCCTGCGCGGCCACTACCTGGTGCGCCGCCGGGCGGGTGGCAACCCGTTCGCGGGCCGGGTGATCGCCGAGCAGTGCGCGACGGCGGGCTTCACGGACGTGGTCTCGCGCGCCCGCTACCGCGCGGACATGACGTACCGGGATCTGGCGAAGTACGTCGAGTCCCGGCTGGACGCGGCGGTCGCGGATCCGTCGTTCGGCCGCGATCGAGACCAGCTGGCCAGTGCGGCCCGTTCGGCGTTGACCTGGGTCCGCAGCGGCGACGGCGACTTCAGCCAGTGCTGGGTCGAGGTGACGGCGACCCGGTAGCCCCCGGAAACCAGAAGAGCCGGTGTCCGAAGACACCGGCTCTTACTCGTCGGGGTGGCGGGATTCGAACCCACGACCTCCTCGACCCGAACGAGGCACGCTACCAAGCTGCGCCACACCCCGAGGTACTGCTTAACGGGTCGTGGAGAAGTCTAGCGGACGGTGTCGCGGGCTTTTCGGCGGGCCGACTTTCGCGGCTCGTCGGCTCCCGATCCGCGCGGGACCAGCGTCAACAAGCTCGCTTCGGGCGGGCAGGCGAACCGTGCCGGCGCCCACGGCGACGTCCCCAAGCCGGCCGAAACGTGGAGCCACATGTGGGCGCCCCAGCGGGAGGCGCCGCGGGCCCGGGTGCGATCCAGCTCACAGTTGGTGACGATCGCGCCGTAACCCGGGAGCCGGAGCTGGCCGCCGTGGGTGTGGCCGGCGAGCACCAGGTCGTAACCGTCCGTGGCGAAGGTGTCGAGGACCCGCGGCTCCGGCGAGTGCGTGACGCCGATGCGGACCGCCGCGCCGCTGTCCGCCGGGCCCGCGATGTCGGGGTAGCGGTCGCGGCGCAGGTGCGGGTCGTCGACGCCGGCCGCGAAGACCGGCTGCCCGCGGACGTCGATCGTGCGGCGGACGTGGGTCAGGTCGGTCCAGCCGTGCTCGACGAACGCCGCGCGCAGGTCGCGCCACGGCAGCTGGACGCCGTGGATGCGCTTCTTCTTGCCCTTCGGCATCAGGTACCGCGCCGGGTTCTTGGGTTTCGGCGCGTAGTAGTCGTTGCTGCCGAAGACGAACAGGCCGGGCCGGTCGAGCAGCGGGCCGAGTGCGCGCAGCACCGACGGGACCGCCTGCCGGTGCGAGAGGTTGTCACCGGTGTTGACCACGAGGTCCGGCTCGAGCTCGTTCAGCGCGGCGACCCAGCGCTGCTTGCTCCGGTGGCTCGGCAGCATGTGCAGGTCCGAGATGTGCAGGATGGTGAACGGCCGCGACCCGGGCGCCAGCACCGGCAGCTCGGCGGTGCGGAGGGTCCAGCGGCGCCGTTCGATGCCGACGGCGTAACCGAGGGTCGCGGCGCCGAGCGCCAGCGTCCCCGCGGCGAGGCGTGCCGCTGTCGCCCCCGACGTGGATTTGTTACTGAGCGTGCTCACGAGGTCCAGGATACGTGCTCAACGGTTGGATGACTTCGCCGCCGTTACGGGGAACCTGCCGCTTAGCATTTGCGTCGGCCCGAAGACGGGTTTCTTTCGGGGGTTCCGGGTGGCGGAGCCCCCGGCCCGGGGCGAAGCCCCGGTTGTCACGGGTCACGAGCCGGGGGGCTTGGGGAGAACGATGGAGCAGTTCGGGCCGTACCGGATCGAGGGCCTGCTCGGCCGCGGCGGGATGGGCGAGGTCCACCGCGCCTACGACACCGCGCACGACCGCGTGGTCGCGCTGAAGCTGTTGTCCGACCCGTTCGTCGCGGACGAGGCGTTCCGCGCGCGGTTCCGCCGCGAGTCGCAGATCGTCGCGCGGCTGCGGGAGCCGCACGTGATCCCGATCCACGCCTACGGCGAGATCGACGACCGGCTCTACCTCGACATGCGGCTCGTCGAGGGCCGCGACCTCAAGGAGCTCCTCGAAGACGGCCCGCTCGACCCGGCCCGGGCCGCCGGGATCGTCGAGCAGGTCGCCGGCGCGCTCGACGCCGCCCACGCGGACGGCCTGGTGCACCGCGACGTCAAGCCGTCGAACGTGCTCGTGACGAGCGCCGACTTCGTGTACCTCGTGGACTTCGGCATCGCGCGGTCGATGAGCGCCGAGGGCACGTCGATCACCGGCACCGGCAACGTGATCGGCACGCTCGACTACATGGCGCCGGAACGCTTCGGTGACGCGCCGATCACCGGGCTCGTCGACGTCTACGCGCTCGCGTGTGTGCTGTTCGAATGTCTCACCGGGACCCGCCCGTTCCCCGCCGAGGGCGCGGCCGCGCAGATGGGCGCGCACCTGACCGCGCCGCCGCCCGTGCCGTCGCAGGTGCGCCCGGGGCTCCCGCCGGCGCTGGACGCGGTGGTGGCGCGCGGGATGGCGAAGAACCCGGCCGACCGCTACCCGACGGCGGCCGCGCTGGCCGAAGCCGCGCGCGCCGCGGTGACCGCGCCCGCCGCCCCGCACCCGACGTGGCAGCAGACCCTGCCGGCCCCGGCGTGGCAGCCCACACCGCCGCCGACCCTGGTGGCGCCGTCCACTTCGTCCGGGCCGATGACGCCGACGGGCCTGCCGATGTCCACACCGATGTCGGCGCCGATGACCCCGCCGCGGGCGACGCCCGTCCCGACCGGACAGTTCGGCGGCCCGCCGACCGCCTCGTACCCCGGCCCGCCGACGGGCCCGCGGCCGTTCACCGCGCCGTCGGGCAAGGTCGCCCCGGCCACGCCCCGGTCGCCGACGTCCCAGCGGAACCGGTGGATCGCGCTGTGCGGCGCGCTCGCCGGCATCGTGGTGGTCGCGTTGCTGGTCACGTACCTGGTGACCAAGGACAAAACGACGCAGACGGGCAGCCCGACCACGACCCCGCTCGTGCCCAAGACCGTCACCGAGGCCTCGGACACGCCGGCACCGTCGTCCGAGACGACCCCACCGTCCACTTCGGAATCCAAGCCGGCCCACGACGAGAAGCTGTACGCCGCGCTTCCGGCGATCTACAAGATGAACTCGTGCGTCGACGCGGCCGTGCCGGCCGGTGCGGTGGCGGCGGTGGAGTGCCAGGCTTCGAACGTCGGCGACATCAAGTCGGGCAACGTGGTGTTCCCGGAGCCGACGGGGGCGCGGTTCCTCCGGTTCGCCGACGCGGCGGCGATGGACGCGTTCTTCCAGAACATCGTCAAGACCGAGGGCCTCACCCGCAACGACGCCCAAGGCGCGTGCCGCCCGGAGACGTACCCGAAGATCTGGGGCACCTACTACCGGGCGGCGGCCCCGAAACCCGGCGAGTTCCTGACGTGCTTCCTCGGCGACCCGGCCCAGCTCGTGTGGACGCAGCAGAACCTCGTCGCCGGGGTGCTGCTGTCGACCAAGGTGAAGAACAACGCGGAGCTGGCAGACCTTTACGAGTGGTGGAACACCGGGATCCTGGTGGACATGGCCGGAAACTGACGAGAGTTCAATCGGCGAGTTTTATTTCCCGCTCCACCGGAACGCCGTTGTCCGGACCCGGCAGCCCGGGCGGGCACGTCAGATCGGCCATTTCCACCGCGCCTGGCCGGCTGAGGTCACCGGTGTAGGTCACACAAAGCCGTAGGGCGAGCTGTTCGTACGCGCCGCCGGTGAAACCGTCGCCGATCAGCGCGACAAACGCGTATTGCGCGGTGTATTTCCCACCGGCCGGCACGTCTTTTCGGATCAGCACCGTCCCGCCGACCCGGTTTTCGTTCCGCGGGATCTCCGTGATGGCCCGCGTGAGCGATTCCCGCGTCAAAGGAGTCACGGTTTGCAGCTGATGGAGCGCGCTGGTTGCGTGCTCTCGAGCGGCTTCGGCGACGCGGGGCCGGAGCTGGTCGGCGGGACTGGCGCAGGCCGCGCAGCACGTCGACAACACGATCGCGCCGCACAGCCCGGCCAGCCCCGTCCTCGGCCTCATCCCGCCAGCCTACATCCCCGCGATCGCCGCGGTTGCGACGTTCGCATAGGCCTGTGCGCCCTGCAGGGTCGGATGCAACGACTGCTGGGAAATGAATCCCGAGTCCCCGAGCCGGAAACCGGTGTTGTCACCCCGGGTCAGCGACAGCACGAGCGTGTGGATCAGATCCGGTCCGCTCCCGCTGTTTCCGCAGGCGCCCCGGCCGGCGAACGCCGATCGCGGATCGGCCCAGGTCGCCGCGATTCCCTCGGCTTTTGCATTGGTCACCGCCGTGTGCAGGACTTCGTCGAGACGGTTGTTCATCTCGTTGATCCAGGGCGCTTCGGACGTTCCGATGCCCGGTATGCACTGACCGTTGTGTTCCAGCAGAATGGGATAGCCCATCACCAGGAACTTTGCGTTCGGCGCGCGGCTCTTGAGGGTTCTCAGCACGTTCAGCGCCGCTGTGCCGATCGAATCGATCACCTTGGGCTCTGCCGTGGACAACGGCTCACCGTCGTTGCCGTACACCTGGTCCTGGCACAGGGTCACCGACAGGACGCATTGCTGGAATATCTGCGTGAACCGGGCGTCGTTCCCGCCGGCGGAAAACGTCACCAGGGTCGTGTACTGATCGAGGAACCCCTGCTCGACCTGCTTTCCCTCCTGGTACTGCCCGGATCCGCCCGGCTGCAGGTTCCCCGTCGTCGCACCGGCACAAGCCGACATGTGGTAGTTCAGCGTCGGATCCAGCGAGTCCGCACGAGACCCGACAGTTCGTCCGGGGTTGTCCGGCAAGGTCGACTGGCGTGCCCACGAACCGGGCGAACGATGACAGGCATTGCGCAACACGGGATCGTCGCCGTGCTCGGCGCGGCCGTCGTGGTCGCTCGCCCGATCGTAGTTCCAGACGCCGTTCACCGGATCGTTGCTGGCTCCTTCACCGGAGGCGTAGGAGTCGCCCAGCGCGACCACCTGGTTCGCCGGCTTGCCCGGCAACAGCTGGAAGGCGACCGCGTCCCACGGCACGTCCCGGATTCCTTCGTACGCGTCCTTCCAGGAATCGTCGACCCCCGCGTGTGTGAAGTTGTCCAAGGAAACGCTCGGGGTGCCGGTGAAGTTGAACGCGCCGAGCGACTCCCAGTGCCCCGCGGCCGGATTGCGGCCGTCGTCGAGGTAGTTCCCCTCCACGATCGAGCGGGTCTTCGAGGTCGAGTCGGAGCCGTTCACGGTGTAGAACGCCTGGGGGGTCCGAGCCCGGTGGTCCGGGATGTAAACGAGCACCCGGGCCCAGCCGTTGACCTGGCGATCCAGCGTCCACGTTCCGGTCACTTTGTGCTTGGCGTTGTTCGGATCCTGGCTGTTCCAGGCGTGCGCGCTCCACATGTGCCCGCCGAAGCCGCCGTCCACCTGGTGGAAGTCGATCTTCGACGGGTAGTGCCCGACGCTGTCGGCGGCGAACTTGAACGTCAGCGAACCGTGGTTGGTCCAGTCCTTGTTACAGCCGCGGTAGGTCGTGACGTCACCGGGGACGTCGTCGATGATCAGCGATCCGGCGGGCAGCTGCGCGGCGTCCGTGCAGTCCGGCCGGTAGAGCACCTTCGACGCCGCCAGCGCCGGTTCGGGGGTGCCCGGCGCGTAGGTCGCGTATTCCCCGCCGCACGAGTTCGAGCAGGTGGTCCAGGTCGCCGAGGTGTGCCACCAGCAGCGCAGGTCGTCACGCAGGCAGTGGCTGCCCTGGTCGTCCGGGTACTGCGACGGCTTGTGGATCTGGTTCATGTCGCAGGACACCGCGGTGGTGCAGAACGTGCCCAGCGTCGGCCGCTGCGGCGTCCCACCGCCCGGCCAGAGGGCGGGCCGGTAGGCGATGTCGTACGTGCCCGCTTTCCAGTCCAGCCTCAGCAGCGGGTGCTTCGCCCAGCCGAGCACACGCTCCGGGTACGACCAGTGGTTGGGGTACTTCGCGTCGTCGTAGCTCTCGTCGAGGAAGCCGCCACGGTCGACCGGGAAGTCCTCGTTGGCGACGTTGTTGGCCCAGCCGAGGCCGTAGGCCCCGTTGGCGTTCGGCTCGCCCGGCGCGTGCCAGCCGCTGTTGTACGCCCAGAGCGCGTACCACCAGTTCTCGACCTTGGCGGGGTCGGCGTTGTTGACCGTGATCCCGACCTGCTTCATCTGGTTCCACTTGTCGATCAGGATGTTGAGCCCGGCCGCGATGTTGGCGGCGTAGTCGACGGTCAGGGCGACCTGCTGGGTCGGCGTGTAGACCGAGGTGCCTTCGCTGACCCGCATGCCGGTGGTCACCTGGGTCGCGCCGTAACCGCAGTCGACGTTGCCGAAGTTCACGCTGTTGACGCCGACCCCCTTGCCGTAGAAGCCGCCCTGGTTGAAGTTGCCGCTTTCGCCGTCCACGGTGTTCATGCCCGACTGCCACATGTTCGACTCCTGCGCCATCACCCCGAGCAGCACCTGGGCGGGCACCTGCCCGCCACCGGTGAGCGCGTGCAGCGGGAACAGGCCCTGCGGGGTGTAGGCGGGCAGGGTCGAGCCGTTCCAGCCGGCCGGCCGCGAGACGGTGAGCTGCCCCTTGACCGCGAGGTCGGCCGCCCACTCGCCCATTTCCGGAGTGGCCTGCAGCGACTGGATCTTGGGGTCGTTGCGCGGTACCGCGCACGCCCGGTCGGGGTCGGTCGTGGTGGTGGACGGATCGACGGCGGCCGCGCGGTTCCCGGCCGCGGGCGCGGTGCCGAGGGCGGGGGAGCTCGCTCGCCCGGCCGACGCCACGAGCGCGTTCGGCTGTACCGAGAACTTCGGCCGCGCACCGGTTTTCAGCACCTGGGTGCTGATGGTGACCGGGGCCGCGTCACCGGGCTGGCCGGGCGCTTCGGCGACGTTCGTCGCGGACAGCACGGCCAGCGCGCCCGTGGTCGACAGGGTGGCGCCGGCCGGCACGTCGGCGGCCTGCCAGCCGGCCGGGAGCGGCGTGGCCGTCCGGCCCGCCACGACCACGTGGCCGGCAACCTGGCTCAGCCGCACGGAATCCAGGGGTGCCACGGCGATCCGGGTGTCACCGGCCGTGGTGTAGCGGTGGAGTTCGGTGCCCGCTGTTGTGCGGACTTCGTAGCCGACGCCGCCGGCCTTGTCCGCGCTCAGCCGGAACGGTGTGCCGGTGGTGTCGGTGACGTGCCGCAGCCGCCCGTCCGGTTCGACGGTGGCGAGGCCGTCCGCCGCGGCGGCGAGCACACCGTCGCCGAAGGGCACCGCCGAGGTGACCTGGCCGATCGCGCCGGTTTGCCGCACCACCTTCGCGGTGGTGGCGTCGACGGTGGTCAGCCGGGACTCGTACTTGTCGCCCGAGGTGAGGTTGCCGGTGAAGACGACCTGGTCGCCCGCACCGCAACCCGGGTTGTAGTAGGCGAGGTTGACCGTGAACGGCAGTTTGCGCACCGCACCGCTGGTGAGGTCGACAACGGCGGCGAGCCCGCCGGCGCGGAACTGCTCCTCGTGGTTAACCGCTTCGCGCGGTGCGTAGACGACGGCGGCGAACCGGCCCGACGCGGTCACGCACTCCTGCCCGATCCACTGGCTGGTCTCGGCGCCGGGCTCGGTGAGCGTCGCCGCGGTGCGCCAGGTGTAGCCGTCTTTCGCGTCGGCGACGAGGACGTGAAACCCGGTGGTGTCGCCGGCGGTGGCCACGGCGCGGTCGGCGGAAGCCGCCCAGCCGGGACCGAGCTGGGCGGTGCGCTGCTCCGGTGGCACGGACTGCGAAGCCTGCGGTCCGGCGGCGGGCGGTGGTGGTTGCGCGGCCGGTGCGGCTGCGTGGGCCTGGCCGGTCGCGAGTGCGGAGACCAGGGTTGCGGCGGTGGTCAGGGACAGCCATCTCGGTGACCGGTACACAGGTCTGGAGACCTTGTGCATGTGGTGAGCCTTCCTGGAGCGCGTGACGGCAGGAACCATCACGAGAATGAGCGTCGATGACGGTCGTGAAACGTGAAGGAATTCAGGTGCGGGATGACCTCGGCGGACTGAAATCTGCGCTATGTCCGAATTGTGGATCCGCCGGCTACGTGCGGATCGACCCGTATTTCGAACGAGTGATCGACTCATGGTCCGAACGCGCCAAGGTCATGCGCCCCCTCCCCAGGGTTGGTGACCGCGGTTGCCCTCGAAGGGAACGCCGCAGCGTGTGACGCTAACAGTGCACGTTCGCCGTGATCAAGGGCTGTCCGGGTGATCGGCTGACCGGTCGCCGGGCGACTTCGTGAGACCTTCCCGTCACCCGGACGGCGGATTGAGCCGGTGCCGCCGAGTGCGGTTATGTTCTTTTCGGGAGAGGTCTTCCGGCGCTCATTACTTTTCGGCTCAACGCTGTCTTCGGTCGGGTATCGACGTTTTCGCCATTAGTGAATCGAGGCTGTTGATGAGAATTGTTTCCGGCAGGCTGGCGGTGCTCGCCGCCGCGGTCGCAGCGGTCGCGGCCGTGGTCGTCCCGACGGGCACGGCGTCCGCGAGCGCGGCCGACTGCGCGGGCGGAGCCAACGGATTCATCGACATTTCGGACGGGGGTGCGGCCGACTACCGCCCGGTCGGACCCGAGCTCCTGTGGTCCGACGGGACCCGCGTGAACCTGTTCTTCGGGACGTTCGGCGGCCGGACGCGCGGGTACGCCGAGCTGTGGAACGGCACCTGGAACGTGCCCGTGACCGGCACGGTCTGGATGGACTGGTCGCGGGACGGCGGGCGGACCTGGCTGCAGTGCGGCCCCTTCGGCAACCCCGCGAACAAGGCCAGCATCACCTCCGCCGCCCAGCTGACGAACTCGAGCACCAGCTGGGTGTTCCGGGCGGGCGGGTACCACAACGGCCAGCAGATCCTCACCGGCTGGTACTGACCAGGGAACGCAAAAGGGGTGTCCGCGAAGAGTCGCGGACACCCCTTTTGCGTGCCGGGCCGGCTAGCGGCCGCCACCGCCCATGTATTGCGGATCCGGTTGCGGCAGCTCGATTCTCGGCTGGCTCGCGTCCATGATGTTCTTCATCGCGCCGAACCACGTCCGCGCCGGCGCCTTGCCGCCGAAGATGTTCCCGCTGCCGCAGACCCGGACGTTGCCCGGTCCCGCGTCGCAGATACCACCCTGGCCCCCGCCGAACTTGAACGTCATCGCCGCGCCCGCGAGCTGCGGGGTGCCGCCGACGAACGTGGCCGAGACGTTGCCCTGCGTCGTGCCCGTCTTGCCGATGATCGGGCGGTCCCAGCCGACGCCGTTCGCCGCCGCGAAGGAGGTGCCGCCGGGCTGGTCGTCTTTGCTCATGCCGACGGCGAGGGTGTTCGCCAGGCCTTCGGGTACCGCCTGCTCACAGGGGGCTTCCTTGACCGGCACCGGGGCGCCGTTGCGGTCGGTCACACCGGCGATCGGCGTCGGCGGGCACCAGACCCCGCCGGACAGGATCGTCGCCGCGACGTTGCCGAGTTCCAGACCGCTCAGCGGGCTGAAGCCCAGGGTGAACGCGCCGTAGCCCGGGCTGTTCCCGTTGGGCCCGTAGACCTCCGCCTGGCTGAGCTTCTTGCCGGCCTCGGTGGAGTTCGGGTCGACCCGGCCGCCGCCGGTCGTGCTCGCCATCGTGTCGCGCATGCCGAGTCGCTTGGCCATGTCGATCCCCGGCCCCGTGCTGCCGAGCCGGTCTTCGAGCTCCAGGAACGTGGTGTTCGGTGAGGTCGCGAGGGCCGTCTGGAGCGTCGCGTTCGCGCCGGCCTTGCTGTAGTCGCCCGCGTTCCCGACGCAGTACCAGTAGGTCGCGGGCTTCCCGGTCGGGGTGGTGCTGCACCCGCCCTTGCTGGTCGAGAACACGTGCGAGGTGTAGCTGTCCGGCATGGTGACCGGGGAATAGATGCCCGCCAAGCCCTTGTCGAGCACCGCGGCCGAGGTGAAGATCTTGTACGTCGACCCGGCGCCGCCGGTGTTGTAGACACCCGCGGGCAGCGTGTACGTCGTCTGGCCGGCGTCCTGGTCCCCGCCGTAGTCGCGGTTCGCCGCCAGCGCGACCACCTCGTGGCGGTTCTTGCCCGGCTTGATCAGCGACAACGTGTTCGCCACGTACGGCTGGGTCTTCTTCACCTGCGCCTCGGCCGAGACCTTGGCCTCGTGGTTGGCGCGCTCGTCCAGCGTGCTCTTGATCGTGTAGCCACCGGTGTAGAGCTGGTCCTTGCTCATCCCCGACTTGAGCAGGTAGTCCTCGACGTACTGGCAGAAGAACCCGGACTCCGGGCCGGCGCCGATGCAGTTGGCCGGCGGCTTCGCCGGGAAGTCCGGCACGACGCCCAGCGGCTCGCCCTTGAAGCGCTCCGCGTCGGCCTTCGCCAGCTTCTTGTTCTCCACCATCCGGTCGAGGACGAGGTTGCGGCGCGCGGTGGCCTTGTCCGCGTGCTTCCACGGGTCGTTGTTGATCGGGTTGTTCACCAGCCCGGCCAGCAGCGCGGCCTGCGGCACGGTCAGCTTCTCCGGGGTGGTGTTGAAGTAGGCGTGCGCGGCGGCGCCGACACCGTAGATCTGCCGGGAGAACTCGACGATGTTCAGGTAGCCGGCCAAGATCTGCTGCTTGGTCTGCTTCGTCTCGAGCTGGATCGCGATCCGCGCTTCCTTCAGCTTGCGGGCGATCGACTGCTCCTGGGCCTTCTTCTGGCCGACCTGGTCACCCCGGTAGACGACGTTGATCAGGTAGTTCTTGACGTACTGCTGCGTGAGCGTGGAGGCGCCCTGGGTGTCGGCGCCGGTGCTGTTGCTGACCGCCGCGCGCAGCGTGCCCTGCCAGTCGACGCCGTGGTGGTCGTAGAACCGCTTGTCCTCGACCGAGACCAGGGCCCACTTCATGGCCTCGTTGATCTGGGTCTCGTTGATCGGCAGCCGGTACTGGTCGTACAGCGTCGCGATGGGCTTGCCGGTGCTGTCGGTGACCGTCGTGACCAGCGGCGGCGGGATGTCCGCGAGATCGGACGACGTCTTCTCCACGGTCTCGCTGGCCTGGTTGGACATGACACCGGCCGCCCCCACGACCGGGAAGAGCATGCCGGCGACGAGCACCCCCGCGAGCAGGCAGAGGCCGATGAGCTTGAACAAACCATCCGCTTTTCGCACGAGGGCCAGGCTACCCGGACCGGGTCAGGCCCCGGTGACGCCGTGTCTCCAGAGGTGTGAATTCAGTGACAAAACCGACCCCGTTTGGTGACATCTGGTAACGGAAGGCATCCTAGGTCTTGGCGGGGGGAACCGAGGGCCCCTACAGTCCGTCAACGTCTCACGAAGAAAAGCCGTCGGACGGGTTAGCGCGAGTGGGAGCTCGCTTAGCCCGAACGGCGGCACCGGCACCGGGGAGGTGCCCGGGTAACCGACGTGAGCTGAGGGAGACACGCTCGCGGGGGCAAAGAGCGCAGTGCCTTTCCCCCGCTGGTGCGTCGATCACCAGGGTAGGGAGCTGGGGGTATGGAAACCAACCAGTCGAGCTGGCGAATCAACGCGTCCTGCCGGGACGCCGATCCGGACGGCCTGTTCGTCCGGGGTGCGGAGCAGAACCGGGCGAAAGCCGTCTGCATGGGCTGCCCGGTCCGCACGGAATGCCTCGCCGAAGCACTCGACGGCCGGATCAACTTCGGCGTATGGGGTGGGATGACCGAACGGGAACGGCGGGCCTTGCTGCGCCGCCGTCCCGACGTGGTGAGCTGGGCGGACCTGCTCGAGGCAGCCAAGCGGGACGCCGTGGAGCGGGTCGAAGTCGGCTGAGCGGCCGCGGGCGGTGCGGTCCTGCTGCCGCGCCGCCCGTGCCGCTCAGTTCACCGAGCCGGCGTCGTGAACGAAAGAACGCCTCAGCCGGCGAGCTTCACGCCGATGTCGCGCAGGCCGTCGAGGTCGTGCACGTCACCGGCCAGCGCGGGCACCCGGGCCAGCGCCACCTCGGGGTGGGCCCGGGTGAACCGCGCGAGCAGCCGTTCCTCGCGCGCCGCGAGGTCGACGCGGTCGGCGTGCAGCCGCAGCACGGCCTCGGCCAGGGGTGCGCCCTGCAGGGAGTCGGCCGCCGCGCGCGCGTCGGAGCCGGACAGCGAAGCGAGCACCGGGTGCGTCCGGTTCGCGATCAGCCCGGCCAGCGGCATCGACTCCGAAGACAGCCGCTCGACGAAGTAGGACGCCTCGCGCAGCGCGTCCGGCTCCGGCGCGGCCACGACCAGGAACGACGTCCCGGACGAGCGCAGCAGCTCCGCGGTCTTGCGCGCGCGCTCGCGGAAGCCGCCGAACATGCTGTCGAAGGCCTGCATGAACGCGGACGCGTCGGTCAGCAGCTGGCCGCCGATGATCGTCGACACGGCCTTCGCGAACATCGAGAAGCCGGCGTTGACCACCTTGCGCAGGCCCCAGCCGCCGGCCTTCGCCGGGCCGGTGAGCAGCCGGATCATCCGTCCGTCCAAAGCGGACGACAGCCGCGTCGGCGCGTCGAGGAAGTCCAGCGCGGAGCGGCTCGGCGGGGTGTCGACGATGATCAGGTCCCAGTCGCCGGTGGCCGCGAGCTGGCCCAGCTTCTCCATCGCCATGTACTCCTGCGTGCCGGAGAACGACGTGGAAATGGTCTGGTAGAAGGGGTTCTGCAGCAGCTGCTCGGCGCGTTCCGGGCCGGCGTGCACGCGCACCATGTCGTCGAAGGTGCGGCGCATGTCGAGCATCATCGCCCACAGCTCGCCCTTCGGCTCGAACCCTTCGACCTGTACCTGCTTCGGGTGGTTGCCGAGTTCGCGCAGCCCGAGCGCCTGCGCCAGCCGCCGCGCGGGGTCGATGGTGAGGACGACGGTCTGGCGGCCGCGCTCGGCCGCGCGCAACGCCAGCGCCGCCGCCGTGGTCGTCTTGCCGACACCGCCGGAGCCGCAGCAGACGATCACGCGGCTCTCCGGGTCGTCGAGCATCGCGTCGATGTTGATGGTGGTCACAACCGCACCCCCTGGTCGGTCAAGGCCTCGGCCAGGTCGTAGAGGGCCGCGACGTCGACGCCGTCGGTCAGGTCCGGCAGCTCGAGGGTCGGCAGGTCGGCTTCGGCGAGCTGCTCGCGCGCCCGCTGCTCGGCGGCCACCCGGACGGCGTGCTCGACGGTCTCCTCGACCAGCGCGTCCAGGGTGGTGTCCGGCAGCTTCAGCCCGGCCGCCGCGAGGCCGGAGCGGACGCGGGAGGCGTCGACGCGCCCGTCCGCGGCGGCGGTCACCGAGCGGGCGGGCAGCCGCGGCGGCCGGACCCGGTTGACCAGCACCGCGCCGGGGCGCAGGTCGGCGCCGTCCAGCTCGGCCACGGCCTCGACGGTCTCGCGGACCGGCATCTCCTCCAGCAGCGTGGCGATGTGGATGGCGGTCTCGCCGGAGTGCAGCAGCCGGACGACACCGTCGGCCTGGCCGCGGATCGGGCCGGTCTTCGCGAGGTCGGTCAGGGCCTTGGTGACGTCGAGGAACTTGACGACCCGGCCGGTCGGCGGCGAGTCGACGACCACGGCGTCGTAGGTGTGCCGCCCGTCGGACTCGGTGCGCCCGACGCACTCCTTGATCTTCCCGGTGAGCAGGACGTCCCGCAGGCCCGGCGCGAGCGTGGTCGCGAACTCGATCGCGCCCATCCGCCGCAGCGTCCGGCCGGCAAAACCGAGGTTGTAGAACATCTCGAAGTACTCGAGCAGCGCGGCTTCGACGTCGATGTGCAGCGCGCGCAGCTCCCCACCGCCCGGGACGGACGCGATGCGCTGCTCGGCGTAGGGCAGCGGCTCGGTGTCGAAGAGCTGCGCGATGCCCTGCCGGCCCTCGACCTCGATCAGCAGCACCCGCCGGCCTTCGCGGGCGAGCGCGAGCCCGAGCGCGGCCGCCAGCGTCGTCTTGCCGGTCCCGCCCTTGCCGGTGACGAAGTGCAGCCGGGCGCGGGCAAGCTCGTCGGTCCAGCCGGCATGGGAAGTGGTCACGTCTTCACCCTAAATCAGTGCTCAGCTGGCCAGCAGCATGACGCTGACCGCAGCGCCGACACCCGCGACGAGCACCCAGCTCGCGAGCCCGGGCAGCACCGTGAGGATGAGCACACCGAGCACGACCAGCAGGGTGAAGGTGACCACCCCGCCGAGCGCGACCTGGCCGGAGCTCTGCGTCCGGTCGCGCACCTTGGCCATCACGACGAGCGTCAGGGGCAACCCGGCCGCCGCGAGCAGGGCGGTCGCGATCACGCGCCACGTT
The DNA here is from genome assembly GCF_044453095.1 of Amycolatopsis sp. NPDC051758. Taxonomy (NCBI): domain Bacteria; kingdom Bacillati; phylum Actinomycetota; class Actinomycetes; order Pseudonocardiales; family Pseudonocardiaceae; genus Amycolatopsis; species Amycolatopsis sp. NPDC051758. The sequence goes on along the minus strand of NZ_JBITCJ010000001.1, from coordinate 1,230,165 downwards.
TCCACCCCGCCACGCTAGCGGCGTGAGATGAACCACACCGCGGCGCGTCGCGCGCGGATTTCCGGCGGTGGCCCCCGGCGCTCTTGCCCGCTTGGCTACGCTCCCGGTTCATGAGCGCCACCAAGTGGGAGTACTCGACGGTCCCTCTGCTGATCCACGCGACCAAGCAGATCCTCGACCAGTGGGGCGAGGACGGCTGGGAGCTGGTCACCGTCCTGCCGAACCCGACGGGCGAGCAGCACGTCGCGTACCTCAAGCGTCCGAAGGGCTGATCCGCGTGAGCTGGAGCGAACGGCTGAAGGAGCTCGGCATCGAGCTGCCCGGCGTGGCCGCCCCGCTGGCCGCCTACGTGCCCGCCGTGCGGAGCGGCTCGCACGTCTACACCTCCGGCCAGCTGCCCTTCGTCGACGGCGTGCTCGCCGCGACCGGCAAGGTCGGCGCGGAGATCAGCCCCGAAGAGGCGAAGGGCCACGCCCGCACGTCGGCGCTCAACGCGCTCGCGGCGGTGCACGCCTTGGTGGGCATTGACAACGTCACGCGGATCGTCAAGGTTGTCGGCTTCGTGGCTTCCGCGGAGGGCTTCACCGGCCAGCCCGCGGTGGTCAACGGCGCGTCCGAGCTGCTCGGTGAAGTCTTCGGTGACGCGGGTGTCCACGCCCGCTCGGCCGTCGGCGTCGCGGAGCTGCCGATCGGCTCGCCGGTCGAGGTCGAACTGATCGTGGAGGTGCAGTGATGGACCCGGACATCGAGCAGTCCACCCACGAGCTGCTGCTCCGGCTGGCCGGGCGGCTGCCCGACCAGCTGCTGTGGCGCTTCCGGGACTGGCTCGGCGAAGGTGCGATGGGCACCCTCGCCCGGACCCTGCCGAGGTCTTTGCTTAAGCACAGGATTGACCTCGACCAAACGGAGTACCGCCTGCTCGTGGCGGGCCTGATCCCGCACGGCGCCGACTGGCACCAGGTGAGTTCGACCCTGGGGGTAGACGACGTCACCGAGAACAGGTACACATTCACGTCGAGTGCGCCCGAATGGGTTAACTCGGTCGACTCCGTGTCCGTGCTGATCCACGCAACGTTGCGGGGACGCCCGGACGTGGGGGAAGTGCGGCAGAGCTGGCGACACGTCGGTGTTGTCGGTCAAGGGACGGCCAAGCGTGTCCTGCTGATCACCGCGCTGTCGGGGCTGCCGAGGTTGACCGGCGAACTGCAGCGGGTGCTGCGGGTCCTGGGTGACGAAGAGCCCAGCGTCGAGGTCATCCCGCCGCGATTCGACCTGCCGGGCTACCACCGGGCCGCGCTGGCTGATTCGGAGCTGGTCTGCGTGGGCGCGGTGGCGGGCAACCGGCTCGTAGCCGCTTAACGCTCGCTCCGCCAGCGAGCCGGGAGGGAGCAAGGCAATGGTGGAGGTCCACGACGGCCCGCCCATGGACGGGTTCTCGGTGCCCCTGCGCCTGCACAACCTGTTGCTGGCCTTGGCGGGCCGGATCGACGACAGCGCGCTCACCGAGGCGCGTGAGCTGATCGCCCGCGCGCACATCGACGAGGCCGTCGAGCTGACCACCGGCACGCTCATCGCGGGCCGGATCCCGGTCAGCTCCGCCGAACAGCGCGAACTGGCGCTGGTGCTCGAGATGAGCCGGTCGGACGCGACGCTGGCGAACGACCTGCTGGTCGACGAGGCCGAGCCGGTCAACACGCACCGCTTCAGCGGCGAGAACTCCCCGGAGTTCGGCATCGCCGAGGCGCTCGACCGCACCCTGCAGGTGCTGCCGGACGTCCGCTCGGTGCACGCGGTGTGGCGCAACACGCCCGCCGGGAGCGTGCCGGGCGCGCTGCCGCAGCGTGTTGTGCTGGTCGAGCTGGGCCCGGAGGGCAACCCGCCCGCCGTCGCCTTCCGCGTCGACACGGCACTGCGCCGGGCCGGGATCCACTCGGTCGTCGAGGTCAGCGGCCCCGGCGTGGCGCACTCCGAGTACCACCAGGCCGCTTCGGCAGCTTCGTCGCCGGCCTGGGTGACCGGGGGCACGACGCAGGCTTCGTCGCCGTACCGGCCGGAGCCGGTCAAGGCGCCGGCCCCGGTGACGCCGGAACCGGTCGCGGAGTCGGGCAGCCGGCATAGCATGCGCTCCAGCGCCACCACGACGGCGCCGGCCGAGCCGGTCGCCCCGGTGGTGCCGATCGTTTCGCCGCCGCCGCCCGCCCCGGAGCCGCCCCGCCAGTCGCGGTCGGAGCGGTCGTCCGAGCGGTCGGAGACGCGGGCGGAGCGCACCGCCGACCTGACCCCGGCCGAGGTCGCGCAGCTGCGGCAGGCGCTGGCCGAGGACCCGGAGAAGGGCCGCGAGATCGCCGCGGGCAAGCCGTCGATGCACGAGGTCGTCGAGCTGCCCGCGCTGGACCTGGACGACCCGAGCCTGAGCGAGCGCGACCGGGCGCTGCTGCGTGAGCTGCACGCGGAGCTGGCCGAGCGCGAGCGGGCCGAAGCGGCGAAGATGCGGCTCAACGGCGCTTCCCGCTCCGGCGGTGACCAGCGCGGCTGGACCGCTCCTTAGTCCTCTTTCGAGAGAAGGCGGTGCTTCCTCCGGGAAGCACCGCCTTTTCACTGTCTGAGACGCCACAACTGCGCGACGGAACGTCGGGGTCCGGAGGTATGTTTCCCGGGTGGAGCAGCCAACGGAGTTCGTCTTCGACATCCCGGTAGGAGCCGGCGTCGCGACGCGGGCCAACGCCGACGGCCCGCCGGCGACGCCGAAGGACGCGGCGACCGTGATCCTGGTCCGGGACGGCGCCGACGGCGTCGAGATCTTCCTGCAGCACCGGGTCAAGGGCATGCCGTTCGCGGGCGGGATGACCGTCTTCCCGGGCGGCGGGGTCGACAAGCGCGACGCCGACGCGTCGGTCGCGTGGGCCGGCCCGGAGGCGTCCTGGTGGGCTTCGCGCTTCGCCTGTGACGATGCCCTCGCCCGCGCGCTGACCTGTGCGGCCGTGCGCGAGACGTTCGAGGAGTCCGGCGTGCTGCTCGCGGGCAGTGCGGACGCGGTCCTCACCGACGTCACGCCGTACGCGGCCGCCCGCAAAGCCCTGGAGACGCGCGAGGTGTCGCTCGCCGGCTTCCTCGCCGACGCGGGGCTGACGCTGCGGGCCGACCTGCTGCGCCCGTGGGCGCACTGGATCACGCCCGAGGCGGAGCCGCGCCGGTACGACACCCGGTTCTACGTCGCGAAGCTGCCGGAAGGCCAGGAGGCCGACGGCGCGACGTCGGAGGCGTCGAGCTCCGGCTGGCAGCGTCCGGAGGACGCGATCGCGGACGCGCGCGAAGGCCGCCGGATGCTCATGCCACCGACCTGGCTGACCTTGAGCGAGCTGGCCGAGTTCGCCACGGCCGACGACGTCCTGAGCGCGCCGCGCGAGATCGTCCGGATTGCGCCGACGCTCATCCGCGAGGGCGACCACGTCCGCGTAGTGCTGGAGGAGCGATGACCGCCCCCGCTTACGGCGTGCTGCGCCAGGTGTCCGAGACCGCTTCGGTGCTGCTGGAGAACAACCCGTCGTCGATGACGCTCGAAGGCACCAACAGCTGGGTGCTGCGGGCGACGCCGGACACCCCGGCCGTCGTGGTCGACCCGGGGTACCGCGACCTCGAGCACCTGGAGCTGCTGGCCGCGGTCGGCGAGGTCGAACTCGTGCTGTTGACGCACTTCCACCCCGACCACGCCGAGGGTGCGCCGTGGTTCGCCGAGCGCGTCGGCGCGCCGGTGCGGGCCTTCGATCCCGCGCTGTGCCTCGACGCGTCGTCCTTTGTGGACGGCGAAGTGATTTCGGCCGGTGGCCTGGCGATCCGGGTGCTGCACACACCCGGGCACACCGGCGACTCCGTGTCGCTGGTGCTCGACGGCCAGGTGCTGACCGGCGACACCGTGCTCGGCCGCGGCACCACGGTGCTGCACGACCTCGGCGACTACCTGCGCTCGCTGCGGAAGCTGATCGAGCTGCCGGCGGGCACGCTCGGGCTGCCCGGCCACGGGCCGGAGCTGCCCGATCCGCCCGCCACCGCCCGTGACTACCTCGCGCACCGGGAACAGCGGCTGGACCAGGTGCGTTCGGCACTGAAGGAGCTCGGTGCGGACGCCACCCCGCGCCAGGTCGTCGAGGTGGTGTACGCCGACGTCGACCGGGCGCTGTGGGCGCCCGCCGAACTGAGCGTGCAGGCGCAGCTGGACTACTTGCGGTCGGAGGACCAGGGATGAGCAACGTCGAGGTCGAGTTCTACTGGCGGCCGGGGTGCGGGTTCTGCGCCGCGCTGGACCGGCCGATGTCGAAGAGCGGCTTCAAGATCCGGAAGATCAACATCTGGGAGGACCCGGACGGCGCCGCGCGGGTGCGTGAGGTCGCGAACGGGAACGAGACCGTGCCCACCGTGATCGTCGGGTCGACCGCCATGGTCAACCCCTCCTTCGCCGAGGTCGAGGCGGCGGTCAAGGCCGCATCGGCCTGATCCCGTCCCACGCCGGGCTGGGCCGCTTTCCGTGCAGGAAGGCGGCCCAGACTTCGCGCAGGCCGGTTTCCGCTTCGAGGCCCTTCGGGGCGCCTTCGAGCATCGGCGCGGCCCAGACGTCGTGGGTGCCGAAGAGGAACGGCAGATCGACGCAGTGGCAGGCTTTGAAGGTGTTGCCCGGCGCCTGCCAGTCGAAGCGGTAGACGAAAGCGTCGAGTCTCTCGGCGAGCCGTGGGATGTCAGCGGCGAAGAAGGTTTCGTTCGCGGCGTCGACCGTCTCTTGTGGAGCGTCGGGCACAAACGCGCGCAGCTCGTCGCGCGTCCAGCTGATGAGCGCCGGGCCTTTTGGTGCCGCTTCGATGAGGTCCTTCGCGACCAGGTTGTTGTCGGCGACCAGCTGGAAGGGCGGTTCGAGGGAGCCCGGCTTCGCGGTCTTGGCCGCGACCGCCAGCTGGGCTTTCAGGAGCCGTTCCGTGGTGGCCGTGCGGATGTCCTCACCGAGTTCTTGCTGCAGCAGCAAGGCGTTCCGGTTCGCGTCGTCCCAGGTGGACGGCCGCATGCCCAGGGGTGCGCTCTGCAGGGCGATCCGCTTGACGAGATTCTCGGTTCGCGGCGACGACCACAGAGTGAGCGTCGACTGTGCGCCGGCCGACTGGCCGCCGAGCGTGACCTCGGCCGGGTTCCCGCCGAACGCGGCGATGTTGTCGCGGACCCACTCCAGCGCGGCGAGCTGGTCGGCGATCCCGAGATTGGGCGGCACGCCGTCCAAGGCGAGGAAACCGAGGGCGCCGAGCCGGTAGTTGAGCGTCACGACGACGGCGTCCGCGTCACGGGCCAGGCGGGTGCCGGTGTACCAGATCTGTCCGCCCGAACCGCTGGAGAACCCGCCGCCGTGGATCCACACCAGCACCGGGCGGCTCCCGGCGGTCGACGGCGTGAAGACGTTGAGCGACAGGCAGTCCTCACTCTGCGGCAGCGGAATCGGCCCCAGGGCGTGCTCGAGCCGCGACGGCGGCTGCGGTGCGGCCGGCCCGGCTTCCATCGCGTCGCGCACGCCGGTCCACGGCTTCGGCTGGTGGGGTGCTTCGAAGCGTTTTGCTTCTGCGTAAGGGATTCCCCAGAAGGCGCCTGCCGCACCACGGACGCGCCCGGCGGTGGTTTCGACGATCATCATGCCTCCTCGAAGTACACGGCGGCGCCTTCGGCGTCCTCGGCGCGGACGAAGAACCCGTTCCCGCGGGTGGTGGCCGGGACGTGCTCCTCGATCAGCTTCCGCGCTTTGGCCAGATCCGCAACCACCACGCCGTGGGCGGCGAAGTAGGGCAGCTTGCGCGGGGTTTCGCCGGGCAGGACGGTGTTGAGGTCGCTCACGCCGACGATGTCGACAAGTCGCCGGCCCTGGGTGATCACGTCGTAGCGCTGCTGGTACTCGCCGACCTCGTTGTCGGGCACGACGAGGACGATCCCGGCCACACCGCGGGCGCCATTCGGGTGGTCGAGGTAACGCGGCTGGTGGACGTACTCGGGGGTGCGGTGCTCGGCGGTGTGCAGGATGCCCTCGGGCGTGCGGTCCCGTCTGATGTGGACACTGCGGAAGCGTGCGGTGCGCGTGCCTTCGGGGAGTTCGACGTCGCGCTGCAGCTTCAGCACACCCGACGTCGAGAGCCCGGCCTCGCGCAGCCTGCGTTCGGCCTCTTCGGAGTTGTCGACGCCGAAGGAGCAGCCGTGGAGGCCGTCACCGCGGTCGTCCAGGATCGGCAGCACCCGCCAGGGGTCGCCGGCGGCCTCGTCGACGATGCCGATGAACTCGAGGAACGAGTCGCCGAAGTAGGCGCAGCGGTTCGCCGTGCAGCTCGGGACCGGTTCGGTTTTGTCGGTGGAGGCCGCGAAGTGCCGTGACGGCGGGCTGAGCGTGAAGCCGAGTTCTTCGTAGCGGCGCCAGGCCTGGTCGTAGTTCCGGGTCAGGAAGACCGTGTGATCGATGTTCATGCTCTTCAGCGTGGGTATCGTGGCGCCGTAGTTCCATTCACGGCGGTCCGGTGCACAAATCCGACACGGTGGAGGGTGATCTGGTGGAATCCGGCTTGCTCGACCACCTGGACCGCCGTCTTGCGCACGCGCTGCAGCTGGACGGCCGGGCGTCGTTCAGCACGATCGCGTCGGTGCTGGGCGTCTCGGACCAGACGGTGGCGCGGCGCTACCGGAAGCTGCGGTCGTCCGGAGTGCTGCGGGTGGTCGGCGTCCCCGAGGCGGCGCCGCTCGGACAGGTGCACTGGCTGGTCCGCCTCCGGTGCGTCCCGGACGCGGCGGCCACGATCGCGGCGGCGCTCGCCCGGCGCGACGACACCCAGTGGGTGAGCCTGATGTCCGGCGGCACGGAGATCGTGTGTTTCATCAGGGCGCCGCTGCGCGAGCAGGCGGACGGACTGCTCCTCGGCCAGCTGCCCCGCACCCCGCGGGTGGTGTCGATGACGGCGTACCGCCTGCTTCGGCGCTTCGCGGGCGGGCCGGCGGGGTGGTCGGGCCGGTCGAACGCGCTGTCTGCCGCGGAGGTGGCTCTCCTTCGTCGCCCTCCTGCGGGTGATCCGTACCGTCCCGAGCCGGGCGACTCGGAGCTACTGGCCGCCTTGGCCCACGACGGCCGTGCCGACATGTCGACACTGGCAGCGGCCTCGGGCCGTTCGGAGTCGACGGTCCGCCGTCGCCTGGAGGTGCTGCGGTCATCGGGAGCGCTGTACTTCGACGTCGAGGTGGACGCGGCCCTGCTGGGCTACCCGCTGACGGCGACCCTGTGGCTGACGGTGGCGCCATCGGCGTTGGAGTCGGCTGGTCAGGCGTTGGCTTCGCACCCGCAGGTCGCCTTCGCCGCGGCTACGACGGGCCCGGCGAACCTGGTGGCGAACGTCGGCTGCCGCGACGATGCCGCGCTGTACGCGTATCTGGCTGACGACCTGGGTGGGCTGCCAGGGGTGCAGCAGGTGGAGACGGCACCGATGATCCGCACGCTGAAGCGCTTCGGCACGGTGACCCCGGTGTAGCACGCGATGGACCGTGCGCGAGTGGCCGCCGACGTCGCCCTCGTTGATCTGACCCGGCTCCTGCAGGTCGGCTGAGCTACCGCGGCAGCATCGGCATCAGGTAGTACGTCAGCGCCACCTCCCCGGGCTCGGCCGCTCGCAGGATGCACGCCCGCATCCCCGGCTGGATCGACAGCACCACTTCCTCCCCGGCGAACGCCTGCAGCGCGTCGAGCAGGTACCTCGCCTGGAACGACGGTGACGTCCGGCCGCCGAGGACCGCCGCCTTCAGCGTCTCCTCCGCTTCGCCCGTGTCTTGCCGCGCGCTCGCCAGGCGGACCTGTGTGTCGCCGACTTCCAGGGTCAGCACCCGGCGGTCCTCCGCGTACACCCCGACGCGGCGGACCGCTGCCGCGAGCGCGTCCGCCGGCAGGGACACCGTCGTGTCGACCGCGCCCGAGGGGATCGAGTCCTCGGACAGGAAGCCCGCGTCGAGCACTGCCGTGCCGACCAGGCCGCCCGGCCAGCTCAAGCCGAACCGGCCCGGGCTCAGGTGCAGTCCGACCACGCCGGTGGCCTGGCGGGCGGCCTCCGTGAGCAGCGCCGCCGGGACCAGAACGTCGAGCGCACCCGGCGCGCGCAGGGGCAGCCGGGCCACCGCCATCCGGTAGCGGTCCGACGCGGTCAACGTCAGCCTGTCACCGTCCGCCTGCAGCCGGACGCCGGTGAACAGCGGGAGCGGGTCGTCCTTCGACGCCGTGCCCGCGACGATCCGCAGCGCCGAGGCGAACGCGGCTCCGTCCACTTCGGACACCAGGGGTGGCTCGGCCGGGAACGAGCCGCCCTCGGTGGCGAGGAGCGGCAGCGCGAACCGGGCGTTGTCCAGGCGCAGGGCCAGGCGGCTGCCTTCGACGACCAGGCGCACCAGGTCGGTGTCGAGCATGCGCAGCGTCTCGGCCAGCGGGGCCGAGGGGACGACCACCGAGCCGTCCGTGTGCGTGGTCGCCGGGCAGTCGAACCGGACGGCGAGATCCGGGTCGCTGCCGGCGACCGTCAGCCCGCCCGCGCCCGCCCGCAGCCGCAGCCCGGCGCGGGCGGGCAGCAGGCGCGAAGCGGCGGAGACGGCCGCCGAGAGGCGGTGGGCAGGCGCGGTGACGTCCATGCCGCCGAAGCTAGCGGGCACCACCGACAAAACCGGTTCGCACGCCGTCTGACCAGCACAAACTTACCGGCCGACACCCACGAGCGAAGGCTCCTCGACCGCCGCCGGCGACCCGGCCGGGCGTACCGTCCCGCGCAACGCCCACACCGCCACCGCCAGCAGCAATCCCGCGACACTCGCGGCCAGGAACGCCGCCCCCGGGCCCGCGTGCTCCACGACGTACCCGCTGACCGACTGACCCATGGCCAGCCCCATCGTCACCGCCGTCAGCACCCAGCCGAACGCCTCGGCCGCGGTGCCGGCCGGCGCGACCAGCTCGATCGCCGCCGAATGGGCCGTCGACTGCGGGGTGATCAACGCGCCCGCCAGCAGCATCATCAGCGCAAGACCCCACAGCGACGACGGCCACGCGAGCAGCGCCACCAGCGCGCCGAACGCGCCGAGCAGCGCCGGCAGGCGCAGGCCCAGCCGGCGCGGCCACGGCCGCAGGCTGTACGCCACGCCGAACGCCACCGAGCTCAGCGACCACGCCGAGAGCAGCAATCCACCGAACGAAGGGGAACCGGCTTCCGTCGCCGACGCCGGGACCGCGACCTCGACGAACCCGATCACGATGCCGAAACCGAGCGCGGCCAGCGCCAGCGTTCGCATGCCCGGGCTCGCCAGCGCGCCCAGCAGTGATCCCTTCGAACCCTTCGACGGACCCCACGCACGCACCGAAGGGCTCAGCGCGAACAGCATCGCGCCGGTGAACTGCAGGGCGACCCCCAGCACCAGGCCGGTGCCCGCCCACGGCGCCAGGACCAGCAGCCCGGCGACGCCGGGGCCGAGGATGAAGAAGACCTCCATGCTGATCGCTTCGTACGAGAAGGCCGCGTTGCGCGCGCCGCCCGGGGGCAGCAGGCGTGTCCACAGCGCGCGGGACGCCGATCCGACCATCGGCTCCGACAGCCCGGTGAGCGCGCCGAACGCAACCAGCACGGCGGTCGCCGCGTGCGATTCGATGGCCGTGACCAGGGCGGCCATCAACAACGCGGACAGCACGGCCGTGGTGAGCAGGGGCCGCGTCGGCCCGAACCGGTCGATCAGCCTGCCCTGGATCACCGCGCCCACCGACACCCCGACGAGTGAACCGGCCGAGACGAGCCCGGCGGCGGCGAAGGAACCGGTCTCACGCTGGACGTAGAGCAGGGCCGAAATGCCGATCATGGCGATCGGCAGCCGGGCGAGCAAGGACGCGACGGCGGGCCGCCGCGCCGCGCGGGTCGTCAGCGCGCTGCGGTAGTCGGCCAGAGACGTACGACCTTCGGAGTGGGACACGCGAGCCAGTATGCCGGAGAGTGGTACGCAAGTACCAGTTATTTGACGGTCAGGTGCGTCACCGGCAGACTGGAGGTAGGTCAGGTGAGGTCTCGATCAGGTAACACTCACGATATTCTCCGTGAACCCGTGCAACAAAACGACCGGCACGGCGTCCTTGAGAGTGAATGGCCTTGAATTCGTGGGTATGGGCCGTGATGGTTGAACAACAGCACAGAACCCAGCTCCCTCCGGCATATGGGTCGGGGCCTGATCCGGAGGGCGGGGAGCGCGGATCGTCGGGGGATGGTCCGCGCAACAACGAAGAGCCGGTGCGCCACGTCGGGGGTGGCGCCCGGCTCTTTGTTTTGTGTACTGAGAAGGCCTCCTGACCTGCAGGTCAGGAGGCCTTCTTCGGCAAGAACTCAGCGAGCGCGGCGAGCCAGGCGCTCCGGGTCCAGGATCAGCACGCTCTTGCCCTCGAGTCGCAGCCAACCGCGGTGCGCGAAGTCGGCGAGCGCCTTGTTGACGGTCTCGCGCGAGGCGCCGACGTACTGGGCGATCTCTTCCTGCGTCAGGTCGTGCGTGACCCGCAGCAGGCCTGCCTCCTGGCTGCCGAACCGCTGCGCGAGCTGCAGCAGCGCCCGCGCCACGCGGCCCGGGACGTCGGTGAAGATCAGCTCGGCGACCATGTTGTTCGTCCGGCGCAGGCGGCGCGCGACCACGCGCAGCAGCTGCTCGGCGATCTCCGGCCGGGTCGAGATCCACTGCCGCAGGGCGGGGCGGTCCATCGTGACGGCGCGGACCTCGGTGACCGTGGTCGCGCTCGACGTCCGGGGCCCGGGGTCGAAGATCGACAGCTCGCCGAACATGTCGGACGGGCCGAAGATGCCCAGCAGGTTCTCGCGGCCGTCCGGCGACTTGCGGCCGATCTTCACCTTGCCGGACTGGATGATGTACAGCTTGTCGCCGGGCTCACCCTCGTTGAAGATGACGTGGCCGCGGGGGAACTCCACGGATTCCAAGGTCTGGGCCAGCGCCTCCGCCGCTGCCGGCTCCACACCCTGGAAAATGCCCGCACGGGCCAGGGTTTCGTCCACCTCGGGTGCCTCCTCGTCGAGAAACGATCACGCTCGGCGTCGGTCGCAGAGCGTGACGCCAGTCACTTGCGCGTCAGTCTAGGGCGTACTCGGGAGATCGCCTGTCGGGCGCGCGGCGCGGCAAACGATCTCGTCCGAACGTGGAGCCTAACTCCGCACGCGACGCGCGCGTAGCCTGGCTGCCCGTCCGCCCAGCCTACGCAGCCGGAACAGCTCCAGCGCGCGGCCGATGCCGTGCCCGTAGAGCGCCCGGACCTCGTTGGGCTGAGCCTGCTCGAGGAACTCTTCGACTTCGTTCTCCTGCACCGCGACGTGCTTGAGCCTGCTTTCGACGCGCTCCATGAAGAGCGCGAAGAACATGATCACCAGGGGGACCAGGATGACGAACCAGACGGTCATGACCGGACCCCGAAACACTCGATGAAAAGCATCTACTCCAGATCCTCGCTCATGGCGGCCGTGAACTGCGCCGAGTCCGCTCTGGCGTGTCGTGACGTCCACCGGTGCACTGACCGGCTCGTCCGACGGCGCCCGTAGGCTATCGGGGTGCCACCTGCCACCACGAACGCCCCCCGTGAGGGCGCTGGTGAAAGCCGGTTAGCTCTGGTGAGACGCGCCAGGCGGATGAAGCGTTGCTTGGACGACGTGTATCCCGACGCCCACTGTGAGCTCGACTTCACCACGCCACTGGAACTGCTGGTCGCGGTCGTGCTGTCCGCGCAGACCACCGACGTCCGGGTGAACCTCGTCACGCCCGCGCTGTTCAAGCGCTACCGGACCGCCGCCGACTACGCGGGCGCCGACCGCCCCGAGCTCGAGGAGTACCTGCGTTCGACCGGCTTCTACCGGGCGAAGGCGAACTCCGTGATGGGCCTCGGCGCGGCGCTCGTCGAGCGCTTCGGCGGTGAGGTGCCCGGCAAGCTCGCCGACCTCGTCACCCTGCCCGGCGTCGGCCGCAAGACCGCCAACGTCGTGCTCGGCAACGCCTTCGACGTGCCGGGGATCACCGTCGACACCCACTTCGGCCGGCTGGTCCGGCGCTGGGGCTGGACGGCGGAGGAGGACCCGGTCAAGGTCGAGCACGCGGTCGGTGAGCTGATCCCCCGCAAGGAGTGGACGATGCTCTCGCACCGGGTGATCTTCCACGGCCGGCGCGTCTGCCACGCCAAGAAGCCCGCCTGCGGCGCCTGCCCGCTGGCCAAGGACTGCCCGTCGTACGGCACCGGCCCGACCGGGTTCGAAGAAGCCGCGAAGCTGGTCAAAGGCGTCGAAAAGGACCACATCCTGGCGCTGGCGGCGCCCCGGTGACAACCGTCACCAAATGGGCGCTGGCCGCCGCCGTGCTGGCGGTGGCGCTCATCGTCGCGCTGCTGCCCCGCGGGGGTGACGACTCCGCCGCGAAACCGGCCGGGGACCTCGCGCCCGCCCGGTCGGCGGCAGCGCTCCAGCCGTGCCCGGCACCGGGCGCGGCACAGCCGGTGAAGCAGCTCGACGGGGTCGAGGCGGACTGCCTCGGCAACGGCGCGAGCGTCGACGTCGGACGTGCGTTCGCCGGCGCTCCGGTGCTGGTCAACGTGTGGGCGTCGTGGTGCGAGCCGTGCCGGACCGAGCTGCCGGTGCTCCAGGACTACGCGAAGCAGCCCGGTGCCGTGCGCGTGGTCGGCGTCCAGGTGCAGAGCCCGGCGGAGGACGGCTTGAACCTCCTGGCGAAGCTGGGCGTGCACCTACCGTCGGTGTTCGACGGGGACGGCCCGTCCGGACCGGTCCGGACGGCGCTGAAGGTGCCGTCGTCGCTCCCGGCGTCCTACCTGGTCACCGCCGCGGGTGAGGTGCGGTTCATCGCGAATCCACGCACGTTCGGGAACACTGACCAGGTGCGCGCGGCAGTCGAGGGGGCATCGTGATCGGACCGCTGGTCGAGCCGGAGTCGGTTCCGGAGTGGCTCCGGCCGCTGGTCAAGGTGAGTGCCGAGGTCGATTCGAAGACGTTCACGCGGTTCAGCCCGCCCGAGGACGGCTACACGCGCCCGGCCGCCGTGCTCATCCTCTTCGGCGAGCGTGAGGCCGACGGCGAGCCGGACGTCCTGCTGCAGCGCCGCGCCGACACGCTGGGCTCGCACGCCGGCCAGGTCGCCTTCCCGGGCGGCGGCGCCGAGGACGGTGACGGCGGGCCGGTCGGCACCGCGCTGCGCGAGGCCGAGGAAGAGACCGGGGTCGTCCCGTCCGGCGTCCGGCCGGTCGCCGTGCTGCCGGAGCTGTTCGTCCCGGTGTCCGGGTTCGCCGTGACGCCGGTGCTGGCGCACTGGGCCGAGCCGTCACCGGTGCACGCCGTCGACCCGGGCGAGACGGCGTCCGTCGCGCGGGTCGCCATCGCCGACCTGGTCGACCCGGCGAACCGGTTCATGATCCAGAAGGCCGGCATGCCGTGGAAGGGGCCGGCCTTCGAGGTGGGCGGCCTGTTCGTCTGGGGGTTCACCGCCGGGTTGCTGTCCGTCCTGCTCGGCCTGGGAGGCTGGGAGCGCGAATGGGACCCGGACGACGTCCGGGACCTCGACGAAGCGCTGGAGGCGTTCCAGGCGCGGTTGGCGAGCGGGGAGTGAAGCGGTGAACTGGGTCGATGTGCTGGTCTTGCTGCTGGCCCTGCTGGCGGCCGTGTCCGGCGCGTTCCAGGGCGTGATCATCGCGCTGCCGTCACTGGTCGGGGTGGTGCTCGGCGCGATCGTCGGGATCAAGCTGGCGCCGGTGGTGGTCGCGTTCTTCGACGACCCGGTGTGGAAGGTCGCCTTCGCCGTCGCGACCGTGGTGTTCCTGGTCGCCTTCGGTGAGGCGATCGGCGTCTACGTGGGCCGCAAGCTGCGGCAGAAGATCAACCCGGACAAGCTCTCCGGCATCGACAAGACGCTCGGCGCGATCGTGCAGGCCGTGGTCGTGTTCGTGGTCGCGTGGCTGATCGCGACCCCGCTGACCACCGTGTCCGGCCTGCCCGGGCTGGCCAAGGCGATCAACAACTCGGTGGTGCTCGGCAAGGTCAACGACACCATGCCGGAGGCCGCGCAGGGCTTCCCGAGCCAGCTGCGCAAGCTGCTCGACGCGTCCGGCTTCCCGTCGATCATGGACCCGTTCGAGAAGGCCCCGACGGCGGACACCTCGCCGCCGGACCCGGCCCTGCAGGGCAGCGCGACCGTCCAGCAGCTGCACGGCAGCGTGGTCAAGATCCGCGGCAGCGCCAGCTCGTGCTCGCGGTCGCTGGAAGGCAGCGGGTTCGTGATCGCGCCGCAGCGGGTGATGACGAACGCGCACGTCGTGGCCGGCACCGACACCGTCGGCATCGAGACGACGCAGGGCGACTACCCGGCCAGCGTCGTCTACTTCGACCCGGAGGTCGACATCGCGGTGCTCGCCGTGCCGCGGCTGCGGGCCCCGGCGCTGCAGTTCGCGGCGGAGACGGCCCGGGCGAGCGACAGCGCGATCGTGCTCGGCTACCCGCTCGACGGCCCGTACCGGGCGACGCCCGCGCGGGTGCGCGGCCGGATCAACCTGCGCGGCCCGGACATCTACGAGGCCAACACCGTGCAGCGGGACGTCTTCACGGTCCGCGCCGAGATCCGCAGCGGTAACTCCGGCGGCCCGATGGTCACCCCGGACGGCCAGGTCATCGGCGTGGTGTTCGGCGCGGCCGTGGAAGACCCGGAGACCGGGTTCACGCTGACGGCCGAGCAGGTGCGCGGCGAAGTGGACGCGGCGCCGTCGCAGACGACGACCGTGTCCACCGGTTCCTGCGCCGCCTAACGCCCGAACCGCAGCGCGAGGCCGTCCAGCAGCGCCCGCATGCCCGACTCGAGGATGTCGTCGAGCACCAGGTCGTAGCCGGTTTCGGTGAGGTCGCCGAGCATCTTCGCGAACGTCGGGTGCCCGGCCGTCATCGCCAGCACCGCGGGGCCCTGGCGGTCCATCCAGTCTTCTTCGGACAGGCCCGAGGACGCCAGCGCGTTCTGTTCGCGCTCCAGGTGGATCGCCAGCCCTTGGACGTGGCTGAAGAACAGCACGTGCAGGTCGCAGAGGGTCGCGGCGTCGACGTCCAGCTCGGCCAGCGCGGACAGGGCCCACTCGCCGTGCGTGGCGAGGTTGGGCAGGGGCAGCGGCCGCGTGATCGGCCCGAGCTGCGCCAGCCACGGGTGGCGCCGGAAGAGCGACCACAGCGTGCGGCCGCCGAGGAGCAGCCGTTCGCGCCAGTCGCCGGCCGGGATCGCGGGGTAACCGCGCTCGCCGAACGCGGCGTCGGCCATGAGCAGCACCAGCTCGTCCTTGCCCCGCACGTACCGGTACGGCGCCATGGCCGCGATGCCGAGGCGGGCCGCGACCCCGCGCATGGACAGCGCGCCGAGGCCCTCGGTGTCGGCGATGGTGATGGCGGCCCGCACGATCCGCTCCCGCGTTACCGCCTGCCGGTCACCACGGCGTTCCCGGTCGGCGACCACCGTGCCGGACCGCGGCTCGGCGCGCACCAGCCCTTCCTGGCTCAGCAGCGTGAGCGCCTTGGCCGCGGTCGCCATCGCGACACCGTGGTCGGTCGCGAGCCGCCGGGTCGAGGGCACCCGCGCTCCCGGCGGGAGCTCACCACGGGTGATCCGGCCGCGCAGCTCCTCGGCGATGGCCACGTACTTCACCGCTGTCTCCTGACCTAGTACAGCTGACCATCTGTGCTAGCACAGATATGGCCTTCGAGCTGTGAGAACTCCACTGTGGTGCAGACAAGCGTACGACTCTGGAGGCAGCATGCGAAACGTCTTGATCTCGGGGGCCGGCGTCGCCGGCGGCACCCTGGCCTGGTTCCTGGCCCGCGCCGGCTGGGCCGTGACCGCGGTCGAGCGGGCGCCCGGCCCGCGCACCGGCGGCCAGGCGATCGACGTGCGGGGAGCCGCGCTCGACGTCGTCGACCGGATGGGCCTCGGCGAGCGGATGCGGGCGGTGCGCACCCGCATGCGCGGGATGTCCGTGGTGGACGGCGCCGGGCAGGAGCTGTTCCGGTCCGAGGAGTTCACCTACAGCAGCGGCCGGCTCGACAGCGACGACTTCGAAATCCTGCGTGACGACGTCGTGGCGATCCTGCACGAGGCGACCGACGTCGAGTACGTCTTCGGCGATTCGATCACGGCGTTGACGGAAGAAGCGCACGGTGTGCGGGTCGAGTTCGAGCACGGCGGCTTCCGGACGTTCGACCTCGTGGTCGGCGCGGACGGCCTGCACTCGGCCGTGCGGCGGCTGGCCTTCGGGCCGGAGGCGCGGTTCGGCACGCACCTCGGGCAGTACCTGGCGATCTTCCCGACGGCCAACTTCCTCGGCCTCGAGGACTGGCAGGTCTGGTTCCGGCACGAGGAGACCGGCGGCGCGATCTACCCGGTCCGGGACAACACCGAGCTGCGCGTGACCCTCGGGTTCGGCTCGGAGCCGTTGCCCTCGTTGGCTGTCGCGGACCAGAAGCGGCTGATCACCGAGCGGCTCGCGGGGATCGGCTGGGAGGTGCCGAAACTCCTGGCTGCGATGGCCGAAGCGGACGTCTTCTACTTCGACGCCATGGCGCAGATCCACCTGGACCACTGGTCGGCGGGCCGGGTCGTGCTGGTCGGCGACGCGGGATATTGCGCGTCGGCGTTGTCCGGGCAGGGAACGAGCCTCGCGCTGGTCGGCGCGTACGTCCTCGCCGAGGAGCTCGGCCGGGCGGGCCACGAAGAAGCCTTCGCGGCCTACGAACGGCGGATGCGGCCGTTCGTGGCGCTGAACCAGGCGCTGGCCACGGAGAACCCGACCGGGGGCCCGGCGGAGGAGTCGGTGGAGCGGGCGAAGAACGCGATCAAGCTCGGCTGAGGAAGTCCGCCAGGGCCGCCGACGTGCGGTCCGGCGCCTCGAGGTGGGGGAAGTGCCCGACGCCCGGCCAGATCTCCGGCTCGGCGTGCGGGCCCGCCCAGCGGACCGACGACGTCGCCGTCTCGGGCAGGATGCAGGTGTCGTCCCCGCCGTGCAGCTGCAGGGTCGGCGCTGCGATCCGGGCGTCGACGGCGTCGGTGAACCGGCGGCCCTCACCGCGGAACTGCGCGCGGAACGCCCACCGGTAGTACTCGAGCGCGCTGTGCGCGACGCCGGGCACGAGCATCGCCTGCCGGAACGCGCCGACGCTCTCGGTGAAGTCCGAAGTGGACCGCCAGCGGCTCCCGGACCAGGCGCCGAAGAGATCCTCGACGGCCTGGGCGTCGTTCTTCAGCAGCCACTTCTCCGGCGCCATCGGCACTTGGAAGCGGAACAGGTGCCCGGCCGCACGGCCCTGGCCACGCCACGGGCGGGCCGCCGACGACCGCAGCGCGAGCGGGTGGGCCGCCCCGATCGCCGTCACCGAAGCCACCAGCCGTGGGTGCAGCGAGGCGACCGTCCAGGCGAGCATGCCGCCCCAGGCGTGGCCGACGAGGTGCGCTCGCCGCGCCCCGAGCGACTTGACCAGGCCGCCGATGTCGCCGGCGAGCGTCCAGGCGTCGTAACCGCGGGGTGGCTTGTCCGAGTCGCCGTACCCGCGCAGGTCGACGGCGACCGCGCGGAAGCCGGCGTCGGCCAGCGCCGTCAGCTGGTGGTGCCAGGTCCACCAGAACTCGGCGAACCCGTGCAGCAGCACCACGACCGGGCCGTCACCGAGCTCGGCGACGTGCAGCCGGATGCCGTTCGCGGAGACGTCGCGATGGGCCCACGGGCCGTCGAGCCGGACGGTCGACGGGTCGGGGGACGCGTGCAACGACTCAGTCGCGCGTGCTGGTCAAGTCGGCTTCGGGCGCCTTCTGCGGCTTGAGCGCGGCGGCGGTCTCCTTGACGCTGGCGATGGTCCGCTCCGGTGCCTTGAACTTCTTCACCTTGCGGTAGCCCAGGAAGCCCGCGGCGCCGGCGACCAGCAGCATCAGGAAGAACACGATGCCGAACGCGATCCAGCGGTAGCGCACCCACTCCGCCAGGCCTTCGGCCGCGAAGAAGAACAGGAAGAACGTGCTGTACAGGAAGACCGTCAGCGCGATCAGGAAGTAGACGGCCCCCTTGAGGCCCTTCTTCACCTCGCCGACCAGCTCGGACTTCGCGAGCTCCATCTCGGCCCTGACCAGGGTCGAGATGTGCTGGGTCGCGTCGCCGACGAGCCTGCCGATCGACTGGTCGCCGGGGACGTCGGTGTCGGAGGACAGCGGGAGGTAAGGCACGGCCCCCACGCCGTCGGGGCCGGTGCGTTCGTGCTTGGGGCTGCTCACCGGGTCATCGTGCCATGACGCCCCGGAGCGGGCGCGGCGGAGTCACCGAGTGTCGGCGATCAATCCGCCTCGGCGTGCACACGGCTCCGCTTCAGCAGCATCACCGCGGCCAGCAGGGACGCCACCGCGGAGGCGATCAGCACCGCCGCCTTCGCCAGTTCGCTCGTGTCGCCGGGCAACGCCAGCTCCGCGATCAGCAGGCTGACTGTGAACCCGACCCCGCCGAGCACCGACAAGGCGCCGAGGTCGCGCCAGCCCACACCCCGCGGCTTTTCCGCGGCCTTGAGCTTCACCGCGAGCCAGCTCGCCCCGAAGATCCCGACCACCTTGCCGCCGAGCAGCCCGGCCAGCACCGCGAGCGGCAACGCCGTGGTGAACACCTTGCCGAGCGAGTCGCCGCTGACCGAGATCCCGGCCGCGAACAGCGCGAACACCGGCACGGCGACGGTCGCCGACCACGGCTGGAGGCGGTGCTCGAGCCGCAGCGCGGGCGCCTCGGCCTCACCTTCGTCGGGCCGGACGCGGGTGAGCAGGCCGAGCGCGACGCCGGCGATCGTCGCGTGGACGCCCGCCGAGTGCACCGCGACCCAGGTGATCAGTGCGAGCGGCACGTACAGCCAGGGCGTCCGGACGCGGCGGTGCTGCAGGAAGGCGTACAGCGCGAGCGCCACCACCGCGACGGCTACCGCGACCAGATCGAAGCCGGTCGTGAACAGGACGGCGATGACGATGATCGCGCCGAGGTCGTCGACGACGGCCAGCGACAGCAGGAACACCCGCGCGCTCGAGGGCAGGTTCGACGCGGTCAGCGCGAGCACGCCGAGCGCGAACGCGATGTCCGTCGCGACCGGGATCGCCCACGCCCGGTCGATTCCCGGCGTCCCCCAGCCGACGCTCAACGCGACGAGCGCGGGCACGACCATGCCGCCGATCGCGGCGACGACCGGCAGCACGGCCTGCTTGAACCGCGACAGCTCACCGATGACGAGCTCACGCTTGAGCTCCAGCCCGGCGACGAAGAAGAACAGGGCGAGGAGGCCGTCCTTCGCCCAGTCACCGATCGTGAGGTTCAGGTGCAGGAACTCCGGGCCGAGCCGGAAGTCGCGCAACGCGTAGTAGCTGTCCCGCAGGGGTGAGTTGGCCCAGATCAGGGCGACGGCGGTGGCCGCCAGCAGGATGATCCCGCCGGTGGTTTCGGTGCGCAGGTATCGCGCGAACTCGGTCAACGGGCGGGACACGGCGGCTCCAGGGGTCTCTGATCACTGTTGCCGACCAGACTTCCCGGCGCACCTTGACGGAATTTTAATACCTCTTTGTCACGGATCGTTATGGCCACCGCCACACCGGGTGCCGGTGGTGGGTCACACGGTGTGCTCATAGCATGCCAAGCGACAACGAAGTCCGAGACAAAGGAAGACAGAGTTGTGAGCACCTCTACCGAGGTCCAGCAGGACACGAGGTTCTTCGGGCACCCACGAGGGCTGGCGAACCTCTTCGGCGTGGAGATGTGGGAGCGCTTCTCCTACTACGGGATGCTCGGCATCCTGCCGATCTACCTCTACTACAAGGTCGAGCAGGGCGGCCTGGGCCTGGCGCAGGAGTCCGCGCTCGGCATCGTCGGCGCGTACGGCGGCCTGGTGTACCTCTCCGCCGTCATCGGCGCCTGGGTCGCCGACCGGCTGCTCGGCTCCGAACGCACGCTGTTCTACAGCGCCGTGCTGATCATGATCGGCCACGTCAGCCTGGCGCTGCTGCCGGGCCTGGGCGGCATCGGCGTCGGCCTGGTCTGCGTCGCGGTCGGCAGTGGCGGGCTGAAGTCCAACGCGACGGCGATCGTCGGCACGCTCTACGCCGAAGGTGACGAGCGGCGCGACGCCGGCTTCACGATCTTCTACATGGGCGTCAACCTCGGCGGGTTCGTCGGGCCGCTGCTGACCGGGCTCGCGCAGACGGAGGTCGGCTTCCACCTCGGCTTCGGCCTCGCCGCGATCGGCATGGCGCTCGGCCTGATCCAGTACACGTTCGGCCGCAAGAACCTCGGTGACAAGGCCAAGGAGGTCCCGAACCCGCTCCCGTCGTCGCAGCGCGCGCTCGCGGTCGGCGCCGCCCTCCTGCTGGTCGCCGCGATCGTGCTGCTGGTGCTGACCGGTGTTGTCAACCCGGGCAACCTCGCCGACGTCGTCGTCTGGGTGGTCGGCGTGATCTCGGTGATCTACTTCCTCGTCATCCTGACCAGCAGCAAGATCACCGGCGACGAGCGCAGCCGGGTGTTCTCGTTCATCCCGATGTTCATCGCCAGCGCGGTGTTCTTCTCGCTCTACCAGCAGCAGTTCACGGTCGTCGCGGCCTACACCGACCAGCGGCTGAACCGGAACCTGTTCGGCTGGGAGCTGCCGGTGTCCTGGGTCAACTCGATCAACCCGGTGTTCATCATCGTGTTCGCCCCGGTGCTGGCGGCGCTGTGGACGAAGCTCGGCGAGCGCCAGCCGTCGACGCCGATGAAGTTCGTCCTCGGCACGGTGCTGATGGGCGCGGCGTTCCTGCTGTTCCTGCCGATGGTGGGCAGCGGCAAGAACGCGAGCCCGATGCTCGCGATGGTCGGCATCCTGTTCGTCTTCACGATCGCCGAGCTGTGTCTCTCCCCGGTCGGGCTGTCGCTGTCGACGAAGCTCGCGCCGGAGGCGTTCCGGACGCAGATGGTGGCGCTGAACTTCCTGTCGATCTCGTTCGGCACCGCGATGTCCGGCAAGCTCGCCGAGTACTACTCGGTCGATGACGAAGCGCCGTACTTCAGCACGGTCGGCGGGGTCGCGATCGGTGTCGGCATCCTGTTGTTCCTGGGCATCCCCTTCATCCGCAAGCTGATGAAGGGTGTGCACTAGCCCACGGTGACGCCGAAGATCACCCCGACGAAGTAGGTCACCACCATGGTGAGGGCGCCGACCCCGACGTTGCGCAGGATCGCGCGCCCCACGTTCGCGTCGCCGAGCCTCGCGCTGACCCACCCGGTCAGCGTGAGGCCGACGACGACCGCGGCCGCGCACGCCCACACCCGCAGGGACACGCCGGCCCAGGCGATGGACAGGATCGGCAGCAGCGCGCCGACCGAGAACGCCAGCAGGGACGCCCAGGCCGCCTGCCACGGGCTGGTCAGGTTGTCCGGGTCGATGCCGAGCTCGGCCTCGGCGTGCGCCTGCAGCGCGTCCTTCTCAGTCAGTTCGCGCGCGACCCGGCTGGCCAGTTCGGGCGAAAGGCCCTTTTCTTCGTAGATCCCGGCGAGCTCGCGCTCCTCGGCGTCCGGCATCGTCGTCAGCTCCTGCTTTTCCAGCCGGAGCAGGGCTTGTTCGGTGTCGCGCTGGGTGCTCACGGACACGTATTCCCCGCCGGCCATGGAAAAGGCGCCGGCGACGAGCCCGGCGATTCCGGCGGTGAGGATCGTGGTGCTTTCCGTGGTCGCGCCGGCCACCCCGACGACGATGCCGGCGACCGACACGATCCCGTCGTTGGCCCCGAGAACCCCGGCCCGCAGCCAGTTCAGCTTCCCGCCCACACCCTGGTGCGGTTCGTGCGCGTGCTGCACGGCAGTTTCGGTCACCGGACCAGTGAAACACGAACCGGGAATCGTGGCGAGATGCGAATTTCCGGTCAGGTTCGCCTAATTGATGACTGCCTTACCTAAGCCGGTCCTGTGTGGACTCTCAGCGGATCTGGGTCATCATGGGCGGCATGGACGAGCAAGTGTGGCAGCCGCTGGTCACGGTCGAGGGCCTGCCGCTCGAGGGCGGCGAAGGCCGGTTCCGCCTGCTGGAGACGGCCGAGAGCGGCCTGGCGTACCTGATCCACTACCCGGCGGGCGTGGCATCACCGACCCACGCGCACGACCACGACTCGATCGTCTACGTCCTGTCGGGCAAGCTGCGCGGCGCGGTCGACGGCGTCGAGGCGGTGCTGGAGCCGGGGGATTCGGTGGTCCATCCGCGCGGGGTGGCCCACCACGTCGAGGCGCTGACGGACTCCATGTGGGTGGAGTTCAAGTCACCCCTGCCGGCCCGCCCACCCATCGCCTAGCCGACCCTCCAGGCACGCGACCCGACCCGCTGGGTACGCGAGCCGACCGTCCGGGTACGCGAGCCGACCGTCCAGGTACGCGAGCCGACTCTCTGGGTACGCGAGCCGACCGTCCGGGTACGCGAGCCGACCCAGGAAAGCGGAAACGCCCGGCCCCGCTCGAAGCGGAACCGGGCGCTTCCCGGAAATTAGCTCAGGCGTCCAGCTCGGCGAGGGCCTGCTTGGCCTTCTCGAGCTCGGCTTCCAACGCGGCGACCTTCGCGGCCTGCGCTTCGCGGGCCTGGTTGATCACCTCGTCGATCGGGCCGGACAGGTCGGAGTGCAGCTCCTTCGCCGCGCGCGACACCGCGGCGGCGGGGATCTCCAGGCCCTTCGCGACCCACTTCGAGCCGTTCTTCAGCTCGGCCTGCCACTCGCCATCGGCGGTGCCGGTGACGGTCAGGATCAGCTCGACCGTGCGGGTCTTCTTCGCCGTCGACGCGGCCGCCGCACCCTTCGGGCGGCCACGCTTCGGCTTGGGGGCCTCTTCGGCGGCGGGCTCAGCCGGAGCCGAGTCCTCCGAAGCGGCCGGGGACGCGGACTCGGTGACGGTCGTCGCCTCGGCGGCGGGAACGTCGGTGGCCGGCGCCTCGGTGGTCGCCGGAGCTTCGGCCGTTTCCTCGTCGTGCGTCAGGACATCCACGGTCATCGTCGTGTCGTCTCCTTGCCCGGGAAGGGGGTGTGGTTCGCGGCACAGTGTAGAACATGCGTTCGAAGTGCGCCGCTCGGGGGGTTCATGAAAGAGCCCTCCCGGCGCGAAGCCGGAAGGGCTCTGACGGAGCAACGCTAGCTCACTCCTCGGCCTTGTCCGACTTCAGGCCCGACGAAATCAGATCCATCACCGACGAGTCGGCCAGCGTGGTGACGTCGCCGACCTGCCGGTTCTCCGCGACGTCGCGCAGGAGACGGCGCATGATCTTGCCCGAGCGCGTCTTAGGCAGCTCCGGCACGACCATGATCTGCCGCGGCTTCGCGATCGGCCCGATCTCCTTCGCGACGTGGTTGCGCAGCGCCTGGATGGCCTCCTCACCGCCGTCGACCGCGTTGCCGCGCAGGATGACGAACGCGACGATGCCCTGGCCGGTCGTCGGGTCGGTCGCGCCGACGACCGCGGCCTCGGCGACCGTCGGGTGCGACACGAGGGCCGACTCGACCTCGGTCGTCGAAATGCGGTGGCCGGACACGTTCATCACGTCGTCGACGCGGCCCAGCAGCCAGACGTCGCCGTCGTTGTCGTACTTCGCGCCGTCGCCGGCGAAGTAGAAGCCCTGGTCCTTGAAACGCGACCAGTAGGTGTCCTTGTAGCGCTCCTCGTCGCCCCAGATGCCGCGCAGCATCGACGGCCACGGCTGGTCGAGCACCAGGTACCCGCCGCCGCCGTGCCCGACCTCGACGCCCTGGTCGTCGACGACCTTCGCGGAGATGCCCGGCAGCGCCTGCTGCGCCGAGCCCGGCTTGGTCGAGGTGACACCCGGCAGCGGCGAGATCATGATCGCGCCGGTCTCGGTCTGCCACCACGTGTCGACGATCGGCGCCTTGCCCGCGCCGATGTTCTCGCGGTACCAGATCCACGCTTCGGGGTTGATCGGCTCGCCGACCGAGCCCAGCACCCGCAGCGACGACAGGTCGTACTTCTCCGGGATTTCCGCGCCCCACTTCATGAACGTGCGGATCAGCGTCGGCGCGGTGTAGTAGATGGAGACCTTGTGCTTCTGCACGATCTCCCAGTGCCGGCCCTCGTGCGGGGTGTTCGGCGTGCCTTCGTAGACGACCTGCGTGACGCGGTTCGCGAGCGGGCCGTAGACGATGTAGCTGTGGCCGGTGATCCAGCCGATGTCGGCGGTGCACCAGTAGACGTCCTCGCCGGCCTTGTGGTCGAAGACGTTGTGGTGGGTGTATGCGACCTGCGTCAGGTAACCGCCGGAGGTGTGCAGGATGCCCTTCGGCTTCCCGGTGGTGCCGGAGGTGTAGAGAATGAACAGCGGGTGCTCGCTGTCGAACGCCTCGGGAGTGTGCTCTTCGGACTGTCCGTCGACGAGCTCGTGCCACCAGAGGTCGCGGCCGTCGGTCCACGGGACGTCGCCCTCGAGCTGGTCGCCGGTGCGCCGCACGACGATGACCTTCTCGACGCTTTCGGCGCCTTCGAGCGCTTCGTCGACGTTGGCCTTCATCGGCGCGGCCTTGCCGCGGCGGAACTGGCCGTCGGAGGTGATCACGATCTTCGCGGCGGCGTCGTCGACGCGGGCCCGCAGCGCCGTCGGCGAGAAGCCGCCGAAGACGACGCTGTGCAGCGCGCCGATCCGCGCGCACGCGAGCATCGCGAAGATGGCCTCGGGGACCATCTGCAGCTGGATCGCGACGATGTCGCCGGCGGTGACGCCCAGCGACGCGAGTGCGTTGGCGGCCTTGGAAACCTCGGTCTTCAGCTCGGCGTAGGTGATGTCCCGGGTGTCACCCGGCTCGCCGACCCAGTGGATCGCGACCTGGTCGCCGTGGCCGGACTCGACGTGCCGGTCGACGCAGTTGTACGCGACGTTCAGCTTGCCGCCGACGAACCACTTCGCGAACGGCGCATTGGTCCAGTCCAGTACCGTGGTCCACTTCGTGTCCCACGTCAGCCGCTCCGCCTGCTTCGCCCAGAACGCTTCGCGATCGGCGTCCGCCTCGGCGTAGAGATCGGCCTTCGCGTTGGCCTGGCCAGCGAATTCGTCGCCGGGCGGGAAGGTGCGGCTCTCGGTGAGCAGGTTGTCCAGGGCTGGGGACTGCTCGGTCATGGTTGCAAGGCCTCCTGTAGTGCGCCGACATGACGGCTAGCGGCACGCTAGCGACGTTAGTCCGCCTTGTAAAAGGTTGCACCCACGTTGCCCCGCCGGTTCACCGAGCCAGGCGAGACCCGGTGACTAAGCGTTCGTTCAGCCGAGCCTTCGCCGCGGGCCACTCCGGCGCCAGCATCGAATAGGTGACGGTGTCGCGCGAGGAGCCGTCCGGCCGGATGCGGTGCGCCCGCAGCACTCCTTCGCGAAGCGCGCCAAGCCGCTCGATGGCGCGTTGCGAGCGCAGGTTGCGGATGTCGGTCTCCCAGGCGACCCGTTGCGCGCCAAGGGTTTCGAACGCGTGCGTGAGCAGCAGTAGCTTCGACTCGGTGTTGAGCCCGGTGCGCTGCCAGTCCGCGCCGATCCAGGTGTGCCCGATCGAGAGGATCCGGTGCGGCTCGACGACCTGGTAGTACGACGTCGTCCCGGCGACCCGGCCGGAGGTGACGTCGATCTGCGCGAACGCGCGGCGCGCGGGGTCGCCGAGGGCGTCCTGGATCATCCGTTCGGCGGCCGGGACGTCGGCGGGCTGCCGGATGCTGAGCCAGGCCCAGATGCCCGGGTCGGCGCCGGCTTCGAACAGGCCCTTCGCATGGTCGGGGGCCAGCGGTTCCAGGCGGACGTGCTCGCCGGACAGGGTCGGTCGGGTGCTCCAGTCGCTCACGTGATCACCTTAGGCACGCCATTGGCTGTGTCTGATAGCCAATTTCCGAGCATTTCCAGAGTCCACTTCGGCGTTGCCTATGCTCGGCGGAACCACGACGAAGGGCGAGATCGATGGCCGAAGAGCGGGAAGAGCTGAGCTGGGAGCTGTTCGGCACGGCGAGCCGTGAACTGGCTCACACCATCGCCGACGACGGCTTCGCGCCGGACCTCGTCCTGTCCATCGCCCGCGGCGGCCTGTTCGTCGCCGGCGCGCTCGGCTACGCGCTCGACGTGAAGAACCTGCACGTGATGAACGTCGAGTTCTACACCGGCGTCGACCAGCGCCTCGACCTGCCGGTGATGCTGCCGCCGGTGCCCAACGTCGTCGACCTCACGAGCAAGAAGGTGCTGATCGCCGACGACGTCGCCGACACCGGCGCCACCCTCAAGCTGGTCCGCGACTTCTGCCTCGACCACGTCGCCGAGGTGCGCTCGGCGGTCGTCTACCAGAAGCCGCACTCCACGGTGAAGTGCGAGTACGTCTGGCGGCACACCGACAAGTGGATCAACTTCCCGTGGTCGGTGCTGCCGCCCGTGGTCAAGCGCGAAGGACAGGTTTTCGACGCATGAACGACCCGCTGAAGCCCCTGCTCGACCTCGAAGGTGTCGCGGCGGCGGCGAAGTCCGCGCAGGACGCCGTGTTCGCGGTGCACCGCCTCCCGGCCAACCTCCGCGGCGGCGCGGCGACGGCGGCCGAGGCGTCGGTGCGGGCCGCCCGCGCCTCCGCCGGGATCGAGGGCGCGAACCCGGAACTGCCCGCCGACGGCGCGGTCGGCGACCCGATCCTCGCCGGCTCGCTACGCGTTGCGGAAACGCTGGAGACGCTGCTGCCGACGTGGCGCCGAGCGCCGATGCAAGCCTTGGCACGGCTGCACGTCCTGGCCGCGGCGGACCTCGTCAAGGACCCGGATGCGTTGGGGCGCCCGCATTCCGGCGGTGGCCGCCTGGAGATGCTGGCGCAGCTGGTGACCGGCGCGACGTCCGTGCCGGGCCCGGTCCTGACGGCGGTCGTGCACGGGGAACTGTTGGCGCTCAAGCCGTTCGGCAGCGCGGACGGCGTCGTGGCGCGGGCGGCCGCCCGGCTGACGATGGTCGCGACGGGCCTCGACCCGAAGGCGCTGAGCGTGCCCGAGGTGGCGTTCTTCCGCCGGGTGCCCAAGTACCTGGAAACGGCCGAAGGGTTCGCGACCGGGACGCCCGAAGGTGTCCGCGCGTGGCTGCTCTTCTGCTGCGAAGCGTTCGAAGCTGGCGCGCGCGAGGCGAAGAGCATCTCGGACGCGGCTTCTTAGGTGGTCAGCTTCGCCGACCACTTCTCCTCGATCCGCCCGAACCGCCACACCGCCAGCGCGACGACCCAGGTCAGCACGAACAGCCCGACGATCCCGAACCCGACGTAGTCCAGGTCCACCGAGGCGATCGCGGCCAGCGGCCCCGACGTGATGTCGAGCTTCTCGGCCAGGATCGACACCAGCTCGATGGTCCCGATCAGCAGTGCGACGGCGACCGACAGCGCGGTCACGGTGAGGTTGTAGAAGATCTTGCGCACCGGCTTCGCGAACGCCCAGCCGTAGGCGAAGTTCATGAAGCAGCCGTCCACCGTGTCGAACAGGCTCATCCCGGCGGCGAAGAGGATCGGCAGCACGAGGATCGCGTACCAGGGGAGCGCGAACGTCGCGGCGCCCGCGGCGAGCACGAGCAGCCCGATCTCGGTCGCGGTGTCGAAGCCCAGCCCGAACAGCAGGCCGACGGGGTAGATGTGCCACGGCTTCCGCACGGCCTTCGTCGCGCCGCGCAGCAACCGGTTCATCACGCCGCGGTTGTCCAGCTGGTGCTCCAGCGCGGCTTCGTCGAACTCGCCGTGCCGCATCCGCTTGAACACCCGCAGGATGCCGACCAGCACCACGAGGTTGAGGATCGCGATCACGTACAGGAAGACGCCGGACACCGACGTCCCGATCAGGCCGGTCGTGTTGTGCAGGGCCGAGGAGTCGTCCTCGACCTGGCCGGCCAGCGCGCGGACGCCGAGGGAGAGCAGCAGGCACAGCGCGAAGACGATCGTCGAGTGCCCGAGCGAGAACCAGAAGCCGACCGACAGCGGCCGCTGGCCGTCGGCCATCAGCTTGCGGGTGGTGTTGTCGATCGCGGCGATGTGGTCGGCGTCGAACGCGTGCCGCATGCCGAGGGTGAACGCCGTGACGCCGAGCCCGATCCCGAACACGCCCGACGTGCCCAGCGCATAGTGCTGGGGTGCGACGAATGCCGCCAGCACCACCCAGCCCACGACGTTGAGCAGCAGGATGAACCCCGCCATCCCGCCGATCGACACCCACTCGCGACGCGAAAGCCCGCGCCGCGAGTCCTCTGTGCCCGCCATCGCCACCCGCCTTCCCTCATCTGAGAGGTTAGACAGGTGAACAGATGGGAGGCAATGAATCTCAGCTGGCGCGCACTCGCACCAGATCGAGCGCCTTCCGGACGTGCCCGCCGGAGACGTGCAGCGCCTTCGCGGCGCTCTTGACGTCCTCCCCGGAGAGCAGGTGCACCAGCGCCACCTTGAGGTCGCCCCCGGCCTCGGTGAGCGCGTCGGAGCAGTCCGCCATCGTCATGCCGGTGGCTTCCTGCAGGATCCGGATGGTCCGGCCGCGCAGCTTCGCGTTGGTCGCCCGCATGCTGACCATCAGGTTGGAGTAGGTCCGGCCCAGCTTGATCATCGTCGCGGTGGAGAACGACGTGAGGATCATCTTCTGCGCCGTGCCCGCCTTCATCCGGGTCGAGCCGGCGATCGCTTCCGGGCCGGTGTCGACGGCGATGAGCACGTCGACGCCCGGCGGCTTGGCGGCCTTCGCGTTGCCCGACACGAGACCGGTGTGGGCGCCCTGGCGCTGTGCGGCGAGCAGCGCGCCCAAGACGTACGGCGTCCGGCCCGACGCCGTCAGCCCCAGCACGAAGTCACCCGGCTGGACCATGGCGGCCATCTCGGCCGCGCCGGCCCCGTCGTCGTCCTCCGCGTTTTCGACGGCCTGGCGCAGGGCGCGCTCGCCGCCGGCGTGGTGCGCGATGAACCAGTCGCCCGGCACGTTGAACGTCGGCACCAGCTCGGCCGCGTCCAAGGTGGCCAGGCGCCCGGACGTGCCCGCGCCGACGTAGTGCACTCGGCCGCCGGCCCGCAGGGCGTCCACCGCGTAGTCCACCGCGCGTGCCACCTGGGGCAGCACCGCGGCGACGGCGCCGGCGACCGTGCGGTCCTCGGCGTTGATCGCGCCCAGGATCCCCGACGTGGACATCAGGTCGATGTCCGTGGTGCGGGGATTGCGGGTCTCGGTCGGCGAATCGACGTGCACCGCCTGCGTGGGGACGGTCATCATGCGCCTCACATTTTCTCCGGTCATTACTTGCCGGTTTCCCGCGGACGGCGACGACCGTCCGGCCTGACCCCCAGGCGGTGCGAGCCGACCGCGTCCCTGGTGGCGTCCAGGGCGTTGACCGACGCGTCCATGTGCCGCTGCGCGACGCCGATGAACAGGCAGTCGATGACGGTGAGCTGGGCGATGCGGCTCGCCGTCGCTCCCGAACGGAACGTGGTTTCCCGGGCAGCCGTGGTCAAAACGTAGTCGGCGACCTCGGTGATCGGGGACCGCGGGAAGTTCGTCACGGCGATGG
The DNA here is from genome assembly GCF_044453095.1 of Amycolatopsis sp. NPDC051758. Classification (NCBI taxonomy): domain Bacteria; kingdom Bacillati; phylum Actinomycetota; class Actinomycetes; order Pseudonocardiales; family Pseudonocardiaceae; genus Amycolatopsis; species Amycolatopsis sp. NPDC051758. The sequence continues at coordinate 1,200,535 of NZ_JBITCJ010000001.1, read as the reverse complement.
TGATCGCGCCGTGCTCCCGGGCCACCCGCAGCGCCTCGACGGTGTCGGTGGTCGCACCGGTGTGCGAGACGCCGATGGCGACGTCACCGGGGCTCAGCACCGCGGCCGAGGTGAGCATGATGTGCGTGTCCGACCACGAGAAGCACACGCGGCCGATGCGGTGCAGCTTCTGCTGCAGGTCCGCGGCGACGAACGCGCTGGCGCCCACGCCGTAGACGTCCGCGCGGCCGGCGTTGGCGACGACCTCGATCACGCGCTCGAGCGTGGGGACGTCGAGCTGCTCGGCCGTCTCTTCGACGGCGCGCGCGTCGGCGAAGCTGACCTTCCCGATGACGGCCGCCAGGTCGTCCTCCGGGCCGATCTCGCCGCCGAGGTTGCGCGTGGTGCGCGCCTCGGTGCGCGCGGTGTCCGCGGCCAGCGCGATGCGCAGCTGCGGGTACCCGCCGACCCCGACCGCCTTGCAGAAGCGCGTCACCGTGGTCTCGCTCGTGTTGGCGGCCAGGGCCACCTCGGTGATGCTGCGTCTCGCGACCTTCGCGGGATCTTCCAGCACCACCTTGGCCACGCGCTGCTCGGCGCGGGCCAGGCCGGGGAGCAGGGACCGGATCCGGACCAGCGGGCTGGCGTCCGCGTCCCGCACGGTCGTCTGGACCGATACGGGCTCGGACGGTGCCGTGCCGACTACGGATTCGGTATCACTCACCGTCGGAAAGTTACTAACCGTTGGCATTTGCGACAAGGCTACCCACACCCTTCAGTCTCATCGCAACCCGTCCGTGTCTGCGGATCTGGATTTGCGATTAATCACTGACCAGAAAGTCGCCAACCAGGTCGCTCTTGTTAACGAGGTCAAGCTAACGACTTGGCAACTTAGTGTCGCGGTGCAAACGGTGGGCGGACGGCTGAGTCGGGGCAAAAGTCGACAACGAGCGACCGGAGGGTCACCGAGTGCTCAATTGCCAACCCTCTGCGACAAAAGCAGCCGGATTCCGTTCACCGTCGAGGAGTGATCGGCCGCTCTCGGTGACTTTCACACCGTCTACCGAAACTCCGCGGCCCGTGTAGTTCGGGTCGGTGCTGTAACGCCACCGGAGGCTGACCGCCGCACCCTGCGGCAGCACGCCAGTCGCCTTCCACCAGGCACGGTGCCCGTGTCCGGAGAGCGACGTCACATCTCCGGAGGGTGCTCCCGGCCCGGTTACCGATAGCGTGATCGGTTGCCAGTTCACCCCGTCGGCGGTCGCCTGCAGCTGTAATGGATCAGTACTTCCCTCGGTGTCCACGAAGGCGTAGAAGGACACGCGCGCTTGATCACTTTGTGTAGTAAAAGGGCGCGTACTCAGCGTGGCGACGGCGGCGTTACCCAGCGTGCTCGTCCACGCGTCCTTCCCGGCCGCCGGTTTCACGGCCATGGCCCTGGCCAGCGACGTCGCCCACACCTGCCGGGCGGTGTTGATCGAGCCCCAGTTCCGGGTCGGGTGGACGCGGTTGGTGAGCAGGATCGCGACCGACCGCGACTCCGGGTCGATGACCAGCGTCGTCCCGGTGAAGCCGGTGTGCCCGGCGGTGACCGGGGAGGCCAGCGCGCCCATGTACCAGGGCTGGTCGAGCTCGAAGCCCAGGCCGTGCGCGTCGTCCGGGAACTGCTGGTTGTAGTTCGTCAGCATCATCTGCCGCACGGTGTCCTCGCCGAGGATCCGGTGCCCGCGGTAGCTGCCGCCGTTGAGCATCGTCTGGGCGAGGGTGGCCATGTCGTTCGCGGTGCTGAACACCCCGGCGTGCCCGGCGACCCCGCCGAGCGACCACGCGTTCTCGTCGTGCACGCTGCCGCGCACCATCCCGCGCGGCGGGTTCGCCTCGAACTCCGTCGCGGCGATCCGGTTCAGCTTCGACGCGGGCGGGTTGTACCCCGTGTCGACCATGCCGAGCGGCGCGGTGATGCGGTCGTGGACCACCTTGTCCAGTGACTGGCCCGTCAGCTTCTCGACGATGAAGCCGAGGGTGAGCAGGTTGATGTCGGAGTAGAGGTACGTCGTGCCCGGCTTGTTCTTCAGCGGGCTGTCGAGCACGGCCTGCCGGCGCGACGGGATGTCCGGGTAGCCGGCCCACAGCGACGGGATCGGGTCGGCGTCGAACCCGGAGACGTGCGTCAGCAGCATCTTGATCGTGATGGCGGCCTTGTCACCGGTCGCGAACTCCGGGAAGAAGCGGGACACCGGGGTGTCGATCGTCAGCCGGCCGCGTTCGACGAGCTGCAGCACGGCGATCGAGGTGAACAGCTTCGAGATCGACGCCATGTCGAAGATGGTGTCGGTGCGCATCGGGACCTGCTGGTCGGTGGGCAGTTCGGTACCCGCAGCATCGGCGTACCGCAGCGCGCCGCCGACGGCGTACCGGTCGACGACCACACCGTCGTGGGCCAGCAGGCCGACCGCGCCGGAGAAGTGCGGGTGCCCGGTGGCGTCCGGCTTCGTCCAGCTCGCGAGGAAGTCCTCGGCGGCCTTGATCGGCGCCGGGTCGAGGCCGACCTCTCCCGGCCGGCCGTCGCGCAGGGTCGTCCACGGCGCGGCGAACCCCTGCTGCGGCCGGTCGAAGCGGCCCGCGTCGTCGTGGCGTCCCGTGATGGCGCTGGCTCCCGAAGTCAAGGTGGTCAGCGCGACCAGCACTCCGGTGGCCGCGGCGATGACCTTCCTAGCACGCACGAGTTCCCCCTCAGCGGTAGAGCAGGTGGCGACGACGTTTCCGGTCGAACTCGGCGAGCTCGGCGCGCCAGGCCCCGGTGACCTCGTCGACACCCGCACCGGCGTCGACCATGGTCCGCAGCCGGTCGGACCCGGAGAGCTTGTCGATGTAGTTGTCGGGGCGCCAGGCGAAGACGTCCGGGTGCAGCGCCTTCGCCGTGACGAGCATGGCGACCGCGGTCCGGATCGCGTCGAAGACCCGCGGGTCCTCGACGCTGACCTGCACACCACCGCAGGTCTGGTTGACGAACTTGCTGAACGTCGGGACGAAGTAGATCTCGCGGAACCGGGCGCCGGGCAGCGCAAGGTCCTCGAGCTTCTCGCGCCAGCGCCAGTCGAGGCCGGGCGCGCCGATGATCTCGAACGGCCGGGTGGTGCCGCGGCCCTCGGAGAACACCGTGCCTTCGAACATGCCGGTGCCGGGGTAGACGAGCGCCGTGTCCGGTGTCGGCATGTTCGGGCTCGGCAGCACCCAGTTGAGCCCGGTCTGCGCGAAGAGCGTGTCGCGCTGCCAGCCGCGTACCTGGACGACGTCGAGGTGGTCGAGCTTCACGCCTTCGGCGGGTAGGAACTCTTCGGCGAAGAAGCGCGCGAGCTCGCCGACGGTCATGCCGTGTTGCTGGACGATCGGCTTCTTCCCGATTCCCGAGGAGAACTTCGGGTCGAGCAGCGGCCCGGCCGCGCGTCCGCCGACCGGATTCGGCCGGTCGAGGACGACGAAGGCGGCTTTGACCTGCGCCGCGGCCACCATCGCCGTGTAAAGCGACCAGATGTAGGTGTAGAAACGCGCGCCGACGTCGGCGATGTCGAAGACGACTGTGTCGACGCCGGCCTTGGTGAACAGCGAAGCGAGCTTCGTCGCGTCAACGCCGTACGCGTCGTAAACCGGTACGCCGGTCCTCGGGTCGGTGTAGTCGCCTTCGGAGCCGCCGGCCTGCGCGCTGCCGCGGAAGCCGTGCTCGGGCCCGAAGGCGGCGACCGGCTTCACACCGGCCTCGACCATCGAGTCGACGATGTGGTCGCCGTTCAGCAGCACGCCGGTCGGGTTCGACAGGACGCCCAGCTTGCGGCCCTTGAAGGACCGCCAGCCCTGCGCGGCCAGCTGCTCCGCGCCGGTCAGCACCCGGCCGTGCGCCTGCGCGGCTTGTCCGGGTTGCCCGGCTTGCTCGGGCTGGGCCCCGGCTACGGCGGAGCCGCCCGCCAGAGCCGGGACCGCGAGCGCACTCGCGCCGAGGAAGTGGCGCCGGTTCAGGTTCACCAGGTCAGCCCGTGGCCGAACGGGTACTTCACGGTCTGCACGTCGGCGCCCGCCGGGATGTCGACCGGCAGCTTCCCGACCGGCTTCGTCTCGCCGAGGATCACTTTGGCCAGCGCTTCCAGGGTCGGCGTGATGTAGCCGTAGGTGGCCAGCCAGGTCTGCACCTTGCTGGGATACCCGGCGTCGTAGGGGATCTGCGCGGCGACCGCGATCACCGGCTTCCCGGTGGCCTGCAGGGCGTCGACCAGCTTGGTCTGCAGCGGGAAGCCACCGATGTTGTTGGTCAGCACCACGACCAGGTCGGCCTTCTGGGCGTTGGCGACGGCCTGCGTGATCTGGGCGTCCGTCGGGGCCTGGCCGGTCTGGTACGCCGTCGCGGCCGTGCCGTGGGCGGTCAGCTTCTGCGCGAGCGTCGTCGTCGTGGAGACGCCCCAGCCGGTGACGAGGGCCGTCGCGGGCTTCTGCTTCAGCGGCAGGAGGCCGGCGTCGTTCGCGACCGCCGTGATGCCGCGGTCGGCGATGTCCTGCGCCGTCTTGAGGCTCGCCGGGATGCCGACGGTCTTCATCACCCGGTTCGGGTCGTTGAACGGCGAGAACAGGATGCCGCTCTTGAACTTCAGCTTCAGCACGCGCAGCACGCTCTGGTCGATCCGCTGCATCGGGATGTCCCCGGTCTTCACGGCGTTGAGCACCGAGTTGATCGCGACGTCGAGGTGCACCGGCATGAGCAGCTGGTCGACACCCGCCTTGAGGGCGAGGACGGGGATCTCGGCGTCGCTGTGCAGCTCGCGCACCCCCTGCATCTCCAGCGAGTCGGTGATGACGACGCCGTTGTAACCGAGTTCGTTGCGCAACTTGCCGGTGACGATCGGCTTCGACAGGGTTGCCGGCTCCAGCGACGGGTCGAGGCTCGGGAACTGGATGTGCGCGGTCATGATCGAGGTGATGCCGGCCTTGATGGCGGCCTTGAACGGCGGCACGTCGGTGGCCCGCCACTGCGCCTCGGTGCTGTCGATCCGCGGCAGCCCGGTGTGGCTGTCGGTCGGCGCGGCGCCGTGCCCGGGGAAGTGCTTCGCGGTCGCGGCCACGGACTTCTGGAAGCCCTTGATCTCGGCCGTGACGAAGTCGCTGGCCAGGCCGGGCTGCCCGGCGAAGGACCGGACGCCGATGACCGGGTTGACCGGGTTGGAGTTGACGTCCGAGTCGGGCGCGAAGTCCTGGTTGATGCCGACGGCCCGCAGCTCCTGGCCGAGGATCGTCGCGGCACTCGTCGCGCGCCCGGTGTCACGCCCGGCCGAGATGGCCATCGCGTTGGGGAACTCGGTGGCCGGCGCGCCCATCCGGGTCACCGTGCCGCCCTCCTGGTCGGCGCCGATCTGCAGCGGGATGTGCGCCCCGCTCAGGATGGCGGCCTTCTGGAGGCCGTTCGACAGCTTCGCGACCTGGACGGGGTCGTCGAAGTTGTCGCGGGTGTCGTTGTTGAAGTAGATGACACCGCCGAGGTGGTACTTCTGGACGACCTGGGCCGGGGTGTCGACGCCGAAGTCCGTCTGGTTCTTCGGGTTCACTTCGTCGGCGGTCTTGCCGTTCACCCACGTGACGAACAGCTGGCCGACCTTCTGCTCGAGCGTCAGCCCGCGCAGCGCCTGTGTCGCCGCGGCCTCCGCCTGCGCGTCCGCACTCACCCTCGGTGCGCTCGCCGGTGCGCTCGCAGCGGTCGCGACACCCACACCGGTGAGCGCGAGCACCCCCGCGACGGGCAGGGCGAGCGCATGGAACCTCCGATTTCGGGTCGTCACGACCAGCCTCCCAGAAAGTTGCGGACGCTCGGCGGACGTCAGAAGTCCACTCGGAAGCGTCAGTATCGGGAAGCTACTCACCGAATCCGTCGATGTCCATCGACCGACCGCACCAACGGTCCAGTCGTACCCGGATCGGTAGGAAAGTTGCCGTTCGCACCGTGCGATTGCCCCGGATGGGTGGGCGGACCAGCGCGGTCTTTGGTCCGTACGTGGTGCCCGCCCCGCCTTTACGCAGAGACGAGGCGGCGCCCGTGGCCTAGGGCCACGGGCGCCGCCTGCAAGCGCGAACTTCTCGGGCGACCAAGCGTGCAACTCTGGTCGTACCTACATGGACTCGGCGTGTGGCGTCCCACTACGCAGTCCCTAGACGACGAGCCTCCCGCGGCGCGCTGCGCGTGGGTACCCGGAGTCCGCGCACGGAGGTTTGCCGGGGTGGAACAGGCTTCTCTTCTACCTGTTCCCTGGCCGACCAAACGTCCGCACCTACTTTCTACGCCGTGAGCCCGGTCACTTCAAGTGCGCGGATGGGTGCACCGGTACAGAGGCTGGATCGGGTGACACGGGCACCCTGCGCGACGGACAATTCGGGGCTGGGCGGGCGAAAGCGGGGGCCGTACGGCCGTGTGGGTGGCGCGGGTGCGGCTAACGGGACCGGCGGCGGCGGTTGAGGCCGTACCAGGTCGCGCCGGCGGCCACCGCGCCCACACCGAGGGCGACCATCCCCGCCGACCGCGTCGGGATCCGGCTGCGCAGCGACATGGGCCGCTCGAAGGCCAGGATCGGCCAGCCGCGGTCGAGGGCTTCACGCCGCAGGAGCTTGTCCGGGTTGACCGCGTGCGGGTGCCCGACCACCTCGAGGAGCGGGATGTCGGTGCTGGAGTCGGTGTAGGCGAAGCACTCGGCGAGGTCGTAGCCGTGGGTCGCGGCGAGCTGCTTCGCGGCGACGGCTTTGTTGGCGCCGTAACAGTAGAAGTCGACCTCGCCGGAATAGCGGCCGTCGACGATCTGCATCCGCGTGGCGACGCTCCGGGTCGCGCCGAGCATTTCCGCCACCGGCGCGACGACCTCCTCACCGGTCGCCGACAGCACGATGACGTCGTGCCCGTCCTCGCGGTGCCGGGCGATCAGCTCCGCCGCCTCCACGTACACGAGCGGGTCGACGACGTCGTGCAGGGTTTCGCGGACGATCGCCGAAACCTGCGCGACGTCCCAGCCGGCGCACAGTGCCGAAACCTCGGCGCGCAACCGCTCGGTCTTGTTTTCGTCGGCGCCGGCGAGGGAGAACACCAGCTGCGCGTAGGCGCTGCGCAACGCGGCGCGACGGTTGATCAATCCCTCTCTGAGCAATGGTTTGCTGAACGCCAGCGCGCTCGACGAGGCGATGATCGTCTTGTCCAGGTCGAAGAACGCGGCCACCGCGTGCTCCGGGCCCGGCTTCCGGATGCGCGACGGCGCGCTGCTCGGTTCGGCCACCCGCCCAGGATAGGAGCTTGATCGCGGCGCGTCCCGTTGATCCACCACAGGCGCGCCGCGGCGGGCGGAAAATCCATGACAGGAAGGGACTTCCGGCGCGCTGTGCCGTTATCGAACTGTGCGCGTCGTCCGGCGCGCGAACCGGCGTCCGGCGGAGTTACAGTGAGGGAGTCCGGTGTCCAACCGGGCCGGTTCAGTCCGACCCCCCGGGGCTGAACCCACGGCGGCCCCCGTCCCTCCCCCCTGGCGGGGGCCGCCCTCTTACCTTCCGCTTACCTTCGCCGTTTTTCTTGTACCGGTGGAATTGCGGGTTCCGGGCGGCCTCGAAACCATCGAATGCGGGTCTTCCGCGCTCGCTTCCGCCGCAGGTGCGTCGCGGGCGGGCGTGATCTTGCCACAACACCCCGACCGAACCGGTCCGCGAACCGTTCCCCGGGCCGCAGTTGTCCACAACACCCCGGTTGTCCACAGCCGAGCCCCCGGCCCGTTGTGCCGTCACACCGCCGACCGCGACGGTGGAAGCCGGGCCACCCACGGCCCGCACCGACGACGGGGGAGGAACGCATGACGGGGGAACGACCGCTGGTGGTCGCCGCGGACGAAACCGTGCTCGACGAAATCCTGCGAGTGGCCGCGGTCGCGGGCTGCGAACTCGACCGCGCACCGGACCTGACGGCGGCCCGCGGCCACTGGGCCCGCGCGCCGCTGGTGGTCCTCGACGAAGAAACCGCGCGGCTGCCACCCGCCCTGCCCCGGCGCCGCGGCATCGTCCTGGTCTGCAAGGGCAGCCCGGGGCCGAGCACGTGGGAGCACGCGTTCCGCGTCGGCGTCGAGCGCGTGATCGCGTTGCCCGACGAGGAGACCGAGCTCGCGGGCGCGTTCGCCGACGTCGTCGAAACCCCGGCGGAAGAGGCCGGCCTGGTCCTCGCGGTAATCGGCGGCCGAGGCGGCGCGGGAGCATCCGTCTTCGCCTCGGCCCTGGCCCTGGCGGCCGACCACGACCCGGGCGGCGCCCTGCTGGTCGACTGCGACCCCCTCGGCGGCGGCCTGGACCTGTTGCTGGGTTTGGAAAAGACGCCCGGGCCACGCTGGCCGGAGGTCAGGCTGAGCGGCCGCATCTCGGTCTCCTCCCTGGCGGCGGCCCTCCCGCAACGACGCCACCGCGGCGGCAGCCTCCCGGTGCTGGCGTGCCGCGAGGGCGAAGGCCCAGCGGCCGAATCACTGTCGGCGGTTCTCTCGGCCGGCCGCCGCTCGGGCCGCACGGTGGTGTGCGACCTCCCGCGCACCCTCACCGAGGCGGCGGCGGAAGCGGTCACGGTGGCCGACCTGGTGGTGCTGGTCGCCCCGATGGAGTTCCGCGCGATCGTGGCGGCGAAGCAGGTGCTGCGCGGCCTGTCGGACCTGACGGCCCGAGTCGGCGTCGTCGCGTGTGGACGGTCCCGCAACGGAGTCTCCCCAACCCGCACGGCGGCCCTCCTGGGCCCGCCCCTGCTGGCCGACATGCCCGCAGAGCGCGGCCTGGCGATGGCCCTGGAGCGCGCCGAGTTCCCGGCCAAGCCGACGGGCCCCTTGGCATCGGCAGCAGCCCGGGTCCTGTCCGTAGCCCACCGCGAAGCCCGGGCGGCAAGCCGATGAGCACCCAACCGGACCTCCGCAGCCCCGCACCCCCAACCCGAGTGGGCGACCTCCTGCTCCCCACACTCCTGACCCTCGCCGGCCGTGGTCCGGTGAGCGCGAAGAACTTCCTGACCTTGCTGGCATCCCCACCCAACCCGCAGCGACGGTCAGCAACTCAGGCGACGGCCCTGCTCGCCCAAGGCCCGCACCACTCGAGTCCGTCGTCGGGCACCCGCGTGACAGCCAACCTCGGAGCGACCCCAGGCGGCCAGCCTGCGACGATCGAGTTAGTGGACCGCGCCTGCACCTCGTCGCCATCGGCGGCCAACCCCGACCCGCGCCTTTCCGCTTCCGAGCCTCGTTGCTCCCGACCACCAACCCAGGCGGTGACCCCGTGATCACGGAGTTCGTCGATCGCGCCCGCACCCCACTGCTACCGGCGGCTGACTCCTGGCCCTTCCGCTTCCAAGCCCTCGTTGTTCCCGAACTACCCCAGGCGGTGACCCCATGACCACCGACTTCGTCGACCGCGTCCGCAACCGCCTCGCCGGCGACCGCCGCCAAGCCGACCCCGTCGCCGTCGCGACCGCGGTCCGGGCCGAAGCGGGCGGCGCCCTCGGCCACGACGCCGTGCTCGACGCGGCCCGCCAGGCCCGCGACGAGTTCGTCGGCGCCGGCCCCCTCGCCCCGCTCCTCGACGACCCGTCGACCACCGACGTGCTCGTCACCGGCCCGGACGAGGTCTGGACCGACGGCCCCGAAGGCCTCATCCGCACCGGCATCCGCTTCACCGACGAGGAATCCGTCCGCCGCCTGGCCCAGCGCCTCGCCCTCGCGGCGGGCCGACGGCTCGACGACGCACAGCCCTATGTGGACGGCTGGCTGCCCGGCTCCGGCCCCCACGGCCGGATCCGCGTGCACGCGGTCCTCCCACCGATCGCGACGAACGGCACCTGCCTGTCCCTCCGCGTCCTCCGCCCGGCGACGCACGACCTCACGACTCTCCAAGAACTCGGCGCCTTCGACGCGAGCGGCGCGAAGCTCTTGCAGACCGTCGTCACGCGGCGGATGGCCTTCCTCGTCACCGGCGGCACGGGCGCGGGCAAAACCACACTCCTGGCCGCGCTGCTCGGCGCGGTCGACCCGGCCGAGCGGATCGTCTGCGTCGAGGACGCCGGCGAGCTGCAGCCCGCCCACCCGCAGTTCGTCAGCCTCGTCGCCCGACCGGCCAATGTGGAGGGAGCGGGCGTCGTCGGCCTGCCCGAGCTCGTGCGCCAAGCGCTGCGCATGCGCCCCGACCGGCTCGTTGTCGGCGAGGTCCGCGGCGCCGAGGTCGGCGCCCTGCTCACCGCGCTGAACACCGGTCACGACGGCGGCGCCTGCACCGTCCACGCCAACTCCCCGGCCGAGGTGCCCGCCCGCATCGAGGCGCTGGCCGCACTCGGCGGCCTCGGCCGCGAAGCGGTCCACAGCCAGCTCGTCGCCGCGATCCGCGTGGTCCTCCACATGCGACGCGAGCCGAGCGGCCGACGTCGCCTCGCCGAAGTCGGCGTACTCCGCTCCGAGCACGGCCGGGCCCGTGTGGTCCCGGTGTGGCGAGCCGGCCGCTGGACCGTCGACCGCCACCTGTTCGTCACGACGGGGGCGATCGCATGCTGACGCTCATCCGAACCTCCTTGCTGGTCAACATCTTTTCGTGCCGGCGAAGGCGGCGACGATGATCACCGCGTGGTTCCCGCTGTGCGTCGGCGCAGCCCTGGCGTGCTGGCCCGCAGCGCCGAGCCGGCTCCAAGCCCTGGTCGAGAAACCCGCGACGCTCCGAATCCCCGACGTCTGGGGCGTGGTCCGATGGCTGCTCCCCGCCGCACTCGCCGGCCTGCTCGCCGGGGCCGGCGGCGCGCTCGCGGCAGGCGTGCTCACGCTCGCGTGGCGCCAGGAATGGCGGGCCCATCGCCGCGGCGCCGAGGAACTCGCGATGGCCACGCACGCCGCGACGGCGTTGCGGACGATGGTGGCCGAGCTCCGCTCCGGCGCCCACCCGGTGACGGCAGCGGAAGCGGCTGCCGAAGCCGTCCCGGCGGTAGCGGATGACCTCCATTCCCTGGCGGTGGCTGCCCGGCTAGACGGCGAGTTGCACGCACCGGCACTCCCGGAACTCGCCGCGGCCTGGACCCTCGGCAAGCGCTACGGCCTGCCGATGGCCGAGGTCCTCGACGCGGCCCGCCGCGACGCCGAAGCCGGTCTGGCCTTTGCCCGCCGGATGCGCGCAAAACTCGCCGGCCCCCGCGCGAGCGCCGCGGTGCTCACCGGCCTTCCGGCCCTGTGCGTGTTGCTCGGGCAGGTCATGGGCGCCGAGCCGTTGTCGGTCCTGGCCGACAGCACGCCAGGCCAGCTGCTGCTGGTGGTCGGTAGTTTGCTGCTCTGGGCCGGGACGGCCTGGTGCCGCGCCCTGACCGGACGGGTCCGGATCCGATGACCGCGGCGGCTCTCCTTGTCTTCGCCGGCGCGCTCCTCGTCTGGCCGGGCGACGCCGCCGTGGCGCGGCGCTACAGCTGGCTGGCCGAACATGGGAAGCCGGCGCCCACCCGCGAGTGGCACCCGGCGATACCGCACATCGCGACGACCTTGGGCGGCGTCTCGACAGCGGTGCTGATCGGCGGAGTGACCGGAGTCGTCGTGGGCGCCGTCGTGACCGCCACCGGCTGGTGGGCGATCCGCCGGACGCGGCGGCCACGCGCACCCACGATCGACATCGCGGCAAGGCTCCGGCTGGCAGGGACGCTCGACCTCCTCGCGGCTTGCCTACGTGCCGGCTTGCCCGTCTCCTCGGCACTCGACGCCGTGTCCGGCACGGCGCCCGCCGAGGCCGACGCGGCGCTGCGCTCGACCGCCGGGTTGCTCGCCCTCGGCTCCCGCCCCAGCGAGGCCTGGGCGCCGGTGCAGGCCGTCCCGGGCCTCGCGGAGCTGGCGGTGGCGGCGATCCGGACGTCCCGCTCGGGCGCCGCATTCGCCACCGCGGCCGCCGACCTCGCCACCCGCTTCCGCGACGAGCTGGCAACCGGAGCGGAGGAACGAGCCGAGCGGGCAGGCGTGGCGCTCGCACTCCCGGTCGGCCTGTGTTTTCTGCCCGCCTTCTTCTGCCTGGGCGTGCTGCCGGTCGTCCTCGGCCTGGCCGGACGGCTCGGCCCACTCTTCTGACCACGGACATTCAAGGAAAGGGAATCCCATGCGCGCGTTCCACCGACGGCCCACGTCCGACGACGGCTCCACGACGGTCGAGTACGCGATCGTCACGGTCGCCGTCGCGGCCTTCGCCGCTGTCCTCTACACCCTGCTCACCGGTGACACGGTGGTGTCGTGGCTGACGAGCCTGGTCATGAAGGCCCTGACGGTGCCATCGTGAGCCGCCGCGACGACGGCTCGGTGACGGTCGAGGCGGCGCTCGGCCTGGCGAGCCTGACGGTGGTGACGGTCCTGCTGCTCGCCGGCCTGACGGTCCTGACGGGCCAGCTGCGCTGCACGGACGCAGCCCGCGAAGCAGCCAGACTCCTGGCGAGAGGCCAGCCACACGAGGCGGCAGCAGCGGTCCACACGATCGCCCCACCCGGCGCGAACCTGAACATCCAGCAGGCCGGCGACGCAATAACGGTAAAGGTGACAGCCCAGCCGGCCGGCGGCCTGCTCCCAGCGGTCCACCTGGATGCAACCGCCTACGCGGTGGCCGAGCCCGGCACGGAGGCCGCCGATGCCGAGGGCTGACCCGCGAGCCGGCCGACCCGCAGACGGTCCCGACAGCGGAGTGGCCACGATCTGGACAGCAATGGCGATAGCCGCTCTGGCCGGCGTAGCGGTCCTCGGCTGCTGGCTCGGAGCGGCGGTCGTCGCACGGCATCGCGCAGAGACCGCAGCCGACCTCGGCGCCCTCGCCGCAGCCTCGCACGCCGCGGAAGGACCCATCCGAGCATGCGAGCGCGCCAGGTGGGTGGCAGATCGGATGGGAGTCGCACTGCTGACCTGCCGATGGCAGCGGCTCGACGCCCTGGTCGAAGTCCAAGCGCCCAGTTTCGCCGGACTGTCCGCCCCGTCGGCCCGCGCCCGCGCCGGACCCGCCGGCCAGCCGCCGTGACCGAGCGACCCGCCAACTCCCGAGACCACACGCGACGGCCGGCCATCCGAAACAGCGCACGTACCCAACCGCCCGCTGACGTCGGCCCGGACTGGCCGCCCGCCGGCTGGCCGTCCCCTCACCTGTCCCGTGATGGCCGGCCACCCGCCACCGGCCACTCCGCGACCAGTGGCACACCTCACCAACTGGCTACCGACTCCCCAGCGGAACACCCCACGCCCCACTCACCGGGACAGCCCCAGCCTCTCCCCGGCCAGCGGACGCCGACCGGTCGGTATGCCACGACGACCGGCTGATCCGCGCGACCCGACGACGAGCGGCCGATGGTCACGGGCAGCGGTCGTCAGTGCACGGCGAGCGGTCAAAACCGCTGCCCACCTGCGCCGATACAAGGCGCTCCAGCCGCCGGCCGGCCCGCCGGCGCCCTTCCGGTCCTGGGGTTTCCCACGACGAACGGTCCTTGTGCGGTCACCGCTCACCGTTGAACCGCGCCGCCGGGTTCGGTCCGGCGGTCGGGCTACTGGGCGTTCATCGCCCCGTAACCACCGGTTGTCGCGCGGGGGTTCCGGGCGATGTGCAACTTGCCGTTTAGTGAGATGTGCGACACCACGAGAGCGTTTAGCCGGGGTCGCGGCGAACCGGAACCTAAGGCAGGAAAGACAATGTTGGACGCGAATTGGCCGGACAGCTGGCGCGGTGCCTTCCGCATCGAACTGCGCGCGGAGGCGATCGGTCTCGCCTGGCGTGGCTGGCCGGTGCTCCCGGGCGTCAACCCCGCTCCGCTCACCGACGGCGACGACCTCACCTGGCGCCGTCCGGTCCCGGCCAGTGACAACTGGCGCGAGCAGATCGGCACCCACGCCCACGAGGTCGCCACCTGGTTCTCCGACCGCACCCACAGCCTCCTCGTCGCCACCGGCACCGTCCTCGACGCCATCGAGGTCGACGACGAACTCGGCAAGCGCGCCTGCCGCCTGCTGCGCGCCCTCGGCCACCCGGCGCCGATCATCGCGCTGCCGAACGGCCGCTGGCTCTTCCTCACCACCGTCGCCGACCAGATCCCGGCCGAGCTCGCCTCCCGCGCCGCGGTCCGGTGGCACGGCAAGGACAGCTGGATCCCGCTGCCCCCGTCGCCGTTCCAGCACGGTGTTGTGCACTGGCGCGTCAAGCCCGAGGTCTGCGGCTGGCACCTGCCGGACGCCGCCGAGGTGCACGACGTGCTCGTCCGCGCCCTGGCCGGCGCCGACGCCGCGCTGCTGGTCCAGACGACCGCGGCCTGAGTCGGTCGGCACCACAGCACCCCGAACCACCGCCGTCGGCCGGTCCCAGCCCGGCCGAGGCGGAGTAGGACACAACTCCATGGACCACCAAGTGGCCGTTCTAGGCACCGTGTAGACGCAACGCCCCGAGCACGGTGTCCAGAACTGCCACCGCACCCGCCTTGTCCAGCGGTTCGTTGCCGTTCCCGCACTTCGGCGACTGAACGCAGGACGGGCAACCCGTCGGGCACTCGCAGGAGATGATCGCCTCCCGCGTTGCGGCCAGCCACGGGACAATCGCGGCATAACCGCGTTCGGCAAATCCCGCACCCCCGGGATGGCCGTCATGCACGAACACCGTTGCCTCCCCGGTGTCTTCGTGCCGCGCGGTACTCACCCCGCCGATGTCCCACCGGTCGCACGTAGCGAACAGCGGTAGCAGGCCGATCGCCGCGTGCTCGGCGGCATGCAGGGCACCGGGGACCCGTGCCGGAACCAATCCGGCACGGGGACCCGGTGCCCCGCCACCCTCGCGAGCGGGCCCCCGACCGCTCGCCAGGGTTTCCTCTCCGGTCCCCACCGGCCCCGCAGATTCGGTCCCCACCCGATGGCCCCCGGTCCCCGCCTCGCCATCGGACGAAGAATCGGAGACGGTCTCGAGCAGCTCCGCCGAGACCGTGTACCAGACGGCCCGCGTGCGCAGGCTCTGCTCCGGCAGGTCCAGCGGCGTGTGGTCCAGCACCTCCCCGGACGGCCGCCGCCGCAGGTAGCCGATCACCTGCGACGTCACGGCCACCTCGCCGAGGCAGACGCTCACGCCACCGAAGTCCTGCTTCTCCTGCGTGCTCAGCACCGAGATGTCCACGATTTCGCGCGGGGTCGTCGTCCAGTCGGGGTTCTCCGAGTGCACCATTGCCAGCCCGGTCTCCAGGTCCAGCTCGTCGACGACGTACGACGACCCCTGGTGCAGGTAGACGGCTCCCGGATGCACGGCGAAGCACGCCGATCCCGGATCGACCGTCCCCAGCATCCGCCCGGAGTCCGACTCGACCACCGCGATCTGCTCACCGCCGGTCCCGCGGATGCCGACTTCGGCGTGCGGCCGGTCCCGCGACGTCCAGTACCACCCGCTCGACCGGCGCCGGAGCAGCTTCTGCTCGGCCAGTTCGGTCAGCACCTCCTGGGCCGCAGAGCCGCCGAACATCTCCAGCTCCGGGAGCGTCAACGGCAGCTCGGCGACGGCGCACGCGAGCTGCGGCGCCAAGACGTACGGGTTCGCCGGGTCGAGCACCGCCGTCTCCACCGGCCGGTCGAGCAGCGCCGCCGGGTGGTGCACCAGGTAGGTGTCGAGCGGGTCGTCCCGCGCGACGAACACCACCAGCGCCGAGTCGCCGGAGCGGCCCGCCCGCCCCGCCTGCTGCCAGAACGACGCGAGTGTGCCGGGGTAGCCGGCGAGCACCACCGCGTCGAGCCCCGCGATGTCGACGCCGAGCTCCAGCGCGTTGGTCGTCGCGACGCCCAGCAGCCGTCCCGACAACAGTGCCGCCTCGAGTGCACGCCGCTCTTCGGGAAGATAGCCAGACCTATACGCCGCAACGGTTTCGCACAACCGTGGGTCCACTTCGGACAGAATGCGGCGCGCTCCCAGCGCGGCCAGTTCGGCGCCCCGGCGCGACCGGATGAACGCCAGTGAGCGCGCACCTTCGACCACGAGGTCGGCGAGGATCCGCGACGTCTCCGCGCCGGCCGAGCGCCGGACCGGCGCGCCGTTTTCGCCGGTGAGCTCCTCCAGCAACGGCGGCTCCCACAGCACCACCGTCCGGGCGCCGCGCGGCGACGCGTCATCCGTCACGGCGGCACACGAGACGCCGGTGAGCCGCGAAGCGAACGAAGCCGGCGACGCCGTCGTCGCCGAAGCGAGCACGAACACCGGCGAAGCGCCGTAGTGCTCTGCTACCCGCCGAAGCCGGCGAAGCAGCAGCGCGACGTGCGACCCGAAAACGCCGCGATAGGTATGGCACTCGTCGACGACCACGCAGCTGAGCCGCCGGAAGAACGACGCCCACCGCCCGTGCTGCGAGAGGATCCCGCGGTGCAGCATGTCCGGGTTCGTGAACACCCAGTTCGCGTGCGAGCGCACCCAGTCGCGCTCGACCATCGGCGTGTCCCCGTCGAACGACGCCGCCCGCACCCCCGAGACGTCCAAAGAGGACACCGACCGCAGCTGGTCCGCGCCCAGCGCCTTCGTCGGCGACAGGTACAGCGCGTTCGCCTTCTCGCCGGCGGCGAGCCGGGACAGCACCGGCAGCTGGTACGCCAGCGACTTCCCCGACGCCGTTCCGGTCGAAATCACGACGTGCCGGCCCTCGTACGCGTGCGACGCGGCTTCGGCTTGGTGCGCCCAAGGAGCCGAGACGCCGCAGTCACGCAGCGCAGTCACCACGGCCGGATCGGCCCACGACGGCCACTCTGCGTAGCGCGCGTTCCGGTCCGGCAGGTCCGCCACGTGCGTGACCGGGTTCTCGCGCGCCGGGATGCCGGCGGTCACCCGCCCCAGCAGCCGCCGCCCACGTGAGTCCTCCACCAGC
Organism: Amycolatopsis sp. NPDC051758; assembly: GCF_044453095.1. NCBI lineage: Bacteria > Bacillati > Actinomycetota > Actinomycetes > Pseudonocardiales > Pseudonocardiaceae > Amycolatopsis > Amycolatopsis sp. NPDC051758. Next base: position 1,183,671 of record NZ_JBITCJ010000001.1, on the reverse strand, counting down.
CGAGCTTGGCACAGGGGTCCGACAGTTCCCGCATCCTCAACTGCGCCAACGGATCGGCGAAAGAGTGATCGATCAAGTGAGGAGCCTCACAAGGTAACGGAATGTACCGTCACCGGGACGGCGTGAAGGTGCTGGTTGCAGTACCAATACACTCCCGCAATCCACACTCTCTGTGGTGAGCGTCATGTGAGACGTGCATTGCTGCCCGGCTAGCGTGTCGCTCGGTACAGGGTCCATGCCAGCGCCGGCCGTGTCGAACCCTCGGCTTGCCGTCGACGCTGGCGCTCGGCGACGTCTCCTGGAGGACGAATGTCACGGCAGTTCCTCGCGGAGGGCGGGTCCATCACGCTCTCCGGAGGTGGCTACACGATTGTCGGTGTAGTCGCCGTGGTCGCGCTTGCCGCACTCGTCATCGGCTACGTCCTGCTCAAGGAGGTGCTGGCCGCAGGCCAGGGCACCGCCAAGATGCAGGACATCGCCAAGGCGGTGCAGGAAGGCGCGGCTGCATACCTCAAGCGCCAGCGGAACACTCTCGCCATCTTCGGCGCGATCGTGTTCCTCTTGCTCTTCGCACTCCCCGCGGACGACTGGAACGAGAAGATCGGCCGGTCGATCTTCTTCCTGGTCGGCGCGGCGTTCTCGTTCGCGATCGGCTACCTCGGCATGTGGCTGGCCACGCAGGCGAACCTGCGCGTGGCCGCCGCGTCGCGCGAGGAAGGCGGCCGTGAGGTCGCGATGCGCGTGGCGTTCCGCACCGGTGGTGTGGTCGGCATGATCACCGTCGGCCTCGGCCTCTTCGGTGCCGCGGTCGTCGTGCTGGTCTACACCGGCCAGGCGCCGAAGGTGCTCGAAGGCTTCGGTTTCGGCGCCGCGCTGATCGCCATGTTCATGCGTGTCGGCGGCGGCATCTTCACCAAGGCCGCGGACGTCGGCGCGGACCTGGTCGGCAAGGTCGAGCAGGGCATCCCGGAGGACGACCCCCGCAACGCCGCGACCATCGCGGACAACGTCGGTGACAACGTCGGCGACTGCGCCGGCATGGCCGCGGACCTGTTCGAGTCCTACGCCGTCATGCTCGTCGCCGCGCTGATCCTGGGCAGCACCGCCTTCGGCGTGCACGGCCTGATCTTCCCGCTGATCGTGCCGGCCATCGGTGTCATCACCGCGGTCATCGGTGTCTACATCACCAAGGCACGCGCCGGCGAGGGTGGCCTCGTCACGATCAACCGCTCCTTCTACATCTCCGCGGTCATTTCCGCGGTGCTGTCGGCGATCGCGGCGTTCGTGTACCTGCCGAGCAGCTTCTCCGACTTCGGTGCGGGCTTCGAAAACGCGGGCAACCCGGCGGTCATCGCGACCGTCGCGGTGATCATCGGCATCGTGCTCGCGGCGATCATCCTGAAGCTGACCGGTTACTACACCGGCACCGAGTACAAGCCGGTCAAGGACGTTGCGCAGACTTCGGAGACCGGCGGCGCGACCGTCATCCTCTCCGGCATCTCGGTCGGCTTCGAGTCCGCTGTGTACACCGCGCTGGTGATCGGCGCGGCTGTGTTCGGCGCCTACCTGCTGGGCGGCGGCGTCGCGCTGTTCGCCGTGGCGCTGGCCGGCACCGGCCTGCTGACCACCGTCGGCGTCATCGTCGCGATGGACACGTTCGGCCCGGTTTCGGACAACGCGCAGGGCATCGCCGAGATGTCGGGCGACGTCGACGAGAAGGCCGCGCAGATCCTCACCGAGCTGGACGCGGTCGGCAACACCACCAAGGCCATCACCAAGGGCATCGCGATCGCCACGGCGGTGCTCGCGGCGACGGCGCTGTTCGGCTCCTACTCCGACGCGATCGAGAAGACGCTGGCGGGCATGGGCAGCGGGGTCGCGACCGGCCTCGACGCGGCGAACTCGTTCGTCAACACGATCGTCAGCCCGAACACGCTGGTCGGCGTGATCATCGGGGCGGCTGTGGTCTTCATGTTCTCCGGTCTCGCCGTCAACGCGGTCTCCCGCGCGGCCGGTGCGGTGGTTTACGAAGTGCGCCGCCAGTTCCGCGAGATCCCGGGGATCATGGAGGGCACCACCCGTCCCGAGTACGGCCGGGTCGTCGACATCGTCACGCGCGACTCGCTGCGTGAGCTGACGACGCCGGGTCTGCTGGCGGTCTTCGCCCCGATCGCGGTCGGTTTCGGCCTGGGCACCGGCGCGCTCGCCGGCTACCTGGCCGGCGCGATCGCCTGCGGCACCCTGATGGCGATCTTCCTCGCCAACTCCGGTGGCGCGTGGGACAACGCGAAGAAGCTGGTCGAGGACGGCAACCACGGTGGCAAGGGTTCGTCCGCACACGAGGCCACCATCATCGGTGACACCGTGGGTGACCCGTTCAAGGACACCGCCGGCCCGGCGATCAACCCGCTGATCAAGGTGATGAACCTGGTCTCCGTGCTGATCGCGCCCGCCGTCGTGCAGTTCTCGATCGGCCCGGACGAGAACGCCGCCGTGCGCATCATCATCTCGCTGGTCGCGGTCGCCATCATCGTGGCGGCGATCGTGGTCTCGAAGCGCCGGGGGACGGTCCTGACCGACACCCCGACGGAGATCAAGGCCTGACGCAGTACCCCGTTCCCGGGCCCGGCACGCAGCGTCGCGTGCCGGGCCCGGGGCGTGTCGGGTCATCCCACACTGGCCTGGCGACTTGCGAAGCGGCACCGAGTCGGTACCGTCGGGCACTCCGGGACGTCGTCGAGCAGGAGGTGTTCAGGTGCGGCCGCGGTCAACCGTCTTCGCCGCCCTAACCACGACGATCACGATCGGCCTCGCCGGCTGCGGGCAGCAAGCCGCCACGCAGGCGCCGCCGCGGGACCAGGGTCTGTCGGTGACGACCGTGGTGCCGCAGGCCGATCCGGCGGCGAGATGGGCGGACGCCTACTGCGGCGCGGTGACGCACCTGGTCCGCGCGCTGGCGGCGCTGCCGACCGTCGACCCGAGCACGCCGCAGCGGGCGTCCCGGACGTCCAGTGACCTGCTTTCGTCGGTGGTCGGCGGGCTCGACCAGAGCCTCGCCGGGCTGAACGCGCTCGGCGCGCCGCCGGTGCCGGCGGCGGACGGCGGGCGCAAGGACGTGATCGGGCAGTTCGCCGAGATCCGCGAGCAGGCCGAGAACGCGCGTCAGCGCATCGACGCCGTCCGTGGTGACGCGACGGCGACCAAGGAGGCCCTCGGCGAGGCCAGGGCCACGCTCGACCGCATCGACGCGCTCGACTACCTCAAGGGCCTCAAGGACGTCCCGGCCCTCTCAGCGGCCGAACAGCGCGCGCCGAGCTGCCACCAGCTCGACCAGCCACCTCGGTGAAGATCGGGCGCGACTCTCGCGTTGAATCGAACTTGTGTTCTAGTATGGCGCGGTGGATCGGACGATCTCGCTCTTCTCCGCCGAGGCCAGCGGGCCGGGTCTGGGTGACCTGGCCGGGCTGTTGTGCTGCCACGGCCAGATCACCGGCTTCGGGCGCACCGCCGCGCGGCTGTCGGTGGTCGTCGCCGAGCCGTGGCGGGCGCACATCCTCGCCCGTGAGCTCCGCCAGCGCGGTGCCGACGCCCAGGTCTCGAAGGCCGACTGCGGCAGCCCGCAGGTCCGGACGTCGTTCCGGGTCGATCTGCTCCCGCTCGCGCTGAGATGGCTGCGTGCGGGCTGCGCGGGCCCGGTGGAGGACGACTCGGGCAAGGCGGTGCCGGCGGACTTCCGGCTGAGCGGCGCGATGCTGCGGATGTGGGCGCTGGCCGGCGGCCGGCCCGGCACACAGGGGTACCTGCTGGGCGTCGACCCGCTGGCGCCAGACATGCACGAGCGGCTGGTCGACGCGCTGACGCCGCTGGGCGTCATGGCGAAGCTGACCGGCCCGAAGGCCGAGGTCCCGGCCGTGAAGGTGACCGGGAAACGCAGGTTGGAGGCACTGCTGGAGCTCATCGGGGAGCCGCCGCGGGGCGCCGAAGCGGCGTGGCCGGGCGCGGCGCCGCAGCCGGTCTCGCACCCGGAGGCCGTGACGAGTACGGCCTGACCGGGTGCGAGTACCGCGTCAGGGCCGGGGCAGGGTGCAGCCGGCCTGAGTGAGCGCGATTTCGTTGGCCGCGGTGAGGCAGGCCGGGATGCCGTAGGTCTCCTGGCCGTAGTTGGTGCCCTGGTGCACGGTGACGTTGCCGGCCTGGTCGACCTCGCACGGGTTGTTGTCCGTGCAGCGTGCGCCGTCCTCGTTGCCGGTGTTGTTCACGCCGACGACCTTGCCGCCGGAGACGATCGGCGAGCCCGAGGTGCCGCCGATGGTCTTGCAGGCGGAGGTGTAGCGGATCGAGTCCTTCCAGGTCCAGCTGCCCTCCTTCAGCCGGTAGACGAAGCCGTCCACGTTGCAGGAGTAGATGCGCTTCCAGTAACCGGAGACGACGTCGATCGCCGCGCCGGCAGTCGGGTGCGCGTTCGACAGCTCGAGCGGCGAAATCCCGTAGCTCGACTTGATCTGCGCGTAGGTGGTGGTGAGCTGGTAGAGCGACACGTCGGTGTCGGTCATCGTGCCGTAGACGATCTTCTTCGCCCGCAGCGTGCCCGCGTTGCCGCCACTGGCGTTGAGCAGCGTGAACGTCCGGCTGGAGGTCCGGTTGGTGATCACCTGCCCGGGCGCCGGGAAGCCGGTCTCGAGGCAGTGGCCGTTGGACATGACGAGGGCGGGTGCGGTGTCCGGCGTCGCGGCCGGCTTGACCACCGAACCCGAGCAGTTGGACAGCGCCACGGTGCCGGCGAAGTTCGCCGCGGCCGCGTTCGCCGGGGTGACCCCCAGTAATACTGTGGCGGTCGCGGCGGTGAACAGGGCGCCGAGGAGGCGTCGGGTCATGGCGGATCCTTTCGGCTGGACGGGGAATCCAGTGAAGCGGTGACATCCCCGCGCCCACCACCGTCGAACGGAGGGTATCCGGATGGTCACGCGCTAGGCTGCGCGGGACGTGTCCGAAATCACGTAGCCGGTACGTTGGGGAAACATCGCCGAGGTCAGCGGCGATGCGCTGGACACAGGCTCAGCGGCGTGTTGGACCACCTCCGCGCCGTCCGGGCCGGAAGAGCGTGCACACTGGCAGGTCGAGACGCGGGCCCGGACCCCCAGGGGACGAGACGTGGCAGTCCCGCGGCGGCGGGACGAGATGAGCGGAGAGCAGGACAGCGTGGCAGGAGCAGGGACGAAGAAGAACGGAGCCGGGGCGGGCAACGGCGCCGGGCACCGGCGGCTCGTGATCGTCGAGTCACCGACCAAGGCCCGCAAGATCGCCCCCTACCTCGGCGGCGGTTACGTCGTCGAGTCCTCCGTCGGGCACATCCGCGACCTGCCGCGCGGTGCCGCCGACGTCCCCGCCCAGTACAAGGGTGAGTCGTGGGCCCGGCTCGGTGTCGACGTCGACAACGACTTCAAGGCCCTCTACGTGGTCACCCCGGACAAGAAGTCCAAGGTCACCGAGCTCAAGGGGCTGCTGAAGGACGTCGACGAGCTCTACCTCGCGACGGACCCCGACCGCGAGGGCGAAGCCATCGCGTGGCACCTGCTCGAGACGCTGAAGCCGAAGGTCCCGGTCCGCCGGATGGTCTTCCACGAGGTCACCGAGCAGGCGATCCTCGCGGCCGCCGACTCGACCCGTGAGCTGGACGCCGACCTCGTCGACGCGCAGGAGACCCGCCGCATCCTCGACCGCCTCTACGGCTACGAGGTCTCGCCGGTGCTGTGGAAGAAGGTCATGCCGAAGCTTTCGGCGGGCCGTGTGCAGTCGGTGGCGACGCGGATCGTGGTCGAGCGCGAGCGTGAGCGGATGCGCTTCACGTCGGCGTCGTACTGGGACATCTCCGCGACGATGGACGCCGGCGAAGAAGCCTCGCCGCGCAGCTTCCCGGCCCGGCTGGTCGCCGTGGACGGCGCGCGCCTGGCCACCGGCCGCGACTTCGGCTCGGACGGGCAGCTCAAGGCGTCGAACAACGAGATCCGCGTGCTGGCCGAGGCCGACGCGCGGCGCCTGGCCGACGCGCTGAAGCAGCGTGACTTCAAGGTCTCGAGCGTCGAAGAGAAGCCGTACACGCGGAAGCCGTACGCGCCGTTCATGACCTCGACGCTGCAGCAGGAGGCGGGCCGCAAGATGCGGTTCACCTCGGAGCGCACCATGCGGATCGCGCAGAAGCTGTACGAGAACGGTTACATCACTTATATGCGTACCGACTCGACGACCCTGTCGGAGTCGGCGATCTCGGCCGCGCGCAGCCAGGCCACGCAGCTGTACGGCAAGGAATACGTCTCGCCGTCGCCGCGCCAGTACACGCGCAAGGTCAAGAACGCGCAGGAGGCGCACGAGGCGATCCGTCCCTCGGGCGAGGTCTTCCGCACGCCGGGCCAGGTCGCGAGCGAGCTGGACACCGACGAGTACCGCCTCTACGAGATGATCTGGCAGCGCACGATCGCGTCGCAGATGGCGGACGCCAAGGGCACCACGATGTCCGTGCGCATCGTCGGCAACGCGACTTCGGGCGAGGAGTGCACCTTCGCCGCTTCGGGTCGCACGATCACCTTCGCGGGCTTCCTGAAGGCGTACGTCGAGGCCGTCGACACCGAGACCGGTGGCGAAGCGGACGACAAGCAGAGCCGCCTGCCGGTGCTCGAGAAGGACCAGGACCTGACGGCGACCGAGCTGAGCCCGGACGGGCACACGACGTCGCCGCCGGCCCGCTACTCGGAGCCGAGCCTGGTCAGCAAGCTGGAAGAGCTGGGCATCGGCCGCCCGTCGACGTACGCGTCGATCATCAAGACCATCCAGGACCGCGGTTACGTCTGGAAGAAGGGCTCCGCGCTCGTTCCGTCGTGGGTCGCGTTCGCTGTGATCGGCCTGATGGAACGGCACTTCGAGCGGCTGGTCGACTACGACTTCACCGCCGGCATGGAGGACGAGCTCGACCGCATCGCCAACGGCGACGAGCAGCGCGGCCAGTGGCTGTCGAAGTTCTACTTCGGCGGCGACATGGGTGTCGACGGCTCGATCGGCCGCCTTGGTGGGTTGAAGAAGCTCGTCGAAGGCAGTGTCGAGGACATCGACGCGCGGGAGATCAACTCGATCCCGCTGTTCAGCGACTCCGACGGGCACACCGTCGTGGTCCGGGTCGGCCGCTACGGGCCGTACCTGGAGCGCGAGGTCGACGGGAACTCGCAGCGCGCGAACCTGCCCGAGGACCTGCCGCCGGACGAGCTTTCCCTGGAGATCGCGGAGAAGCTGTTCGCGACCCCGCAGGAGGGCCGTTCGCTGGGCGCCGACCCGGTGAGCGGGCACGAGATCGTCGCGAAGGAAGGCCGCTTCGGGCCGTACGTCACCGAAGTCCTGCCGGAGATCGAGATCCCCGAGGACGCCACGCCCGCGCAGAAGAAGGCCGCGAAGGCCAAGGCGCCGAAGCCGCGCACGGGATCGCTGTTCAAGTCGATGGACATCGAGACGATCACGCTCGAAGACGCGCTGAAGCTGCTCTCGCTGCCGCGAGTGGTCGGCAAGGACCCGGAGTCCGGTGACGAGATCACGGCGCAGAACGGGCGCTACGGGCCGTACCTGAAGAAGGGCACGGACTCGCGCTCGCTCTCGACCGAGGACCAGCTGTTCTCGATCACGGTCGAGGAAGCGCTGAAGATCTACGCGGAGCCGAAGCAGCGCGGCCGGTCCGCGACGGCGAAGCCGCCGCTCAAGGAGCTCGGCGAGGACCCGGTGTCGAAGAAGCCGATGGTGGTCAAGGACGGCCGGTTCGGCCCGTACGTGACCGACGGCGAGTACAACGCGACGCTGCGCAAGGGCGACGACATCGACGAGCTCACCGCGGAGCGGGCGTCCGAGCTGCTGGCCGAGAAGCGGGCGAAGGGCCCGGCGCCGAAGCGGAAGGCGCCGGCACGCAAGCCGGCGTCGACAACGGCGAAGACGGTCAAGGCGGGGACGAGCAAGACCGCCAAGGCCGCGGCCGCGAAGTCCACCGGGACGAAGACGGCCACGAAGCGCTCGAGCTCGACCGCGACCAAGTCGAAGTAAGTCCGTGAAGGCCCCCTTACCGGCGCTTATGGCCGGTAAGGGGGCCTTCACGGCGTCTGATCACACCTTCGGGTGACGTCTCGAACGGATGTTCGGGAAATTGTCGGTGGTCCCGGGTTTCATGAACGCGTGACCACAACACCACGCACCGTGCACACGGTGACCAGCAAGATTCTCAAGCCCGTCCGGGCGGCAGCCGCGTCGGCGTCGTCGGCCGCGGACCTGTTCGACGCGTTGCCCGGCTTCGAGGGCAGTGGCGGCGTCTGCGGCGTCGCCGTCGCGATGTCGGACGAGCCGTGGACGTCGGCGTTCTTCGATGACCGGACGCAGTTCGGCGTCTGCGGCGAGGGGATGCGCCTGTCCGGGCCGTCCGGCTCGGTCGCTGAACTCCTCACCCTCGCGTTCACGCGGCTGCCTCCCTGCTCGCCGGCCCCCGGTGAGGGGCTGTGGCTCGACGCCGACGAGCGCGGCGTCTTCGAGCCCGAGCAGGAGTGCCTGATCCTCGACCTGATGGACGAGCTGCGGCGGCCCCGCCGCGGCACGGTCCAGATCGACATCGTCCGCGACGGCGCCGGCGGTCTTCTCCGGCCGTGGGAGGTGCTGGCGTTCGTCGACGACGACCGCGGCCGGCACCTGGCGGCGCTGGGCAGACGCCAGGGCGGCCACCGCCGGTTCTGGTGGCTGCCCGGCAGCGTGGCCCGGCTCGCGGAGTTCGTCGAGGGGCAGGTGCCGGAGCATGCGTGAACCGCTCGTCGACCGCTTGCCGAACGACCTCACCCTATCGAACATATGTGCGAGAAATTGTCGGTGCCAGGGTGTTCAATCTAGGGGTGAACAACTCAGTCGCCGTCTTCGATGTCATCGACGAGGTCATCGCGCCGCTGTCGGCCGAGGTGCCGGAGCGGCCCTCGGTGATGGAGTTCTACGACCCGCAGTTCGAGATCCCGCCGGTGCTGGCCGACACCGAGCCGCTGCCGGGGCGGCGTCCTTCGCCGCCGGCCGAGCAGCCGCGCAGTCTCGCCGACGAGGTGGAGCAGTACACGCGGTTCGTCGCCGGGATGGCCGCGATCGGCCTCGCGCCGGGTGGCGAGGTCACGCCCGAAGCCGTCGGGCTGTACCGGGCGCTGCGCGGCGGCTTCATCCGCGGCGTGGTCACCGGGGTCTTCCCGGCCCGTGACGAGCCGTGGGAGGTCCGGTTCTTCGGCGACGAGGACTACACCACGGTGCTCCACAAGCTGGGCAACCGCGCGCGGCTGCGGTCGGGCTTCCTCAGCGAGCTGCCGGGCTGGGTGTTCGACGGCTTGCCCGACCGGCCCCCGGGTCCCGGCGGGCTGGTGCGCATCGAGACCGACGAGCGCGGCTTGATCCCGCGAGGCTGCGAGCGGGCGGTCGAGCAGATCCGCGAGTGTGCGGCGCGCCCCCGGCTGGGAACGGTACTGGTCGACCTCGCGGTCCGCGACGCGATCCTGGCCGAGTACCCGCACGGCGCGTTCGGCCTGGTCGACAACGATCTCGGCCGTTACCAGTTCAGCGCGGCGGTGGGCCGGAACGGCCGCTGGACGGTGACGTGGGGTCCGGCGTCGCGGCGCACGGCGGAGCAGTGGATCGTCGAGGCGGTGCAGAGCCATGCCTGAGCAGGAGGCGACTCAACCGGCGGCCGAGCCGGCCTTGCTGGGTCTCACGGTGCGCGACGCGATCCTCGCCGCGACCGAGCTGAACAGTGACGTGCCGATAGCGCGGAGCCCGGCGGCCGAGAAGTCACCGGCGGCCGAGCCGGTTCCGGATGACGGTCCCGGCCACCGGCAGTCCGGCGCGGCGGCCGGCAGGGAGGGGCGCGATGGCTGAGCGCACGGCGGCCCGGGAGCTGCTGGAACTGGCTGCCGGGCCGGTGCTGGCGGCGATGCCGGACCGTGAGCCGGTGGACCGGCTGTACAACCCGGAGGTCAGCGACCACGACATCCGGATCCACGGCCCGGTCTCGGACGACCCGGCCGACCTGGTCGACGAGGTCGAGCGGCACATGGCGTGGGCGGCCTGGATCGACGGCACCCCGTTCGGCGAGGAGGGCGAGCTCAACGAGGTCGGGTTCGAGGTGGTGTCGCTGATGCTGCGCGGCTCGGTCCGGGCGGCGCTGTGCGGCGTGTTCGACGAAGGGCCGGAGACCGCGGACATCCGGTGCTACGCCGACGGCGAGCGCGCGTTCATGATGGGCTCGCTCCCCGGCCGTACGGCGATCCACCTCGCCGACTTCGAGGAGCTGCCGGAGATGCTGGTGGCGGAGCTGCCGGAAGCCCCGTTCGGCAGCTCCGCGCGGCCGATCTGGCTGTCGGTGGACCACGACGGCCTGGTCCACGACGGCCAGGACGACGACATCGGCGCAATGCGCGAACTGCTGGCCCGCCCCCGCTCCGGCACGGCGGTCCTGGACATGCTCGCGTTCGGCGGCCTGTGCGCGGAGTTCCCCGACCACGGCTTCGTCCTGATCGACACGGACCTCGGCCGCTTCGCACTGGCGGCCCTGGACCGCGGCGACGGCTGGCGCCAGCTGGTCCTGAGCCCCTTCAGCCGCGGCATGCTCCGCGACTGGTGCCGGAAGATGATCGACCTCGGACAGGAGGAGGTGCCTGAGTGGAACGGGTCTCGCCGAAACGGCGAAACGCCGGCCCTCGGGCTCGCTCTGCCTGACGCCGGCGACCCGGCACCGGGTCGCCGGCTGCCGAGCGGCGATTCACCTCGGCGGCTGGCCGGCTACCTGGCGCAGGCAGGCGGCTGCGACTAGCCGGGCACGGCCGCGACCGGGCGGCCACGGCCGCACCGGGTGGGCATGGCTGCGACCGGGTGGGCACGGCTGCGCCAGGTGGGCATGGCTGCGACCAGGCGACCAGGCGAGCACGGCCGCGCCGGGTGGGCACGGCTGCGACCAGGCGAGCACGAGCCTGACCGCGCCGACGATCGACCGCGCGCTTCGGCGGCCATGTCGGCTGCGCGGCGGCCGCCTGCCTTGGCGGGTGCGCCGACCCGTGCCGGTCTCGGCACGTGCACGGTCCGGCGTATGTCGCGGAGCCGTCTCGCGGCCGAAAGGCTCACGAAGGCCCGCGCGGGCATCAAGACCTCGCGTGACCATCGCTGCCGGCCACTCGAACCGGCCCCAACCAGCCTCCATGAACACCCCGATCACCGACCGTCAAACTGGCCACTTGGCCATTCCGCCGGCCAGTCCCGCTCGCCGCCCATGTGACCGGACTCACTACAATCTGTCACCATTGGCGGTCGACCGAGTCACCGGCGGGCTGGACACTGCTGGGGGTTCGGGCACAGGCTTGCGCTCTGTGACCGACCCGCCAATGCAGACCGAGCCATTTGGGCGGATGCGTTATCCGCCATCGTCGCTACCCTGGAAAGGCGAGGACATTCCGTAGTGAGGTGGTCACCATGAGCGCGAACGGTGAGGCTCCCTTCTTCAATGCCCCCGAGCTCACTCAGCGCGACGGCACGCTGTCCGAAGCACCAGGCGAGACGTTCGCGGACCCGGTCTCCGGACTGGTCACCGCGGCACCGGAGGCACGCGCCGCGGCTGCGAACGGTCACGAGTTCGCCGCCGTCCCGGTCGCCGGGCCGGTGCAGCACGACGAGGAGGCCGTGCGCCGGATGGTCGAGGAGGCCCTCCGCGAGGACGAAGCGAGGGCTCCGGAGGCGATCCCGCCGGCGGGCACCACGAGCACGGTCGGCGAAGCCGTCGCACCGCCGCTCGGGGTTCTGCCGCGGCAACGCAACCGGCAGCGCACCTGGCCGACCCGGCCGCCGCTGCTGCAGCGGCCCGCGAGGCAGGACCCGTTGCCCGACGACGACGTCGACGAAGACCTCGAGGTCGTGGCCGTCAAGCGGCGGAAGCTGCCGAAGATGCCTTCGGTGTCGATGCCGGCCTTCAACCGGCCGTCGTCGAGTGCGGCGGGCGTGATGCTCGCCGTGGCGCTGCTGATCGTGTTCGGTTTTGTCGCCATCGAGATGGTCTCCAGCCTGGTCAGCAGTGTGACCGGACTGTTCGACTAGCGTTCCTCCGCTGTTCCCCACCCCACCGGGACCTCGGGGTCGTCCGCGCCCCAGGGGCCGATCGGGCTACCCTGACTTCACGGTCGGGCTACCTCACGAGGGCGTCCGGCACCGCGGTGACTAGTGGGGTGGGCGTATCAGCGAGGGCTTGCGATCGGCACCCGGGGCCGGCCCGGGCGGGTCGTCGGGCGCCGAGGCGTCCACGATCAGCCGGGTCCGCCGGGTGCTGGCGATCAAACCGTTCCGGCGGCTCTGGGGCGTCACGTACCTGTGCAGCGTGGCCGACTGGCTGAACATCCTCGCGCTGACCGGCCTGGCCACGAAGCTGACGGACAACTACTTCGCCCAGAACTTCGCGTTTGTCGGCGTGGTGCTCACCGGCCTCGCGCCGGGGCTGCTGTTCGCGCCCGTGGGCGGGTTGCTCGCGGACCGGTTCGACCGCCGCAAGGTCATGGTCGTCTCCGACCTGCTGCGCTGCGGTTTCCTGCTGTCCATCGCCTTCGTCAGCGCGCCGTGGTGGCTGCTCGCCGGCAACTTCCTCGTCGGCAGCGCGGCGAGCATGTGGATCCCCTCGAAAGAGGCGGCGGTCCCGAACCTGCTCCGCCGGCCCGACCAGGTCGAGACGGCCAACCAGCTCGGCATGGTGATGACCTACGGCCTCGCCGTCGTCACGGCGGCCGGCGCGAACGCGATCCTCACCGGCATCAACACGAACTTCCTCCACGTTCCCGGCGAAGACACCAGCCTCAGCATCGCGAAGCTGGTCGTCGTCATCACCGGCCTGCTCTACCTGGCCAGCGCGATCCTCATCGCCACGCGCATCCCCGAGCTGTCGCTCCGCAACGTCCACGCGCTGCCGGAACAGAAGGTCAAGCAGGCCGACGAGGAGAAGCTCGGCATCGGCACGATGATCGCCGACGGCTTCCGCTTCGTCCGCAGCACGCCGCTCGTGCGCGGGCTGCTGGTGGGCGCGTTCGGCGCGTTCGCCGCCGGCGGCGCGGTGATCGGTTCGGCCAAGCCGTACTCCTCGAGCCTGCTGGCCGGCGACTCGGCGTTCAGCCTCCTGGTGCTGGCCGTCTTCGTCGGCCTCGCCTCCGGCATGGCGTTCGCGCCCAAGGTCGCCCGGCGGCTCCCGCACGACCGGCTGTTCGGCGTCTCCATCATCGCGGCCGGGCTTTCGCTCGCGCTGGTCGCGTTGTCACCACACTTGTCGGTCTCGCTGATCACCGTGGTGCTGGTCGGCTTCTGGGCCGGGACGGCGTTCCTCACCGGTGTCACGATCATCGGCTCGCGCGTCGAAGACGCCATCCGCGGCCGGATCAACGCGATCTACCAGCTGATGATGAAGCTCGTGCTGTTCGGCACCACGGTCACCGTCCCGGTGCTGGTCGGTGTCGTGGGGACACGCACCTTCAACGTCTGGGGCGGCAAGGTCTCGGTCGACGGCACCCGGCCGATCATGTTCGCCGGCGCCGTGATCGCACTGGTCGCCGGGCTCTTCGCCTACCGGCAGATGGACGACAAGCGCACCGAGCCGATCCTGTCCGACCTGCGCAACGCGCTGCGCCGCAGTCCTCGGCGGGTCAACGGTTTCCTCATCGCCGTCGAGGGCACCACCGCGATCAACACCGCGATCCAGGCCGTCAACCTCGCCGACTGGATGCGCGGCGGCACCCGGCCGGTCGTGGTCGCCGCCGACCCGGCGCTCGACGACAAACGGCTGACGGCGCTGGTTTCCGGCGCCTCGCTGACCGGCGCGCGGGCCCAGGCGCTCGCCGCCGCCGCGGTGCGGGCCGACATCGTCGAGCGGCACGTCCAGCCGGCGCTCGACGCCGGTTCGGTGGTTGTCATGGAGCGGTTCGTCGACTCGCCGCTGGCGCACCTGTCCGCCGTCGCCGGGCTGGACAGCGACGAGCTCGAAGGCCTCGCGGACTGGGCGACCGGGCGGCTGCGCCCGGACCTGACCGTCCTGCTCGACGCCGCGCCGCCCGGGGCGCCGCGCGACAAGTCGACCACGATGAACGACCAGTGGCGGGTCCAGCACCTGCTCACCGAGATGGCCGCGGCCGACCCGGACCGCTACGTCGTGATCGACGCCGACGGCTCCGACGTCGAGGTCGCCGAGCGCATCCGCACCGCGCTGCGCGCCGTGTTCGTCGGCCGGCTGTCCGCCCTGGCTCCGACGACCGAGAAGCCGGAGACGCTGATGCTGGACGTCGAAGACGCGCTGCCGGTCGAGACCTCGGAAGAGCCTCGCGTGGAGGCGAAGTGACGACGACCGAGCGCATCGGTGTCTGGAACCAGCTGGTCGGCCAGGAGCCCGCGGTCGAAACGCTGAGCGCGGCCGCTGCCGCCGCTGCGAAGATCGTCGCCGGCGAGCCCGCGCCACCCGGCGCGATGACGCACGCGTGGCTGCTCACCGGCCCGCCCGGGTCCGGCCGCTCGGTGGCCGCGCGGACCTTCGCCGCGGGCCTGCAATGCAGCACCGGCACCGGGTGTGACGCCTGCCCCGGCTGCCACACGACGATGGCGGGCACCCACGCCGACGTCCGGCTCGTGGTGCCGGAAGGCCTGTCGATCTCGGTCGCCGAGATGCGCGCGCTGGTCCAGGCGGCCGCGCGCCGCCCGACCACCGGCAAGTGGCAGGTCGTGATCATCGAGGACGCCGACAGGCTCACCGAAGGCGCGTCGAACGCCCTGCTCAAGGCCGTCGAGGAGCCGCCGGACCGCACGGTGTTCCTGCTCTGCGCGCCGTCGGACCACCCCGACGACGTCTCGGTGACGATCCGCTCGCGCTGCCGCCTGGTTACGCTGCGCACGCCGCCGCCGGAGGCGATCGCCGACGTGCTCGTGCGCCGTGACCACGTCGACCCGGAACGCGCGCAGTGGGCCGCTTCCGTGTGCGGCGGCCACGTCGGCCGCGCGCGCCGGCTGGCCACCGACGAGGCCGCGCGCCAGCGCCGGGCCACCGTGCTGCGGATCCCGCTCGGCCTGCGCCGCCCCGGCGACGTCTTCACCTGCGCCGACCAGCTGATCAGCGCGGCGGAGGCGGACGCGGGCGAGGCGAGCAAGGGCCGGGACGAGGACGAGCGCAACGAGCTGCGCACCGCGATGGGCGGCGACGGCATCGGCAAGGGTGTCGCCGGGGCCAAGCGCGCCGCCGAAGCCGCGGTCAAGCAGCTGGAGAAGAAGCAGAAGTCCCGCGCCACCCGCACCCAGCGCGACACGCTCGACCTGGCGCTGATCGACCTCGCCGCGTTCTACCGCGACGTCCTCGTGACGACGACCCGCTCGGGCGCCACGCTCAACCACCCCGACCACGGTGACCAGATCGCCGAAGCGGCTTCGTCCTGGACGCCGGAGTCGACGCTGCGCCGCCTCGAAGCCGTGCTGGAGTGCCGCGAGGCGATCGACCTGAACGTGAAGCCGCGCATCGCCGTCGAGGCGATGGTCACGACGCTCCGCCAGGGCTGAACGCAAAGAAACCCGCCAGGAGCCGGAGCTCCTGGCGGGTCCCTTCACTGCCCCCGGGGCCGGCTCGGAGTCACTCGCGCGGACGCGGTGACGGCTTGAACGGCTTCTCCTCGACCGGCACGGCCAGCGGACGCCGGCGCCCGCCCGGCATCGCGGCCACCATCACGACGCCCATCAGCAGCATCGCGGTGCCCGTCCAGAACAGCGGCACGGTTTCGTACGCGCCACCGGTGTAAGCGAGGTTCTTGACCGGTCCCTTCGGTGCCTGACCGCCGGCCGGCGGCGTCGACGCGGTCCCGCAGACCACGCCGTCGGTCGGCGCGTAGGCCCGCGCGACCTGCTCGCCGAGCGAAAGCTGGGCCAGCGAGGACGGCAGGTTCTTCGCCTGGTCGTCCGGCAGCAGGCTCTTGAGCTTCGTCGTCGGCAGCAGCTGCAGGTCGAACAGCCGCGCCGAAGCACCCAGCTGGAAGCCCTTGAACGGCGTGGTCATCGCCGCGGACTTCTGGTCGAGCCCGGCGATGCTCAGCCGCAGCACACCCAGGTCGAGCACGGTCCCCGCGGTGTTACTGACCTGTTGGACGCCCTTGGTGAGCGTCGAGACCAGCCCGCCGACCACCGGGATGTCGTTGAGCTGCCCGAACTGGTCGCTCAGCCCGGCCAGCGGCAGTCCGATCGGGATGTCCTTGGTCGGGTGCGCGGCATCCAGCGTGTACAGCGTCTTCCCGGCCGCCTCGATGGTCAGCACCGGCGCGGAGTACTCCACTTTGGACGTCTTCGCGTCGCCGGTGGAGGTCACCTTCAGCGTCGGCTGGCTGGCGACCTTGATACTCAGCGCCAGCGGCGTGCCCTTGAGGATCTCGATGCTGGCCGCCTGCAGCGTCGACGTCGACTGCACGGCCTTGTTCTTCGAGCCCGGCATGTCGACCAGTTTCACCTGCGACCGCGACGACAGCGTGTTCGGCAGGCTCAGCAGCGAGCCGGCGCCGTTGGCCGCGGTCTGGCCGCCGCCCTGAAGCAGGCCACCGAGGCTTTGCAGGCCCTTGGTCAGGTCGAAACCCTTCGCCAGCGAGCCCGGGTCGAGCTTCGGCTTGAGCGCGTCCAGCCCGAGGTTCGGCATCGACGGGATGACGTTCAGCAGCGACAGGCTCGCCAACGACGTGCTCGCGTCGGCGATCGTGTCGACACACGGGCCGAGCGTCGGGCTCCACCGCGCGTGCGCGCTGCCGTTCAGCAGACCCACGTTGAGCAGCGGGTTCGACGGCGCGTTGAGCCCACCGCTGATCGGCTGCGGGTTGTCCGGCAACGCCGTCTGCACCACGCTGCCCGGCGTCTGCGGCGCGTTCCCGCCCACCGACAACCCGAACGGCGACGCCTGCGCGACCGCCTTCTCGTAGCTCAGGAAGGCGTCCGAGTTCGCCGACGCGCTCGACAGGCCCATCCCGGCCTCGAGCGCCGACTGCTTCGGCAACGTCGCCCCGAACCCGGGCAGGATCGTGCTCGTCGGCACGGCGTTGGGCAGCAACCGGATGATGCCGAGCGCGGTCCCCGCATCCCCGACGGCCTGCCCCAGCGGCTGCGGCCCGATCGGCGCCGAAATGGGCGCCTGCCCCGGGTTCGCCGGCTGCGGGATCGGCGTCGTCGGATAGGTCGGATCGGCATTCGCCGGCGCCGCGCTGAGCAGGAGCAACGCCGCGGCCGCCGGCAGGGCCACCGAACGGGGCAGTCTTCGCCGCATGTGCCAGAGCCTCCAGATAGGTCGATCGGGGGATGAGACCGACGTCATAGGGCCCTAACGACAGTCCCCCCGGAAAGTGACGCCCACAGCCTCCGCTACACTTGACCCCGTCGCCAGCGCGAGCCGGAGACATGCCGCCTTAGCTCAGTCGGCCAGAGCGATTCACTCGTAATGAATAGGTCAGGGGTTCGATTCCCCTAGGCGGCTCCGCAGGTCAGGCCCCATCCGAGACACCTCGGATGGGGCCTGACTCGTTCGGTGCTTGACTAACTGCTTGACTACGACGTCTGGTCGTCGGGCGGAGAAAGTTCCACAGGTTCACCCGTCACGGGGAAGATGCGGTCCATCGCCGTTGCGCCTGACTCGACCACCGGCCTGATCTGCTTCCGGTAGACCAGCTCCGTCACGGCCGTGCTGCTGTGCCCGACCAGCCGCGAGATCTCCTCGATCGGCATCCCGCCGTCCGAGAGGATCGAGACGAAGCTGTGTCGCAGCTCACGTGGCGTCCAGTGCTTCGGGTTGAGCCCGGCTGCCTTGATCACCCGGCGGAAGTCCCGTCGGATGTTGTTGACGTCTCGCTCGGTGCCGACGTTGGTCGCGAAGACCAAGCCCTGTTCGCGCCAGTCGTCGCCCGCGACGGCCTTGACGGCCTTCTGGGCCACCCGGTGGTCCTCCAGTGCCCTCACGGCCCGCTCGGGCAGCGCCAGCGTGCGCCGGGACTTCCGCGTCTTCGTCTCGCCCTTGGCGCGGACCGAACGCCATACCTTGATGGTCGGTGGGATCGCTGGCGTCGCCGTCGGCTTGCCGACGAGGTCGACGTGATCCCACGTCAGTGGGCGCATCTCCTCGGTTCGCGCACCGGTCAGCAGGGATACCACGATGTAGGCGCGCATCGGCGACGACTCCGCCGCAGCGAGCACCGCTTCGGCTTGCTCCAGCGTGAGCGCCTTCGACGGACGGCCGGCTCCCTTCCCGACTGGCAACTCGTCGCACAGCAGCACCACGTTGTGCGAGACCCGTTTACCGACCTGCGCGCGGTTGATCGCCCGCCGGAGAATGGAGCGAAGGTTCCGGACGGTCGACGTCACCAGGACTTCGGCCTCTTTGGCGAGCCAGTCCTCCACATCGTCAACGTCGAGCTTCACCAGCGGGCGCGAACCCAGTGACGGCACGATGTGGTTGTTGACCAGTGACCGGACGGTTTTCACTGTGCTCGGGTCCCGCTTGCCCTTCGCGTAACGCTTCAGCCAGTCGTTGACCGCGTGCTCAACCGTGTACGAATTCGAGGCGTTTGCCGCGGTGCCTTCGTCCTGCTGGCGAATCAGCTCCTTCAAAGCCTCCTTAGCCTCAGTCTTGGTGCGTCGGCTCGCACTCTTCACCTTCCGCTTTCCGTTGGCATGGAACCCAACGGTCACCGACGCAATCCAGCGTTGACGCTTCTCATTCCAGTGGAGCCCGCCGTCTCCCCGGCTACGCCGCACGGTCATCGGCCACCTCCGCCTCGTGTTCCAGCAGGGCGACGTACTCGCGAATTGCGGCCGCAGGGATGAGGCGCGTGCGTCCCTGCTTGACCGAGCGCAAACGCGGGCGGCCATCTGGTCGGGTCATTCGCATCTGCTCGTAGAGCACGGAGCGGGACAACCCAAGGATCACTGCGGCTTCAGTGATCTTGTAGAGCTGCCGTTCGGCGGTGGGAGCAAGCTGCCGGGAGTCCGGCACGGTGCGCTGCTGCGCCATGAGTACACCTCCAGAACGCCCGTCGAGCGGGCACAGTGAAGTGCCGCCGGGCACAGGCCGAGCGGGCACAGTTCGGTTACGTTGCGTGCATGCCGGGTTGGGCAGGCTGGCAGAGCGGGGGAGGGCTTAGGCGGGGGAGGCCGGAACCAAACACCGCAATACCGCAAACACCGCAAAACCGCGCCTGACCTGCGGATCTGTCTGCGGTGTTTGGGGTTGACGACCGGACGGCTAAACACCGCAAACACCGCAACTTGCGGTGTTTGCGGTGTTTGAAGCCTGCCGGGTCGAGGTCAAACACCGCAGACTACGGATCACTGTTTCCGCAGCTCAGGACCACTTTCGGAGTGGGGCTGCGGTGTTTGCGGTGTTTGCGGTGTTTGTTTGGGAGGTCAGCTCGAATCGGTGCCGCGCTCGACCATGTAGAGCTTCATCTTGGTATGCGGATCGACTTCGCTGCGTAACACCAGATCTCCACGCCACCGGTCTTTTTGCCCTGCCAGCCTCTTTCCCAGCGACTTCGGGGTCAGGGGCTTACCCGCGGCAGTGGTGGGGAACGTCCCCTTCCACCGGTCGGGCGCGCCGTACTCAGGCTCAGCGTCGGTGCGCAGCTGCTGCGCCGTCATGGGCTCGCCGCCGTAGATGTCACGCCACGTGGCCAGGAACGCGTACCACTCCGCGTGGTCCTCATCCAGCCCGCGGCCGGCATCGGCGTTGCCGAGGAAACCGGCCACGCCGTGGTGGGCGAGGAACCCGCCGAGGTACTGGGCCCAGCGGGTGAACTGCCGCATCTGCGGGACGTTCGTGGCGATCGGCGCGCCGTTGGCCGTCCAGTCCAGCACCAGGGTCAGCACGTGCCGCAGCACCACGGCCCGGTTGACCGGGTCGAGGATCCACGAGTCGAGGTTCGGGATCGTGAACCCGGTGCGGGCCTCGGGGCGTGGGCAGTTCGGGTCGAGCCGCACCCACACCGTTCGGGAAGCCATGTCCCCGCCCGTGCGCAGATTGTTGCCGGTGGCCAGCCACAACCGATCGTTGGCGAAGTTGCTCGACACGTTCGTCCCCAGCCGCCGATCCGACCAGGTCCGTTCCGTGACCAACCGCGCCAGCACCGCCGAGTTGACCGTCTCGCCTTCGGTGAGGTTGTCGAACACCACCACCCCGACCGAATCCGACAGCACCGTCGTGATCGATTTCCGCAGTTCCTCATCCGAGTCGGTCCAGGTGAGAACCCGCTGCCCGACCAGCAATCCGACGCACCCGGCGAGGATCGTCTTGCCGGAGCCGGGCATGGACGCCTCGATCATCCCGAACGGCGACAGCGCGTTGGTGAACGGCCGGATGAGCGGCGTCACCAGCAGCGCCAGGTAGTTCGCGCGGTCGGCCGCCGACCGCCACGGGAAGTCGTGCAGGAACCGTTCCAGCAGGAACTCCCGGGCGTCGGCGACCTGTTCGGCGGTGGGTTTGTCCGGGATCGGGTCGAGGTGGCCGTTGTCGGTCAGGTAGAAGCCGGTGGCCGGGTCGTAGCCCGGCGTTTGCAGCAGCGTCCCGTCCGGGCGCAGCACCGGGGTGGAGATGATCCGGCGCAGCACCGGCAGGCCGGGCCAGGAACTGCCGGCCAGCACCGCGTTCAGGACGTTGGTGGGTGGTGAGACCTCCACGTCGTAGGTGTCGCCTTTCTCGTTGACCTTGCTCTGGATCACGTCGGTGTGGGTGGCCAGCAGATTCGCCAGAAGCGCGGGCTTGAGCACCGACGCCGCGACCGGCAGCGCGACATCGTCGTCCCCGGCGGTCGGGTCGGCCGCGCCGGAAACCTGTTCGACGACCACGGGTGCGCCGTCGGCGACGTAGGTGTCGGGGATGATCCGGCCGTCCAGTGCGGCGGTCAGGACCCGGATGGTTTCCGGCGCGGCCCCGGTGCGCAGCCGTGGCCGGCCACCGGGCCCGACCGACCACAGCCGTTGCGAATTCGTACTGGCCATGCTTTTCCCTCCGTCGTGCGGGTGGTGCATGCCGCGCTTACGCGGCGGGTTCCAGCTGTTCGCCGGAGAACGTTTCGATCAGCGCGCTGGCGATCACCTCGGCCATCGCCGGGGGAACGGCGTTGCCCCAGCCGCGGACGCATTTGCGCTTGGACTTCGCCACCGACTTCGGGACCTTGTAGTCGGCCGGGAATCCCATCCCGGCGGCGATCTCGTGCGGTTCGAGCATCCGGAATGTGCACGAGTCGACCGGCGGTGTGCCGCCGAGTAGGGCGTACCGGTCGCGGGTGGTGAGCGTTCCGATCGGGGCGTCGGTGCGGTGGGTGCTGCCGTTGCCGTAGTAGGACATCAGCAACGCCAGCTCGTCCCCGGCGGGCGGGCCGACGAGGCCGTGGTGGTTGCCCCCGGCCGACACGGTCGGGATCGGCCCGTCGACGGGGTAGGCGGCGGTAGCGGAGCCGCCGTTGCGCTGGATGGAGATGAACGGCGGCACCACCACCGCGGTCTCGTGGCGGCAGGTCTGCGTTCGCATGGGCTCGAGCACGGTGGTGGCGGTGTCGACCCCGGCGCGGGCGGCGCAGGAGACGAGCAGCGGCGGGCACACCAGCCCGTCGGTTTCCCGGGTGGTGCGCGTCGGCAGCGGCTCGCCGACCGACGTCGCGTGCTGACGCCACGTGCCCCCGGCCGGGGTCAGCAGCGCCCCGAGGTGGCGCGCCAGCCCCGCCTTGATCCGGTCCATGGTGTTCTCGCTCAGCGGGTCCGGCCGGCCGTGGTCGTCGACCCGTTCCCCGATCCGCTGCCCGGGGTCGAGCGACCAGTCGATGATCGTGGACGCCGGGAGCACCGCGGGTTCGACGATCTGGTGGCGGCACGCCCGGTGCGGGCACCGGTAGACGTACTGGCCGTGGCGGATCCCGTAGACGCCCATGTTCACCCGCGGGTTCTTGAAGACCTGCACCGCGGCCACGACCTGATCGCAGGCCGGGCAGTACGCCTTGGGGCGCAGCCACTTGTCCCAGTCCGGGTCCCGGCCCAGGCTCTCGTGCCAGTAGCCGAGGAAGAACCGGTTGCGGGACTGCGCGACCCGTCCGAGCGTCGGGCCGGTGACGTGCATGGCGTTGAGCGCGATGACGCGGGTGCGGTAGCCCTCGGTCTCGATCTCGCGCCGCCACCGCGTGAACTGGTCCCACTTCACGACCTGGACGACGTTCTCCGTCACACCGCCGAGCACCGGGGTGCCGCGCCGGTTCATCGCCTGCAGGTAGCGCGGGACCTCCTCCATCAGCGCCCGCGCCCGGGCGGTCTCCGGGTTGAGTGCCCGCGGCCCGGTCACCGGGTCGAACAACACCCCTTGCGTGCTCTGGTCGAAGTCGCGTTTCTCGCCGCGGGCGTCGGTCCACGGCGGACACGACGGGCTGGCCCAGAAGAAGTCCGCGCGCGGGAACTTCCCGATGTCGGCTTTCGCGATGTCGCCTTCGTAGTGGTCCATGCCGGGGAAGTTCAGGGCATGGGTGGCGACCGCATCCCGGTTGTGGTTCGCACCGAGGATGCCTCTGGTGCCGGGCACGGCCATGACGCCGGTGGTGTCGCCGCCGAACCCGGCGAACTCGTGGTAGGTGGTGTAGGTCATCGGCCGGCCGCCTTCCCGCCGCGCCGTTCGATGGCTTCGGCCCAGCACGCCGCGACGGCCGCGACCTGGATCAGCTCGTCGGCCAGGTCGGCGACGTCGGCTTCGGCGAAGCCCTCGTAGGCCTCTTCGCGCAGGATGTGCAGCCAGGTAAGGCGGCCCTCGGCGCGGGCCATCTCGGTGGTGAACCGGGCGGTGTGGGCGGCGTCGGCGGCGCGGCGGGCCAGGCCGGCGACCTCCACGTCGGGGCCGGTGCCGTCGGGGTGGTTCTGCTCGCCCCACAGCGCGTCCTGGCGGGCGCGTTCGGCGGCGATCCTGGCCAGGATCGCCGCGGTGGCGGGCGAGATGAGCGGCTGGGTGGTAGTCATGGCGTGGGCTCGCTTTCGGGAGGGCGGGCGCGAGAAGGGCCGGGCACACGTGGTGCCCGGCCCTTCTCGTGTCCGATGTGGTCGGTCGGGTCAGGCGACCTGTCCGGCGGCGTCGTAGGTGTCGTAAAGGGCTTGGCAGTCCTCGCAGTCGCACAGCTGCCCCAGCCCCGGGCCGTCGACGGTGCCGGGCTCGATCACGACCGGGTCGAGCTCGGCCTGCGCCGTCGGGCTGACCGCGGACCAGGTCGGGATCACCTCCGGTGCCTGAGGGTCTGCGTCGGTGCAGGCGCAGCCGGGCACCAGGCACGGCCGGATGCCGTCGTTGGTGGGGACGTCGGTATGGAACTTGTCCAGGTGCCTGCAGGTACAGCGGTGGACGATGGCGGCCATCAGGTGTTCCTCCCGTGGTGTCGGTGGCGCAGGTATGGCGGCAGGGCCAGGAAGTGCAGGGTGTGCCAGCCCTCGGTGTGCAGCCGGGGCAGCGCGTCGGTGATCGCGGCGTGCATGGCCCAGACCGTCGGTTCGGGGACCCGGCGAGCCGTGCCGCACACCGCGCACACCCGCCCGTCGCGGCGGCTGTTTTGGGCCAGCACGGTCAGCAGCGGCGGCAGCACCACCAGCCCGACCGTGCGGGCGTCGAACTCCGCAGCCACGTCGAGCAGGTGAGCGCGGAACCGCGGCAGGTAGCTGGTGACGTCCCACACGACCGTCCCGTGCGAGGCGAGAACCGCGCGGGTGTCGGCGGTGGCGGTCTCGACGGCGGCGGCGTTGACCGACTGGTCGGTCGAGCACCCGCACGGCGAGAGCGCGGCGCGGCGTTCGTCGAGCGAGATCACCGTGGCCATGGGTGGGACGTGCCGGTAGCGTCGGGTGGTTTTCCCGGCTCCGGCCGGGCCGATGGTGGCGATCAGGGTGGGCCTCACGCGGCCCCCCGGCCGGCCACGGCGATCACAGCCGCGGTCGCGTTGTCGGAATCCGGGTCTTGCGTGCAGGAGTCGTCCCGGACGGCGAGGTCCACCAGGATCTCGGCCAGGCCCTGCGGGTCGGCGGTGAACACACCGGCCATGCCTTCGATCTGCGCCGCGGTGAGCTGCTTGTGGACGCCGTCGCTGGCCACGATGATCAGGTCGACGTTCGCGTCCTCGCCGCGCAGCGGTGTCCACGACATCGTCGACACCGTCGCGAACGCCAGCCCGTTGAGCACGTAGTCGGACAGGACCTCGGCAGCGGTCCCGAGCTGCGTCAATGCGTCACGGCCGGCGCCGGTGAGGCCGGGGTTGTCGAGCATGTGCCGGATGTGCTCGCCGGCGGTCTGGTCGACCGTCCAGCGGCGGAGACCGGCGGTGGCCGAGTAGGTCCAGACGGCGGCGTCGCCGACGTGGGCGACTTCGATGCGCCCGTCGACGACCGACGCGACGGCGGCGACCGCGTTGGGCGCGCCGGAGTAGTCGGGCATCGTGTCGGCCGCCGCCATCAGCCCGGCTTGCGCACCGCGGTGCGAGGCGACGACCGCAGCGGTCCCGGCGGCCAGCGTGGAGGCATCGCAGGTGTCCTGTTCGGACCCGATGCCGTCGACGACCGCGGCGGCGGTGCCAAGCGGGTTGGTGACGACGCTGACGGCGTCGGCGTTGGCCGGGCGGCCGCCGATGGCGGTCGCCGCGCCGACGTGGAGCATGGTCATGGGGTTGGTCCTTTCGCGGTGGGGTGTTCAGGCGGCGCGGCGGGTGCGGCGGCGCGGGGTGATCCGGCGCGGGTTGTCCATCCCGGCCGCCAGCGATGTCTCGATCACGCCGTCGTCCTTGACGGCCGATTCGGGGGCGTTCCAGGTGGCGACCGCGGCCCGCAGCTGCGCCCGGGCGTAGCCCTCGTCGAGCACCCGCGCGCCGACCAGCTGGCCGAGGGCGTAGGCCGCGGTCGAGAGAACCTTGTTGCGGCCCTGCTTGTACGGGGTCGCGGCGATCCGGGCGCACTCCTCGGACACGGCCTTCGCTGCGAAAGCCCCCGGCACGGCCACGGCCGTCACGGTTCGCCCCGAGGTGGCCGCGGAGCCGCGTTCGACGTTGGCTTGGACCAGCCACCCCGGCAGCGGCACCGGGTCGGTGTCGTCGAACAGCCCGTACGCGCCGTCGGCGCGGACGGAGCCCGGCGCGAGGGCGTAGCCGCCCCAGCCGCGGGTGTCCACGTGTGGCGCGATTGTTTTGACCGTGCACGCCAGCCGACACCCGGGCGGGACGGTGAACCACAGCTGACGTCCGTCGCTGGGGGTGGTGGTCGTCCAGGTGTCCGGCAGTGGCCCGCCACGCTCGCCGGCCAGCGCCTGCAGCTGCGCCCACCCGTCCGGCCCGGCGGGCTCGTCGGGCTTGCGGACGTCGCAGTCGACGACGTGCAGCCCGGACTTGCCCGCGTACACGGCGACGTTGTACGGCGCGCGGGCCCACACCCGGGCGATGACTTCGGGGTCGGTGGTGGCCAGGTGTTCGGGGAAGACGTGCCCGGCGGCGCACGGGCCGCGGCCGGGGCAGGTGGCTTTGCGGTGCCAGGCGGGCGGGAACTTGCGCCCGGGCTGGATCGGGAACACCGCCCACCCTCTGCCAGCCATGTCCAGCGCGACCCGCTCAAGGGCCGCACGGTGAGCGTCACTGCTCATGCGCCGATCTCCTTTCGCCAGTCCGGCCGGGGATCCCAGGCCGGAACGTCGCGCAGGTGCACTCCGAACGCCCGCGCCAGCCGCCCGGTCAGCCGGTCCACATCGGACGTCGGTTGCCCGCCCGCGCGCAGCAGCGTCACCAGCGCGGGGAAGGTGGCTGAGGCGTAGAACTCCTGGCGGTTCCACGCCCCGGCGACCGCGCGCCCGGCTCGGCGGGCCGGTGCGGCGTCGGCTTGTTCGTGTTCGCGCAGCCACGCGGTCACCTCGGCCGCGCGGTACTTGTCCGCCATTGCCGGTCACTGTCCCGGCGGTTCAGCCGGTGCGGCTGGTCTCGCGGCCGGCCAGCATGCCCAGCAGCCCCGGCAGATCCTGACGCTCGATCTGGTCGAGGATCAGCGCGACGGCGTCGGGGTCGGTGGCACCGTCGAAGCCGCCGACGATCAGCATCAGCGCGCCGCTGGGGGTCAGGCCGCGGACGGTGAGCCGGACGACTGTGTCGGACTCGTGGTACTTCCCCGCGACCGCGTCGACGACGTCGACGGAGCCCAGCAGGTGCAGCAGTCGCGTCGCGACGTCGGGCCCGCACGGCATCTCGGCCGTCACGACGCCGTCGGGGAAGCCGGTGGCCGGGGTGGCGTAGACCTCGATCGGGCCGAACCCGGCCGTGGTCAGCATGTCGGCGATGGCGGTCAGGTTCTCGTGTGCGGTCGCCATGGTGGAACCTCCTGTCTCGGTGACGGGCTGGCGTGGCTAGCGGCGGACGACGGGCCGGTGGATGTCGCGGTGGTGGATCTCCGCGGCGATGCCGTAGCCGTGGGCCAGCACCAGGGAGAGCGCTTCGGCGATCACCACCGACCGGTGCCGTCCCCCGGCGCAGCCGACGGAGGCGTCGACCAGGCCCGGCTTCGCCGGTGCCACCGTGGCGGCGATCGCTTCGGCGTGGGCGATCACGTACGCCACCGCGCCCGGCTGGGCCAGGACGTTGGCGCGCACGGCGTCGTCGCGTCCGGTCATCTCCCGCATCTCCGGCTTGAGGTACGGGTCGGCGAACAGCGCGCGCACGTCGAGCACCAGGTGCCGGTGATCGGCCGCCGCGGTCCGGCCGGTGTAGATCGGCTCGTGGAGGTGGCCGAAGCTTTTGAGCATCACCCGCAGCGGCCCGGCGGCCGGGTCGGGGTCGACGATCAGGCCGTGGTCGCCGAACGTGCGGGCGGCCGGCCAGGTGAAGGTGTCGAACGGCGGTTCCATCAGGCGTGTCCTTTCCGGACGCTGGCAGGGGTCAGCAGCGGTTGAGCACGTTCGTGATAGCGGCGCGCTCGCGGGTGTCGACGGTCATGCGGTAGGCGTGCTTGACCGCGGTCCAGCGGGCGACGTAGCCGCACCGGTCGAGGGCGGGCAGCCAGCGCGCAGGGTCCTGATCGCCCTTGCTGCGGTTGGACTTCGCCGTGACCGCCACGAGCACGACGGGGTCGTTGGCGTAGCGCTCCCGCTCGGCGGCCGACCAGCCGCGGGTGCCGGAGCGGGCCGCTTCGGCCAGCGGCACCACGTGGTCGATGTCCAGCTCACCCGGCGCGGTGACGGTGACCCCGTCATAGGGGGAAACCCAGGTGCCGCCGGTGATCCGGCAGCCTGGGCCGGTGGTGACGGCGCGGCCTTGGGTGCGCAGCGCGTTCTCCCGCGCGTCGCAGCCGCCCGCCCCGGTGTCCCAGTGCGGCCAGTCGGCGCGGCGGTAGTGGTTGCCGGTGTCCTCGGCCGCCACGCGCAGGCCGGCCAGCTCGCGCCGCACCGCGTCGACGTCGACCCGTGCGGCGGCCGGGCCGCCGCCGACGTCGGCAGCGACCGGTGCCGGACCGGTCCGCGAGCCCTGGCATCCGGCCGGGCCCGCCGTGGCGAGGGCGGCGGCCATCGTGAGGACGGCGAGTGATCGAGTGATCATCAGCGGTTCCTCTCCTGTCGGCGCTGCTCGGCGAGTGCGGCCGCGATGCGCTCGTTTTCGCGCTGGACTGCGTCGTGCATGCCGCCGGGCTGGGACAGGTCGGGCCGGTTGTCGTTCTTGCTCATGCCGCCACCGCCATCGGCGCGAGCGCCGCAACGGTGCCGCGGGTGGCACGGGCGGTGGCCTGGTCGACGGCGCGCCAGATCACGACCGGGAACGCGCCGTCCTCGCCCGGTGCGGCTGGGCGGGTCACCGGGTCGCCGGGGGAATTCGGGTGGGTGTAGGCGAACCACCGCAGCCGGAATGCCGCCGCGTCGTCGCGGGTCGGGGCCAGCCCGTCGGGAGTGGCGGCGCGGATCATGTCGAGCGCGACGGCGGGGCGGGTGATGCCGACGGCGAACACCGCGCCGTCCGGGGCGGTGAGCACGGCCGGTGCGCGCACCCCCAGGCAGGCATAAGCGTCGGTGGCGGACAGGTCGGGCGGACTGAGGAACACGGCGAAGCTCCTTCGTGGGTACGGGATGTGGTGTCGCCGGAGCGGCGGGGCGCGGCGGCCGGCCACCGCTCCGGCGAGATCAGGGGCGGGGCTACTTACGGCCGTTCTTGCGGGCCTGGTGGACCGCCTCGCACGCCGGGCACGCCGGGCCGGTGAACCACGGCGAGCGCGCGTTGCCGGGCTCGAACACCAGCCCGCACAGCGTCGTGACCGTGCCGTTCCACCACGACTTCGTGCCGCGGTGCACCAGAGCTCTTTCGGGCATGACGAAACCTCCCCAAAATGTGACGTTGAGTGACGAAGCGAGGCGCGAGGGGACGCGGGTTCGCTAGGGAATGGGTTAGGGAATCCGGGGTCGGGTAGGGAAAATTCCCTTCCCGGCCCTGATCGGGCGTTCCCTAGTGCTGATCAGCGGCTATGGCGTCGAAGGGAACGAGGGAGCGGAGGGAATCCGCCCGCCCGGCACCCGCTGAGGGCGGGGTGCGGGGAGTGCGGGCGGATTCCCTCCCTAGGCGTCGGCGGGCCGCTCGGCGAGCGCCTTTCGAACACGCTCCGTGTACACCATGAGGACTCCGACCTTGGTGACCTTGACGCCCAGCTCGCCGAGCTGGGCGGCCAGCTTGTCCGCGTTGAGCTTCTCCGCCCGGTAGGCCGGATGGGTCGGAGCGAGCTGGCGCAGCCGGGCCACGACGTCGGTGGCCTTGGCCTTGTCCTCGTCGGCGAGGACTTCGGCGACGTCTTCCAGCAGGTCACGGCCGGTTTCCAGCTCCCGCACGGGCCGGGTGCCGGCCACCGGGGTGCCCGGCTTGAGCTGGGCCATGGCGCGGGCGATGACGTCGGCGGCGGCGTCCCAGCCGCGGTCGTCGTCGACCTCAACGAAGAACGTCCGCACGATCTCGAACAGCTCATCCGACATGCCGGTGGCGACCATGGTTCCGCGGTCGACGTTGAACCGCAGCTCCGTCGCGCGGATCCCGGCCGCGAACGACCCGTCTCCGAGGAACCCGTCGTTGGAGCGCCACGTCTTGACCGCGAAGCACCCGTTCGCGCCGACGTTCTCCACCAGCTGCGACGGGATCGCGTCCGCGCGCGAGGACTGGGTGTCATAGACGGTGGAGATGCCGGTCTTGCGGCCGCGCTTGACGATGTTGACCGCCAGGTCCGCGGCGCGCTTGCCGTGCTCGGCGTGGCCGAACAGCTCGTGGCACTCGGAGAACCCGACGAACAGCGGGCGCATGTCCTCGTGGGCCTCGGAGATCGCCCGGGTCAGCTTCTTGGCCCCGAGTTCAGCCAGGCGGCCCTCCCGGCGTCCGACTTCGGCGTAGAGGTCTTCCAGGTGCGCGAGCGCGGACTCGACGTGCTCGGTGGTGGCTCCCTTCTCGTAGTTGGCCAGGCGGGGTTCGTAGGCGTCGAAGTCGCCGTTCATGGCGAACACGTGGACCCGGATTTCGGCCAGCGGGTCCAGACTCACGCCCAGGACCATGACCCGGACCGCGTTGGACTTTCCCTGGCCAGGCTGGCCGCCGAACACCGCGTTGGACCCGTTGATCGGGATGGACACGACGTCGCCGCGCTGGGTGATCCCGATCGGGACTCCGGCGAAGACGTCGGTGGATCCTTCGTGCAGCAGCGGGTAGTCCGGAGTCGGCTTGTCCATCACCCCGGAGTCGGCGACGTAGAGGTTGAGGTACCCGGCCTTGCCGCCCCGTTCGCGTCCATGGTCGGTGGCCCACACCTCGACCGCGTTGCGGTTGAGGTTCTTCGCCAGCACATCCCCGCGGTCGGCGACCATGGTCGGGGTGACACCCATCGGCAGGTCCACGATCGCCCGGTAGCCCTTGAACGCCCCCGACCCCTCCCGGGTCGGGTTCAGCTCGAACCGCGGCAGCCATCCGTCCTTGAGCGCTTTGTTCATCGCGGGGATGCCGAGGTGGCGCAGCGCGGCCACGATCCCGTCCGCGGTGACCAGCGTGGACGCGTCGGTCCCGGCGCCGGTGCGGGTCAGCCAGCCGGGGGTGGCCTCGGCGCGGCGGCCGATGTGGTGCAGCGCGGCCACCCCGATCCACGGGGCGGCGAGCAGGAACGGGCCCCACGCCACCGACACTGCAATGGCGACCCACCGGGTCACGTCGGCGACCACGCCGAACGGGGCACCGATCATGGAGAAGTCGGAGAAGGAGATGGCCAGCAGGCACCCGATCCCGAACAGCACCACGATCGACACCAGCACCCCGAGCAGCAGTGCCTTGCCGACCTTGATCGGGGCGTCCAGCCAGTCCATCGCGCGGCGGTGCCGCTTCTCCTTGGCCAGCTCGGCCCGTTCCTCCCAGTGCTTGAGGTCCTCGGCGTTGCCGCTGGCCTCCGCGGCGCGGATCAGCCGCTCGTAGCGGGAGTTGGTTTTGGCCTCCCACGCTCGCTTGGCGACGATGCCCGCGCCGCCGAAGACGTAGGCGGCGTGGCGGCCGGCGAACTTCGCCGACGCCACGGTCTTGTCGTGGGTGACCGCGGTGCGGGTGTACTTGACCACCGCGGCACCTTGCTTGCGGTACTGCGCGTACCGCCATGCCTGCTGGGCCTTCTGGTCGGTCAGCAGCGCCCATTCCTCCGGGGTGACGATCTCGCCTTTGACGACCGACCCGCGCTTGGCGGTGTCGCGCTCAGGCAGGTGGTGGACGGTGGCCAGCTCCCCGGCCGACCCGGCCGCGGGTGCGGGGCCGGTGGTGTCGGTGGTGGTGTTCTCGTCGTCCTGGTCGGTCGGGTTCATGGCTGGTGCCTCCTGCGTGTCGGGTGCAGGCCGGGCAGGGCCGAACCACACGTCCCGGGCGAGGTGTGGTGGCCCTGCCCGGCGGCTGCGGGTAGGGATCAGCCGATGCGGCCGTCGCGGTGTTCGTCGCGCAGCTGCACCGAGAACTTCTTGCCGCACCGCAAGGTGCGGCGGATCGACTCGCCGTTGTCCGGGTCGAACCCGGCCGGCCGGGCCGCGAGAGCCGTCTTGAACTCCTCGCGAAGCTGATCGAGCGTGCGCCGCTTCGGCTCCGGGAGTCGGGTCGAGCGCCGCGCGGACGGCTTCCGGCGCGCCGCAACCGCACGGGCAGGCGGGGCCTGGCCGGGCTGGTCCGTGCGGGTGTCACCCTGCTCAGCGATCGGCTGGGCCAGGGGCGGGTGCGTAGGGTCGAGCGTGGCGGCCCCGTCCAGCCCCTCCCCCTCGTTGGTCGGGGCCGCTACCGCATCCGGGTCGTCGACCGGCAGCGCGAGCCCGGCGAACGCGGCCAGCAGCCTCGGCAGGCACCGCACGACCGCGACGGCCACGACCGGGCCGAGCAGGTGCAACACCAGACCCGAGACGGTGAAGTCGGTGGCAACGCCGGGCAGATGCGGCCAGGCGTTCATGCCGAGCGTCAGGCCGAGGAACACCCACTCGGTGCGGTCGACCGCCTTGTCGTGCAGCGGCTGCCCGCGGGTGGTCAGGTAGGCCCGGCCGGCCACCACCATCAGCAGCGCCAGCGAGCAGAACGGCTCGGCCAGCCACGCGAACCACCACCGCGGGCTCCCGGCCGGGGCACCCTCGGCGGCGAACGCCTGCACCCCGGCCGTCGACCATGCCAGCGCCAGCGTCAGCGACACCAGCGCCACGGCGAGCACTCCCCGCCGCACCCGGGCGTCCCGGTAGGCCAGCACCCGCGGGTCGCGGTCGAGCTGCCACAGCGCGGCGGCCTGCTCGACCGCCTTGCGCCGGGATCGGACCTTCTCGGTTGTGACCGCGTACGGCGCGGTGTCGGCCTCCAGCGCCAGCAGCTGGTGGGCTTCGGCGTGCTCGGCCGCCCGCCGCCGCACCCGGCGGGTGATCCCGGTGCGCCGTGTTCCGCGCGGGTCCGGCGCGGGCTCGTCCTCGCCGGGCGGTTCCGGGGTCGGCTCCGGCTCGGCCGGTTCCGGCGGCGCGGGGAGGTCGTTGGCGGCCAGCTGGCGTTCGATCTCGGTCAGGGTCCGGGCCAGATCCGGGTGCCCGTCGTCGGTCGTGGTGGTCGCGGTGCTCATGCCTTGGCCTCCTTCCGGTCGGTGTCCGCGGTCCCGCGCCCGGTGGGCGCGGTGCTGCTGGTGAGTGCGGCCCGGGCCGGGCGGGTGGCCACCGCGGCCTGGCGGGCGGTGCGGGTGGTGCGGTGCAGCCGGATCTCGTTTGCGGCCCACAGTGCGGCCCAGGCAACGGAAATCAGGTCCAGCCAGGGCGTGAACAGCGCGCCGCCGATCAGCGGGACACAGACGCCGGCCAGCTCGGCCGCGTGGCCGCCGCACCACGCCACCGCCGTCTCCTGGCGGGTCCGGGACCGGGTGTCTCGTGCCATGCTCACCACCCCTCTTCGTGGTCGATGCCGTGCTCGCGCGCCCACCGGGCCAGCTCCGTGGCGTCGGCGGCCAGCCGGTCCCGCAGCTCCAGACCGGCGCGGATGAGGAACACCACGTGCCACAGGGCCCGCAGCCCCAGCACGCTGGCCAGCACGACCGACCCGACGGTGAGCCAGGCGACGGTGCCGAGGACCGCGACCACGGCGAAGGTGACGCACCCGAGCAGCATCCCGGGCAGCAGTTCCGCGGACTCGGTGATGAGCGCGGACATCTTGCCCGGCCCGACCACGCGTCGGGCGAGACCTGCGCGGGTCTTCAGGTCGTCGATGTCGTCGTTGAGTTCACGCATGTGTTGCCTCCCAATGCATCCGCGGTCCCGGCGGGCCGTGGCCGGGCGCGCTGGTGGTGTGCTCGAAGTGGTGCGGGTTGTAGTCGTGGGCGTTGTGGGCGTCGAAGTAGTGGTTCACCCGCCGTGCGGGCGGGGTGAGCACCGTGGCGGTGGTGTAGCGGTCGGCGCGGGCCATCGCCGCGGTCAGCAGTCGCACGATCAGCACCAGCACCGCGCGGGTCAGGTGCAGCCCCAGCCACACCGCCACCGCGGCGAAGACCTTGCACAGCACCCACGTGCCGTTGCGCTCCACCAACCTGCGCAGCAGCAGCACCGTGGCCGCCGCATCGTCGACCGGCGGGTGGCTCGGGATCTCCGTTGTGTGCCTCATGCCGGGCTCACCTCCACAACTGCGGCCGGGGTGCCCAGGTAGGCGGCCACCGCGGCCAGGGCCAGACCCCGGTAGTGGTTGCGGACCTCGGCGTTGCCCCAGTTCTTGCCGTCGTTGACCGCCAGCGCGCGGGCCGCGCGGTCGACTCCCGCGATGTCCGCCATCGGCCCGACGGCGGCGGTGTCGGTGGCGACCGGTTCTGCTGCGGCATAGTGCTCGGGGCCGGTCATCGCTGCTCACCCCGCCGGAACTTCTCCAGCTGCTCGGACACGGGCGGGCAGTTACACGGCCGCTGGGTGCACAGGACGCACTTGTATGCGTTCGGGTCGGGCTCCGGTGTCGTCGGCATGATCAGCACTCCTCGGTGGCCGGGTCGAGCCCGGCCGGATCGGTCGCCGACGTTGTCGGCGTGGTGGCGTAGAGGAACCGGAACAGCGCTTGGTGCAGCGCTGCGAAGTCATCTCCGGCGGTCAGCGGCCGGTAGCCGTGGCGGGCCAGGACGTCGGCGACGTCGAGGATCAGGCCGAAGGTGAACCGCACGTCGTCGGTGCGGGCCGGGATCGGGTAGCGGCGGGCGGTGTCGGTCACCGCGCGCCCTGCCCGTGGTGGATGATCGCGGCCTGAATGAGGGTGTGGGCCCGCACGGCGGACCGGAGCGCTTTGCCGTAGTGCATCTTGAGGATCTGCTGGGTCTCGTTGGCTCGTTCCAGCATCGCGATGGCGTGGCCGAGTGACTGTGCGGCCTGCGAGGCACTCGCGGTGTTGCCCAGGATGCCCAGCACTTCGCTGCCCAGGCCGCTCATCACGTCGCGGCAGCCCCTGACTTCGGCGGGCAGCTCGGTTTCGCTCAGCGCCTGCAGCGTGGCCGTGGGGATGGCTTGCAGCACCACGTTGAGGCGGGCGACTTCTTCGGGAATGGAGGACATGACGGTCCCTTTCGGATCGGGTGCAGATGTGGGTGTGCCGGATTTCGGTTGCGGTACAGGCAGATGCGCGGAGCCCGGTCGCGCGGCGGGATCGATGTGATCGCCGTGGCCGTGGCGGGTGAGGATGAGGCGGGCGAAGTGCAGCACCACGTTTTGCATGTCGGGGGTGTCGAATGTGTCCGTCCACCACAACGGGTCTCCGCGCCGGTCGTCGATGTCAGTGATCACGTCCCCGGGCATGTCGGGGCTGTGCACGACGCGGGTGCGGGTTTCGGCGACGTCGTCGGTCAGGTAGCGGCGGCGCACGTCTTCGGGGTCGTGGTCGCCGAAGATGTCCAGGACTGTCCCGGCGGGAGTCAGCGCCCCGCTGTGCGCGGGGTGCCAGGTGTCCTCACCGGTCCAGCGAACGTCGACCGTCAGCAGGTCCCAGCCGGTGATCGAGTGCACCGCACCGGCCAGCCAGTGACAGAATCCCCGGCCGAAGAACGACTCCGTGTCGGTGTCGATCACCTCGGAGATCAGGGTGAAGAAGCAGCGCCCTTCCGGGGTCGGCTCGGGCAGGGTCAGGTCGCAGAACCCGTCGAAGTCGCCGCGCAGATCCACCGCGGTCGTGGCGACCATCGGCTCAGGCGGCGGTGGGCATGACCGGCGGACGGTCACCGCTGATGGCGGTCACCCGCAAGGCCGCCGCGACGTCGGTCACCAGCGCGACCGCCCGCGGCGGGAAACCGCGGGTGCGCAGGTGCTGTGCCAGGGTGTCGAGGACTCCGGCCCGGCTGACCGGGTTGGGGTCGGTGACGTAGTAAGCCATCGCCTGCGCGGCGTAGCGGCCGGTGTCGGTCTCGAACCCGCCGGTCCGGTAGGGCTGGCCGGTGGCGATGGCCTCTTCGGCGTGGGCGATCATCCCGGCCAGCTCGCCGGCCATCTGGTGGTCGGTGACGCCGGTCTGCCACCGCTCGGGGTACTCGGGGTGGACGGCGGGGAACACGCTGGCCAGGTAGGTTTCCTCGGCCGCGTAGAGGAACAGCAGCCGCATCCGGTCATCCGGGCAGGCAGCCTGGGGCAGCAGTTGCCGCGCCAGCCGCGCCACCCGCTGCTCGGCCTGCTGGTAGGCGGTGCCGGCCATCTGCTTGGCCAGCTGCACCGTCATGGTGGCCGCGGACGGCGGGTAGAACGGCTCATCGTCGTCGGCGGCCTCCGGCGCGATGGCCGGGACTGTCGCGGGGATGGTGGCAAGGGACATGGCGGAGCCTCCAAACAGGACACGAGAGCGAACGGCGTAGGGGCGGGGGCCTCAGGCGGCGGCGGGTGGGGTGGCCAGGCGTGCCCATTCGGCCGGCCAGTCGACCGCGGCGGCCTCGCACCCGGCCGGGACCAGGGCGTAGGCGGCCTCCAGCAGGCTGGTGACGGTGCCGCGGGCCACCGGCAGCCGCACCGACCCGGACGGCGAGCTGAGCCGCACGTTCAGCAGGCCCGGGTTGCCGCCGGTGTCCGGCATGACCTCCACGTCCCCGTCCCCGGCGGGTTCGGTCAGCCCGGCCCGCAGCAGGTCCCGGGCGAACAGCCACCGGACCCCGTTCAGCTGCAGCACAACGGCCCAGGGGTCAGCGGTGGTGTATTCCCAGTAGCACTCGATCGAGCGGCCGGGAAACCGGACGGCGAACGGATACCGCAGCTGCGTCACGACTCCTCCCACAGGTTCAGGTCGGTGCCGAGCGTGTGGTGCAGGTCGAACCGGGCGATCGCGGTGGCGAGGATGCGGTTGTGGTCGAACGCGAACCCGCCGACGCGGGCCACCTTCACCGCGACCCGCAGCGGGAGCCACTCCGCCGCCATCGCGTCGTCGGCCGCGACCGGGGCCGGTGCCTCGTCGGGCAGGATCACGCCGTAGGCCACCGTCACGTAGCGGCCCCGGGCGTCGCGGTCGGGAGCGTCGAACACCCCGAGCTGGTGCACGAACACCGGCTGCGGCACGGTGATGCCGGTTTCCTCGGCCAGCTCCCGCACGGCCGCCTCCTGCGACGTCTCGTCGTGGTCGACGTGCCCGCCGGGCAGGGCGAGCTTGCCCTTGTGCGGGTTCCCGCCCCGCTGGATCACCAGCACGTGCCACGCCCCGCCTCGCAGGGAGAAGGCGACCATGTCGGCGGCGTAGAACACCGGGGCTCGGTCATTGAAGCGGGCGGCGAGCTTCGCGGCCATCGAACCGATCAGCGACATCAGAAGTCCTTTCATCAAAGGGAAAGAGAGGGTGTGGTCAGGCGGCGGCGGGGCCGCGGGTGGCCAGCGGACTGGTCAGCAGCGTGGTGACGTAGGAGACGAACGACCGCTCGGCGCACGGGTGGACCGCGTCGGTCTGCGGGTCCCGCAGCGTGGTGCGCAGCCACAGCGTCAGCCGCGCCACCGACCAGCCCTGCCCGCGCCGCTTCGCGATCGCGGCCACCAGCGACTCGAGGAACTCCGCGCGGACCCGCGGTACCCGGACGGCGACCTGCGAGACGACCGAGGACACCGGCGCGGTGTTCGACAGCGGCACCCGGCTGACGCGCGGCCGGCGAGCCTCGGCGGCTTCGCGTTCGGTTTCTGCCAGCAACCGCAGCTGCGCCGCGACGTCCCGGTAGACCTGGGCCCGGCGGTGCATCACCGCGTCGCTCGTGCGGGCGGTCAGGGTCCGGGCGTTGGCGGCCAGCAGGCCGGCCAGCCCCTCGAACCGGCGTGCCACCGCCACCCCGGCCTCGTGCTCGGGCAGCGCCACGACCAGCGGGTTGCCCGCGGCCCGGTCCTGCTCGTCGGTGGCCAGCAGCGCCAGCTGCGCGGCGACGTCGCGGTAGACCGTCGCCCGGGTCGACACCACGATTTCGGGCAGCCCGGCCGTGGTCAGGAGGGTGGCGTTGTGGGTCAGGGTGTCGGCCAGGGCGCGGAACCGTCCCGCGATCGCGGTGGTCGGGGTGCTGGTCATGAGCGGGTCCTTTCGTGCGGGCCGCACCCCGGGTGCAGGCATAGCGGTGCCCCGGGACGAATGCGGAACTGTGGAATGTGGCGCAGAAAATGCGCCGGAAAGGGCGGTGGAGCTGGGATTAGGCCGCGAGGCCCGTGGGGCCGTTCTCGATCTCGTCGCGGGTGGCGTTCAACGCGTCCCGGAAGACGCGGGCCAGGCGCATCGCGGACAGCCCGTGCGGGCCGGAGAACGCGCTCTGCATCGTGTAGTAGGCGTTGTCAAGCCAGTGCTCGCGGTCCCACGGCGTCGCGGTCGCGGCGGGCATCGTGGCCAGCAGCCCGACGAACGGGGCCGGGACGAACAGACGGTCCGCCATGTCAGGCCACCTCCCCCAACGCTCGCGGCGTGGTGAACGGCAGCGGGATCACCGGGGCCACCGGTGCGTCGAGCTCGGCCAGGACCGCCTCGATCTCCGCGATCTCCTCGTACAGGTCGACCAGGTCGGCCACGCCGTCGAAGGCGTCCGCCGGGACCCCGTCACCGGCCAGGCCGGTGGTGTCGGCGAAGTAGTCGAAGTCCAGCTCAACCGCGGCCATCTCGATCTGGCGGCGGTTCGGGCGGGTGGTGCTCATCGGGTTGATCCTTTCGTCGTGGCGATGTCTCTAAACTAGTCTGGACTAGTTTGGTTTCGGAATCGGCCGATCGAGTGAACTAGTTCGGAGCGTTCTCGTTCGGTAGGGTTCAAAGCATGGACAGCCACGCGGAACGCGCAGGTCAGGCCACATTCGAGTGGATCGCGCAGCAGCTTCGAGAAGACATCAAGTCAGGAAAGCTGGCACCTGGGGCTCAACTGCCGAATCAGCGCGACGTGGCAGCGCGGTTCGAGGTCGCAGTGGCCACTGCCCAGCGTGCGCTGGGGTTCTTACAAGAAGAGGGCTGGATCATGTCTCGACCTGGCGTTGGACGGGTTGTCGCTGCCACACCCGGCCGCGAGCCGGCCACCCTGGAACAGCTGTCATCCCAGCTCATCGATCTGCAAGCCGAGGTCAAGTCGCTACGGGACTCCGTGGAGCAACTCCGCAGCGACCGGGCCTAGCGATTGCCCCAATCGCGAAGGAACGTCGCCACACCGTCGATGATCCCGCCACCGCTGTCTACGGCTCCATTGACCATGTCCGCGGCATCGTGCGGATGCTTGATCACCAGAGCCAGCAGGGCGAACACCGCGACCAGGATGATCAGCTTCTTCACGACGCTACCGCCGGTCTTGATGTTGAACGGGTTCTTGGACATCTCTTCTCCTTTCGCCGGGCCGGTGCGGCCGGTTGATGTTGATGACTCCATAGAACAGGCCCCTGAGCTGCGCGAACAGGGCACACTTGGGGGCACACTCGTACAGTGGGGGCACAGTCGCAGGAGGGTGGCGAGCGAGTGGGCAACGATCAACTTGAAGCCTTGATGCTGGAGGCGGGCTACCTCCGCGAGGACGGCACCGTGGGCTTGAAGGTCTTCGCACGCGCCGTCGGGGGGCAGACTGGCAAGACGTTCAGCCACACGTACGTGCGCCGTTGGCTCGACGGAATGATGCCCCGCGACGCCAAGACACGGACCGCGATAGCAGGCGCGCTTAGCGAACGGCTTGGCCGGCGGATTAGCCTGGCCGAAATCGGCTTCGGCAAGACGCAGAAGCTCCGAGCCGACCTCGGTCTTGAGTATCCAGACCGACTTACGGACAGCGTCAACTCTGTCGCGCGACTGTGGCAGGCCGATATTGACGGCATGTCGACATTACTTGACGCTCCCGCAAACGCGTCCGCCTGGAATGAAGCTGCATTGTCATGGCTAGTCACAACACGCGATGACGTCCTTAGCGACACAGGTAAGCGTAAAGTGGGCGAGGCGGATATCAGGGGAATCAAAAAGACTACCGAGATGTTCGATGCGCTCGATGGCGAGCATGGAGGCGGCCACGCAAGAAGTGCTCTGATTGAGTTTCTCCGGACAGATCTGGTCGGCCTTCTTGCGGGCCACACGTCAAACGAATCGGTTCGAACTGAGCTGTTTAAGTCAGCAACCCAGGCAACCCTACTGGGGGCCTGGATGTCATATGACGCGGGACTGCACGGACTAGCGCAAAGATACTTTATTCAGGCACTGCGAATCTCGGAAAGCGTGGACGATCGTCTTTTGGGCGCAAGCATCCTCGATGCAATG
Source organism: Amycolatopsis sp. NPDC051758 (assembly GCF_044453095.1). Lineage (NCBI taxonomy): Bacteria > Bacillati > Actinomycetota > Actinomycetes > Pseudonocardiales > Pseudonocardiaceae > Amycolatopsis > Amycolatopsis sp. NPDC051758. The sequence goes on along the minus strand of NZ_JBITCJ010000001.1, from coordinate 1,144,411 downwards.
AGCCATCAGGCAACGTTCCTGGGCCGCTATAAAGAGGCCGCTAACCTTGCAAGGACGGCCCGAATGGGAACAACCCTTTCGGGCTCAGCGAGCGCTGCCGCCCATTTTTACGCCATGGAAGCGCGAGCCCTTGCCCGACTAGGCGACTCGGCCGGGTGTGACAAGGCAATGGCGGCCGCCGTCAAAGAGTTTGAAAGGCGCGATCCCGCGAATGACCCAGCCGACTGGTTCTCCTACTTCAATGAAGCAGAATTAGCCGCCGAACTTGGACACTGCAACCGAGACCTCGGCCGCCCCAGCGATGGGGTGACGTACGCAACGCAGTCTCTCGGCCCGACGGCGAGCGGCTATGTGCGGAGCGACTTCTTTGTCACGATGGTTCTAGCTGACTCCCATCTCGACAATGGCGACGTGAGCCAAGCGTGCGACGTCGCACTTAAGGCGATCAACATTGGCGAGTCACTGAAGTCCGCCCGATGCGGCGCGTACGTTGACGAGTTTCGCGCGCGCCTCACCAGGGTCGGCAAGAGTGCAGAGTCCAAGGAGTTTCTGGCCAGAGTTGCCACGGCACAGCTCTGGACTCCGCAGGACGCTAAAAGGGTGCCCAGTCGCGCCGGTCTCCTCCTGTCCTGATTGCCAAGACGCGCTTACGCACCTCCTCGGCCGCCTTCTCGGACGCCTTCCCTGCAAGCCAAAGAGTCATGGAAATCTCGCGATAGCCAGCTAGCGTCTCGTAGCCGCGCCATTTCATGATGTCAAATCCGTATACATCCACGAAGGTTTGATATTCTTCAGCGGAATGCCACCCGAAGCGTTCATAGAACAAAGCCGTTTGCACCAAGTCCCACTCTCTCGGCCCAATGCAGAAGCTATCCAGGTCGATAAGGCAAGGTTCACCATCGCGCGAAAGAATGACGTTTCCAATGTTCGCGTCACCATGAATAACGCCTTGCGGTAGCGAAAAGTCCAGGCGCTCATAACTGTCCTTAAGTTGAGCAATTCGCCCGCGCAGAAACTCCTCGTCCTCTCGGGTCAGATTTCGCGACTCCTCCAGACGCCCTTCGATCTCTTCAAAAGGGCGCTTCTCCGTTAACCCGAGACTCTCCGGCGCACGCAGTCGATGAAGATCGCGGATAATCTCAGCAACCTGCCCAATAGCTGCGTACTCTTCTTTTTCCGATACGGACACCCAGAAGGTCGCGGGGTGACCCGATGCGTCGACCGGTTGCGTAATATCGAGCGCACGGTTAGCAGGGAAGTCTTCCGATTCAAGCCAACGTGCCACGTCAACCTGGCGACGAGCTTCGTCGAATCCATGCCGCTCTCGCCCAATGCGAAGTATGACGCGACCAGCGAGTCGAAATACCGCGTTCGAGCCAATCCTGATCAGCTCGGCGCTGCCTTCGTCAACGCCAGCCTTCTTGCAGGCAGTCTCGGCCAGCTCGCGCGCCGACGCCTCGGTCAAACTCTCGGCCTGACTCACGTGTCGCCTCCTTTTGCGGTTCGACTCCGTCGCAACCCTAGCGACGGGCCTGCGGTAGTCGTTCGGTTGAGTCGCCGCCACTCGGCCGAGGGTTACCCCAATTCGCCGTTGGCTTGTCGCATGTGCGTGCAGTAGTGCGGCTGCTCCAGGTGCAGCGGTTCAGCGGGGTCCTGGTAGGCCCAGAAGTCCCGCGCTTCCTCAGTCCGCCCGATCCCGGTCGTTGACCAGTGGTAGCCGGGACCGCGGGCAAGTGCGGCGTCGAGCAACAGGGTGCCGAACCCACGCTGGCGGTGCGCAGGCTCGACCTGGACGTGACGGACAACGCCACGGTGGTCAATTCCGCACAGCTGAAGGTCCGCGGCAGCGACGATCTCACCGCGCAACCGGATCTCCAGTCGGCCAACCCCGGCCCGTTCGACCGGCCGACGAGCGACCACCACAATCCCGTCCCGGCGATCGTCCGGCTGGTCGGCCTGATCGACCGGCATCGGGACGCGGTGATCGATCACGAGCCAGGTATGCCGCGGGCGTCGGCGGATCCAGCAACGGTTGCAGGTCTCCGTGAACAACCCCAACGTGCGATGGGTGCCGCAGTTGACGCCCGCGAGCACGCGCCGGTGTTTGCGATCCAGGCACCAGACGTGGTCCCGCGCGGACCGGACCGGCAAGTCGTCCCGCTCGACCAGCGCCGGAGACACCCCAGGCGACACCCGATGCTCGCTCATGTGTTCGACACTAGTTCGCGTTGTCGCAGCTCACCAGGCATCCTGGCCCCATGGGTGGAGGAACGATCTTCAGCACGGGGGACACGCGATGGTGATCAAAGAGAGGCGCGCCGCCGCGCAAGCCGCCGACACACGGCTGGAATGGCCGGCCGTCATCGCTGCCGGCGCGCTCGCGCTGCTGCTGTGGCAACTACTGGACAGCGCGTGGCCGTGGCTGCTCGCGCTCGGCGTTGTGCTGCTGTCCGCGCTGATCGGCGTGCGACGGCCAGGCACGCTGGCCGTCGGCTTGGCGGCGGCAGACGTGTGGTGGCTGCTGTCGGTGCCCTGGTGGGGCTGGTGCCTGGTCGTCGGCGTGGCGCTGCTCGCCGTGGCCGCATGGTGGGCGTGGACGCTGTACCGCGGCCGTCCGGCCCGCGGGGCCGCTCAGGACCGCTTGCCCGCTCTTCGGCCCGGTCAGCCCCTCATGCGCGTGCCAGCCGCAGGTCCGGCGGAGCAGACCACGCCGATTCCTCGGATCACGTCACGTCCGGGTCTGCCCGGATGGCGCGGGCGTCCGGTTCGGCGCTGGCACGCGATCGTGGCCGGGGTGGCCGGCGTGGCGGTGCTGGCGGCGGGGATCGTCGGGCAGCAGCTGGCGGCCGCCGAACTCGCCGACCGCCATCAAGCCGAGCTGGACCAGGCGCACCAGGAAGCGTTCAGCCGGATCATGCCGCACTCCGCGGGCTCGTTCGTCCAAGCGATGATCAAGGCCGTCGCGGAGCGCCGCCCCGAGATCGCGTGCACGATCCTCACCTCGCCGGCCGGACGGGACTTCGCCGTCGCGAACGGGGTCGACACCTGCGAGCACGCCGTGGACGTGCTGTCGCGGAAGGTGCCCAACGGCGTCGCGTACGAGAACGCCGCGATCTTGCCGCTACCCGGTGCGGCCACCGAGTACGGCCCGGGCGGCAAGTGGCTCCGAGTGGACGCATGCGCGCTCTCGATCGACCCGCCGACCGCAGGGCCGACGTCGCTGGGGATCTTCCAGCTGGAACTCGCCGCGGGCGGGGGCGGCGGCTACCAAGCCACCGGGTTCACGAAGTGCAGCTGAGTTTCTTCGATCACGCGTTCGGTAGCGACTCTTCTTGTTGCGGCCCGCTGAACGTTACATTTGAGGTAGTGGACCGTATCGGCTTCCAGTCGGGGCCGATTGTTTCGATATTACCATCGGCCATGAGTCTATGATGCGCAGCTCCGGGTAGAAGCTCCGGGGCAAGCGGATGCAGTGCGTTTGGGTTATGGAACACGTCCATTCCTTCGATCCACGTCTCCGGATATCCTTCGGTTACGACGGCCAGGAAAGATGTCGGGGTGGACGCGTTGGAGTCTTGATTCCAACGCTGCCCACGGTGAACTAGTACCACGTCGTCTGAACCGAACCCTGCGGCAACGCCCATTCGATTGAATTTGGATATGGTACCACTGCTGTTAAATATGACCGCGCTGACATGTTTGGCGTCTGGCAAGGAAAAAAACCCCGAAGGGACTATCTTTTTACCCCATTTATGCTCCGTGATCTTGGTTGGAACAATCTTCAGTTTTCCGTCTTTCGTAATTGCCTCATGCGTATACCCATAGAGGTAAACAGGAAGTGCGTGACCACTGTAGGTCATTGACATGGGAGCATGAAAGTCTTGGATTGCGAACACGAGGGGCTTGTCGATGGCGGACGCGCGTTTCCAATAGCCCTTGCCAAGCTTCTTGGTCAATGGTCCAGCGTATTTTATAGGCAGGTAGTGGTGCATGTACTGCAAGTACTCTTCTTCGTTCCTCGGTGCCTGTGGCGTGGTCGCCTCAGCGTTCTTTCCGCCGCTTAGTCCTATAGTGGTTGCTTCCATCGCGAACTCGCCTCCAAGGCTCTGCGCTAGGAAGTCTGGAGCTGGCTTGGGGTGCATTACGTCCAAGTTTGCCTCGGCTAGGACTGCAAAGAGATACAGCTCCCACAGGCGAGCATCAAAACCGTCCGTCTGGAACTGTTGAACAAAGTTGCCGTCGACGTCTTCGTGCCAGCGCATCATTGAATCAATCATTCGTCGCGCCGCTGTGTATGCCTTCTCTGAAGTTAGAGTGCGAAAGCTTGGATGAAGCTTTTCCGTTGAAGAGATAGGCGTGAAGAAGTCAGCGGGCTTGCCTGTCTCATCTCCCTGTATGCGAAGTTCATCGATGTTGGGAACGATCTCCAGTAGCTTCTGGTGCAGCTCCGCAATTGCCTCTTCAGGCGTGTCATAATAAGACGTGTGGTCGATCCATCGAAATCGCTCCAGCAGGTCGCGTGCCAGGATCGCGCCAGAGAACTCCCCGTCGGTGTCAGCAATTATTGTAGCTATAACGCGGCCGTCGTCGGCATCGAACCAGGCAATCTCTTGAGCCATGGCGAATACCGCAGCCCGTCGCGTATGTGCTGCAAGTGCATCGAATCTCGCCCGGGAAATCGACCGCATCAAGTTTTCCATCCCTCACTGTTCCCGAAGAGCAGTTAAGCTCAGCGTGTCTGAGCGATCACTACGCGTCGTCTAGGCCCTCGCGGCAGTACGACACCCGACCCAAAGGGGTGCTTTCGCCCAACGGTCCCCGACGTACGACGGAGGGTGGGCGTTGCTTGTTACAAGACTGGGCTGAATGGCCTAGCCGGTGTTGGTTGGTTCACCCGTTAGAGGCGTGGAAACCCCCGGATTCGCGGGCTTGGGCCGTCCGAAGGCTGTTGACGAAGCGAGGGGGACAGGACGGCGCCGATGTGGTGATCCCGGACGGAGTTCTCCCGGGCTGAAGTCCGCGGACCGCTTGCCGTGGGTTCGCGGCTCCTCATCGCTTTGGCCAGCGGAAACCCTGCTCAAGTGGAGTTTTCGGCAAGTACTGTTCTCCGTGAGATAACAGGCGAGATGCCGACGGACGGCCCTCCGCACGCGGAGGGCCGTCCTATCACCGGCAACTCGGTCGGCTGCGAGTTCCAGCTCGCATCCGTCGAGTAACCCGCTCCGCGAGCCATCGCCCGACGGCCCGCGGCCCCGGTCCTTCGCTTGTCATCTCCCCGCTGCCGGATGCCAATCGATCAATGCCGTCCGGCGGCGGGTCCTACTCGATGTGCGGAAGGACCAAAGATGACACTAAGCCCTGATCGTGGTCACGTTCCAGCTCACGACGGTGACGTGCACCGGTCGGACGACGGACGGCAGGCGGCGTACACCCGATGCTCCGATAGGGTGGCGGAAAATAGCGCACAGTACTTGCGTGGTAACCCCACGTACTCAGATTATTCCGATTGCTCCGTTCGGCGTATCGACGAGCGGCACGAAGTGACGCCGGTCGCTGGTCAGCCGGGCGGTAAGTCGGACGGAACGGCTCGCTGGCTGGCCACGGCGGGTGTGATCGGTGTGCTGGGAGCTGGGCTGTTCAGCCTCAGCATCGATGTCACCCCCGATTCCTTTCACGTCGGCCCCGCCCTGTCGGAACCCGCCCTGCAGCCTGGTGGTGGATGCTCGGAGCTCGGGGCGGCTTCGCGCCGTCACCCGGCTGCGCCGCCGAGGGCGGACCGGGACGCGAACGCCTGCGACACGACAGCGGACCGGGATGCGAGCGGCTGCGACACGTCGGACCGTCAACCGGCCTCTAAGCGTAGGAGCGGCGAGACCTCCGACGGAAGGAGTCATCGCAGGGGTCACTGAATGAGCCGGGGCCAGCACGTTCAGCTCCGGCCCCAGGTCGGCGATCTGGCGTCACGCTGCGCTGACGTCAGATCGCCGACATGAGCCCCCGCGGGAGGGTCTCAACGGGTCTCACGCGGCCCCCTTCCAGAACTACGTCTTGATCTGTTCGGTCACCTCCTGCCGGATAATGTCGGTCATATGCTGGTGGCGGTGACGCATCGCCTCGGTCGACCAGCCCATCAGTTCCACCACGACGCGGGGTCCACACCAAGGGCCAGCAGCAGGGTCGCCGCGGTGTGACGAGCGTCGTGCGGGCGGGCCTCGCGCACGCCGGTTTCGGTCAGCAGCTCGCGCGAGGTCGCGTAGTCGGCTCGGAGGTCGATCAGCCGGCCGTTCTCCGGTGCCTGTGGAGCGCCCAGTTTGCCGAGTGACCGGCGAGCCGGATGCATGACTAACTGCGTGACAACGGCACCGGACGTCTGTGGACGTTCGTGCACGTGCGCGCACCCCTTGACGAGCGCGAAAACAAACTCTGACCTGCACGAACAGACGACGAATTCCGCTCGTAATGAATAGGTCAGGGGTTCGATTCCCCTAGGCGGCTCAGCCAATGGTTGGCCCCTGCCCCTCGAGGGCAGGGGCCGTTTTTGGCTTCGCGTATCTTGCGGGGCTCCGCCCCGCACCCCGTCCGGAGGGCTCCGCCCCCGGCCCCCCGTCGTGGTTGCGTTCCCGTGTTGGCTGCCGAATTTTGTTTTGGGGAACCACCCTTATGGGTCAAAAACGCGGCGAAGGCCGCCTCTTGTGGAGGCGGCCTTCGCTGGGGCTGGGGGGCTTACTTCGGGGGCGTTACCTTCAGGACCGTGGCCTTGGCGTCGCCTCGGGGGGTTCGGTAGGTGATCTCGTCGCCCGCCTTGCGGCCTACCAGGGCCAGGCCCAGGGGGCTGTCCGAAGTGATCGCGTCCGCGTCTTCGCCGGGGACCGTCACCACCTGGAACGTCTCTTCGTCGCCGTCCGAGAAGCGGAGGGTCACCGTTGTGCCGTCGGGGAGCTGGGCGTTGCCGTAGCCGCCGTGCTCCATCTTTGCGGCCAGGTCGGCGATCTGGCGGTCCAGTCGCGCCGCCGACTCCGCGCGGTCGATCACGTCCGCCTGGTCCGCTGCGTCGCCTGTGCGCTCCTGCTCGCCGGGTTGCGGCGCGAGAGCTTCGCGTTGAGCGCGCAGGTTCGCGATTTCCTTCTCCAGCTGGCTGCGCGCAGCCGGGCTGAGCCCCTTGTCCCCTGAGATCACCATGCGCGCATTGTCCGCTGCAAGGACCGGGGTGGCCAATCCGGTTTTTCACCCGGAGGCCGCCCGCAGGACGTCTGCCCTAGGATTCGGGGCTGCCGTCCAGGAAGAAGGTAACGAGAATCACCGTGAGCGCAGTCCCGGGTCGCAGCGAGCGGCTCTCTCCCAACCAGCTGGCCAAGCAGGAACAGATCGTCGAAGCCGCCCGCGTCGTGCTCGCGCGCGACGGGCTCGCGGGCTGCACCGTCCGGGCCATCGCCGACGCCGGACCGCTCACCAAGAGCGCGATCCACTACTACTTCGCCGACATCGACGTCCTCATCGACCGCGCGATGGCCGCGCACATCACCGCCTTCGCCGCGGGGCTGCGCGAGGTCGCCGCGAAGCACGCGGAACCCCGCGAGCGGCTCTTCGCCGTCCTCGAGGAGTACCTGCGCGTCTTCGCCGCGAACCCGAACGCCGCGTTCCTCTGGTTCGAGTACTGGATCGCGGCCGGCCGGGCGCAGCACCCGCAGGCCATCGACGTGATGCTGACGTCGCTCACCGAGCTGCTCGCCGAGCTCCTCGCCCCGCTGGACGTCGACGACCCGCGGGCGCGGGCCCGGGCGCTGCTGTCGTACCTGCTCGGCACGGTGGTCCAGCAGCGGGTGCGGCCACGGTCGTTCACGACGCTGCGTGCCGACATCGAGGCGCTCTGCTTCGCGAACTACGGCTAGAAACGCCCATTAGATCCGTACCCGTACGGATTGCGGGTTATGTCCGGCTCCGGCCAGGGTCGAAGGATCCTCTCGAGAGCAGGAGACGTGATGCGCACTCGAACGTGCACGGCCGCGGCCCTGGCCGCCCTCTTGGTGCTCACGACCGGCGGCCAGGCCGGCGCGGCCCAGCCGGACGGTCCCCAGGTCTACGAGGTGGCCGGGACCGGCTCGGCCCAGCAGCGCACCGAAGTCGCCCGGACCGGCGCCGACATCCTCGACAGCACGGGCGGGACGACGACGGTCATCGCCGGCCCGGCCGAAGCGGCGCAGCTGCGTGCGCTCGGCTTCGACGTCAAGGCGCTCGGCAAGGTCGACCGGCCGCAGGGCGCCGAGACCGTCGAGGACTTCCCGGCCGGCTACACCGGCTACCACACCTACGCGGAGACGCAGACCGAGCTGCAGAAGGCCGTCGCGAACTACCCGTCGCTGACGAAGCTGGGCAGCGCGGGCAACTCGTACCAGGGCCGCGCGCTGTCGCTGCTCAAGATCTCCGACAACGCCGCCACCGACGAGAACGAGCCCGAGGTGCTCTTCACCTGCAACCAGCACGCGCGCGAGCACCTCACCACCGAGATGTGCCTGCGCATCGTGCAGCGGCTGACCAGCGGTTACGCCACCGACAGCGCCATCAAGCGGCTGGTCGACAGCACCGAGATCTGGGTGGTCCCGAGCGTCAACCCGGACGGCTCGGAGTACGACATCTCCGGCGGCACGTTCCACAGCTGGCGCAAGAACCGGCAGGGCAGCGGCACCGACACCAACCGGAACTGGGGTTACCAGTGGGGTTGCTGCGGTGGTTCGTCGGGCTCGACGTCCAGTGAGACCTACCGCGGCACAGCGCCGTTCTCCGCGCCCGAGGCGAAGGCCGTCGCCGACTGGGTCACTTCGCGCAAGATCGGCGGTGTCCAGCAGATCAAGACGCACATCGACTTCCACACCTACTCCGAGCTGGTGCTCTGGCCGTTCGGCTACACCTACGCCGACACCGCGCCGGGGCTGACCGCGGCCGAGGCGCAGAAGTTCCAGACGCTCGGCCGGCAGATGGCGGCGACCAACGGCTACACCCCGCAGCAGTCCAGCGACCTCTACATCACCGACGGCAGTGTCAACGACTGGATGTGGGCGACGCACAAGATCTGGAGCTTCACCTTCGAGATGTACCCGAAGGGCAGCAACCCGGGCTTCTACCCGCGCGACACCCAGATCGTTCCGCAGACGACGCGCAACGACAAAGCCGTCGACATCCTGATCAACGCGGCGATCACCGGCTGAGGCACCGGGCGCGGTCTAGGGTGCGGGCATGCCTCTGTTCTCGTTCGAAGGGCTCAGCCCGCAGGTCCACCCGGACGCCTGGATCGCGCCCACCGCCACCCTCATCGGCGACGTCGTCGTCGAGAAGGACGCCTCGATCTGGTACGGCGCCGTGCTGCGCGCCGACTTCGGCAAGATCATCGTCCGGGAGGGCGCCAACGTCCAGGACAACTCGGTCGTGCACGTCAACGTGGGCAAGGTGTGCGAGATCGGCAAGAACGCCACCGTCGGCCACCAGTGCCTGGTGCACGACTGCACGGTCGGCGAGCAGGCCCTGATCGGGAACGGCTCCACGGTCCTGGACGACGCGAAGATCGGCGAGCGGACGCTGGTCGCGGCCGGGGCGACCGTGACGCCGGGCACCGAGGTGCCGTCCGAGGTCGTCGCGATGGGCAGCCCGGCCAAGAAGTTCGTGCCGCTCACCGACTCCGCGCGGCTGTGGGTGGAGCACAACGCGCCCGTGTACCAAGACCTGGCGAAGCGGCACAAGGCCGGCGTCGAGGCCCTGGATTGAAGTTGACTCTCCAGTAGCTGGAGACCCTAGCTTCGGGGCATGGCTCCGAAGAAACTCACCCACCAGGTCACCCTCGAACTCAGCGCGGGCAACGCCCCGGTTGTCGACCTCGGCAAGATGCTGGGGCAGACCGGGGTCAACCTCGTCGAGATCAAGAAGGCCTACGACGCGGCGACCGCGGCCCAGCGCGGCGACGTCGTGCCGGTGGTCGTCTCGGTGTTCGAGGACCGCTCCTTCGCGCTGCGGTTCAAGACACCGCCGACGTCGTTCCTCATCAAGAAGGCACTGGGGGACAAGGGTTCCTCGCGGCCGGGGCACGAGGTGGCGGGCAAGATCACGACGCAGCAGCTGCGGGAGATCGCCGAACGGAAGCTGCCGGACCTCAACACCTCCGACGTCGAGATGGCGATGCGCACGATCGCGGGCACCGCCCGGTCCATGGGCGTCGCGGTCGTGGACTGAGGTGCGCGAGCACGGACTAGGCTCTTACCCGCAGCAGCGACTGGCGCCATCGAGGTGGAGCACCACCGGGAAGCGACGACGAGGCCGGCACCGCGCGCCTGGGTGAAGGCCACTCCAGAGCCGGAGTACGCCATGACACACCAGCCGAAACTGAACGCACTCGCCGCCGCCGACCCCGCGATCGCCGGGCTCGTCGAGGACGAAGCCAAGCGCCAGCACGACAAGATCCGCCTGATCGCGTCGGAGAACTACGTCTCGCAGGCCGTGCTCGAAGCGACCGGCACCGTGCTCACCAACAAGTATTCCGAGGGCTACGCGGGCAAGCGCTACTACGAGGGCCAGCAGTTCATCGACCAGGTCGAGCTGCTCGCCATCGAGCGGGCGAAGGCCGTGTTCGGCGCGGACCACGCGAACGTCCAGCCGTACTCGGGGTCCCCGGCGAACCTGGCCGTGTACCTGGCTTTTGCGCAGCCGGGTGACACCGTGCTCGGCATGGCGCTGCCGGACGGGGGCCACCTCACGCACGGCTGGAGCGTCTCCGCGACCGGCAAGTGGTTCAACCCGGTGCGCTACGGCGTCGCGAAGGAAACCGGCCGGGTCGACCTCGACCAGGTGCGCGACCTCGCCCGCCAGCACCGGCCGAAGCTGATCTTCGCCGGTGGCACGGCCATCCCGCGCACGATCGACTTCCCGGCGTTCGCCGAGATCGCCCGCGAGGTGGACGCGGTGCTCGTCGCCGACATCGCGCACATCGCCGGCCTGGTCGCGGGCGGCGCGCACCCGTCGCCGGTGGGGCACGCGCAGGTGATCACGACGACCACGCACAAGACCCTGCGTGGCCCGCGCGGCGCGATGATCCTGTCCGACGCCGACCACGCGAAGGCCGTCGACAAGGCGGTGTTCCCGGGTCTGCAGGGCGGTCCGCACAACCACACGACGGCGGCCATCGCGGTCGCGCTGGGTGAAGCGCAACGTCCGGACTTCAGCGACTACGCGCACCAGATCGTCGCGAACGCCCGCGCGCTGGCCGACGCGTTGCTCGCGCGCGGTTACGACCTCGTCTCCGGCGGCACGGACAACCACCTGCTGCTGATCGACCTGACGAACAAGGCGGTCGCGGGCAAGCCGGCCGCGCAGGCGCTGGACCGCGCGGGCATCGAGCTGAACTACAACACGGTGCCGTTCGACCCGCGCAAGCCGTTCGACCCGTCCGGCATCCGGCTGGGCACGTCCGCGATCACCACCCGCGGCCTCCGGCCGGAGCACCAGGTGCAGGTGGCGGAGTGGATCGACCGCACGGTGACGGCGGCCGCGGCGGCCGAAGAGTCCGCTCTGGACACGATCGCCGCGGAGATCCGCGAGTTCCTGGCGCCGTTCCCGATCCCGGGTTACTCCGCCTGACCCTCGTCCGCCGAAGGCCACTTCCGCAGCTCGGAGGTGGCCTTCGGCGCGTCCGGGCGCGGAGACGCGGCTCACAGAAAAGTTGATTGCATCATACAAGCTTCCGCGGAATACTTGACCAAGACAAGTAGTTGAGAGGTACAAGCAACTACGACGAAGGCTTTCCGAGGGAGACCACCATGAGCGACACCACCACGGCGGAAGGAGCGGCCGCTACGAACGGCAAACTGTCCCACCGCCAGATCCTGACCATCCTGTCCGGGCTGATGCTCGGCATGTTCCTCGCCGCGCTCGACCAGACCATCGTCTCGTCGTCGATGCGCACCATCGCCGACGAGCTCCACGGCCTGTCGCTGCAGGCCTGGGCCACCACGGCGTACCTGATCACCGCCACCCTTTCGACGCCGCTGTACGGCAAGCTGTCCGACCTCTACGGCCGCAAGCCCATGTACCTGACGGCGATCTCGCTGTTCCTGGTCGGCTCGCTGGCCAGCGGCATGGCGACGTCGATGTACGAGCTGGCCGCGTTCCGCGCGTTCCAGGGCCTCGGCGCGGGTGGCCTGATGTCCCTCGCGCTGGCGATCATCACCGACATCACCGCGCCGCGTGAGCGCAGCAAGTACCAGGGTTACTTCATGGCGGTGTTCGGCATCTCGAGCGTCGCGGGCCCGGTTGTCGGCGGCTTCTTCGCCGGCATCGACTCCTTCGCCGGCATCACCGGCTGGCGCTGGGTCTTCCTGGTCAACGTCCCGATCGCGCTGGCCGCGCTGGTCGTCGTCACCAAGGTCCTCAACCTCCCGCACACCCGCGTGAACCAGAAGGTCGACTACTGGGGTGCCGTGGCGCTGGCCACCGGCCTGGTGCCGCTGCTGATCGTCGCCGAGCAGGGCCGTGAGTGGGGCTGGGGTTCGGCCGCTTCGATCGCGATGTACGTCGTCGGCGCGCTGGGCGTGACCGCCTTCGTGTGGATCGAACGCCGCATGGGCGACGCCGCCCTGCTGCCGCTGCGCCTGTTCAAGCGGCCCGTGTTCCGGATGGCCACGCTGGTCACCGTCGTGCAGGGCGCCGGGATGTTCGGCGCGATGATGTCGCTGCCGCTGTACCTGCAGATCGTCAAGGGCGCGACGCCGACCCAGGCCGGCCTGCAGATGCTCCCGCTGACGCTCGGCATCATGATCGCCAGCCTGACCAGCGGCCGCCTGATCTCGAAGACCGGGCGCTACAAGATGTTCGCGGTGGCCGGGATCGGCCTGATGGCGGCGGCGCTGTTCGCGCTGTCGACGATCACCGTCGACACGTCGCTGAGCCTGGTCATGGTGATCGCCTTCGTGATCGGCCTCGGCCTCGGCGCCTCGATGCAGACGCTGGTGCTGGCCGCGACCAACGACGTCCGCCCGCAGGATATCGGCGTCGCCACCTCGGCGGCGACGTTCTTCCGGCAGATCGGCGGCACGGCGGGCACCGCGGTGTTCCTGTCGATCCTGTTCGGCACGGTCGGCGACCGGATCGCGAACGCCCTCCGCTCGGCGATGACCACGCCGGCCTACGTGTCGGCGCTGGCGCAGCACCCGGAGTTCGCGCAGCAGATGAAGAGCGGCCTGGACGTCAACGACACGTCGTTCCTGTCCACCCTCGACCCGACGCTGGCCCGGCCGATCCTGCAGGGCTTCGCCGAGTCGATGAGCACGGTGTTCCTGGTCGGCGGGATCGTGCTGACCGTCGGCTTCGCGCTGGTGTGGTTCCTCAAGGAGAAGCCGCTGTCGGACAAGTCCGCGATGGAGCAGCGCGCGGAGGCCGAGGCGGACGGCGCCCCGGCGCTGGCCCTGGCGCACTGACCCGCTGAACGACGAAGAGGCCCCTCGGAAGTCCGAGGGGCCTCTTTCGCGTGACGTCAGTGCGCCGAGCCGCCGTTGGCCTTCTCCTTGGCCAGGCGGTCGGTCTCCCGCTCGTACGACCGGGCGATCTCGGCCTCGGCCTCGGTGCGGCCGACCCAGGACGAGCCTTCGACGCTCTTGCCGGGCTCCAGGTCCTTGTAGACCTCGAAGAAGTGCTGGATCTCCAGGCGGTGGAACTCGTTCATGTGGTGGATGTCGCGCAGGTGCTCGAGGCGCGGGTCGTTCGACGGAACGGCGATGACCTTGTCGTCCGGGCCCTTCTCGTCGGTCATCCGGAACATGCCGATCGCGCGGCAGCGGATCAGGCAACCCGGGAAAGTGGGCTCCTGCACGAGCACCATCACGTCCAGGGGGTCGCCGTCCTGGCCGAGGGTGTCGTCGATGAAGCCGTAGTCGGCCGGGTACTGCGTGGCCGTGAACAGGGTCCGGTCCAGCTTGATGCGACCGGTCTTGTGGTCGACCTCGTACTTGTTGCGCTCCCCTTTGGGGATTTCGATCGTGACGTCGAACTCCACGGCGTCCCTCACTGCTTCTTTTGTAGATCTCGGCGTGCCCGCGCGACGCGGGCGGCAACCTTGGTGACGGTCTTGACGTCTCCTAGTGTGGACTACGGCCTGCTGCGGGGCCGCATCGATGTCGGCCTCCCGGCATGTGAGCTTGGCCCCTTCCGGGGCAGGTGAGAAGGAGTGGTGGGTGCCGGATAACGACCAGCCGATGTGGCCTTCGTCGGACGAAGACCGCTCGTCGTCGGGCGCGCGGAAGACCACTCCGATGTCCCTGCCGGACCCGCCGAAGGGCGACCCGGACCAGGCGAGCGTGCCCAAGGTCACAAGCAGTGAGGCGCCGAAGGGATCGTGGTTCGCGCCGAACGTCGCGCCCGAGCCCGTCCCGGGTCTCAACGCGCCCGCCGAGGAGCCACCGCCCCCGCCGACCCCGGCGAAGCAGGACCTCGCCGACCGGCTCGGCAGCCGCCGGCCGAAGCCGCCGGTGGAGGAACCGCCGGTGGAGGAACCGCCGGTGGAGGAACCGCCGGCGGAGGAGCCCGCCGAAGCGGGCACCCAGTACATCCAGGTGGAGAAGCCCGAGCCGAAGCCGGAGCCGGTCGGCGAGAGCACCCAGTTCATCGAGGTGGAGAAGCCGGCGCCGGTGGTGCCGGTCGAGCGCAACGTCTGGCCCGGTGATCAGCAGGAACGCCGCGAGGAGCCGCAGCAGTGGCGTGAAGAGCTGCAGGTGTGGCGCGAGGAGCAGCAGCGCCGCGAAGAACAGCTGAAGCGCCGTGACGAACCCCCGCAGCGGCTGGAGGAGCCTCAGCCGCAACGCGCCGACGCGCCGTGGGCCCAGCGCATCGACGTGCGCGAGAACCCGGGCGAACGCCGTCCCGGCCTGCCGCCGGAACCGCCGCGCGGGATCGTGCCGTCGGCATCGGCGGGCTCGCTCGCGCGGCCGCAGCGGATCGAGCCGGACGGGCAGCGGTTCGACGCCGAGGCGACCGTCGGGATCGAGCGGCCCACCCAGTTCCCCGGCGCCTTCCAGCAGCAGCCGCAGCCCCGGAACGAGCCGCCCGCCGAGCCGCCGCGGCAAGAGCCGCCGCCCGCGCCCGAGCCGGCCGCCGCCGAGCCGCCGAAGAAGCGGCGCAAGGGCAAGATCATCGCGCTCGTCGTGGTCGTCCTGCTGGTCCTGGCCGGCGGCGGGGTCGCCGCCGCGATGCCGAAGGTGTCGAACCGGCTGGGCCTGCCGTGGGCGCCGAACGCGCCGAAGGGCGACAGCCCGGAACCGGTCGCCGCCAGCCGTCAGCTGCAGGGGCCGCAAACGGCCGGGCAGGCGCCGACCGCAAACGGCATCAAGTCCGCGCTGGCCGCCGCGGCCGCGAACGGCGCGCTGGGGCAGCTCACCGGCAGCGTGGTCGACCCGGTGAGCGGCACCGTGCTGTGGGACCGCGGCTCGTCGACACCGGTCACACCGGCGTCGACGACGAAGGTGCTGACCTCGGCCGCCGCGCTGCTTTCGCTGGACCACAACCTGCGGCTGTCGACCAAGATCGTGCAGGGTGCGGACCCGGGCACGGTGATCCTCGTCGGCGGGGGCGACACGACGATCACCAATCTGCCGCTGGGCACCGAGTCGCCGCTGTACCCGGGCGCCGCGCACGTCGACGACCTCGTCGCGCAGGTCAAGAAGGCCGCGCCGGGGGTCAAGAAGGTGCAGGTCGACCTGAGCCTGTTCAAGGGCCCGACCACCGCGCCCGGCTGGGAAGCGGGTGACGCGCCGTCGACGTTCGCGACGCAGATGGCGCCCGTGATGGCCGACGGCGGCCGGATCAGCCCCAAGGACAACAACTCGCAGCGCACGGCGAACGCGGGCAGCGCGCTCGCGTCGTCGATCGCGTCCAAGCTGGGCGCCTCGGCCGCCGGCCAGGCGACCGCGCCCCAGGGCGCCAAGGTGCTGGGCGAGGTCAAGTCGGCGCCGCTGACCGAGCTGGTGTCCGACCTGATGGAGCTGTCCGACGACGTCCTGGCCGAGGCGGTCGCCCGGCAGGTGGCGCTCGCGAACGGCGCCGAGGCGAGCTACGCCGGTGGCGCCACGGCGACCATCAAGGTGCTGAAGGACCACGGGTTCGACGTCTCGGGTGTCCAGCTGTCCGACGGCAGCGGCATCTCCGGGCTGAACCGGATCCCGGCGAAGCTGCTGACCCAGCTCCTGGCCGCCGCGGCGGCGCCGGAGGGCAAGGACCCGAACACCGCGAAGCTGCGGGCGGTGCTGGCCGGCCTGCCGGTCGCGGGCGGCTCCGGCACCCTCGCCGACAAGCGGTTCGACACGCCGGCGTCGAAGGACGGCCGCGGCTGGGTGCGCGCGAAGACGGGCACGCTCACCGGCGTCAACACCCTCGCCGGCCTGGTCCTCGACCAGGACGGCCGGGTGCTGGTGTTCGCGTTCATGTCCAACGACTCGGACACCGAGCCGGGCCGGGACGCCGTCGACGCCCTCGCGACCAGCCTCCGAAAATGCGGGTGCGCCTGATCTCGTACC
The DNA here is from genome assembly GCF_044453095.1 of Amycolatopsis sp. NPDC051758. Taxonomy (NCBI): domain Bacteria; kingdom Bacillati; phylum Actinomycetota; class Actinomycetes; order Pseudonocardiales; family Pseudonocardiaceae; genus Amycolatopsis; species Amycolatopsis sp. NPDC051758. Next base: position 1,127,870 of record NZ_JBITCJ010000001.1, on the reverse strand, counting down.
TCCTCGTGTGCGAAGCGTGCGGAAGTCGTGGCCGGAAACCCCTGTGATGCAGGTAGCGTCGGAAGGGTGAGTCAGGAAACCGAGACCCGGCCCATGGTCGACTGGTCGCTCGCCGCGCAGACCGGCGCGCTGCTCGTGCGCGGCGGCCCGCAGGTCCCGCGCGAAGAGGCCGAGGCGGCCGTCACCGATCTGCGCGAGCTGACCATGGAGGCCGAAGGCCACGTGCGGCAGCTGACGAACCTGGGGCTCGACCTGCCCCTGCTGCCCGGTGAAGTCGTCGACCGGCCCGGCTGGGTCCGCTCGGCCGCGGCCGGGCTGGACGCGCTGACCGGGCGTGCGCTGCCGCAGCAGGGCGGGCCGTTCGGGCCGATCCTGGCCGGTGGCGCCGGCGTGCAGACCGGGCTGGTGCTGGCCTTCCTCGCCAGCCGCGTGCTCGGCCAGTACGACCCCTTCGGCGGCCCCGAGCGGGCCGGCCAGCTGCTGCTGGTCGCGCCGAACGTCGTCGCGGCGGAACGCGCGATGGACGTCCCGGGGCACGACTTCCGGCTCTGGGTCTGCCTGCACGAGTGCACCCACCGGCTCCAGTTCACCGCGGTCACCTGGCTGCGCGACTACTTCGCCGACGAGGTCGAGCGGCTCGTCTCCGGGCTCGCGGGCGGGAACAGCGACAGCCTGTCCGACCTGGTCGGCCGGCTGCCCGAAGCGATCAAGCAAGGCCCGAAGCTGAACCTCGCCGAGCTGCTCCAGTCGCCGAAGGAACGCGCGGTGTTCGACCGCCTGCTCGCGCTCTCGACGCTGCTGGAAGGGCACGCCGACTACGTGATGGACGCCGTCGGCCCGCAGGTCGTGCCGAGTGTCGACACGATCCGCTCGCGGTTCACCGCCCGGCGCAAGGGCGGCGGCGTCTTCGACCGGCTGCTGCGCGCGTTGCTCGGCGTCGACGCGAAGATCCGTCAGTACGAAGAAGGCGCGAAGTTCACAAAGCACGTTGTGGACGCCGTCGGCATGGACGGCTTCAACGCCGTCTGGCGGTCGCCGAACACCCTGCCGTCGCGCGCCGAGATCACCGACCCGGCCGCGTGGGTCCGGCGCCTGCACGGATGACCGGGCCGGCGGTCGCGGCCGTCCGCCGGGCCGTCCGTGGCTTCCTGGACACCGTCGAAGTGCCGGCCGAGCTGTGCGTCGCGGTCTCCGGCGGCGCGGACTCCCTCGCGCTGGCCGAGGCGACCGTTTATGTCGGGCACCATCGCGGCCACCGCGTCCGCGCGCTGGTCGTCGACCACGGCCTGCAGGACGGCTCGGCGAAGATCGCGCGTGACGCGGCCGCCGCCGCGATGTCCCTCGGGGTCGACGAAGCCGAGGTGCGCCGGGTCGACGTCACCGGATCCGGCGGCCCGGAAGCCGCCGCCCGCAAGGCCCGCTACGGCGCTTTGACCGGGCACGACCTGGTGCTGCTCGGCCACACCCTCGACGACCAGGCCGAAACCGTCCTGCTCGGGCTGGGCCGCGGGTCCGGCCCGCGCAGCCTCGCCGGGATGCGCCCGCACGACCCGCCGTGGGGCCGTCCGCTGCTGGCGGTGCCGCGCGCGACCACCCGGGCCGCCTGCGCGGAACTCGGCGTCGAACCGTGGGAGGACCCGCACAACGCCGAAACGCGTTTCACCCGCGTCCGGTTGCGCACCGAGGTCCTGCCGCTGCTGGAAGACGTCCTCAACGGCGGGGTCGCCGCCGCACTGGCCCGCACGGCCGCGCAACTGCGTGAGGACAATGAGGCACTGGACACAATGGCGGACATGATCTTCACCCGGGCGGGCGGCTCCGAAGGGCTGGATGTCGGCGTCCTCACGGCCGAGCCCGCGACGATCCGCCGGCGGGTTATCCGCAGGTGGCTGCTGCAATCGGGTGTGCGCGAGCTCACCGACGCGCACCTGCGGGCGGTCGACGGCCTCGTCGCCCGGTGGCGTGGTCAGGGCGGTGTCTGGTTGCCGGGCAACTTGGAGGCGCGGCGGGCGCATGGCAGGCTCTGCGTCATCTCCCAACCCACCACCCGAGGGGAATGACCCGTGTACGAGGGCGAAATCGCCTCCGTGCTCGTCACCGAGCAGCAGATCCAGGACAAGATCACGGAGCTGTCGGCGCAGATCGCCGCCGACTATCCGGCCAACGGGCAGGGTGAACTCCTGCTGGTGGGTGTCCTGAAGGGCGCGGTCATGTTCATGACCGACTTCGCCCGTGCGCTGCCGCTGCCGACGCAGCTGGAATTCATGGCCGTCTCCTCCTACGGCTCGTCGACGTCGTCGTCCGGCGTCGTGCGGATCCTCAAGGACCTCGACCGCGACATCGCCGGCCGGGACGTGCTGATCGTCGAGGACATCGTCGACTCCGGCCTGACGCTTTCGTGGCTGCTGAAGAACCTCGCCAGCCGCAACCCCGCGTCGCTCGAGGTCGTTTCGCTGCTCCGCAAGCCGGAGGCGGTGAAGGTGGACGTCCCGGTGAAGTACATCGGCTTCGACATCCCCAACGAGTTCGTCGTCGGTTACGGCCTCGACTACGCCGAGCGCTACCGGGACCTGCCCTACATCGGCACACTGGACCCGAAGGTCTACACCGCGTAGTGCACCGGCGGATTTCACCGACCGTTCACCGCAACTACCGGATCCGCGGAACCCCGGCTTCGCGGATTGCGTCATAGGCTCTGATCACGTGCGTTAACCTATGCGAAGACCATTCGTGCCCGCGGTGACCGGGTCGGGGGAACGGGAGAGAGCTCAGATGGGGAACAGCAGCGCTGCCGACGCGAACGCCTTCAAGGCCGCAGCCGCCGCGGGTCAGGTCGGGATCGACCCTGACGCCGCGCAGACCGTGCTGAACAAGATCCGCACCGGCAAGGACGCCGTGGAAGCCCTGCTCAGCGGCTCGGGCACGCTCGCCCAGCCGCCGAAGCTCGGGGACAACCCGGTCGGCAACGCGATGGCGGCCAAGTTCGTCCAGCGCGCGGACGGCGGGGGCGACTCCTACGCCGCCGCCCTGCAGAACTTGCTCGACCAGTACTCCGCCGCCGAGGAGGGCATCGTCACGGCGATGTCCCGGTACCACGAGATCGACCAGGCCGCGGCCGACCCGTTCCGCAACGCCTGAGCCCAGAGGGGGACTCGAAATCATGGCTCCGAACCACAGCGACCAGCCGTCGACCACCACTGACCCGGGCTCGCTGGTCCCGCTCGGCGACAACTCGGCGTCGCAGAACATCGTCGACAACGCCCGCGGCAGCGCCGGCGGCTTCGACATGGGCAGCGACCGGGCGATCGCCAACCCGCCGAACTGGAACGCGCAGGCGAGCCAGCAGCTGTACGACGGCGCGGTCAACAACAACGACCCCGGCACGGCCGAGGCGACCGGGCAGGCCTGGTCGCACCACGGCACCGAGCTGAAGCAGGCGTCGGACCACCTGTACAACGCGATCTCCGAGCTGGGCAACGCCTGGGTCGGCCGGGGTGCCGCGGGCGCCCAGGGCGCGCTGGTGGCGATCGCCAACTCCGGTTCGCAAGCCTCCGAAGCCGCGCACACGATGTCCGACCGGCTCGCCCGGCAGGCCGCGGCGGCCGCCGAGGTCAAGAAGATGCCGGCCCCCCGTGACTACGACCCCAAGCAGTCGATGGCGGCCGCGCTGGCCGGTGGCCCGGCGGCGCTGATCGCCGACCAGAAGGCGCAGGCGGACGCGGCCAACGACGTCAAGGCGCAGCAGGTCGCGTTCTTCAACGCCTACACCAAGTCGATGGCCGAGGTCGACAACTCGACCCCGAGCTTCGGCCCGGAGTCGCTGGGCATGAAGCCGACGGGATCGCACAACTCGATCTCGTTCAACGGCATCAGCAGCGTCGGCAACACCGGCCCGGTCCAGGGCCTGTCCGGCCCGGGCAACGCGGTCTTCGCCTCCAGCGGCACGGGCTTCGGCGGGCACGGCGGCGCGTTCGACGCGCAGCACGCCGGCTTCGGCGCGAACTCGGGCCACGGCGCCGCGGGCTTCGGCCAGGACGCGGCGGCCACGCTCGGCAGCGACGCACCCGGCGGCTCGGCCCCGGGCGCGGGTGCGGGCACCACCACCGGCGCGGGCCACGTCGCCCCGGGCGGCGGGCAGGGCGGCGGCAGCAACCCGCTCAGCAAGATCGGCATGGGCCTCGGCATCGGCGGCGCCGCCGGCGGTCTCGGCGCGCTGGCGTCCCGCGCGCTGGGCAAGGGCAACCGGTCCGGCTCGAAGGCCGAGAACGAGACGAGCCTGGCGTCGGCCGAAGGCCAGGGCCAGAGCGCTGCTTCGGCGCAGGCGCCGCAGCAGGGTCTCGTTTCGTCGGCGGGCACCATCGGCGGGCAGACGCCGCCGCCGATGAACCCGGCCGGCATGGGCGGCGGAATGGCCCCGCACGGCGCCCAGGGCGAGCAGGACGAGGAGCACACGCACGCGTCGTTCCTCATCGAGGCGGACCCGGACGAGGCGTTCGGCGCGAACCAGGCGACCCCGCCGCCGGTCATCGGCGCGTGGTCCGAGGACGACGAAAACCGCTGATCCACAGCCGGGCGCGCAGGGTGCGCGCCCGGCTCTTTTTCCGGGTCCTTTCTGGGGGGTGGCCCTGTGCCGAACGCCGAGCTGCTCACCCCGGTCGAGGTGGATTTCCTGTGGGAGTCCGCCGGGCTGGGCGAGCTGCCGTACCCGCTGCGCGTCCGGTCGCACGGCGAGACCGTCGACGAGCGGTCCCTGCTGCGTCAGCGCACGTTGGAGGGGCTCGCCGCCCGCGGGCTCGCCGACGGCCGCGGCCGCCCGGAACCGCACGTCGAGGACTACTTCGGGGTGCTGGCCACCCCCGAGCTGAGCCTGGACGCGGTCCAGCTGATCGCCCCGGACGCCGAGCCGCTGCTCGCGGTGGCCGGCGTGCTCGGCGGCCTGGGCCTGCTGGCCGTGCAGGACACCCGCGGCCTGCACCTGCAGCCGTGCCCGGCGGACGGCCTCGCGAGCGCGATCGTCTCGCTGTTGCCGGGCGCCCCGCGCGGCAGCGAGAAGTCGATCACGGTGCCCCTGGAGCAGCTCGTCGGCGCCCACGGCGTCGACTTCCTGCAGCGCCGCAGCAACGGCGAAGAGCGCGCCGGCGCGGACGACGACCGCAAGGCACTGGCCCGCCTGCACGCCCAGCCCCGCCTGCGCGGCGGCCAGATCGCGGCGAACGCCCGCTCCCGCATGGGCGCCCGCACCCGCACCCCGGTGCTGAGCTGGTTCGACACCGAGTCGGGCCGCTACTTCACCCAGGCCACCCAGGGCCGCGACGGCCGCGACTGGATCACGATCGCCCCGGCGGACGCGGCCACATTGCGGCATCGTCTTGGCGAGATGCTCGCGGGAGCGGCTACGACCAGCACGGTCTGAGCGCTTTCGCCGCGGCTTCCCGAGCCGGGCGGCGGCCCGCCCGGCTTCTGCCGCGGTTACCGGTCGGCGCGAGCTGAAGGGCGCTTTCCTCGCATCACGTGCGACAAAGTCGCCCTCGGCGCAAGCCGGGCCGTCTCGCCGGCAGCGAACTCCGGCGCGGCTTCCCGAGCCGGGCGACTGCCGTGAGGGGCACCTTCACGGCCGTTATGTCCATGAAGGTGCCCCTCACGGCATCACCCGTCCGCGCTCCGGACCCGCGCCCGCCCGCACCCCCGCCACCTCTGCCAAGATCGGGCTCCGGCTTCTTCGAACGTGCCGAACCGGCGACCGGGAACCGTCCCGTTTTGTCGGTGGTGCGGGCTACGCTGAGCAAGAATCCGATCCGGGAGAGTAGTGATGCAAGAGTTCTTCTCGCCACTGGTGTTCGACTTCCTCTGGGAGTCGGCGCAGGTCGGGGAGCTGCCGTACCCGCTGCTGGTCCGGTCGCACGGCGCGACCGAGGATGAGCGCGTTTCGCTGCGCCACCGCACCGACGCCGAGCTGAAGGCCCGTGGCATCCGGGACCCGCGCGGCCGGCTCGCGCCGCCGATCGAAGACGCCCTGCACCTGCTGGCCTTCGCGCCGCTGACGATCGACGCGCTGCACATCCCGCAGTTCGAGGCGCCGACGATCGGTGTGCTCGCGGCGGCCGACAACACCAAGGGTGTTTTCGCAGTTCAGGACGCCGACGGCATCTGGCTGCGGGACGTCCCGCCGGACGGCCTGGTCTCCGCCGTCGTCGGGGTGCTGCCCGCCGGCCCGCGCGGCAGCGAGGCGTCGGTCACACTCCCGCTGGACGACGCGCTGCGCACCGCGCCGATCCGGGTGCCCGTGTCCCTCCCGGCGAACCCGGGTGAAGAAAAAGGCCGGGCGCGCCGGACGCCGCTGAGCGAACGGGCCACGGTCGACCCGCGCGAGGCTTACGGCCGCATCGCCGGGCAGCCGCGGATGCGGGGCGGTCAGCTGGCAGCGAACAGCCGTTCGCAGGTCGGGGCCAAACAACGGTCCAGGGTCCTGGCCTGGTTCGACACCGCCACCGGGCGCTACCTGAGCCTCTCCCGCGCTGGTACGGACGGTCGCGAGTGGGTCACCGTGGCGCCCGCGGACCCGAAGACACTGCGGACCAGGCTGGGCGAGATGGTGAGCAGTGTGTCGGACGGCACGCGATAGCGTGACGAGGGTGTAGGCCGAACGGGAACCCGGACGCGGTATCGCCCGTTGACCTGCGAGAGGCTCACAGGGGATGAACGCGGCAGCGGACGGTACCCTGATGGGACGGGTGTCCAGGCACCACGGGTTGTCAAGATCGTGATGGCGGGTATCACAGGAGCCGCCCAACCAGGGAGGGTCGAGGCCACCAGGGCCGAGTCGTATGAACCGGAAGAGCGTGCTCAGGAACCCACTGCTGTGGATCGTCGCGGGGTTGCTGGCGTTGTTCGCGTACAACACGATCTTCGACAGTGATCGTGGGTACACCCAGGCACCCATCTCGGTGGCGAACTCCCAGATCACCACGAACAACGTCAAGGAAGCGAGCCTCGAGGACAAGGAACAGCAGGTCAAGCTGCTCCTCTCGAAGCCGATCGACGTCGACGGGCAGCAGACCACCCAGATCATCGCGCAGTACCCGGCCAACGCGTCGCTTGAGATCTACGACAAGCTGCTGGCCGCGAAGAGCGGTGACGCCGGGGTCAAGTTCACCACCAAGGTCACCCAGCAGGGCGTGCTGACGCAGATCCTCATCTTCGCCATCCCGCTCGCCCTCGTGCTGGGCCTGCTGATGTGGATGATGAACAACGCGCAGGGCGGCGGCAACCGCGTCCTCAACTTCGGCAAGTCCAAGGCCAAGCAGCTGAACAAGGACATGCCCAAGACGACCTTCGGGGACGTCGCGGGTGCCGACGAGGCCGTCGAAGAGCTGTACGAGATCAAGGACTTCCTGCAGAACCCGGCGCGATATCAGGCGCTCGGCGCGAAGATCCCGAAGGGCGTCCTGCTCTACGGGCCGCCCGGTACCGGTAAGACGCTGCTCGCACGAGCCGTCGCCGGTGAGGCGGGCGTGCCGTTCTACACGATCTCCGGCTCGGACTTCGTCGAGATGTTCGTCGGTGTCGGCGCCTCGCGTGTCCGTGACCTGTTCGAACAGGCCAAGCAGAACGCGCCGTGCATCATCTTCGTCGACGAGATCGACGCGGTCGGCCGCCAGCGCGGCGCCGGCCTCGGCGGCGGGCACGACGAGCGCGAGCAGACGCTGAACCAGCTGCTCGTCGAGATGGACGGCTTCGACGCCCGCGGCGGCATCATCCTGATCGCGGCGACTAACCGGCCCGACATCCTGGACCCGGCGCTGCTGCGCCCGGGCCGCTTCGACCGGCAGATCCCGGTGTCCGCGCCGGACCTGCGTGGGCGCAAGGCGATCCTCGAGGTGCACGCCAAGGGCAAGCCGATCGCCCAGGGCACCGACCTCACCAGCCTGGCCAAGCGGACCGTCGGCATGTCCGGCGCCGACCTGGCGAACGTGCTGAACGAGGCCGCGCTGCTCACCGCCCGCAAGAACGGGCACGTGATCAGCGACGTCGAGCTGGAGGAGTCGGTCGACCGCGTGGTCGGCGGCCCCGCCCGCAAGAGCCGGATCATCTCCGAGAAGGAGAAGAAGATCACGGCCTACCACGAGGGCGGGCACGCGCTCGCCGCGTGGGCGATGCCGGACATCGAACCGGTCTACAAGCTGACGATCCTGCCGCGCGGCCGGACGGGCGGGCACGCCCTGCTCGTCCCCGAGGACGACAAGGACCTGATGACCCGCTCCGAGATGATCGGGCGGCTGGTCTTCGCGATGGGTGGCCGCACGGCGGAGGAGCTCGTCTTCCACGAGCCCACCACCGGCGCGTCCTCGGACATCGAGCAGGCGACGAAGATCGCCCGCGCGATGGTCACCGAGTACGGCATGAGCGCCCGGCTCGGCGCGGTCAAGTACGGCCAGGAGCAGGGTGACCCGTTCCTCGGCCGCTCGGCCGGCCGGCAGGCGGACTATTCGCTCGAGGTGGCGCACGAGATCGACGAGGAGGTGCGCAAGCTCATCGAGACGGCGCACACCGAGGCGTGGCACGTGCTCAACACCTACCGCGACGTGCTCGACGAGCTGGTCATCGAGCTCCTCGAGAAGGAGACGCTGACCCGCAAGGACCTGGAGCGGATCTTCGCGACGGTCGAGAAGCGCCCGCACATCACCGTGTTCAACGAGTTCGGTGAGCGGACGCCGTCGGACAAGCCGCCGATCAAGACCCCGGGCGAGCTGGCGATGGAGCGCGGCGAGCCGTGGCCCCCGCCGGAGAAGGAGAAGCCGGTCCTGAAGCCGGAGCCGACCCCGGTCGGCACCGCCCAGGGTGCGGGCGACCTGCCCGGCGGACCGCCGTACCCGGCGCCGGCGGACCCGAACGCCAACCCGTACGCCCCGCCGCAGCCGGGCGCCTACCCGAACGGCGGCCGTCCTTACGGCGGCGGCCAGAACGGTGGCCCCAACGGCTCGGCGCACTGGCCGCAGAACTACAGCGGCCAGCAGCCGGGTGGTCCGTCGGGCCAGAGCGGCCCGCCGAACTACGGTGCCCCTCCGGGCTGGACGCCCGCGACCTCGCCGGGCGGTCAGCCGGGCCAGTCGTGGCGGCCCGGTGGTGACGAACGCCCTCGCGAGCACGGCTGGTTCGCCGACCAAGCCGGCAACCAGCAGAGCGAGGGGGAACGTCGTGACGTGGACGGACCAGAGAAGCCCAAGTAGCGACGCCGGCGACCGCCCGGTCTTCGACCAGGACCGGGCGGAGAAGGCGATCCGCGAGCTTCTCCTGGCCTGCGGCGAAGACCCGGAGCGGGACGGTCTCAAGGAGACCCCCGCCCGGGTGGCCCGCGCCTACCACGAGATGTTCGCCGGGCTCTACACCGAGCCGGACTCGGTGCTGGACCGCACGTTCGACGAGTCGCACGAAGAGCTGGTGCTGGTCACGGACATCCCGATGTTCAGCCAGTGTGAACACCACCTCGTCCCCTTCCACGGCGTCGCGCACGTCGGGTACATCCCGAACGCCGCCGGGAAGGTCACCGGGCTCTCCAAGCTCGCCCGCCTGGTCGACCTCTACGCCAAGCGTCCCCAGGTGCAGGAGCGGCTCACCTCGCAGGTGGCCGACGCCATCGTGCGGAAGCTCGAACCGCGCGGGGTGATCGTCGTGATCGAGGCCGAGCACCTCTGCATGGCCATGCGCGGCATCCGGAAGCCGGGTGCGCGCACGACCACCTCCGCCGTGCGGGGGCAGCTGAAGAACTCCGCGTCGTCCCGGGCGGAGGCGCTCGACCTGATCAGGGCGCGCCGGTGAGTGCAGGGCTGCCGGCTCCCGGGCGGTGCGTCGTGATGGGCGTGCTGAACGTGACGCCGGATTCCTTTTCGGACGGTGGCCGGTACCTCGGGCTCGACCAGGCGCTGGAGCACGCCCGCGCGATGTGGGCGCGCGGCGCCGACCTGATCGACGTCGGTGGTGAGTCGACGCGGCCGGGTGCGTCCCGGGTGGACGCCGAGACGGAGCTGGCGCGCATCCTGCCGGTGATCCGGACGCTCGCCGGCGAAGGCGTTGCGCTGTCGGTCGACACCACGCGTGCGGCCGTCGCGTCGGCCGCGCTCGACGCCGGGGCCCAGGTCATCAACGACGTCTCGGGCGGGCTGGCCGATCCGGACATGGCCCGGGTCGCGGCCGGCTCCGGTGTGCCGTGGGTGCTGATGCACTGGCGCGGGCACAGCAGTGACATGCAGGCCCTCGCGAAGTACGAAGACGTGGTGGCCGACGTCCGGTCGGAACTCCTGTCCCGGGTGGACGACGCGCTCGCGGCCGGGGTGGCCGAGAGCGCCATCGTGCTGGACCCCGGGCTCGGTTTTGCGAAGAACGCGGAGCACGACTGGGCGTTGCTGCGCGGGCTGGACTCGCTGCTTTCCCTCGGTTTCCCGGTGCTCGTCGGGGCGTCGCGCAAGCGGTTCCTCGGGCGTCTGCTGTCCGAAAAGGACGGCACGCCGCGGCCCCCGGACGGTCGTGAGGACGCCACCGCGGCGATCTCCGCGCTGGCCGCGGCCGCGGGCGCGTGGGGGGTGCGGGTGCACGAGGTCGGGGCGTCGCTGGACGCGGTCGCGGTGGCCGCCGCGTGGTGGAAGGGTTCGCCGGATGTCTGACCGGCTCACGTTGACCGGCCTGCGGGTTTTCGGTCGCCACGGTGTGTTCGAGCACGAGAAGCGGGACGGCCAGGAGTTCGTCGTCGACATCACGGTGTGGCTCGACCTCGGTCCGGCCGCCGCGTCGGACGACCTGACGAAGACCCTGCACTACGGCGAGCTGGCCGAGCTGGCGGCGGGGATCGTCGCGGGTGAGCCGTACGACCTCATCGAGAGTGTCGCGGGCAAGATCGCCGACGAGGTGCTGCGGGACGAGCGGCTCGGCGCGGTGGAGGTGACGGTGCACAAGCCGTCGGCCCCGATCCCGCTGACGTTCGACGACGTCGCGGTCACCGTCCGGCGTGACCGATGAGCCGCGCGGTTCTCTCGCTGGGCTCCAACCTCGGTGACCGCCTCGGCTTCCTGAAGCTGGCGCTCGACGCGGTGCGGCCGGCGCTGGTCGCGGTGTCGAGCGTGTACGAGACGAAGGCGTGGGGCGTCGAGGACCAGCCGGATTTCCTGAACGCGATCTGCGTTGTCGACGACCCGGCCCGCGACCACTGGGCGTGGCTGCGCACCGGGCAGGCCGCCGAGCAGGCGGCCGGCCGAGTCCGCGAGCTGCGCTGGGGCCCGCGGACCCTGGACGTCGACGTGGTCACGGTCGACGGCGTGACGTCCGACGACCCGGAGCTGCTCCTCCCGCACCCGGGAACCCCGGACCGCGCGAGCGTGCTGGTGCCGTGGGCCGAGATCGAGCCGGCCGCGGTGCTGCCGGGCCACGGCCCGATCGCCGCCTTGCTCGCCGCCCGGCCGGCGGACGAGGTCGCGACCGTCCGCCGGACGGATCTCGCACTCGGCTGAGCCGTCAACCCCTGACGGCCCACGGATCGCCGAGCTGCGGCGCGGGAGCGGTCAGCCGCGCAGCGCTTCGATCATGAACCGCACCGCGGGCTGCGCCGTCGGCACCGGTGGCCAGCCGTTGATGATCGCCAGCAGCTGCCAGTAGCGCTCGGCCCGCGGGTCGCCGCTGGTGGCGAAGCGGTCCGCCATCTCGGTGCGGAACTCCGCCGACGACGGGTCCTGGTCCGGCCGGGCCGTCGCCGCCGCGACCTCGGCCGCAAGCGCTTGCCCCGCCTCCGACGTGGGCGAATCACCGACTTCCAGGGCCGCTTCCGCGCGGGCGACCCAGCTCGGCCAGTTCTGCTGCCAGGCCTCCGCCGGCGGGTGGAAGTCGCCGGCCTTGAGCTGCGCCGCCTGCGTTTCGCTCATGCCGCGGATCAGGGCCCGGAAGTCCGGGTCCTGGACGAGCTCGGCGAACTCGATCCACGCCTCCAGCTGCTCGGGCGACGGGTCGTCCGGCAGTTCCGGCTTGCCGGCGCGCATCCGCTCGTAGAACTGCGGATCGATCTCGAGCCCCTCGACCATCTCGTCCCAGAACTCGTCGACCAGCCGCTTGCGCTCCTCGTCGGACATCGACGCGAGACGGTTCATCAGCTTCACTTCCTCCAGCTCGGAATCACGTTTGGCCACCGCGCGCAGCACCGCCCGGCGCAGCCGCAGCCGCCGGATCTGCTCGTCCAGCGCCTCGACGTGCCGGGTCGCCAGCTCGCCGACCGTTGCCGACTGCGTCAAGGCGGCGGAGACGTCGGCGAGGCCCAGACCCAGCTCCCGCAGCGTGCGGACCAGTTCCAGGCGGGCCATCGCCGCCGCGTCGTAGAGCCGGTAGCCCGCGTCCGTCCGCTCGGTCGGGGGCAGCAGGCCCTCGTCCGAATAGAAGCGGATGGTCTTGACCGGCAGGCCGGTCCGCCGGGCCAGCTCGCCGATGGTGAAGGTCGCGGTGGTGCCCACAAGACGCATGATGAACTCTCCCGTAGGTGGAGAGTCAACCTTTGCACGGTACGGTTGGGACATGCACTTCACCCGGCCTCGCGACCTGGTGGTGGCCGGGCTGCTCGGCCTGGTCCTCGGGTACCTGCTCTTCCAGGTGGCCTACGGCTCGCTGCCGCAGCTGCCCCTGCTCGCCGGCGTCACCTTCGCCGTGCTGGCCGTGATCGAGGCCGTGCTGGCCTTCTCCATCCGGTCGCGGATCAAGAACGGGCGGGTGGTTGCCGCTATCGGGATCGCCCGATCGGTGGCGCTCGCCAAGGCTTCGTCACTCGCCGGAGCGTTCATGGGCGGCGCCTGGCTGGCCGCGCTCGCCTACCTTTTTCCCCGACGTGACGAACTCGTCGCGGCAGTGCTCGACACCCGGGCCGCGGTGGTCGGCGTCGTTTCGGCTGCGGCCCTGGTAGCAGCGGGTTTGTGGCTCGAACACTGCTGCCGGACGCCGCGCGACCAAGAGCGTGAGCGCACCCGCGGGACGACCGGTTAGCGCTCGAATCCCACCGCTCGCGGGCCGACTAGGTCTCGTTCGGATTACGAGCAGGTACGGTGTCAGTCATGACCGGCGTGGGTGACGACTCGCGCGGCCGCCTACTGGGCAGGCCGTGGCTCGTCGTCGGATTCGTCCTCGCCATCGGAGCCACCCTCGCACTGGTGCTCAGCGACGATCTCCGGTATCTCCGGCTCGGTATCGTCGCCGCCCTCTGGGCTGCCCTGATCGGCGCTTTCCTCGCCGTGAAGTACCGCAAGCACGCGGCACAGAGCGAGGACGCGGTTTCCGAGGCGCAGGCTGTGTACGAGCTGGAGCTGGAACGCGAGATCGCGGCCCGGCGTGAATACGAGCTGGAGGTGGAGGCGGAGAACCGCACGGTGGCCGACTCCCGCGGCCGCGAGGAGCTGGAGGCGCTGCGCGCCGAGGTGTCCGCGCTGCGCGACAGCCTCCAGTCGCTGTTCGGCGGTGAGGTGCTGCTCGAACGCGTCGCGCTGACCGCGCAGGCGACCCGCATGCGCAAGGTCTCCGACGACAACCGCATGATCCCCGACGGTGCGCCGAAGAAGCGGCCGGCTCAGCTGATGGCCGGGAAGAAGCCCGCCGAATCAGGCGAGCGGCCGACCGAGCTGATCGACCGCGTGCTCGACGAGCGCCGCCGGAAGGCGTCGAACGGCAAGCCCGCGAACGGCAAGGGCCTCGGCAAGGGCAAGGGTTTCGGCGGCAAGCCGGCCCCGAAGGCTCCCGCGAACGTCAACGCGCAGAGCACCCAGCAGATCGCCCGGCCGAAGCCGCTGAGCGAACGCCGTCCGCCGGTGCCGGAGGTCGACCCGGCCCTGAACGCCGCGCAGCGTGAGCTGAAGGCCGCCGAGCTGCGGGCCGAGGCGGCCCGTCGCCAGGCCGAGTCGCAGCCGATGCGCCTGCCGAAGCCGGAAGAAGTCGCGAAGCAGCCGGAGCGCCGTCCCGACGCCGCTGCCGCCGAGCCGACGCGTCAGGTGCCGCGCCCCGCCGAGCCCAAGACCGAGATCCGCCGCCCGGAGCCGAAGACGGAGATCCGCCGTCCCGAGCCGCCGCCCGCCCGCCGGGCGGAGCTGTCGCGGCCGGCGATGCGGCCCGCCGAGATGTCGCGCCCCGACATCCCGCGCGTCGAGATGTCGCGGCCGGACATTCCCCGCGTGGAGATGTCGCGGCCCGACATCCCGCGGGTGGAGATGTCGCGTCCGGATATTCCGCGGGTGGACATGTCACGCGCCGAAATTCCGCGGAACGAACGGTCGCGTACGGACATCCCGCGGGTCGAGCAGTCGCGTTCGGACATTCCCCGGGTCGAGCAGTCGCGTTCGGACATCCCGCGCGTGGAGATGTCGCGCCCCGACATCCCGCGCGTCGAGATGTCCCGGCCGGACCTGCCCCGCGTCGGCGGTCAGCCGAACGGCGTGCGCCCCGAGCCGCGCAAGGCTCCCGAGCCGCCGCGGCCGGCGCCGGGCCGTCCGGGCGTGCCGCCCGCGCGGCCGTCCGAGATGTCCCGGTCCGACCTGCGTCCGGTGACCGACCTGAGCGCGGCCTTCCAGAACCGCGACGACTTCGCCGAGCGGCAGCGGCCGAACCGGCCGAAGCCGCCCGAGCCGAAGCCGGCCAAGCCGCCGATGCCGCGGGACGCCACGGCTTCGCGCAGCGACCTCCCGGTCGTCCCGCCGACAACGCCGGTGCCGAGCAACGGCCCGTCGCAGCCGTCGCGCACCAACCTGCCCCCGGTGGTGCCGCCGACCACGCCGGTCCCGGCCGCCGACGGCCGCCGTCCGTCGCGGCTGGAGCAGTTCTCGCGGGCCGACATGTCGCCGATCCTCGACGAGCAGCAGCCGTCCCGGCACGGTGGTGGTGCGCACAGCGGTTCGCACCGCGCCCCGGCCGCGGCCGCCCAGCCGGAGCCGCCGACGGTGAACCCGACGCTGCCGGAGTCGGTGCGCAACTTCCAGGGCCGGTCCGGCGGGCGCCGCCGCAAGCCGGACGAGTCGCAGCAGATGCCCGCCGTGCCGCCGCCCGCGCCGGAGCCGTCGGGTGGCGGCCGCCGCCGTCGTCCGGACGGCGAACCGCCGGCGTGGGAAGGCATGGTCGCCGAACGGGCGTCGATGTCGCGCCGCAACATGGCCCCGGTCGACCCGGCGGACCTCGAGCCGAACGGCCACAACGGCAACGGTCACGGCGCCAACGGGCACAACGGCGCCACCAACGGCCACGGCGCCCGCAACGGCCACCGCTCCGCCGAGCCCGCCCCCGGCAGTGGCTCGCACACCGCGGGCCGCTCGGTCAGCGAGCTGCTGGCCGCGAACGGCGGCACGGGCTCGACGCCGCGGCGCAGGCGCCGCGCCGAGGACTGAGATCGCCGGTCCAGGACCAAGCGCCCCAAGGCGGCCTTCGGTGCGTTAAATCAGCACTGCGGCGCGAGGCGCCTCCGTTGAGGGTGGCGGCGGGGGCATGGATGGAGCAACCAAGGCGGCCTTCGGTGCGTCTGACGCAACCAAGGTGGCCTTCGGTGCGTGTGACGCAACCAAGGCCACCTTGGGGCGCTGTGTGCCAGGTGGCGTTCCGGTTCGTGTCCGGTCTGCGTAGGGTGACCGGCTGTGAGCGGAACCCTCTCGCCCGCGACGGGACTGGATCGCGGACGGCGGCCTCGCCGGATCACCGTGCTGCTGCCGGTGCTCGGGCTGATCGTGGTGGCCTTGTGCGGCCTGTTCCTGTTCGGGCTCGTCACGGCGCGGGTCGGCCCGCTCGCCGTCGCGATCGGGGTGCTGGCCGCGCTGGTGCCGGTCGCCGCGGTGGTCGCCGGCTTCCTGTGGGTCGACCGCTGGGAGCCCGAACCGGCGAAGTTCCTGCTGCTCGCGTTCGCCTGGGGCGCCTGCATCGCCACCGTCACCGCGCTGCTCATCAACACCACCGCCGAAGCCGTCGGTGACGAGCTGCTGGGCACCGGCAACGGCAACACACTCGCCGCGCTGGTGTCCGCGCCGGTTTTCGAGGAGGCCGCGAAGGCGCTGTTCGTGGTGCTCATCCTGTGGCGCCGGTCCAACGAGTTCGACGGTGTCGTGGACGGCGTCGTCTACGCCGGGTTCAGCGCCGCCGGCTTCGCGTTCACCGAGAACATCTACTACTTCGGACGTGCCTTCAACGACTACGGCTTCGGTGACGGGCACAGCCAAGGTGTCATCACGGCGTTCTTCCTGCGGGGGGTGCTCGCACCGTTCACACACCCGCTGTTCGCGGTGCTCACCGGCATCGGGATCGGCATCGCCGCGCGCACGACCACGAAGGCCATGAAGGTCCTGGCGCCGCTGGCCGGCTACCTGGCCGCCGTCTGCCTGCACGCGCTGTGGAACAGCGCCGCGCTGCTCGGCGGGTCGAAGTTCCTGACCGTGTACTTCCTGATCATGCTGCCGCTGTTCCTCGGTGTGGTCTACCTGGTGGTCCTGCAACGACGGCGGGAGCAGCGGATCATCGCCACCGCCCTGCCGCACATGGCCGCGGCGCGGTGGATCGCGCCGTCGGAGGTCGACCTGCTGGCCAGCCTGCCCGGCCGCCGCGCGTGGCGGCGCCAGGCGAAGCGGCAGTCCGGTAAGCAGGCCGCGAAGGCCGTCGCCGTGTACCAGGCGAGCGTCACGGAGCTTGCGTTCCTGGACCGGCACCAGCTCACCACCGACACCGACCGGCAGCGCCAGCAGGAGCTGCTGCGCACGTTGAAGTCCGCCCGGGCGGAGGCGACGCGCCTCGCCGACGAGGCCGCTCGCGGGTGACCCGGTCCGGGTGAAGCTTGTCACCCGGGCTCAACGCTTCGCGCTTAATCGAGTTAGTCTCGCGCCGTCGTCCGGTACCCGGAGCGGGACTGGAACGAGAGCAGAGGGAGTCTGCCAACCATGAGCGTCCACAGGCGCACGCCATGATGAGGCCTGCTCGCCTCGCGGTCGGTGTGGTGTCCGCCGGCCGGGTGGGCAGTGTGCTCGGTGCCGCGCTGGCCCGGGCGGGACACACGGTGGTCGCGGCGTCCGGCTTGTCCGCGTCTTCGCTGGCCAGGGCCGAACGCCTGCTGCCCGATGTGCCCCTGCTGCCGCCCGACGAGACCGTCCGCCGGGCGGACCTGGTGCTGCTCGCCCTCCCCGACGACGCGCTGGCCGGGATGGTCCGCGGTCTGGTCGCGACGGAGTCGCTGCGGCCCGGGCAGATCGTCGTGCACACGTCCGGCGCGCAGGGCATCAACGTCCTGGCGCCCGCGGCCGAGGCCGGGGCGCTCCCGCTGGCGCTGCACCCGGTGATGACGTTCACCGGCCGCGAAGAGGACCTCGAGCGGCTGGCGACGTGCAGCATCGGCGTCACGGCGACGGCGGACGACGAAGCGGCCTGGAACGTCGGCGAAGCGCTGGCCGTCGAGATGGGCGCCGAGCCGGTGCGCATCCCCGACTCCGCGCGAGCGCTCTACCACGCTGCGTTGACCCACGGCGCGAACCACCTGATGACCCTGGTCGCCGATTGCGCGGAAGTCTTGCGGGAAGCGGGAATCGGGCAGTCCGAACGCCTGGTGGCGCCGCTGCTGTCGGCGGCGTTGGATAATGTGCTCCGACACGGCGACCGCGCGCTCACCGGCCCGGTCGCGCGTGGCGACGTCGGCACCGTCCGCAAGCACCTGGAGGTGCTCGCGGACCGGGCGCCGGACGTGGCGCCGGCCTACCGCGCGCTGGCCAGGCGCACGGTGGCGCGTTCCTCGGCTGCCGGGCTGCTGGACACCGCGGCCGCCAAAGAACTCAACGACTTCCTCGACGATCCCGCCGAAGGGCACCCAGACCAGTGACCACTCCGAAATTCAGTCGCGGCACCCTGAACACGTTCACGGCGCCGGAGCAGATGAGCCAGGTCAGCCGGGCCCTGCACGGCGTCGGCCGCAAGCTGGCGCTCGTGCCGACCATGGGCGCGCTGCACGCCGGGCACCGCGAGCTGATCCGCCGCGCGAAGCGGCTGCCGAACAACGTCGTGGCCACCTCGATCTTCGTCAACCCGCTGCAGTTCGGCGAGGGTGAGGACTTCGAGGCCTACCCCCGTCCCCTGGAAGCCGACCTCGCCGTGCTGGGTGAGGACGGCGTCGAAATCGCGTTCACCCCGGCCGCCGACGCGCTCTACGCCGAAGGCGCCGTGGTCACCGTGCACCCCGGCCCGCTCGGCGACGAGCTCGAGGGCGCCGTCCGGCCCGGCCACTTCGCCGGCGTGCTGACCGTTGTGGCGAAGCTGTTCAACCTGCTCCGTCCGGACTACGCGCTGTTCGGCGAAAAGGACTACCAGCAGCTGGTGCTGATCAAGCGGATGGTGCGCGACCTGAACATCGACACCCACGTGATCGGTGTGCCGACCGTGCGCGAGCGGGACGGTCTGGCGTTGTCGTCGCGCAATGTCTACCTGACGCCTGAGCAGCGCGAAGACGCCGTCGTCCTGTCGGCCGCCCTCACCGCGGGGGCGTTCGTCGGGCGGGACGGCGCGGACGCGGTCCTCGAGACCGCGTGGAAGACCCTCGCCGCGCGGCCCGCGGTCGAGGTGGATTACCTGGAGTTGAGGGGAACCGACCTCGGGCCCGCGCCCGTCGATGGTGAAGCACGACTGTTGATCGCGGCCCGGGTGGGGAGTACCCGGCTGATCGACAACGTTCCGGTGTTGCTCGGTGCTTCGGTAGATCACCCGGCGCTCCCGGAGCGGGACGCAGGGGAATAGGAGTCCACCATGTACCGCACCATGCTCAAGTCGAAGATCCACCGCGTCACCGTCACCCAGGCCGACCTGCACTACGTCGGCTCGGTGACCGTCGACGAGGACCTGATGGAGGCCGCGGACCTGCTGCCCGGCGAACAGGTGTCCATTGTGGACGTCACCAACGGCGCCCGGCTGGAGACCTACGTCATCAAGGGCGAACGCGGCAGCGGGGTGCTCGGCATCAACGGCGCCGCGGCGCACCTGGTGCACCCGGGTGACCTGGTCATCCTCATTTCGTACGGCCAGATGGACAACGCCGAGGCCGCGACGTACGAGCCGCGCGTGGTGTTCGTCGACGCGGACAACCGGATCGTCCACCGGCACGCCGACCCGGGTTACGCGCCCGAGGGGTCGGGGCTGCTGTCCGGCACGGTGACCCTGCCGCCCGAGGAGGAGACAGCGGTGTTCCCGGTCGCGGAGACGGCGGACGCCCGCCGCCTCGACGCGCTGCTGCACGCGGAAAGCTGACCCGCTTGCTGCTCACGGTCGACGTCGGCAACACGAACATCGTGCTGGGCCTGTATTCCGGGCCGGAACTCGTGGGCGACTGGCGCATGAGGACGGACGCCCGGATGACGGCCGACGAGCTGGCACTGACGGTGCGCGGCCTGCTCGGCCCGCACGCGGACGCGGTGACGGGCATCAGCGCGCTGTCGACGGTGCCGGCGGTGCTGCGCGAGCTGCGGGTGATGCTCGGCCGCTATTACGCGCGGCTGCCGAAGATCGTCGTCGAGCCGGGGGTGCGCACGGGCGTGCCGCTGCTCGTGGACAACCCGAAGGAGGTGGGCGCGGACCGCCTGGTGAACACGCTGGCCGCGCACCACCTCCACAGCACGGCGTGCGTGGTGGTCGACTTCGGCACGTCGACGAACGTGGACGCGATCTCGGCCCGGGGCGAGTTCCTCGGCGGGGCGTTCGCCCCGGGCATCGAGATTTCCGTGGACGCGCTGGCATTGCGCGCGGCGGCGCTGCGGAAGGTGGAACTCGTGCCGCCGCGGTCGGTGATCGGCAAGAACACCGTGGAGTGCCTGCAGTCGGGGATCCTGTACGGGTTCGCGGGTCAGGTGGACGGGCTCGTGAAGCGGATCGTCCGCGAGCTGGCCCCGGGCGGGACGGAACCGGTGGCGGTGCTGGCCACCGGCGGGTTGGCGCCGCTGGTGATCAGCGAGTCGGAGACCATCACCGACCACGTGCCGGACCTGACGCTGCTCGGGCTGCGGCTGGTCTACGAGCGCAACAACCGGCCCTAGCCGCGCGCCAGGCGGCGCCGTTCGAGCATGTAACCCGCCGCCGTCAGGGCCAGCGCCGGCAACGCCACCACCGCCTGCGGGAACTTCGCCGTCCCCGGCGGATCCACCGCCTTGGACCCCGGGTAAGCCAGCGCCGAAACCTGCGTCAGCCAGTAGAGCGACGCCAACGCGGCTCCCGCGTCGAGGCTCTCCCGCGCCGACGGGGCCCGCCAGAGCTGCCACAGGCTGGTGACCCCCAGCGCCAGCCCCAGGCTCATCGTCTGGCCGTTGTGGAACTTCGCGTGCGGCGGCCAGGCCGGGTTCTTGACGTGGGTCTCGTTCCAGTCGGCGCGGTACGGGCCCGCCGCCGTCACCAACGACACCAGCGAGATCATCGCTCGCCCCAAGGATTTCGTACGCATCACCCCAGTATCGAACCTCCAGTTTGCTGGAGGTCAATGCAGGAGTTTCAGCCCGACGACACCCGCGACGATCAGGGTCAGGCACGTGATCCGGCCGGCCGTCGCCGGGTCGCCGAGGGCGATCATCCCGTACACCGCCGTGCCGATGGTGCCGATGCCGACCCAGATCGCGTAACCGGTGCCGAGCGGGATGTCTCGCAGCGCGTACGCCAGCCCGCTCATGCTCAGCACCAAGGTGACCACGAAGGTCAGCGAGGGGACGACACGGGAGAGGCCCTTCGACGCGCCGAGGGCGGCCGCCCAGGCGGTTTCGAGGATTCCGGACAGGACGAGCACGAGCCAGGACATGAGCGAGCCTTTCGCAGTGGTGGTCAGTCACTGCGCCGTCTTGTCCTGACCGGGTACGGCGCGCTCGTCCGGAGCATCCGGGGATACCACTTCCGAAGCTAGCACGCCGCCATGACAAAAAATGTCAACGCCGTCGCGCGCGCAGTGCCCACGTGATCAATGGCAGGTCGAACTCGCCGTTCGCCGTCGCCGGATTCGACGCGAGGAACTCGCGGAGCCGCGTCAGCAACGCGGAAGACTCCTCGGGCGCGGACACGATCACGAGGGAATACGTCGCTATCGTTTCGAGGAGGCTCTCCGCCGTGCGGCGTTGCACATGGCGAAACCGGTCGCTTTCGAACGGCTCGAAGCCCGGGTGCTCCACCTGGCGCAAATCGTGGTTGCCCGCCGGCTTGCGGGCGCCGTCGCGGCCCAGTTCGGTGAACTCCGCCACCCACGGCACCGAATCGTCTTCGTAGTTCCACATCGGCACCAGCACGCCGCCCGGGCGCAGCACGCGGGCGATCTCCGTCATCGCCGCGGGCACGTCGAACCAATGGAACGCCTGGCCGACGAAAACCGCGTCGACCCGGGCGCCGGGCAACGGGATCCGTTCCGCCCGGCCCGCCAGCGACGTCGCCGACGGGACGCGCCGCTCGAGCTCAGCGCGCATTTCCGCGTCGGGTTCGACCGCGGTGACGTCGAGCCCGAGCCCCGCGAGGCCGAGGCTGAGCTTGCCGGTTCCGGCGCCGAGGTCGAGCACCCGGTGCGGTGTTCCGGTCGCGCCGGAAAGGCCCCACTCGAGGGCCTCCCGCGGGTAATCGGGCCGGTGCTCGGCGTACGCGGCGGCCCGGCTGCCGAACGAAGAAGCCCGCCGGGCCCGAAGGTCGGGAGTGGGATCGCTCACCCCGCCGAGGTTAATGGACGGAAAGGAAAGGTAATCCGGTTGGCGTAGCGCGCGACGGAGTTCGTACCCTATGGGCCATGACCGAAAACCCCGCTTCCACCAGCGACCCCGCCGAAGACGAACTGCCCGAGCAGATGCGGGTGCGCCGGGAGAAGCGCGACCGGATCCTCGCCGAGGGCATCGATCCCTACCCGGTCGAGGTGCCGCGCACACACTCGCTCGCCGAGGTGCGCGCGACGCATTCCGGGCTGCCCGCGGACACCGCGACCGGCGAGACGGTCGGTGTCACGGGCCGGGTCATGTTCCTGCGCAATACGGGCAAACTGTGCTTCGCCAGCCTTCGTGAGGGTGACGGCACGGAGCTGCAGGCGATGATCAGCCTGGCGAAGGTCGGCGAAGACGCGCTGGCGGCGTGGAAGGCCGACGTCGACCTCGGCGACCACGTCTTCGTGCAGGGTGAGGTCATCACCTCCAAGCGCGGCGAGCTTTCCGTGATGGCCGACGGCTGGCGGCTCACGTCGAAGGCGCTGCGCCCGCTGCCGGTGGCGCACAAGGAGCTCGCCGAGGAGACGCGGATCCGGCAGCGCTACGTCGACCTCATCCTGCGCCCGCGCGCGCGGGACGTCGTGCGCACGCGCGCCGGCGTGGTCCGGTCGCTGCGGGAGTCGTTCCACCGCCGCGGGTTCACCGAGGTCGAGACGCCGATGCTGCAGACGCTGCACGGCGGCGCCGCGGCGCGCCCGTTCGTCACGCATTCGAATGCGTTCGACATGGAGCTGTTCCTGCGGATCGCACCGGAGCTCTACCTCAAGCGCTGCGTCGTCGGCGGGATCGAGAAGGTCTTCGAGATCAACCGCAACTTCCGGAACGAGGGCAGCGACTCGTCGCACTCGCCGGAGTTCGCGATGCTCGAGTACTACGAGGCCTACGCCACGTACGACACGAATGCGGTGATGACCAGGGAGCTGATCCAGGAAGCCGCGCAGGCGGTGCTGGACACGCAGGTCGTCACGCTGCCCGACGGTTCGGAGTACGACCTGTCCGGCGAATGGACCACACTCGGAATGTACGAGTCGTTGTCCGATTCCCTCGGTGAAGAGGTGACGCCGGAGACGCCCGCCGCCAAACTGCACGGATTCGCGCAGGCCAGGGGCCTGGAAGTGGATCCGAAGCTGACCCACGGGAAGCTCGTCGAGGAACTGTGGGAACACCTCGTCGGAGATCACCTGCACGCCCCGACGTTTGTCCGTGATTTTCCGCTGGAGACGTCGCCATTGACGAGGCAGCACCGCTCGCGTGCCGGCGTGGCCGAGAAGTGGGACCTCTACGTGCGCGGATTCGAACTCGCCACCGGATACTCCGAGCTGGTCGATCCGGTCGTCGAACGGGAACGGCTCACCGAACAGTCTCGGCTGGCCGCGCAGGGCGATAGCGAAGCCATGCGGCTCGACGAGGATTTCCTGCGGGCCCTGGAGTACGGAATGCCGCCCAGCGGTGGTGTCGGAATGGGAGTCGACCGGCTGCTGATGGCGCTCACCGGCCTCGGTATCCGGGAGACGATCCTCTTCCCGCTCGTGCGTCCCGAATAACCCGGCCGTGTGAGTCGGCGTGCTTGTTAACCGCAATGAGATTTGCGCTGTCCTCCCGAAGCGGGTACTAATGTTCTAGACAAAGACTTCTGTCCCGGGGCTCGCCCCGTAACCAGATCATTGAGTAAGCCCCGCAGGAGGAAACAGATGGCACAGAAGGTGCTCGTCTCGCTGGTAGACGACCTGGACGGCAGTGAGGCGGAAGAGACCGTCGAGTTCGGTTTGGACGGAGTCAGCTACCAGATCGACCTCTCCTCCGATAACGCGGAGGAGCTGCGGGACGCCCTGGCCCAGTATGTCGAGCACGCCCGTCGTGCGGGTGGCCGCAAGCGCGCTTCGGTGCGCCCGGTCGCGGGTAAGACGCCGTCCCGGCCGGCCGCCGTGGACCGCGAGCAGAACCAGGCCATTCGGGCGTGGGCACGCAAGAACGGTTACGCGGTTTCGGACCGGGGCCGCATCCCCTCCGAGGTCGTCGAGGCCTACCACAAGAAGAACTGAGGATTGTTCAGGCCGGTCCGGCGCGGTATTCGCAGGTCTCTGACCAGCAGTTACCGGTGACGGACCGTGGCCGGGCAAACTCCTCGACGCGGGGTTTCCAGCTGAGGGCCGCCGGGCGAATTCGCCCGGCGGCTTTCTTCATGTCCGATCGCTGTCCGGTGTCCGTTCGGTGTCCGCACGCGCCGTTCGGGCGTACTCGCCCGGCGACTGCCCGGTCACCGTGCGGAAATCGCGGATGAAGTGCGACTGGTCGCTATAGCCCAGTCGAACCGCCAGTCCGGCGTAATCCACGTCTCCGTCCGTGGTGATCCGCTGCGCAGCGTCGTTGAGCCGGTATATCCGGATCGCCCACTTGGGCGGGCAGCCGACGTGTTCGGCGAACAGCCGCTGCAGCGATCGGGTGGTTAGTCCAGTATCCGCGCACAGTTGCGCCACCCGGGTAATTCCAGGATCTCGCGCGATTGATTCGACCGCCGCCGAGGCCTGCCGGGCACTCGGCGTGAGCGTCCGGGGATTTGCGATCAGCAAGTTGTCGACGGCACGGACCATTTGCGCGTCGCTGTCCGCCGAGCGCACCGATTCAACGGCTTCGATCGCCGCCGGCCCGAAAACGTCCGTGAGCGGGACAGCCCGGTCGGCGATGTCACGCACCGGGCCGCCGAGGAACGCGCGGAAGCAACCGGGCCGGAAACGCACACCGAGGCCCTGCACGCGGCCTTCGAGGTGATGGGAAAAGACGTCGCGGGCGGGGCCGTGGACGCCGGAAGCGCCGGGGAAGAACGTCACGTGCACCGCGAGGTTCGGCAGCACCCGCTGCTCGTGGGCCGGTTTGCCGCGCAGGTCCCAGCGCAGGATCCAGTGGTAGTCGACGAAGCCCGCCAGCTCGGCCGCGGGCGGGTGCCTGGTCAACGTGAACATCGTGCGCGCGGTGGCCTCGGCCACGATGCCGCGCGGAATCCGGTGCGCCACCGGGCCACGGTAGCTGTCGTGTTCCTTCAAGACGGCCCGCCGGCCGGGAGTTTGGATCACGGACATGACTGCCGAGCTCATGCGCCCCGCCGCGGCCGAATTCCTCCGCATCGCCCACGGCGTGCCCGACCTGACCGCCCCGACACCGTGCGCCGGCTTCGACGTCCGCGGCTTGCTCAACCACCTCTTGTACTGGGGCCCGTGGCTCATCGCGGCCGGCCGGCGTGAGGACCCGCCGCCGGCCACGGACGCTGTTCTCGTCACCGACGGCTGGCGTGCGGCGCTGGAGAAGCAGACGGAGACGCTCGTGGACGTCTTCGAGACACCTTCGGCCTGGACGGGAACGACGGCGCTGGGGACGACGCAGCTCCCGTCGGCGGTGGTCGGCGCGATGGTGCTGGGCGAGTTCGTCCTGCACGGCTGGGACCTCGGCCGGGCTCAGGGTGAGGAGCTCCATTGCGCGCCCGAGGCGGCGACGGCGGTTTTCGAGTCCGCGGTGGCGATGGGCGAGCAGGCGCGGTCGATGGGGGTTTACGGGCCGGCGGTGGTTGTGCCTCGGGATGCGTCGCCGCTGGAGCGGGCGCTGGGTGCTTCGGGGCGTGATCCGGCCTGGAGGGCTTGACGGGTGCGGGGCCGGCGACGGTGCCGGGCGAGTCAGCGCGAGCAGGTGCGGGGGCACCCGTCGCACTCGGACTCCGCCGGGAGCAGGTACGAGAAGCAGCAGCTCTCGCGGCGCCGCGTCCACCCGTGGTCGGCCAGGCGCACCGTCGACGCCGACGTCAGTGGCGGATAGCGCTGGTCGAGCACCAGGGTCGCGTCGGCGACGCCCTCGGGGGTGCCGCCCGCCCGGTCCGCTCCCCACAGGGCGCTGTCCAGCGCGTCCGTCGCCGTGGCCCAGAGTGTCCGGCGGCCGAATCGGCTGATCGGTGCGTATGCCTCGACGAACCGGGCTGCGTGCGCCGTGTAGCGGGCTCGCAGGACCGCGGCCAGCGCCCGCTCGTCGTGGACCACCGTTGCGCCCGGGGCGGCCGAGCCCGGGTCGGTCGGGAGGCACCAGAACTCGTCGCCGAGCACCGCCAGGTCCTCCGGGTACGGCCGGCCGGCGCCGAGGCGGAAGGCCAGCTCCGCAGGCCGCAGCGAGGGCACCCGCCGCTCGTGGTGCAGCAGCATCGCGCCCGCGTAAGCCGGTACGTGCAGGTACCAGGCGACCAGGTAGGCGTCGGCGGTCCGGGGCGGCGCCGCGCCGAACTCGCGCAGCAGCCAGCCCGCCAGGCGGGTGCGCCACTCCTCGAGGAAGTCGGGCCCGCCGAGCGCCTCCGAGCAGCGGATTCCGCCCGCAGGGACGTCCCGGCGCAGGTCGAGCCGCTGGAGGGTGGGCGTGATGGTTCGGGTCAACAGCGTCCTCCTTAGGCGTGCCTAACCTAACAGCGAGCCCCAGACTGCGCCGATCGGGTGGTGGTGACTCCCGGCACTCCCAGGTTGCGGACTGTTCGCGGTGAGCGGACACCGCGCGGATGGCGGAATCCGGGTGGCCGCCCGCACGTTGGGCTTGACGTAAAGGTGCAGGGAAACCTGATGATGGGAGTACCCGGAAGACCCCACGTCCGGGTGCGGTAAAGACCGCGAACAGCCGTAGTGGTACGCCAGCGCTACCAGTTGGCTACTAGAGTGGTCTCACGGTGCTGAATCCATCGCGGTGAAAGCACGATGGATAACGGGCCGCCGGCGCAGCAGTCGAGGGAGTGCACATGTTTGAGAGGTTCACCGACCGCGCGAGGCGGGTGGTCGTTCTGGCTCAAGAAGAAGCCAGGATGCTCAACCACAACTACATCGGCACCGAGCACATCCTCCTGGGTCTGATCCACGAGGGTGAGGGTGTCGCCGCCAAGGCGCTGGAGTCGCTGGGCATCGCCCTGGAGGGCGTGCGCCAGCAGGTCGAAGAGATCATCGGCCAGGGCCAGCAGGCGCCGAGCGGGCACATCCCGTTCACGCCGCGGGCGAAGAAGGTGCTGGAGCTGTCGCTGCGCGAAGCGCTGCAGCTCGGCCACAACTACATCGGCACCGAGCACATCCTGCTCGGCCTGATCCGCGAGGGCGAAGGCGTCGCCGCGCAGGTCCTGGTCAAGCTGGGAGCGGACCTCAACCGGGTCCGCCAGCAGGTGCTGCAGCTGCTCTCGGGCTACCAGGGCAAGGAGTCCACCGAAACCGGTTCCGGCGGCCGTGGTGAAGGCACCCCGTCGTCGTCGCTGGTGCTCGACCAGTTCGGCCGCAACATGACCGTGCTCGCCCGCGAGGGCAAGCTCGACCCGGTCATCGGGCGCGGCAAGGAGATCGAGCGGGTCATGCAGGTCCTGTCCCGCCGGACCAAGAACAACCCGGTGCTCATCGGCGAGCCCGGCGTCGGCAAGACCGCCGTCGTCGAGGGCCTGGCCCAGAGCATCGTCAAGGGCGAGGTGCCCGAGACGCTCAAGGACAAGCAGCTCTACACGCTGGACCTGGGCTCCCTGGTCGCCGGCTCCCGCTACCGCGGTGACTTCGAGGAGCGCCTGAAGAAGGTGCTCAAGGAGATCAAGACCCGCGGCGACATCATCCTGTTCATCGACGAGCTGCACACGCTGGTCGGGGCGGGTGCCGCCGAGGGTGCGATCGACGCGGCTTCGATCCTGAAGCCGATGCTCGCCCGCGGTGAGCTGCAGACGATCGGCGCGACCACGCTCGAGGAGTACCGCAAGTACATCGAGAAGGACGCCGCCCTCGAGCGCCGGTTCCAGCCGATCCAGGTCGGCGAGCCGTCGCTGGAGCACACGATCGAGATCCTCAAGGGCCTGCGCGACCGGTACGAGGCGCACCACCGCGTCTCGATCACCGACTCGGCGCTGGTCGCCGCCGCGACCCTGGCGGACCGGTACATCAACGACCGGTTCCTCCCGGACAAGGCGATCGACCTGATCGACGAGGCCGGCGCCCGGATGCGCATCCGCCGGATGACCGCGCCGCCGGACCTGCGCGAGTTCGACGAGAAGATCGCGAACGTCCGCCGCGACAAGGAGTCCGCGATCGACGCGCAGGACTTCGAGCGGGCCGCCCGCCTGCGTGACGAGGAGAAGACCCTCCTCGGCCAGAAGGGTGAGCGGGAGAAGCAGTGGAAGGACGGCGACCTCGACGTCGTCGCCGAGGTCGACGACGAGCAGATCGCGGAGGTGCTGGCCAACTGGACCGGCATCCCGGTGTTCAAGCTGACCGAGGAGGAGACCACCCGGCTGCTGCGCATGGAGGACGAGCTCCACAAGCGCATCATCGGCCAGGAGGACGCGGTCAAGGCCGTCTCGCAGGCGATCCGCCGTACGCGTGCCGGTCTGAAGGACCCGAAGCGCCCGTCGGGCTCGTTCATCTTCGCCGGCCCGTCCGGTGTCGGTAAGACCGAGCTCTCCAAGGCGCTGGCCTCGTTCCTGTTCGGCGAGGACGACGCGCTCATCCAGATCGACATGGGTGAGTTCCACGACCGCTACACCGCTTCGCGGCTCTTCGGTGCCCCTCCGGGCTACGTCGGTTACGAAGAGGGCGGCCAGCTGACCGAGAAGGTGCGGCGCAAGCCGTTCTCGGTGGTCCTGTTCGACGAGATCGAGAAGGCGCACCAGGAGATCTACAACACGCTCCTGCAGGTGCTGGAGGACGGCCGCCTGACCGACGGTCAGGGCCGCACGGTCGACTTCAAGAACACGGTGCTCATCTTCACGTCCAACCTGGGCACGTCGGACATCTCGAAGTCCGTCTCGCTCGGCTTCTCCGGTGGCAACGACTCCGGCACGAAGTACGAGAAGATGAAGCAAAAGGTCAACGAGGAAATGAAGAAGCATTTCCGCCCGGAGTTCCTGAACCGGATCGATGACATCATCGTGTTCCACCAGCTGACCAAGGAACAGATCATCATGATGGTCGATCTGATGATCGGCCGCGTGGAGAAGCAGCTCAAGGCCAAGGACATGGAGCTGGAGCTGACCGAGAAGGCCAAGGCCCTCCTCGCGAAGCGCGGCTTCGACCCCGTCCTGGGCGCCCGGCCGCTGCGCCGCACGATCCAGCGCGAGATCGAGGACCAGCTGTCGGAGAAGATCCTCTTCGGCGAGGTCGAGCCCGGCCAGATCATCCTGGTCGACGTCGAAGGCTGGAGCGGCAACCCCGAGGACAAGGACGACCAGGCCAAGTTCACCTTCCGCGGTGAGCGCAAGCCGTCGTCGGTCCCGGACGCCCCGCCGGTCAGCATCGGCGCCGGTCACGAGGAGAACGGCGGCGAAGCCGAAGGCGAGTGATCGGCTGAGTAGCACGTAGGAAGGGCGGTTCCCCCTGAGTGGGGAGCCGCCCTTCTTCGTGTCCGGGCGCATGAGACGATGCCCGCCGCCGGAGAGGAGGGCTGAGGGATGAGCCGATCGTGGAAGGAAGTGAAGGCGGACAAGGCGGCCGTCGATCGGGAAAGCGGCCGGGACGTTGATGCCGCCCGGACTGCCGCGCGTGAAGCCACTCAGGCGTACGTGCTGGGCTTTCGGCTGGCTCAGCTCCGGGAGGAAGCCAGCTCGAGCAGGGTGACCCGGGGCAGATGGAGCTCGACACCCTTCGGCGCTACATCACGGCCCTCGGCGGCCGGATGCGGGTTGTTGCCGACTTTGATGATCACGATGTCACCGTTTCGGCTGCGCAGCGGGACGACAGTGACGTCTGCGCCTGACCAAGGTGCCACCCGGGCCCCATGAGACGATGCCCGCGGGCCTTGGGAGGGGAAACCGCGTGGACGTGCTGTCGATCGACTTCGGGACTTCCAGCACCGTCGGCGTCCTCTCCGCCTTCGGCCGGGGACCCCGCGCCATCGAGGTTGACGGCTCCGTCACCATGTCCTCCGCCGTCTACGTCAACGATGACGGCCTGCTCGTGGTCGGGCAGGATGCCGAGCGGCGGGCGCGGCTGGATCCGGGGCGGTTCGAACCCAATCCCAAGCGGCGCATCGACGAAGGCACCCTGCAGCTCGGCGACACCGCCGTCACCATCACCGATGCCTTCGCCGCCGTTCTGCGCAGGATGAACGAAGAGGCCGGACGGCAGCTGGGCCGGCCGCCCGTGCAGACGCGGATCTCGCACCCCGCCGGTTGGGGCGCCAGCCGGCAGGAGGTGCTTCGCACGGCCGCCGCGAAGGCCGGGCTTGCCGACGTGCGGCTGGTTCCCGAGCCGGTCGCCGCGGCCGCGCACTACGCCAGTCTGGGCAACCGGAATGCCGGTCCCATCGGGGTTTACGACCTCGGTGCGGGCACCTTCGACTGCGCTGTTGTCGGCATCAGTCAGCAGGGCTTCGCCGTGCTCGCCGAGGACGGCCTGCCCGATCTCGGCAGTCTCGACATCGACCAGGCGCTGCTCGTCCACATCGGCCGCTCGGTGTCGCACGCCGATCCGGCGCAGTGGCAACGTCTTCTGCGGCCGCAGTCCACTGTCGACCGGCGCAACCGCCGTGCGCTGCTGCAGGACGTCCGTGACGCCAAGGAAAGCCTCTCGCGCCACACGCAAACCCACGTGCCGATGCCCGAGCCGTTCGGTGACGTCCTCGTCAGCCGTGACGAGCTGGAAGCGCTCGTGCGGCCCAACCTGCTGCGCAGCGCCGAGCTGCTCGGCGCGACGATCCGCCGGGCCGGGCTGAATCCCGGGCAGCTGGGTGGCATCTACCTCGTCGGCGGGCCGAGCCGGATGCCGCTGCTGGCCTCGTTGCTCGGCCGCCAGCTCGGGGTGGCGCCGACGACGCAGGACCAGCCCGAGACGGCCGTCGCGTTCGGGCTGCACCATGTGCCGCTGGACACGAGTGATCTCACCGTGCCCGCCTTCGCGCCGGTGCGCCCGCCCGTGACGCCGCCGCGGCCGCAACCCTGGCAGCAGCAGGCCGTCCGGCCGCCGCCGTACGCGCCGCGGCCGCAGCAGCCACCGCCACCGCCGCCGAGCAAGAAGAAGACCAAGCCGCTGCTGATCGCGCTCGCGGTCCTCGTGGTCATCGCGATCGCCGTGACGGTGATCGTCCTCGCGACCAGCGACAAATCCTCGGCTCAATCCACAGTGGACTGCACGACGACGGCGCCGGCCGACCAGGCCGGGTTCACCGCCTGCCTGCGCTCGCTGGCCGGCACCGTGCCGGACCGCGCCAAGTGCCAGGCCGCCGGGTCGGTGGCCAAGCTGGTCAACGCGCAGTCGGCGGTCACCTGCGCGTTCGACGGCAGTTTCGGCAAGAGCAGCGCCGTCACCTATTACCAGGGCGTGACCGTCGACGCGATCGAGGCGGGCGCGAAGCTGCAGATGGGTGACGGCACCGTCCAGCGCGGAACTTGGGACGGCGGCGGGCTGCACGGCCGGTACGTCGCCGGGGTCGGCAGCCTCGCCGGGATCGTCCTCTTCGGACCGGACGACCGCGCCGCGGCCGGGCTCTACGTTTCGGTCGACTTCCGAGACCGCGACCGCCGCACCGAAGACCTCGTCACGTTCTTCACCGGCGAGCTCAAACCCGCCTGACGGCTCACCAGGCCGGGTCGAACTTCGGGCCCTTGCCGTACCAGTCGTCGTCCGGCTCCGGCCCGGCCGGCGGCGCCGCGGCCGGCGCGTCCTCCGACCGGTCCTTCAGCACGTCGCCGCCCCGCTCGTGACGCGGCGGCGGCGGTGGCGAAGGGGAAGGCGAAGGAGCAGGGGCCGGCGAGTACTGCATCCGCCAGCGCAGCCGGTCCATCAGGTAACCGCCACTGCCCAACGGCGCCAGCAGCTCTCCGGTTCGTTTCGCCGACTCGCGCTGCGCTTTGACGTAGGTCTGCAGCACGGCGTCGGCGATCTGAGCCGGCGACATCCCCGAGACGGCGTCGGTGAGCCGCAGCCGGGTCAGCACGCCGTCGGTGTTGACCGACAGCGAGACGGCGCCGTCGTCGGACGTCGCCGACGCCGACAGGGCGGACAGCTCGGACAGCAGGCCCTCGCGGTCGGGTTTTGCCGGGCGGTCAGCCATTCAGTGTCCCCAGGTGCGTCGCGCCGCTCGACACCTCGCCGTCGCGGCCGATGTCCACGTTCGCGTCGCGGACGTTCTTCTCGGTTTCGCGGGAGGTGTGGTCGGTCTCGAAGTTGTCCGGGTCGAAGCTCGAGCCGGGGCTGACGTCCGGCGAGTCGGGGATCTTCGGCAGGTCGACGGCTTCGTCGTTGATGCGGTTCGCCAGCGTCGTGGCGGCTTCGCCGGCGCCGTCGCGGATCTTGCCCGCGCTGTCGAGGAAGCTCTGGTACAGGTCGAAAGCGTTGTCGCCGGTGATCTCAGCCTGGTTCGCCACCACCGCGCTGATCGCGCCGCCGGCGGCGTTCCCGGCGACCATCGCGCCGTTGGCCGCGGTGAAGATCGCGGCGCCCGCGGGGGCGGCGACCCCGGCGCTGGCCACGGTGAGCAGCCCGGCGACCGCGCCGGCGAACGTCGCCGCCAGCACCTTCGACATGGCCGCTTCACGCTTGCGGGACTGGTCTTCCTGGTACTTCTTCGCGGTCTCCAGGAACGTGGTGCCGAGGTTGCTCAGGTCCTGCCGCGCCGACGCGATGGCTTCACGCGCGGCGACCAGGTCGCTCTCCAGCACGGTGATCTTGGTTTCCACCTCGGTGAAGGCGTCCGCCAGCTGGTTCAGGTAGGCCTTGACGGCGTTCGCCGCGGAACCGCGCCAGACGCCGAGGAACTGCCGGGCGTCGTCCAGCTTCGGCTTCGACTCGCGCTGCAGCTGCTTCCAGACGGCGTCGTGCTTCATGATCAGGCTCTGCAGGCCCTCGGTCGACTCGTGGTCGATGTCGGCGTCGGAGAATTCGCGGTAGACGCCCGCGATCTCGTCCTGCATCTTCTTGAAGCCGTCTTCGTCGCTGCCCAGGCCGAACACCCAGTCGGTGTACTTGAGGATCTGGAGGGCGTCGAGCGCGTCGTTCGCGCCGTCGACCAGATCCGCGGACACGCCTTCGAGCAGCTCGCCGCGGCGGTCGTCGCCGTCGCCCGACATCGGCTGGGCGTCGAGCCCGGAGTCGAAGTAGCCGTCCACGTCGTCAGTTCCCTTCCAGGCCGGCGGCCGCGCGGTTGACGTGCTGCTTCGAGTCCGCGTCGGCCTTTTCGTACAGCTCCGCGACCCGCATCAGGGCGTGACTGGTGTCGGCGGTCGTCTCGTGCAGCTGCGCGACCAGCTTCTGGATCTTCGCCAGGTGGTCGTTGTAGGCCGTCGCGACGGCCGGCATGCCGAGCGAGCGGCCGAACGCGTTGTCCACCGGGAACATGCTGCCGAGCCCGCCGAAGATCCCGCTGCCGCCGTCGGCGGAGACCGGGACATCGGTGCCACGCAGGCCGTTCGACGCCGTTTCCGCGGCGCCGGCGGCGTCCTGGAGGGCTCCGGCCGAGTCCCGCAGGTCCTGCAGGTCGGTCTCGAATCCGATCATCACTCACCTCTTGGTCGGGCTGCGCGTTCCCGACATGTAAACACCGTTCGATCGCCCGACAGGGTGAATTGAGGAGCGGTGTGCCCCAGATCACGAGAGCGCTGCCGTACCGCCGAACGGGGGAATGTCGTACCTGTCCGGCCGGGCCGGCGCTCTTACCTGCATGAGCACCACCACGAAGCCCCGCGCACGGACCGTGCGCCGCCAGCTGCGCGAGGCGAAACGCTTCTCCTGGACGGGATTCGGCGTCACGGTCGCCGCGTCCCTGCTCGGCACGCTCGTCCCGGCCGCGATCGGCGCCGGCCCGACCGCGACGCTGATTTCGACGCTGGTGACCACGGTGCTGGCGGCCGGTGGGCTGACCGCCAAGGACGGCATGGCCCGCGGGGTCAAGGCGATCGCGATCGTGGTGCTGGCCGCAGGCGCGCTGGTGCTGACGGTGACCGGCGTGACGGTGCTCGACCTCGTGCGCGGCGGCCCGTCGACGTTCCCGGGGGGCCCGGCCGAAACCCCCGAGGTGCTCGTCCCGGCGTCGGTCGACTGCGGCACCACACCGGTGCACACGACGACGACCTGCACGGTGGCGGTCCGCAGTGTCGGCGCGAGTGCGCTGCGGGTCGGCGGAACCGAGCTGGACAGCACGGACTTCGTGGTGGACGCGAGCGCGTGTGTCGGCCTCGACGTGGTCCCGGGCCGCCGGTGCACGCTGGTCGTGAGCTTCACGCCGACCTGGAGCGGCGACCGCGTCGCGGACCTGACGGTCCACCACAACGTCCCGGGTCCGGCGGCCTTCGTGGAGCTCACCGGCCGCGGCGGTTAGTGCTCCGCGCCCGCGCTGACGGCGAGGTCCTCGGTGGTCTTCAAAGCCGTGTCCACCAGGACTTCCAGCGCGTCGGCGATGCGGTCGACACCCAGCGAAGGCGCTGCCTTGCCGGCCGCCGCGACCTGCTCGGGGCTGAACGGGACGTGCACAAAACCACCGCGCACGTCCGGGAACTCGGTGGCCAGCAGGTGCATCAGGCCGTAGAAGACCTGGTTGCACACGTATGTTCCGGCGGTGTGGGACACGGACGCCGGGACGCCCGCCGCGCGGATCGCCGCCACGCACGCCTTCACCGGCAACGTCGTGAAGTACGCGGCCGGGCCGCCGTCCACCACCGGGACGTCGACCGGCTGCGCGCCCGCGTTGTCCGGGATGCGGGCGTCGACCAGGTTGATCGCGACACGCTCGGGCGTCACGTCCAGGCGGCCGCCCGCCTGCCCGACACACACGACGAGCGAAGGCCCGTGCTCTTCAACCGCGCGCCGCAAAGCGGGCAGGGACGCCGAAAACTCGCACGGCAGCTCGACCGCGGCAACGTCTTCGCGCCGCGCGCCGAGCAGCGAAACCGCCTGCCACGACGGATTCACGGACTCCCCGCCGAACGGCGCGAACCCCGTCATCAGCACCTTGGCCATCCCCACCTCCGAATGCCGTCAAGGCCACCTTACGGGCGTCAGGTGGCCTTGACGGCACTTGAGCGACCACTCAGGCGGCGGGCTTGAGACCGCCCGGGAACAGGTACTGGTCGGCGGGCTTGCCGGCGCCGTACACCCACGCGTCGAAGAAGCCCTTGAGGTTCTTGTGCGCGACGAGCTCGGTGTAGTGCTGGAAGTCCTGCATGCTCGCGTTGCCGTCGCGGTGCAGCGACGGCCAGGTCTTCAGCACCCGGTCGAACGCGGCCTGCCCGACGTAGCTGCGCAGCGCGTGCAGCATCATCGGGCCCTTCGAGTACACGGACGTGAACTCCCGGCCGGCGCCCATGTCGTAGAGCTTGCCGTTCCAGAACGCCGTCGACGCCTTCTTGACGTCGTCCGCGTACTGCTTGTTCAGGTCGACGCCTTCCTTCGCCTCGTCCCAGAGCCACGTCGCGTAGGACGCGAAGCACTCGTTGAGGCAGACGTCGCGCCAGTGGTCGACCGCCACCGAGTCGCCGTACCACTGGTGGGCGTTCTCGTGGACGATCGTCGGCAGGTTGCCGGCCCAGCCCGCGGAGTAGATCGGCCGGCTCATCGTCTCGAGCGAGAAGCCGATCTCCTCGTTGAGGAAGATGCCGCCCGCCGCGTCGATCGGGTACTTGCCGAACTTCGACTCGAGGAAGTCGAGGACCTCCGGCAGCCGCGCCTCGGCCTGCTTCGTCGAGTCGGGCACGCCGGGGGCGAACGCGCTGACGATCGGCGTCCCGTCGGCCCGCTTCTGGCGGTCGAAGGTCCACTTGTCGATCGCGACCGTCGTCATGTAGGGCACGATCGGCGTTTCCTCGGCCCAGACGTGCGTGGTGCCACCGCCCGGCGCTTTGTGGGACGGCTTCTCGCGGCCGTTGGCGATCACGCCCCACTCGTCGGGCACGGTGATCGCGAGGTGGAACGTGGCCTTGTCACGCGGGGTGTCGTTGACCGGGTACCAGGTGGTGGCCGACTTCGGCTCACCGGCGGCGAACGCGCCGCCCGCCTGGGCGAACTGCCAGCCGTTGGCGCCCAGCGCCGGGTCCTGGATGGCCGCGGGCACACCGTGGTAGGCGATCTTGGCCTCGAAGCGCTCGCCGCGCCGCAGCGGCCGCGACGGCGTGATCACGAGCTCGTGGTCCCCGGTGCGGCTGAACTTCGCGCCGCGGCCGTCGACCTGCACCGAGTCGACGGTCAGGCCGTGCAGGTCCAGGTTGAACGAGCTGAGCGCCTGCGTCGCGCGTGCGGTGATGTCCTGCGCGCCGGTCAGCTGGTGTGACGCGGGGTCGTAGCCGACCTTCAGGTTGTAGTCGGCGACGTCGTAACCGCCGTTGCCGTCCTGCGGGTAGTAGCTGTCGCCGGCCCCGTCGCTGCCGGGCTTCGGCGCGCTCCAGCCGTCGTTGCCGGCCGCGGCCACGCCGGCGCCGAGGCAGAGGCTGGTGACGACGGCGGCCGCCAGGACGACCGGTTTCTGTCCCCTCATGAACGCTCCCTGTCCGATCCGGTGGTGGATCTCGCCCGCAACGTATCCCCAGCGCCGCATGATTCACCGGGTGACGTCGTATTTGTCCGGATAATCACCACTTCCGTCGGCCCGGCGAGGCGGTTCCGCCCCGGCTCTCAGAGACAGTCTGGAAAGCTGGTGCGCATGCGCGTTGCGCTGCTGGGCCCGCTGCGTGCGGCGGAGGACGACGGCACCCCGATCGACATCGGCGGCGCCCGCCTCCGCATGCTCCTGGCCAGGCTCGCGCTGGACGCCGGGCGCGCGGTCCCGGCCGAAACGCTCGTCGACGGGCTCTGGGGCGCCGGGCCGCCGGCCGACGCCGCGAACGCCCTGCAGTCGCTGGTCTCGCGGCTGCGCAAGGCGCTGCCGGTGGCGGTCGAATCCGGGCCGGGCGGTTACCGGCTCGCGCTGGCACCCGCCGACGTCGACGCCGAGCGGTTCGAACGGCTCGCCGCCGACGGTCGCCGTGAGCTGGCCGCGGGCCGGGACGCCCACGCGGCCGAGCTGCTCTCCGAGGCCCTCTCGCTGTGGCAGGGCGCCGCGCTCGCCGACGTCCTCGACGCGCCGTTCGCCCAGGCGCCCGCCCGCCGGCTCACCGACCTGCGGGCCGAGGCGGCCGAAGACCGGTTCGACGCGCTGATCCGGCTGGGTGAGCACGCGGCGGTCCTGGCCGACCTGGCCGAGGCGGGTGACGCGGATCCGCTGCGCGAGCGGCTCGCCGGGCTGCGGATCCGCGCGCTCTGCGCGGCCGGGCGGCAGTCGGAGGCGCTGGCCGTCTACGCCGGGCTCCGCCGCACGCTGGCCGACCAGCTCGGGGTCGACCCGTCGGCCGAGCTGCAGGAGATCCACGTCGCCGCACTGCGCGGCGAGTTCGCGCCGCCGTCCCCGGTGGCCGACCGGCTGCCGACCCGGCTGACCACGTTCGTCGGCCGCGACGACGAGCTGAAGCTGCTGGCCGAGCTGCTCGGCGGGGCCCGGCTGGTCACACTGACCGGGCCGGGCGGCGCGGGCAAGACCCGGCTGTCCACCGAAGCGGCGTCGCGGCACCCGGCGCACCAGCAGGGCCGCGTCTGGTTCGCCGCGCTGGCCGGCATCCGCGACCCCGAAGACGTCCCCGGCGCGCTGCTGGGCGCGCTGGAGGTCCGTGACATCCGCAGCACCGACACCGAGGTCCGCCGCTGGCCGGTGGACCCTCTGGAGCAGGCCCTCGAGGTGCTCGGTGGCGCGGAAGCGCTGCTGGTGCTGGACAACTGCGAGCACGTGGTCGACGCCGCCGCGCGGCTGGCCGACGAGCTGCTGCACCGGGCGCCGCGGCTGCGGATCCTGGCGACGAGCCGTGAGCCGCTGGCGATCACCGGTGAGGCGCTCTGCCCGCTCGGCCCGCTGCCGGTGCCCGCGGAACGCGCCGCCCCCGCGGAGGCCGCCGAGCTCGACTCGACCCGGCTGTTCCTGGACCGGGCGGCCGCGGTCCGGCCCGACTTCGTGCTTGACGAGTCCACTGTGGACGCCGTGGGGGAGATCTGCCGCCGGCTCGACGGGATGCCGCTGGCCCTGGAGCTGGCCGCGGCACGCCTGCGGTCGATGACCGTGGCCCAGATCGCCGGCCGGCTCGGCGACCGGTTCCGGCTGCTGACTTCGGGCAGCCGCACGGCGTTGCCGCGGCAACGGACGCTGCGCGCGGTCGTCGAGTGGAGCTGGGACCTGCTGAGCGAGGCCGAGCTGGTGCTCGCCCGGCGGCTCTCGGTGTTCACCGGCGGAGCCGAACCGGAAGCGGTCGAAGCCGTCTGCGCGGACGAACTGCTGCCCGCCGCCGACGTGCCGTACGTGCTCGGCAGCCTGGTCGAAAAGTCCATCGTGGACGTCGTGGACACCGCGGCCGGCGAGCCGCGCTACCGGATGCTGGAGACGCTGCGGGCCTACGCGACCGAACGCCTGGCGGAGTCGGGCGAGCTCGACTCGACGCGCCGCGCGATGGCGGCGTACTACGCCGAGCTGGCGGCCCGGCTGGAGCCGGTGTTGCGCACCCGCGAGCAGCTGCCGGCGATCGACCGGTTCGAAGCCGAGAGCGCCAACATGATCACGGCGCTGCGCGGCGCCCTCGAAATGTCCGATGTGGACAACGCGATCGGCCTGCTCGACGGGATGTTCTGGTACCTCACCATCCTCGGCCAGGGCGGC
This sequence comes from Amycolatopsis sp. NPDC051758, assembly GCF_044453095.1. Lineage (NCBI taxonomy): Bacteria > Bacillati > Actinomycetota > Actinomycetes > Pseudonocardiales > Pseudonocardiaceae > Amycolatopsis > Amycolatopsis sp. NPDC051758. The sequence continues at coordinate 1,089,513 of NZ_JBITCJ010000001.1, read as the reverse complement.
CGGGTCGGCGGGCTGCTCCACGAGACGCTCGCGTTCGGCGACCGGCTGCCTCCCGTGGTCGCCGCGGCCTACCAGGCGATCCTGTACCTGATGGACATGGTCCCGATGCGCATGGAGGACTCGGACATCCTGCCGGTGGTCGACGCGTGTGTCCGCACCGGCGCGATGGACCGCTACGCCGGGCTCTCGGTGGCCCTGCCGATGCTCGCGTTCCTCGGCGGCGCCCGCGACGTCGCGCTCCGCGAGGTGCGGCGGGCGGAGGCGAGCGCGGACGCGTGGACCCGCGCCGGCGGGCACTGGGTGGAGAGCTTCCTGCTCGACGACGAGGGGGACGTCGAAGGCGCGGACCGGGCGCGCGACCTGGCGCACGCCGGATTCCTGGAGGTCGGCGACCGCTGGGGCATCGCGATGACGCTGAGCTTCAAGGCGTACGCGTTTTCGCAGGCGGGCGAGAGCGCGAAGGCCATCGAGACCTACCAGCAGGGCCTGGCGATGTCGATGGAGCTGCGGTCGCACGAGGACTCCGTGCAGCACTGGTGGCGGCTGGCCGTGGAGCGGGCCCGCGCCGGGGACATCGAGGGTGCCTGGCGCGACCAGGAGGCCGCCGAGCGCTACGGCGCGAGCATCACGAACCCGCAGCAGCGGATCTTCCTGGTGTTCGGCCGGCTGGAGCTGCTGGTGCGCACGGGCGACCTGGCCGCCGCGCGGGTGCAGCTGGATCGTGTCCGGGCACTGGCGCGGGAAGCGGCGCTCCCCGGCGGGATGGGCGAGGAGTGGGTGGGCGCGGCCGAGGCGCGGCTGAGCCTCGCCGCCGGCCGTCCCGACGAGGCGGAACCCTTCGCCACCACGGCGATCCGGTTGACCTACCGCCGCGGCGACATGCCGGACCTGGCCGGCGCGGTCGAGCTGCTGGCGCTGATCCGCGCGGCGCAGGGCAGGCCCGAGGTGGCGGTCCGGGTGCTCGCCGCGTCCGCGGTCGTCCGCGGCCGGCTCGACCTCGGCAGCCCCGAGCTCCGCGACCTCCGCGCCGAACTGAGCGAGGCGCTGCCGGACTACGAAGAGCGGTACGAACTGGCCCGCGCGATGTCCAAAAAGGACACGCTTGCTTGGCTGCTGGCCGAGCTGGACGCGGAAAAGCCGTGAGTGGTGGTCAGGGCCGGAACCCTGACCACCACTCACGGCCTCGTGGCGCGGTCACCCCCGTGCACGCGCGCCCTCAGACCCGCCGGCGGTAGGCCCAGGTGGCCAGCGGGAAGAACACGATCACCGCACCGGCCATCCAGGCCAGCGCCCCGGCCAGCGGACCGGCGACGGCGCCGCCGTTCATCAGGCCGCGCAGCGCGTTCGCCATCAGGCTGACCGGGCTGATGTCGGCCCACGCCCGCAGCCAGCCCGGCATCGTGGCCGTGCTGACGAAGACGTTGCTGCCGAACGTCAGCGGCATGATGAAGACGAACATCAGCGCCTGCGCCGAACCCGGCGACTTCATCAGCATGCCGACGAACACCGAACCCCAGCAGAAGCACAGGCCGAACGCCAGCGCCAGCAGGATCGCCACGGCGAACTCGCCGGGGCTGGTCGCGATCCGGTAGCCCATGATCGTCGCGACGACCATCAGCACGACCAGGCAGACCACGTACCGCACGATGTCCGCGAGCACCGCGCCGATCAGCGGTGCCGACCGGGCGATCGGCATGCTGCGGAACCGGTCGAACACCCCCTTGGTGATGTCGGTGTTGAGGTTCGTGCCGACCGTGAGGCAGGCCTGCAGGATGTTCATCACGATGATGCCCGGCACGACCATCTGCAGGTACGCGTCGGTCGACCCGGACAGCGCGCCGCCGAACAGGTAGACGAACATGACCAGGAAGATGATCGGCATCAGCGTGACGTCGGCCAGCTGCTCCGGGTTCTTGCGGATCTTCAGGATGCCGCGCCAGGCCAGCGAAAGCGCGTGCTGGAAACCCTTGGCGGGGCTGATGTGCCGCGGCGGGGCCGGGCGGTCGAGGGCCAGCGTTGTCATGCCAGGCTCCCTTCGAGGTCGCGGGTGTCCTTCTTGGACTCTTCGGCGGCGTGCCCGGTCAGGGCGAGGAACACCTCGTCGAGGCTGGGCAGCCGCAGCGCCAGCTCGTCCGCGGTGATCCCGGCCTCGTCGAGCTTGCGGACCAGGGTGGACAGCAGCACCGGGTCGTTGACCGGCGCGGTGAGCAGGCCGGTGGCGTTGTCCCGGCTGGGCCGGACGCCGGTGAGGTCACCGAGGATCCGGGTGACGGCGTCCATGTCGGACAGCTGCGTCGGCCGCACCTGCAGCGTCTGCCCGCCGACCCGGCGCTTGAGCTCGTCGGCCCGGCCGTCGGCGACGACCCGGCCGTGGTCGAACACGGTGATCTTGTCGGCCAGTTGGTCGGCCTCTTCGAGGTACTGCGTGGTCAGCAGCACCGTCGCGCCCTCGGCGACGAGGCCGCGGACGACCTCCCAGACCTCGTTGCGGGCGTGCGGGTCGAGCCCGGTGGTCGGCTCGTCGAGGTAGAGGACCTCGGGGCCGCCGACGAGGCTGGCGGCCAGGTCGATCCGGCGCCGCATGCCGCCCGAGTACGTCCGGATCGGGCGTTTGGCCGCGGCCGTCAGCTCGAACCGGTCGATCAGCTCGGTGGCCCGCGACCGGGCCTGGGCGCGGGGCAGGCCGTAGAGCCGGCCGATGAGCATCAGGTTCTCGATGCCGTTGAGGTCCTCGTCGACCGACGCGTACTGGCCGGTGAGGCCGATCAGGCTGCGGACCCGGACCGGGTCGGTGACCACGTCGAAACCGCCGACGGTGGCTCTCCCGGCGTCCGGTTTCATCAGGGTGGCCAGGATCCGGACGGCGGTGGTCTTACCCGCGCCGTTCGGTCCGAGTACCCCGACGACCTGGCCGAACGGGACCTCGAGGTCCACCCCGTCCAGCGCCTTGGTGTCTCCGAAGTGCTTTACCAGGCCTTCAGCCTGGATCGCGTGCGACATGGGCGTCCTCCTTCACTGTCGCGCTTGGGGACCACTGTGGGCTCCGGACCTGACAGGCCGCGCACAGCGCGCTGGCAGCGGCTGGCAGCCACTGGTGGAGATCTTGTGGAGGTGCTGTCGGCGGCCACCCCGTCCGGCGCCGGTCTGGGCATACTCGGCACCATGGTCGTTGCGGAAGAGACGCGGTCCCGGCGGAAGAATCCGCTGGTCACAGCCCTGCTGGTGGTGCCGCTCGTGCCGTTGGCGGCCCTGGCGGCGCTGCGTGTGGTCGGCTTCGACGGTGACTGGCACACCCTCGTGGCGCTGGCGCTGACGCCGTACGTGGCGGCCGCCGGTCTGGTGCTCGGCGGCCTGGCGCTGGCGTTGCGGCGCTGGTGGGTCGGCGGGATCGCGCTGGTGCTGGCGATCGTGCTGGCCGTCCTCGTGGTGCCGCGGGTGTCGGCGAGCGAGCAGCGCGAAGTGGGCGGCAAGACGCTGCGCGTGCTCGCGTCCAACCTGCTCTACGGCCAGGCGGACCCGAAGGCCGTGGTCGACCTGGTGCGGTCGCAGCGGATCGACGTGCTGAACCTGGTCGAGATGACCCCGCGGGTGGTCGACGGGCTGACCGCGGCCGGGCTGTTCGAGACGCTGCCGTACCGGGTCCTGCACCCGGCGCCCGGCGCGTTCGGCTCGGGGATCGTGTCGCGCTTCCCGCTCAAGGAGGTCAACCTGACCGGTGATTCGGCGGCCAAGCAGCCGGGCGCCGAGGCCGACCTCGGCGACGGCGTGGTGGCCGAGATCGTCGCCGTCCACCCGATCTCCCCGGACGTCGACACCCCGCAGTGGGAGCGCGAGATGAAGGACCTCTCCCGCCCGGCGGGCGAGCACGGCCTGCGCATCCTGGCCGGCGACTTCAACGCGACGCTGGACCACGCGGCGTTCAGGACGGTCCTGGCCCGCGGTTACAACGACGCGGCGGAGGAGCGTGGCTCGGGGCTGGCGCCCACGTGGCCGTCCTCGACGCCGGTGGTGACGATCGACCACGTGGTCGTGGACAGCCGGGCGGCGGTGCTGGACTACCGGGTGTTCGACGTCGCGGGCAGTGATCACCGGGCGGTGTTCGCCGAAGTCCGCCTGCCGTGACGCCGTTTCAGCGCACGGCCGACGACAGCGCAGTGAGCGTCTCCAGAGCGCCGGCCGCGATCGACACACCTCGGTTGTGGCGGATCTCCGGCTCCCGCGGGTTGATCCGGATCAGCGCGCCGGTGGCCGCGCTGGCCAGTTCCGCGTACCGCCGGACCGTCGGGATCGCCTGGCCCGCGCCCAGTTCCACCACCACGAGGTCGCGTGCCGTGCGTCGCCAGGCCGTCAGCTCGTGGAGCTGGGCCTGGCCGCGGTCCGGGACCCACGCGTCGTCGCCGAACATCAGGATGTTGGGGCGGGCCAGGCCGCCGCAGCGGGGGCACGACGGCAGCGGTGGCACCGCGCGCATCGTTTCGGGGTCGAGCAGAACGTCGACTCCGGAAGCCGGCCAGATTTTGCGGGTGCAGCCGGCGAGGCACTGCAGGTGGTGGATCGAGCCGTGCACCTCGGAGACCAGCCCGAAGCCTGCCTCCTGGAACTGACCGTCCACATTGGACGTGAACACGCCGGTGCCGCCGGGCAGGCGGGCACCGAGGGAGAGCAGGATCCGGAAACCCTCGTGCGGCACCGTTTTCCGGTACAGGTCGAGCCGGTGGCCGTAAAAACCCCACGCCAGCTCGGGGTCGTCGGCGAAGTGGCGCGGGTCGGCGAGCTCCTCGAACTGCAGCCCGAGCCGGGCGTACGGCGGGTACGCGCGCCAGAACCCTTCACCGCCGCGGAAGTCCGGCAGCCCCGAGTCGACACCCATGCCGGCGCCGGCGCAGATCAGGAGTGCGCTGGCGCCGGCCAGGAGCTCCGCGGCCCTGGTGAGCTCACTCACCCGGCTGCGAGCCGAGGACGACCTCGAACTCCAGGAGGTTCGCCCCGGTCGACACGGGCTTGGCCCGCTCGCCGGAGTGCGCCGCCGCGGCCGGGCCGCCCGTCGCCCAGGCCTGGTACGCCTCTTCGGTTTCCCACTTCGTGTACACGAAGTAGCGCGTCTCGCCGGAGACCGGGCGCAGCAGCTCGAACCCGAGGAAACCCGGCTGCTGGTCGACGGCGTGCAGCCGCGCCGCGAATCGCTTCTCCAGCTCGGGGCCGGCGCCTTCGGGGACCTCGATCGCGTTGATCTTCACGACACTCATGACCCCAGCGTAGTTGGCTGCCGGGTGTGATCCGTGCCACTGTGGTGAGTATGGGGAGCACAGAGCGCGACCTCGCGGCCGACCTCGCCCGGATCGTTCACGCAGCCGCTGACGAAGTCGGTTCCGGCCGGGGCAGTGAACTCATCGAGAAGGTGACCGGGCACCTCGGGGCGCCGCTGCCGGAGGTCGTGGTCGTCACCCGCAACTGGCCGATGTGGGAGCACGCGAACATCCAGCGCGGGGTCGAGGCCTACCTCGCCGAACACGGCAAGGCCGTGGACTGGTTCGGCATCGCCGGCGGTCAGCGCACGCACGAGGACCTGATCGGGATGCTCGCCATCGCGCGCACGCAGGGGATGTACGAGCTCGGCTCGGTCGACTACACGACCACGGCGATCGGCCCGGACGACGCGACCGAAGCCGTCCAGCTGGGGCTGGTCGGCACGAGCGCGCCGGGTGGCGAGCCGGTGCTGGTCGCCATCCGCGGCGCGACGCCGCAGTGGGGGCTCGAGCAGTGCCGGCTGGAGGTCCTCTCGACGTCGCGGGTGACCGCCACCCAGGTGCGCGACCGCGTCGAGCGCCTGATGGCCGAGCACGACCTCCTCCGCGGGCAGGTGCTGGCCTTCGGGACCAGCGAGCACCGCGGCAACGAGCTGCTCACGTTCCTCCCGCGCCCGACGCTCACCGGTGAGGAGGTCGTCCTGCCCGACGGTGTGCTCGCCGCGATCGAGCGGCACACGGTCGGCATCGCGGCACACGGCGAGCGGCTGCTGGCCGCGGGGCAGCACCTCAAACGCGGGCTGCTGCTGCACGGCCCGCCCGGCACCGGCAAGACGCACACCGTCCGGTACCTGATGAGCCGCCTGCCCACCACCACGGTGGTCATCCTGACCGGCGCGGCGATGCGGTTCGTGGGCAAGGCGGCGGAGCTGGCGCGGCGGCTGCAGCCGAGCGTCGTCGTGCTGGAGGACGTCGACCTGATCGCGCAGGACCGCAGTTACGGGCCGATGGTCCAGCCGCTGCTGTTCACGCTGCTCGACGCGATGGACGGCGTGGGCGGCGACGCCGACGTGACGTTCCTGCTCACCACCAACCGGGCCGGTGAGCTGGAGAAGGCCCTCGCGGACCGCCCGGGCCGCGTCGACCTCGCCGTCGAAATCCCGCTGCCGGACGCGGCCGGCCGCGAGGCGCTGCTTCGCCTGTACTCGCGGGGCCTGAAGCTGACGGCGGACCTCGGCCCGATCATCGAGGCGACCGAAGGCGTCACGGCGTCGTTCGCGAAGGAGCTGCTGCGGCGGGCGTCGCTGCGGGCGCTGGCCCTGCGTCCGGACGACGACGTCGTCGTGGGTGACGAGGAGCTGTCCACGGCGCTGCGGGAGATGCAGGACGCGCACAGTGCGTTGACGCGATCGTTGCTCGGCAGCTCAGCTGCGCAGTGAGCCGGGGAAGAGGTCGGCGTCCGCGGGGAGCTTCGTGCCGCGGAACCAGACGTCGAAGAACTCGTGCAGGTTGCGGCCGCTGACCTGCGTCGCCATCGTCTCGAAGTCGGCCCAGGTCGCGTTGCCGTGGCGGAAGCGGGACGGCCAGTCGTGCAGGAGGCGGTTGAACGCCGGGTCGCCGATCTCGCGCCGCAGGGCGTGCAGCGCCAGGATGCCCTTGTTGTAGACACCTTCGAACTCGTGGCCCTGGCCCATGCCGACCAGCTTCTGCGACCAGAAGTCGGTGCTGCCGCGGGTGATGTCGATCGCCGCGCGGTAGCGGTCGTCCAGGTTCTGGCCTTCGCGCTCGGCCCACAGCCACTGCGCGTACGACGCGAAGCACTCGTTCAGGCAGATGTCCGACCAGTCCTTCAGCGACACCGAGTCGCCGAACCACTGGTGGGCGCTCTCGTGCACCAGCGTGGCCAGCTCGGCCCACTTCGCGTACGTCGGCCGGGTCTGCGTCTCGAGCGAGAAGTGGATGTCCTCGTCCAGGTAGATCCCGCCGGCCGCGGACTGCGGGTACGGCCCGAACTTGCCGCTCAGGAAGCCGAGCACCTCGGGCAGCCGGCTCCCGGTCGCGCGGCGGGCCTCGGCGCCCGGCGCGTACGCCGAGACGACCGGTGTCCCGTCCGGCAACGTCGACCTGTCGACGCTGAACTTGCCGATCGCGATCGTCGTCAGGTAGCTCGCCACCGGGTTCGGCTCGGTCCACGTGCCCGGCGGCCCCTCGCGGCCGTTCGAGATCACCGTCCACCCCGCGGGGACGTGCGCGGTGAGCGTGAAGGTGGCCTTGTCGCGCGGGGTCTCGTTCACCGGGTACCAGAACGCCGCCGAGTGCGGCTCGCCGACCATGAACGCGCCGCCGTCGGCCGAGTGCTGCCAGCCGTTCTCGCTGCCGCCGCCGTGCGACGTCTTCGCCGGGTCGCCGCCGTAGCGGACGCGGGTGCGGAACGTCGTCCCGGCGCGGATCGGCGACGGCGGCGTGACGACCAGCTCGAAGGCCTTCTCGCGGGTGAACTTGGCCGGCTTTCCGTCGACCTCGACGCTGTGCACGTCCAGTCCGCGCAGGTCGAGGTCGAACCGGCTGAGGTCCTGGGTGGCCTTCGCGGTGACGGTCGTGTCGCCGTCGAGGTGGCCGCTCGGCGGGTCGTAGGTCGCGTCGACCTGGTAGCCGAGGGCGTCGTAACCGCCGTTGCCGTCGTCCGGGTAATACGGATCACCGGCGCCGGACGCGCCCGGCATCGGGTGCATGGGCGGGGGCGGTGGCGGCGCCGGCAGGGCGTCACCGCTGCAGGCCGCGGCGAAGATCACCGCGGCGCAGACGGCGAGGGCGGCGAGTCGGCGGCGCATACGGCCCAGCCTAGGTCATCCACAGCGATCACTCGGTCACGTTCCGCACCAGGCGGTTTGTGGTTAGGTGGCCGCGTGCTCTGTTTCGGCGGCAGCGGTGTGCCGGTCGTCCTGCTCCACGGCCTGATGGGCCGGGCGCGGACGTGGCGGCGGGTCGCGGAGTGGCTCCGGCCCTACGGCGCGGTGTACGGCCTCGACGCGCGCGGCCACGGCAGCGCGCCGCGGGTCGGGCCGTGGACGACCGAGCGCTTCGCCGACGACGTCGCCGACGCGCTGCGCACCCTCGACGCGGGCCCGGCGGTGCTGATCGGCCACTCGATGGGCGGCCTGCACGCGTGGGCGACCGCGGCGCGGTACCCGGAGCTGGTGCGCGCGGTGGTGTCCGAGGACTTCGCGCCGGACCAGCGCGGCCGGACCGTCGAGACCTGGCGCGGGTACTTCGAGAGCTGGCCGGTGCCGTTCAAGTCGCTCGACCACGTCCGCGAGTTCTTCGGCGACGCGGGTGAGTACTTCGCGGACTGCTTCGAGGAGCGTTCCGACGGGTTTCACCTGGTCGCGGACCTGGAGGACCTGTACGTCATCGCCGCCGAGTGGGGCCGCGTCGACTACTGGTCCATCGTGGACGGAATCCGGTGCCCGCTGCTGCTGGTCGAGGGTGAGCACACGGCCATGCCGCCGGGCCAGCAGGCGGCGGTCGCCGAGCGGGTCCCGGGCGCAAAACACCTGGTCGTGCCGGGTACGGCACACCTGCCCCACGACGAAGCCCCGGAGACCTACCGAGGTGCCGTCGAGGCCTTCCTGAGTCAGGTCCTGAACCGCTAGGCCCGGGACAGGTCGGCCCGCCAGGCTGCCGTGGAGCGGTCGGCCGGGACGATCAGGGGCCAGACGTCCGCGCCGAGGAAGCCGGTTTCGTCGGCCGCCTTCGCCGCGGTGCAGGTGTCGCGGGGCAGCCCGGCCTGGGCCGACAACGCCGCCACGGCGTCCTTTGTGGACTTTCCGAAGACGCCGTCGGTCGGCACGTCCGCGCCGCGGGCGCGCAGGAACTGCTGCGCCAGCTGGACCTGCTTGCCCGTGGCGCCCGGCTTCAGCAGCGGCCACTCGGCTTCGCTGCGCGCGACCGAGACGCCGAGGACGCGGCCCACCGCCGTCCGCAGCTCAGGCAGCCGGTCGTAAAGCACCTGGCCGCAGCACTCCGTCGAGTTGAAGTCGCGGTGGCCCTTGATGAACTCGGGTGTGATCGAGTACTGGTTCGCGATGTAGGCGACCAGCGAGACGAGCGAGTCCCACAGCGCCTGCGTGACGTCGACCGTGCTGTACAGGCCTTCGTTCTCGATGCCGATGCACTCGCTGTTGTGGTTGCCGACGTTGGCGCCCTGCACGTGCTGGGTGCCGCCGCGCAGGATTTCGAGGCTGCGGTGCCTGCCCTCGGTGATGTGGCCGCCGCGGCTGTTCGTGAACTGCTGGCCGGTGTCGATCCAGCCACGCGTGTCCATGTGGAAGTTCTGGATGTCCCGCGAGATCTGGAGCGCGTGGGCCAGTGAGTAGTCGGTGACGTTCCCCGGCTCCACGGTGTGGTGCACGACGATGTACGTCGGCTTGTGGTTCTCGACCACGATGGCGCCCGACGCCGGCCGCGCGTTCCACTCCGCGGTGCCGTGGATGGTCGGCGTCGGCACCGCTGCCGCTGCCGCCGTTCGAACCCCAGTCAGCCCCAGTGTTCCGACCGCGGTCGCCGTGAGCCCCGCCTTGAGCAGGGAACGGCGGTCAAAGTCCGCCATTGCGAATCTCCTTCGCCGGAATGCAACCAGGAGAAGGTAACTCCGCACCGCGCCGATGACAACTATTGACCAACTTTTGTCGTAGCGCGTTAGTGTTCACCTGGGAGTGCGAAGAGGCCGTCGCGGGTCTGCTCCAGCAGGCCGTCGACCAGCAGGGAGTCCAGGCAGCGATCACGCTGGCCGCCGTCGTGCCAGACCAGGTCGAGGCGGGCTTTTTCGACCGGTCCCTCGGAGCCGCGCAGGACGTCGAGCAGCAGCCCGCGCACCTGCCGGTCGGTGCCTGCGAACTTCTGCACCGGTTTGGCCGGGCCGGCGTACTCCGGCCGGCCGGCGAGCTGCCACGCGCACTCGTCGTACACCGGGCAGTCGGCGCAGCGCGGCGAGCGCGCGGTGCAGATCAACGCGCCGAGTTCCATGATCGCGGCGGAAAACCGGGCGGCCGGTGCGTCCTCGGCCGGCAGCAGCGCCTCGACGTCGTTCATGTCGCGGGTGTTCGACGCGGGCCCGGCGTCGCCGGCGCCGTGCACCGCCCGCGCGACGACCCGCCGCACGTTCGTGTCCACCACCGGTGCGCGCCGCCCGTAGGCGAACGCGGCGACGGCACGCGCGGTGTACGCGCCGATCCCGGGCAGCGCGAGCAGAGTGTCCACATCGGACGGAACGACGTCGCCGTGCTCGGCCGCGATCACCCCGGCGGCCTCGTGGAGCCGCAACGCGCGGCGCGGATAGCCGAGCTTGCCCCAGGCCCGCACGACCTCACCCGGCGCCGACGCGGCCAGCGCCGACGGCACCGGCCACCGCGCCATCCACTCGTGCCAGATCGGCTGCACGCGGGCCACCGGCGTCTGCTGCAGCATGATTTCGCTGACCAGCACACCCCACGCGGAGCAGCCGGGCTCGCGCCAGGGCAGGTCCCGGCCGTGCGCGGAGAACCAGTCGAGCAGCACATCAGCGTCCACAGCCACGCCGGGAGGCTACTTCGCGTACTTCGGCAGCTCGCGGGCGACCTCGTCCGGGGACGGCAGCCCGGCGATCTCCTCGGCGATCGCGCGGGCCGCTTCGCGGTGGGCCGGCAGCTTCCGGGCCTGCTCGGTGACGGCGTCCGCGCTCAGCTCGTCCGGGAGGAGGCGCAGCGCGGCACCCGCGGCGACGAGCGCGTCGGCGTTGGCGAACTGGTCGGCGCCCTGGGGCAGGACCAGCTGCGGGACACCGGCGGCGAGCGCGCCGAGGGTGGTGCCGCTGCCGCCGTGGTGCACCACCGCGCTGACCCGCGGCACCAATTGCGCCTGAGGCACCCAGCTGTGCAGGGTGACGTTACCCGGCACGCTGCCCAGGTCCGCCGGCCGGACTCGGCCGGTGGCGACCACGACGTGCGCGTCGAGCGCCGAAAGGCCCCGGATCGCCGTGGTGAGCACCTCCGGCGTGCCGAACGCGGTGCCGAGCGTCAGGTAGATCAGCGGCCGCGACGGCCACTCGAAGTGGCCCGGCTCGGAGTACGGCACCGGACGCAGGGGGAGCCGCTCCGCGGTCGTGAGGAACGGCTCGTCCTGCACCGACGGCGGGCAGATGTCGAGGTGCGCACCACCGGCCGGGCGATCGAGCCCGATCCCTTCGGGGAACATCCGGCCGAAGCCGTGCCAGAGCGCGGGGATCCCGGCCCGGCGTGCGGCGATGGCCGCCTCCGGAACGCCCCACCCGTGCACGACGAGGTCGGGTCGCAGCCGCGTCAGCTCCGGCTCGAGGTCCTCGGCGTAGATCTCGTAGAACGCGTCCGCGGGCCGGAAGGGTCGCAGTCCCAGCCGTGACAACGGCGCGTGGACGTGCTCACCCGCGGCGAAGTGCACCTCGTGCCCGGCGTCGCGCGCCGCGACCGCGAGCGGGACCATCGGGTAGGTGTGGCCGGCCGACGCGAGCCCGGCGAAGAGGACACGCATGAGTTCCCCATCCAGATGTTGTGGACATCTGGATGGCAGGCTACTCGACCTCGGTGAGCTTCCCGGTCTTCACGTCGTAGACGAACCCGCGGACGTTGCCGGTGTGCGGCAGGAAGTCGCTGCGGCGCACCCGCTCCACCGACGTCCGGACGCTGTTCTCGACGTTGCGGAACGCCTCGACCGCCCAGGTCGGGCGCAGTCCGGTGTCGCTCTCGAGCTCGTCCTTGAAGTCGTCCTCGGTGACCATCGAGAGGCCGCATTCGGTGTGCTGGACGATCAGGACCTCGCGGGTGCCGAGCTTCCGCTGCGACAGGGCCAGCGAGCGGATCATGTCGTCGGTCACCACGCCGCCCGCGTTGCGCAGGACGTGCGACTCGCCCTGCAGCAGGCCAAACAGCTCGAACACCCGGATGCGGGCGTCCATGCAGGTCAGGATGGCCACCTGGAGGGACGGCTTCGGCGTCGACCGGTCGCCGGGCGTGATTTCGCCGAGCTCCTGGTTGCGCTTGAGCAGTACGTCGATCGAGGTCATCGGTCACCTTCCGGCCAGTGGCCCCGCGGCGCGGGCGTGCTCCTCCATTGGACCGGCCGGTGCTCGAACGAGCAACGAGATACGAGCAAAGTCACGCAAAAGCCAGTGTTCAGCCCCCGAACCAGGGCTCCTCGACGGTCCGAGGCGGTGCCGACGTCCGGCCGATGCGCAGCTCCGTCGGCAGCGTGATCACCTTCGGCGCGCTCCGCTCACCCGAGCTGAGCAGCAGCCGTCCGGCCGTCTTGCCCTTTTCGAGCACCGGCTGGTGGACCGTGGTGAGGCCGATCCGCTCGGCCTCGGCGATGCCGTCGAAGCCGGTGACGGTGAGGTCCTGCGGCACCCGCAGCCCGCGTCGCTCGGCCTCGGCCATGGCGCCGAGCGCGAGGATGTCCGAGGTGCAGATCACGGCCGTGATCTGCGGATACGCGTCGAGCAGCTGCCGGGCGGCGGACGCGCCGTCGTCCACCGTGTGGTCGAAGCGCTCGACCACCGGGACGCCCGCCCAGTCGACGCCGGCCGCCGAGAACGCCACGGCCAGCGCCTCGAGCCGGGTGCGCTGGACGTGGAAGTGCGCGCCGCTCTGGCGCGCCGGGGAGACGAAGTCGTCGTTGCGCTCGCGGGCCAGCCGCATGCAGATGACGCCGACCTGCCGGTGGCCCAGCGACACGAGGTGCTCGGCGATCTTGCCGACGGCCGCGGCGTCGTCCGGGCCGACGCGGTCGATGCCCTCGATGCTCGGCTGGTCGATGATCACGGTCGGAACGGGCCGCTCGAGCACGGCGGCCAGGTGCGGGTCGTCGTCCGGCACGGAGTAGACGACAAAACCGTCGACGCCCGCGCGGTGCACCGCGGCGACGTCCTCCCGGCCCGGGCTGGCCGGCACCAGGTGCAGGCCGACCCCGGCGTCTTCGCAGGCCAGGGCCAGTCCTTCGAGCACGCCGACGGCGGCGGGGTCGCGGAAGGCGTAGGAGAGGTTTTCGGTGAGCAGCAGCCCGACCGCGCCGGCTTTGCGGGTGCGCAGGGAGCGGGCGACCGGGTCGGGACCGGGGTAACCGAGGCGGCGCGCGGTCTCGAGGACCCGGCGGCGCAGTTCCGGGGACAGCTGGTCCGGCCGGTTGTAGGCGTTGGACACCGTGGTCCTGGACACACCGAGCTCCGCCGCGAGCGACGCCAGCGTCGCCTGCCTCCGGGTGCGAATAGGACGTCCCATCAGCAAACCGTAACGGTTCAGATCGAATTCATGAAGAGACACCCCGCGTGGTCGATGTCTCGATCCGCATGCACGAAGACGCATACACCAAACCGGGATCGGATGGCCAGGAAGTCATCCGGATGGGGTAAGGTGAATCTGACAACGGTTTCCATTAGCGTCTCAGTGTCGTTCAGGAGAGTCTCGATGAGTTCCCGCCGCACCAGGAGCGTGCTCGCCGCCGCTTCGGCCCTGTCCGTCTTCGCGCTGGCCGCGTGCTCCGGGGGCGGGACGTCCGGCGCCGACGGCGGTGGCCAGTCCGGCGGCGACGGCAAGATCAAGGTGGTCGCCTCGACCGACGTCTGGGGCAGCGTCGTCAGCGCCGTCGGCGGGGAAAAGGTCGAGGTCAAGTCGATCATCCACGACCCGTCGGCCGACCCGCACTCGTACGAGACCACCGCGGACGACGCGCTCGCGGCGAAGGACGCGCAGCTGCTGCTGTCCAACGGCGGCGGTTACGACGAGTTCTTCGACAAGCTCACCGGCCAGGCCGGCGACGCGAAGAAGCTCGTCGCCTACGACATCGCCGCGACCGGCGACGAAAACGAGCACGTCTGGTACGACCTGCCCGGCGTCGACAAGGTGGCCGACCAGCTCGCCGCGCAGCTCGGCGAGCTGCAGCCGGCGTCGAAGCAGCAGTTCACCGACAACGCGACCGCGTTCAAGGCGAAGGTCGACGCCCTGGAGAAGCGGCTCGGCGAGCTCGGCACGACCCACCCGGGCACGAAGGTCGTCGTCACCGAGCCGGTCGCGCACTACCTGCTCCAGAGCGCGAAGCTGACGGATGCGACACCCAAGGCGTTTTCGGACGCGGTGGAGAACGACACCGACGTCCCGGCCGGCGCGGTGAACGAGTACAAGCAGCTCATCAGCACCAAGCAGGTCAAGGCGCTGATCAACAACGCGCAGACGGTCACGCCGCTGACCCAGGACGTCGTCGGCCAGGCGAAGGCCGCCGGGATCGGCGTCGTGGACGTGACCGAAACGCTGCCCCAGGGTGTGACGGACTACATTGGCTGGATGACCGGGGAAGTCGACGCGCTGGCTGGAGCGTTGAAGTAGCCATGCCTCCCGTCTCCGTCTCCGTCTCCGTCTCCGACGACGTGCGCCCCGCGGTCCGGGTCCGCGGGGCGGGCCTCGCCTTCGGTCCCCGCACCCTCTGGTCGGGGCTGGACCTCGTCGTCGAGCAGGGGGAGTTCCTCACCGTGCTCGGCCCGAACGGGTCCGGCAAGAGCAGCCTGCTCAAGGCGCTGCTCGGCATGCAGGGCCTGTCGGCGGGCACGGTCGAGATCGCGGGCGGGCGCCCGGGCGGCGCGAACCGCAAGGTCGGGTACATCCCGCAGCAGCGCGCGATCGACGAGTCGCTCACGCTGCGCGGTGTCGACCTGGTCGGGCTGGGGCTCGACGGGCACCGCTGGGGGCCGGGCCTGTTCGGCATGTCCGCGCGACGCCGCCGGGTTTCCGAAGCCATCGAAGCGGTGGGGGCGACGCGCTATGCGAAGCAGCCCGTCGGGCGGTTGTCCGGCGGTGAGCAGCAGCGGCTGCGGGTGGCGCAGGCCCTGGTCGGCGACCCCGAGGTGCTGCTCTGCGACGAGCCGTTGCTGTCCCTGGACCTCGCGCACCAGCGCGCGATCAGCGAGCTGATCGACTCCCGGCGGCGCGCGGCCGGCACCGCAGTGCTGTTCGTGACGCACGAGATCAACCCGGTGCTGCCGTTCGTCGACCGGGTGCTGTACCTGGTCAACGGCTCGTTCCGGATCGGCAAGCCGGACGAGGTCATGAACACCGAGACGCTGTCGGAGCTGTACGGCACCCGCGTCGAGGTCCTCAAGGTGGGCGGGCAGATCCACATCGCGGGCGCGCAGAGCGCGTTGTGCGAGGACGAGCCGCACCACCACGAACACGACGTCGAAGAGCAAGTGGGCTGAGTCTTGGATCTGTTCGACTTCGGCAAGACCTGGGAGCTGATCACCGAGCTCGAGGGTGTCCAGACGGCGTTGCTGGCGGCGCTGATCCTCGGCCTGGTGGCCGGCGTGCTCGGGCCGCTGATCGTGATGCGCCGCATGTCGTTCGCGGTGCACGGCACGTCGGAGCTGGCGTTCACCGGCGGCGCGGCGGCGCTGCTGCTGGGCATCGGCGTCGAGTACGGCGCGCTGATCGGCGCGGTGGTGGCGGCGCTGCTGCTGGGCATCCTCGGCGCGCGTGACGCCGACCGCGACTCCGTGATCGGCGTGATCCTGTCCTTCGGCCTCGGCATGGGTGTGCTGTTCCTGTCGTTCTACAAAGGACGGTCCGGGAACAAGTTCGGGATCCTCACCGGCCAGATCATCACCATCGACTCGACGAACCTGACGTTGTTCGTGGTGTCGTCGGCGGTGGTGCTGGTCGTGCTGGCGCTGGTGTACCGGCCGCTGCTGTTCGCTTCGGTGGACCGGAACGTGGCGGTGGCGCGCGGGGTCCCGGTCAAGACGTTGACCGTGGTTTTTGCGCTGCTGGTGGGTATTTCGACGGCGCTGAGCGTGAAGGTGGTCGGGTCGCTGCTGGTGGTGGCGTTGATGGTGACACCCGCGGCGGCTGCCGCTCGGGTGACCGCTTCGCCGTGGAAGGCGACGGTGCTGTCGATCGTGTTCGCCGAGGTGTCGGCCATCGGCGGGATCGTGCTGTCGCTGGCGCCGGGGCTGCCGGTGAGCGCGTTCGTGACGGCGATTTCGTTCTTGATCTACGTGGTCTGCCGCCTGATCGCCTGGCAGCGCGACCGCCGGACCCGGGTCCGCGCGGTGGACCCGGCCCCGGACCTGGTCGCGGCGGCCTGACTTCGGCAGTTCTTTCACTCGACTCCGGTTTTCCGCGCGACTTTCGACGTCGCAGTTCCACCGCCCGACTTCGGCCGGGTGCGTCAGTGAACCGACTTCGCCGGGCCCCTGTCTCGGCCGCGATGAGGTGGCGGGTTCGGAACCCGTCGCTCACCCACGGCGCGAAACGACGCCGGCGGCCTGACCCAAGCGCCCCAAGGCCGCCTTCGGTGCGTCACACGCAACCAAGGCGGCCTTCGGTGCGTGAGACGCAACCAAGGCCGCCTTGGGGCGCTCGTCAGCCCAGCATCAGCAGGACCTGCAGCTCCCCGACCAGGAACCCGATCACCCCGCCGACCGCGATCAGCTTCCACTCGTCCTGCCGGAAAGCCGGCCGCAGCAGCCCTTCGAACTCGACGGGCGTGAGAGCCAGCATGCGCTGCTCGATCACCTTCGCGACGTCCATCGCCTCGGTCAGGTAGCCCTCGGCGTACCGAGCCGTGTCCGGCAGCTGCTCCAACGCCTTCCGCGCCGCCGCGTGCTTCATCTCGCGCAGCCGCGTGCCGCCGACCGTCCACGCCAGGGGCATCCGGTCGTCCACCGCGGACGACACCATCTGCTCCACCAGCGCCGCCAGCCGGTCGGCGCGGGGACCGCGCAACACCGCGTCCAGCAGGTTCTGGACCGTCAGGACCTCGGTCGCGATCAGCTCGCCGTACTGCCGCGCGACCTCGGCGCGGCGGCGCTGGAACTTGCCCTGGAGGATCACGCGGCCGACGCGCACCGGCTCGCGGGGGACGAAGATCAGCTTGATCGCCAGCCAGTCGGTGAACAGCCCGATGACCCCGCCGAAGATCGGCAGCACCAGCGGCTCGCGCGTGAACGCCCACACGATCGTCTGCACCAGCCCGAGCCCGAAGCCGAAGTAGATGCCCATCCGTGCGATGAACGCCATCTCCGGCCGGGACGTCTCGCGGATCAGGCGCACCAGCAGCGCGCGGTCGCGAGTCAGCCGCTGGACCGTCATGTGCTGGACGTCGAGGACCTCGTCGAGGTTCTCGCGGACGTCTTCGAGGAACTCCTGCACCAGCCTCGGCGCCGACGCCTGGACCTGCTTGATCAGCATTTCCTGCGCCAGCGTCGGCATCACTTCCCACAACCGCGGGTGGTGCTCGGCGAGCACTTCGCGCGCGATGTGGTCGACCGCGCGCAGCAGCGGCTGCTCCAGCTCGTTCGTGATGATCACCGGGTCGATCCGCCCGAAGACCTCTTTCAGGTCGAGCAGGTTCGCCGTCAGCAGCTCGGTGGCGACCGCCGCCATCCGGCCGCCGTGCTTCGGGACGACGCCCTGCCAGCCGAAGACCGGCTTGATCCCGACGAAGTCGAGCGGCCGGAACATCATCTCGATTGCGACGCGCTTGGTGACGTACCCGATCAGCGCCGCGATGAACGGCATCGCCGCGTACAGCGGCCAGTGCAGCGCGAGGTCGTGCAGGACAGCGTCCAATCCGACCTCCTCACTGCCGAACTCACTGCCGAGAGCGAAACCGTACCGGCTATCCGAGCAGCGCGAGCACCTGCAGTTCCCCGACCAGCCGCCGATCACCGCGCCGACGGCGATCAGCTTCCACTCGTCCTGCCGGAACGCCGGCCGCAGCAGCTGCTCGAACTCCAGCGCGCTCAGCTTCTTCATCCGGTCGACGATCGTGTTGCGCACGTCGAGGGCGTTGATCGCGTAGTTCTCGGCGTACCGGATCGTCTCCGGGACGCGCTCCGCGGCCTTCGTGGCCGCCGTCTGCTTCATCTCCTGGAACTTCTTCGTTCCGACGGCGATGGCGACGAACGGCTTGACGACGCTCGCCTGCGCGTCGATCGTCTTCTGCACCTCACGCGTGATCATCGTGAACAGCCGGTCGGACTTCGGCCCGCGCAGCACCGCTTCCAGCAGGTTGGGGATGGTGATGATCTCGCGCGCGATCATGTCGCCGTAGTCGGCGGCCACCTGGTCACGGCGCTTCTGGAAGATGCCCTGCCAGGTGTAGAGGCCGAAGAACCGGCGTGGCTCGCGCGGCAGGAAGATCATCTTGAGGGCCAGCCAGTCGGTGAACCAGCCGATGCCGAGGCCGAACAGCGGCAGCACGATCGGCGACTGCGTCAGCGCCCACACCACCAGCTGGACACAGCCGAGGATGAACCCGAACCAGATCCCGGAGCGGGCGATGAACCGCATCTCGGGCCGTGAGATGTCCCGGATGAGCCGGTTGAGCAGCACCTTGTCGCGGACCAGGTTCGTCACGACCATGTGCTTGAGGTCGAGGACGTCCTCGATGTTGTCGGCGATCTCCCGCATGATCTTGGTGATCGCCTTCGGCGCTTCGGCCTGCACGCGCTTGAGGAGCAGCAGCTGCGCGGTGTTCGGCAGCACCTCCCACAGCCGCGGCTGGTAGGTCTCCATCACCTCGCGGGTGACGTCCTCGACGACCCGCAGCAGCGGCTGCTCGATCTCCTTCGCGACCTGCGCCGGGTCGAGCCGGGAGAAGATCTCCTTCGGATCGACGAGGTTGGTGGTCAGCATCTCGGTGGCGGTCGCCGCCATCCGCTCGGCGTTCGCCGGCAGCACACCCTGCCAGCCGAGGAACGGCTTGATCCCGGTGAACTCCAGCGGCCGGAACATCATCTCGATGGCGACGCGCTTGGTGACGTACCCGATCAGCGCCGCGATGAACGGCATGGTGACGTACACCTGCCAGTGCGAGCTGAAATCCACGTCCGCACGCTATCGGCCCTTGATCAGTGCAGCAGGAGCAGCACCTGGAGTTCACCCACCAGGCCGCCGATCACCGCGCCGACCGCGATCAGCTTCCATTCGTCCTGCTTGAAGGCCGGACGCAGGATGCCTTCGAACTCGATCGGCGTCAGCTGCTGCATCTTGTCGACGATCGTGTTGCGCACGTCGAGCGCGTCGGTGGCGTAGCTCTCGACGTGTTTCACCGTTTCGGGGAGGTAGGCGATGGCCTTCTCGGCGGCCGCGCGTTTCATCTCCTGGTACTGCTTGCCGCCCATGGTCAGCGCGACCAGCGGCTTGGCGATGCTGGTCTGCGCGTCGATCGTGCGCTGCACCTCGCGGGTGATCAGCGCGAACAGCCGGTCCGCGCGGGGCCCGGTGAGCACGGCTTCCATCACGTTGCGCACGGTCAGGACCTCGTCGGCGATCAGCGCGCCGTAGTCGGCGGCGACCTCCTGACGTCGTTTCTGGAACATGCCCTGCCAGCGGAAGAAGCCGAACCCGCGCGGCTCACGCGGGTAGAAGATCATCTTCAGGGCCAGCCAGTCCGTGACGAAGCCCGTGACAAAACCGAAGATCGGCATGATCAGCGGCTCTTTCGTCAGCGCCCAGGCGACGAACTGGACGAGCCCGATCACGAACCCGAAGTAGATGCCGGACCGCGCGATGAACTTGAACTCGGGCGCGGCGACCTCGCGGATCAGCCGGCAGGTCAGCGACTTGTCGCGGACCATGGCGTTGATCAGCATGTCGTTGACGTCGAGGACGTCGTCGATGTTGGTCGAGACCTCCCGCAGCAGCCGCTTGACGACGGCCGGCGCCTGCGCGCGGACCTGGTCGACGAGCAGCCGCTGCGCCCGCGCCGGCAGCATCTCCCACAGCCGCGGCTGGTAGGTCTCCATGACTTCGCGCGTGACGTCTTCGACCGCCTTGAGCAGGGGCGTTTCGAGCTCTTTGACCATTTCTTCGGGGTCGAGCCGGGCGAAGATCTCCTGCGGGTCGACGAGGTTGCGGGTCAGCAGATCAACGGCGGTGGTGGCCATCCGCCGCGAGTTCGCCGGGATGACACCCTGCCAGCCGAGGAACGGCCGGATGCCGGTGAACTCGAGGGGCCGGAACATCATCTCGATGGCGACGCGCTTGGTGAGGTAGCCGATCAGGGCGGCGATGAGCGGCATGGTGGCGTAGACGTGCCAGTGCTCGCCGATGTCCGCGAGGATTGCGGATATGTCCACAGTGGCCTCCTCGCGTCAACCGCTGGTCAACCGAGGTCAGAATGCCATGTGTTACCGGGGGTTCCCAAATTCGTGATGCATCCGTTTGGCGGTACGTCCTGAAGGTCCCTTGCTCATTAAGGTGGCCCGCATGGTCGCGCCTGAGAAGTCCCAGTCCACCTCGAAGACATTCGCCGTGGGTGTCCGCGGCTACAACCAGCGTCAGGTCGACGAGCGTCTCGCCGAGCTGACCAAGGAGGTCCGCGAAGCCTCGCGCAGCCGCGACGAGTCCGCCGCAACGGCGTCGGACCTTTCGAAGGCGCTCGCGTACGCGCAGAAGGAGCTGGCCGAGACGAAGGCCGCGCTCGCGCGGATGAGCGCCAGCCCGTCCGGCGCCGGCGCGATGGCCGAGCGCGTCCGGATGATGATGCAGCTCGCGGAGGAGGAGATCGCCGACCTGCGCTCGGCGGCGGAGGCCGACGCGGCGTCGACCCGCGAGCAGGCCGACAAGTACGCGCACGAGACCCGCCGCACGGCCGACAAGCTGGCGAAGGACGCGGAGGAGGAGCGCGCCCGCCTGAAGTCGGAGGCGAAGGGCGAGATCGAGAAGCTGAACGCGGCCGCGGGCGCCAAGCGCGTCGAGCTGGCCGCGGCGGCCGAGCGCGCGCGCAAGGAAGCGGACGCCAAGGCCGAGGCGGCGGCGGCCGAGGCCCGCGCCGCGGCGGACCGGAAGGCCGCCGACGAGCTGGCGGCGCGCAAGAAGGCCTTCGACGAGGACAACTCGCGGAAGAAGCAGGAGACCGAGGCTGCGCTGGCGGCGGCGAAGTCCCAGCAGGCCACGGCGGACCAGAACCGCAAGCTGGCCCTGGACCTGCGCACGAAGGTCGCCGAGCGCATCGCGGCGACGGACGTGGCGGTGCAGGAGGCCATGCGGTTGCTGGCGCCGGTCGAGGAAGCGCCTGCGGCGGCGAACGGTGACCGCAAGCCGGCCCCGGCGCCTGCGCCTGCGGTGAAGGCTCCGGCGCCCGCTTCGAAGGCTCCGGTCGCTCCCTCTGCTCCGGCGAAGGCCTGAGCGCACCGCCTGACATAGCAGTACTGCCGCGCGATCTACGGACCCGGCGCCTCTCCGAGAGGCGCCGGGTTTCGGCTCGTCGCGGCGAATGGTTGAGCGCACCGCCCGGCAACGGAGTACTGCTGCGCGACGCCGGGCTTCTCCCGAACCCCCGGCGGTCAAGGCGTAAATCCCCCGTGCGGGTAGGTGGCCGTGGCTCGTGGGTGGCTGGCAGTGTGCTCATCAGCTGCTTGATCACCCACGAGACGGGACCTGCGCATGATCCTCGAGACCGAGCGGGCCGCCGTGTGCGCTTACGCGCGCCGGATGGTCGGTGACGGCCTGGTTGTCGGCACGTCCGGGAACGTCTCCGTGCGGGCCGGTGAGCTGGTCGCCGTCACGCCGACCGGGGTTGCGTACTCGGCGATGACGCCGGGGGACGTCACGGTTGTCGATCTGGGTGGGGCGGTGGTCGACGGCTCGCTCAAGCCGACCAGCGAGCTGCCCATGCACCTCTCGGTCTACTGGGACGTCCGCGATCCGGACAGCGAGCCCGTCACCGCCGTTGTCCACACGCATTCGCCGCACGCGACCGCCGTGTCGACGCTCGTGCGTGAGGTGCCGCCGATCCACTACATCCTCGCCACGATCGGCCCGTCAGTGCGCGTCGCGCGCTACGCCACCTTCGGCACGCCGGACCTCGCCGCCGCCGTGCTGGAGGCTCTCGACGGGCGTCGCGGGTGCCTGATGGCCAACCACGGCACCCTCACCTACGGTGACGGCCTCGAAGCCGCCTACCAGCGCGCCCAGCAGCTCGAGTGGGCGTGCCGCGTCTGGCTGCTCGCGCAGGGCGCCGGCCGGCCGAGCCTGCTGCCGCCGCCCGAGGTGGCCAACGTCGTCGACCGGCTGCGGGGTTACGGCCAAGGCTGACCGCCGGGCGCTCAGTGCGGGACGACCGCGTTGGCGACCATGATCATCCCGAGCACCAGCGCGAGCACCGACAGGCCCGCGCCGATCGCGGCCAGCGGCTTGCCGCGGCGGCGCCCGACGCAGCCGATGACCCCGAGGGCCAGCCCGGCCACCCCGAACGGGAAGGCGACGTAGGCCCGGAAGCCGGTCATGTCCACCGGCAGGAGCGGCAGCACGCAGCCGAGCAGCCCGAGGACCAGCGCGGCCACGGCCAGTGCGCTCCCCTTGGGTGGCGCCTCGACCCAGGGCTGCGGGTACCCGGAGGACGGCGGCGGGCTGTAGGACATGCGAACTCCTCGGCGAGACGACTTCGCCGCATGCCTATCAGGACACCCCCGGCCGCCGCGCGCGAATCGGCGAATCGGCCGCGCCGAGACGTCAGTGCCCGGACTCCGCGCCGACTTCGGCCACGGCCCAGACGACGCACCGCAAACCGGGCCGCTCGAGGAACCCTCCCGCGCGCATCTCGTCGTGGTACCGGCGCGCGTTCGCTTCGTCGGCGTAGACCTGCACCATGTGGCCGTCGAGCGTCCAGGTGCCGTGGAGGAAACCGGGGGTGCCGACCTTGCTCGACGCCATCAGCGGCACCTGCGCCCGCAGCTCGTCGATCAGCTCCGGACCGATGTCCCAGACGCCGATCACGGCCCACATCAGGACGCCAGCGTGTCGACCGCGTGCACCGCGTCCAGCAGCTCCACGACCGTCGGATCGTCGACCGCCTCCTGGATGCACTGCCACAGCTGGAGGTTCGCCATCGCCCACCGCGAATACGTCGCCGCCGCCTCGGGGTTGTAGAAGTAGTAGCCCTCGTCGTGGACGTCGCACTGCTCGCCGACGATCTTGTCCGCCAGCTCGCGCAGGCTGAGCCCGTTCTCGCGCAGGTACCGGTGCGCGAGCACCACCGGCGTCACCGGCAGCGCCTTGAACAACGTGTCCGCGTCGCTCAGGGCCTGCGCCTCCAGCGAAATGTCGCGGCCGCGGGTGGCCATCTCGGCTTCGTCGACGATCTCGTCGATCCACCGCGCCACCCCGCCGGTGACACCGCACTCCGCGAGGATCTCCAGCCGGAGACTGCTCCCGGCCGCGGCCGGCGAGTTCCGGCGCACCAGGTAGTTGACGTCGTGGACCAGCGCGGCCACTTCGACCACGGCGCGGTCGGCCCCGTTGTGCTGGGCGAAGCCGGCCGCTTTGGCGCGGACGAAGCTCACGTGGTGCCAGCCGTGGAACTGCAGCCGCTCGGCGTACTCCAGGCAGAGCCGGTGGACCCGGTTTTCGACGGCGTTGACGATCACATTGTCGATCGTGCATTCCTGCGTGCGCATACCCTCTCCCATCCCGGCCGTGGTATTCAGACGGGTGGAGTAATGGTAAGCGCAGCTGACGCCGGTGTGTAGCTAGATGCGGTTGGCCAATTCCCCCAATCGGACCTCGACCGGAACGTGACGATGGCCGATTCCCCTGCTCGGATCGTAGGAAAGGCTGTACGTGCTCACCGGCCGTGATTTCACCAGGAACGTCATCGTGCCGGTCGCCGCTTCGGGAATCCGGTGGTATTCGTCGGCCAGCATGGTGGCGCACGCTCCGGCCTGGCACAACGTCCGGCGCCGCAGCTGCGCGGAGTCGATCAAGCCGGTGCGCGGGTCGTGGGTGGTTTCGTACCTTTCGTGGAGGTAGCTGCCCCGGAGAATGGTGGTGCAGAAGTGGTACCTGTGGTTGTGCACGGAATCCGCGTACCCCGCCCGCCAGTCCTGCTGCGCCTTGTATTCGTGCAGCCAGAAGGAAAACGGGTCGGCCGGCGAATCGAGCAGGCACCAGGCGAAATGGGTCGTGGTTTCCCGGGACGAGCGCAGCACCTTCGCGGCCTGCACGGCGGACAGCGAGCGGAGCTGTGTGCGCAGCTCTTCCCGCAGCTCGGGGTGGTCGGCCCAGGAGCGGAACCAGGTGTCGACGGCGCGCCAGTCGGCGGCCAGCGGGAAATCGGCCATGCGCAGGCGCGTGGCCAGCTCGGTGAGGGGGGACAGGCGGGTGAGCAAGGTCAGCTCCCTAGCTCGGCGACTTCGGAGAACTCCGCGCGGAAGGCGTGGAACCGGCCCTCCAGCTCGCGGAACTGCTCCTCGGACAACGGGGATCCGGTGATCTTTTCGAACAGCGCCAGGAAATCCGTCCGCGTCGTCGCGGACGTGATGCGGAAGTGGCGGCCGGTCCGGGACTGAGAGACGCGCACGAACTCGGCGCGCTCCATGTTGTAGAGGAAGGAACCTTCGGTGAAGCGCAGGGACCGCGGGTACAGCTTGGTGGCGCCGCGGACGTCGCTGTAGAGCGACACCCACACGCTGTCGTCGAACATCTCGAGGCGGTCCAGCGGCGGGTCGGCGACCACGGTGATGTCGACCTGCGCGCAGCGGCTGCGCGCCAGGAAGAGGCCGACCAGCCCGATCCGGATCTCTTCGTCGAGCCGGGTCTGGATCTGTTCGTAGTCGACGTCGCCCGCCTCGCGGCGCAACAGGTAGCGGGCGCGCCCGCTGATCGAGTTCGCGTCACGCGGATCGGCGATCACGGCCCGCAGTTCGCGTTCCGTGCGGGAAAGCAGCAGGCGGGCGGCGGCGTGCCGGCCGGAGAAGCCGCGGAAGAAGTACTGCCGGGTCGCGTTGAGGTCGGCCATCAGCCCGCGGTTGAACGCCGGGTCGGGGTCGGTCGTCGCCTCGAACACGTCGGTGGGGAAGAACTCCTTGTTCAGCGCGCGGTATTCGGCGCTGAGGTCTTCCAGTGCGCGCCTGCTCTCTTCGATCACCGGGGTCACCAGCGCCCGCTGCGAGGCGCTGGCGGTGATCAAGCTCGTGCCGAACCCGACGATCGCGGAGATCAGGGTGCCGGTGCCCAGCGACGTCACCAGGTTCTTCCCGGTGCCGGGCTCCATCAGGCCGGCGAGCCACAGGCTCAGCCCGGCCACCACGACGAGCACCGTGAGGAGCAGGCTCGTCCTGGTCCAGAAGATCTCCTGAAGCGGGGTACGACGGAGGCGCCCGCCATCTGCGGCCACGTGCTTCACCTCCCTCGAACCACCCGAACGGACGAATGCGTTATGTGTCTGTTCGAGTGCGGGGAGTCACTTTACGCGCCTGGCGAGGAGCGCGAAATAAGAGATTCGGGGGACAAGCATGACGGACGGACGTCACTCTCGGCAATAATTAACCGGATTGCCAGGTTTTCGGAAAATAGCGAAAAACCATGGTCAAAGTGCCGCGGGGAGGCCCTTTTCGTACCAGCGCGGGCCGGGCCGGGCGGTCATCAGGAAATCCACGACGACCGGCGCGGGCGCCGGGTGGATCTCCGGGTGATCACGTTCGCCGCGCGCCGCGTCGACCGGCCAGGCCAGTTGTTCGACATCGAGCGAAAACTCCCCGTGCGCGCCCGTGCGGTTGCCGCGGGCGTCGAGGCGCGACCACCTGCCGTGCAGATACACGGCATTCAGCCCGTGCAGCGCGGACAGCTCCTGGTAGCAGAAGCCGGCCGGAATCCCTTGTGCGCGAAGCAAAGCGGCGAGCAGGTGCGCCTTCGCGTGACAGATCCCGACGCGCTCGCGGAGCACGTCCGACGCCCGCCAGGTGACCCGCGGATCGGCCGCGTCGATGACGTGTTCGACTTCGTCCCGCACGAAGAGGAACGCGGCTTCGGCGTACCCGGCGGGATCGTCCGTCAGGGTCTTGAGCGCGTCTGCTCGTTCGTGGATCGCGGGGTGTCCGTGATCAACGACGGTGTCGGCGGCGAGGTAGTCGCTCAGCCGAACGGACGTGGGAGACGGAACGCGACTCATCCGGCCATCGTGACAGGCTCGGCCATTCGGGCGAGAGCCATTTTCCGGGGCGGCAACGCTCCGCGTTCTCCGGTCACGGAACGTAGAAGTCCGGTGGGAAGCCGGTCCAGCGCAGTTCGGCGGGCAGGTGGCTCAGGTCGTTGTACGTCAGCAGGGCGGCCGGCCGCCCTGGCGAGTAGCGGATCACGGTGAGCCCGGCGTTGGCGTGGTTGAGCGCGAGCCACCGCCACGGCGGCGCGTCCTGCGAGGCGCTCACGAGCCAGCCGACGAGGAAGTTGTGCGTCACGAGCACGTCGTACCGCGGCTCGGTGGCGGGCACGGGCCCGGTGAACCGCCGCTCGGCCTCGGCGGCGAGCTCTTCGTCGGCGGGCGGCTGTTGCCGCGCGAAGGCGAGTAAGAGGTCACCGGACGTCTCCGGGAGCTCCTCGCGCTTCGGCGCGTAGGGGACGAAGTCGCCCGCGGCTTCTTCGACGTGAACGGGAACCCCGGGCAGCTGCGTCGCCATCAGCTCGGCGGTCTGGGCCGCGCGCGGGAGCGGCCCGTGGTGGATCGCGGTGACGGGGACATCGCGCAACCGCCGGCCGAGGAGCACGGCTTGGCGCTGTCCGGCCTCGGTGAGCATGCCGTTCGAGGCCGCCTCGCCGTGCCGGGTGAGGAAGAGGAAGCGTGTTGCGAGCACGAGTCAGCCGACGGGGATGAGCGCGCCCTGGGGGCCCTGGCTCGGCGCGAACTGGGTGAGCAGCCGCAGCGGCGCGGGATGGGGCGACAGGACGACCGAAGCGAACGGGGTGATCGTGTGGTCGTACCCGCTGTTCGTCTGCAGGTGGACGCTGACGTGCACGTTCCGGTCGGCGGGGATCTCGAAGGAGACGGAGCCCCACGAGACCACGTACTGCCGGCCGTCGATGCTCGCGATCGGCGCGTAGGCGCGCACGGTGTGACCGAGGTGCGGGATCTCGATGGTGAGCAGCCGGCGCGGCCCGTCGTGGTGGTCGACGTAGGGGATCACGCCCGGCACCTTGGCGAGCTCGGTCGGTTCGGTCATCCTGCTGCCTTTCTGACTGGTCCGGATCATGGTGCCAGGTCGGTGCCAGCTCGGTGTGCGTTCCGTGCCAGTGGTGGGCGGGAGGGTGACGGCATGACGATCATGCTGAAGCCGGGAAGCACGGTGCTGTTCACCGGCGATTCGATCACTGATCTTTGGCGGCCGCCGGGTGAGGATCGGTGCGGTTATCCGCTGCTGGTCGCGGGCTCCTGGTGCTTCACCCATCCGGACCGGCCGGTGACTTGGGTGAACACCGGGCATGCGGGTGACAAGGTGATGGATCTTGAAGCTCGCTGGCAGGCGGATGTGGTTGATGTCCGTCCCGACGTGGTGTCGATCCTGGTCGGGGCCAATGACATGGGGTGGCGGACTTTGGATCCTCGGGGGCGGGTGGTTCCTGTTGAGGAGTTTGCGGCGGGGTATGAGCGGTTGTTGGCACCGCTTGTGTCGGTGGGGGCGGAAGTGATTCTTGTTGAGCCGTTTCTCTTGCCGGTTCGCGGTGTCATCGAGAGGACGTTGCACTTGGCAGATGGGGATCGTTTTGTGCGGATCGACGAGGGGGTGCGTGCGGGGTGGCGGGAGGATCTGAACTTGAAGATCCAGGCGGTGCGGCAGCTGGCTGTTGAGTACGGGGCGCATCTTCTTGCTGCGGACCGGATGTTTGCGGAGCTGGGGGATCCGGAGCGGTGGTCCGAGGACGGCATTCATCCGACTGCGGCTGGGCATGGGGTGCTTGCTGAGGCTTGGCTGGAGCTGGTCGGTTAGGTGGTGGCTTCTCGGTGACCCCGTCGACTCAGTAACCCCGTCGACCCGAACGCCGGATTGTTCAACGGCCGTCACGCCGCGTCAAGGCGGGAAAGCGTGCCTTGACCCGGCGTGACGGCCGCTGAGGCGGCTGCGTATCGGTTCGGTGGGGAGGTGTGGTCGTTGTGGTGGCTCAGGTGGCCGCGTTTAGAACTGGTAGTACAAGAACGGGCTGAATGTTCCGGTGGCGATCAGGATTGCCGCGTACACCAGTCCTACCGTCATTACCCCGATGCGCAGTGCCGTTGCCGGGCGGCTTCTTGATGACTCCAGCAGGGGTCCCGTCACCGGGTGGGCTGGGAGCAGGAATACCGCTAGCGCTGCCAGTAGCAGGACCAGTCGCTGGTTCGTGAACGCCTGCGCTACTCCCGGGCCTAGGCCGTCGAAGTCCGGGAGGAGCATGTGGCCGATCATCGACAATGCGTGGCCGATGTCCGCCGAGCGGAAGAACACCCAGCCGAACACCACCAGGAGCATGGTCAGGGCTCGGCGCAGGTACCGCTGCCAGCGGACCGCCGGGTTGAGGTCCAGGCCGAAGCGGCGCTCGATCACCAGCAGTGCGCCGTGGTAACAGCCCCACACCAGGAACGTCCATTGTGCGCCGTGCCAGAAGCCGGTCAGCACGAACACTATGCAGAGGTTGCGGTACGTGCGGCCGGCTCCTAGACGGTTGCCGCCCAGGGGGATGTACACGTAGTCGCGGAACCAGCGGCTGAGGCTCATGTGCCAGCGGCGCCAGAACTCCGTGATCGTCACCGATGAGTACGGCCTTGCGAAGTTCTCCGGGAGGCGGAAGCCCAGCATGCGGCCTAGGCCGATCGCCATGTCCGAATAGCCGGAGAAGTCGAAGAACAGCTGGAGCGTGTACGCGATCGCGCCGAGCCACGCCGTCGAGAACGTCATCTGGTCCGAGGGCACCTTGAAACACGCCTCGACCAGGGGGCTCAGGGAGTCGGCAATGATCGTCTTCTTGCACAGCCCGAGCGCGAAGCGGGGGAAGCCGGCGGCGATGTCGTCCAGGCGGTGGGAACGCAGCTGGGGCAGCTGGTCGGCGATCTCGCGGTACCGCACGATCGGGCCGGCGACCAGCTGCGGGAACATCGCGATGTACGCGGCGAACGCCACCGGGTTCCGCAGCGCCTGACGCTCGCCGCGGTAGATGTCGACCGTGTACGAGATGTGGTGGAACGTGTAGAACGAGATGCCGATCGGCACCACCAGGCTCGCGACCGGCACACTCCCGCCGAACCAGTGCGCGACCGCCGCGATCTGCTGCGTCGCGAACCCGGCGTACTTCCAGATCACCAGCACCGTGATGTCCAGCGCGACCACGGCGATGAGGATCTTGCGCCGCCGGGTGCCGTCGACGTCGAACGGGTTCGGCGCCAGCAGCGGACCGGCCAGGAAGTTGACGATCATGCAGCCGAGCAGCAGGAACACGAACGGGCCGGCGCCGATCGTGTAGAACAGCAGGCTGCCGACCGCGACGATGCCGTTTCGCCAGGTCCGCGGGCACACCAGCACGGCGACGAGCACCGCCGGCATGAAGTACCACAGGAACAGTGGCGAAACGAACGACATCGGGTCCCCTCGGTTTTATCCGACGGTGGACCTTAACCCGACTGGGTGGTGGTGTCAGACCCGACCGGCGAGACGCCGCCGCCGCGCCACCTCGGCGAGCAGCACCCCCGCCGCCACCGAGGCGTTCAGCGACTCCACGCCCGCCGCCATCGGGATCGACACCGTCGCGTCGCACGTCTCGCGGACCAGCCGCGACAGCCCACGCCCCTCCGAGCCCAGCACGATGACCAGCGGGTCCGCCGCCAGCTCGAGCTCGTCGATGTCGACCGAGCCGTCCGCGTCCAGGCCGACCAGCATCAGGCCCTCGTTCGCCCACGCCTTGAGCTGACGGGTCAGGTTGGTCGCCACCGCGATGGGCAGCTTCGCCGCCGTGCCTGCGCTCGTGCGCCACGCCACCGCCGTCATGCCCGCGCTGCGCCGCTCCGGCAGCAGCACGCCGTGGGCGCCGAACGCGGCCGCCGAGCGGATCACCGCGCCGAGGTTCCGCGGGTCGGTGACGCCGTCGAGCGCGACGAACAGGGGCACCTCGCCCGAGTTGCGCGCCGCCGCCATCAGGTCGTCCGGGTGGGCGTACTCGAACGGCGGGACCTGCAGGCCGAGGCCCTGGTGCACGGCCCGGTTCGTCTTGCGGTCCAGCTCCTCGCGCGGGATCTCCAGGATCGAGATGCCCTTGTCGCCGGCCAGCCGGACGGCGTCGTTCACGCGGTCGTCGATCTCGATGTTCAGCGCGACGTACAGCGCGGTTGCCGGGACGCCGGCGCGCAGTGCCTCGACCACCGGGTTGCGCCCGGCGATCAGCTCCGGCTTGTCGGCCTTCTTCTGCCGCGCCTGGTCACGCTTCGTCGCAGCGTTGTTGGAGCGGTACGCCTTGTGCCCGGGCCGGTCCTCCGCCTTGGGCGTCGGGCCCTTGCCTTCGAGGGCCTTGCGGCGCTGGCCGCCCGAGCCGACGACGGCGCCCTTCTTCGTGCCCGTCTTGCGGATGGCGCCTTGGCGCCGGGAGTTGCCTGCCATGCTGAAAAGTCCTTGCGGTAATTGAGAAACGGCTCAGTCGGACTTGACTGTCCACTGTGGTCCGTTGGGGGTGTCCTCCACCACGATCCCCGCCTGCTGGAGGCGGTCACGGGCAGCGTCCGCGCGGGCGAAGTCCTTCTCGGCCCGGGCCTGCTGACGCTCGGTCAGCAGCCCTTCGACGATCCGGGACAGCGCGTCCTTGGTGGGCGATTCGGAACCGCCCGCCTCGGACCAGCGCGCGGACAGCGGGTCGAGGCCGAGCACGTCGGTCATCGCGCGGACGGCCGCGGCGAGTTCGAGTGCCTTGGAAGTGTCGCCCGCGTCGAGCGCGGCGTTACCGTCCCGCACCGTGGTGTGGACCACGGCGAACGCCTGCGGGGTGGCCAGGTCGTCGTCCATCGCGGCGGCGAACGCGGCCGGGATCGTGCCGATCCCCACCTCGCCCGCCGAAACCGCGCGACGCAGGAACGTCTCGATCCGCCGGTAGCCGGTGGCGGCCTCGGACAGCGCGCCGTCGGAGTACTCGATGGTCGAGCGGTAGTGCGGCTGCACCAGGTAGTAGCGCAGCTCCGGCGCCCGGTAGCGCTCCAGCATCGACGGGATCGACACGGTGTTGCCGAGCGACTTCGACATCTTCTCGCCCGACATGGTGACCCACGCGTTGTGCAGCCAGAACCGCGCGAACCCGTCGCCCGCCGCGTTCGACTGGGCGCGCTCGTTCTCGTGGTGCGGGAAGACCAGGTCGATGCCGCCGCCGTGGATGTCGAACTCGGCGCCGAGGTAGGTCGTCGCCATCGCCGAGCACTCGAGGTGCCAGCCGGGCCGGCCGTCGCCCCACGGTGTCGGCCACGACGGCTCGCCCGGCTTCGCGCTCTTCCACATGGTGAAGTCGCGCGGGTCGCGCTTGCCGCGGGTCGGCGTCTCGCCCTGCTGGACGTCTTCGAGGACCTGGCCGGACAGCTTGCCGTAGTCGTCGAACGACTTCACCGAGAAGTAGACGTCGCCGTCCGCGACGTAGCCGTGGCCGCTCTTGACGAGGCGTTCCATCAGCTCGACCATCTGGGTGACGTGCCCGGTCGCGCGGGGGCTGACCGACGGCGGGAGGCAGCCGAGCTGCTCGTACGCGGTCTCGAAGGCGCGCTCGTGCGTCGCGGCCCACTCCCACCAGGGGCGACCGGCTTCGCCGGCCTTGGTCAGGATCTTGTCGTCGATGTCCGTGACGTTGCGGACCAGCAGCACGTCCAGTCCACTGTGGACGAGCCAGCGGCGCAGGACGTCGTAGTTCAGGACGCCGCGGACGTGCCCGATGTGCGGCACGCCCTGCACGGTGGCGCCACACACGTAGATCGACGCCGTTCCGCTACGGGCGGGGTGGAATTCCCGCACGCTCCGGGTCGCTGTGTCGAAAAGGTGTAGGGCCACCCTGAAAGGGTACGGGTCGACGTGAGGGATCTCGCAAGCGCCTGCTGGGGGGTCAGCCGACGCCGAACCCGCGCAGCGCCGTGAGCAGGGCATCCGGCCGCTCGGTGGTCGGCAGCGGGTCTACCAGCGCGAACTCGCAGCCGAGGGCCCGCGCGCCGCCGTCGGCCTCCTCGCTGTCGCCCACCATCAGGGTGTCGGTGGCCGGGACACCGAGCGCCTGGACCGCAATCCGGAAGATCTCCAGCTCGGGTTTGATCGCGCCGACCTCGAAGGACAGCACGAATTCGTCGACGTAGGCGTCCCACCCGCGGGTGGTGAAGGCCGGCCGGATGTCGAAGGCGATGTTGCTCAGCACGCCCACCTTCAGCCCCCGCTCGGCGGCGGCCTTCAGCGCGGCCTCGGTGTCCGGGTAGGGCGTCCACTGGGTGGGCGTGATCAGCCGCTCGTACAGCGCGACGGCCTGCTCGGGCCGCGGGACGCCGGACTTCTTGAGCACCTCGAGGTAGACCTTCCGGTGCAGCTCGGGGTCGCGGTCGCGGTGCTGCCAGGCGTGCACGTGCTCGGCGTCGAGCTCGACGACCTGCCCGACCGGGGCGGTCATCCGGCGCATCAGCTCGGCCTGCGCCTCGAGGTCGAGCGGCGAGCCCTCGTGGTCGGTGAGTTCCGTGAGCCAGGATTCGTCCTGCTCGAGCCGGAACAGCGTGCCGGAGAAGTCGAACAACACCGCCCTGATCGTCATGGGTTTCAGCCTAACGGGACGGTCAGGCCGAATGCCCTGTGATGTGTTCGGGAACAATCCGGACGAGCACCCGCACGACCTCCGGCGGTTCTGCCGGGAAGACGTCGCCGGTGTACTTGCGGGCCAGCTCGTCGTTCAGCTCGCGGCCGCCCTCGACGGTGACCTCGGCGCGGCCGCGGATCTCGACGTAGTTCTCCGGATCGGCCAGGTCGAAGACGGACAGCGACACCCGCGGGTCACGGCGGATGTTGCGCTCCTTGCGCCGGCCCTGGACGGTCACGAAGACCACGGTGTCGCCGTCGCGGCGCGCCCAGACGACGGAGCTCTGCGGCGAGCCGTCGGCGTTGGTGGTGGCGACGACCGGGTAGTTGCGGCCGTCGAGGAGGGCCTTGGTCGCGTCGTTGAAGGTCATGGTTCAGACCTTATTTGACGTTCCCGGCAACCTTCTCGACGTGCAGCCGGACGACGACGCGTTCGACCTCCGGGCCTTCCGGCGGCGGGTCCTGGGCGAGGTACTTGTGGCTGAGCGCCTTCGGCAGGGTCTTGCCGGGGTCGGCGGTGATCGTCACGGTGCCGCGCAGCTGCGTGTGCCGGTAGGGGTTCGCGGCGTCGACGATCGACACGCTCACGCGCGGGTCGCGCCGCAGGTTGCGGACCTTGCGGCGGTCCTCGGTTGCGCTGAAGACGAGGTCACCGTCGTCCAGGCCGATCCAGATGACGGAGGTCTGCGGCCCGCCGTCGGGGTCGAGGGTGGCGACCGTGGCGAAGTTCTTCCCGTCGATCAGCGCGCGGACGTCGTCCGAGAGGGTGAAGGCCATATCACGCCGAACCGGCGCCGGCTCGGCCCTATTCCGCTGGCAAGCCGACAACAGCGCGAGCCGGACCTACTCCGCGGCCAGCAGCAGTGCCGTCGCGAAGGCCGCGATGCCCTCGCCGCGCCCCGTCAGCCCCAAGCCATCCGACGTCGTTCCCGAGACGCTCACCGGGCCGCCGATGGCCTCCGACAGCACCTTCTGCGCCTCCTCGCGCCGCTTTCCCACGCGAGGCGCGTTGCCGACGATCTGCACCGTCGCGTTCCCGACCCGCCAGCCCGCCGCCGTGAGCAGGCCGCGGACCTCGGTGAGCATGTCCGCGCCGTGTGCGCCGTCCATGCGGGGGTCTCCCGTGCCGAACACCGCTCCCAGGTCGCCGAGTCCCGCCGCCGACAGGAGCGCGTCGCACAGGGCGTGCGCTGCGACGTCGCCGTCGGAGTGGCCGGCGCAGCCGTCGACGCCCGGCCAGAGCAGGCCGGCGATCCAGCAGTCGCGGCCCGGTTCGATCGGGTGGACGTCCACCCCGTTGCCGATCCTCACAGCGTCTCCTCGTTCTTGGGGGCCGCTGCGATCGCCTCGGCGAGGGAAAGTTCGAAGTCGGTCGTGACGCGCATCGCGTCCGGATGCCCCGGGACCGTCGCGGCGCCCGCCTGCACCGCGCCCGCGAGATCGGGTGACGCGGCGGAGAGGAACGCCGAGACGGTGAAGCCGATCGGCGTTTGGGCCGTGCGCAGCCGCGAGCGGTCCTCCGTGCCGATGATCAGCGACGCCGAATCGGTCACCTTCACCGTGTCGGCCATCGGCAGCACCGGGACGACGACGGGAGAAGCGTCACTCACCGCAGTAATGACGTCACTCACCGTTTGAGCAGGACAGAAGGCCCGCAGAGCGTCGTGGAGGAGTACAACTGAGTCACGGGGAAGCTCGGACTCGACCACGGCGAAGGCCTGCCGGGGCGAGCCGGAGACGACCTGGCAGTCCATGCCCCGGACCGCCTCGGAAAACGAAAAAGCACACCGCTGGGGGGCCGCCACGAGCACCAGATCGATCTCCGGTACGCCGAGCAGCCCCCGCACGGTGTGCGTGAGTAGCGCCTCACCATGGACCGGCGTGAGAGCGAGCTCTCCGTCGGAGGCATGATGTGCGACGGTCACGATCACGACGACGTTCATCGGTTCGCGATCGTAGAGGCACCTGCCCGCCCGTCGAGCAGGGTGCCCTGGGCTTTAGACCGTCGCGGTTTCCAGGACTTCGTCGAGGAGGACTTCAGCCTTGTCCTCGTCGGTGCCCTCCGCGAGCGCGAGCTCGCTGACCAGAATTTGCCGAGCCTTCGCCAGCATGCGCTTCTCGCCGGCTGAAAGTCCTCGGTCCTTCTCTCGCCGCCAGAGGTCGCGCACCACTTCGGCCACCTTGTTCACATCGCCGGAGGCGAGCTTCTCGAGGTTGGCCTTGTACCGACGAGACCAGTTCGTTGGTTCCTCGGTGTGCGGAGCACGCAGAACGTCGAAGACCTTGTCCAGTCCTTCTTGCCCGACGACATCGCGTACGCCTACGATCTCGGCGTTGTCAGCGGGCACGCGAACCGTGAGATCCCCTTGCGCGACCTTGAGGACGAGGTACTTCTTTTCCTCGCCCTTGATCACGCGGGTCTCGATGGCTTCGATGAGTGCGGCACCGTGGTGCGGGTAGACGACGGTCTCTCCGACCTTGAAAACCATGTGTCCTCTGCCCCTTTCGCTGACCCCATCCTACCACGGTCCGCCAGTGCCCACCTAGCGGGCCGGACTCGTCCTCGCAGGTCAGCGGCCTGGGCGGGGGTTGACAAACGTCGGACCCCCGTGCTCACGCAGGTGGCCGGGACGGGTGTCAACGGGCACAACGAATTCCTTTGTGGACGGTTGATCTTGAGGGCAACGCGAGCCGGTTCCGCGCGGGAGATCGCTCCCGGCTAGTCTTCGCGGTGACGAGGCCGTGAAAAGGGAAGGACTGCGACGTGAGGCTGCAGAATCGTCGCGTGCTCGGCGCGGGCGTGCTGGCGCTCGGTGCCGCGCTCGTGCTCGCCGGGTGCGGGGCCGGCCAGATCACCCAGACCGACACCCAGCAGCCCGCGGTCAACGGTACGTACGCCCAGGTCAAGACCATCGTCCTGCGGGACGTCGCGGTTCAGTACCCGACGTCCGGCGCGGGTTACCCGGCCGGCGCGACCCCGGCGCTGACCCTGACGATCGTGAACCAGGGCGCCCAGGACGACTCGCTCGTCTCGGTGACCGTGGACGGCGCGCAGGCGACCGTCGGCGGCTCGAAGGACATCGTCGCCGGGCACTCCCTGGTGATCGGCCCGGACGACGCGGTCGAGTCCATCAACGAGGCGCAGCCCACATCTTCGGGCGCGCCGACCTCGTCTTCGGAAGCCCCGACGTCGACCGGCACCAGCTCGACGGGCACCAGCTCCACCGGCACCGCGACTTCGTCCTCGTCGGCCGAAGCGCCGTCGACCAGCGCGACGCCGACCGCCGCCCCGGCGACCGTCGGCAAGGGCACCGTGACGCTGCCCGCGCTGAAGCAGCCGCTCTGGCCGGGTCAGGTCATCAAGGTCACGTTCGTCTTCCGGAACGCCGGACCGGTGACCGTCGACCTGCCCGTCGCGGCGCCGGCGCACGTCAAGGAGTAGGTCCCCGGTTTTGTCGGTGGTCGCCGCTAGCCTCGCGGGGTGAAGAAAGGCATCACCTACCGCTGCGGGAGCTGCGGCTACGAAGCGGCCAAGTGGCTGGGCCGCTGTCCGGAGTGCCAGGCGTGGGGCTCGTTCGAGGAACGCGGTGCGCCGGCCAAGCCGGCGATCCAGCGTGTCGCCGCTGGCGCGCCGAGTGCGCCCGCGCGGCCGATCGGCGAGGTCGACGTCGAAACGGCGCGCGCCCGCCACACCGGGGTCTCGGAGCTCGACCGGGTGCTCGGTGGTGGCCTGGTGCCGGGCGCGGTGGTGCTGCTCGCGGGTGAGCCGGGTGTCGGCAAGTCGACCCTGCTGCTCGAAGTCGCTTACCAGTGGGCAAAAACGGTCGATCGGTCCCTGTACGTCACGGGCGAGGAGTCCGCGGGCCAGGTCCGGTTGCGCGCGGAGCGAACGGGCAACGTCCACGACCGCATGTACCTGGCCGCCGAGAGCGACCTCTCCGCCATCCTCGGGCACGTCGACGACGTCAAGCCGGGCGTGCTGATCGTCGACTCGGTCCAGACCATGGCGTCCCCGCAGGCCGAAGGCTCACCGGGCGGGGTGACGCAGGTCAAGGCGGTGACGGCCGGGCTGGTCGCGCTGGCCAAGGAGCGCGGGCTGCCGGTTGTGCTGGTGGGGCACGTCACGAAGGACGGCTCGGTGGCCGGCCCGCGCGTGCTCGAGCACCTGGTGGACGTGGTGCTGCAGTTCGAGGGGGACAAGCACTCGACGCTGCGCATGCTGCGCGGCATCAAGAACCGGTTCGGCGCGTCCGACGAGATCGGCTGCTTCGAGCTCGTGGAAGAAGGCATCGTCGGGGTGCCCGACCCGTCGGGGCTGTTCATCAGCCAGACGGCGGAGCCGGTGCCGGGCACGGCGATCACGGTCTCGATGGAGGGCAAGCGGCCGCTGCTGGGCGAGGTCCAGGCGCTGGTGTCGTCGACGTCGGCACCCCAGCCGCGGCGCGCGGTCAGCGGCCTCGACTCGGCGCGCGTCGCGATGGTGCTGGCGGTGCTGGAGAAGCGCGGCGGCTTGAAGCTCGGCGACAAGGACGTCTACACGGCGACGGTCGGCGGCATGAAGATCACCGAGCCGGGCATCGACCTGGCGCTGGTGCTGGCCTTGACGTCATCCTTCGGTGACGTCGCTTTGTCGCCCCGCCTGGTGTCGGTGGGCGAAGTGGGGCTGGCGGGCGAGATCCGCCGGGTGCCGAGCGTGGGCCGCCGCCTGGCGGAAGCGGCCCGGCTCGGCTTCACGTACGCGCTGGTGCCGCCGGACTCGGGAAAGCCGCCGCCGGGGATCCGGGTGCTGGAGGTGGCGAACGTCGCGGATGCGCTGAACGCGGCCAGTCACGCGCGCTGATCATCCGGACGTCCGGGTGATCGCGAACGAGCAGATCGCGCGGGGGCTCGGGCGGATCCGGGTTCCGGGACGTGATTGTGGTCTTCGGCGGCCCGGCTCGGCTTGATGCACGTGCTGGAGGTGGCGAACGTCGCGGATGCGCTGAACGCGGCCAGTCACGCGCGCTGATCACCCCGAAGTCCGGGTGATCGCGAACGAGTACACCGTCGGCAGGTCCTCAGGGGGCGGGATCGTACCGTCGGCCCGGGGGACCGTCGTGGTGGCCATCTGCGGCTCCGACGTGGTGGTCGGCGGGGGCAGGGCAGCGCTCGACGGGGGCAGGACCGCGCTCGACGGGGTGTTGGGTGTGCCCTCGGGCGGCCCGGGACGGCTGGTCGTCGGGACGAAGGCCGGCCGGTCCTCCCAGGCCAGCAGCACTGCCGTTTTCGGGTCGAGGTACAGGCGCTGGTTGCTGTCCTTCGCGACCAGGACCGTCGCAGGCCGGCCGTCCGGGGTGTGGCCGTCGGTCGCCACGAACCCGCCGATGATTCCGCCGAACGCGTCGGACAGCGCGAACCGGATGTCCTTGCGGACCAGGCCCGTCTCCAGTGCGGTGCGCACCATCGTGAGCGCTTCCGTGGGGGTGTGCATCTTCCCGCTGTCCTTCTCGGTGATCGTGTCGAAGTTCAGGCGCTTGGACAGCTTCCCGCGGTCGGGGGTGAGCGAAGCGATGAAGGCCGCGTCCGGGGCCAGCCAGTTCTCGAACGGCGTGTTCCACCTCGGGTTCTCCTGCCCGCCCAGGTTCTGCGCGGTGCCGAACCGGCCGGCCGGGCCGTTCTCGTCGAACGGCTTCAGGCTCAGCTCGGGCTTCGTCGACTTGTCGAGCCCGCGCACGGCGCCCGTCCACTTCGTGCGCCGGTGCCAGACGCCGGTGGGGTCGGCCGGGATCCACAGCTCGATCGACTGCTGGATCTTGACCAGCTTGTCGAACAGGATCCCGTCCAGCCAGGTGAGCTTCTGCGTGTAGTGGAACTCGCCCGGCGCGAGCGGGCGGTCGATGTCCGGGATCGTCGCGGCCGGCTGGGCCGGGTCCGAGGCCGGCGTCCGCAGGGAAGTGACGATCGCGAGCCCGCCGACCAGCATGACGACGGCCGCGGCCACCGCGATCCACCGCCAGGTCCCGGTCCGGCGTGGCTGGGGTGGCGCTTCCGCTGTGCCGGCAGCCGTCATGAGGGACGCGCGGGCGAAGGCCAGCCTGTCGTCGTCGCCGGTGCCGGCGTGGAGGTCCGACAGCGCCGCGTCGAGTTCGGCCTCGGACCAGATCTTCCGGACGTTGTCTTCACGCAAGGTCCTGCACCTCCTCCTGAGCCGGGGCGTTCGTCCTGAGCCAGCGTCTGATCCGGTGCAACCGGGACCGGACCGTACCCGGCGGGATCCCGAGGGCCTCGGCGACCTCGGCCGGCTCGAGCCCGGCCCACGACACGAGCAGCAGCGTGTCGCGGTCGGCCGGGCTGAGCTTGGCCAGCGCGCCGGCCAGCTGCGCCGCGCGGACCTGGGCGTCGACCTGCTCGGCGACGCGGCCGTCGTGCGCCGCGTGGCTGTTTTCCCCGGTGCGCGCCAGCCGCGCGGTGGCCTGCAGCCCGCGCATCTCGGACCGCACGTGGTGGCGCAGCAGGTTGGTGGCGATGCCGTAGAGCCACGACCGCGCGGTACCCAGCTCCGGCCGGTAGGTCTCCCGGCGCCGGAGCGCGACGAGGAAGGTCTCGGCGACGAGGTCGTTCGCCGGTTCGGCGCCGACCCGCCGGGCGAGGTACCGGCGCAAGGCCGCGGCATGGGCGTCGAAGAGCCGGCCGAACGCCGGCCCGGGCTCAGCCCCGCCCAGGTCGGGGCGGTCGTGCCCCCAGATCTCGGATCCCTCGTGGATCACCTGCATGCCCCCAGTTGCCCGCACGCGTCCCGAGCGTTCACGGCCGAACCTACCTTCGGCGTGATCCATCCGGGGTGGGGTTAGAGACGAAAGTCGGATTCTGCCGGGATCATCCCTCGGTGAGGCGTTGGCCAACCGACGTCACAACTGGGGAAGGATCGTCATGCGCAGATTCCGGCTGGGATTCGTCACGCTCGTGGCCGCCATGGGGCTCGTCGCGCTGCCCGCGGTGGCCCAAGCCTCCACCGAGGCCGTGCTCAACATCCAGTACCAAGTACAAGAGACGGGCTACTGGTGCGGCCCGGCCGCCACGCGGATCGCCATGTCCGCGCGGACCGGGAACCTGCCGAGCCAGGGCACTCTCGCGTCCCAGCTCGGCACGACCACCAACGGCACGGACTGGATCGGCCAGGTCACCGGTGTCCTCAACGGCGATCTCGGCACCTCCTGGTACGAGACCAAGGAGATGCCGAACGACCCGCCGACACAGGCGCAGCGTGACCTGCTGTGGAACGACATCGTGCTCGACATCAACAACGGCTACGCGATCGTCGCCAACATCGTCGCGCCCGCGAACAACCACCCGCCGGGCTACCCGAACTACACGATCTACCACTACTTCACGGTGATCGGGTACGACAGCTCCGACATGACGGTCAAGATCGCCGACCCGGCCAGCTTCGGCGGGAACCAGATCTACTGGCTCAGCTTCGACCAGCTCGCGACGCTGATCCCGCCGAAGGGCTACGCCGCTTAGATCGCCAGCAGCCCCCAATAAACCGCCCAGGGGACGAACACCACGCCGCCGGCCAGCACCACCGTGAGCCGCGGGGTGCGGTGCCGCCACCACGCCACCGCCGTGCCGATGGTGGCGGCCACCGCGCCCAGCGAGAGCAGCTGCAGTGCGAGCCACGGCAGTGGCCGGCCCGCGACGACCGGGCCCAGGCCCTTGCCCATGGTCGTCTGGATCAGCACGTCCACCACCAGGAAACCGAGCACCGCGAGCAACCCGGTCGCGCTCAGCCAGCGTGCCGAAGCGGCCGCCGGACCACGACGGAACAGCGGGTAGAAAGCGAACGCCACCACCAGCAAGAGCAGCACGGCCAGTTGCAGCCACGTCGACTCGTACCAGGCGAGCGGGGCCAACGAAATGCTCGTCCGGTCCTGCGCCGGCGCCGCGTCGGCGGTCGACTGCGCGGGCAGGTTGTGCACCCAGGTGCCCACCAGTTCCAGGTAGCCAGGCGCGTAGCCCGGCAGCTTGTCGAAGCCGTCAGTGGTCCGGCGCAGCTGGTGCTGCGCGTCCGGGAAGCCCCGCAACGTGTAGTGCGC
Source organism: Amycolatopsis sp. NPDC051758 (assembly GCF_044453095.1). Lineage (NCBI taxonomy): Bacteria > Bacillati > Actinomycetota > Actinomycetes > Pseudonocardiales > Pseudonocardiaceae > Amycolatopsis > Amycolatopsis sp. NPDC051758. Next base: position 1,048,600 of record NZ_JBITCJ010000001.1, on the reverse strand, counting down.
CAACGAATCCTGGAAGATCCGGAGCGCCTCGCCGGGCGGGGTCAGGACGTCCTTCGCGCCCCACAAGCCGAGTACCGGTTGACGCAGGCTCTTCAGCACCGCCACGGAGTCGTACCGCGCCTCCGGGAACGCCCCGCCGCCGACGAGCTGACGCATCATCGTCGACGACGCCATCCGCACGATCGAGCCGTCCATTCCCAGGCGCCGCAACTGGTTCTCGATCGCCCACGCCTGCTGTTGCGACGGCTCGACGCCGTTGGCCCCCAGCGTCACCACAAAAGCGACGTCTGCGGAACGAGAAGCCGCCAGCGGGGCGACCCAGCCCCCTTCGCTCAACCCCCAGACGCCGACCCGCGCCGGATCGACCTCCGGCCGTTTCCGCAGGGCCTCGACGGCCGCCAAAGCATCGTCGGCGAGGGTCGAGTACGACCGTGAGAACAGCGAGTAGCCTTCGGTGCGCTTGTCGTAGATGAGTGTCGCGATGCCTTGCCTCGCAAAGGCTTCCGCTTCAAAACGGTGGTCGTTGCGGGTGTGTTCCCCCGACCCGTCGACCAGCACCAGGCCCGGCAGTTTCGACCCGCCGGGTGGGGCGACGACGGTGCCGTGCAACGTCACCCCGCCGTTCTGGAACGTGACGTCGTTGTTGGTCAGATCGGCCGCCGACGCCGGTGGCGCGAGCGCCGTGACCGCCAGGATCACCCCGGCCAGTAGTAGAGCCCCTCTTCGCATGTGAGATCCCCTGTCATGTCATTCCCCTGGTTCCGGGAACGCCAGCAGGCGCACGAGCACGCGCCGCGCTTCCGGTGACCGGTCGTCCTCGGCTCGCCAGTACCGGCGGAACAGCTCCATGTAGTCGTTCCAGAACTGCAGCAGCTCCTCGGCGGTGAGCCAGGTGCCGCCGCGCGCGTAGAGCAGCGCGTCCGGCCAGTCGCCGGGCAGTTCGTCGCGCTTTTCCGCGAACCGGTTGAGCTTTTCGAGGTCGTCCTCGAACCCCTGCCGCTGCATGTCGTCGAACAGCACTTGGGATTCGGCGCTCTGCTCACTGCGGCGCGGCCAGCGGATGTCCCGCGGCCGCGTCCGCCACCACCGTTCCTTGCCCCGCGCGAGCTCCGGGACGTCCTCGACGAACCCGAACCGCGCCAGCTCCCGCAGGTGGTAGCTGGTCGCGCCGGTGTTCTCGCCGAGGGCCTGCGCGAGCTTCGTGGCCGTCGCCGGCCCGGCCGTCAACACGCCGAGTATTCGGCGACGTAGCGGGTGCGTGACGGCCTTGAGGGCGTCCGGGTCGAGCTCTTCCGGTGGTGGAGCGCTGGTCATGACCCCAAGGTAGCCGTGCAAAGGAAATTATGCAAAGGAATCTATGCACGTGGGATTCCCGAGTTGGCGGACCCGCGTCTTACTATCCGTGTTCATGTGGTCTCGAGGGGTCAGTCGACGTGGCTGAGCCGAACTTGCCCGCCCGGCAGCTGGGCCGACAGCTGAAGCGGATGCGCGAACGGCTCGGCATGACGCAGGACGAAGCGGGCGCGCCGCTGCGCATGTCGACGAGCAAGCTGTCGCGCATCGAAACCGGCTACCTGCCGCCGTACCACGACTTCCGGGCGCTGCTGGACCGGTACAACGTGGTCGTCTCGGACTGGGACGAGTACATCGCCGCGTACGACCGCGCCAAGGAGAAGGGCTGGTGGCACCACTACGGGGTGGGCAATCGCGGCTTCCTGCCCATCGAAGCCGAGGCCAGCAAGGTCAAGGTCTTCCAGTTCGGCTACATCCCAGGGCTGCTGCAGACTGAGGCGTACATGCGCGAGGTCTTCGCCGCGGCGCGCGTGCAGATGAAGCCGAAGGTGCTGGAGAACCAGGTCACCGTGCGACTGCTCCGGCAGCTGCGGCTCACCGACGCGCCGATCCTGAAGTTCCACGCGATCATCGACGAGCACGCGCTCCGACGGCCGGTCCTCGGGCGCGCTGAGCGGCAGGAACAGTTGCAGTACCTGGTTGACCGGGCACGGCTGCCGAACGTCACGGTGCAGGTGGTGCCCGAAGACATCGGGGCGTACCCCGGTCAGTTCGGCAACCTGATCGTCGCGAGCTTCGATGACTCCGAGGAACCGGATATCGCCTACGTGGAGCACATCTTCGGGTCGGTTCACGTTGAGAAGGAGGCAGAGGTCTCCGCTGCTAAGCTGGCGTTCAAGGATTTCGCTGATCGGGCCCTGGATGCGGAGGACTCGATCGCGTTGATCGAACGGCTCTGAGCGGGAGGCTGCGGTGTCCACTGTAGACAAACGGTGGTTCAAGAGCAGCTACAGCGGTGATGGTGCCGGCAGCGACTGTGTTGAGGTGGCTTTCGGCGCGCCTGTCGCCGTGCGGGATTCCAAAGCCCCCGAAGGCGAACTCCACCTGAGCGCCGCCGCCTGGTCGGCTTTCCTCACCAAATCGGGTGATCGCTGAACTTCCGCAGCGTCTGCATCGACGGCCGCACGTAGAACATCCCCGCCAGGAAACCCATGGTGGCGAAGGCGAGCGTCGAGAACGTCGTGAGCAGGTCCGGCGCGCCGAGCTCCGGGCTGTCGCGCCACACGCGGAACACGATCGGCACCGCGCACGCCCCGAGGATCAGGATCAGCGTCAGCACGTAGGTGAACAGCAGCGCGTTGCGGGCCGATGCCGCGCTCGCGACGACCAGGTAGTCACCACGCAGGCAGCGGCGGGACGAGAGCACCAGCACCGCGATCGCCAGCACACCCAGCGGCGGCAGGACCGCTGCGGCTTTCCCGAGGAGCGTGTCCGGGAAGGCGTGGCCGTGGACGATGCCCTGCAGGAACGTCGTGAGGCCGAAGAGCAGCACCATCCCGGTGATCATCGAGCACCCGACGACCACCGAACCCCAGCGCACCCGCTCGGCGAACCGGGGTGGCAGCGGCACGAATTCGACCTGACCGAACGTCCCCTGCATCCACCACCTCCGAATGCCGTCAAGGCCACCTTACGGGCGTCTGACGCCTGCAAGGTGGCCTTGACGGCAGTTCGGACCGAAAGGGCTAACTGGCGGCCAGCAAGTTGGCGCACCGGATGAGCCCGATGTGCGAATACGCCTGCGGATGATTGCCGAGCGACCGTTCGGCGATGGGGTCGTACTGCTCCGGCAGCAACCCCGTCGGGCCGGCGGCCGCGACGATCTGGTCGAACAGCTCCTGCGCCTCGGTGCGCCGCCCGGTGAGCAGGTACGCCTCGATCAGCCACGCCGCGCAGATGTGGAAGCCGCCCTCGCCACCCGGCAGGCCGTCGTCGCGGCGGTAACGGTACACAGTGGACCCACTGCGCAGCTCCGCCTCGATCGCGGTCACCGTCTGCTGGAAGCGCTCGTCGGCCGGGTCGATCAGCCCGGTGAGCCCGACGAACAGCGACGCCGCGTCCAGGTCCGTGCCGTCGTAGGCCGTGGTGAACGCCTGGACCTCGTCGTTCCAGCCGTGGGTGAGGACGTCGTCCTTGATCGCGTCACGCAGCGTGGGCCACGCGCCCGGCACGCCCCGGCCGTACTGCTCGCCGAGCTTCACCGCACGGTCGATGGTCACCCAGCACATCACGCGCGAGTAGACCCGGTGGCGCGGCACGTGCCGCTCCTCCCAGATCCCGTGGTCCGGCTCGTTCCAGCGCCGCGTCACGGCTTCCGCCATGGCACGGACCATCTGCCAGTCCTCGTCACGCAGGTCGCCGCGCGCCGCGGCGAGGGTGCCGACCAGCTCGACGACCGGGCCGAAGACGTCCAGCTGCACCTGGTGGTTCGCCAGGTTGCCGACGCGCACCGGCCGCGAACCGGCGTACCCGGGCAGCGACTCGATCACGGCTTCGGCGCCGATGACACTGCCGGACAGCGTGTACAGCGGGTGGAGCCGCTCCGGGCCGGCCAGCGTCGCGAGCACACCGTGGAGCCACTTGAGGTACCCCTCGGCCTCCTCGATCGAGCCCAGGTGCACGAGCTCCCGCACGGTCATCGCGGCGTCGCGGATCCAGCAGTAGCGGTAGTCCCAGTTGCGGACGCCGCCGATCTCCTCCGGCAGCGACGACGTCGCCGCGGCGAGCACCCCGCCGGAGTCGGTGTTGACCAGGCCGCGCAGGGTCAGCGCCGAGCGCAGCACCAGGTCGGTCTGCACCTTCGGCAGCTGCAGCTTGGACGTCCACTCGCTCCAGTAGCGGCCCGCGCGGTCGCGGCGTTCCACTTCGGACAGTTCGTGCGGGCCGAGGTCCGGCGTGCCGCAGCGCAGCTCCAGCACGACCGGCCGGGTCGGCGTCGGCTGCACGAGCGCGGTCGCGGTGTCGTGCATGCCGTCGGAGGTGATGGTCCACTCGACCCCCGGCGCGTAGAGCACGAACGGCTCCGACGTGCCGAGCACCTTGACCCCACCCTCGGTGATCTCCAGCTTGACCGGCACACCGCCGAACTCGGGACGCGGCGCGAACGTGACGTCCGCCTGCGCTTCCCCGGAGATCACGCGGATCAGGTCGGTCCGGTGCTGCGGGCTCTCCGGCTCGAGGTAGTCGGTGACGAGCAGGCGCGACCAGCGCGTCTCGACCGTCATCGTGTTCGGCAGGTAGCGCTGCCCGAGCGGGAGGCCGTTGCGGTGCGGCTTGATGGAGAAGTGGCCCGCACCCTCGCCGCCGAGCAGGTCGGCGAAGACCGCCGGCGCGTCCGGGCCGGGGTGGCACAGCCAGGTCAGCTTCGCGTCCGGCGTCACGAGCGCGACCGAGCGCTCGTTGGCCAGCATCGACAGCCGCTCGATCGGGGGCGCCGACTCGCCGTACAGCCAGTTGCGCCGCTCCTCCAGCAGGAAGCCGAGGACCAGCGCGACGTCGACGGTGTCGGGCACGCGGAACCCGGCGAGCGTCTCGCCGTCACCGACCTTGATGCCCAGGTCCGGGCCGGAGAGCCGGGCGAAGGCCTTCTCGTCGGTGACGTCGTCGCCGAGGAAGATCGCCGCGGTGGCGCCGACCTGGTGGCGCAGGATGTCGAGCGCGCGTCCCTTGTCCGTCTGGACGACCGCGAGCTCGACCACCTCCTTGCCGTCGGTGGTCGACACGCCCTCCCATGTGGACGGTCCGGTGTGGACGGCCGCGAGCACCCGCCGGCCGGCCTCGTGCTCGGCGCGGCGCACGTGCACCGCGATGCTGGCCGGCTTGACCTCCAGCGACACCCCCGGGACGTCCAGCACGAGCTGTTCGAGCTCGGACTCCAGCCGCCGGTGCAGCTCACGCGCCTTTTCGTCGAGCGCGTGGATGAAGCCGATGTCGAACTCCGAGCCGTGGCTGCCGACGAGGTTCACCTCGGACGGCAGCCGCGAGAGCGTCGCGAGGTCACGCAGGGCGCGGCCCGAGATGACGGCGGTGGTGGTCTCGTGCAGACCGGCGAGCGATCTGAGGGCCCCGACGGACTCCGGCAGCGGGCGTGCCTCGTCCGGGTTGAGCGTGATGGGTGCCAGCGTGCCGTCGTAGTCGCAGGCGACCAGCAGTCGCGGAGTACGGGCGATCTGCACGATCGCGCGCCGCAGCTCGGCGGGCAGGGCCTCGGCAGTCAACACTCCTCCTCAGGAGCTCATGCGTGGTCGGGACCAATCAGTCGACCGCTTCGGCACCCAGAGCTTGCAGGAACGAGCGTGCCCATCGATCGACGTCATGGGTGAGGACCTGGCGACGCATGGCGCGCATCCGGCGACGGCCCTCAGCCGGGTCGAGCGTAATGGCAGCCACTAGAGCATCCTTCACCCCGTCCAGGTCGTGGGGGTTGACGAGGAATGCGCTAGAGAGCTCGGCGGCCGCCCCGGCGAACTCGGACAGCACCAGCGCGCCCCCGAGGTCGTGCCGCGCGGCGACGTACTCCTTGCAGACGAGGTTCATGCCGTCACGCAGCGGCGTCACGACCATGACGTCGGCGGCGGAGAAGAAGCCGGCCAGCTCGGTGCGGTCGACCGACTGGTGCAGGTAGTGCACGACCGGGTGGCCGACGCGGGAGAACTCGCCGTTGATCCGGCCGACCATCTGCTCGATCTCGCCGCGCATCCGCTGGTAGTGCTCGACGCGCTCGCGGCTGGGGGTGGCGAGCTGCACGAACGTGACGTCGTCCGGTTGCAGCCTGCCTTCGTGGAGCAGCTCGTGCAGCGCCTGGAGCCGCAGGTCGATGCCCTTGGTGTAGTCGAGCCTGTCGACGCCGAGCATGACCGTCTTGGGGTTGCCGAGGTCGCGCCGCAGCTGCGCGGCCCGCTCCTGGACACCCTTCGTGCGGGCGAGGTTGTCGAGCCCGGCGGCGTCGATCGAGATGGGGAAGGCGCCGACCCGGACGGTCCGGTCGCCGACCTGCATGGTGCCCGGCCGCGACCGGACGCCGACCGCGCCGCGCGTCGACTCGAGGCCGATCAGCTGGCGGCACAGCCAGAGGAAGTTCTGCGCCCCGCCGGGGCGGTGGAAGCCGACCAGGTCCGCGCCGGTCAGGCCGCGGATGATCGCGGCGCGCCACGGCATCTGCATGAACAGCTCGACCGGCGGGAAGGGGATGTGCAGGAAGAAGCCGATGCGCAGGTCCGGCCGCAGCTCACGCAGCATCGCCGGCACCAGCTGCAGCTGGTAGTCCTGGATCCACACCGTCGCGCCCTGGGCGGCGACCTCGGCGCTGGCCTGGGCGAAGCGGCGGTTCACCTTGACGTAGCTGTTCCACCACACGCGGTCGAACACCGGACGCTCGACGACGTCGTGGTAGAGCGGCCAGAGCGTCGCGTTGGAGAAACCCTCGTAGTAGTCGCGGACCTCGTCACTGCTCAGCGAGACCGGGTGCAGCACGAGCCCGTCGTCGTCGAACTCCTCGACGTCGACGTCCGGGACGCCCGGCCAGCCGACCCACGCGCCCTTCCGGGAGCGAAGGAACGGCTCGAGCGCCGACACCAGCCCGCCCGGACTCGCCGTCCAGCGGCGTTCACCGTCCGTCGTGCGCTCGAGGTCCACCGGAAGCCGGTTCGCCACCACGACGAAATCGGCTGATCTCGTGTTCTCCTTCGGGTCACTCACAGCAGCTGCTCCTCGCGTCCTGGGTCGCGGCCCCAGAGTGAAACCCTATCGCGTGAGCGATGAACAGCCGGTGACCGCAGCGTTACTCCAAGCTTCGTTCCGTCAGTTCGAGCGGACCAGCCATCCGTGGTCCGGCGAACCGGCGCTCGAGCCTGCCCAGGCCGGTGCGCACCGGCTGGGCGAGCCATTCCCCGAGTACCACGCCCGCTGCCAGCGCAAGCCCGATTGCGACGGCCGTCATGAGCGTCGAGAAGTTCCCGGTGGCCTCGACCCCGATCTGGTACAGACCACGGTAGGTCGAAAGGCCCGGAAGCAGCGGAGTGATCCCGGACACGGCGACGACGAGCGGGGTGACGCCCAGTCGTCGCGCGAGCACACCACCGCAGAACCCGACCAGCGTGGCGGCGATCGCGGACGAGCTGACGCCGTCCAACTTGGCCAGCATGAGCCCGCCGTAAACGGCGGCGCCGATGGTCCCGGCGGCCGCCGCGACCAGCATGGCGCGCATCTTGGAGTAGCTCGCGAGCGCGAAGCAGGCCGAGGCGCCGGCCCCGCCGATCACGACCAGCGGCAGGTCCTGCGGGGTCGAGCCGGTGACCTCCGGCAGCGGGGTGAGCGGCAGTTCGAGCAGGACGGCGATCCGCAGGGCGAGCACCACGCCGGCGATCAGTCCCGCCGACATCAGCACGGTCTCCATCGTGCGGCCGGCGGCGGTGACGTTGTACCCGGTGATGGCGTCCTGCACCGCCGAGACGGTGGAGAGCCCGGACAGCAGCACGGTCAACGCGGCCGCGACGACGAGCGTCGGCCGGTCGGTCGTCATCACCCCGCTGCTCACGACGGCCATCGCGGACAGCGTCGCGACCAGGCCGCCGATGACCTGCTGGAAGAAGAACGGCAGCGAGTAGCGGTTCACGAACCGGCCGATCCGGTCGATCACACCGCTGATGACAAACGCGACGAGCGCGATGTCGAAGCCGCCGCCGAGCAGGATGGTGATGAAGGCGGCGACCCCGCCCCAGGCCAGCGTCGCCACCCAGCGCGGGTACGGGTGCGGCGCCGAGGTGATCCGCTCCAGCTCGGTCTGCGCCTGCTCCGCGCCCATGTGGCCGCGCACGATCTTGCGCACGAGCTTCTCGGTCTCGGTGAGGCGTGTGTAGTCGAGGCTCCGGCTCCGCACGACGCGCAGAGCGGTGACCGGCGAGAGGTCGGTGCCGCGGTGGCAGGTCACGGTGATCGACGTGAAGATGACGTCGACCTCGCAGTGCGGCAGCCCCAGCGCATTGGCGATGGCGATGATGGTCGCGGTGACGTCCGACGCGCCCGCGCCGCTGGACATCTGGACCTCCCCGATGCGCAGGCTCAGGTCGAGGACGAAGTTGACGGTGGCCTCGTCGGGCAGCTGAGGCCCCATGGCCTCTTCGGCGTCGACGGCGGGCAGCTCACCGGTGGGCGCCTCGAGAACGTGCCACGGGCGGCGCTTGAGGAGGTTCGGGCGGTGGGTCTTCGGTGTTCTCTGCGCGGGAGGTTCCAGGACGGGCCATCTGGTCGCCTTGCCCCCGTTGGTGCGCTCGTTGATCTTCATGATCCATCCACCTCCTCGCTCTTCCTCCCGGACCATCGACGCGGGTGTGTCCACTGTTGCAGTGGCGTTGGCCACGTTGCCCATAGTGGCCCGGACCAGGCGATGCTGCCTGTCATCGGTGATCCCCACCGGGCCCGATACACTGTGGGCTGGCGCCTCGGCGCCAGGCCGCTATAGCTCAGCTGGTAGAGCATCTGTCTTGTAAACAGAAGGTCAGGGGTTCGAGCCCCCTTGGCGGCTCATCTCTGACCAGGGAGTCTCCGTTTTCGGGAGACTCCCTGGTCTCGTTCCGTCTCAGTTCCAGTCTCATTCGGTGCTCTACGCGGGTACGAGCGCGGACGTTGGCGGCTCTCCGTCGTCGTCCCCCGGCGCTTGCCAGAGCAGCCCGCCGAGCAGCGTGGCGATGCCGCGCCGGACCTCGTCGGGCACGTGCTGGTAGCGCTGGTCCATCGTGATCTTGGACCAGCCCATGACGTCCATGACGGCTCGCTCACCGATCCCGAGCGCAAGCAGGAATGTCGCCGCGGTGTGGCGAGCGTCGTGCAGCCGCGCTTCCCGCACTCCGGCGGCCTTGAGGACGGCCTTCCACTCGCCGTAGTCCGCCCGCGGGTCGGTGGGCTTGCCAGTGGGTTGTGCGAAGACCCACTGCCCGTCGTGCCACAGGTCGGCTGCGATCCGCCGTGCGGCTTCCTGCTGTTCCCGGTGCGCGAGCAGGGCCAGCACGAGCGGGAGAGGCACGCTGACAACCCGTCGGCCGACGCGGGACTTCGGCTCGACCACTGCCAGCCTGCCACTGTGCCGCTGGGGGCAGTCGGCGCCGCGCTTGCGGCCGCAGGGCCGTTCGCCGCAACCGTGCTGCCAGGTTTGGTGCTGAAGGGCATGGCGGACGACCAGCAGCCCGGTGACGTTCGCGCTCGGGCAGTCTTGCGCTGTGCGCGCGGCGCAGCGCGGCTCCCCGCATCCGTGGTGCCACTCCACCTGGAGGTCGCTCCACTTCAAGCCAAGAGTCTCGCCCTGCCTCAGTCCGAGCGCGAGCGCCACGGCCCAGCGCGCGCCGTTCCGCAGTGTCTGCGTCGACGCGAAGATCGCTTTCGCGTCGGCGACGGTGAGTGGGTCAATTTCGGTTTCGTCGATGTGGAGAATTAGTGACCGATCTTCGCGAGACGCTTGCCAGCGCCAAGCTGGTCCTCTTCGACTTCGACGGCCCAATCTGCGACGTATTCGCGGGATTGTCCGCGGCAGCCATTGCGCGTCGACTCTGACGACCCTCTGCGTGTCCTTCAGGATTCGGTGCGATTCGGTCAGGAGGTCGTCCAGGCGGTTGAGTCTGAGTTGGTGAGCGCCGAGTTGGAAGCGATCGATAGCGCAACACTGACTCCTGGGGGGCTTGAGTCGATGCGGGTAGCCTTGGCTTCGGGAAAGGCGGTCGGAGTGCTGAGCAACAACTCTCCGAAAGCGATATCCCGGTTCCTGCTCTCTGCTGGGCTGCTGGCTGACGTGGAGCCGGTCGTTGGCCGCGCTTATGGGCGACCGGAGCTAATGAAGCCGCATCGGTATCCGCTCGACCGGGCGCTGATGAGCGCGCAGGTGTGTCCGGGCGACGTCGCGTTCATCGGTGATTCAATGACGGACATAGGGGTGGCGTTGGCTGGGGGAGTTGTTCCTGTTGCTCTGGCGAACAAACCGGGAAAGCGGGAGCGGTTCGAGAAGATCTTGGCGCTGGTTGTCGACGATATGCTTGAGATTGAGTCGGTTCTCTAATCTAGAAGACATATGGGATCGGCGGAGTTTAAATTTCCCGGTGGATCGTCCACGCTTCGTCGTCAACTGTATGGCAGGTTAGCCGGATATGTATTTGGTTGCTTCGTACGTCGTCAAGCTCTACGGGCCAGTAGATACCGTCTCCGGTGGTTAGGCGTAGTCGACCAGGCGGATAGTCGAACTCGGGCAAATAGAATGCCTTTACGGGATGACCTGCTGGCGCGGTGCCGTCAGTTCCGGGGCGGAAGTTTATTCCGTGGCTGTCCACGATCTCGGCGTCAACCCGTATCAGTTCCGGTGAGTCCAAGAGACGGAAGTGCAGAATATGGGTCCCGCTTCCGTGGTCCCGAAGTTCGCCCGGGCTGATCTTCGGGGCGCGTTCCTCGTGCCGTCGATCATTGTCGACTCGGGCTGTGTCCGACGCGGCTTGTGCGGAGACGGCCGCCGACTCCGCCGCTGCCTCCGCAGCGGCGGCCTGCTGGCGGCCGTAGTACGCGCTGGCTCCAGCGGCCAGGAGAGCGAGGATCGACACGATCAGCGCTGCGAGTGCCATCGCCCGAGTATCGGCGTCTGGACTTGGGTGACGATAGCGGCACGCCGCGGCGGGGGACCTAGGGTGCTCCCCTCACGTGCACCCCATGGAGGCGTCGGGGGAGACCGTTTGTGCAGGTCAGAGGCGTGTCAGTCGGCAGTCTGTAAACCGGTTGGAGGCCGCGGGACTCCGGCCACCCGGTCGCAGTGTGCTCGCGCGCCAGCTCGACGTGAGCGAACACGAGGTGCGCCAGGTGCTGGACGGGCGCCCGAGGGCGTCGTGGACGCCCGGCGCCGACGAAGACGCGTCACTCTTGCTGGCCTAGCGAAAGGAAGCCAAGACGCCGGGGGTGGCCCGGCGATGCGGGGGCGGGTCGAACCGCGCAAGTCACGGAGGGGTTCCGGAGACGGGCGGAACACCGCAATTTCGACGCGCCGCGTTACATAAGGCGAAAGTAACGATGTAACACGATTAAATCGCGTGAGCCGTGGTGAAGTGAGTGGGTCACGCCTTCCGGACACTGAAACCGGTCAAGGGCTGACCAGTCGGAACGCTCACCCCGAACGCCTTGAACGGAAGCGCCATGAGTCCCCTTGAACTGATCGAACTGATCGCCGTCGCTTCGTTCCTTGCCTTGGCTTTAGCTGCGGGTGTGACGGCGATCGTGCGGAACGAGAAGCCGCTGCGATTGCTTTGGATCGCCGGGATCTTCCTGCTCTTGTCGCTGTGCATCGCGGCCGGCAACAACGAAGCACTCGATGCGCTCGTCAACCTGTTCCGGCGGTGACCATGGCTGCACGCGGTCGTGCCACGGCTGGCCGTGGCCTACATTCGACGTGTGGCAGCCCACGAGCACCGCGTAACGCGCGATGTCGCCTACTTCGACGGCGACGGCCACGAGGTGCCCGGCCCGGTCGACCCGCTGACCGCGTTCTACTGGGCTCGGCTCGACGACGACGAGACACACGCGCGCAAGGTGGCGGCACTGGTCGCCGAAGATGAGGCGTGGCTTGGCGACGATGCGCCGACCGGCGAGCCGGGCAGACGGTACCCTCGACGACCTCGCCGCGAAGCGGGCCATCCTCGACGACTACGCGCGCCACTGCGCCAACGTGGACAATCCGGCCCGGGAGATGATCTGTGGCGTGACGCGCACCGTCATCCGCCACCTCGCGACCGCCTACGCCGATCACCCCGACTATGACCCGGCGTGGCGACCGTGACCGACAGGCAGCCTGAGGGTTGACCGTTACCCATTCGTAGAACATGCGTTCGACAACCGGCGACGCTCGACGCATACTCTGCGCGTGCCCGAAGCACCAGGGCGACCACCGGTCGGTGGTGCTGGATTCGCTGCGCAAGGCCGCGATGGCTTAGACCTGCGGTCGTCTCAGTTCTAGTCTCGTTCATTGCTGGTCGCAGGTGGCCGTGTGAGGCCGCGTGACGCACTGATCAGCGCTGTGTTGCCTAACGAACCACCGTGAACGACCTACCTGACAGCTTGTAAACAGAAGGTCAGGGGTTCGAGCCCCCTTGGCGGCTCCGAAGAAGTGCCTCGGTCGGTACGGTCGTCGCATGAGCCCGGATCTTCCCGACGATCTGTTCCGCGGCGACCCCGCCGAGATCGAGCGCGGCTTGGACGACTGGGTCGCCGGGTTCGAGCGCAACGCGGCCCGCTACCAGGAGCTGCAGCACCGGGTTGAAGACGTCCGGGTGTCCGCGAGCAGCCCCAGCGGCGTCGTCACCGTCACGGTGGACGCGAACGGCTCGGTCGTCGACGCGAAGTTCACCGAGCGCATTCACAGCACTTCGCCTCAGGAGCTCGGTGCGCAGCTGATGGCGGCCGTCAACCGCGCGAAGTCCGAGATCGCCGGCCGGGTGCGCGAGGTCGCCGACAACACGCTCGGCGCGGATGCCGGCGCGAGCGCGGACCGGATCGTGCACCAGTACCAGGAGCGATTCCGTTCGACCGGGGAACCGGCGGAGGCGTCACCCCGGGGGGCCGATGACGAGGAGGGGGACTTCGGTGGAGGTTCGATCTACGACCGGAGGCGATGACCGTCCTGCGGTGAGAGCGTGACCGGCTTCGAGGTGACGGGCGGCGATCTGCGCGCCCACGCCGCGAAGGCGGACGCCCACGGGGCGAAGATCGGTCAAGCGGTCGATGCGGCCGGGCAGGTGGTGACCGACGACGCCTACGGCCTCATCTGCCAGTTCCTCCCCCCGCTGTTCAACGAGCTGGAACAGACGGCGACCGCCGCGTTGAAGGCCGCCCAAGGCGGGCTGGGGGAAACCGCGGAGAACCTGCGAACGGCCGCGGACCGGTACGAAAGCCAGGAGGGTGCAGCGAAGCTGAAGCTCACCGGCTTCTCCGGAGCGCTGGAATGACCGGCAACCCGCTGGTGGCGCCGGTCGAGGACTCGACCGAGTGGTACACCGGCATCGGGATCGCCGAGTCGATCAGCGATCTGGTGCAGGGCATCGAGAGCGGGAACTGGATCGACATCGGCCTCGGCGCGGTCACCACCGGCCTGGAGGCCCTGAGCATCGTGATGGACCCCATCGGCTCGGTGGGGTCCAACTTGGTCTCGTTCATCATCGAGCACGTCGAACCGCTGCAGGACGCGTTGGACAAGCTCGCCGGCAACGCGGACGTGGTGGCCGCGCAGGCACAGACCTGGCAGAACATCGCCAAGGCGGTTCGCGACGAGGGCACCGCCTACGACACCGAAGCCAAGACCGACACCGAAAGCTGGGTCGGCAAGGCCGGCGACGCCTACCGGGTCCGCGCCGTGACCACGGCCACCCTGATCGGTGCCGCGGCGCAGGCGGCCGACGGTCTCGGCAGCGCGGTGCGGATGGCGGGCATGGTGGTCGGCGTCGTCCGGGAGACGGTCCGGGACCTCATCGCCGACCTGGTCGGGCGCCTGGTGGTGTGGGCCGCCGAGGCCCTGACGGTGGTGGGCGCTCCCGCGGCCGCGGCGCAGGCGGCCACCGCCGCGGCCAAGTGGGCGGCCCGGATCGCCCAGATCATCAAGAAGCTGGTGCGCACGCTGCAGAACCTGGTTCCCCTGCTGCGCAAGCTCCAAGGGCTGCTCGACCAGATCCGCAAGAAGATGGACGACCTCCGCAAGGGTGGCGGCGGCGGGAACAAGCCTCCGAAGGAGCCCGGCAAGCCGACCGGGCACGGCGGCGACCACACCGAGCCGTCCGGGCACCCCGATCCGAACGCCGAGCCCGAAGGGCACCCGACCCGGATCCGGGAACAGGACGACGCCGAGACCAAACGATCCCTGCAGCGGGAGAACGAATCGGCGACCACCCTGGCGAAGGCGGGGTACAAGGTCGAGCAGAACCCGAACGTGCCGGGTGACAAGAACCCGGACTACAAGATCGAAGGCGAGGTCTTCGACAACTACGCGCCCAAGACCGCCAACGCGCGCAACATCGCCTCGGAAATCCAGGGCAAGATCGACAAGGAGCAGACCGAGCGGGTGGTGCTCAACCTGGCTGACAGCAACGTCGATCCCGAGAAGCTGCGCGCCCAGCTGCGTGACTGGCCCATCGAAGGCCTCAAGGAGATCAAGGTGATCGACAAGAACGGCAACGTGGTTAACTTCTATCCCTGACGCCCCAGGCAGCAAGGACGATTCAGATGGCCATCTCGTACAGCCTCGAACTGGCGGCGCGATCCTCGAGCGAGACCGTTGCCTCCGAGATTCGTGACGTGGCAACGGGACTGGGGTTGTTCGACCCGGCGGTCACCGCGGAGAAGGTGCTCGAACAGGGCGCGGCCACCAAGAACGGCACCTGGATCCGCGTGGTCGGGACGAAGCCCCGGCCGTGGAACCCGGTGAGCGCGGACCTCGGTTTCACGCCCACCGTGTCGATCGCTTTCCAGCTCGACAAAGAACGTGACATCAGCGAGCAGCAGGACGACGTGATCCGGCTGGTGTCCGGCCTGCTCGCCCGGGTCGGCGGCGACGCCGTCCTGCACCACCAGTTCGAGGAGATCTGGCTGCTGCGCCGCGACGGCGTGCTGACGGTGAGCGAGCAGCAGGACATCTGGCCGCCGCAACGGCTGGCCGCTCTTTCGCAGCCCTTCCACCGCCAGACCCACAGCTTCGCCGAAGTGTGACCTGCTCGGGGCCGTGCCGGGAACGGTCCTCGATAGTTCGGTCATTGAACCACGCCGTGCTACGGTGAGGTAGTTCAATGAACGAACTCATCGAAGGGGACTCCGCCGTGTACCAGTTCGTCGCTTCCTTCGTCGTCCCGCCGGAGCGCCGGGACGACTTCGTCCGGCTCGCCTCGAAGACCGGGCGCGACTCCGTCGCCAACGAGCCCGGCTCGCACCGGTTCGAGGTCATCGCGGACGAATCGGACCCGAATCTCTTCTACCTCAACGAGGTCTACGCGGACGTCGAGGCGTTCAACACCCACGCCGCCGGCCCGTACTTCGGCGCGTTCTTCGCCGAGGCGGGCACCTACGCCGAGGGGCCGGCCTGGCTCATGCGGGGTACCCTCGTCGGCCGGTGAGCGCCGGCTGCTCGTTCCGGGGGCGTAAGGCGGCGCCGGCTCAGCCGACGGCGGTTCCCACGTGCAGGACGATCTTCAGCAGCGCCGCCTGTTCCGCTTCGGTGGCGCGCGTGTAGCCGGGCGACGCGACCACCGCGCGACGGAGGTCGTCCGGGTCGGCGTTGCCGGTGGCGAACCCCGCGACCTTGGACACGTCGATCGGGCCTCGGCACTGTGTCTCCACGCGATCTCTCCTGCTTCTGCTCGGGTCTCCTCTCTCGTTATCGCGCCGTGACCTGATGTGTTACCGGGGTCGCCCGGTCAGGTGAAACGTGGGCGTGGAATTGTTTCGGTTAATTCGTTGACGGCGTCCGGTGGCATGAGTGATGATGTGTTCTACCCGAACAAAACCGAGGAGCGATCATGACGAACATGCGGAAGCGAGAGGCGCAGTGTGACACTGCCGCCGTCGCCGCCTGTGCGTCGAATCGGCTTGCTCACCTGCATGAACGCGGCTCTCCGCGGATGACGTAGTACACGTCGTGCCCACGAGAGCCGCCCATCGGGAAACCGATTCGGGCGGCTTTCTTCATTTGTCGTGCCTTCAATATTTCTGTATTTCGCCTCCGTAGCTCAGTGGAACAGAGTGGCGGCTTCCGAAGCCGTGGGTCGCAGGTTCGAATCCTGCCGGGGGCACTGCCGGGTGCGCGGGCACCCGGACCACGGCGCGTTGGTCCAGCGGTACGGATCCCCGGTTTTCACCCGGGAGACCCGGGTTCGACTCCCGGACGCGCTACGCACCAAGCCCCCGTAGCCCAACTGGGAGAGGCAACGCGCTCAGAACGCGTCCAGTCCAGGTTCGAATCCTGGTGGGGGTACTCGGGAGACGCGCCGGAGCGCAGACGATCCTTGCAAGATCGCCGGGGTGGGTTCGACACCCACGTCTTCCACTGTGGCCGAAGCCGAAGGAGACGAGGCCCCGGGCTGTGACCCCGGGAAAAGCCGGTGCGAGTCCGGCCGGCCACCCCAAACGCGCGCGGTTCGGCAACCGGCGGGGTCTCATAAGCCCCGTTCACGTGGATCGACACCACGGCGCGCGACCAGGACCCGTTTCATGACGGTCATGAGGTGGCCTGCAAAGCTGCCGTTGCCGGGTTCGACTCCCGGGCGGGTCTCCGACCGATCCCAGGAACCGAAAATGCTGCAGACGATCATCCGCCACACCCTGCGCGTCCCGCGTAGCTCCGGGCCGGCCGGCGACGGAGCCGGTGTCGCCCGGCAGCTGGACGTCGTCCTCGTCGGGGTCGGGTTCAAGGCCGACCGGGCGCTGCTCGAACACCTCGGCAGCCTGCAGCCCGGCGCCGCGATGGATCTCGCGGTTGCCGTTGTCGGCGCCGTTCGCGGGCTGGTCGGGGACCACGTGCAGCACAACGCCTACTTCAAGGACTTCCCGCACGGTGTCCCGGACACCGTCGACTTCTGGCTCGAGTGCCTGGTGGAGAACGGTTACGGCAGTTACCGGCACACCTTCGCCGACCTGCTCGCCGCGCACGACGAGCTGATCGCTTCCGTCAAGGACCGCGTCACCGTTGTGCACCTCGGCGGCACGCTCGAGGAGGAGACCCACGCGCTGTACCGGGCGCTGGCGGAGTCGGTCACGCCGCTGGGCGAAGCCGACCTCGCGTTGCTCGCCGAACTGGCCGTGACCTGCGGTGACGTCGAACTCGCCGCGGTGCCGGTGCGCGAGAACCGGGCCGTGCTCAACGCCGCCCGGCTCGCCGACGGACGGTCGCTCGTCGCGGTCGACACCGTCGTCGACGTGCTGCGCGCCGCGTGCCAGGCCAGCGGCGGCGATGTCACCCTCGCCGAACCGACCCGCTTCCGCAGCTTCACCCGTCGTGAGCGGCGGATCCTGCTCGCGGCGCTGAACCAGGTGGACGCCGGCAAGCTCGGGGACGTCACGCGCTTCGCCGAGCGCTTCAAGCGGCTGGGCGCGTACTTGCACGCCTACGAAACCCCTGCTTACCCGCGCGCCCGAGAGGTGTTCGACGTCGCCCGTGGTGATCGGAAGGTGCCGTCGATCGCCGGCCGGGCCGAGGTCGCGTTCGCCGAGGGTGACGTTGTGCGCGCGGCCGAAATCCTGGCCGCCGCGCCGGGAATGCTGATGCGGTCGCTGGACCGGTTGCTGCGCCGGGCCGAGCCGGACGCCGTCCTCGACGTGGCCGAGAAGGTGCTGGGTTCGGTGTCCGGGCGCGTGCTGTGCTCGGTGCGCGAGCACCTGGACAATCGCGCCGAGCCGGACGCCGCGCGGGCGTTCACCACGCGCTCGCGGCGTGCCTGGGTCACCGATGACAACCGCCGTCCGCTGCCGCGTGAGGTCATTGCGCGGGCGTGCGCGCTGATCGACGCCGAGCTGGCCAGGCGCCTGCCGGCCGTCGAGCGTCTGGTCGTCGACCCGGCGGTGCTGGACGTTGCGCTGCCGCTGTCGGGCAAGGCCACCGAAGACGGGTTCGCCGTACTGCCGCGCGGGTCGCGCAGCCTGGTCGAAGGCGAGGTGCTGCGGTTCTTCACGTACTGGCGGCAGGCGCGCGAGCGGACGGATTTCGATCTGTCCGCGCTGCTGCTGGACGCCGACTTCCGCTACACCGGGCACGTGTCGTGGACGAACTACGCGGACGGCGGCGCGGTGTACTCCGGCGACCTCACCGAGGCGCCGGACGGCGCGACCGAGTTCATCGACATCCCGTTGGATTCGCTGGACGCCAAGTACGTCGTGCCGCAGGTCGACGTCTACTCCGGCGAGGGCTTCAACAATGTCGCCGAGTCGATGTTCGGCTGGATGACGCGCGACCGCGCCCAGGCCGGTGCGCCGTTCGAGGCCCGCACCGTGCGGACCCGTTCGGACCTGCGCGGCACCGGCCGGGTGGCGCTGCCGATCGTGTTCGTCCGGGGTTCCGACGGCGGCTGGGCGGCGACCTGGCTGCACCTGTACCTGGCCGGCTCGCCCCGGTTCAACCGGCTCGAAACGAACCACGCCAGCACGAGTGTGCTGATCCGCGGCCTGGTGCGGCGGCGGTACCTGACCGTCGCGTACCTGGTCGAGCTGATGCGCGGCGCGGGCACGGTGGTCACGACGTCCGAGCAGTCCGACGGCCCGGTCACCTACGTCGGGCTACGCCGGCCGGAGGGGCTGCCCGAGGGGTCGACGGTGATCACCCTGGACACGCTTAACCAGTTGGTCCCGGCCTGAACCGCCGGATATCGTGAAGGACGCGAGGCCATGAGCGGGCTTCCTTCTCACCTCTCGGATGATCTAGTCCGGTCGCCTTCCTCGCCCTTTTTGTCGGTACCCCGGTTTAGGCTCTGCCCGAGTCCTGAACCGGGGAGACGCCATGACCACCACGCACACACTCGAAACGCCCGAGGCCGACATCGTCTACGACGTCCACGGCCCGGCGCCCGCCGACAGCCCGCACCCGCCGCTCGTCATGGTCGGGCAGCCGATGGAGGCCGGCGGTTTCAGCACGCTCGCGTCCTACTTCCCGGAGCGAACGGTCGTCACCTACGACCCGCGGGGGCTCGGGCGCAGCGTCCGGAAGGACGGTCGTGAGGACCACGTGCCGGTGGTCCAGGCCGGGGACATCCACGCGGTCATCCGGGCGCTCGGGGTTGGTGCGGTGGAGGTGTTCGGGAGCAGCGGCGGCGCCGTCGCGGCGCTCGCGCTGGTGACTGCTTACCCCGAGGACGTCAGCACGCTGGTTGCGCACGAGCCGCCGCTGGTCGGTGTGCTGCCCGACGCCGAGGCGGCCGAGCGTGCCGGCAAGGCGTTCCGCGACGCCTACCAGGCCGGCGGTTTCGGCGCCGGGATGGCGGCGTTCATCACGATGACGGCGTGGAAGGGCGAGTTCACCGACGACTACTTCGCGCAGCCGCCGGCCGACCCCGCCCAGTTCGGCATGCCCACGGAGGACGACGGCCGCCGCGACGACCCGCTGATGAGCGACCGGTCCCTGGCGGTCACGGCGTACAACCTCGACGTCGACGCACTGCGGGCGGCCCCGACCCGGATCGTGATCGGCGTGGGTGAGGAGTCGATCGACGTCATGACCGGACGCACGGCACTCGCGACCGCGGCCGCGCTGGGCCAGGAGGCGACGGTGTTCCCGAGCCACCACGGCGGTTTCCTCGGTGGTGAGTTCGGTTATGCCGGGCAGCCGGAGGCTTTTGCGAAGAAGCTGCGGGAGGTGCTGTCTACTGAGGACTGAGGTGCTCGATCAGCTTGGCCAGCTGGTCGGCGTACTGCCGGACGAACTCGGGTGAGCCGGGGTCGGTCCCGGTGAGGCCCTCGACGACGTGCGGCAGCGTCACCGGCGCCATCGCCGCGGCCATCAGCAGCACCGTGAGGCTCGCCGGGTCGACCCACTCGGGGAGGCGCCCGTCGGCCTTGAGCGCGGCGATCTGCGCCACCGTCCCGGCCAGGCGCTGCGCCCGCGGCGCGTGGTCGGGATCCGACTCCGGGCCGTCGTACTCCAGCCCCGACCACGCCAGCAGGCGGACACCGTCGCGGCTGGACAACGTCTCCAGCACAAGCCGCCGCAGCTGTTCCGACAGCGGTATGTCCGGCGCCACCAGTTCACTCTGGCGCTGCCCCCACTCCTCCGACATCGCCCGGTACAGGCCCTCTTTGCCGTCGAAGTAGTAGGAAATCAGCTGCTGGTTCACCCCGGCCCGCGCGGCGATCGACGCGATCCGTGCGCCCGCGTAACCCTTGGCCGAGAACTCGGCCCCCGCCGCCTCCAGGATCAGCCGGCGGGTGCGTTCCGGATCCCGTTGCCGCTCCTGCGGTTTCGGCGAACGGCGAGGCTTCGAGGCGGTCACGCCGCGACTATACGTCAACCAACTGCTTGACTCTGCCGTACAACTGGTTGACGCAGCACGGCCGTCAGCACGAGGGCGAGTACCAGCACTCCGGCGCTGACCGCGAGCGCTCCCGCCGTCGCGGATTCGTAGCCGCCGTCCAGACGGGTGAAGAACACCGTGCCGCACAACGCGATCCCCGTCGCGGTGCCGAGCTGGACCGTCGTGTTCACCACGCCTGACGCCGCACCCGCCTGCGCCGGCTCGATCTGCGACATCGACGTCGCGAACAGCGCGTTCAGCACCGCGCCCAGGCCCAGCCCGACCGCGATCACCGGCACCAGCAACACCCACCCGGTCAACGCCGTGCCGAGCTGAAGCACCAGGACTGCGATCGCAACCAGGCCCACCAGCAGCACTGCGACGGCGCCCGCGGTGAACGACCGCCCGAGCCGGGGCGCGAGCTGCATCGCCAGGACGTTGCCCGCGACGATGCCGAGCGTCGACGGCGCGAACGTCAACGCCGCTTCCCACGGGGAGAAGCCAAGCCCGAGCTGAAGGTGCAGCGTCAGGATGAAGAAGACGCCGACGCCGGTGTTGACGCAGAGCAGCACCGCCTGACCGCCGGCCAGGCGCTTCAGGAGATCCGGTGCGATCAGCGGTTCGCCGCCGCGGCGGGCCTGGTTCCGCTGGTGCAGTGCAAAGACGCCGAACAGCGGGACGGCGGCCACCAGCAGCACGACCGTCCACATCGGCCAGCCCAGCTCGCGGCCCTGCACCAGCGGGTAGAACACCGCGAAGAGCGCGGCGGTCAGCAGGGCGAGGCCGCCGAGGTCCATGCGGTGCCGGTGGAATCCGGGCCGGCTCGGCATCGTGACCAGCGCACCGGCCAGCGCCAAAACGCCGATGGGCAGGTTGACCAGGAAGATCGCGCGCCAGCCGGTGCCGAACAGGTCGGCTTCGGTGAGCGCGCCACCCAGCAGCGGACCGGCGAGCCCGCCGAGCGGGAACGCGGCCGCGTACCAGGTCATCGCCTTCGGACGTTCTTGCTCGTCGAACTCCGCGTGGATGAAGGACAGGACCTGCGGCACCATCAGCCCCGACCCGATGCCCTGTACAACACGCGCGGTGATCAGCACACCGACGTGCCCGGCGAGACCTGCGGCCAGCGAGGCCGCCGTGAACACGACCATGCCGGCCACGAACAGCTTCTTTGTCCCGTGGCGGTCGCCGAGGCGGCCGCCGGTGATCAGCGTCAGCGCGAATCCGAGGGCGTAACCGGCCGAAATCCACTGCAGCGCGGCCTCTCCGGTGCCGAGCTCCCGCTGGATGGTCGGCAGGGCCACCGCGACGATCTGGTTGTCGATCATGTCGACCAGGACCGCCAGCACGGCGACCGCCAGTGCCCACCACCTGAGTGCGTGCTTCTCCACGACGTTTCCCCCTGTCTCCTGGACCGTTTCGATAATCAGCCAAGTAGGAGACTGTGTCAACCATCTGTTTGATTAGCGGCGGCCGTGGTGGCAACCGGCTGATCGGGTGGGTGCGTGCCATCATCGGGCATGGCCACCCTTCGTGACGCCCGTGAGCCGGAGCTCAACAGTGGGGTTCTGCCCGGGAACGTGCGCGCCGATGACTGGATCATGCTTGTGCTGGCCGCCGGGTCGGTCGGGTTGCTGGGGTTCATGCTGCTCAGCCCGCCCGCGCGGGATGCTGCGCTCGTCATGTTCTTCATCGACTGCGGGATCTGCGGCATCTTCCTGCTCGAGTTCCTGTGGCGGTGGCGGAAGCGCGGGTGGGCCAAGAAGTTCCTGGTGCGCAACTGGTACGAGCTGTTCGCGATGATCCCGGTGGCGCACCCGGTGATCGCGGGGCACAAGTTCATCGGCGTGGTGCTGCTGCTGATCCGGATCGGGCGGGCCGCGGACCGGGCTGTCGGGGAGCAGTTCACCTATCGGCTTGTCGACAAACTGTCCGAGCCGATCGTGAAGGCGATCAAGAAGCCGGTGACCATCGCCGTGCTCGACGAGGTTGTCAAGGTGCTGGAAACCGGGAATTACCCCGAAAACCTCGCCAAGTCGCTCGGGGCCAACAAGAACGAGCTGCGCACGATCATCGCCGAGAAGATCGCCGAAGACCCGCAGCTCGGCAAGCTCAAGCGGCTGCCGTTCCACGACGAGATCGTGCGCACCGTGGTCGACACGTCGTTCCGCGTGCTGCTCGAAGTCCTCGTCGACCCGCGGATCGACGACTTCTTCTCCGCCGTCGTCCGCGACAACCGCGAGCAGATCCGGCTGGCCGTGCAGCTCGGCCTGCACGAGTCCGAGGACGACGAGAAGGAGAAGTCGCTGCCCGTGCGCACCCAGCACTCGGCCGCGCTGGAGTACGACCGGCTGCACCGCAAACCCTGATCAGGGGGACGCGGGCAGGACCTCCTCCGGCGTAGGCCGGGACCTTCCGGCTGCCGGCCAAGATCGCGCTCGCCAGTGCGCGCTGAGCAGGCCGGCCGCGTCGAGCATCGCCAGGCCTCGTGCCGTGAGTTTCTCTTGCCAGGTCACCAAAGCCTCGGCCAGCGAGTCGGTGCCGCCCGCGGTGCGGACCTGGTCGACCACCGTCGCGATGTGCTCCAGCGGATAACCCCCGCGACGCAACAGGTGCGCGAGTTCGGCGTCCCGGACGTCGGTGGCGCGAAACACGCGGTAACCGGTGGCCGGGTTTCGTTCGGGGGCCAGGATCCCGGCGCGCTCCCATGCGCGCACGGTCGCCGCGGTGACGCCGAGGCGGTGCGCCAGCTCGCCGATGGTCCGGACGGGTCCCGACGGTTCCGGCGCGCTCGTCAGGTGCCCGATCGCTTTCCGCACCGTGTCGAGGGTTTCCCGGTCGCGGAGCAGCTGGGCGTGGCCGCGGTCGACCAGCGTGAGCGCGCGGTCGAGGTCGTTGTTGTGGACGGCGTTCATCACCCCGCCGGCCGTCGAGTGGCCGTACGCTGCGACGAGCGCCAAGAACGCACGCAGCGCGGAAGCGTGCACCTCGGTGTAGATCCGGTACCCGCTCGCGGTGCGCGCGGCGGGCGGGAGGAAGCCGTCCTGCTCGTAGTTGCGGACGGCCTGGGTCGAGAGGCCGTGTTCACGGGCGAGGTCGGCAGGTCGCACGGCTTGAGACTTTAGCCGACAAAGTGCAGGTGAAGTTGGCGGAAGTCTCAACAGAACTTTCAGCGATACGATCAAACCTCATGGATATTCGAGATCTGCTGGCCTTCGGTGAGCCGGCCCACGACGAACCGGCCTTCGGGCGGCGCCGCAACACCCTGTTCGAGGAGCTGGCCGGGCAGGGCGTCCGGTCGATCGCGCTGGAGACCGACCGGGTGGCCGGCCTGATCGTGGACGACTTCGTCCAGGACGGTGTCGGCACGCTCGACGAAGTGCTGAAGGAAGGCTTCTCACACAGCTTCGGCACGCTGGAGCCCAACCGCGAGCTGGTCGCCTGGATGCGCGAGTACAACAACGGCCGTCCCGCCGAGGAACGGCTGGCCTTCCACGGCTTCGACGCCTCGACCGAGATGATGAGCGCCCCCAGCCCGCGCTCCTACCTCGAGCACACCCGCGACTACCTGGGCCTGGACCTCGACATCGCCGGTCTGGCCGGCGACGACGAACGGTGGAGCCGCGGCGAGGCCGTCCTGGACCCGGCCGTGTCCGTCGGTGACACGGCCGAGGCGCACCGGCTGCGCGCGCTGGCCGACGACCTGCTCACCGAGTTGCACCTCCGGGCGCCGGAGCTGATCGCGGCGACGTCGCGGGCGGCGTGGTTCCGCGCCAAGACCCACGTCACCGCCGGTCTCGGCCTGCTGCGCTACCACCGGGAGTCGGCGCAGCCGGGGGACCAGCGCACGCGGATGTGCCGCCAGTGCGGGACCCGCGACGTGATCATGGCCCAGAACCTCCTCGACATCCGGGAGGTCGAAGCCGGCCGGGGCGCGACCATGGTGTTCGCGCACAACAGCCACCTGCAGCTCGACATCAGCACCTGGCGGTCGCCGATGGTCGACTTCGAGTGGTGGAGCGCCGGGGCCATCGTCGCGTCGCTGGTGGGCGATCGGTACGTCTTCGCCGCCGGCCGCTTGGAAGACGGCGAAGTGGTGTTCGGGTGACACACGGCGGCCCCCGCACCGGGGTCGGGTCCGGTGCGGGGGCCGCCGTTCAACCCGGGTTACGGGTAGTTCACCACGTTCACCGGCACCGTGCCCGAAGGCGTGACACCACCGGTGTCGTTGATGACGTGCGTGATCGTGCCGCGGTAGTTGAGCGAAACCGTCAGCAGGTTGTGGAACCGCACGCCGCTGTTGTTCGGCACCTCGAACGCGTGGTAGCTGGACACCGCCGGGTTCGTGTCGAAGAAGCAGTAACTCCCGAGACCCCAGGCCTCATGGGACGTCACGTTCGCTCCGACCTTGTAGGCGGCATATCCCGCAACACCGGATGGCGCGTTCCAGGACGCCTGGTTCGGCACGTCGTAGGGCATCTCGTTCTGGAAGAAGATCGTCTTCCCGCCCTGGCCGTTCCAGATCACCTGGTACTTCTGGTAGTGCTCGACGAACAGGCCGGTGGCCAGCACGTTCGCGCCGTTCACCACGAGCCCCGTCTCGGCCGTGTTCGTGTTCCAGCCGTAGGTGCCCGCGTTGCCGTGGTCGGCGCGCCACGCCCAGATGTGGTCGATGACCGTGTTGGCGCTGTTGACGATCAGGCTGTTCGTCGCCTTGCCGGCGATCGCGCCGCCGATCCGGAAAAACACGTCCTGGACCGTCGTCGGGTTCGACGCGTGCGACGCCGACGAGCCGGACTGGCCCACGGTGAGCAGCGCCTGCGAGTTCGTCGTGCCCGCGTCGAAGAGCAGGCCCTTGAGCCGCACTCCGTCCACATCGGACACCTGCATGGCGTTGACGCCGTTGTCCGGCACCAGCGTCGGGTAGCCGATGCCGAGGATCGTCGTGTTCGCCTTGGTCACGTTGAGCGTCTGGTTGAGGTGGTAGATGCCCGGCGTGAAGAACAGGTTGCAGCCCGCGGCGAGCGCGTTGTTGATCGACGAAGCCGTGTCACCGGACTTGACGACGTAGAACTGGCTCATCGGCGCCGACGTGCCCGGGGTGCTGCCGTTCGCCCAGCTCGGGCCGGACGCGTTGGTGCGCAGCGAAGGCAGGAACACGCGGTACTTGCCGCTGCCGTCGACGTAGAGATAAGGCACGTCGCGGGAGACCGGGGTGGTGGAGAGGGTGGTCTCCGGCGGGTTGGGGAACGTGTTCGCCGGCGCGCCGCCGGTGCCGGAGAAGACCATGTTCCAGACGCCGCCGGCCCAGCTGCCGAGCTGCGAGTCGCGGGTGTACCACTGCTGCTGCGACACCGACGCGGCCTGGCCGGCCACCTTCGTGTCGGCGATGTAACCGCCGCTGGCGAAGCCGTAGCTCGCCGGGTACAGCTGCAGGTTGCCGCGGACGTCCATCCGGCGGAACGGCGCGGCCTGCGCGACGGCCCAGCGTTCGCTGCCGCCGGACGGGTTGACCGCCATGTTCTCCGCCGAGCGCCAGAAGTTCTGCAGCGCGACGCCGTTGTCGGAAGCGTTGAAGGCGTCCACGGTGACGTCGCCGTTGATCAGGACGTCACCCGGGTTCTGGCCGAGGCCGGCGACCGAGGTGTAGAAGCCGACGTTGTCGTGCACGTTGTTGTACGTGCCCGGCTTGAACAGGTGGGCCACGCGCCGGTCCGCCATCTGCGCGGTGAGCGTGTCCTTCTGGTTGTTGAAGTCGGTGTCGAGCTGCGCCTGGATCGTCGCCGCGGACATGCCCGGGTCGAAGATCCGCACGTTGGACCCGAAGTTCGGGGTGTCGGACTGCGTCGGGCAGCCGGCCTGGGTGCCGATCGTGTAGCTCGCGCTCGAGACCGCCGACGTCGTCGAACCGGACTTGAGGGCGATCGCGTTGACCGTCCGCGAGGTCGGGACGCTGATCGGCGCGGTGTACTGCGGTGACGACGCGGTCGGCGTCGAACCGTCCACTGTGTACCGGATGGTCGCCCCCGAGGTGGCGCTGCTCAGCGTCACCGTCTGGGTGCTGGAGTAGGTGCCGCCGGGCGGGCTGAACGTCGGCGCGGCGACCGTCGTGGAGCTGCCACCCACGGTGTAGGTGAAGTGCGGCGTGTCGTACTGCGGGCCGCTCTTCTCGTAGGTGAACCAGTAGTCGAGGGTGTTTCCGCTGCTCAGGCCGTTGACGGTGGTGCGCCACGTGCCGGCCGAGTTGGTCATGCGGAGGTTTTGCTGCCCGACGCCCGGGACGCCGGTGTAGTGGACGTCCACGTACACAGCCGGGGTGGTCGGGGTGAAGTTGAGCTGCA
Source organism: Amycolatopsis sp. NPDC051758 (assembly GCF_044453095.1). Lineage (NCBI taxonomy): Bacteria > Bacillati > Actinomycetota > Actinomycetes > Pseudonocardiales > Pseudonocardiaceae > Amycolatopsis > Amycolatopsis sp. NPDC051758. Next base: position 1,021,914 of record NZ_JBITCJ010000001.1, on the reverse strand, counting down.
GCTGCGTCGAGCTCAGCTGCGTCACGCTCTGGGTGTAGTCGTCCGCGGCGAGCGCGGCCGGGGCGTTGAGCCCGCCGCCGAGCAGCAGGGCCGCCGCGATGAGGGCGACGGCGCCGCGCCGGCGCCGTCGAAGCTTGCCAAAGGTCCGGTTCACGCCGTGACACCTCCGCCGTTGGGGATCCACGAGCATTTGTTGCGAGTCACAACAAAGTAGCTCCCAGTCAGCGGAGCTTAGATCACTTTTTGATAACACTTGTCTGGACCAATGTTGTGGCTGCTCGCCCAGGGCGGGGACGGCTGGACCCCAGGGCGGCGGGACGTACCTGTGCCCGGCCGGCGCCGGGTACGACGGGCCGACCAGGCTGGGCACCCCGAACGGGACAGCCGGATTCTGAGGTTCCACGGACGGGTGACGTTCGCGCTCGGCATTTTCGGCTCTGCCGCGGCAGGGTAAGGATGTCTTCATGCTGGACACCGAAGTGCTGTCGCGGACACCTTCGCGGGCGCTCGACGTCGTCACCCCCGTCGGCGCGGTGCGGTTCGCCGTGCGCGTCGACGGCTGGGACGTGCCGGCGCGGCCGGAGTTCACCTGGGGTCTGGACTCGGGTGGGCGGCTGTGCCGGTGGCGGCACCGGTCCGTCCGGCTCGACGTGCTCTCCGGGGAGACCGGATCCGGGCTGCCCGGCGTCACCCGGGAGACCGCCGTCTTCCGGGTGCTGGCCCGGGAACCGCTCAGCGAGTTCGTCGTCCAGGTCGAGCTGGCCGATCCGCCGGCGGACGCGGTCGGCAGTGAAAGCGCCTTCACCGTCGAGACCGCCGACGCCGCGGTGAGCGTCGGCGGTCCCGGCGCCGAAGCACTGCGCCGCTGTTCCCGGGCCGGGCACCACGTTCCGCCCTACTGGTCGGGGCTGGCCGACGAGTCCGTCGAACTCGACGGGGCGCGGCTCACCTGGCAGCTGCCCGGGGTCGAGCGCGGGGACTACGCCGAGCTGTGGGTCGCCGTCGCCTGGAGCGCGGCGGGCGGGGACCCGGGCCGCGCCGTCGACCTCGACCCGGCCCGGGTGCTGCGCGAGCTAACCCACTGAAATCCGGTCGAGGTCCGGCGCGCCACTCTTGTTGTTGCCGATCTTGATCGTGTTCGGCCCCGCGGCCAGCGTCACCGGGATCGACGTCGTGTACGGCGTGTTGTTCCCGACGCCGCTGACCTTCACCTCCACCGGCGCGCCGCCGTTCACCGACACGAAGTACGACCGGTCACCGTTGACGGTGAAGTCGAGGTACAGCCGGTACTGCCCGGCCGCCGCGACCGGCACGGCCGGGAACAGCACCGCCGCGCCCGGGCTGCCGCCGATGTTGCGCACCTTCTGTCCGCCCGAGCACGGTGAGCAGCTCGTGACGCCGGCGTCGCCGATGTCATTGGCCGAGTCCTCCGCCTCCCGCATGAACACGCGGTCCGCCGGGCGCGGCTTCACCAGCACCGGCTTGCTCACCGACTTCGCGCGCCCCAGCGTCCGGAACGACGCCGTCACCGGGATGGTCACGTCCTGGGCGGCCGGGGCCGTCACCGTCCAGGAACCGCTCAGGACCTGACCGAGCCGCAGGGTCGACGCGGTCACCGGGGCGCCCTGCAGCGTCCAGCCCGCCGGGACGACCGGCGCCAGCGTCACCTGGTCCAGCGGGTCGTCCACGTCGAGTCGCAGCGACGCGGTGATCTTCAGCGACTGCTCGCCCGGCGAAACCCATTGCACACCAGCGGGTTCCACGGTCAGCGTGGTCCGGGGAGTGGCCGACTCGGGTGGCAGCGGCGCCACCGCGATGCGGTCGAGGTCGGCCGTCCCGGAGACCTTGATCGTGTTGGCTCCGGCGTTCAGCGGCGCGGCGATCGCCGCGGGTGCGGTGACCACGATCGGCGCCGCGCCGTTGATGCTCACCGAAAGCGAACCCGGCCCCGTGGTGTCCAGCTGCAGCCGCGACGGCCCCGACGCCTGGACGTCGCGGAAGACGACCGCGCCGTGGTCGAGCCCGGTGACCTTGCCCGCCCCCGAGCACGCGTCGCACCACGCCGGCGTCGCGTGGCCAACGAAGCCGTTGCGCCACGACTCCGCCTCTAGCGGTAATTCGCCGCGGGGGCCCGGATAACCGTAGGCGACGTCGATCTCGTCGAGCGCGAGCTGGTGGTAGAACGGCTTGGCCTGCGGGCCGGACCAGGTGTTCAGCACCTCGAGTTTCAGGTACCGCGCATGCACCCCGTCGACGTTGATGAACTGGACACCGCGGTTGCTGGGCAGGGCGCCGGTGCGCACCGGCCGTCCCCAGTTCTTGCCGTCGTCACTGGTGTAGACGCGGTAGTCCTTGATCCGCGCGGAGTCCTCGGCGCGGCCGAAGGATTCCCGCGCGGCGGTCGGCGACGACTCGCGTTCGTGCACCGCCAGGTAGGCCGCCGCCTTCCGCCGGCCCAGGTCGAGCGTCACCGAGACGGGCTGCTGCCCGCTGGCGTCCCAATAGTTCTCGTAACTGCCGTCGACGAGGTTCGCCGCCGGGTGCCCGGCCGCCGACGCCGACGCGGTCGCCTTGATCGTGCGCTTGTCGTAGAAGTACTGCTGCCCGGCGGTGTCCACTTTGAACACCGTGTCGTAGGTGTCCCAGTCCTTGATGTCCAGAATGGACAGATAACCGCCGGACTGGGCGAACCGCATCGGCTTCCCGGTGCGCAGGTCGGACACGCGTGTGACGCGGTACCCGTTGTCGCGCAGGCGGACCAGGTTCGTCGACGGCCGCGTGACGACGTGGACGTACTGCGTCTTCGCGCCGGGTCCGACGGTGAGCACACCGTGTGCGCCGTCGTTCCAGAAGCCCGGCTGCATGCCGCCGTACATGTACCCGCCGCCCCGGGTGCCCTGCAGCGACGCCTTGATCGGCTGCGTCCAGGACGCCATGAAGTTGTTGAACGCCTCCTGCTGCGGCGGGAACTTCCCGTTCAGCATGGCGGTTTCGGCCATCAGCGACTTGATCGACGAGCCCGCGTTCGTGATGTAGCGGCCGGTGGAGAGCCGGACGTCGACGGCCTGGTCACCGCCGCTGTACCACCAGTCGCCGTTGGTCGGGAGCTTGTAGTCGGCCTCGGTGAGCCGCGGCATCGGCGTGTAGACCGCCTGCGGGTAGTCGTACGACGGTGTCATGCCGGTCTTCTGCTCGTTGCTCACCGTGTCCATGATCGGCGTGTCCTCGTTGTTGTTGCTCAGCAACCAGGACGGCCGCTTCTCGCGGACGCGTTCGTAGAGCCCGTGCTGCTCCCAGTACTCGTTGTCGTTGTCGATCCAGAACCCGGCGAGGCCGGCGTAGCGGTCCATGACCTCGTCGAACAGGTCGTAGCTGAACTCGCCGAAGCCGGGCCGGGTGGTGAGGTCGACCGGCTTGCCCTTGTACGCGGAGTAGGCGGCCGAGTCGAGCGACTCGTGCCCGGTTTCGTTGTGCCACTGGGGATCGTCGGTCATGTAGAGCATGACGCGTACCCCCTTGGCCTGGCCCGCGGCGATCAGCTCGCCGAGGAAGTCACGCTGGGTCGAGCAGCTGCCCGGGATCTTCGACGGCCACGGCCGCGCGTACCCCAGCCGGCTGTGGAAGGTGGTGAGGACGACGTACGACGCGCCGAGCTTCGTCGCCTCGTCGATCCAGTAGTCCGGTGTCCAGCCGCCGGCGGTGACGTCGTGCTCCCAGGCGGCGCAGTCGGTGTGCCTCGGTGCGGTGAACATGCCCCAGTGCAGGAAGAGGCCGGCCGTCGAAGCGCGCAGCCAGTCCTGACGCGGGTGGTAGACCTCGGCCGCGGCCGGGCTGACCAAGCTCAGCACCAGTGCGAAGGCCGCGGCGAGGCAGGCGAGTGCTCTCATGGCTCTCCTCAGTCCGGAGAGATCCGATGATTATGCGGTCATATATCGTACGTCAAGGGGAGATTCCGCTCAGCGGCACTCAGTCCTCGGATCTGTCACATCCGCCGCACGGGATCCGTCATGGTGGTGACCGCACGCGAACGAAGGACGGCACCGTGAACGACCCCGACTGGCTGGCGCTCCGTTTCGAGACTCACCGCGACCACCTGAGGGCCGTCGCGTACCGGATGCTGGGCTCGTTGACCGAGGCCGAGGATGCCGTCCAGGAGTCCTGGCTGCGGCTGAGCCGGAGTGACACCGGCGCCGTCGAGAACCTGGGCGGCTGGCTCACGACGGTTGTCGGGCGCGTCTGCCTCGACATGCTGCGCTCGCGCAAGGCCCGGCGCGAGGAGCCGTTGGACGGTTTTGTGCCCGACCCGATCATCAGCCGCGAGGACGCCGGCCCCGAGCACGAAGCGCTGATCGCGGATTCGGTCGGGCTCGCGCTGCTGGTCGTGCTCGAGACGCTGACCCCGGCCGAGCGGCTGGCGTTCGTGCTGCGGGACATGTTCGCGATGCCGTTCGAGGAGATCGCGCCGATCGTCGGCCGCTCCGAAGCCGCGACCCGGCAGCTCGCGAGCCGCGCCCGGCGGCGGGTGCAGGGTGCGCCGGTCGCGCCGGATCCCGATCTCACGCGGCAGCGCGAAGTTGTCGACGCCTTCCTGGCGGCCGCGCGCGGCGGTGACTTCGACGCGCTCGTCACGGTCCTCGACCCGGAGGTCGTGCTGCGTGCCGACCGCGGGGCCGCCGCGGGCGGATCGGTCGAGATCCACGGCGCGGCGCAGGTGGCGAACCAGGCGCTCACGTTCTCGCGGCTCGGCGCCGGCGGCGGAGTGGTCCGGCGGGCCCTGGTCAACGGCGCGGCGGGCGTGGTGGCGACGCGCGAAGGCCGGCCGTTCTCGGTGCTCGGGTTCACGGTGGCCGGCGGCCGGATCGTGGAGATCGACATCCTGGCCGACCCCGAACGGCTCAGCCGGCTGGACCTGGCGGTGCTGGACTGAGCCGCTGCGGCGCGGCGTTCATGGCGTGTCGACGACCGCGCCCGACTCGTCCGTCATCAGCGCGACGCCGTCCTGGTCGTCGAAGTGCAGGTAGCGGCGCCGGCCGTCCGCGTACTGGCGCACCGCGCCCGCCACGGTGATCACCAGCTCGCCGTCCTCGATGGAGTACAGCTCGTCCGGCGTCAGGACTTCGTGGATGCGTGTGCCGTTGGTGACCAGGGTGCGGACCCGGCGGCCGGCGTGGTCGTACCCGTAGAGCGCGTTGACACCGTCACCGTGGACACCGCGCAGCCGGCCGAACGCGTCCCGGATTTCGCTGCCCGGCGGTGTTTCCGGGACTTCGGCCACGCCGGGCCCGATGTCGTGCAGCAGCCCGTCCGGGCCGGCGACGACGTGCCGGCCCGCGGTGAAGAGCTCGCTGATGCCGTTCGCGTAGTGCACCGCGGTGCGGCGGCCCCGCAGGTCGTAGTGCACGGCGTCGACGAACCCGGGCACGCTCACCAGCCGGCCGACCTCGTCGTACTGGTGGTGCACGGTCACCCGCCCGTCGCCGGCGTCGGGGTACACCACCTCCGACAGCCGGCCGTCCGCGCGGCGCACCACGTCCAGACGGTACTCGACGGCGACGTGCGCGGGGCGCCAGCGCCGTTCGGCCGGGTTGCCGAGCGCGTCGTAGCCGATCAGGGTGACGCCGGATTCGTCCGCGACGCGCACCAGCCGGCCGCAGCTGTGGGGCCCGGCGCCGAGCGGCACCGGGAGCCCGCCGTCGTGGTAGGTGAACGTCGTGACCGGGGTGCCGCCCGGGTCGTCGACCAGCACCGCCACCACCCGGCAGGCGGCGTCGTACACGCGGTACACCGTGCGCCCGCCGACGGTCCGCGACTCCACCGCGTTCCCGGCGGCGTCCCGGACGTGCACCACGCCGTCCGCACCCCGCAGCTTCCGCCCGAGCAGGTCGCGGGTACGTCCATGAAGGGCACCCTCATGGACTTCAAAGCCATGCCCTTCATGGCGTTCGGCGGCCGGCAGTGGGCGGCCGAGGGCGTCGTAGCGGAACTCGGTGGGCGTGCTGCGCGGGCCGCCGTCCCGGAACGCCCGGCTCGTCCGGCACACCAGGCCCCGCGCGCAGTACTCGTGGTGTTCGTCGACAACGTCGCCGAGCAGCTCGGCGTGCCGGCGCTGCAGCAGCCGGCCGGCGCCGTCGCGCAGCTCCGACATCACCAGCACCTCCGCCTCGCCGGACACCGCGCGCTGCTCGGTGGTCACCCGCACCGGCCCGCTGAGGTCGTAGTGGTGCCGGACGGTCGGGAGGTCCGCCGAGTCACCCGGCCGCACGACGGTTTCGGGACGGCCCAAGGGATCGTGGGTCACCGTGGTCACCGCGCCCGCCGGATCGACCACCTCGCACACCCGCGCCGTGCGGACGTCGTACCGCGTGGCCGTCACGTTCCCGAGGGAGTCCGTGACGACTTCGGGGAAACAGCGGTCGGCCGAATACCGCACCTCGCGCGGGTGGCCGAGCGGCCCGGTCGTCGTGGTGCGCAGCCCGGTGACGGTGTCGAACCGGCCGTGGAACGTGGTGACCCACCAGCCGTCCTCGCCGGGACGGCGGTGGTAACCGTGGTGCCGGAAGTCCGGCGGGATCGCCCCGTAGACGTCGGTGACGAGCGCGTCGGTGAGCACCAGCTCTTCGCGCGCGGTGAGCAGGCCGCGCGAGCCGGCACTCCCGTCGGGTCTTTCGTCGTACCGGAACACCTTGTCGGACAAGACTTTCCCGGTACCGTCCAGCCGGCGGACCCGCGCGGGCAACGCGGCGAACCGGTGTTCGGGGTCGGTCGTGTACGTCGTGCGCGTCTCGCGCACCACCGGCTCACGGCCGGGCCGCTCGGTCGTCTCGACCTCGCGGGTCGGGTTCCCGGCGGCGTCGAACGCCGTCTCGGTCGTGGTGACCGAGACCGGCTTCTCCCGGCGCTCGAACTCCGTCGTCACCGATCTTGTCCACTTCGGACGGCGAGTGTGCTCGACCCGGCGGTACGGGCGGTCTTCGTCGGGTGAGCCGTCGAGGCCGTACTTCTCTTCCTGGTGCAGGAAACCATCGGCGCCGAACCAGCGCACGGTCCGCAGCGTCGGCGCGTGGTCGTCGCCGAGCTCGTCCTGGACGACCCGGCCGAACCCGGTGAACGAGTCGCCGGACCGGCCGTCGTGGTACTCGAACTCGGTCACCCCGACGTGGCCGGTCGCCGACTCGAGGAGCGAGACGCGCCGGACCACCGGGATCGCCTCGACGGTCGTGTAGTCGATCTCGGTGCGCAGCCCGATGCCGTTGTCGATTTCGCTCAGCCGCCCGGCGCGCGGCAGGTCGCCGGGTTCGAGGGAGAACTGCGGCGCCGAGTCCTCGGCGTCGAGCAGCAGCACACCGCCGGCACGGGCCTTGGCGGCGAGCCGGACCCGCGGCACCGCCGGCGGGTCCGCGCCGGCGTACGCCAGCCGCAGCACCGGCGCGGCCGTTTCGGCGCCGCGCACGTCGAAGCCGGTGAGCGCCACGGACGTCAGCATCGACGCGCCGGTCGTTTCGTCGGTGTCGTAACCGAGGCTCCACCGGCGGACGAGCGGCCGCGCGTCACCCGGCACCCGCAGGTCGATGCGGGCGCACCGCAGCCCCGTCGTGACGAGGGTGCCGCCGCGGCCCCGGCGCAGCACGTCCGGCCGCGGCTCGTAGGAGAAGTCCACTTCGTACGGTCCGTAGGCCACGCGCGCGAGGTAGGCCTGGCCGCCGTGGTGGGCCCAGCTGAACGCGGCGGTGTTGCCCAGCGCGTCCTCGGTCCGCTGCAGGTGCCAGGCGGCGCCGGCGCCCTCGTCCGGGCCGAGGAAGTGCCGGATCCCCGAGCGGGTGGTGAGCAGGTAGCCGTCACCCCGCCGGGCGAGCCGGCCCCCGGTGCCGGTCCGCGCGCGGCCGTCGTCCGGCCCGACGTGCGGCAGCGGCAGCGCGAACCCACCGCCGAACGGGCCGTTCGGCGCGCCCGTCGTGTAGCGCAGCGCCAGCGCCGGCGCGATGCCGCCGGGACCGGGCGGCAGGTCGAGCGGCACCGTGAAGCTGCCGCCGCCGGTGGCCGGTTCCGGGGTGAAGACCCCGCCCGGCCCCCGGACCGGCGCGGGCCGGCCTGCTTCCTGTGCGCCCGACCCGAGCGGAACCATGTGCTCTCCCCTGATGGATACGTGACTTCCGGAGGGCCAAGTGGGTGAGCCGGGCGCGCCAGATACGTCGTCACCCGTTTGCCGTCGCTGTTATGCATTCGAGACGTCGGTGCCGTATTCCGAGTGCGGCTCACCGGTCTTTTCCGGGTGCCAGACGTGATCAATGGCGGGGGCAAGGCAGCAGGAGGGTGGACCCGATGGTCGTCAGGTTCGTGAGGGACGAGACCGCGGAAGTGGCGGCGGAGGACGTGAGCACGCTCAACGAGCTCCCGGCCCCGCCCAGGCAGTTGCTCGACCGGCACGGCGCGCGGGTGCTCGACCCGGCGACGTCGACCGCGGTGCCGGGCCGGCCGGCGCCGCGCACGACCGTGTACCGGCCGGGCGCGTTCCTCATCCCCGACCGGTACCTGCGCGACCAGGAGACCCTGGCCGCGATCAACCGCGTGCTCGCGCGCATCGGCCTCTACGCCGAGCCGGCGGACCGCGGTGGGGACGGCAAGGAGGCCACCCGCGCCCGGCAGCTCGAGGACCTGCCGGTGCGGGCGCTGCTGCACGTCCGCGAGGACTCGGACCCGGTCGTCGTCGACTGCTGGAAGGCGGTCCAGCTGCTGCGCGGCGCGTCGGCGGGTGAGAACCCGGAGATCGCGCCGGAGATCGTGGCGCGGATTTCGGTCGAGCACCTGCTGTTCAGCACGCCGGTGTTCGGCGGGGTGCCCTGGGAGACCAGCGGCCTGGGCGGCACGCCCTGGGAGACCAGCGGGTTCGGCGCGGGCAGCTCCTACGGGCGCACCCGCGGCGCGAACCGGATCCCGGTCACCCTGGCCGCCGACCCGCCGCACCGCAGCGACAAGCCCGGGCACCGGCGGCCGGTCGTCGCCGTGCTCGACACCGGCATCGGCCCGCACCCGTGGTTCGGGCTGGCCGACCGCAGCGGCCCGCCGCCCGCCGGCGCCGGGCTCACCGTGGCACCGGACATCCAGGCGGCGATCCTGCAGGCCCAGATCGACTCCGGCAGCACCCTGGCGACGCAGCTGCTCACCGACTTCTGGGACGCCCCGACCACCGGCCAGCCGCTGATCGGCGACATCGACACCGACACCGGGCACGGCCTGTTCATCGCCGGCATCATCCGGCAGGCCTGCCCCGAAGCCGACACGCTCGCGATCCGCGTCGTGCACAGCGACGGTGTCGCGTACGAAGCCGACGTGCTGCTCGCGCTGCACATGTTGGCCGACCGCGTCCGCGACGCGCAGGCCAACAACCGGCCCGAGAACATGGTCGACATCGTGTCGCTGTCGTTGGGTTACTACGAAGAGAACCCGGCCGACATCGCCTACACCGGCCAGTTCGGCGCGGTCATCGCGGAGCTGCTCGGCCTCGGCGTGCTCGTCGTCGCCGCGGCGGGCAACGACGCCACCACCCGCCGCTTCTACCCGGCGGCCTTCGCCGACCAGCCGCTGACGGGCGGCTGCGGCCCGCAGGTGATCAGCGTCGGCGCGCTCAACCCCGACGTCTCCGCCAGCAAGGCGCTGTTCTCCAACGAAGGCCCGTGGGTGCACTGCTGGGCGACCGGCGCCGGCGTCGTCAGCACCTACCCGACCGACGTCCGCGGCACCGCGGCCGCCGACCACGAAGTGCCCGACCAGGGCCGGAACTCGTTCGACCCGGACGACTTCACCGCCGGCTTCGCGGTCTGGGACGGCACGTCGTTCGCCGCGCCGCTGGCCGCCGCCGAAATCGGCAAGGCACTGTTCCAGTTCGGGTCCGAGCTGGCCACCGTCGACCGCGACACCGTCGTCAAGCGCGCTTGGGCCGCGCTCGGCTCGCTGTGACGGTGGCCAGGACCGACCACGGGCGGGTCGCCGTCCTGTTCGACGCCGCGCGGGAGGGCGACCGCGCGGCGCTGAACGAACTCGTTTCCCTGCTCACGCCGCTGCTCTGGCAGGTCGCGCGGGACCAGGGGCTGGACGCCGACCAGGCCGCCGACGTCGTGCAGACGACGTGGCTGCGCCTGCTCGGCTCGTTCGCGGAGATCCGCTCGCCGGTCGCGCTCACCGGCTGGCTGATCACCGTCACCAAGCGGGAGGCCTGGCGGGCTGGGGAAAAACGCCAGGTCGAACGGCCGCTGCCGGAGCTTCCGGAGCGGCTGACCGAAGCGTCACCGGCACCCGAGGAGGGGGTGCTGCGCGACGACCAGCGCGCTCGTTTGTGGCGTGCGGTCGACGCACTGCCCGAACGCTGCCGCAGCTTGCTGCGGATCGTGGCGTTCGTGCACCGGCCGGACTACGCCGAAGTGGGCGCCCGGCTGGGAATGCCGAGGGGGAGTATCGGCCCGACCAGGGGACGCTGTCTCGCGCGCCTGCGCGAGCAGCTACTCGCCAACGGCGAAGGAGATTGGCTGTGACCACCGTCGAACCACCTGGCGCGAACGAGCCGTTGGACGCGCTCGACTTCCGGCTGCTGGCCGGACTGCGCGAACTGTGGGAAGACGCCGACCCGATGCCCGACACGCTGGTGGACCAGATCCGGTTCGCGATCCAGCTGGAGGACGTCGACCTCGAGGTGATGCGGATCCGCGAACAGGAAGGACTGGCCGTCGCCCGCAGCGCCGCCGAACAGGGCAGGCTCATCACGTTCGACAGCGAAAGCCTGACCATCATGGTGAACGTCAGCCCGGAGCCAGGCGGTTCGATCCGCCTGGACGGCTGGCTCACCCCGCCCGCCGAGCACCCGATCGAGGTCCGCACCGCCACCGGCCCGCTGACGACGACTTCGGACGCCGAAGGCCGGTTCGCGGTCTGCGGGGTGCCGCACGGGATGGTGCAGGTCCTGGTCCGGACGCTCGGGCGGTCGAGGACGGTGAGCACACCGGCCATCGAACTCTGACGGGTCGGCCGCCCCGGCTCCGAACTGAAAACTGCCCGGCCCGCGAGAACTCCCGGACGCCGCCGACCCGGAGGTACGATCCGGCACGTCCTTCTCGGCCGAGGGGAGGAATCCCGGCCGGAAGGGCAGCCCGTGGCCGTGTCGCCGAAGGTCGAAGACCGGGTGCGCGACCTGCACCGACGTGCGGTCGCGGCGACCAACAACGGCCAGCCGGTGGTCGGCGGAAAGCTGATCCGGTCCGCCGCGCGGCTGCTCGGCCTGCCCGCCCTCGCGCCGCCGCCCGCGTGGCCGGCCTGGCCCGACCTCGCGACGCGCGTGCTCGGCACGTACGCGGCCGTCGAAACGGCGCTGGGCAACAGCTCCCGCGGACTGGCGCTGCTCGACGAGGCCGACGTCCTCGTGTCGGAGGCCGGGCGCGGGATCCTGCGCCAGCAACGCGGTCTCGTGTTCATCTTGATCGGCCGGATGGACGAAGCGCTGACCTGCTTCGACGAAGCGATTCCGTTGCTGCGGCAGGCCGGCGAGTTCGTCGTGCTCGCCCGGACCCTGCTCAACCGCGCGATGCTGCACCAGTACGCCGGGCGCGTCCGGCTCGCGCTCGCCGACCTCGACCAGTGCGAGCAGATCGGCGCCGGGCAGGCGTCGGAAGAGGGCCTGGAGCGGATCTTCGCGAAGGCGGCACACGGCCGTGGCCAGGCGCGGGTGCTGACCGGCGACATCCCGGGCGCCCTGCGCGACTTCGACGCGGCGAGCGGGTTCTACGCCGATCAGAGTGTCGGGATGCTGCCGGTGCTGGCCGTCGACAAGGCGCGGGCGCTGCTCGCGGCCGGGCTGCCGAACGAAGCCGCCGCCGAACTGGACGCGGCACTCGAGCAGTTCCCGCGGCTGCGGATGAACCAGGAACACGCCGAGGCCGAGCTGACCCGCGCGCTGGCCGCGCTGGCGAGCGGCGCCCCGGCCGCCGCGCGCAGCTGGGCCGTGCGCTCCGAACGCCGGTTTCGCCGAAGAGGCAACGAAACCTGGGCCGCGGTGGCGCAGCTGACCGTGCTGCGCGCGGACTTCGCGGCCGGACGGCGGATCGCGCGTGTCGCCGCGGAGGCGACCGCGCTCGCGGACCGGCTCACCGGGCTGGGCCTGCGCAACGACGCCGAGATCGCCGCGCTGCTGGCCGCGCGGGCCCGGATCGCTCTCGGCGACCTCGACGGCGCCCGCGCCGGGATCGCCCCGCGCGACCGCCGGACCGCGCCGCTGGAGAACCGCCTCTTCCGGCGGCTCGCCCTCGCCGAACTCGGTGCGGCGAGCGGCAACAGGCGCGTCACGTTCGCGAACGCGCGGGCCGGGCTGACCCAGCTGCAGCGCCACCGCAGCCGGTTCGGCAGTGTCGACCTGCAGACCGGGACGACGTCACTCGGCAAGGAGCTCGCGGACGCCGGCCTCGCCGCCGCGCTCGCCCAGCGCTCACCCGGCGTCGTCTTCCGCTGGCTCGACCGCTCGCGCGCCCAGGCGTTCCGGTTCCGGCCGGTGCGCCCGCCCGCGCACCCGGAGACCGTCGACGCCGTCGCCGAGCTGCGGTTCCTCTCGATGCAGATCCGCGCGGGCGAGCTGTCCGGGAAGCCGGACGCCCAGGCCGTGAAGCGGTGTGCCGCGCTGGAACGCGAGATCCGCGCCAAGGGCTGGCAGGCCGAAGGCGCCGTTGTCGACCACCCGGAGGCCCAGCTCGGCGACCTCGGCGACGAGCTCGCGGCCACCGGCAGCGCGATGGTCTGCTTCCTCGCCGACCACGGCGCGTTGTGCGCGCAGGTGATCGCGAACCACCGGGTGGCGCTGATCGAGCTCGGCCCGGCCTCGGCCGTCGCGGAGCCGGTCGCGAGGCTGCACAGCGACCTCGACGCGTTGTGCGGGCGGCAGCTGCCGCCGCAGCTCGACCAGGTCATCCGCCGGTCGGTCCGGACGCAGGTCACCGCGCTCGACACGATCCTGCTGGCGCCGCTGGCTTCCCGGCTCGGCGACCTCGACGTCGTCGTGGTGCCGACCGGTGCGCTTTCGGCGATCCCGTGGGGCCTGCTGCCGACGTTGCGCGGCCGTCCGGTGACGGTCACGCCGTCGTCGTCGGCCTGGCTCGACGCGGGCCGCCGCCCCCGCCGGGCGGCCGGGGCGCCGCTGCTGGTCGCGGGCTCGGACCTGACCCACGCCGAGGCGGAGATCTCGCTGCTCGCGCCGTTCTACCCGGAGGCCGAGGTGCTGACCGGCCCGGACGCGACGGTGACGGCGACGCTCAAGGCGTTCGACGGCTGCCGCTTGGCGCACTTCGCCGCGCACGGCCACCACGAGCAGGAGAACGTCCTGTTTTCGCGGCTCAACCTCGCCGACGGTCCACTGATGGCCTACGACGTCCAGCAGCTTTCGACCGCGCCGGAGCAGGTGGTGCTGTCGTCGTGCGACGTCGGCCAGACGGTGGTCCGCGCGGGGGACGAGGTCCTCGGCTTCACCGCGGCGCTGCTTTACGGCGGGAGCCGCACGGTCGTCTCGAGTGTGGCGCGGGTCGACGACCGGACCGCGGGCGGGGTGATGCTGGCCTACCACCGGGCGCTGGCGTCCGGGACGCCGCCGGCGCGTGCGCTGGCCGACGCGGCGCAGGCGGAACCGCTGATGCCGTTCGTCTGCTTCGGCCGTAGCTGACGTTCCTTTCGACGTCTGGTGATCTTCGGGGTTGCTTTCGGGTGAGCGACCCCATCGCGGCGCATCCCCGGGCGGCTCCCGGGCATCTTCCCCAGTGAGTCCAGTCGATCACGGAACGAGGGAGGATGACCATGAAGCGACTTGGTACCGCGATGATCACCGGGGGCCTGGTGGCCGGCGGGCTGTTCCTGGCCGGCGGGGCCGCGAACGCCATGCCGAGCGACACCCCGTGCGGCGCCTCGGACGTCCACGTGTCCGTCGCCGCGGACCCGTCGCACGCCGCCGGGCACGAGGCCTACGTGCTCACCTACACCGCGGCCTCGCCGACGACGAACTGCAAGCTCGAAGGCGCGCCGACCGCGTTGACCTTCATCGCGGACGGGCAGCGGCTGCCGGTCACCACGACCACCGACGGCAGCGAGGCGCTGCCGGTGAACCTGCGTGACGGCCACCCGGCGGTGTCGCGGATCGTGCAGCGCTCGGCCGCGGCCGCGGTCACGCCGGCGTTCGTTTCGTTCGACCTGCCGACCGGGCCGTTCGGCCAGCCGGTGAGCGTCGAGTGGCCGGCGGGGGCGCCGCTGAAGGGCGACACCGTCCAGGTCACGCCGGTCGGCAACTGATCTTTCCCGGGGAGGAGAAATCCATGAAGCGCATCTTGATGGGGATCGGCACGGCGGCGGGGGCCTTCGTGCTGGCGGCGTGTGGGACTTCGACGGCGGCTCAGGCGCCGGCACCGGTCGGGGGCAACGCGGCTGCTCCGGCTCCGGCCCAGGGGGCATCCGGGGGTGGCGTGGCCACGGCGTCGTCGAGCACGCCGCGGTGCACCACGGCGGATCTGGAGGTCCTGCTGGGCAAGCCGGCCGAGAAGAACGACGCGCCGGGCCAGTTCGACATCCCGCTGACGTATCGCAACACCACGGACCACACGTGCGGTCTGTACGGCGTGCCGGGCGTCGACCTGGTCGGCCCGGACGACGCGACGTTCGGCCCGGTCTACCACCTGCCGCGCGTCGACAACGGTGTGAAGTACAACGAGGTGACCGCGGGGACCACGGCGTCGGCGACCATCACGGTCGTGAAGCCGGCCGCCGGTGAGCCGGCCTGGACGCCGGCGAAGCTGAACACGATCCCGCCGGGCCAGACGACGGCGCTGACCGCGGAGTGGCCGGCGGACCTGCCGGTGCTCCGCCAGGACGCGGCGACCCACCCGGGTTCGTACGTGAACGGCATCCTGGCCGACCCGGCCTGACGCTGCGCCGAAACCTCTCGTCACTCGATCGGGTGAAGCGTGGACCTGCGCGTCATTCCTGACGCGAGGTGCCCTCTTCCTCCATGCGGCGGTAACCGGCCGGCACGCCCCCCGACTGGCCGGTTACCGCTGCGGTGTTTTCTACGCACGGTGGAGCAGCACGACGGAGTCCGTCCCGTCGACGCGTAGGTACCCCGTGCGCTCCAGGTCCTCGAGCGCCGCCGCCTTCGACGCCAGCGTCGTCGGCCAGGACTGCTCCGGCTTCGCGACCACCACCCACTCCGGCCGCAGCGGCGAGACGCCGTCGAAGAACAACACCGTGCAGCGGGACGTCAGGTGCGGGGCCAGGCGGTTGGACGCCAGCACCGTCGCGCCGTCCGGGATCCGGGCCAGCACCGCGTTGATGCCCGCACGCTGCGAAGGCGTCCAGACGCCGCTGGTCAGGTGCGCCGCCTGGAGGCCGAACGACGCCAGCCCGGCGACCAGCGCACACACCGGCAGCAGCCACCGCCGGTCGATCCGGCGGACGCCGTCAGCGGCCGCGATGAACACGATCGGCATCAGGACCGCGCTGTAGTGGTAACCCATGCCCCAGTAGCGGTCGTTCGCCGAGACCAGGCGCCACAGCAGGGTCGGGATCGCCAGGAGAAGCAGCGGCGACCGCAGCGCGGTGAACGCCGTCGGCGCCAGCAGGGCCAGCAGCATCGAGACCTTCACGATCGATCCGCCGAACGGGTTGAAGCCGCCGCTGTGCGCATACGCACCGGCCGGATTCAGGGCCGGCAACACCACCGTCACCAGCAGAACCGTCGAAGCCACGCCGAAGACGACCACCGCCCAGCCGAGCCGTCGCTGCCGGTTGAGCACCAGCACCACGCCGACCGCGGCGAGCGTCATCGGCAGGTCCTCCTTGACCAGCACGAGCGGCAGCGCGCACCACACCGCGGCCCGCCACCGTTCGCGCAGGAGGTGCTCGGCGGTGAACGCCAGCATCGGCACGGCGAAGCAGACCTCGTGGAAGTCGAAGTTCACCGCGGACAGCAGCCCCCACGACAGCACGTACCCGGCCCCCACCACCGCACCCGGCCGCGTGCCCAGCACCCCGATCGCGCACCGCGTCACCGGCACGGCGGAGAGCGCGAACAGCAGCGCCTGCGCGACCAGCAGGCACGCCGGCGACGGCCAGAGCAGGTAGAACGGCGCGAGCAGCGCCAGGATCGGGTGGAAGTGGTCACCGAGCGTCGGCGCGCCCGGGCCGAGCAGGTCCGACACCGGCCAGTGCCCGTGCGCGTAGGACCGCACGGCCTGCTCGAAGATTCCCAGGTCGAACCCGCTCGCGTCGAACGTCCGGAGCCGCTGCAGCGACCAAGCGGCATACCCGGCGAAGGCGACCGAGGCGACGAAGTAGGGGATCGCGCGGCGCGTGCGAACCGGCGCCGGCGCGAAGTCGATCAGCATGGCGGGATGCTCGTGGGGCCACGCTGAACCGGAGCTTAAGCAAGCTGAAGACGCCTTCAGGCAAGCGGAAGGCGGAGCTCCAAGCGCGCGCCGGACGCGCTTTCGGCGACCCGCAGGCTGCCGCCGTGCGTCCGCGCGATCTCGGCGGCGATCGCCAGGCCGAGGCCGGAGCCGCCGTCGTCTTCACGAGCGCGGTCGTCGTCGAGCCGCACGAACCGGTCGAAGACCCGCTCGCGGTGTTCGGGCGGGATGCCGGGGCCGTCGTCCTGGACCGTCAGCACACTCTCGCCGTCGGACGCGGTGAGCGTGATCGTCACGCGGGTCTTCGCGTGCCGCTCGGCGTTGTCGACGAGGTTGCGCAGCACCCGCTCCAGCCGTCCCGCGTGGCCGTGCACCACCGGCATCGCCTCGATTTCCGTGCTCACCTCGACGCCGTCCCGGGGGAGTCGCGCGGCGACGTGGCCGGTCACCAGGTCCGCCAGCGCGACCGGCGCGCTCCCGGCCGGCTGGTCCGCGTCGAGCTTGCTGAGCAGCAGCAGGTCGCCGGCCAGCGCCTCCATCCGCGTCACGTCGAGAACGGCGTTTTCGTAGCTGCGGCGCCAGTCGAGCCGGTCCGGGTGGGCGAGCTGCACCTCCAGCTGGGTGCGCATCGACGCCAGCGGCGTGCGCAGCTCGTGCGACGCGTCCGCGGTGAACCGGCTCTGCCGCTGCACCGACCGGTCGAGCCGGGCCAGCATCTCGTTCATCGTCACGGCCAGCTCGGTGATCTCGTCACCGGAGTCCGGCACCGGCACGCGGCGGCCGAGGTCTCCCGCACGCACGCCGTCGACCTCGGCGCGGATCGCGCCCACCGCGCGCAGCGACCGCCGGACGGCGAACCAGGCGACCCCGCCGACGAGCAGCGCCGCCGCGGGCACCCCGCCCCAGAGGAACCGCTGGGCGGTGTCGACGGTCTGGAGGCCGACGGGATCGAGGGACTGGGCCGCGTCGACGAAGTACCGTCCGTCGGGTGTCGACGAGCCGCGGTACTCCTGGTCCGGCAGGCCGTAGGGCATCGCGATGACGCAGTCCGGGCTGTACACCTGGGCCCGGCCCTCGAACGGCACCTCCGGACGGCCGGTCGAGCAGCGGTTCACCCGCTCGGCGCTGATCATGTAGCCGCCGCCCTTTTCGAGGCGCTGCGCCACGTCGGCGGGGGTCACACCCGAGTTCAGCAGGGCCATGACGGCTTCGACCTTGTCGCCGGCCAGCGCCCGCGCGTTGTTCTCCAGGCCGCTTCGCAGCGACTGCACGAACCAGTACGAACCCAGACCGAGCACGAGCGCCGAAGCGAGCGCGGCGAAGAGCGCGACCCGCACCCGGGTCGACCGGGGCAGGAGCCGGGCCATCCCGCGAAGATACTGTATCGCTCGTACCAATCCGACCACAGCCACGGCCGAATCGTTCCGCAGCAACGGTTAAGTGCCGCTGAGGGGCGGCCTGCTTTTGGCCGGATCGGTACCTCCGCACCTTCGGAGATCCGCCGACGGCGTCCGGGCCCTTACCGTCGAGAGCTGTGACGGGCGAACAGTGGCAAGCGGTGCGCGCCGCGCTGCCGGAGGTCGGCGGCCGGTTCGCGGACCTGGTGGCCGGTGTGCCGGACGCGCACGCGAGGTCGCTCGGCGAGTGGTCGATCGCCGAAACGGCGTCGCACGTCGGGATGATCGCGCTGGTGTACACGGCGATGATCCGCGGGGACGGCGGCCCGCTCCCGCTGCCGGGGCTCGCCGGGCCGATCGGCGCGGCCAGCGTCGACACGATCTCGGAGATGAACGCGCTCGCGCTCGACCTCTACCCCGAGCGCGACCCCGCCCGGCTGGCCGAACGGCTCCGCGCGGACATCGCCGAAGTGCTGCTGGTCAGCGCCGACCTGGATCCGGAGAAGCCGGTGTGGTGGCTGGGCAGCGCACGCGTGCCGGTCGCCGGCGTCCTCGCGCACCTGGTCAACGAGATGCTGATCCACGGCCTCGACATCGCCCGCGTGGCCCGCCGGCCGTGGCCGGTCCCCGCGGCGCACGAGGCACTGTTCCTGGAGCTGTTCCTGTTCGGCATGGTGCGCAACGACCTGGGCCGCCTGCTCGACGACGCAACACCGTCACCCCGCCGCATCGCGGTGGAGTTCCGGTCGGCGTACACAAAACCGGCGGTCCTGGCGCTGCAGCACGGCGAGCTCCGCCTGGAGGAACCGGACGGCACGGCTGACGTGCGGCTGCGCTTCGACCCGGCGGTGCTGGTGCCGATGATGTTCGGCCGTATTTCGAAGGCCCGCGCGGTGCTGACCGGCGGCGTCCGGATCAGCGGGCCGCGGCCGTGGCTGCTCCCGGCGTTCCTGCGGACCGTGCGGATGCCTTAGCGCAGCACGCGGAAGGTCAGGTGGGTCGCGTTCGGCGTCTCGTGCACACCGGTGCGCTCCAGCTTGACGTGGTCGCCGACGGCGCCGTCGAAGAGCCGGACGCCCGCACCGAACAGCAGCGGGACGACGTGCAGCCGCAGCTCGTCGACCAGCCCGGCGTGCAGGAACTCCCGCATGGTCGTGCCGCCACCCATCACCACGACGTTGTCCGCGCCCGCCGCTGCTTTCGCCTGCCGCAGCGCGCTTTCGACGCCGTCGGTCACGAACGTGAACGTCGTCGGGCCCTTGATCACGGGTTCGTGTGGCCGGTGTGTGACGACGAAGCAGGGCTTCTTGAACGTGCCGTCGTCACCCCAGGGTTCGAGGCCGACGTCGAACATCGCCCGGCCCAGCACAAACGCGCCGGTGCCGTCGAACAGCCGCGCGGCGACCTCGGTGTCGGCGTCGGTGCCCTCGAACATCCACTCGTGCAGCAGGTCGCCGCCCTTGCCGAGCCGGTGCTCGGTGCTGGTGTCCGGACCGGCCACGATCCCGTCCGCCGACATGCTGATCTCCGCGATGACTCGCCCCATGGCGAGCGAGCCTGCCACGGCCGGGTCAGTTCGTCGACCAGCCGTCGCCCCACTCGGCATCCCGCGCCGCGCGGTACCGCTGCCCCTGCTTCTTCGAGACGGCGACACCGGGCTTCAGCCCCTCCGTCGTGCACAGGTCGAGCGCGACCCAGCCCTTGTGCTTCTTCGGGTGCCGGATGATCCGCGCGTCCGGCCGCTCCGGTGTGGACCGTGACGCGACGACGTAGGCGAACTTCTCGTCCTCGAACCCGAGCGTGCCCGCCTTCAGCCGGCGGTGGAGCCCCGAGCGCGGCAGCCGCGCGGCGAAGTGGCACCAGTCCTCGCCGGGCACGATCGGGCAGGCGTCGTCGTGCGGGCAGGGGGCGATGACGTGCAGGCCGAGGTTGATCAGCTGGGCGCGCGCGGCGCGGATCCGCTCGTACCCGGCCGGGGTGCCCGGCTCGATCAGCGCGACCGTGCCGGCCTTCGCCGCGAGCCACCCCACGACGTCGGCGCGGGTGGCCTCCGGCAGCTCGCCGAGCACATAGGACAGCGTCACGAGGTCCGCTTCCGGCGCCGGCGCGGCCGGGTCGACCAGCCCGCGCCGCCACTCCGCGTCGCGGACGGCGGCGCGCTCGGCGCTCTTGGCCAGCCGCTTGCCCAGCCCGATCGCGCCGGCGACCTGTTCGAGCACGGTGCACTTCGCCAGCGACGGCCAGACCGCCGCGGCCGCCCAGACCGCCGCACCGGTGCCCCCGCCGACGTCGACCTGCGTACGCGGCTCGAAGCCGGGCGCGCGCGAAGCAGCTTCGGCGAGCACAGCGTGTACGGCGGCGTAGGTCGCCGGCATCCGGTAGCCGGCGTACGCGGCGATGTCGACCTCGGAGCTGAGGATCGGCGAAGTCGCCGCGTCACCCTGGCGGTAGCGCGTGCTGAGCCGGTCGACGGACTGCGTCAGCCGCGGCACGGGGTGCCGGGCCAGCTCTTCGTCGAGCGCGGAGGAGAGGTCGTCGGGGAGTACCGCCACGGCTGGTGATTCTCCCCTGTCCGGTTCGCCCACCTGGATCCGCCCTGAGCTGCTAGTTTTCCGGCGCGAAAGTTTTTTGGCGGACGCTGTCGATCCAGGGCGGGGCCGTTCGACGCGTGGGCAAGAGCGAGCGACAAGGGAGATCGAAATGCGGTTCATGGTCATCGTCAAGACGAACGAGCACACCGACGCCAAGGCCCCCAGTGCCGAGCTGCTGGCCGAGATGGGGAAGTTCAACGAAGAAATGGTCAAGGCCGGCATCCTGCTGGCCGGCGAGGGGCTGGCGCCGAGCGCGGAAGGGGCCCGGGTCGTCTTCGACGGCAAGGAGGACCCCAAGGTCGTCGACGGGCCGTTCACCGAGTCGAAGGAGCTCGTCGGCGGGTTCTGGATCCTCCAGTGCCGCGACCGCGACGAGTGCATCGAGTGGATCAAGCGGATGCCGAACCCCGAGGGTGAGCACGGCGAGGTCGAGATCCGGCGGGTCGCGGAGGCGTCCGACTTCGAGAACATGACGCCCGAGGTCGCGGAGCTGGAAGGACGGCTTCGCGCGCAGAGCGACGGGAAGGCGTGACGCCGTGCGGTTCCTCGTCATGGTGAAGGCCAGCCCCGAGTCCGAGTCGGCCGGGCTCCAGCCCAGTGCGGCGGAGCTGGCCGAGATGGGGAAGTTCAACGAGCGGCTGATGGAGGACGGCCGGATCGTGCTCGTCGAAGGCCTCACCGCGAGCTCGGAAGGTGTGCGCGTCGTCTTCGAGGGGAAGGCCGAGCCGAAGGTCATCGACGGGCCGTTCACGGAGACGAAGGAGCTCGTCGCCGGGTTCTGGGTGCTGAACGGCGATTCGCTCGAAGACGTCGTCGCGCTGATGAAGCAGGCGCCGAACCCGGAAGCGCAGGGCGGCGTGATGGAGATCCGGGCGATCGCGGAGTAGTGGGTTGCACCGCGCCTGATCACCCTGTCTGATGGCCGGGTGACGGTAGCGGACACCCGGAGCACGGTAGAAGCGGTTTGGCGGATCGAGTCGCCGCGGCTCATCGCGGGCCTGGCCCGGATGGCCCGCGGTGACGTCGGTCTCGCCGAGGAGCTGGCGCAGGACGCGCTGGTGGCGGCGCTGGAGCAGTGGCCGGAGTCCGGCGTGCCCCGCAACCCCGGCGCGTGGCTGATGACCATCGCCAAGCGGCGCGCGGTCGACCTGTTCCGCCGCAACGAGCGGTACGCGGAGAAGCTGGAAGAGGTCGGACGCGACCAGCAGCTCGGCGAGGGTGTGCTGCCGGACTTCGACGCCGCGCTCGACGACCACATCGAAGACGACCTGCTGCGCCTGCTGTTCGTCGCCTGCCACCCGGTGCTGAACACGCAGGCGCGGGTCGCGCTGACGCTGCGCATGCTCGGCGGCCTGACCACCGACGAGATCGCACGCGCCTTCCTGGTCCGCGAGTCGACGATCGCGCAGCGGATCGTCCGGGCGAAGAAGGCCCTCGCCGCGGCGAAGGTCCCGTTCGAGGTGCCGGAGGGCGACGAGCGCGTCGCCCGGCTGTCGTCCGTGCTCGAGGTCCTCTACCTGGTGTTCAACGAGGGGTATTCGGCCACCCGCGGTGACGACTGGATGCGCCCGGCGCTGTGCGAAGAGGCGATGCGCCTCGGGCGCGTGCTGGCGGGCCTGATGCCGGGCGAGTCCGAGGTGCACGGCCTCGTCGCGCTGATGGAGCTGCAGTCGTCCCGGGCGAAGGCCCGCACCGGCCCGAACGGCCAACCGGTGCTGCTGCTGGACCAGGACCGGTCACGCTGGGACCGGCTGCTGATCCAGCACGGCCTCGCAGCGCTGGCCCTGTCGGAGCAGATCGCCGAAGGCGCGTACGGCCCGTACTCCGCCCAGGCGGCGATCGCGGCCTGCCACGCGCGGGCCCGGACGGCCGACGAGACGGACTGGGTGCGGATCGCGGCGTTGTACGAAGGCCTCGGCAAGCTCCAGCCGTCCCCGGTGATCGAGCTGAACCGCGGGGTGGCGGTGGCGATGGCCTACGGCCCGGAAGCGGGCCTGGCGGTGGTCGACGCGGTCGCCGACGAGGAGGCGCTTAAGGACTACCACCTCCTGCCGAGCGTCCGCGGCGACCTGCTGCAGAAACTGGGCCGGCTGGAGGAGGCCGAGCAGGAGTTCCGCCGGGCGGCCGAGATGACGGAGAACGCGCGGGAACGGGCCTTGCTGCTGGACCGCGCGACGGCGGTGGGGCGTTAGCGGTCCCGCCAGGACATCGGCGACAGCGTCAAAGCCGCCTCGGCGATCTTCCGCGCCGTCTCCGTCTTCAGGCCCTTCTGCGCCGACTCGATCCACTCGTCGACGCGCTGCACGCCGACGTCCCGGTACTCCAGCGCCTGCAACAACATCTCCAGTTTGTCCGCATCCTTCGCGCACAATGCCTCGGCCGACAACCGCGTCTCGTACTCGTCCACGGCCTCGCGCACGAGCGAACGGGACCGCTCCGGCAGGGCGGCGGTCTGGTCCGCCGTGATCTCCCGCGGCTCCGGCTTCCGCAGATAGTCCGCGGCCGTCAGCGGCAGGTCGCCCGTGCGGGTCTCCTGCGTGTCGTGCCACAGCGCCAGGAACGCCGCTCGCTCCGGTGACGCGCCCTCCTCCGCGGCGATCAGCGCCGCCAGCTGGGCCGCGCGCAGGCTGTGCTCGCCGACCGACTCCGGGTCGCGGACCCCCGCGTGCCACCAGCCGGACCGGCGGACACGCTTCAGGAGTCCCAGCTCGTACCCGAAACCGGCGAGGGCGTCATGAGGCATACACGCAGCCTAGGGTGCCGGGATCATCGCCGTCAGGATCGTCGCCTGCAGGAGTGAGATCACGCCGACCACCGCGGTCAGCAGCAGGGACCACAGGAACGTCTGCCGCAGCAGTGACCCTTCCTTGCCGCTCTGCCCGATCGCCGTCGCACCGATCGAGAGGTTCTGCGGGGAGATCATCTTGCCCATCACGCCGCCCGACGTGTTCGTCGCGCCGGCCAGGATCGGGTCGATGTGCAGCTGCTGGGCCGAAATCACCTGCATCGGGCCGAACAGGCTGTTCGTCGACGCGTCCGAGCCGGTCAGGAACACACCCAGCCAGCCGATGTAGGCCGAGAACAGCGGGAACAGCACGCCGGTCGTCGCCAGGGCCAGGCCCAGTGTCTGCGTTGCGCCCGAGTAGTTCATGACGAACGCGATCGCCAGGATCATGAAGATCGTCGCGAGCGCCCAGCGCATCTGGACCAGGGTCTTGCGGTAGGTCGCCACCAGGAGCTTCGGCCGCGCGCCCAGCACGAACCCGGCGATCACCGCCGCGATCAGCGCGATCGTGCCGGGCGAGAACAGGAAGTCGATGGTGAGCGTCGCCGCGTACGGCGCGTTCTTCGCCGTGATCGGCGGGTGCTGGACGACGTGGTTGTGCAGCCCCGGCCAGGCGAAGATCCAGTCCGCCTTGTGCAGCAGCTTCGTCAGGTCCAGCCACACCGGCAGGTTCTTGAAGATCGTTCCGATCCGCGACAGGAAGATCGCCAGGATCAGGATGACGTACGGCATCCACGCGTAGAGCGCGCCCCGCGAAGCCTGAGCCGCGCCCAAGTTCTTCGCGGCGGCGACTTCTTCGCCGTCGAAGCGCCACACGGTCGCGGGCTGCCAGAACCGGGTCAGGATCCACAGCGCGGCCATCGCGGTGAGCGCGGCGAGGACGTCGACCAGGCTGGCGCTGATGTAGTTCGAGGCGACGAACTGCATGGCCGCGAACGCGAGCCCGGCGGTCAGCACCGCCGGCCACACCTCGAGCATGCGCTTCCAGCCGGCCAGCACGACGACCAGGAACGCCGGGATGATCAGCGCGAGCACCGGCACCTGGCGCCCGACCATCGCCGAGAACAGGTCCGTCGCCTGGTCCGGCTTCAGGTGCATGATCGGCCCGGTCAGCCGGCCCAGCACGATCAGCGGGTTGCCCAGCCCGCCGAACGCCACCGGCGCGGTGTTCGCCAGCAGCGCCAGCACCACGGCCTTCACCGGCGGGAAGCCGAGCGCGGCCATCATCGCCGCGGTGATCGCGATCGGCGAGCCGCCGCCGGCGACCCCTTCGAGCAGCGCGCCGAAGCTGAACGCGATGAGCAGCGCCTGTAGCCGGCGGTCTTCGCTGAACCCGGCGAGGACACGCTTGATGCTGTCGAACCGGCCGGTCGCGACCGTGACGTTGTGGAAGTACACGGCGTGGAACGCGATCCAGGCCACCGACCACACGCCGAACAGCACACCCATCGCCGCCGAGTCGAACGCGAGCGCGGCCGGCATCCGGTACAGCAGCAGGGCCACGCCCAGCGCGGTGACCAGCGCGAGCGCCGCCGAAAGGTGCGCGGAGAAGCGGACCACCCCGAGCGCGACCAGCAGCACGATGATCGGGAGGGCGGCGAGCAACGCCGAGACCCACAGCGCGCCCGCCGGCTGGTAGTCCTGGATCCAGGTCACGGTCGGCTCCTTTGCCGTGTCGGCCGGATGGGTGAAGCGGATCAGGCCGGCCGGCCCCGCACGAAGCCGAGCCGCAGTGACAGGGCGGCGGCCGTCCCGGCCACGGAGGCGCCGAGCTCGTCGAGCCGGCGCAGCACCCGCGGCGCCGGCCCGGCGATGCTGATGGCGGCGATCGGCCGTCCCGAGTGGTCGCGGACGGCGGCGGCGACACAGCCGACGTCCGGCTCGTTCTCGACCTCGTCGACCGCCCAGCCGCGACGGCTCGTCTTCGCGAGCTCGTCCATCAGCCGGTGCGGGTCGATGATCGTCTTGAGGGTCAGGGAATCCAGCTTCATCCGGCGGATCCGCTCGGCGCGGTCGGGCTCCGGCAGCGCGGCGAGCCACGCCTTGCCGAGTGACGTCGCGTGCTGCGGGCGCCGGGTGCCGAGGCGGCAGGCGAGCGTCACGGCGCTGGCACTGCGTTCGGTCGCGACGTAGACCATGGTGTCGTTGTCCGGCACGGCGAGGTAGGTCGTCTCGCCCGAGCGTTCGGCGAGCGACGCGAGGTACCGCGGCGCGCACCGGTGCAGGTCGGTCGCCGCCATCGCGCGGGCGCCGAGCTCGACCAGCCGCGTCCCCAGCCGGACCCGGCCGGTGATCTGGTCGGCTTCGAGGTATTCGAGGTTCTTCAAGGTGCCGACGATGCGGTAGGCGGCACTGCGGGAAAGCCCCAGTTGCCGTGCGATCGCATTGGTGGAAATCTCCTGGTGCCGACCCACGTGCTCGAGCACCGCGAGCCCGCGTTCGAGAGTTCCGCTCTGTTCCAGCCCGCGCTCCGGTCCCACGTTGTCCTCCGTTGGACGTTCCGGTTTCCCGCTCAGCGGTCTGCCTTTCCGCTGGGTGGGCTTGGACGGTAACACCTCCGATGTATCTCCGGAAGATCTTAAAACGTCTCACAAGAAACCCAGTTAGTTGTGCAGGCTAATTGGTACAACCTCCGATGGTTAAGTTTCCTACCTATGGCGGTTGCGCGGCTGCGACAAGGCTCGTTCGACGAGTTCGACGGGACAAAACGTTCAGATCCGTGAATGTCACATTCGTGAACGTGAATTGCGGGCGGTCCCCATTCACGTCCTTTTCGGACGGTCCGAGACCCGGGTCACGGACTCAGCAAAATCACAGCGCCCGGCGGGCACCGTCGGGGCGGTGACCGTCCGAAGCCCACTGCGAACCCGCGCGTCCGTGGCCGCCGGGCGGCTGACCGCCTGGCTGTCCCGCAGCTCGGGCCTCGGCCGCGGCGGCATGATCGGCGGCCGCGTCACCCTTGCCCTCGATCCGCGCGCGCTCGAGAGGCTCGGCCGGGAACGCACCGTCGTGCTCGTCACCGGCACCAACGGCAAGACCACGACCGCGCTGATGATCAGCCAAGCCCTCGAAGCCCTCGCCGAGGTCGCCGCCAACAGTGATGGCGCCAACATGCCCGACGGCATCCTCGCCGCGCTCGCCAAAAGCCCCGAAGCGCCCTACGCCGTTCTCGAAGTCGACGAAACCTACCTGCCCTGGGTCGCCGAGCAGCTCGAACCCGCGGTGCTCGTGCTGCTCAACCTCAGCCGCGACCAGCTCGACCGGGTCGGCGAGGTCCGTTCGACCGAACGCGATCTGCGCGCCGCGATCGCCGGACATCCCGGAACCACGATTGTCGCCAATTGTGACGACGTTCTCGTCACCTCCGCGGCGACCGCGGCCGCCAGGCCCCTCTGGGTCGGCACCGGCCGGCGGTGGACCGGGGACTCGACCGCCTGCCCGCGCTGCGACGGCCTGATCCGCCACGTCGGAGAACACTGGAGCTGCGCTTGCGGGCTCGCCCGCCCCGAGCCTGCCTGGACCCTCGACGGCGACCTCGTCCGCACGCCCGGCGGCCGCCAGGTCGACCTGGATCTGCGACTGCCCGGTGACGCGAACCGGGCGAACGCCGCCTTCGCGCTCGCCGCCGCGCACCGGCTCGGCGTGCCGCCGCACACCGCCGCCGCCCGGCTGCGGACCATCACCGACATCGGCGGCCGCTACCGGACGATCCGCCGGTCGCGGCACTCCGTGCGGCTGATGCTGGCCAAGAACCCGGCCGGCTGGGCCGAAACGCTGCGCGTGCTGGACGAGGACACCCCGGTGGTCGTCGCGGTCAACGCCCAGGAGGCCGACGGCCGCGACCTGTCCTGGCTCTGGGACGTGCACTTCGAACGGCTGCGCGGCCGCCAGGTCGTCGTCACCGGCGAGCGCGGCGCCGACCTCGCCGTGCGGCTCTGCTACGCCGAGGTCGCGCACTGGGCCGAGTCCGACCCGGTCGCCGCGATCGACGCGCTGCCGCCCGGCGGCGTCGAGCTGGTCGCCAACTACACCGCCTTCCGCGACCTGGTGAGCAGGCTGCCCGGTGCGTGACTCGATCGTCCACATCGGGCTCCTGTTGCCCGAGGTGCTCGGCACCTACGGCGACACCGGCAACGCGCAGGTCCTGTGCCGGCGGCTGCGCTGGCGCGGGTTCGACGCCGAGGTCGTGCCGGTCGGGCTCGGCGAGCCGGTGCCGTCCACTTTGGACCTCTACCTGCTCGGCGGCGGTGAGGACGGCGCGCAGGCCCTGGCCGCGGCCCACCTGCGCAAGCACCGGCGGGCCCTGACACCCCGAGCTGTGGTCTTCGGCGTCTGCGCCGGCCTGCAGGTGCTCGGCACCCGCTTCCGCGGTTCCGACGGCGTTGACCACGACGGTCTCGGCCTGCTCGACCTGACCACCGAACCCGGCGAGCGGCGGGCGGTTTCCGAACTGGTCGCGACGTCGTCGGACCTCCTCGGCAACGCCCCGCTCACCGGCTTCGAGAACCACCTCGGCGCCAGCAAGCTCGGCGCCGGCAGCGAGCCGCTCGGGCAGGTCGTGCGCGGCACCGGCAACGGTGACGGCACCGAAGGCGCGGTGACCGACCACATCGCCGGCACCTACCTGCACGGCCCGGCCCTCGCCCGCAACCCCGCGCTGGCCGACCTCCTGCTGACCTGGGCGGCCGGGCAGGCGCTGCCGGCTCTCGAGGTGCCCGAAGTCGAGCGCCTGCGCGGTGAACGCCTCGCGCGCCGCCGCCGGCCGTCGTGATGGCCGGTTACGCTGCGTTGATGAACCTGGGCAGGGTGATCGCCGCGACCGGCGTCCGGATGCGCACCACCGCGGTGGCGGTGTTCGCGCTCGCGCTGGCCATCGCCGCCGCCGGGGTGGTCGTGGTGCTGCTGCTCGAGGAGTCCCTGGACCGCAGCGTCACCGAGAGTGCCCGCAGCACCGGCCGGCAGGTCGCCATCCAGCTCGTCCGGGAGGGCGCGCGCGACCTCAGCGCGAGTGACGTCGCGAGCACCGGCGACACCGAAGCCGTCACCCAGGTGCTGAACGCCCAGGGCCGCCCCATCGCGAGCGACCCCGCGATCGTCGGGCACCCGCCGCTGACCACCGCCCGCCCGACCGTCGGGCACGAGACCGTCGAGACCCTCCCGCTCGGTCTCAACGGCGACGGTGACGACTACCGCGTCGTGTCGCAGGAGGTGAACGGGCCGGGCGGGCCGTTCACGGTGGTCTCCGCGCGCTCGCTGGAGCCGGTGACGGAGGCGTCGACCCGGCTGACGCTGCTGCTCGGCCTGATCGCCGTCCCGCTGCTGGCCGCCGCCGGGTTCGCGGTGTACCGCGCGGTCGGCTCGGCGCTGCGGCCGGTGGAGCGGATGCGCCGGACCGTCGCGGAGATCTCGACGCGCGACCTCGCGGCCCGCGTCCCGCTGCCACCGGGCGGGGACGAGGTGCACCGGCTGGCCGTGACGCTCAACGAAATGCTCGGCCGGCTCGCCTCGGCGCAGGCGGCGCAACGCCGGTTCGTCGCCGACGCCAGCCACGAACTGCGCTCGCCGCTGTCGACGATCAGCACCGCGCTCGACGTCTCCGGGCGGCACCCGGAAAGCACCGCCGACCTGGTGCCGGTGATCGGCCGGGAGACCGCGCGGCTGCGTGAGCTCGTCGACGACCTGCTGATGCTGGCCCGCACCGACGACACCACCGACCGGCCGGCCCGCACCGAGGTCGACCTGGACGACATCGTCCGCGCCGAGGCCGAGCGGGTCCGCGGTGAACGCGCGCTGGAGGTCGAGGTGCGGGCCGGCCCGGCGAAGGTGCGCGGCAGCGAGGCCCAGCTGCGGCGGGCGGTGCGCAACCTGGTCGACAACGCGCGTGGCCACGCGCGCTCGCGGATCCGCGTCACCAGCTCGGTGCGCGGTGACCTCGCCGTCGTCGAGGTGAGTGACGACGGCCCCGGTGTCGGGGAAGCCGACCGCGACCGGATCTTCGAACGGTTCGTCCGGCTCGACGCGTCGCGGCAGCGCGGGCACGGCGGCACCGGGCTGGGCCTGCCGATCGTCGCCGGGATCGCGGCGCGCCACGGCGGCCGGGCGCGGTACGTCGTGACCGACGAGCCGGGCGCGCGGTTCGTGCTCGAGCTGCCGGTACTCGAACTGGCGAAGGAGGAATAGTGCGCCTGCTGATCGTGGAGGACGAGCGAGCGTTCGCGGAGATGCTGCGGCGCGGGCTGGTCGCCGAGGGGTTCACCGTCGACGTCGCGCACACCGGCCGGGACGGCCTCTGGCGGGCCACCGAGCAGGAGTACGACGTTGTCGTGCTCGACATCATGCTGCCCGAGCTGTCCGGCTACGAGGTGCTCAAACGCCTGCGCGCGGCCGAAAACTGGACGCCGGTGCTGATGCTGACCGCGAAGGACGGCGAGTACGACGAGGCCGACGCGTTCGACCTCGGCGCCGACGACTACCTGTCCAAGCCGTTCTCCTTCGTGGTCCTCATCGCCCGGCTGCGGGCGCTGCTGCGACGCGGCGCCCCGGCCCGGCCCGCCGTGCTGGAGGCGGGCGACCTGCGGCTCGACCCGTCCGCGCGGACCGTCTACAGAGGACAGCAGCGGATCGAGCTGACCGCGCGGGAGTTCGGGCTGCTGGAGTTCCTGCTGCGCCGGGCGGGCGCCGCGCTGACGAAGAACGAGATCCTCGGCCACGTCTGGGACGCGCACTACGACGGGGACGAGAACGTCGTCGAGGTCTACATCGGCTACTTGCGCCGCAAGATCGACGTGCCGTTCGGCACCCGCACCATCGAGACGGTCCGGGGCGTCGGGTACCGGCTCGTGGACGTTACTCGATCGTAACCTTCCGGGCGGAATCGGGAAATTGGTGCGCCCGGGTGTCTCGTGTTGCGCCGTTTGCCTTCGCCGGTTGCCGCGGAAAGCCCAGCCGTTCCCGCGAACCGGTGAAAAATACCTGTCGCGGCTCGACTGCGAGCTGTTGTGCGCGTTGCTACGGTGGGCACCACCCGAGATCAGGAAAGCGATGAAGGAATCGCCGCAGCCGTTCCCTGCCCTCAGTAACAATGTTCAAGAGCCCCCCGAGAAATCCGTTTCCCGGCTCCGTGCCGCCGACGCCATTCGCGAAGCGAGGGTCCAGGTCGGCGTGGTGACCGGCTGGTCCGGATCCCCGACTCCACCAGTGTGATGGCCACCTGCCGGGTGGACGTCGACGGCGCCGGCGAACTGGCCGCGTGCGAGCGGCTGCGGCGGTTCACCCGGGGCGCCACCGATTCCTGAAAGGAAGGTCGACAGGTTGGCCGCTTCGTCCGATTCATTGGCGGACATTCTGGAACGCGTGCTCGACAAGGGCGTGGTGATAGCCGGTGACATCGGTGTCAGCGTCGTCGACGTCGAATTGCTGACGCTGCGGATCCGCTTGTTCATCGCTTCGGCGCAGACCGCCCGGGAAATGGGGATGGACTGGTGGACGAACGACCCGTTCTTTGCGCCGAATGCCGCGCGCGGGGAACTGGGGAAGACGGACCTGGCGGCACGCGTCGCCGAACTGGAGGCGCGGCTGCCCGCGCCGAGCGCGACGGGAGAGCCGCGGTGAGCGACTGGCTCTGCGCGTACGCGATCACCCGCAACCGGCCGGCCACTTTGGACATCGGGCTGCCGCGGCTCATCGGCTACCGGGACCTCGGTGTGGTCGTCTCCGCGGTGGCGCCGGCGCGCTTCGACCGGATCGACACGCTCGACCCGGTCGACGGCGCGCTCGCCGAGCTGGCCCGCGAACACGACGCCGTGGTGCGTGCGGTGTTCCGCCACGAAGCCGTGCTGCCGCTGCGGTTCGGCACGGTCCTCGACGGTGAGGACGCCGCCCGCCGGCTGTTGAAGGCCGGGTACGACCAGGCCCGTGACTGCCTCGACGAAGTCGCCGGGCACCGCGAGTGGGGTGTCCGCGTGCGGCACACCGAACCCGTCACGACCACCCGGCCGGACGCCGCGGGCCTGACCGGCACGCAGTACCTCGTCCGGCGGCACGAACGGCTGAAGGCGATCCAGCGCGCCCGCGAAGACGTGGCCGGCGCCGCCGGTCGGCTCCAGGACGCGCTGCGTCGGCACGCCGCCGACAGCATTGGGCGGGCCCGGCCGCACGGCGTGCTGGTCAACACCGCCTACCTGGTCGAAACCGGGCGGGAGGCGGCGTTCCACGCCGAGTTCGAGTGGTTCGCCCGCGAGCTGCGGGAGGCGGGCGCGACGGTCGAGACGTCCGGGCCGTGGCCGCCGTACTCGTTCACCGACGTCGAGCTCGGGGCGGCCGATGGCTGACACCGTGGTGCTCACCGGCGACGGGCACCGCCGAAGCCGTCGCCGACCTGCTCGACCGCGTGGTGCACCGGGGCGCGGTGGTGACCGGCGACGTGATCATCTCGCTCGCCGGCATCAACCTGGTGCGCCTCGACCTGCGGCTGCTGCTGCTCGGGATCGAAGGATGACCGAGCCGCTCCGGATCCCCGCCGACGCGGGACGCGGGCTCGGCCACCTCGTCGTCACCGTGCCTCGGCCAAGCCCTGATCGCGCTCGAGCTCCGGTTCGCCGAGATCCGCGCGGCCCTCGACGACATCCCCGACACGGAAGGAACCAGGTGACCAGACCGGGACAGACCGGCGGCGGCCTCGCCGACACGCTCGACATCCTGCTCGACAAGGGACTCGTGATCGCCGGCGTCGACACCTGCATCCGCTACCTCGAAGCGATGCAGCGGCTGCAGAACACCCCCGTGCCCGGTCAGTTTTCGCAAGGGCTCGGGCAGCCGACCGGATTGATCCCGCCGCCGCCGCCCGCGGTGGCCGTGCCGGTCGACCAGCCGTGACGCTGCAGCTCTACGGCGTTGTGCGTGCCGGGCATCCGCGGGCGCCGCGGACGGTGTGCTGGGAGGATCTCGCGATGGTCGTCGGCGAGCCCGAGCCCGATCCGGCGGTGCACCTGGCGATGGTGTCCGCGCTGGTCGAGGGCGGGCCGGTGCTGCCGGTCCGGTTCGGCACCGTCGCCGACGACGAGGAAGCCGTCCGGGACGAGGTGCTCGCACCGGCCGCCGACGAGTACCGCGCCGACCTCGACCGGCTCGACGGCCTGGCCGAGGTGCACGTCTGCCTGCGGTTCACCGAACCCGGCTCGGCGTGGCGCTCGGCGCGCTCGGACGTGCTGCTGATGGAGGTCGCCGAGCGTGCCCGCGACTCGGTGGCGCTGCCGGCGGGCGAGTCCGCCGACGAGCGGTGGGCGTTCCTCGTCGGGATGGGCGATCTGCTCGTCGTCCGGGATGCCGTCGCCAGTCTGGTCCACGGCGGTGTTGAGGCGGACTGGCTCGGGCCGCTGCCCGCGTACAGCTTCCTGGAGCGGCGGACGTGCTCCCGCTGGAGCTGGTGAGCGACGGCGGAACAGCGGCTGAACACTCTTTTCGGTACTGGTCAAGGCGGCCCGCGGTCGGCGATCCTGACGCCGTGACCACCAGCGAAGCCGGGACGCTCCCGCGCGCGATCGGCGGGCCCGGCTCCGGGCCGGGCCAGTTCCGCGCGCCGTCGGGCATCGCCGTCGACGGACGCGGGCAGGTGTGGGTGGCCGACACCGGCAACCACCGGGTGCAGGCGTTCACCCGCGCCGGCGCACTCGTGCGTGTGCTCGCCGGGCGGCTCAACGCGCCGGAAGCCGTCGCGGTCGACGCGGCGGGCAACGTCTACGTCGCCGACACCGGCAACCACCGCGTCGCGCAGTACTCGTGGCAGGGCCGGTTCGTCCGCGAGTTCGGGACCTTCGGCCGGCCCAGCGCGGTCGCGGTGGACGCGGCCGGGCGGCTGCTGGTCGACGACACCGGACACCGGCGCGTGGCGCGGTTCGACACGCGCACGGGCGCCGAGTTGCCGGACACCACCGAGCGGATCAGCTCACCGCGTGACGTCGCCGACGACGGCGCAGGCGGGGTCTGGGTCGCCGAAACCGGCAACCACCGGATCGTCCACTTCGGAGCGTCCGCCTAGTTCTTCGAGATCGCCGCGGTCGCGCGGACGACGGCGGTGCAGCGGTTCTCGACGTACTCGAGACCGCCTTCCTCGGCGATGCGGCGCGCTTCGGCGGAGACGATGCCCTGCTGCAGCCACAGCGCCTTGGCGCCGATCTCGACGGCGTCGCGGGCGATGCCGGGTGCTTCCGGGGAGGGCCGAAAAACATCTACGACGTCGACCGGCTCGGGGATGTCCTTCAGGGACCGGTAGACCTTCTCGCCGAGCAGCTCGGACGCGCTCGGGTGGACCGGGATGATCCGGAAGCCGTGCGCCTGCAGCACCGCCGGCACGCCGTGCGCGGCCTTGGCCGGGTCACGGCTCAGCCCGACAACGGCGATGGTCTTCGCGTTCGCGAGGATTTCCTCTGCGTTCATGTCGGTGGAACGCTTCGCGCGCGTCAAAGCTTCCAGAGCCGAAGCCCGCGGACGCGATAGACGGGCCAGATCACATGCCACGGCTTGCGGCGCGCGAAGGTCGCCGCGCAGGTCAGGATGTTGCGGGCGGACGTCGTCGTCACCTCGTGGCGGTCCGGCCAGACTTCGCCCTTGGCGCCGACGGCGATGCGGAACACCGTCAGCAGGCCGCGGCCCTGGAGGTCGTACTTCGCGCCGGTGTCACCGGAGTCCGGGGCGAGTTCGGCGATCTCGGCGCCGAACCCGCGGGCCACCCCCGGCGCGGCTTCCACCGGAACCGCGCCGACACTGCGTGTGATCGCCTTGCCGTGCATCCGCCGGGCGTACCGCGCGAGCAGGAGGCGTTCCCACAGCGGCAGGAGCCGCCGGCGCGCAAGCAGCGCCGCGCACTCGCCGTGGCCGATCGCAAAGATGCTCGCCAAGTCGTCGTAACTGCCGTTCGCCGCGGGCTCGTTGAGGTGCAGCCGCACCTCGAACCGGGTGCGCGCGGTCAGTTCGTCGAGCAGCTCGCGGTGATCGAACCGCGCCTTCGCGCGGGAGTGCGACCAGTCGGACATCGGACCTCCAGACGTCGCGCACAGGCTAAACGGCGCACGACGTCCGAACCACGGTTTCAGCCGATCTTCTCGCCGTACATCTCGCCCAGCGGGTCGGAGATCAGCTCGACGCGGGCACCGTCCGGGTCGGACAGGTAGATGGAGGTCTTGCTCTCCAGCAGGTACTCCACGCCGGCTTCGTCGAGCTTGTCCTTGATCACGCTCCACCGTTCGGGCGTGACGGACAGGGCCAGGTGGTGCAGTCCACCGAGGACTTCCGCGTACGGGCCGAGGTCCAGACCGGGCAGGTCGAAGAAGGCGACGGCGTTGCCGTTGCCGACGTCGAAGAAGAAGTGGCTGGAGCCGGGGTAGTCGCGGTTCTCGATCAGCTCGGTGAGCGGGAAGCCCAGGATGTCCTGGTAGAACCCGATGGTCCGCTCGACGTCGCTGGAGATGAGCGCGGTGTGGTGGATGCCGCGCCCGTTCGTCGCCGGGCGTTCGGCGGCCGGGTGCAGGTGGCGCTCGCGCAGCTCGTCCCGGATCTCGGCGAGCTTGGTGACCTCGGCCTGGGTCGGTGCCATGTCCCTCACGTCCTCTCCTGGTGGTGTCTCCGAACGTACGCCCAAATTATCTCGCGCGCAAGAGGTTGCCTGGCGAGAGTTCCGTTGGGTGGAACATGCGGGCTTGTGCGCGGCCCCCGGCGCGGGCAGAGTCCCGGTCGTGGAAGTCAGCAGGGTGCAGGAGGCCGCCGCCTTACTGGCGCAGGCCTACGCGACGCGGGAACCGATCGAGCCGCTGATCAAGACCTTCCCGGAGGCGTCCGTCGAAGACGCCTACCGGATCCAGCAGGAGCAGGTGCGGCACTGGACGTCGGCGGGGGACGCCGTGCGCGGGCACAAGGTCGGCCTCGCCTCCGCGGCGATGCAGCGGCAGATGGGCGTTGACCAGCCCGACTACGGGCACCTCACCGGCAGCATGTTCCACCTGGAGCACCAGCCGATCCCGACGTCGGCGTTCCTGCAGCCGCGGATCGAGCCGGAGATCGCGTTTGTGCTCGGCTCGGCGTTGCGCGGCCCCGGCGTCACGGTGGCCGACGCGGTGCGGGCGGTGGACTTCGTGCTGCCGTCGCTGGAGATCGTCGACTCCCGGATCCGGGACTGGAAGATCTCGCTGTTCGACACGATCGCCGACAACGCGTCGTCCGGCGGGGTCGTGCTGGGCAGCAGCCCGACGGCGCTGGGTTCGGTGGATCTGCGGCTGGCCGGCTGTGTGCTCCATCAGAACGGTTCGGTGGCGGCGACGGGCGCGGGCGGCGCGGTGCTCGGCTCGCCGCTGAACTCGCTGGTGTGGCTGGCGAACACGGTCGGGCCGCTGGGGGTCACGCTCGAACCCGGGCACGTCGTGTTGCCGGGGTCGATGACCCGCGCGATCCCGGTGTCGCCGGGTGACACGGTGGTCGCCACGATCGCCGGCATCGGCAGTGTCACCGCGGTTTTCGCTCCTGTTCCGGAGGAATCATGAACGTGCGCGAGGCGGCGGCCGCTCTGCTGGCCACGGAGTCGGAGCGCGCGCCGCTTTCGGCGGACTGGCCGGATCTCGACGTCGAGACGGCGTACGCGATCCAGGACGAAGCCCTGCGGCTGCGGCGGGAACGCGGCGAGACGCTCATCGGGCTGAAGCTGGGCCTGACCTCGCGGGCGAAGCAGGAGCGGATGGGCATCACCTCGCCGCTGCTGGCCTGGCTGACCGATGCGATGGTGCTGCCCGCCGGGGTCCCGGTGCCGTCGCTGATCCACCCGCGAGCGGAGCCGGAACTGGTCTTCGTGCTGGGGCGCCGCCTGGCGGGCCCCGGCGTCACGGCGGCGACGGCGCTGGCCGCGGTCGACCGCGTCTACGGCGGCATCGAGATCATCGACAGCCGCTACACCGACTACCGCTTCACACTCCCGGACGCCGTCGCGGACAACGGGTCGTCGGCGTACTTCGGCGTCGGCCCGGTCGGTCTGCCGCCTGCCGCTCTGGATCTGTCCCTGGAAGCGGCGTTGCTCGAGGTCGACGGCCAGATCGTCGACACCGCCACCGGCGCGGCCGTCCAGGGCCACCCGGCGGAGGCCCTGGCCCTGGCGGCGAACGCCCTCGGCGCGCGTGGCCTGGCTTTGGAACCGGGCTGGCTGGTCCTGACCGGCGGCATGACCGACGCCGTCCCGCTCCGCCGCGGCTCCCGCGTCGCGGCCCACTTCTCCCACCTGGGCTCGGTCACGCTCGCCGGCTGACCCGACCCTCCGGGTACGCGAGCCGACCCTCCAGGTACGCGAGCCGACCGTCTGGGTACGTCAGCTCGCCACTTCGGCGCGGTCGGCGATCCGCGAGATGCCCTTGACCACCCGCGGCCAGACCGCGCGAGGCAGGTCGTGGCCCATGCCCGGGACCACGTCGAGGTCCGCGCCCGGGATCGCGCGGGCCGTCGCGCGCCCGCCCGAGACGTGCACCAGCGGGTCGCGGGCGCCGTGCACCACCAACGCCGGCACCCGCACCCGGCGCAGCCGCGGCCCGCGGTCGCGTTCGGCCATGATCGCGGCGAGCTGGCGGACGGTGCCGCCCGGGTGCACACCGCGGTCGAACGTCCGCTCGGCGCGATCCCGCATGCGTTCTTCGTCGAACGGGTAGCCCGGCGAGCCGATCAGCCGGAAGGTGCGCACGAGCATCTCGACGTAGTCCGCGCGGTTGCGTGGCGGCGCGCTGAGCAGCATCGCCATCGCTTTCCCGCTGGGCCGGCCGACCAGGCGGCCGCCGGTGCTGGACATGATCGACGTCAGCGACAGGACACGTTCGGGGTGCCGGATGGCGAGCGTCTGCGCGATCATCCCGCCCATCGACGCGCCGACGACGTGCGCGGCGGGAATGCCCACCGCGTCCAGCAGCCCGGCGGCGTCGCCGGCCATGTCGGCGAGCGAGTACGGCGCGCGGTGCAGCAGGTACGCCTGCCCGAGGTTGGCGCGCCCGCGCATCCGGCTCGATCGGCCGGAGTCGCGGTTGTCGAACCGGACGACGTGAAACCCTTGTGCGGCCAAGGTTTCGCAGAACTCTTCGTCCCACCAGATCATCGGCGCGCCGAGACCCATCACGAGCAGCAGCGGCCGCCCGCCCGCGTCGCCGAACGTCTCGTGGCACAGCTCGACGTCGCCGACCTCCGTGACGCGCTCCGCCATCAGGCCTCCCGGGTGTGCTCGGCGGCCAGCTTCAGGAGCTCGGCCAGCGCGTCGTGCAGGTGGTCGATCAGGTCCCAGACGTCCGGGATCAGTTCGCGGCAGGCGACGAACCCGAAGTCGAGCTTGCCGTCGTAGGACATCACGGTGATGTTCAGGCCGCCACTCGCGTCGGTGATCGCGGAGACCGGGTAGTTCGCGAGCAGCCGCGCGCCGGCGAGGTAGAGCGGCACCTGCGCGCCGGGGACGTTCGAGACGACGAGGTTCACCACCGGCGCGGTGGCGCCGAGGAACTTCATGGTCGCGCGGGCGGCGAGCCCGCCGAGCGCGGCCGGCAGCATCCCGCTGAAGTCGACCAGCCACGACGCCGGCAGCGGCTGGTAACGCTGCTTCGCGGCGACCATCGCGCTGGTCACCTCGGCCAGCCGCGCGCCGGGGTCGGCGAGGTGCGTCGGCAGCGGCGCGAGCATGACCGACACCTGGTTGCCGGCGTCCTTCGCCTGCTCGGGCGTGCGCACCGACAGCGGGACGAGCGTCACGAGCGGTTGCTCGGGCAGGGCGTCGTGGTCGACGAGCCAGCGGCGCATGACGGTGGCGCACAACGCCATCACGACGTCGTTCACCGTGACGCCGAAAGCGTTCTTGACCTGCTTGACCTCGTCGAGCGGCAGCGAGCCGTACGCGAACCGGCGGTGCGGGCCGATCGGCCCGTTGAACGGCGTGTCCGGCGCGACGAGCCGCGGCCGGTCGGCCTCGTGGCGCCCCGAGCCCTGACGGGTGACGCGGTTGAGCAGACTGCCGGCCTTCGCGAGCAGCCCGACGCCGGGGTAGCGGCCGAGCCCGGGCACTTCGTCGATGTGCTGAAGCAGCTTCGGCACCTGAAGGGCGGCTTTGACGGGGTGCAGCGCGAGCCGTTTTGCGCCGTTGAGGGCGAGTTCCACTCCGCTGGGAACGGACTCCACTTGCGGCGTTTCCGGCGGCTTCGGCCGGGGTGGCTCGGCGGTGGTGTCCATGAGCACGCCGATGAGCTCGGCGCCGGAGACGCCGTCGATCGCGCTGTGGTGCACCTTCGTGTAGACGGCGACGTTGCCGTCCTGCAGACCGTGGATCAGGTAGGCCTCCCACAGCGGCCGCCGCCGGTCGAGCGGCCGCGCGGTCAGCCGTGAGATCTGCTCCGCGAGCTGCCGTTCGTCCCCCGGCGCGGGCAGCGCGATCTCGCGGACGTGGTACTCGAGGTCGAACTCCGGATCGTCGATCCAGTAGGGGTGGTCCAGCCCGAGCGGCACGGGCAGCAGCCGCCACCGCAGCGGCTTGGCGAGGTGCAGCCGCGAGCCGATGAGCTCCCGAAGATCGTCGAGGGTCAGCTGTCCGTCGGGTGCGGTGGCGGGGTCGAGGATCGACAGCCCGCCGACGTGCCCGGTCGTGGTGGTCGACTCGGCGTTGAGGAACTGCACGTCGAGGGCGGTGAGCTGGCGCATCGGGCCTCCTCGGGACTCGGCAGGCCAGTCTGCCTCGCCGGGTGGCGGGGGTGGAACCGCTGGGTGGGTGTGGGGTTCCGGCCGGCTGCGGGAGCAGCTTGGTGCCGGCCGGCCCGGGATGTGCGGGGCTTGGGTGCTCTCGGTGAGCGCTGCGGCGGGTCTTGCCCCCCGGCTATTCAGTGCGATGGCTCGTTCGATGTGCTCGTCGCCCGGGGCGCCGGGACCTCGGCCGTGCCGTTGCGGTACGCGCGGGCCTGGATTTCGTACAGCTCGTGGTAGGTCCCGCCCGCCTTGATCAGTTCGTCGTGGGTGCCCTCCTCGATGAGCCTTCCCTTGTCCAGCACCAAGATCCGGTCGGCCGAGCGGATGTTGGCGAGGCGGTGGGTCACCAGGACCGTCGTGCGGCGGCCGCGGTCCGACGTGCTTGCGTGCTGCAGCCCCGCGAACACCCGGGCTTCGGCGCGGGCGTCGAGGGCTGCCGTCGGTTCGTCGGCCACCAGGACCGAGGCGTCGCGGTAGATGCCGCGGGCGATGCCCATGCGCTGCCACTGGCCGCCCGACAGGTCCTGGCCCTCGTCGAACTTCTTCGACAGCATCGTGTTCTCCTTGCCGGGCAACGACTCGATCACCTCGCCCGCGCCCGAGTAGTCGACCGCTTCGCGCCATGCGCGGCCGTCCGGGTCGGCGCGGCCGAGGCGGCCGACCGTGATGTTGTTCGCCGCCGTCATCGGCCACTCCGCCGGCTCCTGCGCGATCACCGCGATGTTCGTGTGCACCGAGGCCGGGTCGGCGCGCGCGAGGTCGACGTCGTCCCAGTGGACCGTGCCGGCGTCCGGTGGGTAGAGCCCGGTGAGCAGCTTGCCGAGGGTGGTCTTTCCCGAGCCGTTCTCACCGACGAGCGCGACCACCTCGCCGCGGCGGATCGTCACCGAAATGTCCCGCAATGCCGGTTTCTTCTGGCCCGGGTAGGCGAACGTGACGCCGTCGAGCCGGATCTCGCCCGGGTCGGCGGGTGCGGTCAGCGCCGTCGGCGGTGGCTGCCGCTTCACCGACTCCACCAGCAGCTGGTTGTAGAACCCGATGTAGAACGAGTCCTCGTAGAGCGAGTTGACCGCGCGCATGGTGTTCGACAGCGCTGTCGACGCCGTGCGCATCGCCAGCACCGCCGTGCCCGCCAGCGCCAGCTCCATCCCGCCGGTGTAGAGCAGCCAGCCGAGCACCAGGTACGCCACGGCGGTGCCGAAGCCGGCCGCCGCGCGGCCGGTGGTCCGGACCAGGTTGCTGCGGTGCGCCAGCCGGATCTCCTCCCGCGTGAGGCTGCGCGAGATCCGCCGGTACTCACCGAGCAGCGGCTCCTGCAACGTCAGCGCGTGGCGTTCGAGGGCCATCGAACGCCAGGTCGCGACCTCTTCGACGACCGACTTGCGGATGTTGCGACCCACCGTGTCGATGAAGTGCCGGTAGTTCAGCTTCGCGATGCGCGCGGCGGCGAAGCCGTCGGCCGCCGCGGCGAGCAGCAGCACCGGCGCCAGCCACGGGTTCAGCAGGCCGGCGGTGAGCATCGCCGCCGCGAGCGAGATGAACGACGACGTCAGGTCGGCGACCCGGCGCAGGCTGGTCTCGATGGACCGCACGCCGAACCGGGCGCCCTGCCGGGCCAGCTCCCGGAAGTCCGCGTCCTCGAACGCGATCAGCCCGACCCGCACGACCGCCGACGTCACCGCGTCGTCCGCCGCCGCGGTGACGCGGGGCCGCAGCGCGCCTTCGACGGCGGCGACCGCGGCATCGAGCAATGCGCGCGCCGCGTACGACCCGGTGACGACGGCGAGCGCGGGCAGCGACTGCAGCACCCGGTCCGGGGTCGGGCCCTGTTCGAGCAGCGCGGTGAAGACGTTCGCGGTGGCGAGCAGCCCGAACGCCGTGACGCAGCCGGAGACGACGTGCACCACGCCGGCCAGCAGCGTCAGCCGCCGCGACGTCCGCCACGCGAGTCGCAGCACAACCCTGATCGCGGTCGGCAGCGCGCGCACGGCCTGGCCGAAGCCCGCGGCGGCCACACGTTCGTCGACGCGTGCCCATTCGGGCATCTTCACGTTCTCGACCCCGATCAGCGGGGGCGGGTCCTCGGTGGTTCGGGCGGATTCGGGCACGGGTTCATCTGTACTCCGGGGGTCCGACAATTCCGGGTGCCGGCGAGTCACCGGAGTCCTGGTGGGCGGCCGACGACGCTAGGCCGTTCGGGTGAAAGTAATCGTTTTCTCTGGGCCTCCGACGATATCCGGGACACACTCGCTGCACAGCGCGAAAGTGAGCAACACCGAATAACTCATAATTGTTGTTTAATTAGCCAGTCGCGGGACCGCCCAGGTCGGCAGGTCCGCGAATGTGCTGGCAGAGACCGGAAACGGGTGACGTCCTCAAGTAAGGGGGGAGGGGCGTCACCTGTTTCCTCCTACCCGTTTTTCCGGGTGTAGTGCGCACGCAGGAATGGGCTGAATTCGCGGTCTTCGCCCATCTTCACATCGATTTCATGGTTCAGGGTGTCGCCGTCCGGCGTGAGCCGGTGCCGGGCCACCCCGCGGGCCGTCTTCTTGTCCAGGACGAGCGTGCCGCCGTCCCAGTCGCCGCGGGCGGGTGACTCGGGCGGGAAGCCGTAGCTGTCGAAGCCGTACCAGAGTGTCTCGCCGGTCTGCGGGTCGGCGGTGAAGATGTTGTGCCCCAGGAACTCCGAACCGTCTT
Organism: Amycolatopsis sp. NPDC051758; assembly: GCF_044453095.1. Lineage (NCBI taxonomy): Bacteria > Bacillati > Actinomycetota > Actinomycetes > Pseudonocardiales > Pseudonocardiaceae > Amycolatopsis > Amycolatopsis sp. NPDC051758. Next base: position 980,294 of record NZ_JBITCJ010000001.1, on the reverse strand, counting down.
CGCGACGCTGGCGGTAGTGCTGGATCAGCGCAAAACCGTTGAGCGCCAAGCGGTATTCGCAGTCGGCGCGCGCGGTCGAGGCCGGCGCCCACGCCGAGGCGGCGAGCTCCTCGGTGCCGGTCCAGTCACCGGCGAAGGCCTTCAGCGCGTCGTGCGCGGGGCCGAGGCTGGGCATGTCCATGGTCGTCTCCATTTCGACAGGTACCTGTCAATATGCGAGACTAACACGCATGCGATCCGATCGAGCCGAGACGTTCACCCGCGTGATCGACGCGGTCTTCGCGTGCAACGGCGGGTTCCTCGCGGCGGGTGACGCGCTCACGGAGCCGGTCGGGCTGACCGCGGCGCAGTGGCAGGTGCTCGGCTTCCTCGAGGACGGCCCGGCGACCGCCGCGGAGGTGGCCCGCCGCCGCGGGCTGCGCCGCCAGAGTGTCCAGGAGACGGTGAACCGCTTGCTGCGCAACGGAATGCTCGACCGACTGCCCAACCCGGCCGACGCGCGGGCGCCGCTGTTGCTGGTGACGCGGCGGGCGAAGGAGGCACTGCGCGAGCTGGGTGCGGCGCAGGTCGAGTGGGCGGAGGGTGTGGCGGCGGAGGTGTCGCAGGAGGAGTTGGAGACGACGCTGCGCACCTTGCAGCGGCTGCGTGAGGTGGTGGCGCAGCCGCGGCTCCTGTGAGCGGACCCCTCGCGCGATGGGCCGTCATCTCGACGTTCGTGCCGAGGTCTCTTGGTTGCGATCGGCTGAAGGGACGAGCAAGCCGGATCTTGCCTGCCTGACGTAGTCCCGGATCAGACTGTCGTAGTGGTCGATGTCGAACTCGGTTTCGAGGTGATCAACCTCTGTCGCGTAGGCGAGCACCGCTGAAGCGGCCTCGACCACGTCGTCGGTCCCGATGAGCCGGACGGTGGCGAATGCCTCCCAAAGGGTCCTGCGTTGCCCATGGACCTCGTGTGCGGCCGAAGCAGCCGGGTTCGCCAAGCGCAGCTGTCGCATCCCGGACCGCATGTGGCCGGCCGCGAGGTAGAACGCCGAATAAGCTTCAAGCCGCTCGTTGTGGAGCCGAAACCGATCCTCCCTGGCGAACTGCTCCGTTCGGCCCCGGCGCGCCTCGCGCGACTGCCACCGGAAGCCGAGCCAGGTGCCTGTCATCGTCAAGCCGCCGGCCAGGCCGGCCAACACAGCTGACTCCCAGAGGGCCATCTGCCGTCCTTTGCTCGGGCGTCCAGTGGCCCGACCATAACGACGAAAGACGAAGCCGGCGTCGTGTGCGTCAGACGGCTGAGCCGGGGCCGGGGAGCGGGTCGACGTCGCCGGCGTGCATCGGCTCGCCGCAGTGGGCGCAGCGGAGGTCGACGGTGCTGATCTCGCCGCACGCGTGGTGGCGGTAGAGCACCGGCGGGCCGGCCTCGCCCGCCAGCCACTTGTCTCCCCAGCGGGTCATGACCAGGAGCAGGTCGACCAGGTCCGTGCCCTTCTCGGTCAGCACGTACTCGTAGCGCGGCCGGCGGTCGTACGGCTTGCGCTCCAGTACGCCCTGGTCGACGAGGTGGTTCAGGCGCTCGGTGAGGACCTTGCGCGAGATGCCGAGGTCCGCCTGGATCTGCTCGAACCGGCCGAACCCGGCGAACACGTCCCGCAGGATCAGGGGTGACCAGGGCTCTCCGATGACGTCGAGGGTGCGCGCGATCGAGCACGCGGCCAGCTCGCTGAAGTTCGTGCGCTGCATGACCCCACTTTAGCATTCGGGGTTCCCTTAAGGAACGTAGGCTGCTACGGTCATGGAGTCTCCTGAAGGAACCCAGAGAGGAACGCAGCGATGAGCAAGGTCATCAGCGCCCACGCGGTCTCGGTCGACGGTTACATCACCGGCCGGGGCGCCGGCCCCGGGCACGGCCTCGGTGACGGTGGCACGCTCTTCGACTGGTATTCCGACGGAGACACCCAGAGCCAGGTGTTCGACTTCTTCAAGCTCAGCGAGCCCAGCGCCCGCGTGTTCGACGAGCTCGCCGGGCGGGTCGGCGCGGTGGTGGCCGGCCGCAACACCTACGAGGACTCCGACCACTTCGGCGGCGGCAGCCCGCACCCGAACGCCCCGCTCTTCCTCGTCAGCAACCGTCCGGCGCCGGAGCTGACCGAGCGGCAGACCCTGTGCAAGACCGTCGAAGAGGCGATCGAGGCCGCTCGTGAGGTCGCCGGTGACCAGGACGTCGCGCTGATGGGCGGCGGTGTCCTGACCTCGGCGCTGCGGGCCGGGCTCGTCGACGAGTTCGTGCTCCACCAGGTGCCGGTCCTGCTCGGCGGCGGCCGGTCGTTCTTCCAGGAGCTGCCCTCGCACGTGCGCCTCGACCTGGTCCAGGCCGTCGCCGCGCCCGGCGTCACCCACCTCCACTACACCGTCCGCTGAACCGCCATCTGCTGAAGGAGAGCACCATGCTCAACGCCGACGTCCGCCGCATCCTTTCGACGAACGTGGTGGCGCACCTGGCCACCGTCCTGCCCGACGGCGCACCGCACTCGATCCCGCTCTGGGTCGACCCGGAAGGCGACCACATCGCGATCATGACCGGGCCGGACTCGCAGAAGGCCCGCAACCTGCGCCGCGACCCGCGGGTCGCGCTTTCCCTGACGCCCGCGGACAACCCCTTCGAGCCGGTCATCATCCGCGGCCGGGTTGTCGACTGGATCGAGGGTGACGCCGGCTGGGAGATCGTCGACCGGATCGCGAACAAGTACATCGGGCAGCCCTACTCGCGCGACCTGCTGCGGGTCGTCGGGCTGATCGAGGTCGAACGGCAGAGCGTGGGCATGCGCTGACGTCAGCCGGGCTTGATCCCCAGCGCCGTCAGGAACGTGCGGAACCCGGCGGGCATGTCGACCGCCGCCGGGTCGAGGAGCCACTGCAGCTGCAGGCCGTCCAGGACGGCGATCGCGATCGGGGCCAGCTGTTCCGGTGTGGTACCCGGGGGCAGCTCGTCACGGTGGCGTTCGAGCATCTCGGTCATGCCCGCCCGGACCCGCGCGTAGCGGTCCTGGAAGTACTCCCGGGCGGGATGGTCGTCGGTGACGCTGTCCGCCGCCAGCACCGTGTACGTCTGGACGATCCCCGGCCGGGTCGCGTTGTAGTCGACCAGGTCGGCCAGCTGGTTCACCGTCATCGCCGACGGATCACCCGCCGGCGCGTGGCCGAAGTGCAGCAGGTCCCACTCGTCCCGGGTCTCCAGCACCGCCGTGAGCAGGTCTTCCTTCGTGGGGAAGTAGTGCATCAGGCCCTGCTGGGTCAGCCCGACCCGATCGGCGACGGCGGCCAGCGAGCTGCCGCGGTAACCGCGCTCGGCGATCACCTCGAACGCCGCTCGGACGATGCTCGCTCGGCGGTCGGCGCCCCTGGCCCGGGTCATGATCCCGAGCCTACGGGACAAGCCGTCACGGAACCATAACGTTCGCTACTCATCGCCAGGTAGAGTAGGTGTCCATGAGCTTCGACGTCGACGCCCTGCTGGCCGAGCTCGACCTGGACGCGAAGACGAGCCTGCTCGCCGGGCAGGACGTCTGGAGCCTCCCCGCGCTGCCGCGGATCGGCCTCGGGTCGCTGGTCCTTTCCGACGGCCCGGTCGGCGTCCGCGGGGTGCGGTGGAGCCCGGACGACCCTTCGGTGACCCTGCCCAGCCCGACGGCGCTCGCCGCGAGCTGGGACCCGCGGCTGGCCGTGCGGGCCGGGCGCCTGCTGGCGCAGGAGGCCCGCCGCAAGGGTGTGCACGTGCTGCTCGCGCCGACGGTCAACCTCCAGCGGTCGCCGCTGGGCGGCCGCCACTTCGAGTGTTATTCCGAAGATCCGCTCCTCACCGGGATGATCGGCGCCGGTTACGTCACCGGCGTGCAGGACGGCGGGGTCGCCGTCACCCTCAAGCACTTCGTGGCCAACGACTTCGAGACCGAACGCTTCACCGCCGACGTCCAGGTCGGCGAGCGCGCGCTGCGCGAGCTCTACCTCGCGCCGTTCGAACTCATCGTCCGCCGGGCCAAGCCGTGGGGGATCATGGCCGCCTACAACGGTGTCAACGGCACCACGATGACCCAGCACGCCGGACTGCTCACCGGGGTGCTGCGCGACGAATGGGGTTTCGACGGCTTCGTCGTCTCCGACTGGCTGGCCGCGCGCGACACCGTCGCCTCCGCCAACGGCGGCCTCGACGTGGCGATGCCCGGCCCGCGCACGGTGTTCGGCGAACGGCTCGCCGAAGCCGTGCGCGGTGGCGAAGTCGACGAAGACGTCGTCGACGACATGGTCCGCCGGGTGCTCCTGCTGGCGCACCGGACCGGCGCGCTCGGCAACGGGCCCGAGCCGGCTCAGTCCGATGTGGACGGTGAAGCGGTCGCGCGCGAGATCGCGCACCGGTCGTTCGTGTTGCTCAGCAACGAAACCGGCCTGCTGCCGCTGCACGAACCGCGAAGCATCGCGCTCATCGGCGCACTGGCCACGGACCCGAAGATCCTCGGTGGTGGCAGCGCCACCGTGTTCCCCGACCACATCGTCTCCCCTCTCGACGGCCTCCGGAAGGCCGTTCCCCCCGGCACCGACCTGACGTTCGCCCTCGGTGCCGATCCGCGAACGACGCTACCGCCGGCCACCGACAATTTCCGGCTCCGCGCGACCGCCTACGCGGCAGACGGCACCCGATTGGCTGAATTTCCGCTCAGGGAAGCCAAAATAAACTGGATCGGTGAGCTGCCGAAGGCCCTCGACCTGGCCACGCTCGCGTCGGTCGCGATCGAAGGCACGTACCTGCCGGAGGCCACCGGCACGCACACCTTCGCCGTCACCGGCCCCGGCGACCTCCGCCTCACCGTCGCCGGGCAGACCCTCTTCGACGGCGTGAACCTGCCGGAAGGCGGCGACGTCTTCACCTCGATCATGCAGGTCAACGAACAACGCCGGGAGGTCGACCTGACCGCGGGTGAGCTCGTCGACGTCAGCCTGACCTACTGGATCCCGTCGGAGATGGCGGAGTTCGCGCGGGGCACCTTCGCCTGGGTCACCTTCGCGCTCGGGCACCGCGGCCCGGTGCCCGACCCGGACGCCGCCCTCGACGAAGCCGTTGCCGCGGCCGGAAAATCCGACGTCGCCGTGGTGGTGGTCGGCACCACCGAAGAGGTCGAAAGCGAGGGCTTCGACCGGACTTCGCTGGCGCTGCCCGGCCGTCAGGACGAGCTGGTGAAGCGGGTCGCCGAGGTCAACCCGAACACCGTGGTCGTGGTCAACGCCGGCTCCCCGGTCGAGATGCCGTGGCGGGCCGACGTCGCCGCGGTGCTGCTCACCTGGTTCCCCGGCCAGGCCGGCGGCGACGCGCTCGCCGACGTCCTCTTCGGCCTCGAAGAACCCGGCGGCCGCCTGCCGACCACCTGGCCGGCGAAGCTCGAAGACGCGCCGGTCACCAGGGTGACGCCGGAAGAAGGGGTGCTGCCGTACGAAGAAGGCGTCTACATCGGTTACAGCGCTTGGGGACGCACGGACCGGCAGCCCGCCTACTGGTTCGGCCACGGCCAGGGTTACACGAGCTGGGTGTACGAAGAGCTCGACGTCTACCCGGACGAAGAGGGCGGTGCGCGGGTCCGGGTGCGCGTGCGCAACTCGGGCAAACGCAGGGGCCGCGAGGTCGTCCAGCTCTACCTGGTCCCGACCGAGCGCGGCGACCGGCCGCAGCGGTGGCTCGTGGGTTTTGCGAACGTGGAAGCGGGACCCGGCGAGGCCGTCGAGTCCGACATCGTGATCAGGCCGAGGTCCGCCGAAGTCTGGCGCGACGGCTGGCGGCACATCGCCGGCGAGTACGTCCTGGAGGCTTCGCACTCCTACGCCCAGCCTCGGCTGAGCACGAGAGTGGTTCTCCAGAAAATACGTTGACGTGCGCCGCGGGAGTCCCTAACTTCAGCCGTGCACCCCGGAACGAGCGAAAGGAGGTGGGTCCGATGATCACGCAACCGATCACGCGCTCCCACCTCGCCTCGAGGGTGCCGGGTTTCTGACCGGGAGCGTGTACTCCCGGAAGGACTTCCATGACCGAACTGGTCGTGCGCCCGCTCGAAGCGGGCGAAGAAACACTCTTCACCTCCCTGCCCGACCGCGGTCTCGTCGGCCGCAAGCTCCTCGGCAACGACTTCGCCGAGATGGCCAAGAAGGGCGAATACCGGCCCGAGTGGACCTGGGTCGCGCTGCGCGACGACGTCGTCGTGGCGCGGGCCGCCTGGTGGGCCAGGCCTGACGACGAAGAGCCGATCGCGCTGGACTGGTTCGACTTCACCGACTTCGACGCGGGTGTCCACCTGCTGAAGACGGTGCCGCTGCGCTCGGAGTACTCGCTGACCACGCCTCCCGCGTGGCAGGACGATCCGGACGTCGCGCACGAAGTGAACGTCCGGGTCGAGGCGGCCGAGAAGGCGGGCTACCGCAAGCTCGTCGAGCGCTACCGGTTCTGCTGGACGCCGGAAAACGGCCTGCCGGACCGGCCGGGACGGCTCGAGTTCCGGCCCGAGCCGGACGACGACGTCATCCTGGCCGTGTTCAAGCGGGTGCACGAAGGCAGTCTCGACGCGCACGTCCGCCACACGGTGGCCGAGAAGGGTCTCGACGCGGCGGCCCAGGAAGACCTCGACATCATGCGCTGGATGCCGGCGCCGCGGGACTGGTGGCGGCTGGCGTACACACGTGACGGCGAGCTGGTCGGGTTCACGCTGCCGAGCCGCAACGTCTACGACCCGGTGGTCGGCTACGTCGCCGTGCTGCCGGAACACCGCGGTCACGGTTACGCGTACGACCTGGTGGTCGAGGCGACGCACGATCTCGTCGCGCACGGTGCGGACCGGATCATCGCGGGCACCGACGTCGGCAACGTCCCGATGGCCAAGGCCTTCGCGAAGGCGGGTTACCCGGTGACGCAGCACCGCATCGACCTGGTCTGACCAGGAGTGGGGGGGGGGGGGGGGGGGGGGGCGCCCCCCCCCCGGGCCCCCCGGGGGGGGGGGGGGTGTGGGGGGGGCGCGGGGGCCCGGGGGCGGAGTGGGTCGGGTGGGTGGGGGTGGGC
>NZ_JBITCJ010000001.1:0-973206 GCF_044453095.1 Amycolatopsis sp. NPDC051758 | reverse complement strand
CCCGGCGGCCCCCCCCGCCCGGCGGCCCCGGCCGGCGCGGGGGGGGGGGGCCGGGGGCCCCCCCCCCCCCCCCCCCGGGGGGCCCGGGGGGGGGGGGGCGGGGCGGGGGCGGCCCCGCCCGCCACGCGGTACCGTCGCTAGAGCGATCTATCTAGTCGGACAAGGGGGCCCGAGATGGACGTTCTGCAAGAGAAGGGGCTGAAGCCGCTTCGCGTGATCCTCGGCTTCTCGCTGGTCAGCACGACGCTGCACTACGCGCACAACACCATCCGCGTCGCGGACTACCCGCAGCTGCCCGGGATCCCGGCCGTGGTGTCGGGGATCGTCGTCGCGTTCGGCTGGGTGCTGTTCACGACGTTCGGCTGGCTCGGTTACCGCGCGTACCGAGAAGGCCGTTATCCGCGGGCGCTGGCGTTCCTGCTGGTCTATTCGCTGGCCGGGATGATCACGCTCGGCCACTTCCTGACCGGTGTGCCGCAGATTCCCGCCTTCTGGTTCGTCACGATCTTCACGGACGCAGCAGCGGGCCTGGCGCTCTGGGCGTTCCTCACCTGGGCCTGGGGGACGCTCAATCGGGTGACCTCGCGAGATCAAGTTTCTACACAACATTGACGTTCGTCGAAACTGTGTAGACAATCGGGTGAGTGACCACCACCACACCGGTGACCTTCGACCGCCGTCCGGACGAGTACCGCCACTGGCGCCTCCAGCTCGACGGGGAGGTGGCCTGGCTGGAGCTGGACGTCGACGAGCAGGGCGGGCTCGTGCCGGGGTACGAGCTCAAGCTGAACTCCTACGACCTCGGGGTCGACATCGAGCTGTACGACGCCACCCAGCGGCTGCGGTTCGAGCACCCCGAGGTTCGCGTGGTGGTGGTGACCAGCGCGAAGGACAAGGTGTTCTGCGCGGGCGCGAACATCCGGATGCTCGCCGCGTCCGAGCACCACTGGAAGGTGAACTTCTGCAAGTTCACCAACGAGACCCGCAACGGCATGGAGGACGCGACCGCGCACTCCGGCCAGACCTACGTCGCCGCGGTGAACGGCACCTGCGCCGGTGGGGGCTACGAGATCGCGCTGGCCTGCGAAAAGATCCTGTTGATCGACGACAACTCGTCGACCGTCGCGCTGCCCGAGGTGCCGCTGCTCGGCGTGCTGCCCGGTACCGGCGGCCTGACGCGGGTGGTGGACAAACGGCGCGTCCGGCGTGACCTCGCCGACGTCTTCGCGACGCGCTCGGACGGCGTCAAGGGCAAGACGGCGGTCGACTGGCGCCTGGTCGACGAACTGGTGCCGCGCCAAGGGTTCCGCGAGGCCGTGGCGAAGCGGGCCCGGGAGATCGCGCGCGAGTCCGACCGGACCGGCGAGGGCGGCATCGAGCTGACCCCGCTCGAACATCGCCATGTCGACACCGAGGTGACCAAGGATCAAGTCACCATCACCATCAAGGGGCCCGAGAACGACCCCGGTGACCTGCACGAAGAGGGCGCGAACGGCTGGTTCCTCGCGATGACCCGCGAGCTGGACGACGCCATCCTGCGGCTGCGCACCAACGAGGTCGAAGCGGGCACGTGGATCCTGAAGACCCAGGGTGACCCGGAGAAGGTGCTCGCGCACGAACAGGCTGTGTTCGGCGCGAAGGACTGGCTGGGCAACGAGATCACGCAGTACTTCAAGCGCACGCTCAAGCGCCTCGACGTCACGAGCCGCACGCTGATCGCGCTGATCGAGCCCGGCAGCTGCTTTGCCGGATCCCTGCTCGAGCTCGCGCTGGCCGCGGACCGCCAGTACATCCTCGACGGCCCGCCGATCGACGACGAAGACTCCGACGAACGGGCGACGATCCGGCTCAGCGAAGCCAACTTCGGCGCGTTCCCGATGGGCAACGGCCTGACCCGCCTGCAGACGCGCTTCTACGGCGACGAGGACCACCTCGCCTGGCTCGCGCGCGAAAAGAACCACGAGCTGAGCGCCACCGAAGCCGTCGAACTCGGCCTGGTCACCGACGCGCCGGACGACCTCGACTGGGAGGACGAGATCCGGATCGCGCTCGAAGGCCGCGCGTCGCTGTCCCCGGACGCCCTCACCGGCATGGAGGCCAACCACCGGTTCGTCGGCCCGGAGACCATCGAGACCAAGATCTTCGGCCGGCTGGCGGCTTGGCAGAACTGGATTTTCACCCGGCCGAACGCATCCGGGCCGGAAGGCGCGCTGCGCCGATACGGTACGGGGCAGAAGGCCGTCTTCGACAGGAAGCGGGTCTAGCGCAGATGCCCGAGAAGATCGACTACGACGCCAAGATCCCCAACAACGTCAACCTCTCCGAAGACCGCCGGCTCCAGCGCGCGCTCGAGGGCTGGCAGCCGAAGTTCATGCACTGGTGGGGCGAGATGGGCCCGACGCTGGAGACGCAGGGCGTCTACCTGCGCACCGCGGTCAGCGTCGGCCGGGAGGGGTGGGCGCACTTCGACCACGTCAACGTCCCCGACTACCGCTGGGGCATCTTCCTCGCCGAGCGCGACCCCGACCGGCGGATCGCCTTCGGCGAGCACCAGGGCGAGCCGGTCTGGCAGCAGGTGCCCGGCGAATACCGCGCCGACCTGCAGCGATTGATCGTCATCCAGGGCGACACCGAGCCGGCGTCGGTCGAGCAGCAGAAGCTCCTCGGGCTCACCGCGCCGAGCCTCTACGACCTGCGGAACCTGTTCCAGGTCAACGTCGAAGAGGGCCGGCACCTGTGGGCGATGGTGTACCTGCTGCACGCCTACTTCGGCCGCGAAGGCCGTGACGAGGCCGAAGGGCTGTTGCTGCGCAACTCCGGCAGCCCGGACGCGCCCCGCATCCTCGGCGCGTTCAACGAGGAGACCGCCGACTGGCTGGCCTTCTACATGTTCACCTACTTCACCGACCGCGACGGGAAGTACCAGCTCGGCACGCTCAAGGAGAGCTCCTTCGACCCGCTCTCGCGCACCTGCGAGTTCATGCTGAAGGAGGAGGCGCACCACATGATGGTCGGCACCACCGGTGTCGACCGCGTGGTGATCCGCAGCGCCGAGCTGATCCGCGAGCACGACACGCGCGACATCGGCCCGCACGGCGGGATCCCGCTGGAGCTGATCCAGAAGTACATCAACTTCCACTACACCGTCTCGCTCGACCTGTTCGGCAGCGAGACCTCGACCAACGCGGCGAACTACTACACCGCCGGGCTCAAGGGCCGCTGGCAGGAGACCCGCCGCAAGGACGACCACAAGCTCACCGAGGACGCACGCACGCTGGAGAAACCGGCCGGCGACGGCACCTGGACGTCCGAGGAGCTGCAGGCGATCCTGCTGCTGAACCTCGACCTGCGCAGCGAGTACGTGGCGGACTGCCAGACCGGCGTGAAGCGCTGGAACAAGATCCTCGCCGACGCCGGGATCGACTTCACGTTCCGCTTGCCGCACCCTGGATTCAACCGGGAAGTCGGCATAAACTCCGGCCACCACGTCACTCCCGACGGGACGATCGTCGACGAGGCGACGTGGCTGGCCGGCAAGAGCAAGTGGCTGCCCACGACCGAGGACCTCACGTTCGTCCGCTCGCTGATGCGCCCGGTGTACGAGCGGGGGAAGATCGCGAGCTGGGTGGCGCCGCCGCGGCAGGGCATCAACGGGAAGCCCTTCGACTACGAGTACGTGTACCTCACGTAGGAGGTCTGGTGGCGACAGGGTTCAACGCCGCGGAGTACCTGCTCTCCGCCGGGCAGCCGGACGCGACCGCCGTCGTGTCGCCCCGCCGCTCGCTCACCTACGCGGAGCTCGCGGCGGAGTCGCGGCGGGTCGCCGCCGGGTTCACCGAGCTCGGCGTGCGGCCCGAAGAGCGGGTCATGTTCTGCATGGTCGACGACGTCGAGCTGATCACCGGCATCCTCGGCGCGATGCTGGCCGGCGCGGTGGCCGTGCCGGTGTCGACGATGGTCACCGGGCTCGAGCTGGGCAAGATGCTGGCCGACTCGCGGGCGCGCGTGCTGTGCGTGTCCGGCGAGTTCGCCGACCAGGCGGTGACCGCGCTGGGCTTCGCGCCCGAGGTCACCGACGTGCTGCTCGACCGCGCCGACGCGGCCGGGTTCGGCGTCCGGACGCACCAGTGGTCGTCGCTGAGCGGAACGTTCCGAAGTGGACGGACGTGGGCGGACTCGCCCGCGTTGTGGCTGTACACGTCCGGGACGACGGGACAGCCGAAGGGCGCGATGCACCGGCACGCGAGCATCCGCGCGGTCTGCGAGACCTACGGGCGCGACGTGCTCGGCACGGCCGCGACCGACCGCTTCCTGTCCGTGCCGAAGCTCTTCTTCGCTTACGGGCTGGGGAATTCGTGTTTCTTCCCGCTCGGCGCGGGTGGCACGGCGCTGCTGGAGCCTTCGCGGCCGACACCCGCCTTGTTCGCGAAACGCGCTCGCGAGGAACAGCCGTCCCTGTTCTTCGCGGTGCCGACGTTCTACGCGGCGCTGCTCGCCAGCGACGTCCCGGACGACTCGTTTTCTTCGGTGCGGTACGCGGTTTCGGCCGGCGAGCCGCTGCCCGCGTCCCTGTTCGAACGGTTCCGCACCCGCTTCGGACTGGAGATCCTCGACGGCATCGGGTCCACCGAGGCACTGCACATCTTCCTGTCGAACCGGCCCGGCGCGGTGCGGCCCGGCAGCACCGGCGTCCCCGTGCCGGGGTACTCCGTGCAGATCCGCGACGAGGCGGGCGCGGTGATCACCGCGGCCGGTCAGCCGGGCGAGCTGTTCGTGGCCGGGCCCTCGACGGCGACCGGGTACTGGGCCCGTTACGACGCGACGAAGCTCGTCTTCCAGGGTGAATGGCTGCGCACCGGCGACAGCTACGTCCGCAACGAGGACGGTACTTTTTCCTGTCTGGGCCGCTTCGGGGACATGCTGAAGGCGGGCGGGATCTGGGTGTCACCGTCCGAAGTGGAGGAACGGCTGCGGCAGCACCCGGCGGTGGCCGAGGTCGCGGTCGTCGCCGCGCCGGACGCCGACGGCCTCGACAAGCCCGTGGCGTGCGTGGTGGCCGCCCCCGGGGTTAGCGTGGACGCGGAAGAGCTGATCGAGTTCTGCCGCGAGGGCCTCGCGGCGTTCAAACGTCCGCGAGGGGTGGTCGAACTGGCCGAGCTGCCGAAGACGGCGACGGGCAAGATCCGCCGGAACGTGATCCGCGACCTGGTCCGCGACTCGCTCCGGGTGGTGCCCAGCCCGTGATCGACGGGCACTTCGTGGTCGACGCGCACGTCCACACCCCGCGGCTGCCGACGCTCAAACCGGCCTGGCTGCGGTGGGCGCACGACTTCGCGGGTTCGTACCCGTGGCGTTCGGTGTACTCCTCATCGGGTGAAGTGATCCCGTCGGCGATGGACGAGCTGATGGAGTCCGAAGGTGTCGACCGGGTCCTGCTGTTCTGCGAGTACAGCCCACGCGCGACGGGGATCCAGCCGATCGAGGACAACCTGCCGCTGGTCGAGCACAACCCCACGCGGTTCCGGCTGGTGGCCAACGTCAACCCGTACCTGCACCACCCGCCCGCCTCCGAAGTCGCCCGGCAGCTGGACCTGGGCGCGGTGGCGCTGAAGATCCACCCGGTGCACGGCGCGTTCTCGCCGGCGGACAAGGAGCTGTACCCGGTCTACTCGTTGTGCGCCGAGCGGGGTGTGCCGGTGATCCTCCATTCGGGAACGTCGAGCTTTCCCGGGTCCCGCACCAGTTTCGGCAATCCGGAGCTGCTGTCCGATGTGGTCGAGGACTTTCCTTCGCTGCAGTTCGTCTTCGCCCACGGCGGTCGCGGGTGGTGGTACGACGTGGCGGCGTTCCTCGCGCTGGCCCGGGAGAACGTCTGGCTGGATCTCGCCGGGCTGCCGCCGAAGAAGCTGCCGGAGTACTACCAGCGGTTCGACTTGGGGCGGCTGGCCGGGAAGTTCGTGTTCGGCACGGACTGGCCGGGGGTGCCGTCGGTGGCGTCGAACGTCCGGACGCTGGCTGGCCTGGGGTGGCCGGAGGACGTGCTGAGCGGGGTTCTGTCGGGGAACGCGATCAAGCTGATGCCGTCCCTGATGTGACCTGGTGCAGGCACAGCACATTGCCTTCGGAGTCGGTGAACCAAGCCGCCCGCTCGGTTCCCAGCTCCGCGATGTGGCCGACTGTCTTCAACCCCTCGACGTCGAAGTCCTGGAAGCGCACGCCGCGGCCTTCCAGCGTCGAGACCTCGGCCGAAAGGTCGCCGACCTCGAAGCTCAACGCCGTGTTCTCGCTCTGTGCGCCGGCCGGCATCGTGCGGAGGCCGATCGCGCCCGCGCCCGCCGCGAAGTAGAGGGTTCCGTCTTCGCCCTTCCCCGTCTGCTTCAGGCCGAGGGAGTCCGCGTAGAAGTGGCCGGCGCGTTCGCTGTCGGTCACCGGGAGCATCGTCGTGATGGTCGAGTCGGTCAGCATCGATCCATCGTGCGCCGCCGCCAAGGCCCTGACCAGCAGGGCTTTTTCAACGATCGGTGTTGAACGCGCGCAGTGTCCGCATGGCTTCCGCGAGTGCCGCCGCGTCGTCACCCAGCGGGGTCAGCACGATGCGGCGCAGGATGTCCGCGGCCGCCTCGCGGGCCTTGTTCGCGACTTCCAGGCCGTGGTCGGTCAGGGACGCGAACGTGACACGGCGGTCGTCCGGGCTCGGCACGCGGCAGATCAGGTCGGCCGCCACCAGGCGGTCCGCCACCTTCGTGAACCCGCCGCTGGACAGCGCGGCTTCCGTGGCCAGCCGCGTCATCGGCATCCGGTGCTCGGGCGAGCGGACCAGCCGGATCAGGATGTCGAACGACGCAGGTGCGAGCCCGAAGCGCTCGGCGATCTCGCCCATCAGCTTGTCCTGGGTGGCCAGGTACCCCTCGATGACCAGGCCCCACCAGGTGACGATCTCGTCGTCGTCGGTCTTGGGATCCACCGCGTCAGCCTACCCGAAAGTCTGCACGGAATATATCTTGCGCGCGAGAGGTTCTCCGGTTACCTTGAGCCCAGGAGGCAATCATGTCGATCAAGACGTCCGGCCTGCACCACGTCACCGCCATCGGCGGCGACCCCCAGCGCAACGCCGACTTCTACCTGCGGACCCTCGGCCTGCGCCTGGTGAAGACGACGGTGAACTTCGACGATCCCGGCACCTACCACCTCTACTACGGCGACAGCTCGGGCAAACCGGGCTCGCTGATGACCTTCTTCCCCTGGCCCGACGCGCCGAGCGGCCGCCACGGCACCGGTCAGGCGACCACCACGTCGTTCTCCATCCCCGAGTCCTCGATCGGCTGGTGGAAGCAGCACCTCGGCGCCCAGGGCATCGAGACCGGTGAAGTCCGCAACGCCGACCACGAGGACACCCTGACCTTCCGCGACCCCGATGGCTTGCAGCTCGCCCTCGTCGCGCACCCGCAGGGCGACCCGCGCGACCCGTGGGACACCGAGCTGGTCCCGGCCGAGCACGCCGTCCGCGGCCTGCACTCGGTGACGCTCTCGGTGACGAAGGAAGACGCCACCGCGGGCATGCTCACCGACGGCCTCGGCCTCAGCTTCGCCACCCAGGACGGCAACCGCCTGCGGTTCGCCGCCGGGGAAGGCGGGCCGGGCGCGCTGGTCGACGTCCTCGTGACGCCGGACGCGCCGCGCGGGCTGGTCGCCGCCGGCACCGTGCACCACGTGGCCTGGCGCGCGCCGGACGAGGCGACGCAGAAGACCTGGCGCGAGGAGCTCGTCGACCGAGGGGTCAACGTGACGTCCATTTTGGACCGGCAGTACTTCCGCTCGATCTACTTTCGCGAGCCGGGCGGCACGCTCCTCGAGGTCGCGACCGACGAACCGGGCTTCGCCATCGACGAGCCGCTGCTGGAGCTGGGCCGCGCGCTCAAGCTGCCGCCGTGGCTGGAGCCGCGCCGCGAAGAGATCCGGCACATGCTGCCCAAGCTGAACCTCCCCGCCGAAAACAACCCGGAGCTGTGATGACGCTGGAGCACAAGTACGCCGAGGGGTCGCCGGACGCGCCGGTGCTGCTCCTGCTGCACGGCACCGGTGGCAGCCCGGACGACCTGCTCGGCCTGGCGCGCGAGCTGAGCCCGGACTCCGCCGTGCTGGCCCCGGCCGGCCCGGTGTCGGAGCACGGCGCGCCGCGCTGGTTCCGGCGGCTCGCCGAAGGCGTGTTCGACCACGAAGACGTCGTGAAACGGGCGCACCAGCTCGCGGACTTCGTCGTCGCGGCCCGGGAGGAGTACGGGTTCGGCGACCGGCGGCTGGTCGCCGTCGGCTTCTCGAACGGTGCGAACATCGCCGCCGCGGTGGTTTTGCTGCGGCCCGAGGTGGTGGGCGAAGCCGCGCTGTTCGCGGCGATGTCGCCGGTCCCGGAGCCGCCTGAGCTGGACTTGTCCGCGTCCCGCGTCTTCCTGGCCAACGGCGAACACGACCCGATGGCGCCGCTGGCGTCCACCGAAGAGCTGATCGGGCTACTGCGCGAACGCGGTGCCGACGTCGTCACGCAGCGCCACCCCGGTGGCCATCAGATCACTGTGGACGGTGTCCGCGCCGCCGCGAAGTGGATCAAGGGTTAGCGTTTGTACGGAGCGTATATCGGCTCACCCTACGATCGGGTGATGACTAACGAGGCACTACAGCGTGCTGTCAAACTGCTGGACTCGGCCATCCTCGCCGACGGGCACAACGACCTGCCGTGGGAGCTGCGGCAGCACGGTGGCCCGAACCCGGTCGAGGCGGCCGCGTCGCTGGACCTGACCGTCCGGCAGCCGGCCCTGCACACCGACTTCCCGAAGCTCGCGGACGGGAAGCTCGGCATGCAGTTCTGGTCGGTGTACGTGCCGTGTGAGTTCGAAGGCCACAGCGCCGTGACCGCGGTGCTGGAACAGATCGAGGTCGTCTACCAGCTGGCCGAGCGCTACCCCGACCGGCTCCGGCTGGTCGATACCGCGGACGAGGCCGAAGCCGCGTTCGCCGACGGCCGGATCGCGTCGCTGCTCGGCGCCGAGGGCGGGCACAGCATCGCGGAGTCGCTCGGTGTGCTGCGGATCCTGCGCCGCCTCGGCGTCCGCTACATGACGCTGACGCACAACTTCAACACCACCTGGGCCGACTCGGGCACCGACGAGCCGGCCCACGGCGGGCTCACCGAGTTCGGCCGCGACGTCGTGCGCGAGATGAACAAGATCGGCATGATGGTGGACCTTTCGCACGTCGCGCCGTCGACGATGCGCGCGGCCATCGAGGTCAGCTCGGTGCCGGTGATCTTCAGCCACTCCTCGTGCACCGCGGTGAACGACCACCCGCGCAACATCCCCGACGACGTCCTCGCGATGCTGCCCGGCAACGGCGGGGTCGCGATGACCACCTTCGTGCCGGCGTTCGTCTCGCCGAAGGTCACGGCCTGGGACGAGAAGCTCAAGGCCGCCATGGCGGAGGCCGGCCTGGACTACCGGAACCTCGACCAGCGCGGGAAGTTCGTCGCGGAGTGGAACGCCCCGGCCAAGCCGAAGGCGACCGTCGACGACGTCGTCGCGCACGTCGAGCACGCCCGCGAGGTGGCCGGGATCGACCACATCGGCCTCGGCGGCGACTACGACGGCGTCGGTTCGCTGCCGGAGGGGCTGGAGGACACGTCGAAGTACCCGGTGCTGTTCGCGGCGCTGCTCGAACGTGGCTGGAGTGACGAGGACTGCGCGAAGCTGGCCGGGAAGAACACGCTCCGCGTCCTCCGCGAGGTCGACGGCTTCGCCCGTTAGGGGGTTTGACGCAGCGCTCCCCGCGTGCTGGACGGACACTGGTGACATGACCCACGCGCGCGGGGACGCGGCCGACCGCCCCACCGGCCCCACACACCACGACCTGCCCGGATCCGAGGTGCCCGAGGGTGCGCTGGAACCCGCCGAACTGCGCGCCGGCGACGTGCGCCCGGGGCCGGAAGAGGTGACACCGGTGCGGCCGGCGCCCGCCCGGGCCGGCTCGACCGCCAAGGGCCGGAGCCGGCCGACGCGGATCAGCGGCACCTGGGTCGCGGTGATCGCCGGCCTGCTCGTGCTGGTCGTGCTGCTGGTCTTCATCCTGCAGAACCTCGACCCGGCGACGGTGCACTTCTTCGGCGCCGAAGGCAGCCTGCCGCTGGCCATCGCGATGCTGTTCTCGGCCATCGGCGGCGCGGTGCTGGTCGCGCTGATCGGCGGCGCCCGGATCCTGCAGCTGCGGAAGCAGGCCCGCCGCCCCCGCTGAGGCGTCACTTTCCCTAGGAAAGATGCGTCCGGAGGCCCCTCAGACGCATCTTTCCTGGCGAAAGTGACGGGTCAGACGATGATCGAGGTCATTTCCAGGACCTTCGCGCAAACGCTTTCGTCGCCCGAGGTCTTCACCCGGCCGAGGTCGGCCGCGTTCCGGGTGCACAGCCGCCAGAACGTGTCCAGGTCCGTCGTCACGGTGGCCAGCGGGGTGCGCGACGGCGGGGCGCCGCGGTCCAGGACCCAGCCGTCGCGCTCGCGGCGGGCGTGCCACTTGCCGCCGCCCTTGCCGGTCACCGTGTAGCCGACCTGCTTGCCGACGCGGGCGTCGACGTCGCGCAGGGTGAGCGGCAGCGCGCGGACGAACGTGTCGGCGATCGGCTCGGCGTACTCGGCCTCCAGCGGCGTGTGCTCCAGGGCTTCGCGGAGCTGGACGTGGTGGACCCAGAACTCCGAATAGTCGCGGGCCGCGTCGAGCCAGCGCGGCGCCGGCCCGGCACCCGCCCAGCTCACCGGCTCACCCAGGACGTCGAGGTCGAGCTTCGCCCAGTACTCGGTGGTCTGGCCCATGAACTCGTACAGCATCGTGAGCAGGACGTCCGTCGAGAGGCGGCGGCAGGCGACGACCCACTCCTCGTTGATGCGGTTGATGAAGTGGGGGAAGGACTCACCCGGGCGGGGGGCATCCGAGGTGTGCCCGTCGCGGCCGCGGGACAGCCGGCCGACCTTGTCGCCGAGCAGGTGCGCGGCGATGTCCTTGACCGACCAGCCCGCGCACATCGTCGGGCGCTCCCAGTCTTCGTCGGTCAGCGCGCCGAGCAGCGTCATCAGGGCTTGTTCTTCCTTCGAGAAGAACGGGAGGACGTCGATCGGCGGGCCCCAAGGATTCATGCGCACATCATGCCGGTCGTCACACGACCATTCGGCCTACCCGCAGGTAGCATCAGCCCGTAAGCAGAGGGGAGTCCGCCCGTGAACGCAGAGCGACCGAACGGCCGGGGCACCGGGGACGAGGTGGCCGACCTGGCCCGCCGCGCCGGTCAGCTGGCCGGCTGGGCCGCGCGCACCGGGTTCGCGTTCACGCGCCGGCTGCCCGGCGTGGAGACCGCCGAACGCGGGGTGCGGCAGGTCGAGCGCCAGCTGCTGGCCGAGCTGCGCCGCCGCCTCGACGAGGTCGACGACCCGTACCACGCGGCGCTGACCGCGGCTTCCGCGATGAACCGCCCGGCGGTGCCCGGCAAGGTCGAAGCCTCGGTCACCATCGTGCCGGCGCGCGACAACCACACCGAGCCGCTGCGCGCCGCGATGGCCGAGCTGCTCAACCACTCCATCGGCTTCGGGCGCGAGCGCGCCCGCGAGTACTTCTACGCGATCATCCTGCGCCAGCTGACGCCGGACGAGGCCCGCATCCTGTCGGCGCTGTCCGACGGCTCGCCGTTCCCCACGATCGACGTCGCCGAGCGCACCGGCCTCGGCGCCGCGGGCCGGCTCGTGCTGCGCAACGCCTCGACGGTCGGCAAGGCGGCCGGGGTGTCGCTGCCCGACCAGGTGCCCGGCTACGTCACCCGGCTGATCGGGCTCGGCCTGATCGACCTCGACGAAGAGGTCCCGGCGCTGGAGACGCAGTACGAGATCCTGATGACCGACGAGACCGTGCGTGACGCGGAGAAGCACGTCAAGCGGGCCAAGTTCGTCAAGCGCACGATCCACATCTCCCGCCTCGGCGCGGAGTTCTGGCAGGCCTGCGATCCGAGCTTCGGTTAGCGGATGGGGTCGTTCCTCGCCGGCATCGTCGCCGACTTCGCGCAGCACTGGCCCCTGTACGTCTCGATCCCGATCGTCGCCGCGCTGATCGGCTACGGCACCAAGCTCGTCGCGATCCGGATGATGTTCCAGCCGGTGGAGTTCATCGGCATCAAGCCGTTCCTCGGCTGGCAGGGCATCGTGCCGAAGCGCGCTGCGCGGATGGCGAGCATCGCCTGCGACACGATGACCGAGCAGCTGATCAAGCCGGCCGAGGTGGTCGCGCGGCTGGACGCTTCCCGGATCGCCCAAGAGATCGAGAAACCGCTGCTCGCGGGGGTCGAGGACATCGTCCGCGAGGTGGCCGGGCACTACCAGCCGGGGCTCTGGGAATCGCTGCCGGTGCGGGTCCAGCGGCTGGTGATCGAGCGTGTCCAGCACGAGTCGCCGCGCATGGTCGCCGCCGTGCTCGACCTGATCAAGTCCGATGTGGACAGTGTGTTCGACCTCAAGGGCATGGTGGTCACCAGCCTGGTCAAGGACAAGCGCCTGCTGAACCGGATCTTCCAGGAGGCGGGCGCGAAGGAGTTCAAGTTCATCGCCCGGTCGGGCCTGGTGTTCGGCGGCGCGATCGGCGTGATCCAGATGGTCGCCTGGGTGTTGTTCAAGTTCCCGCTGATCATGCCGCTGTTCGGCCTGTTCACCGGCTGGTTCACCGACTGGCTCGCGCTGCGGATGATCTTCTTCCCGATCGAGCCCCGCAGGTACTTCGGCATCGAGTGGCAGGGCCTGTTCCTCAAGCGGCGCGCGGAGGTCGCGGAGGCGTACGGCGAGCTGATCGCGAAGGAGATCATCACCCCGCACAACGTCATCGAGGCCATCCTGCACGGCCCGCTGTCCGACCGGGTGCTCGCGCTGATCCAGCGCCAGCTCGACGTCGAGCTCGGCCGGCAGGTCAGCGTCGCGAAGCCGTTGCTGGTGTTCGCCGTGGGCAGCCGGAAGTACCAGGACATGAAGCTGTCGATCGCCGAGCAGATCATGAACCGGCTGCCGGAGACGATGCGCTACATCGAGGACTACGCGACCGACGCGATGGACATCCGCAACGTCCTGGTGTCGAAGATGAAGCAGCTGTCCCCGCACGAGTTCGAGCGGCTGCTGCGCCCGGCGTTCGAGCAGGACGAATGGATCCTGATCGCGACGGGCGCGGTGCTGGGCTTCGCGGTCGGTGAAGCGCAGGTCCTGCTGCTGGAGCACCTGGCCGCTTAGGCGTCGTACGCCAGCCGCGCCGCGCCGACCTTCGCCCGGTGCTTCGCCGCCCACGCCGAGAGCGCGTGCAGCGGCTCGTCCAGCTCCGCCGCGTGCGGTGTCATCGTGTACTCCACCCGGGGCGGGACCTCCGGGTAGACCTTCCGCGTCACCAAGCCGTTGCGCTCGAGACCGCGCAACGTCAGCGACAGCATCCGCCGGGAGACGCCGTCCAGGGCGCGCTCCAGTTCGCTGAACCGCCGGGGCCCGCCGCCGAGCTGGACCAGGACCCGGATCGCCCACTTGTCGCCGACCAGGTCGAGGACCTCGCGCAGCGAGCACATGTCGGCCGGGGGAGTTTCGGTGTTGTCCATCGCCGTGACCTCGTTCGTAACAGACGTGTGCCGTCGTACCAGGAAAGTGCCGTCTTCCAGCGGAAACGCATCCGGTCCACGATCGATTCCGGCACCTCGGAGAAAGGAACCAGGAATGACGAAGACAGTGCGGTTCGCGGCCGAAGGCGGACCGGAAGTGCTGGAGCTCGTGGACGTCGACCTCGGCGCGCCGGGCCCCGGCGAACTGCGGCTGCGGGTCGAGGCGATCGGGCTCAACCGGGCCGAGGCGATGTTCCGCTCGGGCACCTACTTCGAGCGCCCCGACGAGTTCCCGGCGAAGCTCGGCTACTCGGCGTCCGGAACCGTCGAGGCCCTCGGCGACGGCGTCGGCGGCTTCCGGGTCGGCGACGCGATCAGCACCGTCGCGGGCTTCTCGATGCGGGACTACGGCGTCTACGGCGAGGCGGCGATCGTGCCCGCGGCCGCCGTGCTCCGCCGCCCGGAAGGGCTCGACGCGATCGAAACCGTGGCACTGTGGGGGCCGTTCCTCACCGCGTACGGCGCGCTCGTCGACGAGGGACACGTGCGTCCCGGTGACTTCGTGCTGATCACCGCCGCTTCGAGCAGCGTCGGGCTCGCCACGATCGACGTCGCCAACCACATCGGCGCCGTCCCGATCGCCGCCACGCGCACCGCGGCGAAGAAGCAGCGGCTCCTCGAAGCCGGTGCGGCGCACGTGATCGTCACCGAGGACGAGGACGTCACCGCGCGCACGCTGGAAATCACCGGCGGCCGCGGCGCCGAGTTCGTCTTCGACGCCGTCGCCGGGGAGGGCGTGCGCGCACTCGCCGGCGCGACCGCGAAGGGCGGGACGCTGGTGGTCTACGGCGCGCTCGACACGAAGGAAACGCCGTTCCCGCTGTGGTTCGTGCCGACCATGCGGCTGTTCAACGCGTTCGACCTGACCATGGACCCCGGGCGGCTGGCCCGCGCGGAGCACTTCGTCCGCGCCGGCGTGCGCGCGGGGACGTTCCGGCCGCGCTTGGACCGCACGTTCGACCTCACCGACGTCGCCGAGTCGCACCGCCACCTCGAGGCGAACGGCCAGTTCGGCAAGGTGGTGGTCACCGTGGCCGCCTGACGGCCGAACAAGTCCACCCGAACGGCCGTACACCTGTACGTATCCCCGGGCTCACCTTCCGCCTCTAATCTGCGTCGGCAGTGACGACGACGGGCAGGGGAGCCCCATGGCTGACTCAGCGGAACCGTGGCCGCAGGAGATCCGGCTGGCCATGACCATGGTGGGGGGCGCCAGCCTCGCCATCTGGATGGGTGGTGTCGCCACCGAAACGTCGCAGCTGCTGCGGGAGTCCCGCGGTGACACCGAGCCGGGGCTCTACCGGAAGCTCCTCGACCTGCTGCGCGCGACGGTGTCGATCGACGTCCTGACCGGCACCAGCGCCGGCGGCATCAACGCCGCCTGCCTGGGGCTGGCGGAGGCCTTCGGCTCCACCCCCCAGGTGCTGCGCGACACCTGGATCAAGATCGGCTCGCTGGAGAACCTCGTCCGCGACCCGGCGGAGGCGCAGCCGCGGTCGATCCTCGACGGCGATCGCGTGCTGCTCGGTGATCTCGAACAGGCCCTGCACCAGATCACCGACCCCGGCACGCCGCCCGCCGAAGCGCCGGACGTCACCGTGCTGCTCACCGGCACCATGATCGACGGTGAGACGACCCGGTTCGACGACGCGCTCGGGAACCTGGTGCGGGACACCGAACACCGCATGCTCTTCCGCTTCGAAGGGCCACTGTGGACGCAAGGGGTGCAGGGACCGCTGGCGCTCGCCGCGCGCTCCACCGCGTCGTTCCCCGGCGCCTTCGAGCTTTCCCGGCTGCCGATCGGCGCCGAGTGCGCCGACGAGCTGCACCCCGACATGACCGCCTACACCGACCTGACCCGGTCGCACTGGCTGACCGACGGCGGGGTGCTGGTCAACAAGCCGCTGCGGCCGGCGCTGCGCGAGATCTTCGAACGCCCGTCCCACGCGGACGTCCGGCGGCTGCTGCTCTACGTCGTGCCGACCGGTGAACGGGAGGTCACCGAGGTCGCCTGCGACCCGGCGGACCCGCCGCTGCTGTCGAACGCGATGAGCAAGGTCGTCTCGACGGTGATGAGCCAGTCGATCAGCGCCGAGCTCGAGGACCTGACCCGGCACAACGACGCCGTCGTCCGGACCCGCGACACCCGCGTCTCGCTGGCGGCGCTCGGGCTGCGCGGCGGCCCGGAGTGCCTGATCGACCGGCGGCTGGCCACCGCCTACCTGGACCGGCGGACCGCGGAGGACGCCGCCGAGCTGGTCCAGGCCGCCACCCGCCGTTACGCACTGTCCGATGTGGACACCGAGGACCGCGAGTGGGCGTCGGGCATGTCGCAGCAGCTGCGCGCGGTCGCCGTGACCGGGCTGAGCAGCGGCATCCCGCCCGAGCCGCCGTCGACCGGCATGACCGTGCCGGACCTCGTCGCCTACCGCACGAGCGCGCTCGACGACGCCGTCGCGACCGGGCTGCAGCTGATCAACGCCGGCTTCCGGCTCGGCCCCGACCCCACGCAGGCGAAGGAGCTCAACAACGCACGCGCGGGGCTGCACGCGGCGCGGAAGAAGTCGGCTCGCAGCGTGCGGCTGGCGCAGTGGATCGCCGCGCACGACGGGCCCGGCGCGAGCAGCACCCTCGAAGTGTGGATCCGCGAACTGTCCGAGGAGTGGGCCGGGCTCGGCCGCTCGGACGTGCTCGCGGAGGCGTGGCCGTTGGTCGTCACGGCGCTGCGGGCCGCGACGCCGACGTTGCGGATGCTGACAGGAACGGCGGAAGACGACACGGTGCAGACGCTGCTGGACTGGCTGGCGCTGCCCGACGGTGCTGACGACGTCGTCCAGGGCCGGCTGCTCGGCCTGCACGTCGCGACACGAGGGCTGCTCGCCCAGGCGCCGTCGGTCGACCAGCGGGTCGAGCTCGTGCAGGTCAGCGCCGATTCGCGGACGCTGCTGGACCTGAAGCGGCGCCGGTCGTGGGACAAGCTGACCGGGATGCAGGCCGACTACTTCGGCGCGTTCTACAAGTCGTCGTGGCGCGCGAGCGACTGGATGTGGGGCCGCGTCGACGGCGCCGGCTGGCTGGTGCAGTGCCTGCTCGACCCGCAGCGGCTGGAGACCCTGCGCGACCTCGCCGGGCCGGAGACCTTCCGCGACGAGCTGGTCGCGGTGCTCACCCCGCTCTGGCGCGCGCCGGACCGCGAGGACAACGGCGAGCCCGCCGAGCTGCAGCAGCTGACCGCCCAGCTCGACGCCGAACTGGCGTTCCTCGGGCTGGACTCGGGGCTGAAGCCGGTCGGGTTCGGGACCGACCGGCCGGTCAGCATGCCGGTGACGGCGATGGTGCTGGCCCGCACGCGCCAGGCGGAGATCGCCGCGGAAGAGCTCCCGGTCGTCGCGACGCAGGCGGGCGCCGACGTCAAGGTGAGCGGGTGCAGCGGCGCGGCCTCGGCGGGGTTCCGGGCGCGGGCCGCGCAGCCGATCGCCGACGCGTCCGCCGCTCAGCGCGTCTTTCAGGCCTGCCAGGTGTCGGCGGAGAAGCTCGCCGGCGAACAGGGCACGGCGCAGCTGACCCGCACGCTGGTCAAGCTCGGCGCCGCGACGGTCAACGCCGGGACGGTGGCGTTCCGGCTGCCCGGCGGCTGGCCGCGGACGGTCGCGGGTCTCCTGCGGACGGTCGCCAGGAGCACGGCGAAGGTCACGCAGAGCGCGTCCCGCCTGGGCACCCCGGGCTCACTGGCGGCCGGTGTGCTGGCGCTGCTGGCCGGGCTGGTGATCGGCGACAGCGGCGGCGCGATCCTGCAGTGGATCGGCCTCCCGGTGCTGGCGGGCGCGGTCGTCTACCTGGCCACGGCGCTGCTCACGATGGGACGCACGCCGAGACGGCTGTTCGGGGTGCTGGGGGTCCTGGTCGTGGCGGCGCTGCTGCTGGCCGCGTTCCTGCCGCCGCTCGCCCAGCCGTTCTTCGGCTGGCTCGGCAACGTCGTCGCGGGCTGGCGGCGCGGCGACGGCGCGGTGTGGTGGCTCGTGGTGTCCGGCCTGCTGATCCTGCCGGCGGTGGTGATGCCGGTGAGCGGGGTGTGGCGCCGCCTCCGCCACCGGCAGACCCAGCCGGGCAAGTAGCCGCGGCAGGCACGAATACGGCCCGTCGCCTTGCGATCACCGGCGAATGGGTTCATGGTGCGGGTAGGTCGCGAGCCACGGGTGCGCGACCCAGGCGCCCGTGTGCCCCGGCACCGTCCACTTCAAACATGTTTGTGGGACTCCTCACCGGGTACCCCGCGTCGTCCCAGGTCATAACGGGTGCCGTGACCTGCATCGCTGGCGAGCGGAAAATTCTCTGTTACGTTTCCTGAGTATGTCCGTAACGCACTTGATCGAATCCCCGACCAAGGCCGACGGCGCGCAGCTGTGGCGAATCGCGCGCGATTCCGCCAAGCTCGATCTCAACTCGCCGTATGCATACATGCTGTGGTGCCGCGATTTCGCCGAGACATCGGTGGTCGCGCGTGAGGACGGCAAGGCGGTCGGATTCGTCATCGCCTACCGCAGGCCGGACGCGCCCGAGGCCGCGCTCGTCTGGCAGGTCGCGGTCGACGCGTCACAACGCGGGAAGGGCCTGGCCGGGGCCCTGCTCGACGGGCTGTACACCCGCCTGGTCGACCAAGGGGTGCGTTACCTCGAGACCACCATCACCCCGGACAACGAAGCGTCCATCCGGCTGTTCACGTCGTTCGCGAAGCGGTGGAACACCGGGACCGAAACCAGCGTGCTGTTCGGTGCGGAGGAATTCCCCGAAGCCGGGCACCTGGCCGAAGAGCTTTACCGCATCGGTCCGCTGTCGGCACGCAAAGATCCGGGCGAGTAGGAGAAAAGAAACGTCATGAGCATCTTCGAAGAGCTCGAATCCGAGGTCCGCAGCTACAGCCGCGGCTGGCCGGTCGTGTTCGACCGCGCGCAGGGCGCGTGGCTCTACGACGAGAGCGGAAAGCCCTATCTGGACTTCTTCGCCGGGGCCGGCGCGCTGAACTACGGGCACAACAACCCGCAGCTGAAGCAGGCCCTGATCGACTACATCCAGCGTGACGGCGTCACGCACGCGCTGGACATGTTCACCGTGGCCAAGCGCGACTTCCTGCAGAGCTTCCGCGACAAGATCCTCGACCCGCGCGACCTGAACTACAAGGTCGTGTTCCCGGGTCCGGGTGGCGCGAACGCCGTCGAGGCGGCGCTGAAGCTGGCGCGCAAGGTGACCGGCAAGGAGTCGGTCATCAACTTCACCAACGCCTTCCACGGCATGACGCTCGGCGCGCTGTCGGTCACCGGCAACTCGATGAAGCGCGGCGGCGCCGGCGTCCCGCTGGTGCACGCCACCCCGATGCCGTACGACGCGTACTTCGACGGCGCGATGCCGGACTTCCTCTACTTCGAGAAGCTCCTCGAAGACTCCGGCAGCGGGCTCAACGAGCCGGCCGCGGTGATCGTCGAAGGCGTCCAGGGCGAGGGCGGCATCAACGCCGCGCGCCTGGAGTGGCTGAAGGGCCTCGACGACCTCTGCAAGCGCCACAACATCCTGCTGATCCTCGACGACGTCCAGATGGGCTGCGGCCGCACCGGGCCGTTCTTCAGCTTCGAGGACGCCGGGATCAAGCCGGACATCGTCTGCCTGTCGAAGTCCATCGGCGGCTACGGCATCCCGATGGCGCTGACGCTGATCAAGCCGGAGCTCGACGTCTGGGAGCCCGGCGAGCACAACGGCACCTTCCGCGGCATCAGCCCGGCGTTCGTCACCGCCAAGGAAGCGATCGACGTCTACTGGAGCGACGACGAGCTCGAGAAGTCGACCAAGGCGAAGGGCGAGCGCATCGCCGCCGCGTTCTCCGGCATCGTCGAGGCCTACCCGGACGCGAACCTGGTCGCCAAGGGCCGCGGCCTGGCGCGCGGCCTCGAGTTCGAGAACGGCGACCTGGCCGGCCGCGTCTGCGCCGAAGCGTTTGCGCGCGGCCTGCTGATGGAAACCTCCGGACCCGACGGCGAAGTGATGAAGCTCCTGCCGCCGCTCACCCTGACCGACGACGAGCTGACCCAGGGCCTGTCGACCATCGACGAGTCCATCAAGGCCGTCCTGAAGAAGTAAAGGAGTTCGCCCGTGCTCGTCCGCACACTCGACGAGGTGACCGACACCGACGCCGACATCAAGACCCCGAACTGGCGCAGCAAGCGCATCATCCTGGCCAAGGAGGGCGTCGGCTTCTCGGTGCACGAGACCACGCTGTACGCGGGAACGGTCAACGACTTCTGGTACGCCAACCACATCGAGGCGGTGTTCGTCACCTCCGGCGAGGGTGAGATCGAGGACCTCGCCACCGGCAAGGTGTACGACCTCAAGCCCGGCACGCTGTACCTGCTGAACGACCACGACAAGCACCAGGTCCGCCCGAAGACCGAGATCAAGTGCGTGTGCGTGTTCAACCCCCCGGTGACCGGCCGTGAGGTGCACGACGAGAACGGCGTGTACCCGCTGGTGACCGAGGACCAGTAAACCACCGGAGAGGAAAACAGGAGGCGAAGCCCGTGACGCTGACGGACACCCGGGTCGACGACGGTTACCCGACCCGGATCACCGGTACGCCGGCGCAGCTGCCGCGCGTGCACCCCACGGTGTGGGGTACCGAGGCCGACGGCCCGATCGACGCCGCCACGCTGGCCAACCACGAGACCCGCGGCTACACGGTGGTCGACGACATGCTCTCGGTCGGCGAGGTCCAGACGTACTGGCAGGAGCTGGTGCGGCTGTCGTCGGACCGGGAGCTGGCCCGGGACGAGCGCGTGATCACCGAGGCGAGGACCGGTGAAGTCCGGTCGATCTTCGACGTCCACGTGATCTCGGACCTGATCTCGGAGCTGGTGCTCGACCCGCGTGTGCTCGACCGGGCGCGCCAGCTGCTCGGGTCGGACGTCTACGTCCACCAGAGCCGGGTGAACTACATGCCCGGGTTCAAGGGCAGCGGGTTCTACTGGCACTCGGACTTCGAAACCTGGCACGCGGAAGACGGCATGCCGGCCCCGCGCGCGGTCAGCTGCTCCATCGCGCTGACCGACAACTACCCGTACAACGGCGGGCTGATGATCATGCCGGGCTCGCACCGGACGTTCGTCCAGTGCGCCGGTGAGACGCCGGACGACAACTACAAGAGCTCGCTCAAGGACCAGCGGGTGGGCGTCCCGGGCGAGGACGACATCACCAAGATGGCGGCCGAGTACGGCATCGACCAGTTCACCGGTCAGGCCGGCTCGGCGTTGTGGTTCGACTCGAACATCATGCACGGCTCCGGCAACAACATCACGCCGTACCCGCGCTCGAACGTCTTCCTGGTGTTCAACAGCGTGGAAAACGCCCTGGAGCAGCCGTACGCGGCGAGTGCGCCGCGGCCCGCGTTCATCGCCGGCCGCGACTCGACACCGATTTCGCGTTGAATCCCACAGCGTCGTGCCGAGGCTTCGCCCCGGGCCGGGGGCTCCGCCACCCGGAGCCCCCGAAAAGCGGTGGGCCCGACGGTGACTGATCCAGCGCGCTTTGTTACCGTGTCGCCACCGCGCGGGCGTGTGGTCCGCGCAACAGACGTCTTCGCCGGCGACTGGCGGCGGGTGCTTCGCTCGGGGTGAGCACACCCGCCCGGCCGCCGGCGGTGACGGCGGGCGGACCGCGCCCCCTGGCGGCCCGGCCGGAGTTCCAGCACGACCCCGCACCAGCGGATCGGGACCGATGGTGCGGGGTCGTGTCATGTCCGGACCGCGGCCGGCTGCTCCGGAGGATGCCGCACCCCGCCCGCGTCCCGGCTGCGGAATCCGCAGAACCGCCAAAACTCCTGGTACCGGCCCCGCTCGACAGCCGGTGACCACGGTAGGTTGACTCTCCCGGCGAGGGAGACGCCGGGTGAAGACCGTGATCCCCGGGGAGGTGGGCGCGAGCATGGCCGAAACCCGGTTGCAGCTGCTCGGGCCCGTCCAGCTCTTCGACGGTGACGTCCCCGTCCCGATCGGCGGCCCCGGTGTCCGCGGGCTGCTCGCGCTGCTGGCGCTGAAGCCCGGCAAGGTCGTGGGGCTCGACGACATCATCGACGCGCTCTGGGGCCACAACCCGCCCGCGACGGCCCGCACCATCGTCCACGGCAACGTCTCCCACCTGCGGCGGATCCTGCGCGAGGTCGACGGCCCGAGCATCCTCACCACCCCGCCGGGGTACCGCCTGGACGTCGAGCCCGACCGGATCGACGTCCACCGGGTGCGGACGCTGCTGGAGCGCGCGTCGGCCGCCACTCCGGAGACGGCTGCTTCGCTGCTCGCCGAAGCCCTCGCGCTGTGGCAGGGCCCGGCGCTGGGCGGGGTGCCCGATTCGCTGCAGGCTCCCGAGCTCGAGGACCTCCGCCTCGCCGTGCACGGTGCCCGCGTCGACGCCGACCTCGGGCTCGGCCGGCACGCCGAGCTGATCGTCGAGCTGAGCCCGATCGTCCGGGCCGATCCGCTGGCCGAACGAACCGCGGGCCAGCTGATGCGCGCGCTCTACCACGCCGGGCGCCGCGGTGACGCGCTCGAGCTGTACCGGACCGTCTCCCGCGCCACGCTGCGCACCCTCGGTGTCGAGCCCGGCGCCGAGCTGCGCTGGCTCCACGAGCGCGTGCTCAACGACGACCTCCCGGCCAAGGACGCCCGCTCGCCGGTCGAAGAGCCGGCGAAGGCGATCTCCCAGCTGCCCGCCGCGGTGCCGAACCTGGCCGGCCGGACCGAAGAGCTGGCCTGGCTCGACGGCCTGGTCACCCGGGCCGAGGCCGGCGAGACCACGATCGCCGTCGTCACCGGCACCGCCGGGGTCGGCAAGAGCACGCTGGTCGTGTGGTGGGCGCACCGCGTCGCACGGCGGTTCCCGGACGGCGTCCTGTTCGCGTCGCTGCGCGGCTTCGACCCGCACCACCCACCGCTGGAACCCGCGGAGTTGCTCACGCAGTTCCTGCTCGGCCTCGGCGTCGAGACCGCGAAGATCCCGGAGCTGTTGCACGAACGCGTCGCGCTGTACCGGTCGCTGATCGCGGGACGGCGGATGCTCGTGCTGCTCGACGACGCCCGCACCGCCGAGCAGGTGCGCCCGCTGCTGCC
Source organism: Amycolatopsis sp. NPDC051758 (assembly GCF_044453095.1). Classification (NCBI taxonomy): domain Bacteria; kingdom Bacillati; phylum Actinomycetota; class Actinomycetes; order Pseudonocardiales; family Pseudonocardiaceae; genus Amycolatopsis; species Amycolatopsis sp. NPDC051758. Next base: position 950,355 of record NZ_JBITCJ010000001.1, on the reverse strand, counting down.
GCCGAGCGCCCGGACGATGACCGTGGTGACCAGCCGGTCGCGCCTCGACGGGCTCGCCGTGTCGAACGCCGCCAAGCGGCGGGTGCTCGGCACGCTCGCGCCGGACGACGCCGTGCTGCTCATCGAGGAGCTCGCCGGCCCGGCCGACCTCAACCACGCCCTCGCGCGGCTCTGCGGTTACCTCCCGCTCGCGCTGCGGATCGCCGGCGCCCGGCTCTCGGCGAGCGCGCAGCGCACCGCCGAAGAGCTGGTCGACGAGCTCGGCAACGAGCGCACCCGGCTGGCCGGGTTGCAGGTCGACGGCGCCGACGACGGCGTGCGCGCGGCGTTCGACGTCTCCTTCCGCGGCCTGCCCGGCGAGATCGCCGAGACGTTCCTGCAGCTGGGCGCGGTGCCCGGGGTGCTGGTCGGGCCGCACGTGATGGCCGCGGTCGCGCAGATCCCGGTGACCGAGGCCCGGCGGCGGCTGCGCGCGCTGGCCGCGCACAACCTCATCGCCGAGACCGCCCGCGACGTCTTCGTCCCGCACGACCTCGTCTGGCTCTACCTGCGCGAACTCGCGGAGCAGGAGCTCGACGAGAAGGAGCGTGACGAGGCGCTCGGCTGGACGGTCCGCTACTACCAGGCCGTCGCCGACCGGGCGCGGCGCCGGCTGGGCCCGGTCGCCGACCCGCTCGACTTCTCGGGGGTGCTCGCCGACGAGGCGATGCCGTCGCTGGCCGGCTTCGCCGAGGCGCAGGACTGGTTCGCGGCCGAGTGGCCGAACCTGCTCGCCGTCCTCGACGCCGCGTACGCCGCCGGCCGGTACGACGACGTCTGGCGGCTGGCCCGGATCGGGCACACCTACCGCGTCGCCTGCCCGCTGCTGGACGAGTGGACCCGCATGGCCGACCTCGGCGTCGCCGCCGCCGAAGCCACCGGCGACGTCGACGGGCAGTGCTGGCTGCGGCTCGCGCGGTGCGAGATCGCGCTGACCTTCGAGCTGCCGGGGTACGGCCTGGCCGACGCCGAACGGGCGGCGGAGCTGTCCGCCGGCGGCCGCGACGAGCGGCTGATCACCTCCGCCGACCTGCACCTCGGCCGCGCGCTGAGCCGGCTCGGCGCGCACGAGAAGGCGATCGACCGGCTGACCAAGGCCGTCGCGGAGGCCCCGGACGTCACGCTGCGCGGTCAGGCGCTCAGCAGCTGCGCGCAGGCGGAGAAGCGGGCGGGCCGGCTGGCCGACGCGATCACCCACCAGCTCGCCGGGCTGCGCCTCGACCGTGAGCTGGGGGACGACGACCGGGTGGTCGGCTCGCTCGACCGGCTGGCCGAGCTCAGCCTGCGGGCCGGGGACCTCGCCGCGGCCGAGCAGCACGTCTGGGAGGCGATCGACCTCGCGATCAGCCGCGAGTTCGTCGCGCGGGAGGGCGCGCTGCGGCTGACCCTGGGCCGGGTGCTGCGGGCCCAGGGCGACATCGACGGCGCCCGCGAACAACTCGCGTTGTCGGTGCGCATTTACGAGCGGGTGCACCCGAAGCTCGTTGGTGAGGTCCGCACCGAACTCGCCGAACTGCAGTGAAGTTTTCGCGGTCCATTCGGGCGGTGCGCACCAGGCGCGGCGAGCCGGATTCGCGGTGCGGGAATCTCGGTTGCGAATGGGTCACGGCCCCGGCTCCGCCGGTGAATCCTTAGTGGATTCTTAGTGCCCGCGGGCGGCGTCCGCGTAGGTTCGGCGGTGCCGGCAGAGCCCTAGGGGAGGGGCAGGCTGAGACGCCGGCGCCGGGCCCCGCGCGGGAAACCGCGCCCGGGGCCGGGAGCCGCCAGGAGCGGCTCGTGGCGGCCCGGCCGGCCGAGATGGGGGTAGGCCGGCCGGTCGTCAGGCCCTCAGCCCACGTTGGCCGTGCAGAGCGCGATGGTCGTCCCGCTGTTTTCCGCGACCTTCTTGCCGTCGACGAGAATGGAGCAGGCAATTTCGTTGTTGGTCTGCGAATCGCGGGTGTCCGCGGTCAGCGTCAAAAGGTACGAACCATTGTTGTAGGACGCCTGGCCCTGCCACGCGTCGGTGCTCGCGGGCGCGTTTTCCGTGCGCTGGTCCGAAAGGCTGCCGTAACGCACGGTCGCGCCGCCCGCGGAGGTGACCTCGAAGACCACGGTGTGCTTGTCCCCGGCCACCGCGGGCAGGTGCAGCCCGCTCGTGCCGGCTCCGGCGAAGGTCGAGTACAGGAGCATCCCGCCCGCCGCGAGCAGGGCGACGACCGAGACGGCGGTGCCGGTGATCGCCAGCCCGCGGTCGCCCACGGCGCCCTTCTTGACCTGGACCAATCCGACGATCGCGAGGATCAGCCCGAGTCCGCCCAGCGGCCACGCGACGAACTCGACGTCCGGGACGAAGGTGACGACCAGGGCGGCCACGCCGAGCAGCAGGCCGACGATCGCCAGGATGTTCCGGCCCGGCCTCGCGTTCGCTTGACGACGCTCCGTAGCCGTCACCGGCGGCGCCGGCCGGCCGTGGCGCGCGGTGGTCGGCGGGTACTGCGGGTCGGTCATCATGCGGGCCCCTTCGGGTGGGAGTGCGACGACGTTAACCCATAAGTGTGGCCCAGAACGAAATTGTTACATTCTGGAAAAAGTCATTGTCCCACCATTTCACGCCGGGTATCGGGATTTCCTGACATCGCGCGCAGGGTGTGACCAGGTGATCAATGGAAAGAATATCGGAGTTCCCACTGTCGGACACCGCTGTCGAGCCTACGACGAGTGTCGGTGCCGTCGCTCCCGGCGAAAGTCGCCTACCGGACCCATCAGTCGAAAAGGCTCACTTCGGGCGTGATCTCGAGCAGTTCGAAAACGGGACGGCCGCGGCGGCCGTCGATCGTCGTCGCGCGCACGACCCGCAGCCGCGCGGTCACCGGGCGGTCGAGGTTTTCCTTGAGCTTGTCGAGCAGGTCCGGCGCCACCGCGCCTTGGATGGTCCCGCCGCCCTCACGCTCGAGGTAGAAGATCCGGCGCCGGGTGCGGACGCCGTCGAGCCGGCCGCTGACCGTCTCGTAGCCGACCGCCTCGCGCGATTCACGGAGGCTGCCCTGCAGGATCCGCGCCTGCTCGGTCGTCATGCTGCGGGTGAGCTGCTCGCCCGACGTCGGCGTCAGCGCCATCCCGATGCCGGCGTTCTTCGCGACGGCGTTGACGATGTCGCTCACCGCGTTGCGGACGGTGTCGCGCTGGAGCAGCACGGCGTCGAGCGCGCCGTCGTCCGAGCCGTTCGCCGGCAGGAAGTCGCACAGCTCCTTCACGGCCCGCTCGGACAGCGTCTCGATGCCGTCGACGATCAGCGCGTCATCGACCGATTCGAGCTCGGGGAAGCCGAAGAAGATCGCGTTGCCGGCCTGGCCGCGCTGGATCAGCGGCGCCTTGTCGCGGTCGGCCTGCTGGACGATGGTCACCTCGCCGGAGGGGTTCCGGATGATGTGCCCGATCTTGGCGGTCGCGTCCTGCAGGGCCCGGCTGATGTCGGAGAAGGTGTAGGCGTCGATGCTCTGCTCGCCGATCACCGAGACGTGCAGCAGCGGCGAGCGGGACGTGCGCTCGAACTTGGCGTTCGCCGCCATCGCCGACGCGCGCGCCAGGTCGTCGAGCCAGGTGCCGCCCGGGATCTCGTCGGCGATGCGCCGGAACTCGTTCCTCACCAGATCATCTCCGGGTAACCCCGGCCCCCTTCGGCCCAGACCTCGGCCCACACGTCCTCGTCGCCGGGGCGGCAGAGGAAGCCGTCGAGCATGCCGCCGACCGGCTGGACCTGGTCGAGGTACATCGCGGGCTGCCCGACGATCACGCCGCGCAGGGTGAGCAGGCCGTACAGCGCCGACCGGCCGGCGTCGTCGAGCCGCTTGAGCGCGCCCCACTCGTCCGGGATGAGGACGACGTCGAGGCTGCGCGGCGGGTGCGCGGTCCGGGTGATGAGCTCGCCGCCGATCCACGCGCGGCCGGTCGGCATGATCCGCCGGGCGACGCCGAGGTAGCTGTTGAGCGCGCTGAACAGGATCTCGCGGTCGTTCTGGTGCGGGGCGTCGAAGACCAGGCGTTCGTAGACGTCGGCGAGGTCGCCCGCGTGGCGGCCCGGGGGCAGGACCTGCTGGGATGTCCAATGGGGGAGCGCCACGTCACCCCCTCCTTGGCCCTCGCTCACAGTGCGTAGCCGAATTTACCAGGATGGGTGTCAGCTGCCGCGCCCAGGCTGGTGCGGCCACTGCGGGGTGGCCTCTTCGGACTCGGGCCAGGCCGGTTCCTCCTCGGTGGGCCAGTCCTCGGCCTGCGCCCCGCGCTGGGGCGGCAGCGGCAGCCGGCCCTCGCGGTGGCCGGCGGGCTCGGGCTCCTGGTCGTCGTCTTCGGCGGGGAAGCGGTGGTCGTCGGCGTGGCCGCCCTGCGCCCACGCGGCCGGGATGAACTGGGTCTGTTCGGCGGCGAGCGGCTCGGGCTCGTACCTCGGCTCGGGCTCGAATTCGGGCTCGAACTCGGGTTCGGGCTTGGGGCGTTGCGCGCTGCGCAGCACGAGCCACGACGTGAGCGCGCCGAGGGCGAAGGCGACGATCAGCCACAGCCAGATCTGCCCGAACAGCCACACCATCTGCTCACACCCCGTTCGCTCAGACGACCGTGATCTCGACGCGCCGGTCTTCTTCGCCGCCGGTGGCGGGCCGGCTGTCACCCAGCCCGCGGTAGGTGACGCGCTTGGTCGCCAGCCCGTTGGTGGTGAGGATCCGCGCGACGGCCCTGGCGCGGTCCCGGGACAGCTTCAGCGCGGCGCTCTCGCCACCGGGGCCGCGCGCGACGTGGCCGGAGACGCGGTACCGGAAGGTCGCCGGCGACTTGGCGAGGGCGATCGCGATGCCGCGGGCGGCCTGTTCGCCTTCGGGGGTCAGCCGGGCGGTGTTCGGCACGAAGGTGATCGGCGCTTCGGCGAGCATCCGGTCGAGCTCGGCCTGCACACCGGCCTTGTCGGTCGGCGGCGGCGCGGTCGTGCTGGAGGTCGGCGGCGGGGTTGTGCCCGGTGGCGGGGTCGGGCTCGAGGTCGGGCTCGGGCTCGGGCTCGGGCTTGGCGCCACGGGGGTGACGTCGCCGTCGACCTTGGCGGCCCGCACCCCGTCGACACCCTGGACGATCTCGAGCGCGCGGAGGGCCTGGCCGGGCGGGAAGCCGCTGAGGGTCGCGTCCCGGCCCTCGAAGCTGACGTTCCCCTGCGGAAGCCCGGCGGCTTCGAGCGCGCTCTGGGCGCTCGAGACGAGTTCCCGCTGGATGCGCCCGGCCTGCGCCCAGGTGGCGACCCCCGCCAGCAGCGCCGTGACCAGCACCGCGAGCGGGACCATCAGGATCCAGCGCCGGCCCCCGGACATAAGGGGACTGTAAGCCGGGTGACGCGGGTTGGCGAGCCGGGAAAGGGGTGGTCGTCCACAAGTTGTCCCCAGGCGAGTCGACATGTGGACAACTGGCCGGGTTGTGGTCGGTTCGGCACGTTCTGTCAGAAGGAGGCGGTACGCTGGATGCGGGCAGGCCCCCAGGGAGCGGCGGGGTAGGTCTGGTGGGGGCCCGGGGGATTTTCTTCGCAGCTGAAATCCGTGAATGTCACGTTGAGGGACTCAGAGTCCCTCGATGTGCCATTCACGGACCGTGGCACGGACCGGGGGGCGAGGAGGGTCAGCTGGCCTGCTGCTGAGCGCCGTCCGGCACCTCGAGCACGTCCATCGGCACGAACGGTGCCAGCTCGGGCCGCTTGGGTGACAACCCGTCGCCCATCGACTCGCCGCGCAGCTGCCGGCGGATCCAAGGCAGCAGGTGCACCTTCGTCCACGTCAGGTCCGAGCGCCGCGAGTCGATCCAGCGGGACGGCACCTCTTCCACGGGCCACGGCTCACGCCAGTCGCGCTCGACCGGGATGCCCAGGACCTCCGCCGACTTCAACGCGATGCGGCGGTGGGCGTCCGAGGAGAAGTGGAGGCGGTCGTCGCTCCAGGCCCGGCGGTCGTGGAGGGGGCCCATCGCCCACAGGTCGACCACGCGCGCGCCGTAGCGCTCCGCGATGGCCCACAGGTGGGTGTTGTAGATGGCCACCTTGCCGCGCAGGACCGACATCACCGACAGCACCTTGGTGTCGGGGCCGTTGAACATCAGCACCGGGATCCCGGCGGCGCGCAGCCTCGCGACGCCTTCTTCCAGGCGCTCCGCGACCGCGTCGACGTCCGCGCCCGGCACGATGATGTCGTTGCCGCCGGCACAGAGCGTGACGAGATCGGGTTTCAGCTCGAGGGCGATCGGCAGCTGCTCGTCGAGGATCTCGTCGAGCATCTTGCCCCGCAGGGACAGGTTCGCGTACTGGAAGCCGGGCCGCCCGCCCGCCAGGATCTCCGCCAGCCGGTCGGCCCAGCCCCGGAAGGAGCCGTCCGGCAGTGCGTCGTTGAGCCCCTCGGTGAAGCTGTCACCGAGCGCCACATAACTGTCGAATCCGTACACGTTGGGTCCCCTTCCCATCCTGCGACCGACACTCCCCGACATGTAGTTGTACACCCCAACTAATCATCGGGGCCGCCCCCCACTGTCCCTCGGGTTCAGCCTGCGGTAACAGTGTCTTATCTTGTCGGCCTTCTGCGCTTCTGTATTACGCAGTCTTCACCTTCGGTATGCCGTGAAACGGCACACTCGAAGGCAAACCCGGCACCCGATGTGGCGAAAATCTCCCTGCTCGGTGCCTCGACGGCGTGATCCGGCAGGCTGGAGGCGTGTCCGGAGAACCCCGTGAGTCGCTCGCGCAGATCCTCGGCGGCCGCCGGGGTGCGCTCGACGCCAGCATGCCGCCCGTCGGCTTCGTCGCCGGCTGGCTCGCGGCCGGCCAGTCCATCGGGTGGGGCGCCGGCGCCGCCATCGCGGTCACCGTGGTGCTCGGCGGCTACCGGATCGCCCGCGGCGGCAAGGTCCGCGCCCTGGTGGTCAGCCTGGCCGCCGTCGTCGCGGCCGCGCTGATCGCCCTGCACACCGGCCGCGCCCAGGACTTCTTCCTGCTGCAGTTGATGTCCAATGTGGCCAGCGCACTGCTGTGGGCGGCCAGCATCGTGATCCGCTGGCCGCTGCTCGGCGTGGTCGTCGGCCTGATGCTCGGCCAGAAGGCGCGGTGGCGGCGTGACCCCGTGCTGCTGAAGGCGTACTCGCGGGCCAGCTGGGTGTGGGTGTTCGGCCAGTACACGCTGCGCGTCGTCGTTTACGGCCTGCTGTGGTGGTCCGGCCAGGTGATCGCGCTCGGCGTGGCCCGCACGGTGCTGTCGTGGCCGCTGGTCGCGCTGACCGTCGCGGTGAGCGGCTGGGTGCTCTACCGGGCGTTGCCGCCGGAGCACCCTGGTCTGCGTCTCGCCCCCGAAAGCAGCCCGGACGACGTACCCAGGACATAAGGCGGCCCCCGGCGAGGGGGGAGGGTCCGGGGGCCGTTGCCTACGGTACCCGGCCTACCCCGGTTCAGTCGACGTTTTGGCGTCTTCGCGACGCGTTTTGCTCAATTTTCTCCGGACGCAGGGCGGGGAGCCCCTTCGCCGAAGGCGTCCACGGCGGCGAGCCACGCCGCTCCCAGTACTCCATCGGAGCTGGTCAGCACCTCGAGACCGGACAAACCACGGCGTACCAGGCCACCCACCGGACTGTCCCCGGTGAGCACGGAACCGACCAGGACAACCGGGGTCGACTCGCCGGGTTCGCGCGCGGCGAGGGCGTTCGTGACCAGAAGTCCGGCCGCCCGCGAGACGATTTCCCGGGCCGCGGGCTCGCCGGCGTCGTTCGCCGCACTCACCAACGGGGCGAATCGGGCGAGCCGAACCGGCGCCTCGGCGTTGGCCGCCGTGATCAGCGCGCGCGACGCCGCCAGCCGCTGCGCGTCGGTCCGGACGTCCAAACCGGACGGTCCGAGCGCGGCGGCGAGCACCGCCGACGGCAAGCCGTCGAGGGGCAGGCCGCGCCCGAGAGCCTCCAAAGTGGAACGGACGGCTTCGCGGCCGAGCCAGAACGCCGATCCTTCGTCCCCGAGCAGCCAGCCGTAACCGCCCGCGGTGCCGGCCAGCCGGCGCTTGCGGATCCGGCCGGCGATCGACCCGGTGCCGGCGACGAGCACCGTCCCGTCCGGCGCCGACGTCGCGGACGCGTACGCCACTTCGGCGTCGGCGACGACCCGGACGACGCCGGTGAGCCCGACTCGTGCCCACGCCGCGTCGAACACCGCGGTGACCGCCGGGTCGCTCAACTTGCTGACCCCCGCCATGCCGACGACGCACGCCCGCACGGCGGCGGGGTCGTGCGCGCCGAGCGCCGCGGTGATCGTGTCGGCGATCCGGCCCGCGGCGACCTCGGGCGTGTGCGCGTTGGGGTTGGCGCCGCCGCCGCGCCCGGTGCCCAGCACGACGCCGGCGGCGTCGACCAGTGCGGCCCTGGTCGACGTTCCGCCGGCGTCGACGCCGATGGCGAAGCTCACCGGGTCTTGGTCACCTTCAGCAGGCCGCGCGGGCTGTCCGGGTCACCGCCGCGGGCGAGCGAAAGCCCGAGCGCGATCCGCTGGATGGGCAGGATCTCCAGGATCGGCGCGAGCTCCTCGACCGTCGGCGCGACGTCGATGCGCAGCGCCGCGGGCACCTCCGAGGCGGCCGAGCCGACCGCGAGGACGTCCGCGCCGCGCTTGCCGACGGCCTCGAGGACCTCGTGCATCGCCTGGCCGCCGTGCCCCTTGCTGGTCACCGCGAGCACGGCGGTCTCGCCGTCCACCGCCGCGACCGGGCCGTGCAGCAGGTCCGCGCCGCTGTACGCGCGGGCGGCGAGGTAGCTGGTCTCCGCGAGCTTGAGCGAGCCCTCGAGCGCGCTCGCGTAGGAGTAACCGCGGCCGGTGGTGAGGACGCGGTCCACGAAGCGGTACCGGTCGACGGCGCGCTGCACGCCCTCGGCGGCGCCGTCGAGGGTCTGCTGCGCCAGCTCGCCGATCTTCTCCGCGTCCGCCGCCTTGCCGCCGCGCACCGCGTCGATCAGCAGGTAGAGCGCCATCAGCGTGGCCGAGTACGTCTTGGTCGCGGCGACGGCCTTCTCGAGACCGGCGCCGATGTCGACACCGAGCTCCGACGCCGCCCGCAGCGGCGAGTCCGGCGTGTTCGTGACGGACACCGTCAGCGCGCCCTGGCGCCGCGCCGTTTCCGTCACCTCGATCAGGTCGGGTGAGCCACCGCTCTGGCTCACCGTGACGAACAGCACGTCCCGCAAATCCGGTCGCGCGCCGTACAGCGTCGCCGTGGACGGGGAAACAAGACCAGCCGGAAGGCCGAGCAGTACCTCGATCAGGTACTTCGCATACAACGCTGCGTGGTCACTCGATCCACGCGCGGCGAGCAAAGCGAAGCGCGGGGGCCGTTGTGAGATCTTTTCCGCCACCCCGGCGATTTCCGCCTGACGCTCGACCAGTCCCGCCAGGACGTCCGGCTGCTGGGCGATCTCCGCGGCCATGTGCTCGCCGGGCCGTTGTTCGGTCATCATTTTCCTCTCCACCTCCGGCATTATGTACCGGACTCAGGCGGCGTCGGTCAGGTCTAGACCAATGTTAGTGGGGCGGCGCGTTTGGGGAAAAGGGTACGTTTCTTACGGGGACGTGGCGTGTTATGAGGGAAGACATAGGGAGTCGGGCATGTTGGAGACCACCACCACGGGCGAGGCGGGCGCCGTCGCCGGGATGCGCGGGCAGCGCGAGCCCAAGTACTGGGCATTGAAACAGCACCTCCTCGACCTGCTCGACGTGCTTCCGCCCGGATCGCCGATCCCGACGGAACGCGCGCTCGCCGGGGAGTTCACGGTCTCCCGCACCACCGTGCGCCAGGCGCTGGCCGACCTGACCGCCGAGGGCCGCCTGCACCGTGTGCAGGGAAAAGGCACCTTCGCGGCCGAGCCGAAGCTCGCGCAGCGGCTGCAGTTGTCGTCCTACACCGAGGACATGCGCCGGCAGGGCCTGAAGCCGTCGTCGAAGCTCCTCGAAGTCGAAGAGCTGCCGGTCGAGGGTGACCTCGCGAAGCTGCTCGGAATCCGTACTGGTGCGAAAATTCTTCGCCTTCGACGGCTTCGACTGGCGGACTCGCAGCCGATGGCGCTGGAGACGACGCACCTGCCGCTCGGCCGATTCCGCGGGCTGCGCAAGCACGTCTCGACCGGTGGGTCGTTGTACGCCGTTCTACGCGAGCACTACGGGGTCGAACTCGAGCGCGCGGAAGAAACGATCGAGACGTCGCTCGCGGGACCGCAGGAAGCGGAGATGCTCGGCGCGGACGTCGGCATGCCGGTGCTGATGCTGACCCGGCACTCGTTCGCGACCGACGGCAAGCCGGTCGAGTTCGCCCGGGCGATCTACCGCGGCGACCGGTACAAGTTCGTCACGACGCTGCTGCCGTAGGCGGCCGCGCGCCCGGGACCCCGCGGTTGACGGGGGTCTCCGGGCACGATGGAGTGAGCACGTGACAGCCACCGAAGACACCGGGATCCGGTGGGGCACCGGGGCGGCCCGGGGCGTGCTCGCCACCACCATCCTCGGGTCCGGCATGGCGATGCTCGACGGCACGATCGTCAACGTCGCCCTGCCCCGCATCGGCGCCGAGCTGAACGCCTCGGTCGCCGGCCTCCAGTGGATCCTCGACGGCTACCTGCTGGCCCTCGCCGCGCTGATCCTGGTCGCCGGCTCACTCGGCGACCGGTACGGCCGGCGGCGCATGTACCTGATCGGCGTCGTCTGGTTCGGCGTCGCCTCCGGGCTGTGCGCGGCCGCGACGTCCACCGAGATGCTCGTCGCGATGCGCATCCTGCAGGGCATCGGCGGCGCGCTCCTCACACCCGGGTCGCTCGCGATCCTCCAATCGTCCTTCGCGCACGACGCGCGCGCCCGCGCGATCGGCGCCTGGTCCGGCCTCGGCGGCATCGCGGCCGCCGCCGGGCCGCTGCTCGGCGGCTTCCTCGTCCAGGTCTGGTCGTGGCGGCTGGCGTTCCTGATCAACGTGCCGATCGCGGTCGTCGTGGTCCTCATGGCCCGCCGGTTCGTCCCCGAATCGCGCGACCCGGACGCGACCGGCCACCCGGACTTCGGCGCGGCCGCGCTCGGCGCGCTCGGCCTCGCCGGGGTGACCGGCGCGCTGGTGGAAGCGCCGGCCCGGGGCATCGGCGACCCGATCGTGCTGGTCGCGGGTGTGCTGGGGATCGCCGGGCTCGCCGCGTTCGTCTTCGTCCAGCACCGCTCCGCCGAGCCGCTGGTGCCGCCGTCGCTGTTCCGCGACCGGACGTTCACCCTGGCCAACGCGCTGACCTTCGCCATGTACGCGGCGCTCGGCGGCGTGATGATGCTGCTGGTCATGCAGCTGCAGGTGTCGCTGCACTACTCGCCGACCGCGTCCGGCCTGGCCGGGCTGCCGCTGACGGTGATCATGCTGCTGCTTTCCGGCCGCTCCGGCGCACTCGCCCAGCGCATCGGCCCGCGCCTGCAGCTGGTCGTCGGACCGATCGTCGTCGGCATCGGGATGCTGCTGATGCTGCGCATCGCACCCGGCGCGTCGTACCTCGGCACGGTGCTGCCCGCGGTGGCGGTGTTCGGGCTCGGCCTGGCGACGGTCGTGGCCCCGGTGACCGCGACGGTGCTCGCCGCGGCCCCGGACCGCTACGCCGGTGTCGCGTCCGGCGTCAACAACGCGATCGCCCGCTCGGGCGGCCTGCTGGCGGTGGCGGTGCTGCCCGCCGCGGCCGGGCTGACCGGCGAGGCGTACGCGGACCCGGTCGCGCTCACCGCCGGCTGGCGGATGGCGCTGGTCATCTGCGCGGCACTGGCGATCGCGGGCGGGCTGATCGCGCTGGGCATCCACAACGGCGTCCTCGCGCCGCCGACACCACCGCCCCCGGCCGCGGACGAGTCCCCCCACCTGGGCAAGTGCTACAGCTGCGGCGTCGAGGGCCCGCCGACCCACGTCCGCAGCGGCACCTCCCCCTCCCCCTGACCCGGCCCATACGCCCCAATGTGGCGTTGGGTGCGTTGGACGCACCCAATGTGGCGTTCGGTGCGTCAGATGCACCCAACGCCACATTGGGGCGCTCGGGGCCGCCGGCTCAGGCGAGGATCTCGGCGAACAGCGCCGGGTCGGTGTTGCCGCCGGAGACGATCGCGACCGTGCGTCCGGTGGGCAGCTCGGCCGCGTGGTGCAGGTACGCCGCCGTCGTCACCGCGCCGCTGGGTTCGGCGACCAGCCGGGCCTTTTGCGCAAGCGTGCGCACGGCGTCGCGGATCTCGTCTTCGGTGACCGTGACCATGGCGTCGACGACCTTCCGCAGGTGGGCGAAGGTCAGCTCGGACGGCTGCGCACGCAGGCCGTCGGCGATCGTGCGGGCGCGGTCGGCCATCGGCCAGTCGACCTGACGGCCCAGGCGCAGCCCCTCGGCCGTGTCGCCGGCCAGTGCCGGCTCGACGCCGATGACCTGCGCCCGCGGGCAGCACGCCTTGATCGCGACACCGACGCCGGAGGCCAGCCCGCCGCCGCTCACCGGCACCAGCACCACCTCGACGTCCGGGAAGTCCTCGGCGATCTCGAGGCCCACAGTGCCCTGTCCGGCGATGATGGCCGCGTCGTCGTAGGGCGGGACGAGGGTCAGCCCGCGTTCGGCGGCCAGTTCGTGCGCTTTGGCCTCGTGCTCGCCGATCGGCACCTCGATCACCTCGGCACCGTACGCGCGGGTGGCCTCGACCTTGATCCGCGGCGCGACGTCCGGCACGACGATCACCGCGGGCACGCCGTACCGCTGCGCGGCGTACGCGACCGCCTGCGCGTGGTTGCCGCTCGAGTACGCGATGACACCGCGGGCGCGCCGCGCGTCGTCGAGGGTGCCGATCGCGTTGAACGCGCCGCGCACCTTGAACGCGCCGATCGGTTGCAGGCTCTCGGGTTTGAGCCACAGGTTCCCGCGGGGATCCCACGTTTGGAGCAGTAGCGGCGTGCGCACGGCGGCACCTTCGACGCGCTTCGCGGCGGCCTCGATGTCAGAGATCGTCACCAATTCCATCTGCTTAGTATGTCAAGAAAGTGTCTGGTTTGACCTGTCCATTGTGGACAGTGAGAGTGGTGCTCCTCACGCCGTGGCAACGCGGGGAGTTTCCCGCGCGCCTTACACGTTGGACAGGGGAGAAGACTTACTACCGGATCGGGATCATGAGCAAGGAGAACGCAGCGGCTTCCGAAGCGAAGGAAGAAAAGTCGGGTCTGCGCATCGCGCAGGTGATGGCGGCGGCGCTGGCGGCGGTGACGGCAGCGCTGCTGGGGTCGACACTCGGCGTGGCGGGCACCGTGGTCGGCGCGGGTGTGGCGAGTGTGATCACGACGGTCGGCGGCGAGATCTACCTGCGCTCGCTGCAGCGCACCCGCGAGGCCGCGCTCAAGGCGCGGCAGCTGGCGACGTCCGGGATCCGCCGGCGCGGCGGGCCCGGTTCCGAAGTGGCGCTGACCGAGCAGCCGACGGTCCAGTTGCCCCGTCCCGAAGACGGCCCGCCCCCGGAGGAGCCTTCGCGACTGCGGAAACTGCGCTGGCCGTTGATCATCGGCACCAGTGTGGCGGCGTTCGCGGTGGCGATCCTGGCGATAGTCGGCGTCGACGCGGCCACGGGCGGCCGCGTGGCGGGCGGCACGGGAGCCGGCATCGGCAAGATCTTCGGCGGCGGCGGGGCTCAGACGGACAAGACTCCGTCGACCACACCTTCGACGTCGACCGAGGACACCCAGAACTCGCCCACGCCGAGCACCGAGACGACGACGGAGACGTCGGCCCCGCCGACAACCTCGACGGACTCGCCGACGACCACCCCGACCACGCCGAGCACAACGGCCCAGCAGCCGACGACCTCGGCTCCGCCCACCAGCCAGGGCGCGGCGTCCACCCCGACCCCGTAACTGCCACGAAGGGCACCTTCAGGGACATATGAGCCCTGAAGGTGCCCTTCATGGCATTCGAATCAGGGGAGGCGGGCCCGCAGCTCGCGCGCCGCGGCCGCCGGGTCTTCGGCCTCCGTGATCGCCCGGACCACCACGATCCGCGACGCCCCCGCCGCCAGCACCTCCGGCAGCCGCGGCAAGTCGATCCCGCCGATCGCGAACCAAGGCCGCGAAGGCGCCGAAGCCGCCGTTGAACGCACCAGGTCCAGGCCAGGCGCCGAGCGTCCCGGCTTCGTCGGCGTCGGCCAGCACGGACCCGTGCAGAAGTAATCCACTCCCGCCTCCGAAGCCGCCGCCGAGGCTTGCGAAGCCGAATGCGTCGACCGCCCGATCACCACGTCGTCACCGAGGATCCGCCGGGCCAGTGGCACCGGGATGTCGTCCTGGCCCAGGTGGAGCACGTCCGCGCCGACCGCCAGTGCCACGTCCGCGCGGTCGTTCACCGACAGCAGCGCTCCGTGGCGCTCGCACGCCTCGGCCAGCACCTCCAGGGCCGCGATCTCGCCGGCGGCCTCCAAAAGACCGGTCTTGTCGCGCAGCTGGATGATGTCGACGCCGCCGGACAGGGCCGCGTCGGCGAACGAAGCGAGGTCACCGCGGGCCGTGCGGGCGTCCGTGCACAGGTACAGGCGCGCGCTGTCGAGGCGGGCGCGGATCTTGTCACCGGAGAGGGCGGGCATAGCGGCGACCGTACCTCGCGAGCTAGGGTGGACGGGTCCGCACGGGAGCCCGAGGCACGGGCTGAGAGGGAGCTGCCGCTCCGACCGTGGAACCTGATCCGGGTCATGCCGGCGCAGGGAGCGTGATCCCATGACGAACCTGGCAGTGGTGGGCGGCGGCGTGATCGGCCTCGCCGCCGCGTGGCGTGCGGCCGGCCGCGGCCACCCCGTCACCGTCTACGACCCCGAGCCCGTCCGCGGCGGTGCGTCCTGGCTGGCCGGGGGCATGCTCGCCCCGGTCACCGAGGCCTGGCCGGGTGAGGAAGACGTGCTCATCCTCGGCGAGGAGTCGCTCAGGCGCTGGCCCGGCTTCGCGAGCGACCTCGCGCAGGAAGGCGTCGACCCGGGCCTGGCGGCACACGGGACGCTCGTCGTCGCGTTCGACAGCGCCGACGCCGGGCACCTCGACATCCTCGCCGGTTACCTGCACTCGATCGGCCGCGTGGCGGAGCGGCTCACCGGCCGGGAGGCCAAGCGGCTCGAACCCGGGGTCGGGTCCGTCCGAAGTGGACTCCACGTGCCCGGCGACCTGGCGGTGGACAACCGGAAACTGCTCCACGCCCTGTACGCGGCCTGCCAGAAGCGAGACGTCCGGTTCGTCCGCGAGCGGGTCGGAAGCATCCCGGACGCCGAGGCCGTCGTGCTCGCGGCGGGCGCCTGGACCGGACGATTGCACCCGCAGCTCGCCGACGCCGTCCGCCCGCTCAAGGGTGAGATCCTCCGGCTCAAACCGCGTCGCGGCTGCCTGCCGCCGCCCACGCACACCGTGCGGGCCGTGGTCGAGGGCCGGCCGATCTACCTCGTCCCGCGCGGTGACCAGGAGCTCGTCCTCGGCGCCACCCAGTACGAGGCGGGCTTCGACAAGGCTGTCACCGCCCGCGGCGTGCGTGAGCTGATCGAGGGCGCCGAACGCGTCTTCCCCGCGATCACCGAGTACGAGCTGGCCGAGACCGCCGCGGGCCTGCGGGCCGGCAGCCGGGACGCGCTGCCGTACCTCGGCGTCCTGGACGACGGCGTCTTCGCCGCGACCGGGCACCACCGCAACGGCCTGTTGCTGGCCCCGGTGACCGCGGACGCCGTGGTCGCCTGGCTCGAGGGTGAGAAGCCGCCCGAAGGCGTCGAAGCGGCTTCGCCCGCCCGCCTGCACCAGAAGGAGCACGTGTGATGGAGATCAAGCTCAACGGCAAGTGGACGGAGTTCCCGGACGGCGCCACCGTCGCCGACGTCCTGGACGCCACCGGCGGACAGCGGCCCGGGATCGCCGTCGCGGTCGACGGCGTCGTCGTCCGACGCGGCGACTGGCCGGCCACCCCGGTGCCCAAGGGTGCGGGCGTCGACGTGCTCACCGCGGTCCAGGGAGGCTGAAGTGGACGAAGAACCGCTGGTCATCGGCACCGCCAAGCTGACGTCCCGGCTGATCATCGGCACCGGCGGCGCGGCCAACCTGGCCGTGCTCGAGCGGGCGCTGGTCGCGTCCGGCACCGAGCTGACAACCGTCGCCATGCGCCGCGCCGACGCCGAAGGCGGCTCCGGCGTCCTGGAACTGCTCCGGCGCCTCGGCATCGAGCTGCTGCCGAACACCGCGGGCTGCCGCACGGCCGCCGAAGCCGTGCTGACGGCACAGCTGGCGCGCGAGGCGCTCGGTACCGATCTCATCAAGCTCGAGGTGCACGCCGACGACCGGACGCTGCTCCCGGACCCGTTCGAAACCCTCGACGCCGCCGAGCGGCTGGCCGCCGACGGGTTCACCGTGTTCGCCTACACGAACGACGACCCGGTGCTCGCGCTGCGCCTGGAGGAGGCCGGCTGCGCCGCGGTGATGCCGCTGGGCGCGCCGATCGGCACCGGCCTCGGCATCCGGAATCCGCACAACATCGAGCTGATCGTCTCGCGGGCGGGCGTGCCGGTGATCCTGGACGCCGGAATCGGCACCGCGTCGGACGCGACGCTGGCGATGGAGCTCGGCTGCGACGCCGTCCTGCTGTCCACGGCGGTCACCCGGGCGGCGGATCCCGAACGGATGGCCGCGGCGATGCGGGCGGGTGTCGTCGCCGGCCGGCTGGCCCGCGAAGCCGGCCGCGTGCCCCAGCGCTTCTGGGCGCAGGCGTCGAGTCCACCCCGGTGAACACGGTGCCTTAACACCGAACGTGCACCGCGAACCCGTAAGGTGGACGGCACTTTCCGGCGCAGCCGCGGCGGGGTGAAGGCAGAAGGAGCCAGCCGTGACCAGCACCTCGGTCCAGGACGTCTCGGGCAGGTTGTACCTCGCCGTGGGCAGGCTGTCCCGGTCATTGCGGCAGGCCGGTGTGCCGGGCCCCGGCCACGGCGCCATCTCGGCGCTGGCGACGCTGGCGATCTCCGGGCAGATGCGCCTCGGCGACCTCGCCGCGAAGGAGGGGGTCGCCGCGGCGACCATGTCGCGGATCATCGCGTCCCTGGTCGAGGCGGGCTACGTCAGCCGCGAGTCCGACCCGGTCGACCGCCGGGCCTGGCTGGCGAAGGCCACCGAAGAGGGCGAGCGGCTGGTGTCCGGCGTCCGGTCGACGCGGGTGCAGGAGCTGAACCGGCGTCTCGACCGGCTGTCGCCCGAACACCGCGAAGCGCTGACGGCGGCGATCCCGGCGCTCGAGGCGCTGATCGCCGACGAAGACCGCTAAGCCGCCTTCTGGCGCAGTTCGGCGAGCTCCGCGCGAAGCGCCCGGAGCTCGTCAAGGATCTCCTGGTTCGCGGCGGCCTGGGTTTCGGCCTGCTTCGCCTCTTCCTCGCGGATGTCCTGGCGCAGCTCGTCCTCCATGCCGCTGACCACGACGGCGATGAAGAGGTTCAGCACCGCGAAGCTCGACACCAGGATGTAGACGACGAAGAAGATCCACGCCATCGGCGCCTGGACCATGATGTCCTTCGCGATGTCCGGCCACGCTTCGCCGGTCATCACCTGGAACAGCGTGAACAGCGACGTGCCGAGGTCGCCGAAGTTGTCCGGCGAGATGACGCCGAACAGCTTGGTGGCCATCACGCCCGCGACGAAGATGATCAGCCCGAGCAGCGCGGCGATCGACGCCATGCCGGGGATCGCGGCGAGCAGGCCGGAGACGACCTTGCGCATGGACGGGACGACGGAGATCAGCCGCAGCACCCGGAGCACGCGCAGCGACCGCAGCACCGCGAACGGCCCGGTCGCCGGGATCACCGCGATGCCGACGACCAGAAGGTCGAAGACGTTCCAGTTGTCGCGGAAGAACGCGCCGCGGTAGGCGTAGAACTTCGCCAGCAGTTCCGCGACGAAGATGCCCAGCGCGATGTGGTCGAGGGTGTGCAGGAGCGTCCCGTAACCGTCGATCAGCGACGTCGACGTCTCCATGCCGAGGGTCGCCGCGTTGAACACGATCACGGCGATGATGAAGTTCTGGAAGCGGCGGTCCTCGAGGAACTTCGCCACCCGTTCGCGCCCGGTCAAGGCCGTCCCCCGCTGTGGTCAAGGATGAGTAAACGAGGAAAGGGTAACCGGGCGGGTACTCACCGCTCTTCGGGTGCCAGCCGCCAGAAGGCCGAGACCGGGCCGACCTTGGCGCCCATCGGGTAGGCGTGCTCGACGGCGTGGGAGACGAACCACTTGCCGTAACGCGCCGCCTCGACCACGGACATTCCCTTGGCCAGGCCCGCGGTGAGGGCCGACGCCATCGTGTCGCCCGCGCCGTGGGTGTGCTGGGTCGGGTACCGCTCGCCCGGCAGCTCCACGAACGTCGAGCCGTCGAAGAGCAGGTCGACACACTCGGGGTCGGCCTGCAGGTGACCGCTCTTGACCAGCACGTACTTCGGGCCCATGCGCTGGAGCACCACGGCCGCGGTGTGCATGCCTTCGCGGTCGGTCACGGTCATCCCGGTCAGCAGCCGGACCTCGTCCAGGTTCGGGGTGAGCACCGTCGCGCGCGGGAGGAGTTCGTCGCGCAGGGCGTGCAGGCCGGCGTTGTCGAACAGCGGGTGGCCGTGCATCGACGCCGCCACCGGGTCGACGACGAACGGGATCTTCTCGTCGCGGCCGATCTCCGCCTTGTCACACGCGGCCGCGACGGCGTTGATGATCTCCGCCGACGCCAGCATGCCGGTCTTCGCCGCGCCGACGCCCATGTCCGCCGCGACGGCCTCGATCTGCCCGGCCACGATGTGCGGCGGCAGGTCCGCGCGGTCGTGCACACCCAGGGTGTTCTGCACCGTGACGGCGGTGACCGCGACCAGGCCGTGCACACCGCAGGTCAGGAACGTGCGCAGATCCGCCTGCAGCCCGGCGGCGCCGCCGGAGTCCGATCCGGCGATGGTCAACGCCGTGGGAGGGCTGGTGGTCATTCTTTTCCCGACTTCTGGTCTAGGCCAATCGGCCGCTTTTCCTTCATGAGCAGTCAACCACGGTGGCACATTGTGTGAGCTACTCACCAGTTACGGGCGAAGGAGCCTGGATGAAGCTCTTCTCGGTGGTACTCCTCACGGCCGCTCTCGCGCTCTCCGGGGCGACCGCCGCCCACGCGGACGGCCCGAAGCTCTCCCACGTCACGACCGTCGGCGTGCACAACACGTACGACCCGGCGGCCTACGACTACCTGGCCCGGGCGCTGGACGCCGGCTCGTCGCTGATCGAGCTGGACGTCTGGCCGGACTTCATCACCCACGAGTGGAAGGTCAGCCACTCGAACCCGTTGGGGAACAACAACAACTGCGTTGCGGCCACCTCGGCGTCGCAGCTGTACAGCGGCGGGAAGAACAAGAACCTGGAGTACTGCCTCGACGACATCCGGATCTGGCTCGCCGCCCACCCCGGGCACACGCCGATCACGCTCAAGCTGGAGATGAAGACGGGCTTCTCGGACAACACCGGCATGGGCCCGGACGAGCTGGACGCCACGTTCCGCTCGCACCTGGGCAGTGTCGCGTTCCGTCCGGCCGAGCTGCTCGGCAGCTACGGCACGCTCGACGACGCGGCCAAGGCGGACAACTGGCCGTCCGTGGACGCGTTGCGGGGCCGGGTGATCACCGAGATCATCCCGGGCACGGTGGAGGAGCAGAACCCGACCGACACGCTGAAGACGGACGTCGAGTACGCGCGGTACCTGGTCGGGCTCAAGAACGCGGGCCGGCTCGGGGACGCGAACATCTTCCCGACCGTGCACGGCGCGGCCGGCGGTGACCCGCGGGACAAGTACACCGCCGACCTCAAGCCGTGGTTCGTGGTCTTCGACGGCGACGCGAACGCGTGGGTCACCCAGACCGGGCCGTGGTGGTACGACGCCAACCACTACTACGTCGTGATGACCGACGGCCAGAACGTCGCGCCGGCCATCGACGCGCACAACCCGACGGTCGACCAGGCCAACCAGCGTGTTGCCGACCTGGCGAAGCAGCACGCGTCGGTGGTCACTTCGGACTGGACCGGGCTGACCACGGTCCTGCCGCAGGTCCTGGCCCGGGGCTGACGCCCGGCCGACCGGCCTCGAGCTGCTCGACGAGGCCGGTCGGCCCGCCGCGGTCCGCTGATGGCTCGCCGGGTTTCGCCGGCCGTTCACCTCCTGGACGAGCACGCCTCCTAACCTCCGGATAACTCATCCGAACCAATTTCCTGGAGGACTCGTGCGGAGACTGTTCTGCCTGGTCACGGCGCTGGTAGCGGCCGCGGGGCTGACCACCGGCGTCGCCGAAGGGGCCGCTAAAACGCCCAAGGTGCTCGTGATCGGGCTCGACGGCACCCGGTTCGACAAGCTCCTGGCGGCCGACACCCCGAACGTGCACGCGCTCGTCCGGCGCGGGTACTCGTCGCGCAGCTCGCTGTACGGCAGCGGCATGGCGCCGACGCTCAGCGGGCCCGGCTGGTCGTCGATCCTCACCGGCGTCTGGCCGGACAAGCACCTGGTGAAGGACAACGCGTTCACCGGCAACAACCTCGCCGCCCACCCGAGCTGGCTCGCCCGGGCCGAGACGGCGAACCCGGCGCTCGACACCTACGCCGCGGTCGACTGGAAGCCGATCGGCGACCAGATCCTGCGCACCGGGCAGGACCGCAAGTACGTCCTGGACGGCGACACCGCGGGGTACGAGAACACCGACCCGCAGCTCGCCGCCGACGCGGAGAAACACCTGAAGCAGGACAAGGCGGACGCGTCGTTCGTCTACTTCGGAGAGACGGACGAGGCCGGCCACGCCCACGGCGCGGATTCGCCGGAGTACGCGGCGACCCTGCGCTCGGACGATGCGTACCTCGGACGGCTGATGTCGGCGATCAGCTCGCGATCCTCTTATGCCACCGAAGACTGGCTGATCATGCTGACCACCGACCACGGCCACACCGGTCCCGGTGGCCACGGTGGTGACAGCCCCGAAGAGCGCATGACGTTCGTGATCGCGGCGGGTGGCGCGGTGCCGCCGGGGACACCCGCGGTGGCACCGAAGATCGTCGACATCGCGCCGACGGTGTTGCGGCACCTGGGAATTCCGCTTTCCCTGGACGGCTACGCCCTGGGCTCCCTTCCTGCGGATCCGTTCGACTCGGCGGTCTTGAAGTCGCGTGTGGACGAAACCGGCGTCCCGGCGTCGGTGCTCGGCTGGACGCACGACGCGCCGTCGGGCTGGACCGTCCGGAATGCGGCCGGGATGCCGGCCGGGGTGACGGAGTGGCAGGGCTGGGCGTTCACGAACGACGACTTCTGGACGCGCACCGCGCCCGGCCAGGAGCGGGAAGCCAACGTGCGCTCCCGAGGTGTGTTCGCGGTGGCCGACCCCGACGAGTGGGACGACAAGGGCTCGCCGTCGGCGAAGGGCACGTTCGACTCTTCCCTGATCTCGCCGTTGTTGCCGGTGACCGGTAAGTCCACTGTGGACGTCGGGTTCGTCTCGCACTACCGCCAGGACGGCACCCAGCGCGGCGCGCTGACGGTGTCCTTCGACGGCGGCGCGGAGAAGCCGGTCCTGGCGTACGGTCCGGAGACGTCCACGGCCAACAAGGGCGGCGATGTGCTGTCCCAGCCGACAACCACGTCGGTCGCGGTCCCGGCGGGTGCGACTTCGGCCCGCTTCACCTGGCGCCTGTACGCGGCGGGCAACAACTGGTACTGGGCGGTCGACGCCCCGCGCCTGACGACCCGCTGATCCCGGTCGTGAGGGGTGGCCCGGGGGCACCCCTCACGACTGCGGCAGCACCCAGAACGGCGAAACCGGGCCGACCCCGGCGCCCAGCGGGTAGGACTCCGCCACACACCGCTCGATGAACTTCTTCCCCGCCGCGACGGCATCCGGCACCGACGCACCCTTCGCCAGCGACGACGTGATCGCCGACGCCAGCGTGTCGCCGCCGCCGTGGGTGTTCTCCGTCCGGTACCTCGGCCCGCTCAGCGACAGGAACGAATCGCCGTCCGACAGCAGGTCGACGCACTCCGCCGTGCCCGCCATGTGACCGCCCTTGACGAGGACCCAGCGGGACCCGAACGCCAGCAACGCCTCGGCCGCCGCGCGCTGGGAAGCCGCGTCCACGACGGAAATGCCCGTCAGCAACCGGACTTCGTCCAGGTTCGGGGTGATCAGCGTCGCGCGCGGGAACAGCTCCGTGCGGATCGCCTCCAGAGCGTCCTCGCGCAGCAGCGCGTGGCCCGTCATCGACGCCGCCACCGGGTCGACCACCAGCGGGAAGTCCAGGCCGAGCTCGTCGAGCGTCTTGGCCACCGCGCGGATGATCTCGGCGTTCGCCAGCATCCCGGTCTTGGCCGCGTTGACACCCATGTCGGACGCCACCGCCTTGATCTGCGCGGTGACGACGTCCGCCGGGATCTCGGTGAAACCCTGCACGCCCAGCGAGTTCTGCACGGTGACCGCGGTCAGCGCGACCAGCCCGTGCACCCCGTTCGCGAAGAACGTGCGCAGGTCCGCCTGGATGCCCGCACCACCGCCGGAGTCGGATCCGGCGATGGTGAGGGCGGTGGGCGGAGTCACGGTTGCACCACGGGCAGGTAGACCTTGTTGCCGGCGTCGGAGAACTCCGCCGACTTCTCCGCCATGCCGGCCTCGATGGCCTCCACAGTGGACAGACCGTGCTCTTCGGCGTACTTGCGGACGTCCTGCGTGATCCGCATCGAGCAGAACTTCGGCCCGCACATCGAGCAGAAGTGCGCGGTCTTGGCCGGCTCGGCGGGCAGCGTCTCGTCGTGGAACGAACGCGCGGTGTCCGGGTCGAGCGAGAGGTTGAACTGGTCGTTCCAGCGGAACTCGAACCGCGCCTTCGACAGCTCGTCGTCCCACTCCTGCGCGTACTGGTGCCCCTTGGCCAGGTCGGCGGCGTGCGCGGCGATCTTGTAGGTGATCACGCCGGTCTTGACGTCGTCGCGGTTCGGCAGGCCGAGGTGCTCCTTCGGCGTGACGTAACACAGCATCGCCGTGCCGTACCAGCCGATCTGCGCCGCGCCGATGGCCGAGGTGATGTGGTCGTACCCGGGCGCGATGTCCGTCGCGAGAGGACCGAGGGTGTAGAACGGCGCCTCGCCGCAGAGCTTTTCCTCGAGCTCGACGTTCTCCTTGATCTTGTGCATCGGCACGTGGCCGGGGCCTTCGATCATCACCTGGACGTTGTGGGAACGCGCGATGTGGGTCAGCTCGCCGAGGGTTTCGAGCTCGGCGAACTGGGCGCGGTCGTTGGCGTCGGCGATCGAGCCGGGGCGCAGGCCGTCGCCCAGGGAGAACGTGACGTCGTACTGCCGCAGGATCTCGCAGAGTTCCTCGAAATGCGTGTACAGGAACGACTCCTGGTGGTGCGCGAGGCACCACGCGGCCATGATCGAGCCGCCGCGGCTGACGATCCCGGTGACGCGCCGCGCGGTCAGCGGGATGTAGCGCAGCAGCACACCGGCGTGCACGGTGACGTAGTCGACACCCTGCTCGCACTGCTCGATGATGGTGTCGCGGTAGACCTCCCACGACAGCTTTTCCGGTTCCCCGTCGACCTTTTCGAGCGCCTGGTAGATCGGCACGGTGCCGACCGGGACCGGCGAGTTGCGGACGATCCACTCGCGCGTCTCGTGGATCCGCTTGCCGGTGGAGAGGTCCATGATCGTGTCGGCGCCCCAGCGGGTCGCCCACACCATCTTGTCGACCTCTTCCTCGACCGACGACCAGACGGCCGAGTTGCCCATGTTGGCGTTGATCTTCACCAGGAAGTTCTTGCCGATGATCATCGGTTCGGACTCGGGGTGCTTGCGGTTGACCGGGATCACCGCGCGGCCGCTCGCGACCTCGGTGCGCACGAACTCCGGCTCGACACGCTCGCGGGCCGCGATGTACTCCATTTCCCGCGTGATGACACCCTGTTTCGCCCAGCCGAGCTGGGTGTTGTGCTCACGCCCGTCGGCCCAGCCGGCCCGCAGCCGGTGGAGTCCACTGTGGACGTTGATCTCGGCATCGGGATCAGTGTACGGGCCCGAAGTGTCGTAGACGTCGAAGTGTTCGCCGTTCGAGAGGTCGATCCGGCGTGCCGAAACCCGAAGCCCGGATTCGGTCTGGTGGTACACCTTGTGCGATCCGGTGATCGGACCCGTGGTGACGGAGACGTGCTTCTTTTGGGCAGCAGAGCTTTCCAGCGTTGTCAACGACTTTCACTCCCTACGCCGGCATTACCCGGTCAGGTTCATGCGGTCGGTGACGCCTGCGAAACGCAAGTCACCCTCTCAGCCCGCCATGGCGCGAGCTCCCGCGTTGGTGTTGTGCCTCCGACCATGCCACGCCGGGGCGACATACTCAAGTCCGCTCACCTCACCCGACCAGTTCGGCGGGTGTCGCGTAGACGTCGACCATGGCTCCGTTGCGCAGCACGGTGATCGGCAACGGGGTGCCGATCACTTCCGCGAACAGCTGCCGCTGGATGCCCTGCGCGTCCGAGACGCGGGTGCGCCCGACGGTCAGCACGAGGTCGCCGGCTTTGAGACCCGCTCGGTCCGCGGGCCCGCCGGAGACGACTTCGTGCACCCGGAGCCCGGCGCTCTGGCCGGTGCGCTCGGCGATGTCGTCCGGCAGCGGCGCGGGCACGCCGACGACGCCGAGGTACGCCCGCCGCACCCGGCCTTCGACGACGAGCGTGTTGATGATCCGCCGCGTCGTCGTGTTGATCGGCACCGCGAGCCCGAGCCCGAACCCGGCGACCGCGGTGTTGATCCCGATGACCCGGCCGGCGGAGTCCGCGAGCGCACCGCCGGAGTTGCCCGGGTTGAGCGCGGCGTCGGTCTGGATGACGTCTTCGATCACGCGCCCGGCGCGGCCGTGGCGCACCGGGAGAGCTCGGCCCAGCGCGCTGACGACGCCCGCGGTGACGGTGCCGGAGAAGCCGAGCGGGCTGCCGATGGCCACCACGAGCTGCCCGACGACGAGGTCGTCGGCGTCCCCGAGCTCGGCGGCCGACGGCGTCTCGCCGCGCGCCCGCAGCACGGCGAGATCGGACAGCGGGTCGGCGCCGATGACGTCGAAGGGCACCTCGCTGCCGTCGGCGAAGGTCGCGACGCCGTTTTGGTTCCCATCAACGACGTGCGCGTTGGTGAGCAGGTGGCCGTCGTCGGCGAAGACGACCGCGGAGCCGCTGCCGCGCCCGAGCTGGACCCCGGCGACGTGCGGGGTGACGGTCTTCGCGACCGTGCTGACGGCGCGCGAGTAGGCGTCCATCGCCTCGTCCATGAATGCACCTCGATTACACCGTTGCAGGTAATACAAGTCTGCGCCTGGAAAGGCGGGAAGTCCGTTCGCCGAACGAGAACCCGGTGCGGCTCAGGGCAGGTAGGTCCCGTTCTGGTCGCCCAGGTGGGGGTCCGGTGGGAGGTCCCGGCGGGCTTCGCCCAGGCCGCCGGCGATGCGCTTCCCGCCACGGCGGCGGTCCCTCAGGTCGACCAGAACGGCGACCGCCAGCAGCGCCACGACCACGATTCCCAAGACGATCCAGGTCATTTGCGCCCCCTCCGTCGCCTCCAGCGTAAAGCGGGGAGCGCGAGGCACCTACGGATCGACCGTGACCGGACCAGTGACGGTCAGTGGTTCACCGGATCGGACCATGCGCCGGTGAAGGATCGGCGAGAGACTTCCAGGCGCTTCTGTAACGGTGCAGAAGCGACTTTTCTGTGGGGTTGATATGCGCAAACTCATGTTCGGCGCCCTCGCCGGGCTGCTGGTCACCGGCTTGATCCCGGGGATCGCGGCGGCTCAGGGCGGCGGCGAGGCCCCCGGTGCGCCCGGGGCCCATCCCAGTTGGCTGCCCGCGAACAAGACCGGTTTCGGCACCGCTCACAACCGGTCCAGCAACGTCTGGTTCACCCTCCAGGGTGGCCAGATGTCCGAGGTCTACTACCCGGACCTGTCCACGCCGAGCGTCCGTTCGATGAACTTCGTCGTCACGGACGGCCGCAGCTTCGCCGTCACCGACTACAGCGCGAAGTCGCAGCAGGTCCGACGGACCGACGACGACAGCCTGACCTACGAGCAGACCATCACCGACGACCAGCACCGCTGGCGCCTGCGGAAGACCTACGTCACCGACCCGGCCGCCACGACGGTGCTGGTGGACGTCGACTTCCAGTCGCTCACGGGGCGGCCGTACCAGCTCTACGCGGTCGCCGACCCGGACCTGACCAACGACGGCTCCGACGATTCGGCCACGCGCAAGGGTGACGCCGTGACCGCGCAGGACGCCACGAACGCCGCCGCGCTGACCGCGAAGCCCGCCTTCACGAAGACCAGTGTCGGCTACGCGGGCGCGTCCGACGGCAATACCCAGCTTGCCAAGACGTTCAAGCTCGCTACCTACAACAGCGCCACCAAGGGCAACGTCCTGCTGACCGGGCAGACCACGGCCGACGGTCTCCGGAACCGGCACGTCACCCTCGCGCTCGGTATGGGCGCGAAAGCCGCCGACGCGCTCGGCAACGCGCAGGCGTCGCAGCGACGCGGCGTCCGCGACATCACACGCGCCTACGACCGTGGCTGGGACCAGTACCTGCGCGGGATCAGCAAACCGCCGTCGTCGCTGAAGACCGACGCCGAGCGTGACCTCTACAAGGCGTCGATGCTGACGCTCGCCGCGAGTGAGGACAAGCACCACCCGGGCGCCTTCATCGCGTCGCCGAGCATGCCGTGGCGGTTCGGGAACAACGACCCGGAGTGGTCGCCGTCCGGCACCTACCACCTGGTCTGGCCGCGTGACCTCTACCAGATCGCGACCGGCCTGGCCGCCGGCGGTGACACCGGCGCCGCGAACCGCGCCGTGAGCTACATGTTCGGCACGCAGCAGCAGGCCGACGGGCACATGCCGCAGAACAGCCGGGTGGACGGCGTGCCGTACTGGACGTCGATCCAGCTCGACGAAACCGCTTTCCCGATCGTGCTGGCCCAGCAGCTCGGGCGCACCGACGTGTGGCCCGGCGTGCGCAAGGCGGCCGAGTTCCTGTTGTCCTACAAGGGTCCCAACGGCCAGGCGTCGCCGTGGACCCAGCAGGAGCGCTGGGAAGAACAGGACGGGTGGTCGCCGTCGACCATCGCTTCGGTGATCGCGGGGCTCGTCTGCGCGGCGGACCTCGCCACGCACAACGGCGCTCCGGCGGACGCGGCCCGCTACCTTGCCGCGGCCGACAAGTTCAAGGCCGACCTGCCCAAGCAGACGATCACCACGAACGGGCCGCTGTCGAAGGACCCGTACTTCGTCCGGCTCACCAAGGACGGCAACGCCAACGCCGGCACGACGTACAACCTCGGCAACTCGAGCGTCACGATGGACCAGCGCGCGGTCACCGACGCCGGGTTCCTCGACCTGGTCCGGCTCGGCATCTACCGCGCCGATGACCCGGTGATCAAGAACAGTGTGCGCGTCACGGACAAGGACATCGCGTTCACCACGCCGACCGGCCAGTTCTGGCACCGGTACACGAAGGACGGTTACGGCGAGCAGGCCGACGGCTCACCGTGGGACTACACGTTCCCGGCCGAGAGCCGCACGACGTTCGGCCGGCTGTGGCCGCTGCTCGCCGGCGAGCGCGGCGAGTACGAGCTGACGCTCGGCGACCCGGCGTCGGCCGCGCGGCGGCTGCGTGACCTCGGCCGGGTGAGCAGCTCGGCGGAGACCATGCCGGAGCAGGTGTGGGACGAGAACCCGCCGTCCGGTCAGACCGGGTTCCCGGCCGGGACGCCGAACAACTCGGCGACGCCGCTGGCCTGGACGCACGCGCAGTACGTGCGCCTGGCCTGGGACGTCAAGGCGGGCTCGACGCTGGAGACGCCTCGCGTGGTCCGCTGCCACTTCCTCGGCTGCTGAGTCTCAAACGCCCCAATGTGGCGTTGGGTGCATCTGACGCACCGAACGCCACATTGGGTGCGTTGGACGCACCCAACGCCACATTGGGGCGCTCGGGGCCCGGTCAGATGACGGCGCCGTCGTCCTCGGGGGTGCGCGGCGGCAGCCACGACAGGCCGGGGACGCCCCACTTGTTCGACTTCAGCATCTTCTTCGCGGCACGCGCGTGCCGGCCGACCAGGCGGTCGAGGTAGATGTACCCGTCCAGGTGGTCGGTCTCGTGCTGCAGGCAGCGCGCGAAGTAGCCGGTGCCCTCGACCTCGATCGGGTTGCCCTCGACGTCGAAGCCGGTCACCTTCGCCCACTTCGCGCGGCCCGTCGGGTACGACTCGCCGGGCGCCGACAGGCAGCCCTCCCAGTCGTCGTCCGGGTCCGGCATGGTCTCCGGGATCTCCGACGTCTCGAGCTTCGGGTTGACGACGAGGCCCTTGTGCCGCACGCCCTCGTCGTCCGGGCAGTCGTAGACGAACACCCGCAGGTCGAGGCCGATCTGGTTGGCCGCGAGGCCGACGCCCTCGGCGGCGTACATCGTTTCGAACATGTCCTCGGTGAGCGTGCGCAGTTCCGCGTCGAACTCGGTGATCTCCCGAGTCGGTTGGTGCAGCACGGGCTCGCCCGCGATGACGATGGCGTGGATGGTCACGACCGCGCAGTTTAGTCGGACCCTTCTGGTAGACCTGCACCAGACCGTGACGCGCCGACGCGGATGCCCACGTCGGCGGGCGCTTCCGTGGTTGAATGACGCCCGCGGAAGAGCTAGTTCTGATTCGCCATACGCCCGATTGAGAGGGACCCGGATGGACGCCGCGGAGTCGATGGCTGAGCCGCAGCCGTCGCCGCCGAAGCCCGTGCCCGGCCTGACCGAACGCGAGGTCGAGATCCTCGCCTTCGAGCGTCAGTGGTGGCGTCACGCCGGGGCGAAGGAGAACGCCATCCGCGAGCGCTTCGACCTGTCGGCCACGCGCTACTACCAGCTGCTCAACAAGCTGCTGGAGAAGCCGGAGGCGATCGAAGCCGATCCGATGCTGGTGAAGCGGCTGCGCAAGACGCGCGCCGCCCGGCAGCGCAAACGTGGTGCCCGGCGACTGGGGATCGAACTGAAATGAGCGTGTTTTCGGGCATGTCCCGGCCGATGAAGGCCGCGGGCGTCGCGCTGGTCGGGGTGGCGATCATCGCCGCCGTGATCGGCGGGATCTCCGCGCTGAGCGGGGGAGACGGGTCCAACGAGGCCGGGCCGAGCGGCACGGCCACACAGCCCGGCACCTCGGGCGGCACCAGCCAGCCGCCGACCTCGCCGTCGTCACCGCCGCCGTCCTCCACTTCGACGAACCCGTCGCCGACCCCGCCGTCGCCGACCACCCCGCCCCCGGGGCAGCCGACGTCCGGCCAGCCCGGGCAGCCGGGTGGTGACCAGCAGGCGGGCAACAAGTGGGTGACCGTCCGGGTTTTCAACAACTCCCTGATCAAGGACCTCGCCGAGCGGGCCGCGGCAGACTTCCGCGGTAGCGGCTGGACCGTCAACGAGGTCGGCAACTACTCGCAGGGCACGATCCCGGTGACCACGGCGTTCTACCGCCCGGGCACCGACGAGGAAGCCGCGGCGAAGCAGCTCGCGCAGGAGTTCGGGATCAAGGCCGAGCCCCGCTTCCCCGGGATAGCCGGCGCGAGCCCGGGCGTGATCATCATCGTGACGAAGGAATACGAGTCGGGCCACAAGGGCAGCTGACGATCTTCCCTCGAAGGGGCGTCACCCACGGGGTGGCGCCCCTTCGGGCGTTTCAGTCGCCGGCCTGGGCGTGCGCGTAGGCCTCCAGCGCCGCCAGCTGGCCCGGATCCAGGCTCGGGCGGACCGTCTTCCTCGCCGCGTCCAGGTGCGCCGCCGTGACTTCGCGGGCTTCCAGGGACTCGCGCATCGCCGTCAGCGCCGCTTCGCGGATCAGCGCCGCGCAGTCGGCCGCCGAGTAACCGTCCAGAGTGGACGCCACCTCGGCGAGGTCCACATCGGCGGCCAGCGGCGTGTTCTTCGAGCTCGCCGTCAGGATCGCAGCGCGGGCCTCGGCGTCCGGCGGCGGCACGTAGACGCGGCGCTCGAGCCGGCCCGGGCGCAGCAGCGCCGGGTCGACCAGCTCCGGGCGGTTCGTCGCGCCCAGGACGACGACCTCGCGCATCGGCTCGACGCCGTCGAGCTCGGTCAGCAGGGCCGCGACCACCCGATCGGCGACCCCCGAGTCCGACGACTGCCCGCGGCGCGGGGCCAGCGCGTCGATCTCGTCCAGGAAGATCAGGGACGGCGCGGCCTCCGCGGCGCGGCGGAACAGCTCCCGCACCGCGCGTTCCGACTCGCCGACCCACTTGTCCATCAGCTCGGCGCCCTTGACCGCGAACACGTTCAGCGCGCCGGTGCCGGCCAGCGCCCGCACCAGGAACGTCTTGCCACCACCGGGCGGCCCGTAGAGCAGCACCCCGCGCGGCGGTTCGACACCGAGCCGGGCGAACGAGTCCGGGTACCGCAGCGGCCACAGCACGGCCTCGGTGAGCGACTGCTTGACGTCGACCATGTTCCCGACGTCGTCCAGGGTCAGCCCGCCGGTGGCCAGGTTGTCCGAAGTGGACATCGACACCGGCCGCACGGTGGCCAGCGCGTCCAGCAGGTCCTGCTGGGAGATCCGCGGCTCGTCCTCGTCACGCTGGCGCAGCGCCGCTCGCAGCGCCGCGTCCCGCCGCAGGGCGATCAGGTCGGCCGCGACGAACCCCGGCGTCTTCTCGGCGAGCACACCGCAGTCGATGCCCGAGTCGAGCGGGACGTCGCGGAGCAGCACGTTCAGCAGCTCGCGACGGGTCTTCGCGTCCGGCAGCGCCAGGCCGAGCTCACGGTCCAGCAGGTCGGCGGCGCGCAGCCGCGGGTCGGCCGACTCCGCACGGGCCGTCGTCGCGACCACGGCGAACCGCTCCCGGCGCAGGGCCGCCCGCAGCTCTTCCAGCACCACCGTGGCCACCGGCGGCGGGGTCGCCGCGGGCAGCAGCGCGTCGACGTCGGTGAGCAGCAGCACCGCGGGCTCTTCGGCCGCGCGGATCGCTTCGCGCAGGCGCGCGACCGCGACGTTCGGGTCCAGCACCGCGAGGTTCGGCGCGGCCAGCGGCACCACGCGGATGTTCGCGTCACTCGCCACCGACCGCACCAGCGTCGCCTTGCCGACGCCTTCGGGGCCGGACAGCAGCACGCCGAGGTGGGCGGGCGCGCCCAGCCGGGCCAGCAGCTCGGGACGGTGGAACGCCAGGTCGAACCACTCGGCGAGCTTGCGCGCGGCGGCTTCGGCGCCGATCAGGTCGGCCAGCGGCACGGCCGGTTCGGCGGCTTCCTCGACCGCCACCTCGTCTTCGACGATCTCCGCGTCGATCCACTCCTCGGCCGCGGTCACGGCGGAGGTGCGCACGAGCGCGGTCGCCGTGCGGGGCGTGGCGGGCTCGGCCGCGGGGCGGGCGCCGTCACGCCAGACGACCACAGTGGACGGTCCGACGGCCACGGTGCCGGCCGGCTCGGCCGCGGTGACGGTGAGCAGCTCGTTCGTCCAGGTCGCGCCGATCGCGCGGGACAGCTGGCCGCGCAGGCCGGCGGGGTCGGACCCCGGCTGCGGCGCGAGGTCCTGCGGCAGCAGGGAAACGGCGTCGCCGACGGTCACCACCTTGCCGATCAGCGCGAGCCGCAGCACGTGCGGGCTGACCGAGACGCTGGCCAGCCGCGAGCCCGCGACGGTCACCGTCTTCGCCGCCGCGACCTCGGCCGGCGCGACCACGACCTCGGAGCCCTCGGTGACCCCGAGGTTGGACATCGTGACGTCGTCGGTGAGCAGCACCCCCGGCATGCCGGTCTCGTCGGCGGGCGCGGCGAGGGCGGCGCTGACGCGGGCGCCGGTGAGGTGCACGGCGTCCCAGGCCCGCAGGCCCAGCGCGTCGAGCACTTCGGGGTGCAGGCGGACGACACCGCGGCGGGTGTCCAGCGCGGACGGCGTGTGCCGCACGGTCAGCGTGATCTGGGGGTGGCTCACGCCGTTCACCCTAGCGATGCGGAGCGCTCCCAGGCGTCGAAGTAGGTGATGTCCCGGACCGCCGGCCGCACGGCGGGGCGGAAGTCGCGCTGGGTGGTGTGGGCGACGGCGAGCAGGCTGATCTGCAGGACGTCGCCGGGGATGCCGAGCAGGGCGGCGACGTCGGCTTCGTGGTCCTGCAGGTGGTAACCGCAGATCGAGCTGCCGAGGCCCCGGTCGCGCAGCGCGAGCTGGAAGCTCCAGATCGCCGGGTACGCGGAGCCGAAGTACGCGGATTGCGTGAAGGCGTCCGCCGGCGGGCGGCCGATCATGCAGGGGATCGCCAGCACGGGCATCCGTTCGAGGTTCCGGACGAGGTGCTGGGCGGACTTGAGGGCCCGCTCCTCGACGAGGTGGCCGTACTTCTCCCACGCCGCTTCGGCGGTTTCGCGGTTGTACGCGGCGATCTGGGCTTTCTTGTGGGGATCGCGGACGAGCAGCCAGCGGAACTGGGCGGCCATGCTGCCCGCCGTCGGCGCCTGCTGGGCGATCTTCAGGCAGTCGTCCAGGACTTCTTGGGGCACGTCGCGGTCGAGGTCCAGCTTGCGGCGGACCGATCGGGTGGTGGTGAGCACGGTTTCGGCGTCCATACTTACAGTGTATGCGTACACTGTAAGTATGGTCTTGAACCGTGAGAAAGTCCTGGACGCGGCCCTGCGCCTGGCCGACGAGCAGGGTCTCGCCGCGCTGTCGATGCGCAAGGTCGCGGCGGCGGCCGGCGTCGAGGCGATGTCGCTCTACAACCACGTCTCGAACAAGGGTGATCTGCTGGACGGGCTCACCGCGCGCGTCTTCGAGGAGGTTTCTCTTCCTGATCCCGCGTTGCCGTGGGATTCGCGGGTGCGGCTGCTGGCCTCCGGGTTGCACGCGAGTTTCACCCGGCACCCCGTGGTGGTCCGGGCCTTGGCGGCGCAGGACGCGAACCCGCGGTCGGCGGGGGCGTTGCGGGTGATCGACGCGCTGCTGCACGCGTTGCTGGACGCGGGGCTTTCCGAGGAGGCCGCGGCGCGGAGCTACCGGTCGTTGCTGGGGATGCTGTTCGGCTCGGTGCTCACCGGGACGGTCGGCACCGGGACCCGCGCCGAGCGGGCCGAGCCGGTGGTCGTGTACTTCCACCGGATGGTGACGTCGTCGGAGCTGCCGAGCCTGCGGCGGGTGCTGCCCGCGCTGGAGTCCGGCGACTGCGTCCAGGACTTCGAATACCAGCTCGAACTGCTGATCGGCGGCTTGCGGCGCGGATAGACTGGACGTTCCGGCGCTACGGGGGTCCGCGATGGCCAGTGTTCTGTCGGCGATCATCGCGGCGGCGGTCGCGTCACTCGTGGCCCTGCTGAGCCACTGGCAGTGGCGGCGGCAGCGGGCCGCCACGGCGGCCGAGCACTACCGCGCCGAGCGTGCCGAGGCCCTGAAGGAACTCTGGTCCGTGCTGAACGAGCACACGACCGCGGCACGGATCGCCGAGCTGGGGCCGGAGGAGTTCTACCGGCACCTGCAGGAGCTCAACTTCTTCCTCATCCGCCGGTCGCCGTTCCTCACCGAGCAGGAGAAGGACCTCGCCCGGCTGTACCTCGAAGGCATCTGCGCGTTCCGCATCCGCGTCGAGCGGTCCCGAAACGATGCCGCGCGGAAGGCGATGATCACGACCGGCAAGCTCGGCCGCGTCGGCGAGCTCATCGGCGCCGTCGAAGCGGGGCAGCTCGTGCAGGACCTCGAGGACCGGTTCGCCGCGCACATCGGCGCGGCCATGCGCGGCGGCACGAGCGACCCCGACGTCACCGAGCTGCGGTCCCGGCTGACGGCCGCGAAGTTCGTCCTCGGCCCGGCCGACGAGGAAGCCGCACCCGCCTGATGCCCCGCCAAACACGCGTGATGCCCGGCTGAGCACGCGTGATGCCCCGCTGAGCACGCGTGATGCCGCCCGGATCACGGGTGATCGCCGTACCGGAACGGCGAACTCGCGTACCCAGACGGACGACTCGCGTGCCTGGAGGGTCGACTCGCGTGCCTGGAGGGTCGGCTCGCGTGATCCGGGGCGTATCTCGCGTGATCAGCGGGCGATCTCGCGTGATTGGGGGCGTAACTCGCGTGTCTGGAGGGGTATCTCGCGTGATTGGCGGGGTATCTCGTGTGTCTGGTGGGGCTTTACTTGCGGCGGAGGCCGATTTGGCGCCATGAGCGGCGGCGCGGGCCCTGGCCGTTTTCGCTGCCTCGGGGGGTGCGGACCGTTTCGCCGTTGCGCGGCAGGCGGACCGCGCGCATCGCCGCGCCCGCGACGCGACGACGCAGCGGGGGACGCAGGCCGAGGCGGCGCTGGGACCGGGCCCGGCGGATCGCGCGGCGCTCGCGCGGCGGGACCGTCCAGGCCTCGGGGTGCGCGGCCAGCCAGCGGTGGCGGTAGACCGAGTACGGGATGTGCGCCAGGTACAGGATCATCGCCACGAGCAGCGCGACCAGCGGGAACTGGATGATCGCCGCCGCCAGGAGGGCGACGCCGATCAGCAGCGGAGCGATCGCCTTGGCCGGGGCCTTGACCGTCTTCAGCGACAGCGTCGGGATGCGGCTGATCAGCAGCGCCGCGATCGCGATCGTCCACGCCCACACGACCCACTGCGACGACCACCAGCCGCCGCCCCACTGCAGCCAGGCCACCAGCGGCAGCATGGCGAGCAGGCCGCCCGCGGGCGCCGGGACGCCGACGAAGAACTCACCCGCGTACGCCGGCTGCTCGGTGTCGTCCAGCAGCGTGTTGAACCGGGCCAGCCGCAGGATCATGCAGACGGCGAAGATCAGCGACGCCACCCAGCCGATCCGGTCCGCGCCGGTCTGCCACACGTAGATGACGAGCGCCGGCGCGACGCCGAACGAGATGCCGTCGGACAGCGAGTCCAGCTCCGCGCCCATCTTCGACGTCGCGTCGAGGAGGCGGGCGATCCGGCCGTCCAGGCTGTCGAGCACCGCCGCGATGCCGATCGAAGCGATCGCCATCGCGAAGTTCTTCGTCAGCGCGAACTGCACGGCCGACAGGCCCGCGCACAGCGCGAGGACGGTGATGGCGTTCGGGAGCAGGCGGACGCCGGGGGTGGTCACGCGGACCATCGATCAGCCCTTCGCAGGCGAAGCAGGGAGTTCCGCGATCACCGTCTCGCCGCCGACCGTGCGCTGGCCCTTGGCGACCAGCACCCGCGAGCCCGGCGGGAGGTAGAGGTCGACCCGCGAGCCGAAGCGGATGATGCCGTACGTCGAAGCGGCGCCGACCTTGTCACCCTCGCGGATCTCGCACAGGATGCGGCGCGCGACCAGCCCGGCGATCTGCACGACGACGAGCTCGTGGCCGTCTTCGGTGCGCATCAGCACGGAGTTGCGTTCGTTGTCCTCGCTGGCCTTGTCCAGGTCGGCGGAGAGGAACTTGCCCGGCCGGTAGGCGACGCGCTCGATCACGCCGTTCGCCGGCACGCGCTGGACGTGCACGTCGAACACCGAGAGGAACACCGACACGCGCATCCGCGGCACGGCCGGCAGGCCGAGTTCGGCGGGCGGGACGGCTTCCTCGATCAGCGACACGAGACCGTCGGCCGAGGCGAGCGCGACGCCGTCACGCGGCGGCGGGACCCGCTTCGGCTCGCGGAAGAACGCGGCCATGGCCACCGTCGTCAGCGCGCCCAGGACGCCGAGGCGCTTGGAGAACCGGCGGGCGACCAGCGTCGCGACCGCGCCGCCCACCACGAACGGGCGACCGGCCGGGTGCATCGGCGGCAGCGTCTCGCGGGCCAGCTGGAGAGCGTGGGCGACGGGATTGCCGGCGGATTCCGGCCGGGTGCCGCTCATGGTCGGGTCCCCTGGTTTCGTGTCGGAAGAACGGATCGGCGCCGGGGTCCGGCCGCCGCGTACGGGCGCCACCACGCTACCGCTGCCCCAGGTGAGGGTGTCCGTGCGCCCCTGGGTGGCTCCTCCGCGAGGGTGTCCCCACGGCGGGTGGGAACGACCACATCCCGGTAACGGATCGTCGAATTCATCGACAACTCTAAGTAGTTGACGCCGTTCGGGGCGCTGCCGCCGGACCGGGAGGGGGACCGATGACCGACCACCGCGATCCTGTCGACGCTCGCCTCGCCGAGTTGTTCGGCGCGTGGCGCGCGGAGATCGACGAGGTGCCGTTGCCGTCCTTGGTGGATCCGCTGCGCGCGGTCGACGTCGTCATCGAAGCGACAGCCGGCTTCGGAAAAGGGGGAGGCCGGGTGCATGCGCCCCCCGACGGCGCAGGCACCCGGCCACCGGGTGTTGCGCGTGAGGACACATTTTAACGGCTGGGACGCCGTTGATCACGGATCACCGAAGCAAAAGTTACAAACGGTCACTCGGACGACGGCCGAGACCGCTCACGAGCCGCAGGATCGCCAGCAGCACGACCGCCCCGAGGATGGCCACGCCGAAGCTGGGGAAGTCGAATTCGAACGTCTTCGCCTGGCCCGTGGCGAGCCGGTAGACGAGTCCGCCGAGGGCCGCGCCGACCACCCCGACCAGCACGCTGACCAGGCAGCCCTGCCGGCGCCGGTCCCGGCCGCCGACCACGAGGTTCGCGGCCCAGCCGACGATCGCGCCGAAGATCACCCATGCGACGAAACCCATGACGGGAGCTTACGCGAGCAGTTGTACAAGAGTCATTGCGCAACAACTCTTGTGCAACTAGTCTTGTGCGTCATGAGCGACGACATCCGGGAGATCCACGATTCGAAGGTGCTGGCGGCCATGTCCCACCAGCTGCGCCGCCGGCTCCTGGAGCTGCTCCACCTCGACGGCCCCGCGACGGCGTCGATGCTCGCGGCGAAGACCGAGCAGGCGGTGGGCAACGTCAGCCACCACATGAAGGTGCTGGCCGCCGCGAAGCTGGTCGAGGTGGCCCCGGAACTGGCTCGTGACCAGCGGGAACGCTGGTGGAAGCGCAGCGCGAAGACACTGCGGTGGGCTGCCGGCGACTTCCCCGGCGACCCGGTCGCCGAAGCCGCCGAGGTGCTCGTGCTCGACCACCAGGTCGCGATCGCCCGCGACTGGATCGCCAACCGGGAGAACTACCCCGAGGAGTGGCGCGGCGCGCCGTTCAGCATCGACACCTGGGTGCGGCTGTCCAAGGACGAGCTCGACGAGCTCAACGAGCGGATCTTTCTGCTGATCGGCGAGTTCGAGAACCGCACCGAACCCGGGGACGGCATCGAGCGGCGTCCCGTCTTCTTCGCCGCGCGAGCATCGCTGGGCAAGCCGTGAAGGGGCTCTGGGGGAACAGGGACTTCCGGCTGCTCTGGACCGGCGAGACCACGAGCATGCTCGGCAGCATGGTCGCGAGCACGGCGTTGCCGCTGGTCGCGGTGGTCACGCTACAGGCGAGCACCTTCGAGATCGCGCTGCTGACGGCGGTCGCCTGGCTGCCGTGGCTGGTCGTCGGCCTGCCCGCCGGCGCCTGGGTCGACCGGCTGCCGAAGCGGCCGGTGATGCTGGCCTGCAACACGGTGTCGATGGCGGTGTTCGGCAGTGTCCCGCTCGCGGCGGCCTTCGGGGTGCTGTCCATGCCGTACCTGCTGGCCGCCGCCCTGCTCGGCGGGGTCGCGAAGGTGTTCTTCACCCTCGCTTACCGCGCGTACCTCCCGGCGCTGGTGAGACCGGACGAGCTGCTGGCGGCCAACGCCAAGCTGCAGGGCAGCGAGTCCGCGACCCAGGTCGGCGGGCCGGGCCTGGCCGGGTTGCTGGCGCAGGCGTTCGGCCCGGTCAGCGGGGTCCTCGCGGACGCCGTCAGCTTCGGCGTCTCCGTGCTGTGCGTCCGGGCGATCAAGGTGCGCGAAGCCGTGGTCCCGGTCGAGCGCACGCCGTTGCGCAGCCAGATCGCCGAGGGCCTGCGGTTCGTGCTGCAGGACCGCTACCTGCGCACGCTCATGACGTTCGGCGCCGTCTCGAACCTCGCCCTCACCGGGTACCAGGCCATCCACATCGTCTTCCTGTCCCGGACGCTCGGCGCCGCCCCCGGCCTGGTCGGGCTGGTCCTGGCGGTGGCCGCGTCCGGCGGCGTCCTCGGCGCGGCGCTGGCCGGCCGGCTCGGCGCGCGGTTCGGCACCGCACGCGCGTTCCTGCTGTGCGAGGTCTTCGCGGCGCCGATGCTGCTGCTCGGCCCGCTGAGCGGCCCGGGCTGGGGACTCGCGCTGTTCGTGCTCGCGGAGTTCGGCGTCTGCGCCGGCGTCGTCGCCTCGAACGTGCTGACCACGACGTTCCGCCAGCAGTACAGCCCGCCCGAGCTGTTCAGCCGGATCAACTCGAGCGCGTCGATCGTCAACTACGGCACGATCCCGTTGGCCGGTGTCCTCGGCGGGGTGCTGGGCGAGGTGATCGGCGTCCGCGAGACGCTCTGGGTGATGTCCGGCGTGCTGATCGTCGCGCTCGGGATGCTCGCGCCGCTGGTGAAGGAGCGCGACTTCCCGGTCACAGCAGCAGCACGTCCACTTCGTCGCCTTCCGCTGCCGACGTGACGTCCTCCGGCAGCACGATCAGGCAGTTGGCCTGGGTGAACGCCGCGAGCAGGTGCGAGCCCGGCCCGCCGCGCGGCCCGACGATCCCGGTGACCTCGCGGTCGGACGGCGTGAACACCCCGCGGCGGTACTGGCGGCGGCCGCCGGGTGAGGACATCGCCTCGGTCAGCCGGGCCCGCACGCGCCGGCGCGAGACGTCGGTGTGGCCCAGCGCCGTCAGGATCGCCGGGCGCAGGAACGCCTCGAACGACACGAGCACGCTCACCGGGTTGCCGGGCAGGGTCACCACCGGCAC
Organism: Amycolatopsis sp. NPDC051758; assembly: GCF_044453095.1. Lineage (NCBI taxonomy): Bacteria > Bacillati > Actinomycetota > Actinomycetes > Pseudonocardiales > Pseudonocardiaceae > Amycolatopsis > Amycolatopsis sp. NPDC051758. Next base: position 911,408 of record NZ_JBITCJ010000001.1, on the reverse strand, counting down.
GCCCTGCCAGCGGCCGTAGCCTTGCGGCCCGCCCGGCTGCATCGCGATCTTCGCGAACTCGACACCCTGGCCGGTCAGCGCGTCCTTCACCACTTCGTACGCGCCCGCGCTGACGCCGCCGGAGGTGACCAGCAGGTCGGCGCCGGCCAGCTTCGGCTCGATGACCTTGCGGAACTCCTCGACGTCGTCGACCACACTGCGGACGACGTCGACCTGGCAGCCGAGGCCGCGGATCGCCGCGGCGAGCATCACGCTGTTGGACTCGTAGATCTGGCCGTGCCGCAGCGGCGCCGGCGCGTCGATCAGCTCGGTGCCGGTCGAGGCGACCACCACCCGCAGCGGCCGGTGCACCAGCACCTCGGCGAGCCCGACCGCGGCGGCCAGGCCCAGCTGGGAGTGCCCGAGCACGGTCCCGGCGTGCAGCGCGACGCTGTCTTCGAGGACGTCCTCGCCGGCGTGCCGGATGTGCGCGCCTTCGGTGGCGACGGCGGAGATCGTCACGGTCTCGGTGCCGCCGTCGGTGTCTTCGACCATCACGACGGCGTCCGCGCCGGGCGGCAGCGGCGCCCCGGTCATGATCCGGTGCGCCGTGCCCGGTTCGAGCGGCTGGACGTCGACCCGGCCCGCGGGGATGTCGTCGGCGACCGGCAGGGTCACCGGCGCTTCGGCGACGTCCGCCGCGCGGACCGCGTAACCGTCCATCGCGGAGTTGTCGAAGGGCGGGAGGGAGACGCCGGCCCGGACGTCTTCGGCGAGCACGAGGCCGGCCGCTTCGGCGAGGGGCAGGGCGGTCGCGGGGGAGCTGCCCAGGAGCGCGGCAACGCGGTCGCGGTAGTCGTCGACGGAGATCACCGGACCATCCTCCACCCCGCCGGGGCTCGTGCAAGACTCTGCGTCGTCCGGAGCACGCCATCGGGGAGTACGCATGCAGGTCCGAGTCCGTCAACAGCCTTCGTTCGCCGTCGCCAGGATGATGCTGGCGCCCGGTGAGCCGTGCCAGGTCGAGTCCGGCGCGATGATGGCCACCAGCTACGGCGTGCAGGTCCAGTCCCAGGCGCAGGGCGGGATCATGAAGGGCCTCGGGCGCGCGTTCCTCTCCGGCGAGTCCTTCTTCATCTCCACCTTCACCGCGCCGCCCAACGGCGGCTGGGTCGACGTCGCGGCCAACCTGCCCGGCGACATCCAGGTGATCCAGCTCGACGGCCGCACCGGCTGGGCCGTCACCCGCGGCTGCTGGCTCGCGTCGTCGCACGGGGTGCAGACGGAGACCAAGTGGGGCGGGATGAAGAACCTCATGGGCGGCGAGGGCGGTTTCCTCACGCACGCCACCGGGCAGGGCGAGCTGCTCGTCAGCTGTTACGGCGCCGTCGAGACCATCACCCTGCAGCCGGGCGAGACGGTCACCATCGACACCGGGCACGTCGTCGCGTACGCCGACACCGTGCAGTACCAGATCCGGAAGGTCGCCACCGGCGTCATCCAATCCATGAAGAGCGGCGAAGGCCTCGTGTTCGACTTCGCCGGTCCCGGCCAGATCATGACGCAGACGCGCAACCCGTCCGCGCTGATCAGCTGGATCATCTCCCACGTGCCGTCCCGCTGATGCGCGTCCAGACCCGGCACACCCCCGCCTTCGGCGTCGCCCGCGTCCTGCTCGACCCGGGCGAGGCGGTGCAGGCCGCGCCCGAAACGCTGCTCGCCAGCCGGTTCGGCGTCACCGAGACTTCGTCCGGCCGCGGTGGCGCCCGCGCGGGCAAGACCACGTTCGCCGTCTACACCGCGCCGTCCGACGGCGGTTGGATCGATTTCGCGCCGCTGCGCCCCGGCGACGTCTACCCGCTGGAGCTGGGCGGCGGCACGGGCTGGTCGGTGCACCGCGACGCGGTGCTGGTGCGGCCCTCGGTCGTCCGGCACGACCCGGGCTGGGCGCCGTTGCAGCAGCTCTTCGGCGCCGATTCGGGATTCCTCGAGCACTACAGCGGAAACGGGCCGCTCGTGCTGGCCGCGCCCGGCCCGGTGGACGCGTTCGAGCTCGGCCAGGGCGAGGTGGTCACGGTGCGGCCGGACTACCTGCTGGCCTACCCGGACACCGTGCAGTGCCGGCTGCGGGCGCTCGACCCGGGCGGTGCGCAATCGTTGCGCACGGGGGAAGGGCTCGCGGTCGACTTCGCGGGTCCCGGGACGGTGCTCGTGCAGGCGCGTAACCGGCGCCTTTCGGCGACGTGATCTTCGGACGAATTGCCCATTGCCGAGGGGAATAATTCCGGTAGCGTTATTGGGACTCGCACCGTTGGCATCCGCTCGGGCCAGCGGATCCTTTGTGCTGAGGGAGGGCGCCGTGGCTGTCGGCACCGTCAAATGGTTCAACTCGGAAAAGGGCTACGGGTTCATCGAATCCACCGAAGGTCCTGACGTGTTCGTCCACTATTCCGCCATTCAGGCTGACGGATTCCGCACTTTGGACGAAGGCGACCGGGTCGAGTTCGAAGTCCAGTCCGGCCGGGACGGGCGGAGCCAGGCAGCCGACGTGAAGAAGGTCTCGTAACGACACGGATCACCCGATTGGCGAACCCCCGGCAGCCGCCGAACCAGGGACGTTAGGCTGCCGGGCGTGACAGGCGATGTGTCGGGGGACCTCACCGGTCGCCGGCTGGGCAACTACCGCATCGACGGAGTGCTCGGCAAGGGCGGCATGAGTGTGACCTACAAGGCCACGGATGTGCGGCTGGGCCGCAAGGTGGCCCTGAAGGTCATCGGTGACCACCTCGGGGCGGACGCCGAGTTCCGCGAACGGTTCGTCGACGAAGCGCGCAACACCTCCGCGATCGACCACGCCAACGTCGTGCCGCTGTACGACTTCGGCGAGCTCGACGGCATGCTCTACATCGCCATGCGCATGGTCGACGGCGGTGACCTCGCCGGGTTGATCTCGGCGGGCCCGATCGCGCCCGCGCGCACGCTGACCATGCTCGACCAGGTCGCGGACGCCCTCGACACGCTGCACAACCGTGGTCTGGTCCACCTGGACGTCAAGCCGGCCAACGTGCTCGTGACGAAGAAGGAGACGTCGCGCGAACACGTGTACGTCGCCGACTTCGGGCTGACGCGCCGCGGCGCGACCGGCCACCGCACCCGCGGCGGCGACTTCCTCGGCTCGCCGACGTACGCGGCGCCCGAGCACCTGCGCGGGGAGCCGCTGGACGGGCGCACCGACCAGTACGCGCTCACGTGCGTCCTCTACGCCTGCCTCACCGGCAGCCCGCCGTTCAAGGGTGACGTGCCGACGGTGATCAAGGGTCACCTCAACGGCGAGCCGCCCGCCATCTCGCGGGCCGTCGCGCTGCCGCCGGCGATCGACGAGGTCATCCGCAAGGGCATGGCCAAGAGCCCGGCCGACCGCTACCCCAGCTGCGTCGAGATGATCGCGGCCGCGCGCCGCGCGCTCGGCGCCCAGGCCGCGTCGGACACCCCGCCCGGGCCCCCCGGCACGAATTCGGGTGGAGTTCCCGCGCCGCACCGTCCTGGTCAGGTACAACAAGGACCGCACCAGACGACGGCACCGCAGCAGGGAGAGGGGGCCCCCGTGCACCCGTACGGAGGACAGCAGCAGCCCGGTTACGGGCAGCAGCCCGGGCCGCAGGGCCCCGGTGGGCCGCCGCCACAGGGCCCGCCGCCCGGTTACGGCTACCCGCAGCAGGGTCCGCCCCAGGGGATGCCGCCGCAGGGGATGCCGCCGCAGGGCCCGCCCCCCGGTTACGGCTACCCGCAGCAACAGCAGCAGGGGATGCCCCCGCAGGGGATGCCGCCGGGTTACGGCCCGCCCGGTGACCCCATGCGCCTGCGTCCCCCGATGCCGGCCGGCGGCGCGGGCGCGTTCGAGCAGCCGAAGAGCGGCGGCGGCGCGAAGTGGATCTTCATCGTGCTCGGCGTGGTCGTGGTGGCCGGCCTGGTCGTGGGCGCGATCTTCCTGTTCGGCGGCGACGACGGCGGGGGCGGCGGCACGACGACGGCCCCGAACATCCCGGTCGGCCCCGGCGACTCGCAGAGCAACCCGACGTCCTCGCTCAACGCGCCCCCGACGTCGATCTCCATCAAGCCGAGCTCCTGAATCCGGGCGGCGCTGAGCAGGCCTTCTTGCACTCTCCCCCCGAGAGTGCTAAACACGGACTTGGCACTCGACGCCGTTGAGTGCCAGGTGCGCGGTCACCGATCGCGTGCTTGAAGGTCGGGACGGTGAGGCTGCACCCCCACTCGGGTCAGTCGTCCGTCGCGGGCACCGAGCCTGGCCGAGGAAGAGTCCTGCTGCCGCCGCTGCAAAGTCACACAGCGCGGCGGTGGCGCCCAATACCGGAGGACCACACCGCAATGGCCAAACTGATCGCGTTCGACGAGGACGCCCGCCGCGGTCTTGAGCGCGGCTTGAACATCCTCGCCGAAGCCGTCAAGGTGACCCTCGGCCCGCGGGGCCGGAACGTCGTGCTCGAGAAGAAGTGGGGCGCGCCGACCATCACCAACGACGGTGTCTCCATCGCCAAGGAGATCGAGCTCGAGGACCCGTGGGAGAAGATCGGGGCCGAGCTCGTCAAGGAGGTCGCCAAGAAGACCGACGACGTCGCGGGTGACGGCACCACCACCGCCACCGTGCTCGCGCAGGCCCTCGTCAAGGAAGGCCTCCGCAACGTCGCCGCCGGCGCCGACCCCATCAGCCTGAAGCGCGGCATCGAGGCGGCCGTCGAGGCCATCACCGAGCAGCTGCACAAGGCCGCCGTCCAGATCGAGACCAAGGAGCAGATCGCTGCTACCGCCTCGATCTCGGCCGCTGACCGCACCATCGGCGAGCTGATCGCCGAGGCGCTGGACAAGGTCGGCAAGGAAGGCGTCGTCACCGTCGAGGAGAGCAACACCTTCGGTCTCGAGCTCGAGCTCACCGAGGGCATGCGCTTCGACAAGGGCTACATCTCCGGTTACTTCGTGACCGACCCGGAGCGTCAGGAAGCCGAGCTGGAGGACCCCTACATCCTCCTCTTCGGTTCCAAGATCTCCACCGTCAAGGACGTCCTGCCGCTGCTGGAGAAGGTCATCCAGTCCGGCAAGCCGCTGCTGATCATCGCCGAGGACGTCGAGGGCGAGGCCCTGGCCACCCTCATCGTCAACAAGATGCGCGGCACCTTCAAGTCCGTCGCCGTCAAGGCCCCGGGCTTCGGTGACCGCCGCAAGGCGATCCTGCAGGACATCGCGATCCTGACCGGTGGCCAGGTCATCTCCGAGGACGTCGGCCTCAAGCTGGAGAACGCGGACCTTTCCCTGCTGGGCAAGGCTCGCAAGGCCGTCATCACCAAGGACGAGACGACCATCGTCGAGGGTGCGGGCGACGCCGACCAGATCCAGGGTCGCGTCAACCAGATCCGCGCCGAGATCGACAACTCGGACTCGGACTACGACCGCGAGAAGCTGCAGGAGCGGCTCGCGAAGCTGGCCGGCGGCGTGGCCGTCATCAAGGCCGGCGCCGCGACCGAGGTCGAGCTGAAGGAGCGCAAGCACCGCATCGAGGATGCCGTGCGCAACGCCAAGGCCGCCGTTGAAGAGGGCATCGTCGCCGGTGGTGGCGTCGCTCTCATCCAGGCTGCCGAGGCTGCCTTCGCCGGTCTGAAGCTCGAGGGCGACGAGGCCACTGGCGCCAACATCGTCAAGGTGGCCGTCGAGGCCCCGCTCAAGCAGATCGCGATCAACGCCGGCCTCGAAGGCGGCGTTGTGGTGGAGAAGGTCAAGACCCTCCCGCAGGGTCACGGCCTCAACGCCGCCACGGGTGTCTACGAGGACCTGCTCGCCGCCGGCGTGCCGGACCCGACGAAGGTCACCCGGTCCGCGCTGCAGAACGCCGCGTCCATCGCGGCGCTGTTCCTGACCACCGAGGCCGTCGTGGCGGACAAGCCGGAGAAGGCTTCGGCCGCTCCCGCCGACCCGTCCGGTGGCATGGGTGGCATGGACTTCTGAGTCCGGTCGCTTGACTGGAAAAGCCCGGTCCGCTTCGGCGGGCCGGGCTTTTCGCCGTCTACGGGCGGGTGAAGAACCAGACGGCGAAGGCGCCGACGATGACCACGCCGAGCGCGAGCACCCCGAGGCCCCCGAGCCAGGCGGTGCTCGCTTCTTCCGCTTCCAGCGCGACGACGATCGCGCCGATCCCGGTGAGCAGGATCCAGATCGCCAGCGCCGCGGCGGTGTAGAGCACGGTCTTCGTGACGCTCGTGCTGCCGGTGTCGTTGAAGGCGAGCACGAAGAAGGCGGCGAAAGCGGTGAGCCCCAGCCCGGCGACCAGGTACAGCCCGCCCAAGATCCCGACGACCACCTTCGCGGCGGTTCTGCTCCCTTGATCCACGACCGCGAACCCTAACCCCTCGAACGGGGTCCGCGAACGGCTTTTCGGCCGGTCAGCGCAGTCGCCTACGCCGAACGGCCCGGACGTCCCCTGGCGTCCGGGCCGTTCATCGGCACACCCCCGTCATCCGGCGGGCGCCCGCTCCCCCTGCGAGCCGGCGCCCGCCCGGGTCAGGAGTCCTCTTCGGGGGTCAGGATGGCGGCGGCGACGTAGATCGGGATGGCGATGCCGACCGACAGGAACACGGCGGCGACCAGGCCGATGCGCAGCACGTTGGCGTCGATGCCGAGGTAGGTGGCCCAGCCGCCGCAGACGCCGGTGAGCATCTTGTCGGACCGGCTGCGGCGGAGCTTCTTGGTTTCGGGGGTGTACACGCTGTTCGTCATGGCTCAATGGTCGCCTTTCCGGGCCCCGGTCCACATCGGGAACGGCCCGGACCCGGACCCTGAATTCGGCCTCGGGGAAAACCAGGTGCTCGGGCTGCTCCGCTGCTCCGCTGCTCCGGGCCGCCCCGTACCGCGAGTTGTCCCCAGGCAGGCCGTGATGTGGACAGATCGCCGCCTCGGCCCGACTTTTCCGGCTTTCGTCGGTGGTCGCCGGTACGCTGGACACGGGGCAGCCCCCCAGGGAGCGGCGGGGGATGTCTGGTCCCGCTGGGTCTCGGCCGGCGCAAATCACGGCTCGAGTACGTCTTCCGCACCCAGCCCGAGGTCGGCGTGCGGTTCGGGCCGGGCGACCTCGACCTGATCGTCTACTCGCTGCGCAAGTGGATGCGCCTCGCCCTGACCGGGAATCCGACGATCCTGCTCCCGCTGTTCGTCCCGGATGTGGAGATCGTGCGGATCACCGGTCTCGGCGACGAGTTGCGGGCGAACGCGGACCGGATCGGTTCGCGCCTGGCGGGCCTGAGGTTCGCGGGGTACCTGCGGACGCAGCGGCAGCGGATGCTCGAAGGGGCGCTGAAGGTCAACCGGCCGGAGCTGATCGAGAAGTACGGCTTCGACACGAAGTACGCCATGCACATGGTGCGTCTGGGCGTCCAGGGTGTCGAGCTGCTCGAGACCGGCCGGATGACGCTCCCGATCGCGGAGCCGTGGCTGACCTGGCTACGCGACCTGCGACGCGGAAAGCACACCCAGGAGGAAGCCATCGAGGCGGCGGCGGAGCTGGAGGACCGGCTCGATCAGCTGGTGCGGGGTGACTCGCCGTTGCCCGAGCAGCCGGACCGCGCCTGGGCGGACCGGTGGCTGGTGCGCGCCTACGACTCGGCGTGGCAGGCGGCCTGAGTGGTTGTGAGTGTTCAGCCGGGCCAGAACCCGGCTGAACACTCACGACAATTCGCGCACCCTCGCCAGCCGGTCTTCCCAGGCCGCCCGGACCTCGGCCGGAGCCGGGTATGCGTCCGTGGGCTCCGGCGCCTGGCGCAGGACCGGCAGATAGCCGTCCACAGAGGACAGTGAGGCCGCGCAGACGTCGCCGTCCAGCAACGAGATCGTCCCGAGTCCACAAGCGAACTCCAGCTCGGGGAGGGCGCCCGCCAGCGCCAGGCCGGCTGCCAGGCCGACGCTCGTCTCCACCGCCGACGACACCACGCACGGCAGCCCGCACGCTTCGGCGACCTCCAGCGCGCGCCGCACCCCGCCGAGGGGGGCGACCTTCAGGACCGCGATGTCCGCCGCTCCGGCGACCGCCACCTTCAGCGGGTCCTCCGCGCGGCGGATCGACTCGTCCGCCGCGATCCGGACCGGCACCCGGCGGCGGACCGCGGCGAGGTCGTCGATCGTCGGGCACGGCTGCTCCGCGTACTCCAGCCCGCCTGCCGCCTTGTCGAGGTCGGTGATCGCGCGGACCGCCGTGTCGACGTCCCACGCCATGTTGGCGTCGACGCGGATGGCGCCGTCCGGGCCGAGCGCGGCGCGGACCGCCTCCACCCGGGCGCAGTCTTCGGCCAGGGACGCGCGGGTGTCCGCGACCTTCACCTTCGCCGTGCGGCAGCCGGACGCGCGGACCAGCTCGAACGCCTTCTCGGGCCCGACCACCGGCACCGTGGTGTTCACCTCGACGCGGTCGCGGACCGGCGCCGGCCAGCCGGTTTCGCTCGCCTCCAGCGCCGCCTGCAGCCACGGAACACTCTCGGCGTCCGAGTAGTCGGCGAACGGGCAGAACTCGCCCCAGCCCGCCGGACCGCGGAGAAGTACGCCTTCACGGACGGTGATGCCGCGGAACCGGTTGCGCAGGGGGATCGTGTAGACCTTCATCGTCGCCGATCATGCCACCGTCCCGGGTTTCGCAAGCAGGTGCCGATCAGCGCGTTTCCGGTCAGAATGACCTCGTGGTCCTCGATTTCCGCGTGCTGGGTCCGGCCGAGGTCACGGCCGACGGCCGCCCGGTCCCGCTCGGGGGCAGCCGGCCGTTGATCGTGCTGGCCGGGCTGTTGCTGCGCGCGAACCGGGTGGTGCCGGTCGACGAGCTGGGCCGCTGGCTGTGGACCGACGACCGCCGCCGCTCCAAGGGCGCGCTCCAGACGTACGTGCTGCGCCTGCGCCGCGCCCTCGGCGACCAGGTCGTGATCCGCACCGAGAGCGGCGGTTACCGCATCGAGCTGGCCGACGACCTGCTCGACCTGTCCCGCTTCCGCGCGCTCGCGGCGCGGGGCAAGGCCGCGATGGACCGCGGCGAAAGCCGGCAGGCGGCCGCGCACTTCGCCGAGGCGCTCGGGCAGTGGCGCGGGCCGGCGCTGTTGAACGTCGAGTCCGATGCGCTGCACCGCGACGAGGCCGGTCAGCTGGCCGAAGAACGGCTGCGCGTCCGCGAGCAGTGGGCGGACGCCCTGCTCGAAGTCGGCGAGTACGGCACCGTCGTCCCCGAGCTCGGGCGGCTGATCAGGGAAAATCCGCTGCGGGAGCGGCTGCACGAGCAGCTGATGACCGCGCTGTACCGGTCGGGCCGCCAGGCCGAGGCCCTGGACGTGTACCGGCGGATCAGCGACGTGCTGGCCGAAGAACTCGGGCTCGACCCCGGGCTGTCGCTGCAGCGCACCCGCCAGGCGATCCTCACCGGCGCCGCCGACGACGTCGACGCTCCGCCGCGCTACCGGCTCGGCGTCGAACCGCAGGTGCCGCACCAGCTGCCCGCCGACCTGCCGGCGTTCTCCGGCCGCGAGGGTGACCTCAAGGCGCTGCACGCGCTGCTGCCGGAGGCCCTGGACGCCGACGCGTCCACCCCGATCGCGTCCGTCGAGGGCATGGGCGGCATCGGCAAGACGACCTTGGCCGTGCACTTCGCGCACGAGATCGCCGACCGGTTCCCCGGCGGGCAGGTGTACCTCAACCTGCGCGGGTACGGGCCGGGCGAGCCGGTGGAGCCGTCGGCGGCGCTGGAGGCGATGCTCACCGCGCTCGGCGTGCCGTGTGACCAGATCCCGGGTGACCTCGATGGCCGCGCGGCGAGCTGGCGGACGCACAGCGCGGGGCGGCGGCTGCTGGTGCTGCTCGACAACGCCAACCGCACCGAGCAGGTGCGGCCGCTGCTGCCCGGGCCGGGCTGCCTGGTCGTGATCACCAGCCGCTGGCAGCTGCGTGCGCTGGTCGCGACGCACGGTGCGCGGCGGATCGCGCTGGAGGAGCTCGGCGAGGAGGACGCCGTCGAGCTGCTGGCGTCCACGATCGGCCTCGAGCGGGTCGCCCGCGACCCGGCGGCGACCGAGCGGTTCGTGCGCTACTGCGGCGGCTTGCCGCTGGCGATCCGGATCCTCGCCGTGCGGGCCGCGCAGTTCCCCGACCTGGCGCTCGACGAGTTCGTCGACTCCCTCGACAGCGACGTGCTCGGCGCGTTCGACCTCGCCGACGGTGAAGGCACGAACATCCGCTCGGTGCTTTTGTACTCCTACCAGGCACTGGAGCCTTCGACGGCGCGGCTGCTGCGGCTGCTCGGGCTGTCCACCGGCGTCGACTTCACCGCCCCGGCGGCGGCCGCGGTCGCCGGCCTGGACCTCACGACGACCCGGCCGATGCTGGAGACGCTGGCCGCCGCGCACCTGCTCGCTCAGCCGCGGCCGGGCCGCTACCAGTTCCACGACCTCATCCGGGCCTACGCCGACGAAGCCGCTTCGCAGCTCGACTCGGCTTCGGAGCGCGACGCCGCCTTGGACCGGCTGTTGAGCTGGTACCTGGTGTCGGCGCTGAACGCGTCACGACGCATGCGGCCGGAGCGCTACTACCGCTTGCTGGAGTTGGACAACCTCGACGGCGGTCTCGAGTTTTCCGACTACCACAGCGCTTTCGACTGGTTCGGCGAAGAGTCCGGCAACCTCATCGCGGCGGTGCACCTGGCGCGGCGCCGCCGTCGTGACGACGTCTGCTGGAAGCTCGCTTGGCTGCTGCAGAGCCATTTTGTGACGCGCTCGCGGCTCGACGAGTGGCGTTCGGTGTTCGCGGTGGCGCTCGAAGCCGCCCAGGCAAGCGGCCACCGGCCGGGCGAGGCGGGCATCCTCAGCGGGCTGGGCGTGGTCAACGGCGTCGCGCGGCAGTACGACGAGTCACGCCGGTACCTGGAGCAGGTGCTGGAGATCCAGCGCTCACTCGGCGCGCGGGAGGGCGAGGCCCGGGCGCAGTACAACCTGGCGATGGCGGCGCACAACCTGGACGATTACGCCTGGGCGTACGAGCACGGGATGCAGGCGCTGGAGATCGTCCGCGAGCTGGGGCTGGGCGCGTTCGAGGCGAGTGTGCTGCGCGCGCTGGGCGACATCTGCACGTCGATGGGTGATCACGAACAGGCGCTGCGGCTGGCCGACGCGGCACTGGCGGTGCTCGGCCCGGACGGCGAGCCGGTGGACACGCGGTTCACGCAGCACACGCGCGGTTTGGCGTTGGTGGGCTTGGGTCGGCTCGACGAGGGGATTGTGTGCATCCGGGAGTCCGTGTCGATGTTTTTCGCCATGGGCGAGCAGTACGAGGCGGCGGATGTGCTGGCCCAGCTGGGGACGATTCAGCTCCGGTACGGCGACGCCGTGGGGGCCAGGGAGTGCCTGCTTCGGTCGGTGCGGTTGCTGACGGAGCTGGGCCATCCGGATGCGGATGACGTGCGGGCGAAGCTGGCGGCGCTGGTGGGGGCGGGCGGCTGAGGGTTTTCGCGCTGCCGTGTGCGGCGTCGGCCGGGGTTGCTGCGCGGCGGTGGTGGTGGCCGCGGGGCGGTGCCGGCGGCGGCTTTGCGGCAGCGATGACGACTGCAGTCAGGAGGCCTGGCAGCAGCGGCCGCACGGTGCTGGTCGCGGTGCCACCGGCTGCAGCCGCCGGCGCCCAATTGGCGACTCTCGGCGCCGGCTGTGCGGGCCGGCGAGGGGTTTGCGTGGCGGCGGACCGTTCGCGTGCCGACCCCCAGCGACAGCACGCAAGCCGGTCCGGCCCGCGGGTACTACTCAAGCTGATGGCGCTCACTGTCCGCTCACTGTCTCGTTTGCGGCGTCACCTCGAGCAGTTCGGCGAGGGTCTCGGCGTTGCGGGGCGCCTCCACCTTCACGTCGTTGTCGAAGTAGACGTGGACGTCCCGCTTTCCGTCGTCGTGCCAGGTCCGGATCTTGTCGGCCCAGGTGCGCAGAGCCTGGTCCGAGTAGCCGCTGACGTACAACTCCTCGTCGCCGTGGAGGCGGACGTAGGCGAAGTCGGCGGTCTGGTCCTCGAGGAACGGCCACTTGCCGGCGGTGTCGGCGACCACCAGCGCGATGCCGTGTTCGCGCAGCAGTTCCTTCGCCGCGGGTTCCGCGAAGCTCGGGTGCCGGACCTCCAGCGCGTGACGCAACGGCCTCCGCGCGCCGGCTTCCAGGTAGGGCGTGCCCTTCAGCTTGTTGTCGTGCTTCGTCGCGAGCTGCGCGGCGTCCGTGGTGGTGCGCGGCAGCAGGGTGAAGAAGTCCGCGAGCCGGTCGGGGTCGAACGTCAGCCTCGGGGGCAGCTGCCAGAGGAACGGGCCCAGTTTGGCGCCGAGTGCCAGCACTCCGGACGCGTAGAAGTTTGCCAAGGCCGTCTCGACGTCGCGTAGCTGCTTCATGTGCGTGATGAAGCGGCCGCCCTTGACGGCGAAGAGGAAGTCCGCCGGGGTCTCGTCGAACCAGGCGCGGAACCGCTCGGGCCGTTGGAGGGAGTAGAACGAGCCGTTGATTTCGACCGTGTTCAGCCGCCGCGACAGGTACTCGAGCTCGCGTCGCTGCACGAGTCCCTGCGGGTAGAACACCCCGCGCCAGGGTGGGTAGCGCCACCCCGAAGTGCCGATCCGGATCTCGGCGATCGCCCTCACCGCCTTTCCGCGGTGGGTGGTTCCCGTTCGCCGGCGCGGCCAAACGCGCCCGCGCCCGGACCGGTGGACCGTCGGCCGGGACAGCCGACCCAGTTTTGGGGACGGCCGTCTCACCGGCCCTTTGAGGCGTTTGCTCATCGGGCCGCCGGCGGACGCGAGGTGCCGGGCATCGCGCGGCGCACGGCGACCAGTGAGCGACCCGAGCAGTGGCCGCTGGGCCGCGGTCCGGCCGGCTGCCGTCGCGATTGTGTGGGGCGCGGGTGGTGATCGGCGGGCCGGCCAGGCTGGGGGCCGCCCGGCCGCCACGATCCTGCCGGAGCGCGGAATGTGGCCGGCGCAGGAAGCAAACCCGGCCGCCGCCCCGCTGCGCTCAGGCCCAAGAAAACCGCCAGTGCCGCGTCTGCACCAACCCCGACGCGTACTCGCGTAGGTTCCCCGGCTGCCCCGCGAACGTCGGCAGGCTGAACGCCCGGTGCTCCGCCGCCACCGTCAACGCCCGGGCCTGGTTGCGCGGCGGGGCCGCCACCGACAGCTCCAGTGTGTCGAAGCCCAGCACCACCAGCGTCGCGCCGAAGCGGTCTTCCCAGCTGCGCAGCACCGCCGACAGCTCCGCCACGCGGTCCGTGCACTTGATCATGCCCGTCCAGCCCAGGAGAGCCGGGATGTCCGCGGGCCGCTCGGTCTGCACCAGACCCAGCCGGTGCTCGGCCCGGTTCGCCAGGATCGAGCCCGTGTTGCCCGCTTCCGCCAGCGGGTCCGACTTGAGCGGGCTTCGCCTGGCCAGCCCGGGGAACCGGGCGCCGAACGGGCGCAGGCAGGCGCCGTCACAGCAAGAACCGTCCCACCAGCGGTCCAGGACTCCGGCCGGGTCGGCCGACGCGATCCGGTGGCCGGCCGGGGCGAGGCGGCCGCGGTCGTCGATCCAGTCCTCGCCGTTCGCCGCGAAGCGCTGGTCGTGCGGGATCAGCACCGGCCAGAGCCCGGACCGCTCGAACTCGGCCACGCAGCCGAGATAACGCTCGGGCCGGGTCAGCGGCAGGTCGGACACCCACAGCCGGCCGTGCCACGACCCCGGTGGCAGGGTCTGGACCGGCGGTGCGGGCGTACCGGGGCGGAGCGGTGCGATCGTCATGGACGTCCCCTCGAACTTGTGTTCGGCTGGTGCATGTCGAACAGTAGTTCGAGGGTCTGACATTTTCCAGCGTTCGACCCGCTCATCCGTTCGAGTGAATCTGGAAATCCGCAGGTCAAAGCCGTGAAAGAGACGCCTGTGGCGCAAGTTGTTCCTGTGACGATTCGCTGGGCCGAACGAGCAATCGGCGTCGAGGAGGAATCCGGCAGACCGGTCACCGGCGCGGATCTTGCCCAGCCGGGGATCCGTTGCCAAGCTCTGCGTGACCCCGGCGACACGGCCGGGCATCGGAGGGGGTGCATGGAGTTCCACGTGCTGGGCCAGGTCGAGGTGGCGATCGCCGGCCGGGCGGTCGGCCTCGGTGGCCCGAAACCGCGCACCCTGCTCGCGCTGCTGGCGGTGCACGCCGGGCGCGTCGTCCCGCTCGAGCAGGTCGTCGACGCGATCTGGGGCGAGGAACCACCGGACCAGGCCCGCGCCGCCGTCTACACCTACGTCTCGACCCTGCGGCGGGCGTTGGCGGGCGGCGGCGAGCCGGACGTGATCGCGCGCAGCGGGGGCGGCTACCGGCTGGCCGTCGACCTCGACCAGGTCGACCTGCACCGCTTCACCCACGACCTGTCGGCAGGCCGCCGCGCGCGGGCGGCCGGGGAACCCGGGCGCGCGATCACCCTCGTCCGGCAGGCCCTCGCCGTGTGGCGGGGGCCCGCGCTGGGCGGCACGCAGGGCCGCTGGGCGGAGAACGAACGCGTCCGGCTGGAAGAACTCCGCGTCGCGGCGCTGGAGGAACGCGTCGACGTCGAACTCGAGACCGGTGAAGGCGAATCGCTGGTCCCGGAACTGACCTCGGCCGTCGCCGCGCACCCGCTGCGGGAGCGCCTGCGCGCCCAGCTCATGCTCGCGCTGCACCAGAGCGGCCGCCGGGCCGACGCGCTCGCCTGTTACCAGGACGGCCGCACGACGCTCCTCGGCGAGCTGGGCCTGGAACCCGGCCCGGGGCTGCAGGCGGCCCACGAGCGCGTCCTGCGCGACGAACCCGGACCGCCGGCCGGCCGATCGCGAGCAGCCGCCCAGCGGGTCCCGAGCCAGCTCCCCTTCGACATCGCCGACTTCACCGGACGCGCGCACGAAGTCGCGGAGCTGGCCCGGAAACTGGCCGAACCGGCCGGCGGGTCACGGCTGTGCGCCGTCTACGGCAAGCCCGGCTCGGGCAAGAGCACCGTCGCCGCGCACGTCGCGCACCGCGTCCGCGAGCACTTCCCCGACGGTCAGCTCTACGCGTCGTTGCGTGGTGTGCAGGCCGTCCGCGCCGACCCGGCCGAGGTGCTGGCGGGGTTCCTGCGCGCGCTGGGCGTGCCGGACCGGGACATCCCCGTCCGCCTGGAGGAACGCGCCCAGCTCTACCGCACGCTGCTCGCCGACCGGCGCATCCTGGTCGTGCTCGACGACGCCGCCGGCGAACGCCAGGTCCGGCCGCTGCTGCCCGGCGGGCACACCTGCGCCGCGCTGGTGACCAGCCGGGAACGCCTCGGCGCGGTCGGCGGCGCCCACCACCTGCACCTGCCCGTGCTGGACGAGGCGGAAGCGCTGGAGCTGCTGAGCCGGGTCGTCGGCGGCCCGCGGGTGGCGGAGCAACCGGACGCGGCCCGCGAGCTGGTCCGCCTGTGCGGCAACCTGCCGCTCGCCGTGCGCATCGCCGGCGCCCGGCTCGCCGCGCGGCCGCGGTGGCCGGTCGCCAAGCTCGCCGAACGCCTTCGCGCGCAGCACCGCATCCTGGAGGAGCTCACCCTCGGCGACCTGGAGGTGCGTGGCAGCCTCGCCCTCAGCTACGACGACCTGGGCGAACGGGAGCGCACCGCGTTGCGCCGGCTCGGCCTGCTCGACGTCTCTTCGTTCGGCGCATGGGTCGCGGCGCCGCTGCTCGACTGCGACGGCCACGAGGCGGAAGAGGTCGTCGAGCGGCTCGTCGACGCCCAGCTGCTCGACGTGTCCACAGTGGACGACGGTGGCGCGGCGCGCTACCAGATCCACGACCTGACCCGCGCTTTCGCCCGCGAGCGCGGGGAGGCGGAGGAATCCGGGGACGACGTCAAGGCGGTGAACGCGCGGGCCGCCGAGTGCTGGCTCGAGCTGGTCGAACTGGCGGGCGGCCGGGCGCCGCACGTCCCCGCCGGGTCGGGCTCGCTGATCCGCCACCTCGACCCGGCGCGGGTCGACGAGATCCTGACCGGCCCCGAGGCGTGGTTCGACGCCGAGCAGACCGGTCTCGTCGGCGTCGTCGAGCGGGTCAGCGGGCTGGACCTCACCGACGTCGCCACCCGGCTGGCCGCGGCGCTGTGCTCGTCGGTGTTCGCCGTGCGCAACCTGTTCGGCCAGTGGTGGCGCACGCACAACGCGGCGCTCGCGGCGGCGCGCCGGACCGGTGACCGCATCGGGGAGGCGAGGCTGCTGTCGGGCCTGGGCTGGCTGCGCTACGAGCAGGACCGCTTCGACGAGTCGATCGCCTACCACGAGCAGGCTCTCGCCGCGTACGAGCTCGGCGGCGACCGGCACGGGCAGGCCATGAGCCGCCTCGACCTCAGCACCGTGCAGTGCGAGTACGGCCAGTTCGCCCAGGCGCGGCACTCCCTCGAGCTCGTCCTGCCCGAGCTGCGGGAGCTGGGCGAGGAGCGGGCGGAGGTGCAGGCGCTGCACGGGCTCGGCCGCGTCCTCACCGAGCTGGGCGAGCTGGCCGGCGCGCTCGTCGCCGCCGAAGCCGCGGTGGCGGGGTACGCGGACGCGAGCAGCCGGGCGGTCGCCCTGCGCTCGGTGAGCCTCGTGCACCGCGCCGCCGGACGGCTCGGCGAAGCGGCCCGATACAGCCAGGAGGCGGTGGACCTGCTGCGCGGTGTCGACGACCCGCTGATGTCCGCCTACGCCGTGCAGGCGCTCGCCAAGGTCCGCATCCGCCAGGGCCGCGGCGACGAAGTGCGCGAGGAGATGCTCGCGTGCCTCGCCACGTGCCACGAGATGCAGGACGGCTTCGGCCAGGGACTGATGCTGCGCACCCTCGGCGAACTGGAGCTCGCCGCCGGGCGGTTCCCCGAAGCGCGCGCCCACCTCGAGCGGTCGGTCCAGTGGTGGGACGCGCTCCTGCTGCCGGTCTGGCGGGCGCGCGCCCTGCGCGACCTCGCCACGACGCTCGACGCCCTCGGCGAGGCCGCGGGCGCCGAAGCGGCGTGGACGGAGGCCGAGGGCATCTTCCGGCTGCACGGCAGCCGTGAGGCCCGGGAGCCGCGCCGCGTCGCGAGCCCGGTCGAACGGCCCCGCCCGGTCGGCAGCTGAAGAACGGCTTTCAGGTTTCTTTGACCCCGCCGGGAGAGGCTGATCCCCGTCCCGAGGAGGAACAGGGGGCGGTGCGCGGCACCGCACTCGGGACGTCTCGGATCTTTCCCACGGTGATGAAGGGATCAGCCATGTCTTCGGTCAGGATCACGTTGACCGCCGCGGCGCTCGTCGCGGGCATCGCGGCCGGTGGGCTGCAGGCGACCGCGTCGGCGGGGGAGCTGCCGCCGGGGTCGCCCCGCGTCGGGGTGCTGGCCGGCGGGCAGCTGCTCGTGAAGGAAGGGAACCTCTACGACTCCTGGGTCCCGGAGATCGACGGGGTGCAGAAGTTCGAGATCGCGGGCGACCGGATCGGCGTGCTGACCGCGGACTCGCGCCTGCTGGTCAAGGAAGGCAACCTCTGGACGAACTGGGTCGAAGAAGCGGTGGTGTCCGCGACTTCCGGCTCGCCGGCAACCGGATCGGCGTGGTGCGCAACGACTCCACGGCCGCGGTCAAGGACGGCGCGCTGAACGCGGCCTGGGTCGAGCAGACCAGCGGCGTCAAGGACCTGGAGCTGACGCCGAACCGGGTCGGCGTGGTGTTCGAAAACGGCCTGGCGACGGTGAAGGAGGGCGACCTCTACGCGCCGTGGGTCGACCAGGTGGGCTCGGTCGCCGACCTCGAGCTCTCCGCCGACCGGATCGGCGTGCTGCGCACCGACGGGACAGTGGCGGTCAAGGAGTCGAACCTGTGGTCCGCCTGGGTCGAAGAGATCTCCGGTGTGAAGCAGCTGGAGCTGTCCGGCAGCCGCATCGGGGTCGTGCTGGACAACGGGCTCGCGACGGTCAAGGAGGGCAATCTCTACGCGGGCTGGGTGAACCAGCTCCCGGGCGCCGCGAACCTGCAGATCGCCGGTGACCGCATCGGTGTGCTGCGCACGGACGGGTCCGCCACCGTCAAGGACGGCGGCCTCTACGGGACGTGGGTCGAGCAGATCGGCGGTGTCCAGCAGCTGGCCCTCGCCGCCGCCGGCGCGCCCTCGACGGGTGGCCAGGTGTCGCTGGCCGACATCACCGCCGTCTACGGCTCCACCTACGCCACGGACACCGTCGCGGCCGGGCTGCCGAGCCTCAACGCCGAGATGGTGGCCGGGGCGATCACCACGCCGAGCCGCAAGGCCGCGCTGCTCGCCACGCTCAAGCACGAAAGCGGCTTCCGATACAACGCGGGCGAAGCGGGCCACTCCGAGACCTACCGCGGCCGCGGCTTCATCCAGCTGACCAACGACTTCAACTACCGGGCCGCGGGCGCCGCGCTCGGGTACGACTTCCTGAGCAACCCGGACGCCGCCGCCACGCTCGACTGGAGCGCCAAGATCGCCCGTTGGTACTGGGGATCCCGCACCATCAACGCGGCCGCGGACAACTACGACATGGGCGCGGTGGGCCGCGCGATCGGCTACTCCTACGCCCTCGACCCGGCCGAGTCGCTCAACCGGTGCGCGGACTACAAGAAGGCCCTCGCCTACTTCAACGGCGGTTCGCTGCCCGTCGCCGACGGCGCCATCACCTGCACCCGCTGATTCCGTTTCCCTGCAAGGAGAACGCCATGTCGCTCAAACGCGCCACCACGACCGTCCTCGCCGCCGCCGTCCTCGCCCTGCTGGGCGCCGTCCCCGCCCACGCCGACACGCGGACCGACGTCCGCGACCTCGCCGCGGCGAACCTGCACAAGCAGACCTGCAGCACGAACAGCCTCGGCGGCACCGGGTTCATGGACAGCTGCCGGATGCAGTGGGCCTGGTGCGCCGACTTCGTCAGATGGGTGTGGGGCAACCGGAACATCGACGTCGACCGGCTGACCGCCGGGGCGGGCAGCTTCTACCTGTACGGCCAGCAGCGGGGCACGCTGCACACCGATGCCGGCTACGTCCCGCAGGTGGGTGACGCCGTCGTCTTCAACTACCAGGGCAACGGGTACGCCGACCACGTCGCGATGGTCAACACGGTGAACGCCGACGGCAGCATCCGCACGATCAACGGCAACTGGGGCACCGGCGGCCCCGGCAGCAACAGCGTCGAGTTCGGGTCGGGGCCCGGCCGGGTCGGCCAGTACCTCGCCGGCCAGCAGATCTCCGCGTTCGTCAGCCCGGCCGGGGTGTCCGGGCCCGCGAAGCCCGTCACCCCGCGCCTCGGCGTGCTCTTCGGGGACAGTTCGGCGCAGGTGAAGGAAGGCAACCTCTTCGAGGGCTGGACGAACGTGTACGGCGGCGGCGTCGTCAAGTCCGAAGTGCACGGTGACATGGTCGGTGTGCTCACCGGCGCCGGTGACCTGTTCGTCAAGCAGGGCAACCTGTACGAGCAGTGGGTCCACCAGGCGAGCGGCGTCAAGGACTTCGCGCTGGAGTCGTCGGCGGGCCGCATCGCCGTCCTGCGCACCGACGGCACCGTCGCGGTCAAGGAGGGCGGCCTGCAGGGCGGCTGGGTCGAAGAAACCAACAACGCCAAGGAAGTCGAGCTGTCGGGTGACTACATCGCCGTCGTCGACAACAACGGCGCGGTGTACGCCAAGCAGGGCAACCTGTACGCGGCCTGGGTCGGCGAGCTGAGCGGCGGCGCCGACGTCGAGGTGGACGCGAGCACCGGCCGGCTCGCGGTCGTGCGCACCGACGGTTCGCTCACGGTGAAGGACGGCGGCCTGTACGGCGCTTGGGTCGAGCAGACGTCCGGGGTGAAGCAGGTCGACCTGTCCGGGGACTACCTCGGGGTCGTGTTCACCGACGGCCTCGCCTCGGTCAAGCAGGGCAACCTCTACACGGGCTGGATCAACCAGCTCCCGGGGGCGGCGAAGGTCGAGGTCGACGCCCCGACCGGCCGGGTGGGCGTGCTGCGCGCCGACGGTTCGCTGGCGGTCAAGGACGGCGGCCCGTACGGCGCCTGGGTCGAGCAGACCGGCGGGGTGGGCGACTTCCAGCTCACCAGCTACTGATCCACGAAGTGCGGGCCACGCCGAGGGGGCGTGGCCCGCACTTCCGCGTTCTGGGTCAGAGCGGCCGGAGCAGGTCGTCCGCGTCGACGATGTGGTAGGCGTAGCCCTGCTCCGCGAGGAACCGCTGCCGGTGCGCCGCGTACTCGGTGTCGACGGTGTCGCGCGAGACGATCGAGTAGAAGTGCGCCTGCCGCCCGTCACCCTTCGGCCGCAGGAGGCGGCCGAGCCGCTGGGCCTCCTCCTGGCGCGAGCCGAACGTGCCGGAGATCTGGATCGCCACCGACGCCTCGGGCAGGTCGATCGAGAAGTTCGCGACCTTGGACACCACGAGCGTCCGGAGCTCGCCGCGCCGGAACTTGTCGAACAGCTCCTCGCGCTCCTTGTTCTTCGTCGAGCCCTGGATCACCGGCGCGTCGAGCTCGTCGCCGAGCATCTCGAGCTGGTCGAGGTAGGCGCCGATGACCAGCGTCGGCTCGCCGGCGTGCTTCTCGACGATGGACTTGATCACCGGGGTCTTCGTCTGCGCCGTCGCCGCCAGCTTGTACCGCTCGTCGGCCTCGGCGGTCGCGTACTCCAGGCGTTCCGCGTCGGTCAGCGTCACGCGGACCTCGGTGCACTCCGCTGGCGCGATCCAGCCCTGCGCCTCGATGTCGCGCCACGGCACGTCGTAGCGCTTCGGGCCGATCAGCGAGAAGACGTCACCTTCGCGGCCGTCCTCGCGCACGAGCGTCGCGGTCAGGCCGAGCCGGCGCCGCGACTGCAGGTCCGCCGTCATCCGGAAGACCGGCGCGGGCAGCAGGTGGACCTCGTCGTAGACGACCAAGCCCCAGTCCCGCGAGTCGAACAGCTCCAGGTGCCGGTACTCGCCCTTGGTCTTGCGGGTGACCACCTGGTACGTCGCGATGGTGACCGGCCGGACTTCCTTCTTCTCGCCGGAGTACTCGCCGATCTCCTCTTCGGTGAGCGACGTCCGCGCGATGAGCTCACGCTTCCACTGCCGCCCGGCGACGGTGTTCGTCACCAGGATCAGCGTCGTGGCCTGCGCCTTCGCCATGGCCGCGGCGCCGACGAGCGTCTTGCCCGCGCCGCACGGCAGCACGATGACGCCGGAGCCGCCCGCCCAGAACGCGTCCGCGGCCATCCGCTGGTAGTCGCGCAGGTGCCAGTCCCGCTCGTCGAGCGCGATCGGGTGCGCCTCGCCGTCGACGTACCCGGCGAGGTCCTCGGCCGGCCAGCCGACCTTCAGCAGCGCCTGCTTCAGCCGCCCGCGCTCGGACGGGTGGACGAGGACGGTGTCGTCGTCGATCCGGGCGCCGAGCATCGGGCTGATCTTCTTGTTCCGGGAGACCTCGGTCAGCACCGCGCGGTCGGTGGTCGACATGACCAGCCCGTGCGCCGGGTGGTTGGCGATCTGCAGCCGGCCGAACCGGCCCATCACGTCGACGACGTCGATCAGCAGCGGCTGCGGCACCGGGAAGCGCGAGTACGTCGTCAGCGCGTCGACGACCTGCTCGGCGTCGTGGCCCGCGGCGCGCGCGTTCCACAAGGCCAGGGGGGTGATGCGGTAGGTGTGGACGTGCTCCGGCGCCCGTTCGAGCTCGGCGAACGGCGCGATGGAGATCCGCGCGTCGTTCGCCTGGGGGTGGTCGACCTCCAGGAGCACGGTCTTGTCGGACTGGACGATCAGCGGGCCATCAGTCACAACTACTGTTATACGTGCCTCGCCCCGGCCCGCACCCGTCGCGGGTCCGCCGGTGGGGAGATGTGCCGAGGGGATCACTGGAGGGCATGTGACCGACGACAACCCGTTCCGGACGCCGGACTACGCGACGCCGTCGGCGCCGACACCGATGCCGGGCGCGCCGATGCCGGGCGCGCCGATGCCGGCGGCGCCGGGGCAGGCGCCGATCCCGCACTGGTTCACCGTGAAGGTGCGGATCACGCTGGTCGCGTGCGTCGTCGCCGCGCTGGGCCTGGGCGCGCTGGGCGCGATGGGCATCTACTGGATCGGGAGCAACGGCCCGCCGTCCGACGGCGACTGCCTGTACCTGACGCGCGAAGGCGGCGGCAAGCTGGCCTACCACCGCGTCGGCTGCAGCTACGACACCGCGACGTACAAGGTCGACGACAGCTACCGCGGGTCCTTCCGGTGCGGCTCCGGCGACTACGTGCGGTTCCAGATCAGCGGCACCGGCTCCGCCTCGGACCGGACGCTCTGCCTGGCGCTGAACGTCGACACCGGCGACTGCCTGCGCAACGTCGACGACGAGGCCACGATCGGCAAGGTCAGCTGCACCGACCCGGCGGCCGAGGAACGCGCCGAGGTCCTCTCGGGGCTCGGCGGCGAAGACGCCTGCGGCGAGGCCGAGAAGGTCTTCACCTACTCGGGCCCGCCGCGTCGCACCGTCTGCC
The DNA here is from genome assembly GCF_044453095.1 of Amycolatopsis sp. NPDC051758. NCBI lineage: Bacteria > Bacillati > Actinomycetota > Actinomycetes > Pseudonocardiales > Pseudonocardiaceae > Amycolatopsis > Amycolatopsis sp. NPDC051758. The sequence goes on along the minus strand of NZ_JBITCJ010000001.1, from coordinate 888,903 downwards.
TCGCGCCACCGGGCGAGAACATCTAGCCGAACCACCGGCCCAGGCCGGCGGGGTCGACGGCGTACCCGTCCGGCCGGATCAGGAGCAGCCGGCCGCGGTGCTCGCCGTCGTCGGTGGCCGCGCGCACGAAGTCGACCTGCCCGGTGAGGCCGGCCGGCTCGGGGTGGTCGCCGAGGTCGAGGAGCAGCCCGCGGCCGCCGTGCAGCAGCGCGTAAAGCCGCGTCGGGCCGGCCGCCGTCGTCAGGTCGAGGTCCGGGACCCGGTGCGCGCCCGGGTAGCTCAGGCCGAGGCCGGACAGCAGCCCGCTGAAGTAGAGGTTGGCGTCCGGCAGCCGCATCAGGTCGACGACGATCTCGCGCAGCGCCTCGACGTTCTCGCTGCGGTTCGGCGTCGTGAACACGCGCTGCGCCGCGGTGTGCCGCAGCACCCGTTCGGCGGCCGGGTGGCGTTCGGCGTGGTAGCTGTCGAGCAGACCGTCCGGCGCGCTGCCGCGGACGGTCGCCGCCAGTTTCCAGCCGAGGTTCATCGCGTCCTGGACACCCAGGTTGAGCCCCTGCCCGCCGAGCGGCGAGTGGATGTGCGCGGCGTCGCCCGCGAACAGCACACGGCCGTGCCGGTACCGCTCCAGCTGCCGTGTGGCGTCGTTGAACCGCGAAGCGCCGTACAACTCGCCCAGACGCGTCTCGGGGCCGTACAGGGCTGTCAGCGCTTCGGTCACTTCGGTGTCCGACACGGGCGCGTCGCGGCCGGGCTGCGTCGTCGTGGAGCCGAAGACGAACCGGTGACCGCCGTCGCCGAGCGGGGTGAGCATCGACCAGTGGCCGTTGGCCTGCCGGGTGACTTCGCTGAAGTGCGCGGCGCGGGCCGGGACCAGCTCCGACGCGGCGTCGAGCCGGATGTGCGCGAGCGTGGCGACGTAGGTCTCGGTGCGGCCGGGGAACGGCACCCCGAGCAACTGCCGGACGGTGCTGTGCGCGCCGTCGCAGGCCACCAGCCAGCGCGCCCGGAGCCCGTCGACCGTGACGCCGTCCGCGCCGGCCTCGACGGCGGTCACCTCGTGGCCGCGTTTGATCACGGCGCCGTGCTTGACCGCGTGTTCGGCGAGCATCGCCTCGACGTCGTCCTGCGTGCGGTTGATGACACGTGGGTGGCGGGTCCGCCAGACGCTGTGGTCGAGCGGCACCGGCAGCCCGGCGAAGTGCCCGCTCGGGCCGCCGAGCTCCTGGTCGGCAGGGTGGAGGCCGCGTAGTTCGAGGAGTTCGGCGGTGCGCGGCTGGAGTCCGACGGGCCGTGGCAGCCCGGGGCCGTCCCGCCGTTCGAGGACGGTCACCTCGACGCCGGCGAGGGCGAGTTCGGCGGCGAGCAGCAGCCCGGTGGGGCCGGCTCCGGTGATCAGGACGTCGGTCATCACGCACTCCTCAAGTAGACTGAGTGCAAAAGTAGACCAAGTGCAAGTTTGGCGAAAGTCAATAAGGGCTCGAGTCGGGATGGCGACGAGCGCCCCAATGTGGCCTTCGTTGCGTCTGACGCACCCAAGGCGGCCTTCGGTGCGTCAGACGCAACCAATGTGGCCTTGGGGCGCTCGGGACCAGCCGGAAGAAGTCAGTAGCTGTTCTGGTCGGGCAGCAGGGACTGGACGTCCAGGCGGTTCGCCAGCTGTCCCGAGTTGTGCATCAGGTCCGCGACCCGCTGCAGCCGGATGCCGTTGAGCGACGCCGGGTACGAGCCCAGCGAGATCAGGGACGCCGTGGTCGTGTCGATGTCGGAGAACGTCGGGAGCGCGTCGCGCACGATGGCCGGGTCGGTGGCGCTCTGCTGGGCCGTGCCCAGTGCCTTGCGGAACGCCGCCAGCGTGCGGGGGTTGCCCTGGGCGAACGGCTTGGCCGACGCGTAGCCGGACAGCGGGAAGTCGAGGGTCGAGCCGCGGGCGCCGTCGGCGAGGATGTGGGCGCCGAGGTCCTTCTCGGCGCGGGTGATGTACGGCTCGATCATCAGCGCCGTGTCCGCGTCGCCTGCCTGCAGCGTTTGCGGCATCTGGTCGAACCCGACCGCCTTGAACTTGATCTTCGTGACGTCCACGCCCGCGGTGCCCAGCACCGAACGCGCGGCGAGTGCGCCGACGTCGTCGAGCATGTTGACCGCGATCTCGGGCGCCTTCTTCGCCGTCAGCTCGGTGTAGTCGGAGCCGGGCAGTGTGACCAGCGCCATGGTGTTGGGGCCGGACGTGTAGGCCTCGCCCTGCAGCTGCAACGCCGTCCCGCCGGCCGCGGCGCGGAACATCGCGATGTCGGAGGCGAAGGTGACGTCGAGGTCGCCACTGGTCAGCTTGGCCAGACCGTCGTCGCCGCCGAGTTCCACGAGCTGGACGTTCAGGCCGGCGGAGCCGAACTTCCCGGCCGCGACGGCGATGCGGAGCGGGGCCGTGTCGATGGCATTTCCCACACCGACGCGCAGAGTGGTCCGTTCCAATGCCGGCGGCGGGGCCGGTGTGCCGGAAGAGAACACACTGCACCCGGCGGTCGCCAGAAGCGCCGCCACCAGCGGAATCGTCCGTCCGCGTCTGATCATGAACCTTCACCTACCGCGAGAATCTGGTTCTCGTGCTGGATCGTATGGTCCGCGCCCCATACGATCGCGGGCAGGGCCGTCTCGCGCCAGCACGGCTTTCGGATCTGCATGGGGCGGGCTACCGTTCAGTAGGTTCGAGATGTCGGTAGGTCCGCGGGTTCCTCCCGCGGTGGAAAAGGAAACCAGGTGACCCGTCGTGACAAGCGTCCCCGCAAGGGCGGCGACGCGGCGGATCCACGTCCGGCCGGCGGCCGCTGGCGGCTGCGGAACTGGCGCCTCGGCACCAAGCTCTTCGCCGTCCTCCTGATCCCCGCGCTCGCCGTCATCGCGCTCGTCGGCCTGAGGATCAGCTCGGACCTGCGTGACGCCCGGCAGCTCGCGGAGTTCGCCACGCGCGGCCGCGTCGACAACACGGTGGCCGAAGCCTTGCACGAGCTGCAGCGCGAGCGCGACCTCACCGTGCGGTTCGTCGCGCAGAACCGCCAGGGTGACACCGCCGACCTCGCCGGCCAGCGCAAACGCGTCGACCAGGCGATCGGGACGTTCGAGCGGACCCTCGCCGACAGCAAGCCCCGCCTCGACGCCAAGGCCGCGGAAAGCCTGCAGCAGACCGACGACCGGCTGCGCGTGCTCGGCGGCCTCCGGTTCTCCGCGGAGCATTCGGCGTTCCCCGCCGACGCCGTCCTGCGCTCCTACAGCGAGCTGATCTCCGGGCTGCTCGACATCAGCGACTCGGCCGCCGCCGACGTCTCCGACCCGGAGCTCGCGCGGCTGCGCCTGGCGGGCAACGCGCTGGCCCGGATCAAGGACCAGATGTCGGTCAAGCGGGCGGTGATGGCCGAGGCGCTCGCCGCGGGCACCCTCAACCGCGACCGGACGCGCGCGCTGCTCGGCGCGGAGGCCGAGCTGGCCGCCGCGCGCAACGACTACCGCACCTTCGCGACACCCGACCAGCAGCGGATGTTCGACGACACGGTGATCGGCCTGGTCGTCGACATCGGCAACGACATGGTCGAATCCGCGCTCACCCGCACCGAGAACAACCAGAACCTCTCGGGCCTCGACCCGAACCAGTGGGACACCTCGGCGACCCACACGGTGAACCTCGCCCACCAGGTGCAGGAAGCGCTGCTGGTCCAGTTGCAGGAACGCACGGACACCCTTGCGGCGCAAGCACGGACGGCCGCGATCTGGGACGGCGGTGTGGTGCTCGCCGTCCTGCTCGTCGCCGGGGTGCTGTCGGTCGTGATCGCGCGGTCCCTGTTGCGCCCCTTGCGGATCCTGCGCCGGACCGCGCTGGAGGTGGCCGAGCACCGGCTGCCCGCGGCGGTCCAGGGCCTGCTCACCGACCCCGAGCCCGCGCCGGAGAACCTGCGGAAGCGGCTCGCCGTCGCGCCGGTGCCGGTGTTCACCCGCGAAGAGCTCGGCCAGGTGGCCCGCGCGTTCGACGCGGTCCACGGCGAAGCGGTCCGGCTCGCCGGCGAACAGGCGATGCTGCGAGAGAACGTCAACGCGATGTTCGTCAACCTCTCGCAGCGGAGCCAGGACCTCGTCGAGCGGCAGCTGTCGGTGCTCGACCGGATGGAGGCCGACGAGCAGGACCCGGACACCCTCTCCGGGCTGTTCGAGCTCGACCACCTCGCGACGCGGATGCGGCGCAACAGCGAGAACCTGCTGGTCCTGTCCGGCCAGGACTCGGCGCGCGAGGACGCCGGCGCCGTCTCGGCCGACGAGATCATCGGCGCCGCGCTCTCGGAGGTCGAGCACTACCAGCGCATCGAGCTCGGCCCGGCGCCGCAGGTCGCGGTCCGCGGGGGCGCCGTCAACGACCTGGTGCACGTCGTTTCGGAGCTGCTGGAGAACGCGACGCGCTACTCCGGAAACTCGCCGGTCACCGTCGCGAGCGCCGAAACCCACGACGGCGACTGGCAGATCGAGATCATCGACCACGGCGCCGGCATGCCGCAGGCCGAGATCAACCGCACCAACCTGCGGCTGGCGAACCCGCCGGACGTCGACGTCGAGGTCTCGCGCCGGATGGGCCTGTTCGTGGTGGCGACGCTGGCCAAGCGCCACCACATCGACGTCAGCCTGAGTTCGGGCCGGGACAGCGGGCTGGTCGCGACCGTGCTGGTGCCGACCGCGCTGATCGTCGAGCTGCCGCCGATGCCGGCGCCGCCCCCGCCGGCCGAACCGGCCGCCGCCGAGGAACCCGAACTGCTGGCGCCGCTGGCCCCGCTCACCCCGCCGGAGCCGGAACCCGAGCCGGAGCCGGAAGAGCTGTCCCCGCCGTCGATCGAGGCCGGCCCGCCGCGCCGGGCCCCGGTGGTGGCCCGCGACCACAACCCGGAGTGGCCGACCGCGGACGACGACTCGCACCTGGACTTCGACGCCCCGACCGAGCGGATGCCCGCCTACCGCGACGTCCTGTCGCGCTGGTTCGACGCCTCCGCGGCACCCGAGCAGCCGCGACGGGCGCCGGAACCGCGCCCGGTCGCCGAAGAGCTGCCGCCGGCCGCGGCGGAACCACGTCCGGCGCCGCCCGAGCCGCGGCACGCCCTCTCTTCGCCGCCGCCCCCGCCGCCCCCGCCGCCTCCGCCACCGCCGCTGCCCGCCGTCGCGCCGGAGCAGGCCGAGCCGAACCCGGACGACGAGGACACCGATCCGCAGTTCCCGCCGGTTGCACCGCCCGCCGCGATCGAGCCCGACTACCAGTGGCCGACCCCGGCCGAGCTGGAGCAGGAGGACGGCGCCGAGGACACCTGGCCGTTCCTGCAGCCCGCCGATGCGGCGGCGAGCCCCGGAGCGGTGCCGGAGCAGCGGCCGATACTCTCTCTTTCCCCGGAAGCGGTGCGCGAGCGGATGACAAGCCTTCAAGGCGGCTTCCGGCGAGGGCGGCACGCGAGGGGAGACGACACCCGGAACCAGTGAAACGGATGAGGCATGAGCTCGAAGACGCCCCTGCTGGAAGTGATCGCGCTGGACGCGGTGGACGCCGAAGGCGCGCAAGCGGGTGGGGCCGACCGCCTCGAACTGGTTGCGGACATGGCTCAGGACGGCCTGACCCCGTCGGTGGAGACGCTGCGTGACGTGCTTTCGGCGACCGACCTCCCGGTGCGGGTCATGTTGCGGGACAACGGTTCCTTCGCGATCGGCGACCTCGAGGGGCTGCGCGCGGACACCGCCCGGCTGATCGACGCGGGCGCGCGCGAGTTCGTCTTCGGCTTCCTCAACATCGACAGCGAGATCGACCTGGACGCGTGCGAAGCGCTGATCAAGGAGGTCGGCGACCTGTCCTGGACGTTCCACCGCGCCATCGACCGCACCCGCGACCCGCTGCGCGCGTACGACCAGCTCGCCGAGCTCGGCTGTGACACCGTGCTCGCGGCCGGGCACCCGAACGGCGTAGCCAGTGGTCTTTCGGTGCTGCAACGGCTCGCGCAGCGTGAGAGCGGGCCGGAGCTGCTCGTCGGCGGCGGGCTCCGCGCGCAGCAGGTGCACCTCTTGCGCGCGGGCGGGGTGCGCGGGTTCCATGTCGGGAGCGCGGTCCGGCCGGGCGGCTGGTCGTCGCCGGTCGATGCGGAAACGGTGCGCACCTGGGTGGAACTCGTCAAATCCTGATCGAACTGCTGAACCCCCGGAACATCGGCGGGATGAAACGATTTCCGCCGATGTTTTTCGGTCCCGGGTAATCGTGTTCCGTGCGGTGAAATTGCATTCGTCCCGTGCAGGGGCCGAGCTGTCACTGCGCGTGCGGCTGCACGCGCGAGCCGTGCCGATTTGACCTGGTTGGCGGCTGAAGGGCGGACATCCGCTGGTTATCGTGGAGAAAGTTCGGCGCCGCCCCGCGTGGCAGGCCCGGCGAATCTCGGCACCTCGGACCCCGGTGTCACCCTAGTTCGAAATGTGCAGGAGGCGGCGCTGTGAGCGCGCGTATTCAGTTCAAGACGGACTCGCTGCGAGGGCAGCAGGAAACGAAGAATCTTACCGTTCGGTGGATTTCTTTCGCCCGGGAGCGATTGATTCCTCGCGGGTATCGTTCGAGTACGTCCGGAACAACCCGGAAGGCGGAATCGTGACCGGTGCGCTACCGCGGCAACGCGGCCCCGAAACCTCCGAAGACGAGTTCGCCCGCCTGGGGCTCGGCGGCTCGCTCGCCCTCACCGGCCTCCTGGCCGCCGTCAAGATCGCGGAAACCGCCACCGGCGTGGTGCTGACCGCCACCGGGGTGTGGCCCGGTGCCAGTCCCTCGAAGGACCGGGCTCCGGCCTGGCCGGGAGGGGAATGAGCGGGAGCTGCCCGAGCCGGCGGCTCTCTACGGATGGAGGGCTGCCATGACCGGCAGTGACGGGCGGGACGACGTGCGCGGCGCACGGGTCGGTCTCGTCGACGTGCGGCGGATCGAGTACGCCGTCGCCGAACTCCGGGCCCGGGACTACCGCTACGGCGGCGGGGCCTGCAGCGAAACGATCGAGGCGCGCCTGCCGGCCGCCGTCGACCTGCTGAGCGGCACGATGCGGGACGCCGTCCTGACGCGGCTCTGCACCGCGGTGGCCGACCTGTACAACCTCGCCGGCTGGACGAGTTTCGACGAAGACCGTCCCGAAGCCGCGCTGGAGGCGTTCGCGCGGGCGCTGGAGCTCGCCGTCGAAGCCGGCAACGACGACCTCCAGGCCAACATCCACTACCGCGTCGGCCGGCTGCGGCTGCACTACGGCGCGGTCGACGCGGCGGTGACGGAGTTCTCGCGGGGCCGGGAAGCGGCGCTGCTGGCGCACTGCAAGCTCGCCCTGTCGATCCTGTCGGCCAACCAGGCGTGGGCGTGCGCCAAGAAGGCCGACGTCGCGGGCGCGCTGAGCTGCCTGCACCGGGCGCGCGCGGAGTTCGCGGCCGCCGAAGGGACCGAGCCGTCGCCCTGGGCCGCCTTCTTCGGACCCACCGACCTGGCCGCGATGATCGGCACCGTGCACGGCGAGCTGGCCCAGGTGGTCGACGTCCGGCACGGCCGCGACGGGATCCAGGCCCTCACCGACGCGATCGCGGGCTACGGGCCGGACATGACCCGCAGCCGGTCCCTGACGGTGATCTGGCTGGCCACGGTGCACGCGCTGGACGGCGATCTCGACGTCGCCGGCGAGGTCGGCCGGGACGCGATCGAGGTGGCCGCCGCGCTGCGCTCACCCCGGACCCGGCAGCGCCTGCGGACGCTGACGGCCGCTGCCCGCCGGTATTCCGGTGACTCGCGCGCCCGTGAAATCGTCGACCGCGTCGACGACCTGTCCCGCTGACAACCGGCAATACGGACAATAATCGTTGTGCCATGGAATGGTAAACCTCCCGGAAAACGAAAATGGGAACCGCGAAAGGGCAGACAAAAGTAGGTTCCTCGGCGCGATAGCGGTTTCTTATGCTTCTCGCACAGCCTGCGGTGAGCATTCCGCGCAGGTCCGGTCCCCACCGCCGAGAGGAAATTTCCCATGCGCTTGCGCAAGCTCGTCGCGGCCGCCGTGCCGCTGCCTGCGTTGCTCGGCCTCGCCGTGGCCGTCCCTGCCGCCGCGGCCTCGGAACCCCTGGTCACCCTGGCCGACAGCGCCGCGCCACTGGTCAACAGCGACCGCACCGGCGACGTCGCGGCCGGCCGGCAGATCACCGCGGCGCTCTCGCTGAAACTGCACAACCAGCAGGCGCTGGAAAAGTTCCTCGCCGACGTCCAGAACCCGGCTTCGCCGCAATACCACCACTTCTTGACGCCGGCGCAGTTCACGGCCGAGTTCGGCCCCGCCCAGGCCGACGTCGACAAGGCCGTCTCATTCCTCGAGAAGGCGGGCGCGACGGGGATCGAGGTTTCCGGCAACCGGCAGGCCATCACGTTCACCGGGTCGGCGGCGCAGCTGGAATCGGCGTTCCGCACCCGGATCGGGACATATCATGACAAGGTTTCCGGCCGCGACTTCTTCGCCAACGACGCCGCGCCGGCCGTGCCCTCGGACGTCTCGGGGGTGGTGGCGAACGTCGTCGGCCTCGACGACCACGCCGTGCGGACGCACTCGTCCGTGGCCGCCGCCAAGCCGAACGTCGTCAAGGCGGTGACCCCGCCGGTGCTCAAGACCGCTTACGGCACCAGCGGTCTCTCGGCGACCGGCAGCGGCGTGAAGGTCGGCTTCGTCGAGTTCGACGGGTACCAGAAGTCCAACATCACCCAGTACGACAGCACGTACGGCCTCTCGGCGGGCACGGTCACGACGGTCCCGGTCAGCGGCGCGAACTACGACTCCTCGCCGGGTGACGGCCAGATCGAGGTCGAGCTCGACATCGAGGTCGTGCACGCGCTCGCGGCGAAGGCCAACGACTACGTGTACGAGGCGCCGAACAGCAGCGCCGGTGAGCTGGCGATGTACCAGAAGATCGCGTCGGACCACACGGTCAACGTCGTCTCGATCTCTTGGGGCGCCTGCGAATCCGCGGAAGGGTCGAGCGCGGCTAAGAGCGTCAGCAACGCGATCGCGACCGGCACCGCGGAGGGCATCTCGTACTTCGCCGCCGCGGGCGACGACGGCACGACCGACTGCTACCGCCAGACCGGCTCGACCGCGAAGGCCGTCGACTTCCCGGCGTCCAGCCCGAACGTGACGGGGGTCGGCGGCACCCAGCTGACGGTCACCTCGTCGAACGCCTACAGCAGCGAGAAGGCGTGGAACGACGGCGCGTCCAACGGCTCCACCGGCGGCGGCATCTCGACGGTGTTCACGGCGCCGTCGTGGCAGTCCTCGCAGAGCACGACCTACCGCAAGGTGCCGGACGTTTCCGCGGACGCGGCCAGCGGCTCGGGTTACTACATCTACACGGCGGGTTCGTGGGAGACGGTCTGGGGCACGTCGGGCGCGGCCCCGCTGTGGGCGGCGTTCGCGACGCTGCAGAACCAGGTCCACGGTGGTGGGCTCGGCAACCTGAACCCGACGTTCTACTCGATCGGCAACGGGTCTTCGTACGGCACGGGCTTCCACGACGTGACCACGGGCAACAACACCCTGCACGGCACCACCGGCTTCACCGCCGGGACGGGGTACGACCAGGTGACCGGCTGGGGCTCCTTCAAGGGCAGCGGCTTGTCGGGCCTGATCGGCTGAGTTCGTTTTCGGGGCGCCGGGGCTGTCGCGGATCTGTGACGGCCCCGGCGTCCCGTTTTTGTTGGTGCCCGGTGACAGAATGTGCCCATGTCAACACGAGTGGCGACACCGCGGTCCCGCGCGCTGGGCTTCGGCCTCCGCGCGGCGAGGCTGGCGCGCGAGCTGGGCCTGCGCGAACTGGCGCGGCTCGTGGACGTGGCGCCGCAGGTGCTGTCGCACTGGGAGAGCGGGACGCGGGTGCCGAAGGTGGAGCAGGTGGGGCTGCTGCTCGGGGCGATGCGGGTGGAGCCGGTGGAGCGGGCGCGGTTGCTGGAGCTGGCGGAGTACGCGAAGGAGCCGAACTGGCTGGAGCGCACGATGCCGGGAGTTTCACCGGCTTTGTCGACGTATGTCGAGTACGAGCGCACGGCGACGGAGATGGTCGACTGGGAGCCGTTCGTGGTGCCGGGCCTCCTGCAGGTGCCCGGTTATGCCGAAGCCATCCTCGAGTCCCACCGGCTGCCGCCGCGGATGGTCGAGCAGGAGGTGGCGATCCGCCTGCGGCGGCGAGAGGTGCTCACCCGCCGCGATCCGCTGGTGCTCAAGCTCTTCCTCGGCGAAGAAGCTCTCCACCGGCCCATCGCCGAACCCGCTGTGATGGCCGAGCAGTGGCGGCTGCTGGTGCGCGCGGCGCAGCCGCGCACCAGCAGCATCCGCGTGGTGCCCGCGGATGCCGGCTACCACTCGGGGCTGTTCGGCCACTTCGTGGTCTTCGACTTCGCTCACCTTCCTTCGGTGGTCCACATCGAGCACCTCCGCGGCAGCGCCCATGTCTACGATGGAGACCACGTCGCCGCCTTCCGGGCGGCCACGGAAACCCTGTCGGACCTGGCGCTGGGTGAGCAGGAGTCGCTCGCACTCATCCAGGGGGTGATCGCCGGACTGGAGTGAACATGCGCGAGTGGCGCACGTCGAGCTACACCGATGAGACCAACTGCGTCGAGGTGGCGCCGGGTCCCGTGTCGCACGTTCGGGACACCAAGGACCGCGAGGGCGGCACGATCGTCTTCAGTGCGGCCGCTTGGAGGGCTTTCCTTCACCAGGCAAAGCGTTAGCCTGAAGGGATGATCAAGCGCACGGTCCTGGACGCCACCCGCGAGCTCCTCCGCGAGCTCGGCCTCACCACGGTGTTCGGCAACCCCGGCACCACCGAGGTCCCGTTCCTGACCGACTGGCCGGACGACTTCGACTACGTCCTGGGCCTGCAGGAATCCGTCGTCGTGGCGATGGCCGACGCCTACTCGCAGGCGACGCGGCAGGCCGTCCTGGTCAACCTGCACTCCGCGGGCGGGGTCGGGCACGGCCTCGGCAGCCTCTTCACCGCCTACCGGAACCGGACGCCGCTGATCGTCGTCGCCGGGCAGCAGAACCGTGCGCTGCTGCCGCACGATCCGTTCCTCGGCGCGGTGGACGCCCCGCAGTTCCCGAAGCCGTACGTGAAGTGGGCGATCGAACCGGCCACGGCCGAGGACGTCCCGGCCGCGCTGGCCCGGGCTTACCACGTCGCGACGCAGGCGCCGTCCGGTCCGGTTTTTGTGTCCGTGCCGGCCGACGACTGGACCGTCACGACCGAACGCCCGATCGTCTCCCGGCCGCGGATCCGCGGTTTCGCGCCGGATCCCGAGGCCGTCACCGAGCTCGCCGCCGCACTCGAAGCCGCCGAACGGCCGGCGATCGTCGTCGGGGGAGCCGTCGACCAGGACGCCGCGGTGGTGGAGACCGTCGCGCTCGCCGAGCGGGTCAACGCCGGGGTGTGGGTCGCGCCGATGTCGTTCCGCTGCTCGTTCCCCGAGGACCACCCGCTGTTCCAGGGTTTCCTCGACCCCGAACGCGGCGCCGTCTCGGACAAGCTCGCGGCGTACGACCTCGTTGTGGTGATCGGGGCGCCCGCCTTCACCTACCACGTCGAACGCGGGCGCGGCGAAGCTCCGCTGCCGCCGCTGTTCATCATCAGTGACGACGAGCAGATCCTCGCGCGTGCCTTCGAGGGCACCGGCATCCGCGCGACGCCGAAGCTCGGCGTCCGCGCGCTGCTGAACGCGGTCGACCGCACCACGCGGCCCGCGCCGGCGCCGATCACGCGTCCCGGGAAGCCGAGCGGGGCGGCGCTCACTGCCGACTTCGTCTTCTCGACACTCTCGGAACTGATGCCCGGCAACGCTTTGGTCGTCGAAGAGACACCCAGCCACCGCGGGGTCCTGCACGACCACCTGCCGATCACCGCAACCGACATGGGCTTCCTGACGATGGCCAGCGGCTCGCTCGGCTACGGCGTCCCGGGTGTGGTCGGCGCGGCGCTCGCCCGTCCGGACCGCAAGGTGATCGGCTTGATCGGTGACGGCTCGAGCATGTACGGCATCCAGGCCCTTTGGACGGCCGCGCGCCAGGAGCTCCCGGTGACGATCCTGATCATGGACAACTCCGAGTACGCGGCGGTCCGCATCCTCGGCGACGCGATCGGCGGCGCGAAGCTCCCGGGCACCGAACTGGGCGGCATCAACTTCGCCGGCCTGGCGGCGAGCATGGGCTGCCAGGGCGTCACGATCAGCGAGCCGTCGGCCCTGGTCCCCGGCCTCACCGCGGCCCTCGCCGACCACCGCCCGACCCTGGTCCACATCCGGGTCGCCCCGGCGGACACGAAGCTCTACTGAGCGATTTGTCGACAACCGAAGAGCTCACGGCGGCGGTGGCCCTGCTGGCCGGGTGCCGGGTCACCGAATTCAGCCGGACGCTGAACATCGCCATCGTGGGCATCCAGGGTGCGGACGTCGAAAAGCGGCTCCACGCGCAGTGCCCGTTCCGGGTGCGGCACCGCGAGCAGATCCTGTTCGGCTCGGTCGACATGAGCTACCGGGACACCGGGGACGCCGAGACGGCGTTCGACGAGTACCGGACCAAGTTCGACCGCCAGGCCCGGCAGCTGACCGGGATGGTCACGGAGCACGAATGCTTCGTCGAGTCGGCGTCCCTCGGGCCCGCCGGGACGTTGTCGGTGCACCTCGACGGCCCTCTCGTGATCGAGGTCTTCCCGGCGTGCGGGGGTCATAGTGTCGAGCAGTGGCGGCTGTTCGACCGGCACACCGACGAACACGTCGTCTACCCGGACTCCGCGGACCGCTAGCGCACCACCATCCAGCTGCTTGACGTCCAAAGTGGACTTCAAAGTCAGCAGCCCGGTGCGCGAAGCGGTGGCCGCGTCGATCCCCCCTGCAGCTGGGTCAGCTCCCGGTCCGGCTCTTCGTCACATCCTTGGCCCGCTCGGCCAGGTCCCACTCCGCGGCGTCGGACGCGGCCGCGACGGCGTCCGACGGGGTGCCGCCGTGGAGCAGCCGGGCCACTTCACCGCGCAGCGACACGAACTCCGCCGACTCGCGCGTCGTGATCTGGTCGCGGTCGGCGGGCAGCCCGACCTTGAGGTCCGCCACGATCGACGCCGGCGACTTCGAGAGCACCAGCACCCGGTCGGACAGGTAGACGCTCTCGTCGATGTCGTGCGTGACGACCAGGATCGTGCTGCCCTGCTCGCGCTGCACCCGCCGGGTGAGGTCCTCGAGCTCGAACCGGGTCTGGGCGTCGACGGACGCGAACGGCTCGTCCATCAGCAGCAGCGACGGCCGGCTGGCCAGCGCCCGGGCGATCGACACCCGCTGCTGCATACCGCCGGACAGCTGCCACGGGTACTTCCCGCCGACGCCGGAGAGCCCCACCTGCTCGAGCGCCTCGGCCGCCCGCGCCCGCCGCTCTGCGCGCGTGATGGACCGCCACCGCAGCGGGAACTCGACGTTCTTCTGCACCGAGAGCCAGGGGAACAGCGAACGGCTGTAGTCCTGGAACACGACGGCGAGGTCGTCCGGCACACCGGTGACGCGGTCGCCGTGCAGGCTGACCGTGCCCGCGGTGGACGGGGTCAGGCCGGCGATGCACCGCAGCAACGTCGACTTGCCGCAGCCGGACGGGCCGACGATGCTGGCCAGCTGCCCGGCTTCGACGGTGAACGTGAGGTCGTTCACCGCGGTGTGCGCCTTGGCGCCGGAGCCGTAGGTGTGACTGACGCCGGAGACTTCGAGCATGGTTGTCATGGGAGAGGGCCTTTCCAGCGTCAGTCGCGGCCGAGGCGGGTCGGCTGCCAGGCCAGCACCCGCCGTTCCGCGGCCAGGAAGATCGTGTTGAAGACGTAGCCGAGGATGCCGAGCAGCACCAGCCACGACCACATGGTCGGGAAGTCGAAGTCCTGCTGGGCGTTCATCAGCGACCGGCCGATGCCGTTGTAGGCGCCGACCAGCTCGGAGATCACCATCAGGAGCAACGAGATGGACAGGCTGACCCGCAGCCCGGCGAAGATCTTCGGCGCCGCCGCGGGCAGCACCACCATCGTGATCCAGTACCGCTTGGGCGTGCGGAACGACCGTGCGGTCTCCACCTTGACCTGGTCGACCGAGCGGACGCCGTCGACCGCGTTGAGCAGCACCGGCCAGATCGCGCCGAAGATGATCGACCCGGTCTGCATGCCCGTGCTCAGCCCGAACAGCACCGCGAACACCGGGATCAGCGTGGGCGGCGGGATCGAGCGGAAGAACGCGAACAGCGGGCCGACGTAGTCCAGCGCCTTTTCGGACCGGCCGACCAGCACTCCCAGGGCGATGCCGAACACCGCGGCCAGCGCCCAGCCGCTGAGCATCCGGCCGAGGCTGGGGAACACGTTGTCGTACACCGCGTCGGTGAGGAAGAGCTGCGACGCGGGCCCGGTGAACCACAGCTTCGCCGCCGCGGTCGCGATCTCCGACGGCGGTGGGAAGAACTTGCTCGCGCCCGCGCGGGCGGCGAACTCCCAGAGCACCACGAGGACCGCGAAGAGCAGCCAGTTGCGCACCACCGTCGCGGCGCCGCGCGCGGCGCGCCGGCCGACCCGGCCGGAACGTGCGGTCAGAGTTGCCGCGGTCATGCGATCGCCTCCCGGTCCACCGTGCTCCACCGGAACAGCCGCTTGCCGATCTGTTCGAGGCCCTCGTTGATCAGGAAGCCGAGCACCCCGGCCACCACGGTACCCGCCAGCACCAGGTCGAACCGGGTCGAACCGGTGCTCGCGACCAGGATGAAGTTGCCGAGGCCGACTTCGGAGCCGGCCAGGAACTCGGTGCTGACCACGGCGATCAGCGCGATGGTCGCCGAGAGCCGGATGCCGGTGAAGACGAACGGCGCGGTGTTCGGCAAGGCGACCGAAGAGAGGATCCGGAACCGGCTGGTCCCGCACGCGCGCGCGGTCTCCATCAGCACCGGGTCGACCTCGCTGAACCCGTAGATCGTGTTGAACATGATCGGCCACAGCGACGCGTACACCGCGAGGGTGATCTTCGCCTCGGGCCCGGACCCGATCACCAGCAGCACCAGCGGGATGAGCGCGGCGACCGGGATCGGGCGGAGGAACTCGACGATCGCGGCGGTGGCGTTGCGCAGCACCGGGATGCTGCCGAGCAGCAGCCCGGCCGGCACCCCGACGGCCACGGCGATCAGCAGGGCGATCAGCCAGGCCAGCATCGTCGCGACCACGTCGCGGAGGAAGGAGGGATCGCCGAGCAGTTCCCCGACGGTGACGAGGACGACGCTGGGCGGCGGGATGAACGTCTTGCTGACCACGCCGACCTGGACGACGACCTCCCAGAGCACGAGGAAGCCGGCCAGGCCGATCAGGTTGCGGAGCAGTTTGGTCACGACGTCAGCTGGCGGTCGCCTGGGGGGCGATCATCGGCGCCGCTTCGACGGGCGTCGTGATGGCGCCCAGCTGCAGCAGCAGGTCGGGGACCCGCTGCATGCGACGCGCGTCCAGCAGCGACCCGTACCCGGGGATGGTCAGCAGCTTCGCCGTGTCCTGGTCGATCTTCGCGTACTTGACCAGCAGCGGCTCGACCTTCGCGCGGTCGTTGATCGCATCGCGGGTGGCCTTCTGCATCGCGCGCTGGAAGGCGGCCAGGGTCTTGGGGTTCGTCTGGACCCACTTCTTCGTCGCGCCGTAGCCGGTCAGGGGGAAGTCCTGGCTGGCGCCGGTGTTGATGTCGATCACCGGGGTCGCGCCGACGTTCTTGGCGGCCTGGGTGATGAACGGCTCCGGGAGGTAGGCGGCGTCGACCTGGCCCGCCGCCAGCGCGGCGGCGATGTTCGGCAGCGGGAGCATGACCCAGTTGACCTTGTCCGACGGCACGCCGTGGTCCTTCATCACGGACTTGGTCAGCAGGTCCGACGCGGTGTTCTTGGCGGTGATGGCGATGCGCCTGCCGGCGAGGTCGTTGACCGTCTTCACCGGCGAGTTCGGGACGGTGACGATGGCGTTGCTCTTGGCGTTCACCGAGGAGCCGTCCGCGACGAGCTGCATGTCGGCCGCACCACTGCTCTTCGCGATGAAGAACGGGGTGTAGGTCGAGAGGGAGATGTCGACCTCACCGGAAATCGACTTGGTCATCGAAGCCTGGCCGCTGGCCGCGACCACCGATTCGACGTCGAGGCCCTCGGCCTTGAAGTAGCCGCCGTCCTGGGCGAGCCAGAACGGGCCGAGGTCCGTCGTCGGCATGATGGAAACCTTGATCTTGGATTTCTCCAGGCCGCCCCCGGTCGACGAGGCGTTCGAGTCGTCCGAGCCGAGCGCGCTGCAGCCGCTGACGGCTGTGACGGCGGCGGCGGTGAGGGCGAGCCCGAGCGCGGCGCGGCGAGTGTGGACCCGGCCCCTGCTCCTGGCGTTTCCAAGCAAGGCCTGCTCCTTGGTCGAAGTGTGACGGATGGTGGACGAAGTCCGCTGGAAGTGTGTGACCCATTGCCCGGAGCCACGCGGCCACTGTAGAGAAGGTGACAGCCTGCTCACAACGGGTGGGAGAAATACACAAGCGAGTGGTACGTGTCACTCTCCCGGCCTCTGGTCTAGACCCACTGCTCCACTCGCCGTAGCGGTTTACCCAGCGTAGGGGCCAGTTCCGGAAAAAGAGATCACCAGCTGTGCGTCGACTGAGCGAACGCTGTGCAACATCCAGTGGGTGCTGTCGGGAGGGTTACATCTTCCCCTGCCGTTCGCTACCCTCTGCACCTGCGGGGAGGTATCAACCTCCGATGTAGTGAGAGAGAGTGCCTGGATGGCCGATCAAGAAGACCCAGTTCGGTTTACCAGGGCACGCTGTGCTTTTCCTGAGAGAAGCTTCCCCGTAGAGACCACTCCCTGGCCGTGCACAGTCGCCGCGCCGGTGGGCTAGGCCGAACCAAGAGACCGATGCGAGACCAGCGCAGGGACCCGACCGTGATGCTCGAGCTGAACCGATTCCGTCCACTCGGACGGGGTTCAGGAACCCCCGTCGAAGACGATCTTTTCACCCGTACGGGTACCGTCTCGCGCTGGGCTCCTCCCGGATGGCCGGTGTGCCGGAGCGCGGGGAGCGTGCAGACGAGTGGCTGACGAGAACGTGATGCGCCCTGGCGGGCGCTGGACGGACCAGGGTTATCCGAGCAGGAACGATGATGGTGGTGCGGCGGTGCCGAACGAAGACGCCGCGGGGGTGGGAGGGACCCCTGCGCGGCAGCCTGGAGCAGATCCAGGCCGGAAGGCCGGGTTTTTCTCCGGCATGCGCGACTGGCGGCTGCGCTCCAAGCTGGCCGCGGTCCTGATCATCCCCACCCTGACCGCGCTGGCGCTGGGGGCGCTGCGCGTGGTCGACGACGCCCAGGAGGCGGCGGAGTTCCAGCGGACGGCCGACCAGGTCGCGTTCGCGGTCAAGGTCACCACGGTGGTCCACGAGCTGCAGAACGAGCGCGGCCTCGCCGTCGCCCGGCTGGCGTCCGCGAACCAGCTGCTGCAGACCGGGCTGGACTCCCAGATCGCCAAGGTCGACCGCGAGGTCACCAACCTGCGGACCGCGGCGGCGGGCCTCGAGTACGACGACCAGGCCACCAAGGACCGGTACGCCCGCGGCATCCAGCGCCTCGACGCGCTGCGCCCGCTGCGCGCGGCCTACAACACCCAGAACGGCCTGCCCGACATCACGGTGATGACGGCCTACTCCGGCATCCTGGACGCCCTGATCGAGCTCGGCCGAGAGGTGACCACCGCGGTCACCGACCGGGACGTGCTCCGGCTCGGCACCAGCACGCAGGCGGTCAGCGAGGCCAAGGAGTTCACCACCCGCGCCGACGCCGAGCTCCAGATCGCGGCGTACCGCGGCAACTTCCCCGGCGACCTGCTGGACCAGACGCGTGCGTCGGCCTCCAGCGCGGACGCCTCGGTCTCGGCCTTCCTCGCGAACGCCGACGACGACCAGCGGCAGCTCTACAACGACACCTACTCCGGGCCGGAGGTCGACGACCGCCGCCGGATCCAGACCAACGCGTTCGCCTTCGCCCAGCTGGGTGAGGCGCCGAGCATCGACACCACCGCGCTCGGCAAGGACAGCACGGTGTCGGCGGACAAGCTGCACGCCGTCGAGTCGAACCTGCTGGCCCAGCTGAAGACCCGCGCGGACGACCTGGCCACCGCGGCCGTCAACTCCGCCTGGATCGGCGGGGCCGTGGTGCTCGTGGCGCTGGCCGCCGCGATCGCGCTGATGCTCATCGTCGCCCGGCTGATGCTGCGCCCGCTGCGGGTGCTGCGGAAGAGCGCGCTGGACGTCGCCTACACCCGGCTGCCCGAGACCGTGCAGGCGATCCTGGACGACCCGGACCCGGTCGGCGCCTCGAAACGCGCCGTCCAGCCGGTGCCGGTCACCTCTCGCGACGAGATCGGCGAGGTCGCGCGGTCGTTCGACATCGTCCACGAACAAGCCGTCAAGATGGCCGCCGAGCAGGCCCTCCTGCGCGAGAACGTCAACGGCATCTTCGTGAACCTCTCCCGGCGGTCGCAGCGGCTGGTGGAACGCCAGCTCGGCGTCATCGACCGGCTGGAAGCCGACGAGCAGGACCCGGACCACTTGGCCAGCCTGTTCGAGCTCGACCACCTGGCCACCCGGCTGCGGCGCAACGGTGAGTCCCTGCTGGTGCTCTCCGGCGCCGGCCTGGCCAAGTCGGTGCCCAAGCCGGTTCCCGCCGGTGACGTCATCGGCGCCGCGGTGTCCGAAATCGAGCAGTACGCCCGGATCGAGGTCGGCATCGTGCCCGACGTCGCCGTCCAGGGCCTCGCGATCCACGACCTCGTGCACGTCCTCGCCGAACTGCTCGACAACGCGACCTACTTCTCCGAGCCGGAGACGAAGGTCATCGTCCGGGCCGTCATCACCCGCCGCAAGGCGCTCGCCATCCAGGTCACCGACCACGGTGTCGGGATGAGCGAGGAGCGGCTGGCCGAGGTCAACGCCCGGCTGGCCGAGCCGCCGGACCTGGACGTGTCGGTGACCCGGCGCATGGGTCTGTACGTGGTTTCGCGGCTGGCCAAGCGCCACGGCATCGAGGTCCGGCTGCGCGAGAACGAGGACATCGAAGGCGGCGTCATCGCCCGCGTCGTCGTCCCGGCCGAGCTGCTCACCCAGCTCCGCCCGGGCATGACGCGGCAGACCCCGCTGCCGCCGAACCGGTCCGAGACGTCGATGTCGATGCCGAGCATCCCGTTGCCGTCGATGCCGTCCGACTACGAGCAGACCCGGTCGCACACGCCGGTGCCGCCGTCGGCGCCACCACCGCCCCCGCCGCCGCCGGCTCCGAAGCACGAGCCGGTCGCGAACCAGGGCGGGCTGGTCCCGCTCGACCAGCCGATCAGCCTGGACGACCTGGTCAGCGGCGGCCGCGCGGCGGGCCCGTTCCTGTCGCCCGAGCTGCCCCGGCCGGACACCCCGGCCTGGCCGACCGCCGAGGACCTGGCGCCGCTGACGCCGTCGGCGAACGGCGACGGCGCCAGCTCGAGCGCGGACACGCAGTTCGCGCCGCTGGTGCTGCCGAAGCGGGAGCCGAAGTACGTCCCGCCGGAGGAGCCGCCACCGCCACCGCCCCGCGCGGAGGAGGTCGGACCGTCGGCGCTCGAGGACGATGTACCCACCCGGCGGCTGCCGATCTACCAGTCGGTGCTGTCACGCTGGTTCAGTGAGGGCGATGACGCGACCGCCGACCCGGTGCCGTCGCAGCAGCAGAGCGAGGTCGACGACCCGAACCTGCCGCCGCTCACCGGCTACGACGAGCCGCCTGCGGAGCAGCCCCTGCCGAAGCGGGTCCCGGAGCGGGTTCCGGAGCACGTCGAACACGTGGACGAGCTGCAGCCGACCGCCGCGACGCGGCACCCGCTGCTCCCGCCCGACGACGGCTGGCACAGTGCCTCCGACGACGGCTGGAGCAAGGCGCAGTCGTTGCTCGAGTCCAAGAACGAGGAGATCACCCCGGCCGGGCTGCCGAAACGCGTCCCGAACCAGTACCTGGTGCCCGGGTCGATCAACAGCCCCTCGGCGGACGAGCCGGCGCAGAACAACTTCGCGGACAACACCGCGGGGATGCCCGGAACGGGTGCGATCACCCGCTCGGCGTCCGCGGCGCGGAACAGGATGGCAAGCTTCCAGCGGGGGTACACCTCGGGACGGCATGCGTTGAAGGAACTACCGGCCGACGAAAGGCTGGAAGGCAGCGGGGTTCCGGGGCGTGGCAACACCACAGACAGCAGTGAGGAGTGAAAGTGACACGGGCGGGTGCAATGCAGCCGGGTGGCTCCGCGCAGCCGAACGGCCAGGCGCATGCCAAGGCGAGCAATGCCGGCAGCTTCGCATGGCTGATCACGGATTTTGTGCACCGGGTGCCCGGCGCGGCCCACGCAGTCGTGGTGTCGGCCGACGGCCTGCTCCTGGCGGCCTCGCGTGGCCTGCCGAAGGACCGGGCGGACCAGCTTGCCGCGGTGGCGTCGGGGCTCACCAGCCTCGCGCGCGGCGCGGCGAAGGTCTTCGAGGGCGGCACGGTGGCGCAGACCGTGGTCGAGATGGCCAACGGCTTCCTCTTCCTCATGTCCGTTTCCGACGGTTCGTGCCTGGCGGTTCTCGGATCGCCGGAAAGTGACATCGGCCTGGTCGTCTACGAGATGACCCTGCTGGTGGAGCGGGTCGGCCAGCAGCTGACCCCGGAAATGCGGGCGCAACTGCAGGGCTCAGCGGTCCGCCGCTGAGATCCGGGGAACCGAGGAGAGAGCCGTGGACGACGGGCGCTTGAGGGGTGATGGCCGGCTCGGTGACGACTTCTCCGGCGGGTGGTCCGAGCAGCATGGGCCGGACGACGGGCGGGAGGACTGGCAGTCCTTCCGGGAGCGCGTCGATCGCGAATGGCGGCAGCGGCGGGTGCAGGCCTCCGACAGCGACCCCGTGCGGGAGCCACCGAACTGGCTGACCGACAGCAACGCCGGGCAGGAACCGATCCGGCCGATCCAGGCCGGCAGCGGCGAATACCGCGACCGGCTGCTCGGCGGGCCGGGCGCGGAGCTGTTCGGCGGTGCGAGCGGGCCGCTGTACGACGCGCACGACTTCGCCGCGTACAGCAACGATCGCGACTACTCGTCGGGACCGGACTCCGGTGAGCTGGCCGCGGCGCTGCCGCGGCAGGCCCACCAGGAGTACATCGACGAGCCGCCGCCGACCGAGATGGAGACCTCGGGCCTGGTCCGGCCGTACTTCCGGACCCGGGGCCGGACGAAGGCGACCCTCGACCTGGCGATCGAGGCGCTGATTTCGACCAGCGAACAGGGCCGGATGCTCGACCGGGTCCGGGTGCCCGAGCACCGGTCGATCTGCGACCTGTGCCTCGACACCCGGTCGGTGGCCGAAGTGGCGGCGCTGCTGCGGCTGCCGCTGGGCGTGGTGCGGGTGTTGATTGGTGACGTGGCGGGTCTCGGGCTGGTGCTGGTGCACTCCAGCAGCCAGACCGTGGGTGACCGCCCGAGTATCGAGTTCATGGAAAGGGTGCTCAGTGGGCTTCGGAGAATTTGACTCCGACGCGAACGCGCCGCAGGTGACGGGTCCGACCTCGTCGGCCAAGATCGTGGTCGCCGGCGGGTTCGGTTCGGGGAAGACGACCATGGTCGGGGCGATCTCGGAGATCGACCCGCTGACCACCGAGGCCATGATGACCGAGGCGAGCGTCGGACACGACGACACCTCGGCCACGCCCAACAAGACGACCACCACCGTGGCGATGGACTTCGGGCGTATCTCCTTGGACTCGGACCTGGTGCTGTACGTGTTCGGCACGCCGGGTCAGCACCGGTTCTGGTTCATGTGGGACGACCTCGCGGTCGGCGCCATCGGCGCGGTCGTGCTGGTGGACACGCGGCGGCTCGCCGACGCGTTCCCCTCGATCGACTTCTTCGAGAACCGGAAGCTGCCGTACGTCGTGGCCATCAACTGCTTCGACCGGCTCCTGCACCACCAGATCGAGGACGTCCGGCACGCGCTGACCATCGCGCCGTCGGTCCCGATCATGGCGTGCGACGCGCGTGAGCGCGACTCCGCCAAGCAGGTGCTGATCTCGGTCGTCCAGCACGCGATCGCGCACGATTCGGCGTTGCGCGCGGGATAACGCATGA
Organism: Amycolatopsis sp. NPDC051758; assembly: GCF_044453095.1. Classification (NCBI taxonomy): domain Bacteria; kingdom Bacillati; phylum Actinomycetota; class Actinomycetes; order Pseudonocardiales; family Pseudonocardiaceae; genus Amycolatopsis; species Amycolatopsis sp. NPDC051758. The sequence continues at coordinate 866,661 of NZ_JBITCJ010000001.1, read as the reverse complement.
CGCCCCGAACCGGATGCGGCCGTTGGAGTGAACTCCGCGTGCTTCACCCACTTCGGGGAGTGGTGCGGCCGTCCGGGGCGGGAACGGTCCGGGCCGGTTCGGCGACGCCGTCCCTCCGGATCGCCGGCACCGGTGCTGACCTGCGCGGACACCCTTCCGTGGCGGGGCCTGGCCGGTGCCGGGGAGTGACCCCCGGACGCGTGAGCGGGGCCGGGTCGGCGCGGAGCGCAGCCGGGCGCACACGTAGGGTGCGCACCGGCCGGCCGGTGACGGACTCGACACCACCGGCGGTGCGAATACGCTTTACGGTGGCGTCGTCGACCGGCCGTGCCGGCCACTCCGGTGTGCGGCGCACGGCGCCGCACGAGCAAGGAGGGGCAGTAGTGACGGCATCCGGCCAGGGTTCATTCGGCTGGCTCATCACGGACTTCGTGCGCCGGGTACCCGGCGCCGCGCACGCCGTTCTGGTGTCCGCGGACGGGCTGCTGCTGGCGCCGTCGGAAGGGCTGCCCCAGGAACGCGCCGAGCAGCTGTCCGCGGTCGCGTCCGGGCTGATCAGCCTGACGTTCGGGGCCGCGCGCTGCTTCGAAGCGGGTGGTGTCAACCAGACCGTGGTGGAGATGGAGCGCGGCTACTTGTTCCTGATGTCCGTTTCGGACGGTTCGTCGCTGGCGGTGCTGGCCGCGCCGACGTGCGACATCGGCACCGTCGCCTACGAGATGACCCTGCTCGTCGAGCGGGTCGGCCAGCAGATCACCCCCGAGCTGCGCGCCCAGCTCCAGGGCGGCGTGCGTGGGTAGGGCGAGATGAGGATTTCGGGATTCGACGATCCGGACTCCAGCGGCTGGGACGCACTGCACCGCGGCACCGAGCGCGAGGGGTTCGATTCACCGAGCAAGTTCGACATGTCGACGCTGTCGACGATCATGCCCAAGCGCAAGCCGGCCCGGCCGACGGCGGACCCGCAGGGCTACACCGACGAGGACACCCGCGAGTGGGGTCCGGAGCCGGCCGAAGACGACTACGAGACCGCCCGCGACTGGGGCCCCGACAACGGCGGCGGTTACGACCCCGACGAGCCGGAGTGGCAGGACGGGGAGACCTACGAGCCGGAGCCCCCGGCCCTGGAGCCGGCGTGGACGCCGCCCCGCGGCGCGCGCCAGCCCGCCCCGCCCCGGCCACCCGCACCCCGGCCGCCGATGCCCCGGCACCCCGCGCCCCGGCCCCCGATGTCCAGGCCGCACCCGGCACTCCCGCACGCGGCGCCGTCACACGCGGTGCCTCCGCGCTCGGGGCCCATGCACTCGGGACCCGTGCCGGCGGCGCCGCCGCCCACCTGGGCTCCGCCGGTCGACCCGCGCACCGGCTGGACGCCCCCGCCGGACCCGGAGACCCGCTGGATCCCCCAGCCGGAGCCCTGGGACGAACCTGCCCGTACCGCCGGCCCGGTGCCGGTCGGCTCGGTGGGCTCGCGAGTGCGCCCGTACACGCGCACCGGCGGCCGCACCCGGTCCGACCACAACCTGGCGCTCGAGGCCCTGGTGTCGACGTCCGACGACGGCCGCCGGTACCGCGGCGTCCGCTCGGTCGAGCACCGGCGCATCTGCGACCTGTGCCTGGACACGCGCTCGGTGGCGGAGATCGCCGCCCACCTGCGGCTGCCGCTGGGCGTGGTGAAGGTGCTGGTCGGCGACATGGCCGACATCGGGCTGGTGCTGATCCACCAGACCGAGCTGATCCTGGGCGACCGGTCGTCCCGCGAGTTCATGGAGCGCGTCCTCGCGGGCTTGCGCGCGCTGTAGCCCCTCGGCGGGAGTGACGCGCGGCCCCGGGTCAGTCCTCGACGATGGCCGCCGACGTGATCCGGTGCAGCGAGTACCGCTCGTTGTTGTCACCTTCGAGGATCCCGCCGCCGACTCGCACCGGCCGCACCACGCGCTGGCTGGCGGTGCCGCGGGAGTCGACGAACCCGATCCACACCTCGCGCCGCTCCAGCGTCGCGCGGGACAGCAGCTCCAACGTCGCCGACGTGTCCGCGCCGCCACCCGTCGGCGCCCGCACCGCCGAGCCTCGACGTCGAGCCGAAGCCGCGTCGCCGGCTCGCAGGTTCGACACGATCCGCTCCGCCTGGTCCGGGCTCAGCACCGCCTGCTCACCCGGGCTCCGCCGCGCCGCGCGCGCCTTCGCCGGCAGGCGGCGGCCGCCGGGCCGGATGTCGACGACCCGGCCGTCCGGGCCCTCGGCCGCCGGGGCGAAACCGGCCGCGCGCAGGCCCGCCAGGACCTCGTGCAGCGGGTCCGGGCTGATCACGACCGTCGGCGCGATCAGCCGCAGGTCGTGCTCCGCGGTGACCGGGTGGGCCAGCACCTCGGCCAGCAGCGCCTCGTCGTCACACCGCAGGAACGACGCCGCGACCCCGCCGCGCAGCCGTCCGTGCCGCCGGGCGACGTCGTCGATCAGGTAGCTCAGCGACTGCGGCACCGGCGTGGCCGACTTGGCCTTGAACAGCGCGTGCAGCTCGTCGGCCGTGCGGCCGGTGTCCAGCGCCCGCCGCACCGAGGTCTCGGTGATCCGGTAGACCGTCGCGTGCCCGGCCGACTCGACGTTCGCGACCGCGTCCATCTCCGCCGCCAGCTCCGGCTCCAGCGGCCCCGGCGCGACCACCGTCAGGTCGGCCTGCAGCAGCACCCGGTCCACCGGCGCGGGCAGCGCGTCCAGGATCGCCTCGACCGCGCCCGGCCGGTCGTCGGCGAGCAGCGCGCGCGTCGCCGTGGTGACGCCGCCGAGCGCGACGATCCCCAGCGCGCTCGCCTCGGCCATCGTCCAGCGGACGGTCTCGTCCCGCAGCCGCCCGCCGCGCCGCGGGGCGCGCCAGGCCAGCACCGCGACGAGCTCGTCGACGCTCTTCACGCCGGTGCCCTCGGGCAGGTCGGCCAGCGCGGCCAGCACCCGCCGCCGCGCGACCGGCGCCAGCGGGCGGCGCAGCTCCTCCGACAGCGGCGCGATCGGCTTGTCCTTGCCGTCGCGCCCGCCGGCCATCCCGGGCAGCCGCGGCAGCTCCAGCCACGCCTGCGCGAGCGTCATCCACCGCTGCGCGGTCGGCGACGCCAGCCACGAGTCGGTCAGCGTCGTCGGCACCCACTCGGGCGCGGTCGCTTCGCTGTCGGCGACGAGCCCGGCGCCGACGACCAGCTCGGCGAACAGGGTCGCCTGCGCGTCGTCGATCTCCAGGTCCTTGGCCAGCTTCTTCAGCTCGCGCACGCCGAGGCCGCCCGACTTGAGCACCGGCGGCGGCGCGGCCGACCACGCGCGCAGCAGGGATTCGGTGCGGCGCAAGAACTCCATCGCTTCACCGGCCGCCGCCTCGTCCAAAGTGGACATCTGGTGCGGGTGCACCGGCAGCGTGGGCTCGGTGAGGGTGCCCGGCGCGAAGGCCCCGCCGCGCACCGCGACACCGACCTCGCGCGGCAGCTCGACGGTCTGGTCGTCGCGCCGCAGCAGCAGCCCGCGGGCCAGCAGCTTCTGCACCGGCGTGGTGGCCTTCTCGAACGACAGGTCCTGCCCGGCGTCCCGGGTGCGGCCGATCGGCGGGCCGGCGGCGAGGGCGGTCAGCACGCCGCGTTCGTCGTCGGGCAGCTCGGCCAGCCGTGCCCCGAGGTCGTCGCCGGCGAGCGCCGGCGACGACGCGCCGAGCCCGGCGGGGAACGGCCCGAGCGCCTCCCGGGCCGCGGGCGGCACGCGCAGCGCGTCGTCCGGGCCCCAAGCAAGCGCCCGCGAGCGCAACTGGGCCAGCGGGACGGCGATGTCGGTGCCGACCAGCTTCGCGACGTCGGCGACCGGCACGGGATCGCGGTCCGCCCCGGCCAGCAGGCACGCTTCGAGCACGGCCAGGGTGAAGGTGTCGAGGTCTTCGCAGGCGCGCGCGACCGAGCCCGGCGTGCCGGCCCGGGTGGCGAGCACGGTGCTGTCGGAGGGCGGAGGCGTGGACAGGTCGCGACGCGTGCGGAGGAGCTCCGCGAGTGCGTCGTCGGACTCCGCACGCAGCCAGTCCGCCAAGGAGGTCGCGGGCATAGAAGGCCAGGATACCGGGCGGTTGGCTGAGCTTGCGGGGGCTCAGGCAGACTGTCCCCGAAGAACCGAGTAAGGCTGTGGAGGACGTTGTGGCCAAGGGTGAGAAGAAGCACAAGGGCGTCGACCCGACCTGGCCGGGCGAGGCCGGGGAGCACCCCGTGACCGAGCTCGCGGCCGACCGCCAGGGCGCGCTGTCGCCGTTCGGCGATGTCACGTTCCCGCTCGACACGGTGCCCTACGTGCACCCCGAGACCGAGATCAACCGCTGACCGCATAGTTACTGGTCAGTACCGGTTCCGGGGCCTCGTGAGGGCGGTCACGGGAGTAGGTTCGCTCCCGTCCCAACCGACTTTTCCCATGCGGGGGTAAGCGCCATGCCGGTTCCCGGTCCCGGATATTCGATCACCGTCCGGGTCGAGGCCCCGGCCTCGTCCAGCGCGGCCGGTGACCTCACCACGGCCGTCGGGCGCGTCGGCGGCGTGCTGACCGCGTTCGACGTCGTCGAGTCCCACTCCGACTCGATCGTGGTCGACATCAGCGCCAACGCGCTGTCGGAGAACCACGCCAACGACATCACCCAGACGCTCGACTCGCTGCCCGGCGTCAAGGTCCGCAAGGTCTCCGACCGGACGTTCCTGATCCACCTCGGCGGCAAGATCGAGGTCACCCCCAAGGTCGCGCTCCGCAACCGTGACGACCTCTCCCGCGCTTACACCCCGGGTGTCGCGCGGGTCTGCCAGGCCATCGCGAACAACCCCGAGGACGCGCGCCGGCTGACCATCAAGCGCAACACCGTCGCCGTCGTCACCGACGGGTCCGCGGTGCTCGGCCTGGGCAACATCGGCCCGGCCGCCGCGCTGCCGGTGATGGAGGGCAAGGCGGCGCTGTTCAAGAAGTTCGCCGACGTCGACGCCTGGCCGGTGTGCCTGGACACCCAGGACACCGAGGAGATCATCAAGATCGTCAAGGCGATCGCGCCGGTGTACGCCGGGATCAACCTCGAGGACATCGCCGCGCCGCGCTGCTTCGAGATCGAGGCCCGGCTGCGTGAACAGCTCGACATCCCCGTCTTCCACGACGACCAGCACGGCACCGCGATCGTCGTGGTCGCCGCGCTGCGCAACGCCCTGCGCGTGGTCAAGAAGAACATCGAAGACTGCAAGATCGTGGTCAGCGGCGTCGGCGCGGCCGGCTCGGCGATCATCCGGCTGCTGCTGCGCAAGAACCCGGGTGACATCGTCGCCGCGGACATCGACGGCATCGTCCACTCCGCGCGTGGCAACCTCGACGACAACCTCGCGTGGATCGCGTCGCACACCAACAAGGAGCAGGTCAGCGGCACCCTGCACGAGGCGCTCGTCGGCGCGGACGTCTTCATCGGCGTCTCCGCGCCCAACCTGTTCGGCGCCGAGCAGGTCGCGACCATGAAGTCCGACGCCGTGGTGTTCGCGCTGGCGAACCCGGACCCGGAGATCGACCCGCTCGAGGCGCAGCAGCACGCGTCGGTCGTCGCGACCGGCCGCAGCGACTTCCCGAACCAGATCAACAACGTGCTGGCCTTCCCGGGTGTCTTCCGCGGCCTGCTCGACGCGCACGCCAACAACATCGACGACAACATGCTGCTGGCCGCCGCCGACGCGATCGCCGACGTCGTGGACAACGGCAAGCTCAACGCGTCGTTCATCGTGCCGAGCGTGTTCGACAGCGCGGTGGCGCCCGCCGTCGCCGACGCCGTCCGGAAGGCCGTGCGCGCCGAGCGCTAGCCGGCCGGGACCACCCGGGATCCGCCTCACGGCGGACGCCGGTCGCGGCGGAGTCGACCCGCCCGGTGCCCGCGGCGGCGTTGCGCGCGCTCGGAAGTAGCCTCGCCATGTGAGTGAACTCAGCCACGTCGACGAAACCGGGGCGGCCCGGATGGTCGACGTCTCCGGCAAGACCGCCACCGCGCGCACCGCGCTCGCGGCGGGCACCGTGCGGACCACCGCCGAGGTGCTCCGGCTGGTGGCGTCCGACGGCCTCCCGAAGGGCGACGCACTGGCCACCGCCCGGATCGCCGGGATCATGGGCGCGAAGCGGGTGCCCGAGCTGATCCCGCTGTGCCACCAGATCGCGCTGTCCGGGGTCAAGGTGGAGTTCGAGCTCGGCGAGGCCGAGGTCCGCATCCGCGCGACGGCGAAGACCACCGACGTCACCGGCGTCGAGATGGAGGCGCTGACCGCGGTGGCGGTGGCCGGGCTGACCCTGCACGACATGATCAAGGCCGTCGATCCGGCGGCGACGCTGGACGAGGTCCGCCTGCTCCGCAAGGACGGCGGCAAGACCGGGACCTGGGAGCGGCCGTGAAGCGCAGTGCGCGGGTGATCGTGGCGTCCAACCGCGCCGCGAAGGGTGTCTACGAGGACAAGACCGGCCCGGTGATCGCCGCCTGGCTGGCCGGCCGCGGGTACGAGGTGCCGGCGCCGGTCGTCGTCGAGGACGGCGACCCGGTCGGCGTTGCGCTGCGGGCCGCGCTGGCCGACGGCGTCGCCGTGGTGCTCACCACCGGCGGCACCGGCATCTCGCCGACCGACCGCACCCCGGACGTCACGCGCGCGGTGCTCGACCACGAGCTGCCGGGGGTCGCGGACGCGATCCGCGCCGCCGGGCTGCCGAAGGTGCCGACCGCGGTGCTCTCGCGCGGTCTCGCGGGGGTGGCCGGGCGGACCCTGGTCGTGAACCTGCCGGGGTCCAGCGGCGGTGTGAAGGACGGCCTGGGTGTGCTCGACGGCATCCTGGACCACGCCGTCGACCAGCTGGCCGGCGGTGACCACCCGCGTCCGGCCGCTTCGGCGCCTTCGGTGCGCGTGGTGCGGGCGCTGGTGACCGAGGAGACGTTGTCGGTCGAGGAGCACGCCCGGCTGGTCGAGGACGACGCCGCGGGTGCGGTGGTGACGTTCGCCGGGGTCGTCCGCGACCACGACGGCGGCAAGGGGGTGCGCGACCTGACGTACGAGGGCCACCCGAGCGCGGGCGACGTGATCGCCGACGTTGTCGCGGACCTGTCGGCGCGCTGGACCGGCGTGCGGGCGGTGGCGGTGAGCCACCGCATCGGTCACCTGGCGATCGGCGACGTCGCGCTGGCGTGCGCGGTGGCGGCGGAGCACCGCGGCCAGGCGTTCTCGGCGTGTTCGGACCTGGTGGACGAGGTCAAGGCGCGGCTGCCGGTCTGGAAGCACCAGCACTTCACCGACGGCACCGACGAGTGGGTCAACTCGCCGTGACCCGTGTGGGCCGCGGAGTGCCCGAACGGCGGCCTGGAACGCCGAGGACGTGGTTGGTCCCCAGGTTCGGCCCCAATCGCGTCAGAAGGCGAATGAGCCGGTCTGAGGTGGAGACGCACGAACCCTCCACCGCCCGGGGGATCGGCGGTGGAGGGTTCGTGGTGTCACGGCGCGAGGCCGGACTTACGCATCACTGCGCGATCGTCACTTGGTGGCGATCTTCTGGCCGACGAGGATCAGGTCCGCGTTCGGGATGTACTTCGAGTTCAGGTCCTGCAGCTTCGCGTAGCCGCCCTGGACGTTGAACTGCTTGGCGATCTTGGACAGGGTGTCGCCCGCCACGACGGTGTAGTCACCGGCCGGGTTCGAAGACGCAACGCCGGTCGCCGCCGGAGCCGCCGCCTGCTTCGGGGCGGTCGTGCTCTTCTTCGGGGTCACCTTCTTGGGGGTGCTGGTGGTCGACTTGTGGGTGGCCTTGGGGGCCGACGAGCCGCCGCCCTTCTTGCCACAGACCGGCCAGGCGCCGATGCCCTGACCCTGCAGGACACGCTCGGCCACGGCGATCTGCTGCTCACGCGAAGCGTTCTGCGCGCTGCCGGTGCCGCCGTAGGCCTTCCAGGTGCTCTGCGAGAACTGGAGGCCGCCGTAGTAGCCGTTGCCGGTGCTGGTGCCCCAGTTGCCGCCGCTCTCGCACTGCGCAATGGCGTCCCAGTTCGTCGCCGACGCGGGGGTCGCGGCGATTGCGAGGGGAGCGCCGACCGCGATGCCCGCGATGGCGACGCGAGCGACGGTGCGGGTGGCTGCGGACATCTTGCGGTGCTTGCCTCGGTAAGACATCTGAATGCTTCTCAGGCTTCCCTGCGCCTACGAGCCGGTGCTGAGGGTCAGGATCGGGGTCCTGGCGCCGGCCCTCTCAGGCCGGCAGGCGAGTCCGACGCACGTCGCGTCTTCGTCGTCCCCTCGTCCCTGTCCGGAAATGCTTTCGCTCGGGGTATGGGTCCGGGGATCCGTCGGACAGGGCTAGGCGCTACGGATTCCCGGTCGTGCTGGTTGGTCGGGGCCAACCGAAAAGCGACGGTACGTAACGAGAGCCGTGATCGGAAATTATTCGGGGCGTGACCTACGTCACAGTAACAGCACGCAACCCTCGTCGATGCGGGCGTCTTCGCAGGTCAGCGGGCCGTTATCTCCCCGTTTCCTTGCCGAGATAAAACACGGATCGTGAGGCTTGCATCACGTGTTTTGCGCAGCGAATGGGCCATTCGCGACGTCGGGCAAGCGAATGAAGCGCGCATCCTATGACGCACTCCGGCAGTTCGCCAGACTTGACAATCCTGCCTCAGGTGCCCCTTGAGTCACAGCAGTCCCACACGTTAGTGGGGTTTGAAGTCACGCCGGGGAAGCCGCGGTGACCGGGTCGGGCCGGCTGGGCCGACACAGGGCGACGGACCAGGCGAAACGGGTCACCGGATGGCGTTGCGACCGGCGCTGTTCAGCCTCTCGCGAACAGCCGGATCCGGTGACGCGCCACGCCGCACAGAGATAAAGGACTTCGCCGAGCGGTCCGCTCCGGTACCCGAGCGGTAGATCGAGTACGGCAAGGGCGAACTCGCGTGCCCAGGTGGACGGCTCGCGTACCTGGACGGACGACTCGCGTGCCTGGAGGGTCGGCTCGCGTGATCAGCGGGGCATCAGCCGCCGGCGAACGGGGGGAGGACGTCGAGCTCGGCGCCATCCGTCAGCACGCGGGTGCGATCCCGGACCGCGACCCCGTCGAGCAGGTAGCTGACCGCGTCGAGGATCTTCGGCAGGCCCTCGGGGTGGAGGCGGCGCAGCTCGGCCACCGCGTCGGACACCGACGCGCCGGACGGCAGCTGCACCTTCTCTTCTTCTACGCCCGCGGCGGCCCGCGCCGCCGCGAAGTACCGGACCACGATGGTCAGGGTCGTCATCTCAACCGCCGATCGCGCTCATCGGCCGGATCGGCTGCGCGAACCCGGCGTCGTTGATCTCGTGGCCGGCGAGCTTGCCCCACATCGTGGCGCGCCAGGCGTCCGCCACCTCTTCGTCACGCGCGCCCGCGCGCACGAGGGCCCGCAGATCCGTTTCGTCGTTGCTGAACAGGCAGGAGCGGACCGCGCCGTCGGCGGTCAGCCGCGTCCGCTCGCACGCCGAGCAGAACGGCCGGGTCACCGACGCGATCACGCCGACGTCGCCGGGGCCGCCGTCGACCAGCCAGCGCTCGGCGGGCGCGCCGCCGCGGGCGACCGGGAACGGCGACAGCGAGAACTCCGCGCCCAGCATCTCCAGGATCTCCGACGCGGTGATCATCTCGCCGCGGTTCCAGCCGTGCTGGGCGTCCAGCGGCATCTGCTCGATGAACCGCAGGTGGTAGCCCTCGGCGAGGCAGAACTTCAGCAGCGGCACGGCTTCGGTCTCGTTCACGCCCCGCATCAGCACGGCGTTGACCTTCACCGGCGACATCCCGGCGTCGCGCGCGGCCGCCATGCCGGCCAGCACGTGCGAGAGCCGGTCGCGGCGGGTGATCTCGAGGAACTTCTCCGGGTTGATGGTGTCGAGCGAGACGTTGATCCGGACCAGGCCCGCCGCGGCGAGCGCGGGCGCGCGCTTGGCGAGGCCGATCCCGTTCGTCGTCATGGACAGCCGCGGCCGCGGCTCCAGCGCCGTGATCCGCGCGACGAGGTCCTCGAGGCCCGGCCGCAGCAGGGGTTCGCCGCCGGTGAGCCGGATGTCGGTGACACCCAGCATCTCGACGGCGATCCGCATCAGCCGGACCAGCTCGTCGTCGGACAGCACCTGCTCGCCCGGCATCCAGTCGAGGCCCTCCGCGGGCATGCAGTAGGTGCAGCGCAGGTTGCACCGGTCCGTGAGGGAAACCCGGAGATCGGTGGCGATCCGGCCGAAGGTGTCGATGAGTTTGGGGTTCTCGGGCCTGGGCACGCGAGATGACCCTCGTGTACCGGGGACGCGAGGAAACCCGAGATCCACTGCCGTCATTACGCCCAGAGTAGCCCGCATCACGCGCAAACCTCAGTGATCGTCCGGATACTTTGGGCAGTAAGCTGTTCAGTGGGCGAACGACCTGCGCGAACCGAAGGACAAGTGATGACGGGCACAGCGGAAAAGACCTACCCGGTCCCCGAAGAAGAGCTCTTCCGCTTCGCGGAATTGGGCCGCGCGGGCAGCACGCTCACCGTCCTCCGCCACGCCCGGATCGCCGAGCGGATGGGCCTGTCGGGCACCGACCACAAGACGTTCGACCTGGTCGTCCAATCGAACGGACCGTTGACCGCGGGCCGGATCGCCGAGCTCACGGGGCTGTCCACCGGCGCCGTCACCGGTGTCATCGACCGCCTGGAGAAGGTCGGGCTGGTGCACCGCGTCCGTGACCCCGAAGACCGCCGCAAGGTCCTCGTCGCGGTCGTGCCGGGGGCCAGTGAGCGCTTCGCGCCGCTCTTCCAGTCGGCCTTCGACTGGCTCCGCGAGATGCTGGCGCAGTTCTCCCCGGCCGAACGAAAAGTGATCGAGCGTTATCAGAATGTCATGCTCGAACAGCTGCGCGCCGAGATCATGGACAATTCGCGCCCCGCGTAGCTTTTCCTCAAGTGCGGAGATAATCTCTCGGACATGCCGCAATTTCGGTTGTCCGAGGCCGCCCGCCTGCTCGGAGTCAGTGACGACACCGTCCGCCGGTGGGTGCGCGCGGGACAGCTGACCGCCACCGACGACGCCGCCGGCCGCAAGGTCGTGGACGGCGCCCAGCTGGCCGGGTTCGCCCGGGCACAGGCCGTCGGGCCCGAAGACCCCTCGACCGTCGGCCGGTCCGCCCGCAACAGGTTCGTCGGGCTGGTCACCGAGGTCATCGCCGACAAGGTGATGGCCCAGGTGGAACTGCAGTGCGGGGCACACCGCGTGGTGTCCCTGATGAGTACGGAAGCCGTCCGCGAGCTGGGCCTGCGCCCCGGGGTGCTCGCGGTCGCGGTGGTCAAGGCGACCACTGTCGTGGTGGAAACACCGGAAGGAAGTAAATGAAGAAGCTCGCTCTCGCCGTCGCGGCCGTCGCCCTGTTCGCGGGCGCCTGCAGCAGCTCGGACGAGCCCAGCACGCAGACCGGCGGGTCGTCGGTCAGCGCGCCCGCGCCCAAGGGCACCGGCGGCACCGGTGGCGGCACGCTCACCGTGTTCGCCGCCGCGTCCCTCACCGAGTCGTTCACCGCGCTCGGCAAGGAGTTCGAGGCCCAGCACTCCGGCGTCACCGTGAAGTTCAGCTTCGCGGGGTCGTCCACCCTGGTGCAGCAGCTGACCAACGGCGCGAAGGCCGACGTCTTCGCCTCCGCCGACCAGGCGAACATGGACAAGGCCACCCAGGGCGGGGTGATCGACGGCCAGGCGACCGTGTTCGCCACGAACAAGCTGGCCATCGCCGTCGCGCCGGGCAATCCGAAGGGCATCAAGTCCTTCGCCGACCTGAACAAGGCCGGCCTGAGCGTCGTGACCTGCGCGCCGCAGGTGCCGTGCGGCTCGGCGACCAAGAAGGTCGAGCAGCAGACCGGCGTCACGCTCAAGCCGAAGAGTGAAGAGTCGGACGTCAAGCAGGTGCTGAACAAGGTCCAGTCCGGCGACGCCGACGCGGGCCTCGTCTACGTCACCGACGCCACCTCCGCCGCGGGCAAGGTGGACAAGGTCGACTTCCCGGAGGCGGCCCAGGCGATCAACAACTACCCGATCGCCGCGATCAAGGGCGGCCAGGCCGAGCTGGCGCACCAGTTCGAAGAGTTCGTCCTCGGCACCGAGGGCAAGAACGAGCTGGCCAAGGTCGGGTTCGGTTCTGCGCAGTAGGCGTTCCGCGAGTGGCCGGCCGGGCCGGGTCCCGGCCGGCCACTCGCGCGTCCCGTGGGTGCTCGCCATCCCCGCCACGCTGGCGCTGGCGCTGGTGGTGCTGCCGGTCGTCGGGTTGCTGGTGCGCTCGGACCTGACACGACTGCCGTCGCTGATCGCCACGCCGTCGTCGTGGCACGCGCTGCGCCTCTCGCTGATCACGGCCGCGCTGGCCACCCTGGCCTGCGTGCTGCTCGGCGTGCCGCTGGCCGTCGTGCTCGCGCGTGCCCGCTTCCGCGGCGTCCGGCTGCTGCGCTCGATCGTGCTGCTGCCGCTGGTGCTGCCGCCCGTCGTCGGCGGGCTCGCACTGCTCTACCTGCTCGGCCGCAAGGGCTTCCTCGGCATGCTGATCACCACGCTGACCGGGGAGTCGGTGCCGTTCACCACGACCGCGGTGGTCATCGCGCAGACGTTCGTCGCGATGCCGTTCCTCGTGGTCAGCCTCGAAGGCGCGCTGCGCGGCGCCGGCGACCGCTACGAGCAGGTCGCCGCGACCCTCGGCGCGCGTCCGTGGACGGTCTTCCGGCGCGTCACGCTGCCGCTGCTGCTGCCCGCGCTCGGCTCGGGCGTCGTGCTGAGCTTCGCCCGCGCGCTCGGCGAGTTCGGCGCCACGATCACCTTCGCGGGCAGCCTCGAAGACGTCACCCGCACGCTGCCGCTGGAGGTCTACACGCAGGCCGAGGTGGACATCGACAGCGCCGTCGCGCTCTCCATACTGCTCATCGTGGTGGCGGTGCTCGTGATCGCCGTCGCGCGGCCGCGTTCGTGGGAAGGCGGCCTGCGGTGAGCCTCACGGCCCGGATCGAGGCCGTCCGCGGCTCGTTCTCGCTGGACGTCGACCTCGACGTGGCCGCCGGGACGGTGCTCGCGCTGCTCGGCCCGAACGGCTCCGGCAAGTCGACCGTGCTGGGCTGCCTCTCGGGCTTGATCACACCGACGTCGGCGGAGATCACCGTGGCCGGGCGCGAGCTGGCCGGGGTGCCGCCGCACCGCCGGGGGATCGGGCTGCTGTCCCAGGACGCGCTGCTCTTCCCGCACCTGTCCGCGGCGGACAACGTCGCGTTCTCGCCGCGGTCGACCGGTGCCGGCCGCCGCGCCGCCCGGGAACGCGCGTACTTCTGGCTGGCCGAGGTGGACGCCGTCGCGCTCGCCGACCGGCGGCCCGGGCAGCTGTCCGGCGGCCAGGCCCAGCGGGTCGCGATCGCCAGGGCGCTCGCCGCCGAGCCGGACCTGCTGCTGCTCGACGAGCCGTTCGCCGCCCTCGACGTCGACGCCGCGCCGGCGATCCGCGGCCTGCTGCGGCGCGTGCTCAAGACCGGGCCGACCACCGTGCTCGTCACCCACGACCCGCTGGACGCGCTTGCGCTCGCCGACCACGTCGCGGTGCTGAACGGCGGCCGGATCGTCGAACACGGCCCGACCCGCGAAGTGCTTTCCGCACCGCGAACGGCGTTCACCGCGCGGATCGCCGGGCTCAACCTCGTCGCCGGGACGGCGGTCGTGGCCGGCCTGCGGACCGCGTCGGGTGACGTGGTGGCCGGCCTCCCGGCCCCGGACGTCGTGGTGGGCGAGCCCGCGGTGGCGGTGTTCCCGCCCAACGCCGTCGCCGTCTACCCGCACGACGGTGAGCACCGCGGCAGCCCGCGCAACACCACCGACGCCGTGGTCGCCGCGCTGGAGCCGCACGGCCCGGTGATCCGCGTCCGGGCCGAGGGCGACGGCTGGGCCCACGGCCTCACCGCCGACCTCACCCCGGCCGCCGTGGCCGAGCTCGCCCTGGAGCCCGGCTCGGCGGTGACGCTGTCGGTGAAGGCCGCGACCGTGAGCGTGCACCCGGCCGCGGCCTCCTGACTCACTCCCACGGCCCCGCCGGCGGCGGGCTCACGCTGTTGTCCGATTGCCAGCGCCCCAAGGCGGCCTTCGTTGCGTCTCACGCACCGAAGGCCACATTGGGGCGCACTGGAGCCGGCGTCAGCCGTCGTGGTGGTGGTCGCCGCCGGGGTGGACGTGGAACTTGGCCACCTCGGGCGGGTGCACGACGAACGGCCGCATCATGCCTTCGTCCTCGTGGTCGAGGATGTGGCAGTGGTACATGAACTCGCCGGTGCCGCCGCCGAACTGCCCGGCCACGCTCACCCACTGGCCGGGGTTCACGATGATCGTGTCCTTCCAGCCCTCCTCGTACTTCTCCAGCGGGACGTCGGTGAAGCCGCTGATCGGCGCCGTCGTCCGCTCCGAAGGCTGGTCGAACGTCGTGGTGAAGGCCCGCCGGAACAGCGCCTGGAACTCCGTCAGGTGGATGTGGATCGGGTGCGCGGGCCCGCCGTTCGCGACGTGCAGGATGTTCCACACCGCCCAGCGGTCGTGGTTGATGAAGATCCCGGTGGTGTCGTCGAAGAGCCGCCCGATCATCCGGAACGTCTTCAGCCCGCCGGCCGGGTCCTGCACCTGGATGATCCCGGCGCCGCCCGGATCCGCGTCGACCGGCTCCAGGTCCCACATCTCCGGGTGGCCTTCGGCGTTGAGCAACAGCGCGATCCAGACGTGGTCGTGGTCCTCCGGCAGCGTCGAGCCGTGCACCAGCCGGGTGTAGGACGTCGAGATCTTCTCCGGCAGCCGGAACGGGTCGTGCTTGGCCCGGCCGTCGACGCGGAACTCCATCAGGTCCGGCTCGACCGTGCCCAGCCGCGGGTCGGCGTTGCGCAGCTTGAGCTTTTGCCCCTTGAAGCGGCTGAAGTCGATCAGCACGTCGAACCGCTCGGCCGGGGCGACGGTCAGGCCGTTGGCAGGCAGCGGTGCTGGCGCGGGCAGCAGGCCGCCGTCGGTGCCGATCAGGCGGACGGCGTCGTTCACCGGGTTGTTGTTCTCGTCGACCAGGTTGAGCGTGTAGAACCGCGAGTTGGCCGCGTTGAGCAGCCGGAAGCGGTACCACCGCGCGTCGACGTCGAGGTGCGGCCAGATCACGCCGTTGACCAGGTTGAACGGGCCGGTGAACGGGATCATCGGGCCGTTCGGCACCACCGGGACCTTGAACAGCAGCTGTCCGTTGAGCGGGCCGGTGGGCGAGTCCCGGTCGAGGTTCCGGTCGGTGATGATCAGCGGGATCTCGTGGTCGCCGTCCGGCAGGTCGAGCGCGTCTTCCTCGTCGTCGCGGAGCAGGTACATCCCGGCGAGGCCGGCGTGGACGGTGAAGCGCGTGATCGCCATCGCGTGGTCGTGGTACCAGAGCGGCATCGCCGGCTGGACGTTCTGGTACTCGGCCAGCTGCGAAGTGCCCTTGAGGCCGGCGTTGTGCGCCCAGCCGTCGTTGCCCGCGTTGGTGCGCGCGCCGTGCAGGTGCACCACGGTCCACGACGGCAGGTCCGCGACACCGTCGATGACGGCGTAGCCGGTCTTCTCGAGCTCGCGGCCCGGGCGGCTGGCCGGCGCGTCACCCACCGGGCCCTGAACGGCGACGAGCGGGAACTCGCCGTCGATTTCGTTCGACCACGAAATCCGCAGTTGTTTACCGCTGCGCACTTCGATGGTCGGACCCGGGAAATGGCCCGCGTACGTCCACAACGTGCTCGGCGGCAATTGCGAGTGCAGTCGCCGGCGCTTCGCGATCATCGGGATGGTGATCATGTCCTCGCCCCACCACGAATGCGGCCGCAGCACCGGCGGAATGCGCAGTGGGTCGAGGAACTTGGTGAGCCCCCAGTTCGGCCCGGCGATCGGCCCGGCCGTGGCCGGACGCTCGATGATTTCGGTCATTCGGTTCTCCCCCTCGGCGTTCGGGGGCAGGAAGAATTGCGCCCCGGCGACCACGCCGGTGACGTCGAAAAGTATTCCCCCGAACCCCCTCGGTGACCGGGAACGCGACTCCCCTCGCGATACCGGCAATTCCCACTGTAGCCCTTTTCGGCGTGGAACGCAGGTGTCTCGCACGCGTGATAGGTTTCGCGCATGAACGAGCGCCGGTGGACGTATCTCTCCGACATGGACGGCGTCCTGGTCAAGGAGGAGCACCTCGTCCCGGGGGCCGACGAGTTCCTCGCCGAGCTGAAGTCGAACGGCATCGACTTCCTGGTGCTGACCAACAACTCGATCTACACCCCGCGTGACCTGCGGGCCCGGCTGGAGCGCACCGGGCTCGACATCCCGGAGGAGTCGATCTGGACCTCGGCGCTGGCGACGGCGAAGTTCCTCTCGTCGCAGCGGCCGAACGGCTCGGCGTACGTCATCGGCGAAGCGGGCCTCACCACGGCGCTGCACGAGGTCGGCTACGTGCTGACCGAGCGCGACCCGGACTACGTCGTCCTCGGCGAGACACGGACGTACAGCTTCAGCGCGATCACGCGTGCGATCCGGCTGATCGAGGGCGGCGCGAAGTTCATCGCGACCAACCCGGACGCGACCGGCCCGAGTGTCGAAGGCTCGATGCCCGCCACCGGTTCCGTCGCGGCGCTGATCGAGAAGGCCACCGGGCGCTCGCCGTACTACGTTGGCAAGCCGAACCCGTTGATGATGCGCTCGGCGTTGCGCCGATTGGGTGCGCATTCGGAGTCGACGCTGATGATCGGCGACCGGATGGACACCGACGTCCATTCGGGCATCGAAGCCGGGTTGCAGACGATCCTGGTGCTCACCGGCATCTCCACCCGGGAGTCGGCCGAACGCTATCCGTATCGGCCCACCCTGGTGCTCGACTCGATCGCCGACCTGATCGGGCGAACCGCGGACCCGTTCGGCGAAGGCTGACGGTGGGCCGGGCGGCCACAGGGCTTATCGTCACCGGATGAGCAAGTCCACGTACGTAGTGGGCGACGTGCACGGCCACCGGGACGAACTGGCCGAGGCACTGCGCGCCGAAGGTCTGGTCGACGACGAAGACAACTGGTCGGGGGCAGCGGACCAGCTGTGGTTCCTCGGTGACTTCGTCGACCGCGGCCCGGACGGCGTCGGCGCGATCGACCTGGTCATGCAGCTCGAAGCGCAGGCGGCCGAGGCCGGCGGCCTGGTGCAGACGCTGCTGGGCAACCACGAGATCCTGGCACTGGGGATGTACCACTTCGGCGACGAGCCGGTGCCGTCCGACTTCGGCCCGCGCAGCTTCGCCCGCAGCTGGGAGATCAACGGCGGCCTGCTGGCCGACCAGGACCGGCTGACCCCGGAGCACATCGAGTGGCTGACCGCGCGCCCGTTGGCCGCTCTGGCGGCCGACCACCTGCTCCTGCACTCGGACACCCTGGAGTACCTCGATTGGGGCGGCACGGTGCCGGCCATCAACGAGACGGCGGGCGAAATCCTCGCGGGGTCCGACATCGAGGCGTGGTGGGACGTCTGGCGCCGCATGACGACGCGCTACGCGTTCCGCGGGCCCGAAGGCGAGGAGAACGCGCAGAAGCTGATGGACCAGCTCGGCGGCTCCCGGATCGTGCACGGGCACAGCGTCATCGCGGACCAGCTGGGGATCCACCCGACGCAGATCGAAGGGCCGTACCTGTACGCGGGCGGCAAGGCCCTGGGGGTCGACGGCGGGTTGTTCGTCGGCGGGCCGTGCCTGGTGGTGGAGCTGCCGTACGAGCCGGAGTCCTGATCAGCCGATCTCGACGATCTCCTTGCCGAGCGGCATCAGCGACACCGGGATCATCTTGAAGTTCGCGATGCCGAGCGGGATGCCGATGATCGTGATGCACAGCGCGACGCCGGTGAGGACGTGTCCGATCGCCAGCCACAGCCCGGCGAAGACGAACCAGATCACGTTGCCGAGGCAGGACGCGGCGCCGGCGTCCCGCCGGTCGACCACCGTGCGCCCGAACGGCCAGAGCGCGTAGGCCGCGATCCGGAACGACGCGAGCCCGAACGGGATCGTGATGATCAGGATGCAGCAGATGACGCCCGCGACCAGGTAACCCAGCGCCATCCAGACGCCGCAGAGCACGAGCCAGATGAGGTTCAGGAGAGTGCGCATCAGACGTGCAGCTCCCCGCTCACGACGGTCACGGCCTGGCCGGCGAGG
This sequence comes from Amycolatopsis sp. NPDC051758, assembly GCF_044453095.1. NCBI lineage: Bacteria > Bacillati > Actinomycetota > Actinomycetes > Pseudonocardiales > Pseudonocardiaceae > Amycolatopsis > Amycolatopsis sp. NPDC051758. Next base: position 848,431 of record NZ_JBITCJ010000001.1, on the reverse strand, counting down.
TGCACCCGGTCGCCGTCCTGCCGCGTCCGGACGACCCCGCCGCGCGCGGAGACCTGGTGGCCGGTGAGCTCCTTGTTGCCGAGCTTCTCGGACCAGTAGGGCGACAGGATGCAGTGCGCCGAGCCGGTGACGGGATCTTCGTCGATGCCGACGCCCGGCGCGAAGAAGCGGCTGACGTAGTCGTCGCCTCTCGCGGTGACCAGCAGCCGTCCCGTCCAGGTGTCCTTGAGTTTGGCGAGGTCGGGTTCGAGGTTTTTGACCGTTTCAGCGTCGCGAAGGACGGCGAAGAGGTTCTCGACGCCGCGTCCGGTGTACTCGATCTCGACCCCGGGGAGGATTTCGGACAGATCGTCGTCGGTCTGCTGCGGCGGGTCGGAGGGGAAGTCCAGCTCGACCCAGCCGTCTTCGGCCTTGGCGCGGAGTTCACCGCTCTTGGTGGTGTAGACCTGCTCACCGCCGAGCACGTGCGTGGCGGCCACGGTGGCGTGCCCGCACAGCGCGACCTCGACCGCGGGGGTGAACCACCGGAGCGACTTGGGGCCGGGGCCCGAGGTGACGACAAAGGCGGTCTCGGCGTGCTTCATCTCGGTGGCGACGGCTTGCATCCAGGCCGGGTCGGCGGGCTCGTCCAGGAGGACGACGCCGGCGGAATTGCCGGTGAAGGCCCGGTCGGTGAAGGCGTCGACGATGAAGAAGCGCATGGCTTCCACAGTAGCTGCGGCGTGGGGGGCCTGATCTTGATCTAGGGGAGATTTAGGGGTCTCCCTTAGGGCATCTCGCCGGTCTACGACTCCCCGATGGTGGGCTTGACGATCTTCTCGCCGTCCGGCCCCCGTTCCGGCTTGAGGTCGAAGACGTCTTCCTCGACGGCGTACTTGTTCTTGTGCTCTTTGTCGTCTTCCTTTTTCTTGCCCGCCCCACCGGCACCGGCGGCTCCCGGAGCCCCGGCCTTGCCCTTGGCGGCCGCGGCGGCCGTGGCCCCACGCTCGAGCCGCTCGCCGGGGGCCTTCCCGCCGGTCTTGGCGCTCTCGCCGGCGGTCTCCTTCGGGCCACCGGTGTAACCACCGCCGGACACGCGGGACCCGGCAAAGCCCGTCCCGGCACGCCCCGACCCGATGCCGGGCTTGCTGCGCGTGATGTCACCGCTCCCGCCACCGGCCCCGGGCGTGCCGGGCATGGCCAGCCCGTCGGGCGTCATCCGCGGGAAGCCACTCGCGGCCGGCCCACCGCGGAAGTTCGTGTTGCCACCACCAAAGGTGCCACCGGTACCGCTGGTGGCACCCGGCGGAACGTAGGAGGGCGGCATCGCCCCAGGCGGCGTTGTCCCGGGCGGGGCGACACCGGGCGTCGTGCCGGGCGGCACGTAGCCGCCCCCGGTCGTCCCACCGGGCCCGGTGCCCCCGACGGTAGGGGTGCCGGTGAAGCCGGTGCTGCTGGTCCCGTGGAAGCCGGAAACAGAGGTCGAGTCCCCATTCCCCAGCTGCGGCGGCGGCGCGTAGGTGGGCTGGGAGCTGGCGGTCTCGTGGTAGGTGCCGTCGAGGCCCTGCAGGACCTGAACGGCCTGCTGGTGCGCGGCATCGGCCTGCTGCTGCTTGACCTGGATGCCGGCCATGGTGGAGCTCATGCCGATGAGATTGCCGGAGTTGTACTGCTGCTTCGCCTTGTCCAGCTCGGCCTGCTGGTTGAAGCCGGTGGGCTCGGGCATGTTGGTCTTGGCGTAATGCGCGGCCGCGGACTGCTGGGAGTAGTGATTGGAGACCAGCTGCATGGCATCACCGGTCTGCTCGGTGTGCCCGGCGGTGCTCTGGAAGAAGCCGTTCGCTTGCTCTGCTGCCGGCCCCTGCCATGACCCACCTGATGCCGTAGCCGCGTCACGGAACTGGTTGGACGCGTCGGCGAGCCAGTTGCCGTAGACGTTGGCCACGCGGCTGCGGTCGTTGATGCCCTCGATGTCGAGGTCCTTGTGCACCATGTCGTACAGCACCTCGTGCGGGCTGTTCGCATAGTTCTCGCCAGGCGCCGGCGAATCGCCCCGCAGGTTCTGGCCCTCTTGCAGGACCTTTCCTTGCGCGACCGAGTAGTCCGACGCCGCTTTCTGAGTCAGCCGCTGGCCCTCGGCATTGCCTTGGAGCTTCTGTTCGGTGGCCGCGTAGTAGTCACCCTCGGACTGGCGATGCTCCGCCCGGTGCGGCTGACTCATGACAGGACTCCGTCTCAGTTCTTCGGCAGCAGTGGTTCGACTTTCGCGGCGATTTCTTCGGTCTGCGTGCAGGCGCTCCCGGTATCCGTGCTTGCGCTCAGTAGAACCAGGGCACGGGAGTTCGGCTTCACTTCCAACCACACACCGCACTGCCCGGAGGAGTGCTGTGGCTCGCGTTCTTCGACCGCCGGACGCCCGTTGACCTTTCCCTCGCTCGCTTGGCTCGGGTTGCTGACATTGTCCCGATAGTTCTGGCCAGCCTGCAGGGACAGGGCCACGTCCGCGCCTGGTGTGTCAACGGTCGCGGCCTTGGTGGCCCGGCAGGACTCCTTCGAGCGGGCAACAGTCGGCTCGGCCTGTGGAAATCCCCGCCCGGCGAGGGCTTGGTCGAGCAAGACGCACGAGTCCAAGCCCACGAAAGGATTGCTGCCGGCGGTGTTCGATTCCGGAGCAGTCGATACCGACGTAGTTGAACTGGGGTTTGCTTGGCCCCCAACCTGACTCGTGCAGGCGGTAAGGCCGAAGGTAAGAGCCAGTGCGGCGAGCGCAACCGGAAATCCTCGCACCTTCACCGCTCTTGCAGACCTTTGTTGAGCTGGGCGAATGTCATGCTGTGGGCGTCCTCGGTTTCGCGGTAGTTCTTGCGGGCGATCGCCATCGCCTCGCGAGCCTGCAGGACGCCATCGCGCATCCGGATGAGGTTGGGGATCAGGGACTCCTCATCGCCGTCTGCCACTTTTACATTGAAGGTGGCGACAGCCTTGGCGTACTCGCTGCCTCCCATGTTGGCTGCTGTCGTCAGAAGTCCGACGTCGACGATCATGCGGTTGTATCCGTCGAGGAAGAAGTCGCAGGCCTTGATGTACGCCTGGAACCCTTCCTCGTTCACCGCGAACTGACCGCCCTCGGCCAGCGACTTCAGGTGATGGCCACCCTCGCTGACTCGCTTCGCGGCGTCGGAGTCCGTAGGTCCGTCCAGCAACCCGGAAAGGAAGTTCGACCCCGCGTCCCCTTCACCGGGCGGAGGCGTGAACGTGCCCGGTGCGCCGAACTGCGAACCGCTCATGACGCCCTCCCAGTCGTCGACACCACCCTGCGTGGTCCTCTTGCACTGTACTAGTGACGAACCGGCCGCGTCAGTGGTTCCGGCCACGCTCGTGGAGCCAGGTTCGCAGGTGAGAACCATCCGATGGGGTGAACCGGACGCGGGTTTCGCCGCCCGGTAGGGCCTCGCTGAACATCAGGAAACGGCCGCCGGCGTTGTCGACGAACGTCACCGTTCCGGCCGGCTTCAGTGCGCCCGAATGGCGGATCGACAGCTCGAACGTGCCGTAGCGGTGCAGGGGCCACGACGAGAACTCCGTCGCCGCGTCCGTGTCGCGGCGGTTGCCGGGCTCGGTGAACGTCAGCTCCGGCAGGGGGACCGGACAGTAGTCCGGCAGCATGCCGACCACCAGGTCGACCAGGCGGTCCGGCCGCGTCTGGGCGAACAGGACCTCTTCGCCGGCCAGCTCCGCGAAGACGCCGAGCCCGTGGCCGATCGCGGCCCGGTAGAAGACCTGGCGGCCTTCTTCCGCCGCGCGGACGATGATCAGCACGTCCGGCTGGGTCCACGCCCGCAGCGTCTGCTCGACCTCGATGTCCAGTTTGTCCGCGCCCGCCAGGCTCCGCGCCCGCATGGACTCCCAGGACGCGGCCGCGATGCGTTCGTTCTCGGCCAGGGTGCGACCGGGGCTGCGGATTTCGAACGGGTGCCAGTTCGCCGGGAGACCCGTGCGCCGGATCGCCGTGTCGAGTTCCGTCAGGCTCAGGGAAAATTGCTCCGGCACATCCCCGAGCGTAGCGGACCGGCCACCGCGCGCTCAGATGTCGAGCTGCCGCACACCCGTCTCGCGCAACGGCACCCGGCCGGCCGTCGCACGCGTCCGCAGCCGGACGATCTCGTGCGGCTGCAGGCCGATCGCGACGCCGAACGCCTCCACGTCCGCAAATCCGCCCTGACGCTGCCGCAGCTTCAGCGCGCGCTCCACCCGCTCCGGGGAAAGCACGCGCGCCAGCTCCGGTCCCGAAGCCGTGTTGACGTCCAAAAGGGGCACCGGAAGGGGAGCAGAAACCGGAGCAGAAACCGGCGGAGCAGCCAGCGGAACCACACCAACCGGGACATAAGCCTCGATCGTGTCGTTCTCCCGCACGTCCCGCGTCCCCAGCCCGACCGTGAACACCCGGCTCCCGGCGGTCGTCCGCACCGCCACCCCGCCCGTGGCCAGCGACAGGATCGGCAGTTCCGGCGCGATGACCGTGCTCCGCTCGTTGAACGTCGTCCCCGCCGGCCGCAGCACCCGCGCCCGCGTGCCCACCGTGAACTGCGCGGCCCGCCCCTCCGGCACCTCGACCGCCGCCACCACCGAGCCGTTGCCGAGGTCGGTGACGCCGTGCACCACCGCTGCCCCTTCGCGACGCTCCAAGTGGTCGTGCGCAGGCTCGTGGAACGCGGTCAGCGCGTCCCCGGCCATCGGCGGCACGTCGCACTGGAAGCCGAGCAGCGCCGTTCCCGGCTGACCGGCCGGCAGCTCCTCGACCGGCCCGGCCGGGCCGAACAGCCCGAGCACCCGCAGCGGCTCGCCGACCGGCCGGCCACCCCGCAGCAGCGCGGCCAGCGCCCCGTACCGCAGCACGCCGGTCTGCGGCCGCACCTGCACGTGGAAACCGGTGAGCTGGTCGTACGCCGGCGCCAGCACCACCGCCAGCCCGTCCTGCCTGCTGGTGTCCGGCCCGACGGCGTCGTCGGTGTACAGCTCCAGCGAGTCCCCGTTCCCGATGTCCCGCCGCCCGACGGCGACGAAGACGTCCTTGAGGAACCCGGCGTCGGTCACCGGCTCGACGTCGCTGGAGAAGAACTTCTTCCGCACCATGATCCCCAGGCGCAGGTTGTCGGCGAGGACGCGGTCGCCGCGCCGCAGCCGTGCGCGGGCGCCGCGGACCGCGCGCCCGATGCTCACCTGCCCGCCGGGCAGCTCCCCGAGGCCGGGGAGGGTGATCGTGTCGTTGAGCGCCTTGCCGAACTCGATCAGCCCGACCCTGACCTCGGTCACGACGTGGCGGCCAGCGTGACGCTGATCGACTGGTCGGCGTTGACCCGCTCGGATTCGACGACCATCCCGTTCGAAGCCGCGCGCTGCTTGAGCCGTGCGAGAACCGCACGCTGCACTTCGGCGGCGTACGCCTCGTCGACCGACAGCACCAGCCGCTGGGCTTCGGCCTCGGCGAGCCCAGGGCCGTCGACGTGGGCCATCTGGACGCCTTCGGGGCCGTAGACGAACGTGATCCGCCGGCCCTCCCACGCGGCGGTGACGGCGTTCCCGTCGTCGGTCACCTGGGCGCGCAGCCCGGTCAGCGCGCGGGCGAGCAGGTCGCGGTGGCGCATCCGGGTCCGCACGGTGACGACGCCGGGCTGCGCCTGCGTGTGCGCGGCGATCGTGGCGGCGTTGAGCTGGGCCAGCGCCTCACTGCGCAGCTTGAGCGTGACACTCATCGGTGATCCCCTTCGAGCAGCGCTTCGAGTACTTCGGTGGTGGCGAACCCGTTCAGCTCGATCGCGCCGTCCGGGGCGATCGTCAGTTCCAGCCGGTTCGGGGTGCGGAAAATCGACTCGTCGTAGCGGTCGGTCAGGAAGTGGAACCGCTGGTTCACCGAGCCGACCCACGGCCGCGACGGCTCCGGCCGGTCGGCCAGGAACGGGCCGTCGACCAGCAGATCCGTCGCATCGAGCAGCTTCGACGGCGGCAGCTCCTCCAGGACGTGCCCGGTGAACGTCATCACCGATAGTCCCTCGGCGCGTACGGCTTCGGCGAAGAGCCCGAGCGGCCCAGGCTGGTCGAACGGCTCACCACCGAGCAGCGTGACGCCTTCGATGCCGTCGATCGCCAGCACTCGCGAAACCAGTTCCGGCCACGGCAAGAGCGTGCCGCCGCGGGTCGTCCACGTCTGCGGGTTGAAACAGCCGGGGCAGCGGACCGAGCAGCCCTGGGTCCACACCGCGCAGCGCAGGCCGGGCCCCTCCGCGGCGGTCGTGTCGACGATCCGGTGCAGGTTCAGGAGTTCCATTGGGTCTGCTGCTGTGAAGCCGTGTTCTCCGCGGAAGCGGACGTGCGCCGGTAGTCCTCGGTGAACTCCGAGGTCACCGTCTCCGCGCCGAGCAGGTCCTCCAGCAGCGGGATGTAGTCGAGGCACTTCGAGCCGGTCACGCCGTGCGTTTCGGCGCTGATCGAGCCGTCCTTGCCGATGGTCACGGTCACGCGGTGCGTCATACGTCGATCGTCCTCCCACTCGGTGCCCCCGGTGACGGCGGCGGTGGCGCGACGGGCGCCGGCGGCTCGGCCACGTCGTCGGACGTGTCCGTCGCTGCGACGGCGCGCGTCTCGGCCCAGTTCCGGATGGCCAGGATCTCGTCGGCCTGGGTGACCGACAGCGGCACGGTCGACTTCACCGCGTGCACCAGGTCGTCGCGGCGCAGCGGCCGCTTCTCGGCGAACGCGTCGACCAGGCCCGACAGCACGGCCTGCTCGATCTCGGCGCCGCTGTACCCGGCGCTGACGTCGGCGAGCTCGGTGAACAGCGCGTCGTCCATCCGCAGTTCACTGCGCACGAAGTCGTCGGTGACACGCCGGTGCAGGTGGATCCGCCAGATCGCGGCGCGCTCGGGCGCCGACGGCAGGTCGACGAAGAAGATTTCGTCGAACCGGCCCTTGCGGAGGAACTCCGGCGGCAGCGAGCCGACCTGGTTCGCGGTGGCCATCACGAACACCGGCGCCGTCTTCTCCTGCATCCAGGACAGGAACGTGCCGAACACCCGCCGCGCGGTGCCGCCGTCCCCGCCGCCGCCCGCGCCGGCGAGGCCCTTCTCGATCTCGTCGACCCACAGCACGCAGGGCGCGATGCCCTCCGCCGTGCGGATGACCGTGCGGATGTTCTTCTCGCTGGAGCCGACCAGGCCGGCGAAGACGCGGCCCAGGTCCAGCCGCAGCAGCGGCAGCCGCCACATGTTGGCGACGCACACCGCGGACAGGCTCTTGCCGCAGCCGGGCACGCCGGTGAGCAGCAGGCCCTTCGGCGCCGCGAGGTTGTACGCCGACGCCGCGGGTGTCCAGGTGCCGGTGCGCTTGGTGAGCCAGCGCTTGAGCCGGTCGAGCCCGCCGACGGCGTCGAAGCTCGTTTCCGCGGGGACGATGTCGAGCATCCCGGAGCGGCGCACGGCCTGGCGCTTCTCGGCGAGGATCAGTTCCAGGTCGCTGGGGTCGAGGCCGCCGCCCTCGACCAGCGCCCTGGCGAACGCGTTTTCGGCTTCGGGCAAGGTCAGCCCGCGGGCGGCGACGATGATCATGTCCCGGTCGTCGCGGTCGATGCTGATCCGCACGTTCTGCCGGTGCGCGGCGACCATGCCGTCCAGCAGCTCGCCGATCTGGCGCTGGTCGGGCAGCGGGAAGTCGACGACGGTCGCGTCGTGCTCCAGCTCGGGCGGCACCGGCAGCGACGGCGACACGAGGATCAGGCTCAGTGGCACCGGACGCGTCTTGAACGCGGCGGCGAGCTCGCGCAGCCGGCGGACGACGTCGGGATCCGGCCGGTGGCCACCTTCGGACACCAGCGACGGGTGCAGGTCGACGAACACGAACACGGCGGGCTCGGCCCAGCTGTAAACGCGTTCCAGCGCGGCCGCCGCGGCGCGGGTCTCGTTGATGGGCGGACCGCCCGCCGGCGCCAGGCCGGTGGTCGACGACCACACGTACACCCGCCGCGGCGTGCGCAGCCGCTGCTGGTCCTCCGCGACCGCGCGAATCTCGCGGAGCACCCGCTGCTCTTCGTGCGTCTCGACGACCAGCAACGGATAACGCGCCTGCAGCAACTGGGTCAGCTCGTCGCGAAACCCCTGGCCGGCCATCGATCGCCCCCTGAAAGTCCGCGGGCGATGCTACCAGCGGTTCGATCTCGAAACGGCTCCGAGCGGTCGCGACCGGCGCGTTCCGTTCTTAGACTCACCTGGCCCGACGAAGACGTCCAAGGGAGCCACCATGCCTGACGCGCCCGCCCTGCCGAGCTACGCCTCGGGGATCTCGGAGGTCCCGCTGCTCGGGGACACCATCGGCGACAACTTCGACCGGACGGTGGCGGCGTTCGGCGATCGTGACGCGCTGGTCGACCGGCTCGCCGGCCGCCGGTGGACCTACCGGGAGCTGGCCGCCGAGGTGAACGCGCTGGCGCTGGGGCTCCTCGCGCAGGGGATCGGCAAGGGGGACCGGGTCGGGATCTGGTCGCCGAACCGCGCGGAGTGGACGTTCCTGCAGTACGCGACGGCGAAGATCGGCGCGGTCCTGGTCAACATCAACCCGGCGTACCGCTCGCACGAGCTGGCGTACGTGCTCAACCAGGCCGGGGTGAAGCTGCTGGTCGCGTCGGACAAGTTCAAGACGTCCGACTACCCGGCGATGGTCGACGAGGTCCGCGAGAAGTGCGCGCAGCTCGAGCACGTCGTGCTGCTCGGCGGCGAGAGCTGGCAGGCGCTGATGGACGCCGGCTGGCAGGGCGACCCCGCGCGGCTCGCGGAACTGCAGGCGAACCTCTCGGCGGACGACCCGATCAACATCCAGTACACGTCGGGCACCACGGGCTTCCCCAAGGGCGCCACCCTGTCCCACCACAACATCCTCAACAACGGCTACTTCGTCGGCGAGCTGTGCAACTACACCGAATTCGACAAGGTGTGCATCCCGGTGCCCTTCTACCACTGCTTCGGCATGGTGATGGGCAACCTGGCGTGCACCAGCCACGGCGCGTGCATGGTCATCCCGGCCCCGGCGTTCGACCCGCGCGCCACGCTGGAGGCCGTCGCCGCCGAGCAGTGCACGTCGCTCTACGGCGTGCCGACGATGTTCATCGCCGAGCTGAGCCACCCGGACTTCGCGAGCTTCGACCTGTCGTCGCTGCGCACCGGCATCATGGCCGGCTCGCCGTGCCCGGTCGAGGTGATGAAGCAGGTCATCGACCGGATGGGCATGGCGGAGGTGTCGATCTGCTACGGCATGACCGAGACGTCCCCGGTGTCGACGCAAACGCGGTCGGACGACTCGGTCGAGCGCCGCGTGTCGACGGTCGGGCGGGTCGGGCCGCACCTCGAGGTCAAGGTCGTCGACCCGGAAACCGGCCTGACGGTGCCGCGCGGCGAGCCGGGCGAGCTGTGCACGCGCGGGTACTCGGTGATGCTCGGGTACTGGGAGCAGCCGGACAAAACGGCCGAGGCGATCGACGCGGCCCGCTGGATGCACACGGGTGACCTGGCGGTCATGGACGGCGACGGCTACGTCAACATCACCGGCCGCATCAAGGACATGGTCATCCGCGGCGGCGAAAACCTGTACCCGCGCGAGATCGAGGAGTTCCTCTACACGCACCCGGACATCCTCGACGCGCAGGTCGTCGGCGTCCCGGACGAGAAGTACGGCGAAGAGCTGATGGTGTGGGTCCGGATGCGCGAAGGCGCTACGCCGTTGACGGCGGAGAAGGTGCGTGAGTTCTGCGAGGGGAAGCTCGCGCGCTACAAGATCCCGCGGTACGTGCACGTCGTCGAGGAGTTCCCGATGACGGTGACCGGCAAGGTCCGCAAGGTCGAGATGCGCGAGAAGTCGATCAGCCTGCTCGGCCTGGAGAACGCAGCCGCGGCGAAGCACGCCTAAACCGGGCTCGGCGGTCGTGCGTTACCCCTTCGCAGTGTTTGTCACACGAAGGGAGATTCGCCGTGACTCGAGGCTGGGAGTGGGGCCGTAACAACGAATGGTCCCGCGGGAACGACTGGACCCGCGGGAACGAGTGGTGCCGCACTTGGGACTGGTGACCGCGTGAAGCGCAACAAGGACTGGCGAGCTTGGGAGTGGTGATCATGACGCGAGTTTGGGAGTGGTGAAGCGATGAACCGCGCTTGGGAATGGTGAACCGTGGAACGGCAATGGGAGTGGTGATCACGTGAAGCGCTCTTGGGAGTGGTGAGACCATGAATCGCGTCTGGGACTGGTGACGGTCGGCCGTGAGGGGCACCTTCAGGGCTTATCTGTCCCTGAAGGCGCCCTTCACGGCACCGCCGTCAGGCGACGTCCGCGGCCGCCTCCGCGATCGCCTTCGCGTCTTCCTCACCGAAGGTCTCTTCCAGGTCCTCGGGCGAGTAGTCGAGGTCGATCTGCTCCACCGGCATCCCGCGTGCCGACTCGATCGCGCCCAAACGCCGCTGCGCGCGGTCGGCCGCGTACTGGATGATCTCCTCCGGATCGTTGTCGAAGGGCACTTCCTCGAACTGGTCCTGCACCCACTGGATCATGTTGAGCGCGTGCGGAAGCAGCTCGCCCATCCGCTGCTGCACGGCGTCCCACAGCGAGTCGTCCGCGGCGACGTGCCGGCGGCAGGTGAACGTGCCCCAGGCCATGTGACGGCGCTCGTCGTCGCCGATGCGGCGGACCAGTTCCTGCATGCCCGGCAGGATGTTCTGCTGGGTGCAGATCAGCTGCCACGAGTAGTACCCGGTGAGCGCGAGACTGCCCTCGATCACGTGGTTGTACGTCACGCTCGCGCGGATCTGGTTGAGCGGGCTGGGATCGTCCTCCAGCGCCCGCAGCGACTGCGGCAGCTCCTCGTAGAACAGCTTGCGGTAGTGCGGGTTCTCGGCGACGTAAGGGTGGAGGTCCCCGGTCAGCCCGACCGCGTCCATCCAGCGCCGGAACACTTCCGTGTGCTTGGCTTCCTCGAAGCAGAACTGCGTCAGGTACATCTCGTCGCCGAACCGGCCGGTCGCCGACATCGCGCGCATGAACGGCTGGATGTCTTCGGTGACCGCCTCTTCGCCGGCGATGAACTGCGCGACCAGGTAAGTCGTGCTTCGTTTCTGCTCGTCGTTGAGCGTGTCCCAGCCCTCACGTTCACGGCTGAAGTCGATGTCGGCCGGGTTCCAGAACTTCTTGTTGCCCTTGACGAACAGCCGCAACGGGAACGAGTCCCAGTTCAGCCCGCCCTTGCGCAGCGAGGAGAAGCCGGTCCGCAGCTCGGCGAGTGTGTCGGTCATCGTGTCACTCCATTGTGGACGAATTGGCGGATGGCGGGGGCCAGCACCGCGGTGACGGCGTCGGCCGCCTCCGTCGCCGAGTGCGTGGGCAGCACCAGGTGCGACAGCGAAAGCCGCACCACGGTTTCGGCGAGCAGCGCGGCGGATTCGGCCGACAGCCCCGGCTCGAGCTCCTGGTACTGCTCGGCAGCGAGGTCCGCGGCCGCGGTGAGGATCGGCTCGCCCTTGGTCGTGAGCAGGGGCAGCAGGTCCTCGCCGGCTTCGGTGCCGAGCGCCGCGGCGACCAGGCGGTTCTCCCGCGCGTGCTCGATCGTGTAGACGACGGCGTGGTGGATGCCGGCCAGCAGCCCGTCCGCCGTTTCGAACCGCTGCCGGATCCCGTCGAGGAACTCCGACGCGGTGCGCAGCGCCACCGCCTGGGTCAGCGCCGCCTTGTTCCCGAACTCGTTGTAGACGGTCTGCCTGCTCACCCCGGCCCGGGCCGCGACGTCGGCCATCCGCAGCGCCGCGTGCCCCCGGTCCGGCAGCAGGTCGGCGGCGGCGTCGAGCAGCGCTTCCCGCAACGACGCCTTCGTCCGGTCAGTGAAGCTGGTCACACCTCCACCTTGACACAGATCACTCCGCTGTCAAGGCGCTGTACATGATCGGTTGACGTGTAAATCTGTCGGTGGGGGCAGCTACCGTGCAGGGGTGGGCATCACGGTGGGGTTCGACCTCGACATGACACTGATCGACGCGCGCCCGGGCATGGCCGCGGCGATGAACGCGCTCGGCGCCGAATCCGGCCTGCCGCTGGACGGCGACGCGTTCGCGGCCAACCTCGGCCCGCCGCTGGACGACATCCTGCGCGGCTTCGAAGCGCCCGAGGAGCGCATCCCCGGCCTCGTCGACCGTTTCCGCGCGCTGTACCCGGACATGGTCGTGCCGAGCACGGTCGCGCTGCCGGGCGCGGTCGAGTCGCTGCGCGCGGTCCGCGCCGCCGGCGGGCGCACGCTCGTCGTCACCGGCAAGTACGGGCCCAATGCGCAGCTGCACGTGGACGCGCTCGGCCTGGACGTCGACGAGGTCGTCGGCGAGCTGTGGTCCACGCAGAAGGCCGAAGCGCTCCTGGCGCACGACGCACGCGTGTATGTCGGAGATCACGCAGGCGACATCCGGGGTGCGCTCGCAGCGAGTGCGATCGCGGTGGGTGTCACGACGGGGCCGTGCGACCGCGCGCTGTTGCTCAGCGAAGGCGCCGAAGTGGTGTTCGACTCGCTGACGGAGTTCCCGGACTGGTTCGAGCGGACCTTCGCGGGGAGCGTGGTGCCCTAGTCGGTTTTCTTGGCCCTGGCCTCGAAGAACAGCGCGAGCAGGCTGAGCCCCAGGCCCAGCGGGGTGACTACGCCGGCGCCGACGGACAGCCAGATCGGCAGGTTCTCCAGACCGGCGGCGAACATGATGAACACCGTCAGGACGGTGAGCATGCCGAGGCCGAAGAGGCCGATACCGATCCGCATGAGGAACGGTTTGCCGGGGGCGGCCACGGTGGTCTCCTTCGTCGCGGTCGTCATGAAGCAGAGGGTATCCGCCGGTATCGACTTCTCCCCAGGGGCTGTGGCGAGATACGCTTCCAGGAGCGCGCCCTGGGTACGCCCACCGGGCGCGTTCGTCGTGAGCGGGACAGCAGAAGGATTGGTGAGGGAAGTGCCGACCGGCAAGGTCAAGTGGTACGACGTGGAGAAGGGGTTCGGTTTCGTCACGCAGGACGATGGTGGCGCCGACGTCTACATCCGCAAGGCCGCGCTGCCGCAGGGCGTCGAGGGGCTCAAGGCCGGGCAGCGGCTCGAGTTCGGCGTCGCCGACGGCCGCCGTGGGCCGCAGGCGCTCTCCGTCCGGCTGCTCGACCCGCCGCCGTCCGTCGCCGAGGCGCGCCGTCGCCCGGCGGAGGAGCTGCACGGCCTGATCGAGGACATGATCAAGCTGATCGAACTGAAGGTGCAGCCGGACCTGCGGCGCAACCGCTACCCGGACAAGAAGAACACCAAGCAGATCGGCGAGATCATGCGCGCGGTGGCCCGGGACCTCGATCCCTAAGCCTCCAGCCGCAGGCCCCAGACGTCGCTGGGCAGCAGGCCCGATTCACCGGTGCCCGCGTTCAGCACGGCCGTGTACCGCTGCACGTCGACCGCCGAGATGCGGTCGGCGGGCGTCGGCGGTGTGACCGTGTAGGCGTAGCGATCCAGTGACGTGAACGGGATCGGGTCGCTCTGCTTGAACTCGCCCTGCGGGGTCACGTACTCGTAGACGATCTGCCACGGCGCGTCCGCGACCTCGCCGGGCACCGAGATCTGCACCGGTTTGCCCGGCCGGACCTTCAGCGTCTGCGTTGCGCCCTTCGCGCTGCACGGCTGCGCGAGCTGCTGCGAGTAGTCACACGTGAGCACCGGCGTGGTGTTGATGGTGTGGCCGTCGGCGAAGAAGGTGACCTCGGCCGGGCCGGGCGCCGAACAGCCGGCCACCGCGAACCCACCGGCCGCAAGCAGGGCCACCACCCGGGAACGTCGCATGTGCCGGAGCCTACCGGCGGGCCGACGGGTCCCTGGGCAGGCCCTGGGCCGGGAAGCTCCCGGTCGGCTCGGGCCGCAGCGGCCGGTCGCCGCCGAGACCCGGCACGAGCGAACCGCCGCGGCGCACCAGGTACGTCTGGGTCAAGCCGACCGCCAGCACGACGGTGATCACCAGGAAGCCGATCCAGTACGTCGGCGGCAGCAGCAGGCCGGCCCCGCCGCCGAGGCACCACGCCAGCTGCAGCACCGTTTCCGAGCGGCCGAACGCCGACGCGCGCGACTCCTCGGGCAGGTCTTCCTGGATCACGGCGTCGAGGCTGATCTTCGCCAGCGCGCTGGCCGTCGCGCCGACCAGGCCGACGATCGCGGCCGTGGCCAGGCCGGGCAGCAGCGTCGCGACCAGCGCGGCCAGCACACAGCCCGCCACACACCCGACGATCACCTGGTCCGGGCTGCCGAAGCTGAGCCGCGAGCCCAGCGCGTTGCCGAGGAAGCCGCCGGCCCCCGCCGCGGCGCCGATCACGCCGAGCAGCAGGAGCTGCATGAACGGCGTCTGCCCGGTGCCCTCGGTCTGGGCCTTCACCGCGAACGCGGCGAACATCATGAGGAAGCCGGTGAGCACCCGCACCGAGCCGTTGCCCCACAGCGCGACGACGATGTGACGGCCCATCGGCTGGCGGCGCTTCTTCTCCGTCGGGTGCGCCGAAAGCGACGTCGGCACCTCACCCTCGGTCGCCTCGACCCAGGCCGGGATCCGCATCGACTGCACGGCCGCGGCGACGCAGATCAGCGCCGTGAACCACAGCGCGCCGGCCGAGCCGGAGATCGCGTTGATGCCACTGGCCAGCGCGCCGAACGCGCCCGCGGCGACCAGGCCGAACGTGGTCAGCCGGGCGTTCGTCTTGGAGAGCGTGATCTCCGAGGGCAGCACTCGCGGTGTGACCGCCGCCTTGAGCACGGTGAACGACTTCGAGAGCACCATCATCCCGAGCGCGGCCGGGTAGAGCAGCCAGTCGTCGAAGTGCAGGGCCATCACGACGGCCATCAGCCCCTGGCCGACCGACGACGCGCACATCGCCAGCCGCCGGCCGCGCTGGACCTTGTCGAGCGCGGGGCCGATCACCGGCGCGACCAGTGCGAACGGGGCGATCGTGATGAGCAGGTAGAGCGCCACCTTGCCCTTGCTCTCACCGCTGGTCGCGGCGAAGAACAGGGTGTTGGCCAGCGCGATCGCCATCGCCGCGTCGCTGGCGTAGTTCAGCATCACGGCGTAGGTCAGCGAGGTCAGGCCGGACTTTTCGGCGCCGTCGGCCTTCGTCGCGCGCTGGAAGGCGCCGACGGCCTGACCGGTCAGCTGCCGGCTGCGCATCGCAGCCACGCGCGTGACGGTGATCTTCTTCGGCAGCTTCGGCGTGCCGCCCGGCGTCCGCGGTTCCTCCCGCGGCGGCGCGGGCTCGGCCTCGGGCGGGCGCGGCTCGCCCGCGTAACCACCGGTGTCGTAGTGCTCGTACTCACCGCTGCCCGGACGGCGTTCACCCTGGTAGAAGCCGGGCTGCGGCTCGCGCCGCACCGGCTCGGTGCGGTTCGGGTCGTACGGCCGGGCACCGCGCGGTGGCGGCGGCCGGTGTCCCACCGGCGGGCCCATCGGCGCGGCGGCGGTCGGCGCCTCGTTGGCATTCGGCACCCGCGGCGGCGCGGGCCGGGCCGGGGGCGGCACCGGGCGTTCGACGCGGGTCGGCGGCGGTGCGCTCGGGTGCTCGGCGCGGGTGGGCGGCGGCGGGCTCTGGTACTCGGCGCGGTTCGGCGCCACGGCCTCCCGCCAGGGCTTGGCCTGCGTCGCGCGCGGCTCCGGCGTCCAGCGTCGTTTGGACTTCCGGCCGCGCTGCTGCCCCGACCGGGTGCCGTCGGAGTCGGAGCGGGAGCCGAAGAGTGCCACGTGTCAATCCTGCCTTACCCGGGGTCGGTCCCGCCTGCTCATCCGTGCTTTAGGCGTTCTTGGGGACGAACCTCACCCGGAACGTGATCTGCCACTGCTTCCCGGCGAGGAGGAATTCGTCGGTCCCCGGCACGGCGGCGATACCGTTGAGCACGTCTTCGGCGCCCGTTGTGTTCAGCTGGGCACGCAGCTGAGCGGCGTCGATCGTGCCGGTGACGTGCCCGGTGGCCGCGTTGATCCGCAGGACGGTGTCGGTGTGCCAAACGTTTGCGTACACGTCGCCGCCGACACACTCGAGCTCGTTGAGCTGATCACGGCCGACGTCGACGCTGCCGGTGACCGCGAAGGTCTTCGGGTCGCGGAAGGTCAGCCACGACGAGCCGTTGCTCATCACCAGCCGTCCGTCCGCCTGGTGGCAGAGCCCCCAGCCCTCACCCTGGTACGGCACCCGCCGCAGCTCGGCGAGGGTCTTGGAGTCGCGTTCGATGGCGAAGCCGTCCTGCCAGGTGAGCTGCCACAACGTCGGCCCGAGCACGGTGACACCCTCGCCGAACAGCGGCGACGGCAGCGTGGCGGTCGTCGCCGGAGGTCCGCCGGCCGGGCCCGCGGTCAGCGTCGACTGCCCGGCGAGCCCGGTGCTCTCGTACAGAGTGTCGCCGGCGAACTCGAGGCCTTCGGTGAACGCGGCGGGGTCGTGCGGCAGGGTCGAGAGCACCTGGACGGTGAGCTGTTCCGGGCTCGGCTCCTGCTCGGGCGCCCCGGCGCAGCCGCCGAGCGCGGCGGCCAGCAGCAGTGAGGTGATGATCGGCGTGCGCACGTTGAACAGCCTGGCACGGGCGCTGAGGATGCGTGCGGCACAATTGGCCGCATGACTCTGCTGCTGACCCTCGACGACGGCTCCGTGCAGCGCAAACTCGCCGACGCGGTGGAGTTCGCGCGAGCTGCGGTGCTGGAGGACGCGCCCGAGGAGCAGATCGGCGCCCACGTGGGTGCCGCCCGCGAGGACGCGGTCACGGCGAGTCACCTGTTCGAGGCCCAGGTCCCGGGCTACCGCGGCTGGCGCTGGTCGGTGACGATCGCCCTGGCCGGCGACGACGAGCCGGTGACGGTCAGCGAGGTCGTGCTGGTGCCGGGCCCGGAGGCCCGCATCGCCCCGGCATGGGTCCCGTGGGAGCGCCGCGTCCGAGCGGGAGACCTGGGCGTCGGCGACATCTTCCCGACGGACGACAACGACCCCCGCCTGGCCCCGGCGTACCTCCAGTCGGACGACCCGGCAGTGGAAGAGGTGGCCCACGACGCGGGGCTGGGCCGCATCCACGTCCTGTCCCGTTTCGGCCGCACCGACGCAGCCGCCCGCTGGCACGGCGGCGAGTTCGGCCCCAGGTCCGACATGGCCCGCAGCGCGCCGGACGTGTGCGGGACGTGCGGGTTCTTCGTGCCCCTGGCCGGGTCGCTGCGCGGCGTGTTCGGCGTGTGCAGCAACGACATCGCCCCGGCGGATGGTCACGTCGTCGACGTCGAGTACGGGTGCGGAGCGCACTCGGAGGTCGAGGTCGAGGTGACTTCGTCCGTGCCGGTGGCGGAGCTGGTGTACGACGATTCGTTGTTGGATTTCACGCCGGCGCCCGAGGTGGTGGAGACGGCGGCCGCGGAGCCGGAGACGGCGATCGCGGAGGCTGACGTGTCGCCGGCGGAGGTGGAGCCAGAGGCGGCTCTGGTTTCGGCGAGCGGTGCGGTTGCCGAGCCGGTCGTGGCCGAGGCTGCGACGACCGATGTGGTCGCCGAGCCGGTGGCCGCAGAGTCGGCTGAGGTGTCCTCGCCGCCGGAGGCCGCGGAAGCGGAGCAGAACCCGGCAACGGTTGTTGAGCCGGTCGAGGCAGAGTCGGCGCAGGCCGACGCGACCGTTGCGGATGTCGAATCGCAGGTGGCCGAGGTTGCGGCGACCGAGCCGGTTACCACCGAGGTGTCGGAGCCCGCGGAAGCGGAGCCGGCCCAGGCCGAGGTGACTGATGCGGTTGCCGAGCCGCAGGCGACGGATGCGATTGCCGAGCCGGTCGCGGCCGAGGAAGTTGCCCAGGCGGAGTCGGCTGGCGCGGAGCAAGCTCAGGCCGAGGTGACCGATGTGGCCTCCGAGCCGGTTGCCACCGAGGTGCCCGAGCCTGCCGAGGCGGAGCCGACGCAGGCCGAGGTGACTGATGCGGTCGCCGAGCTGCAGGCGGCCCCGGAATCACTCGATGTGGCGACTCAGGCGCCCGGTACTCCCGCAGAGTCGGATGCCGCCGAAGTGAACCCGGCGGCGCTGGCTGAGGTCGGGCGGCTTTCGGCGGCTGAGGTTGCGGAGCCGCTTCAGACTCAGCCCGATGTGGCTGCGGAGCCGCCGGCCGCGGAATCGGATGCCGCTGAGGTGGATCCGGTTTCGGTGGAGACGAGCGGCGAGGCGGAACCGGCTCATGCCGGGGTGACCGATGTGGTTGGTGAGCGGCTCGTCGAGGTGACCGAGCAGGAAGTCGAGGTTCCCGAAGCCGCCCTCACCGACAACGTGGTGACCGAGGCCGGCGAACCGGTTGCCGGTGAGGTGCCGGACGCGTTCCAAGCCGACGCTGCCGCGACAGCTGAGCCGGTTGCGCCCGAAGCCGCCGAAGTCGAGCCTGCGACGGTCGAGACCGAGGCGACTCAGGCCGAGGTCGCCGAAGTCGAGCCCGCGAAGGCCGAAGCAGCCGAGACTGAAGCTGAGTCTGCGAAGGCCGACGCGACCCACACCGAGACCGGCGAAGCGCACACCCAGGTCGACACGGACGCCGAAGCCAGCGGTGACCACCGCAACGGCTGAGGCGCTCGGGGCCGATCCCTTCGGCACCGCGCGGCTGCGGGAAGCGACCCTGCGCGCCTGGCAGGACTCGCCGACCCGGCTCATCGAGGACACCAACGTCGAGCGTGATCTGCGCGTCGGGGCTTATCGGGATCGGCTTTTTGTCGAGCTTGCGCAGAATGCCGCCGATGCCGCGATGGCGGCCGGGCGCCCTGGACGGATCAGAGTGTCCCTTGTGGACGGCGAGCTTCGGTTTGCCAACACCGGTGCGTCGCTTGACGCGCGCGGGGTGGCGTCGCTTGCCTCGTTGCGGGCGTCCGGTAAGACCGGGGAGACCGTCGGGCGTTTCGGGGTCGGATTTGCCGCTGTGCGCACCGTTTCCGACGAACCTCGCGTCGTCTCCACGACCGGTGGCGTCGCCTTCTCCGCCGAGCGCACCCGCGAAGCCGCGGGCATCACCGGCGACGTTCCCGTTCTGCGGCTCCCGTGGCCCGTGCCCGCCGACGTCCCCGCCGGCTTCGACACCGAAGTGCGGCTGCCGCTGCGGGACGACGTTGACGGCCCAACGCTGCTCGACGAGCTGGCGAAGGACATCGCCGACCTGCTGCTTGCGCTGCCGTGGCTGGCCGAAGCCGACGTTGCTGGGAATGTCTGGACTCGCACCGCTGAGGGTGACGTTGTCGAGATTCGGGGCCCCGAAAGGGAAACTCGCTGGCTGACTCATCGCGGTGACGTCGTGTGGGCGGTGCCGGTCGACAAGGCGGGTGTCCCGCAGCCGCTCGAAGAGGACGTTCTGCACGCGCCGACGCCGACCGATGACGGGCTGTCGCTCCCGGCGAGGTTGCTCGCGACGGTGCCGGTCGAACCTTCGCGTCGTCGTGCGCTGCCCGGGGCCGAACTGACGAAGGCGCTCGAAAACGCTGCTGCCGAGTATGTCCGGCTCGTTCGGTTGCTTCCGGCGGAGCAGCGGTTCGCGCTGGTTCCCACGCCGGGGTTTCCGAAGTCCACTGTGGACGCAAAGCTGCGCGACGAGGTGCTGGCGAACCTCGCGGGAGAACCGTGGCTGTCTACTCAGGACGGTGGTGAGGTCTCCGGGCGTCAGGCTCGTGTGCTCGACGTCGACGTGCCCGGACTGCCCGCGTTGCTCGCCGACGTCCTGTCCGGACTGCTCAAAGGTGCTGCGCCCGCTCAGGTTTTGAAGGCTGTTTCGGTGCAGGTGACCAGTATCGAAGAGGTGCTGGAAACGCTTACGGGGGTGAGCAGGGAGCCGGGCTGGTGGCGCGAGGTTTACGCGGCACTGACGATCGCCGTCGAGTCCCACGCGCTCGCCGCGTCCAGATTGGACGGTCTGCCGGTTCCGCTATCGGACGGCCGGACGCTGCCGGGGGCGAAAGGCTCTCTGCTGGTCGAGGGCTCGGCCGAGTTGCTCGAGCTGCTGTCCGATGTGGATATTCCGGGCTTGCGTCTGGTGCACCCCGCCGCGTCGCACCCGCTGCTGGAACGCTTGGGTGCCAAGCAAGCTGACGCGCGTGAGCTGCTCAACGCCGATCAGCTGCGCGACGCCGTCGAGCGCAGTGTGGAAGACATCCGGTCCGGATTGGACGGTACGACGCTCGCGGGTGCCGTCCTCAGGTTGATCGCCGACTGCGGAGACGACGCCCCGCGCTGGGTCGGTGCGCTCGCCTTGCCCGCTACCGACACTTGGCGCCGTGCCGACGAGCTCGTGCTCCCGGCGTCGCCGCTGATCGACATCTTCGACGAAGAGGTCTTCGAGGAGGACGGCGCGCTCGACGTCCTCGACGAGGACTTCGCCGAAGACTGGCCGGCGGAGACGCTGAAAGCCGCTGGTGTGCTCGATTCCTTCGCGCTGGTCGTCGACGACGAACCGCACGAACCCGACCACGACCTGCCGGACGAGGAAGCCTGGTGGGACTCGCGGCCGGAACCGCCGTCGACGCTGGTGGCGATCCGGGACCTCGACCTCGTCGCCGACGACTCCTGGCCCGCGGCGCTGCGCCTGCTCGCCGCCCGGCCCGAGACCTGGCACGCCTTGCGCACGCCCGGCGGGCACGCGGCCTGGTGGATCGCGCAGTACGCCGTGCTGGGGGGTGCGCCGCCGAACGCGTGGCGGCTGCCCGGCGCCGACCTGGCCGGGCTCTACGACGAGGTGCCCGATGTCGGCCTGGAGGTCGAGCTCCTCGAGATCGCCGGGGTGCGGCGCGACCTCAGCCTGTCCAGTGTGGACGAAGCGTTCGATGTGCTGGAGCGGTTGGGGAACTGGGGCAGGCAGATCTCACCCGGGCTGGCCGCACGCGCCTACGACGCCGTGGTCGAGTCCGGGTTCGAACCCAGTGATCCGAGTGCGGTCCGGACCGCCGACGGGTCGGTCGCCGACGGGGTGCTGGTCCTGGACGTGCCGTGGGTCGCGGGTGCGCTCGAGCCGAACCGGTTCGTCGTCGCGCCCGCGGATCCGGACCGGCTGTCGTACCTGGTCGACCTGCCGCTGGCCAGCGGTGAACCGGCCGAGGTGACCAGCGAAGGCGAGTACGCGCCGTGGGCCGACCTGCCCGCGCTGAAGCTCGTCGCCGACCAGCTCGGCATCCGGCTGCCCGACGGCGGTGTGCTGGTGCACGATCCGCTGACCGTGTCCATCCAGGGCGCCGAGCACGACGTCCAGTGGTGGTCCGACGGCCGGCTGCACGCGGCCGACACGTCCGAGGGGCTGGCCCGCGCGTTCGCCTGGGCGGCCGACCACTGGCCGGACCGGCACCTGATCACGGCGCTGCTCGACGACCCCTCGCCGAGGACGTTGCTGGCGTAGCGGCTCGTGAAGGCTAGAGCCGCTGGGCCGACTTCGAGCCCCGGCGGGCGGCGGCGCGCTGCCACAGGATGATCCCCATCCCGATGAACCCGAGCACGAACCCGGACAGCGCCGTCTGCACCCACAGCCCCGAAGTCGTGAAGAAGAGCACCACCAGTGCGACAGCCCAGATCGAGGTGCCTACGATCACCACCGGCGTCAGGTCGGTCAGCCTCTTGGGCAGCTCCGGCGTGTGCCGCAACGAGCCCGTAACCTCCGGTGGATTGCTCGGATCACTCACGAGGTGCAGGGTACTCCGCAGCAGCGACAGAATGGGCAGGCGAATGGCGGAGCAGGAGACGACCCGCGCCGGGACGTCCACACTGGACCGGTTCTTCAAGATCACCGAGCGGGGGTCGACCGTGCCGCGCGAACTGCGCGGCGGCCTGGTCACCTTCGTCACGATGGCCTACATCGTGGTGCTGAACCCGCTGATCATCGGCAGCTTCTCGGCCGACGACGCGGGCGCGCACAAGGACCTCCTCGGCGGCATCCTGCCCGTCTCGCAGGTCGCCGCGGTCACGGCGCTGGTCGCCGGGGTGATGACCATCCTGATGGGCCTGGTCGCGAACTACCCGTTCGCGATCGCCACCGGCCTGGGCATCAACAGCCTGGTCGCGGTCACCATCGCCCCGCAGATGACCTGGCCGGAAGCGATGGGCCTGGTCGTCATCGAGGGCGTCATCATCGTGGCGCTCGTGCTGACCGGGTTCCGGACCGCGGTGTTCCGGGCCGTGCCCGCGTCGCTGAAGTCGGCGATCGCGGTCGGCATCGGCGTCTTCATCTGCCTGATCGGCCTGGTCGACGCCGGGTTCGTGCGCCGGCTGCCGGACGACGCGCACACCACCGTCCCGGTCGGCCTGGGCATCAACGGCTCGATCGCTTCGTGGCCGACCGCGGTGTTCGTCGTCGGCCTGCTCGTCACCGGCATCCTGGTCGTGCGCAAGGTCAAGGGCGCGATCCTGATCGGCGTGCTCGCGTCGACGGTGCTGGCCATCGTCGTCGAGGCGATCGTCAAGGCCGGACCGTCGCAGGGCACGAACCCGAAGGGCTGGAACCTCGGTTACCCGGCGCTGCCGGACCAGGTCGTCGGCCTGCCGAACCTGTCACTGGTCGGAGACGTCTCGTTCGGCGCCTGGGCGCGGCTGCCGATCATCACCGTCTGCCTGCTGGTGTTCACCCTGGTGCTGGCCGACTTCTTCGACGCGATGGGCACCATGACCGGCCTCGCGAAGGAGGCCGACCTGCTGCCGAAGGACGGCCAGCTGCCCAACGTCGGCAAGGCGCTGTTCGTCGAGGGCCTCGCGGGCGCGGCCGGCGGGTTCGGCTCGGCCAGCTCGAACACGGTGTTCGTCGAGTCGGCGTCCGGCATCGCCGAGGGCGCGCGCACCGGCCTGGCGAACGTCGTCACCGGTGTGCTGTTCATCGCCGCGATGTTCCTGACGCCGCTGTACCAGGTGGTGCCGGTCGAGGCGGCCGCGCCGGCGCTGGTCGTGGTCGGCGCGATGCTGATGTCGCAGGTGCGCGACATCGACTTCACCGACTACTCGATCGCGCTGCCGGCGTTCCTGACCATCGTCGTCATGCCCTTCACGTACTCGATCGCCAACGGCATCGGCGCCGGCTTCGTCAGCTACGTCGTGATCCGCGCGGCCACCGGCAAGGCGCGCCAGGTGCACCCGCTGATGTGGGTGATCGCGCTGGCGTTCGTCGCGTACTTCGCGGTCGGCCCGCTCCAGGCGGCGTTCCGCTGATCAGCCGGCGCCGGTGACCTGGAGGGCGTCGGCGAGGACTTCGACGTTGTCCGTGAACTGCGCCACCGGGGCGTCGTAGCGGATGGTGACCAGGGCCTCCCCGACGCCGATGCCGATCTCGCGGACCTGCCGGGTGACACCGTCGCGCTCGTACCTGAACTCCCACTTGGCGGCGTCGTAGCCGCCGACGGGGTCGTGCGGGCTGACGGTGCCGGGCGAGTGGCCCGGGAAGGTGGCGGACTTCTTGTCGAGCGCCACCAGACCGCTCATCGGATCCTCCTGATCGAGCGGCACCCGGTCGATCTCCAGCACCACGTCGCCGCGGCGGTAGGTCGCGCGGTCCTTGTCGTCGGTGGCGGCCCAGCCGGCCGGAACCGGGATCTGGAGCGACCAACCGCGGCCGCCCGCCGCGTCCGGGAACTGGTAAGCCACGAATTCGCCCTTGAGGGGCACCGTGGTGGTCGTCGGCATCGACGTCGACGGCGGTGGCGGCGCGGCCGCCGGAGCCTCTTCGCCGCGCCAGAACTGCGCCACCACGATCGCCAGGACCGCCGCGCCGATCACGGCCGAGCCCACCAGCTTCTTGTTCATCCGACCCCCAGGTCTCGTCCCTCCGGAGAGGACGCGCGGCCGTATTCCAGGTTGCGGGTTGACGGAGATCACCCGTGCGGCCGAAACATCGTAAGGTATGCTAACTATATGTCCGGCGACACGCACGAACGCTCCTTGGCGAGCCGTCTGCGTCTCGCGGTGGTCCGGCTCAACCGCCGGCTGCGGGCACAGCGCGTCGGGGACGACCTCACGCTCACACAGGTCGCCGCGCTGTCCACCTTGCACAAGTGCGGTGCGCTGACCCCCGGGCAGCTCGCCGCGAAGGAAGGCGTCCAGCCACCTTCGATGACGAGGGTGATCGCCGCGCTCGAGGAGATGCGGTTCGTCGAGCGGCGCCCGCACCCGACCGATGGCAGGCAAGCCATCGTCGAGCTGTCCGAAAGCGGGCTGGCGTACGTGCGGAAAGCCATCTCCGTCCGGGAGGCGTGGCTGGACAGGCAATTGGCGGATCTCGGCGACGAAGAGCGTGAAGTGCTCTCGAAAGCCGCCGAAATCATAGACAGGATGGCGGGGAACTAACCACGGTGACGGCCACGGGTAGCGAAACCAAACGTTCCATCGATACCACTGCTACCCGGGACACGGCCCCACCGCCGTCCGCTTCACCACCTTCGGAAACACCGCGCCGCCGCAGCATGTTCGCGTCCCTGCGGGTCCGCAACTACCGGCTGTTCTTCACCGGCCAGGTCATCTCGAACATCGGCACCTGGATGCAGCGCATCGCCCAGGACTGGCTGGTGTTCACCCTCAGCGGCAACAACCCCATCGCCCTCGGGATCGCGGTCGCGCTGCAGTTCGCGCCGACCCTGTTCCTTTCGCTGTGGGCCGGTGTTCTCGCCGACCGCGTCGACAAGCGCCGGCTGCTCACCTGGATCCAGGCCGCGGCGTGTCTGCAGGCCGTGGTGCTCGGCGTCCTCGACATCACCGGGCTCGTGGCGCTGTGGCAGGTCTACGTCCTGTGCTTCACGCTCGGCATCACGGCGTCGCTCGAAGTGCCGACGCGGCAGTCGTTCGTCGCCGAGATGGTCGGGCGGGACCAGATCGCGAACGCCGTCGCGCTGAACTCGTCGATCTTCAACATGGCGCGCATCGTCGGCCCGGCGATCGCCGGGTTCGCGATCACCTGGATCGGCACCGGCTGGCTGTTCATCGCGAACGCAGCCAGCACCATCGCCGTGATCACCGGGCTGATCATGATGAACCCGGACAAGCTCTTCCGCGTCGCGGCGGTGCCCCGCGAGAAGGGCCAGCTGGCCGAGGGCCTGCGGTACGTCCGGCGGCGCTCCGACCTGATGACGGTGATGGTGCTGGTGCTGTTCGTCAGCACGTTCGGCATCACCTACTTCAGTTCGCTCCCGATCGTCGCGGCGAACGTCTTCCACACCGCCGCCGACGGTTACGGTCTCCTCTCCACCCTGGTCGCGGTCGGCACCTTCACCGGCGCGATCATGTCGGCCCGCCGCGGCACGAAGGGCCGTCCGCGGGTTCGGCTGATGCTGATCTCGGCGTTCTTCCTCGGTGTGTTCGAGCTGATCACGGCGTTCATGCCGACGTACCTGACGTTCGGCCTGGGCCTGATCCCGCTCGGCTTCGCCACGATGACGTTCCTCAACACGGCCAACGCCCTGGTGCAGACGTCGGTCAGCCCCGAGATGCGCGGCCGTGTGATGGGCCTGTACGTGCTGGTCCTGATCGGCGGCAACCCGATCGGCGGGCCGATGGTCGGCTGGATGGCGCAGGAGTTCGGCGGCCGGTCTCCCTTCTACATCGGCGGAGCGGTTTCGGCGCTGGCCGCGGTGGTGTGCGCGGTGGTGCTGATCCGGCGGGGCGGGGTTTCCTGGCCCGTCCAGCGGGGGTTCGGGCTTCGGGTGCTGAAGCGGGCGAAGGTCTAGCGGCCCAGTAGCGGTGGGACCACCTTCTCGGCGAGGTCGGCCAAGGCTTTTTCGGGTTTGGTCGAGTCGAGCCAGCTGATCTCGAGGGTCTGCCGGGAATCGTCGAGAAGCTGGATCTCCAAGGTGTTGCCCGACGAGTCGTCTTTCGCGGGGCGACCGGCAACCCGGTCGGGGAAGTACTCGTTGTCGCTTTCGTCGTGGTAGGCGAGCGTGACGCTCTTGCTGTCCTCCTCCCGCCGGCACGACCCGAACGAGCCGGGTTTCAGCCGGCCGAGCGGGACGCCGAGGGCGCGGGACAGCTGCGTGCACAACTGCCAGGTGATGAACGGGTAGGGCGCGTCGGTGATCCCCGAGCCGGGGATCGGGGTCATCTCGCGGGACTCGCCGTCGGCCGGCAGCGCCGGCCCCGGTGTGGTGATCGCGCCGATCATCGTGCCGGCCAGGGACAGCGCCATGCCGCGGAAGTCGTGCTCACCCCGGTCTTCCGGCACGCGGTTCACGATGAGCTGGAGGCTGGGCCGGGTCCACTTCGCCGTGGAGCCGCTCAGCCGCAGCGTGAGGATCTCGCCGTAGCCGGGTGGGCCGAACGTGCTCACGGAGCCCTGGCGCCCGGCGACGGTCACGGGCTCGGGGCGCGTGCCGGTCATGGCGACCGGATCGGCCCACAGGGTGGCCGAGGCGGCGACGTTCGCCGAGACGACGTGGCAGTTCCCGTTCTTGTCGACCTCCCGCAGCACCGGGCCGCCCAGCACACTCGCCCACGTCTGTTCCGGGATCGCGCCGCAGAGCACGTGCCCGCTCGTGCGGGACGGCAGCGCGACGGCCAGCTCGCCGGTCGGCATCGGGACCTGCCGGACCGGCTCACCGCCGGCGGACGGCCACGACACCGGCAGTGCCAGCGGCGCCGCCCGCGGCTCGGACCAATCGCGCGTCACGAGCCAGAACGCCGCGCCCAACAGGGTCACGGCGGCCAGCACGGACAGCGCGATCAGGACCGTGTGGTCTTTTTTCGGTTGGTGCATCCCCCTCATGTTCACGCTGTGACCGTAGCGCCACGCACCGACAGAAAACGGCGGTTTCGCACACTTGAAGCCACTCGAACGAGTGAGATCGGGGTCTCGGTGAGGAGACTCTTGCCTAGAGAGATGAGGTTAGGCTAACCTCATACATGTCCGCTTCGTGGTGGGAGCGGCAGTCAGTTCGGGAACGGACGGAGCCCCGGCCCTGGGAACCCCAGGCCGGGGCTTCGTTCATGCCAGGTCACGGCAGTGTCGGGCTGAGCGCGCCGCTCGTCAAGGGACTCTCACCCGGTGACGTGGGCAGCCGCGTCAGCGGGAGGCCGAAGTAGACCCGGTACGCCATGCGGATCGCGGCTTCGGTCGGCAATACGACCTCGTGCCGGACGCCCTCGACCGTCTCGATCAGCTTGTCGCCCGAGAGTGTCACCCGGCCCTGGGACGTCGGCCGGGAGCACGTCAGTGACTTCGTGAAGTGCGACTCCGGCGACGTCGACTGCCACCACGCCATCGGGACGAAGTCGCTCAGCGGCCGCGGCCGGCGCTCCAGGCGGTACTGCGGCTCACCGTTCATCAAGACGTCGACGTCGCCGTGGGGCGCGTCCAGCACGAGGAACTCACCGTCCGGATCGGACTGGGCGTCCACGCCGGACAGTCGCACCGGGTGCCGGGCGAAGCGGCCGAAACCGACGTCGACCAGCCAGGGCTCGTCGAGCTCGACGACGATCGCCGCGTGGTCCAGGGGCGGGCCGAGTGTTCCGTCCGGACGGAAGACCTGCGCCGCGCGCAGCGAAGCGGTGTATCCGAGTTCGCGCAGCAGTGCCGCGAAGAGACCGTTCAGCTCGTAGCAGAACCCGCCGCGCCGCCGGCGCACGATCTTGGCGAACAATGCCTCTTCAGCGAGTTCGACCGGCTCGCCCAGGTGAATGCTCAGGTTCTCGAACGGGACCGCCGCCAGGTGGCGTTCCTGCAGGTGGCGCAACGTCGCCAGGTCGGCCGCCGCGGGCCACGCGACACCGAGCCGGGCCAGATACGCGTCAACATCCATGGGTCAACTCTCACACCTCGACCGCACTCGAGGTCAAGAGAATTCACCCGACGACGAAAACGGGGTCCTCCAGCAGGAGGACCCCGTTCGCGAACCGCTTGCTCAGCCGAGCAGCAGGCCGTTGCCGCCGGCGACGGCGTTGTCGAACCGCTTGGAGATCTCGGCCCAGTTGAAGATGTTCCACAGCGCCTTGACGTAGTCCGGCTTCACGTTCTTGTAGTCCAGGTAGAACGCGTGCTCCCAGACGTCGACCAGCAGGATCGGCACGGTCGGCAGGATCAGGTTGTTGTGGTGATCGCGCAGCTGCTGGGTGATCAGCGTCTTGCCGATCGGGTCCCAGGACAGCGCGCCCCAGCCGTTGCCCTGGATCGTGGTCGACACGGCGGTGAACTGCGCCTTGAACTTGTCGAAGGAGCCGAACGCCTCGTCGATCGCCGCGGCCAGCTCGCCGGTCGGCTTGTCGCCGCCTTCGGGCGACAGGATCTTCCACCACACGACGTGGTTGGCGTGGCCGGCCAGGTTGAAGGCCAGCGTGGTCTCGAGGCCGACGATGTTGCCGAAGTCACCGGCGTCGCGGGCTTCCGCGATCTTGTCGAGCGTGTCGTTCGCGCCCTTGACGTAGGTCGCGTGGTGCTTGCTGTGGTGCAGCTCGTTGATCTCGCCGGAGATGTGGGGCGCCAGGGCGCTGTAGTCGTAGTCGAGATCGGGGAGCTCGTAGCGGGCCATTGGCCCTCCTTCTGTCTTCGACACAAGTTTCCGGTATCGAACCTAGTAGCACACGCCCTCCCGCGGCGAGCGGGGGCGAGTCGTCGTCACTGCGTGGGACGACGGGTTCGACAGTGGCGTACCCGAGGGCGTGCCACCCGAAACCGAGCCTGCTACCTGGACTTAACTGGAGGTCAACGAGCTGTGACGACGATCATTCAGGCGCGGAACTCGTCGAGCCGCCGGGCCAGCTCGTCGAAGACGGCGACGTTGCACTCGAACGCCACCAGCGTCTCGTTGATCACCCGCGCCCGCTCGGCCTCGTTCCACGGCGCGTTGTCCAGCTTCGCGCGGTAGCGGTCGCGGAACTTGGGCGCGCTGCCGATGTCTTCGAAGTGGTAGAAGAGCGTGCCCGCCTCGGCGACGTCGTACTTCTTCTCCAGCAGCCGCCGGATGGCCTGGCCACCGGCGATGTCGCCGAGGTAGCGCGTGTAGTGATGGGCGACGTACCCGCCGGCCCACGAAGACGCTTCGCGGACACGGTCGACGTACGCCTGCGTGGAGGCGAGCGGCGAGATCGCCGAACGCCAGTCCGGGCCGACGAGGTGCGCGAGGTCGCGCTCCAGGTTGGGCAGCCGCCGCAGCTCGTCGAAGACGAACTCGCCCCCGACCGGGTGGCCGGCCATCGTGTCGCTCGCCGCTTCGATCGCGCCGTAGATGAAGTAGTACTGGACGGCCAGCTGGGTGTAGCCCTCCTGCGTCAGCTCACCGCCGAGCAGGGCGCGCATGTACGTCGAGTAGTTCGCCTTCTCGTGCACCGCGAGGGTGGACGCGCGCAAGGTCGCCGAAAACGGTCGGGCGTCGACGTCCGTGGTCACCGACATGGCAGGCCTCCCGGCGATCGATCTGACACGCTGTCAGAAAGATCGTAGGCCACAATCCGGGGTAAGGCTACCCTAAATGTTCGCTCCGACCGCTCTCAGCACAAATCGGACCGCCGCTTCGACGACGTCGTTCAGCTGCTCAGGGGGCACTTCGACCAGCGCGCGGTTGCCCAGCGCCGCGGTGATCATCGGGATCAGGACGTCCAGGTCCTCGGCGGGCCAGCGCCCCAGGTCGACCCCGCCGGTGAGGATCGCGCGCAGCCGGTCGGTGATCGGGTCGGCGTGCGCGCTGATCCGGCGGTACGCCGCGGGCGCCAGCGCCGACGCGAGCGCCGTGCCCGGGGGCATGTGGTACTCGGCCAGCACACGCAGCTGCAGCCGGACGAACGTGGCCAGCTGGCCGATCGGGTCGGCCTGCGCCTCGACGGCCTCGGTCAGCCGCGTGACGTACCGGGCGGCTTCGTCCTCGACGAAGGCGACCAGCAGGCTTTCCTTGTCCGGGAAGTGGTTGTACAGCGCTGTCCGGCCCACTCCGGCCGCCGCGGCGACCCCGGCGAGCGTGATGGCGTCGAAGCCGCGTTCGTAGAGCTGCGCGCGCATGACGTCGAAGACCCGCGCCCGGACCTCGCGCCGGTGTGCCTCCAGGGACTCACCGATAATCTTCGGCATCCACCCAGGTTATCGCTCAGTCGTCCAGCGTCCAGGTGTGCACGGGTTCGCCCGCCTCCGACAGCTCCAGGTAGCGCCCCAGCATCCGGTTCAACGCCGCTTCGCGGTCCAGCCCGCGTTCCTGCGCGCGCACGACGTAGTCGCGCTGCCAGGTCGCCCCGGTCCGCCGGGCGAGGCAGCGGCGCTCGATGATGCCCAGGTACCGCTCGCGGGCCTCGTCGGAGACGTCGGAGCGGCGCAGCCCCTCGTGGGCCAGCGGGAGCAGCACACGCAGCGCGAGCTCGTCCGGCGGGATCCAGCCGATGCCCGGCCAGTACAGCTGCGCGTCGAAGCCGCGGCGCGCGCCGGCGTAGAGGTTCTCCTCCGCGGCCTGGAAGGACATCTGGCTCCACACCGGGCGCTCCGCCTCGGCGAGCGCGCGCTGGGCGCCGTAGAAGAACGCCGCGTTGGCCACCGTGTCGACAACCGTCGGCCCGGCCGGCAGCACGCGGTTCTCCACCCGCAGGTGCGGCAGGCCGTCGACGACGTCGTACACCGGCCGGTTCCAGCGCCAGATGGTGCCGTTGTGCATGCGCAGCTCGGTGAGCTTCGGCGCCTGGCCCGCGTCGAGCGCCTCGATCGGGTCTTCGGCGTCGGTTTCCGGGAGCAGGCCGGGGAAGTAGCGGACGTTCTCCTCGAACAGGTCGAAGATCGACGTGATCCAGCGCTCACCGAACCACACCCGCGGCCGCACCCCCTGGTTCTTCAGCTCTTCCGGCCGGGTGTCGGTCGCCTGCAGGAACAGCGGGATGCGCGTCTCGTGCCACAACGCCTTTCCCAGCAGGAACGGCGAGTTCGACGCGAGCGCGATCTGCAGCCCGGCCAGGCACTGCGCCGCGTTCCAGTGCGCGGCGAACTCCTCCGGCGCGACCTGGAGGTGCAGCTGCACGCTGGTGCACGCGGCTTCCGGAAGGATGGATTCCGCATAACTGCGCAGGCGTTCGGGCTGCTGACCCGGCAGTGGCGCGCCTTCCATGGCCAGCACCGTGCGTTCCCCGCGCGCGGCGAAGATCTGGTCGTTCAGCGTGGCGTAACGGCTCTTGTTGGTCAGCCACTTCTGGTCGAAGTGCTCGTGCTTCAACGTCGGCAGGATGCCGATCATGGCCAGCGCCGACCCGGTGTCGCGGGCCTTCGACGCCGCGGTGCCGAGGTACGCGCGCAGGTCGTCTTCCAGCTGGAGGGCCGAATCGCCGGCCAGCGGCCGCGGCGGCACGTTCAGCTCGAGGTTGTGCTGGCCCAGCTCCGTCGTGAACGACGGGTCGTCGAGCGCCTCCAGCACGGCGGCGTTCGTCATCGACGGGCGCAGCTCGCGGTCGACCAGGTTCAGCTCGACCTCGAGGCCGATGTTCTTGCGGGGGAACGAAAAACTGCCGTCCGTGAGCATGCGGGCCAGCGTGTCGAGGCAACGCTGCACCTTGCGGCGGTACCGTCCCCGGTCGAGCGTGTTGAACGGTTGAGCCGCGAGGTCCATCCCCATGACCATCCCTGCTTTGTGTCGGCGTGGAACTAGGAACGTGTTTCAGGTCCCGGCGGACAACCGTTACACAGTCGATGCATCCGGGCTAGCGGCCAAACTGGTGCTCTCCGTCACGAGAAGTTAACTGACAGCAAAATAACCCGTTCGTACCACAGCCGGTTCGACGTTCGGACCATTCGGAGCACCCGGCAAGCGGGTGACAGACTGGGCGGATGGGCGTGATCCAGATCGACCATCGCGACGACCCGCGGGTCGACGACTTCCGCGATCTGTCCACAGCGGACCGCCGCCCGGACCGCCCGGGAGGCAAGGGACTCGTCATCGCCGAGGGCACCGTCGTGGTGTCCCGGCTGCTGGCGTCCCGGTACCCGGTACGGGCGCTGCTGGGTGTTGAACGGCGTTTTGCCGAGCTGGCGGACGACCTGTCCGGGACGGACGTGCCCCAGTACGTCACGTCCGCGGAGGTGATGGCGGACGTGGTCGGCTTCCACCTCAACCGCGGGATTCTCGCCGTCGCCGGCCGGCCGGCGCCCTTGACGGTTTCCGAAGTCGTGGCCGGCGCCGGCACGATCGCCGTCCTGGAAGGTGTGGGGGACCACGAAAACCTCGGCTCGCTCTTCCGCAACGCGGCCGCGCTCGGCGTCGGCGGTGTCCTGCTCGGACCCGGCTGTTCCGACCCGCTGTACCGGCGCAGCGTGCGGGTGTCGATGGGCCATGTCCTGCGGGTGCCGTTCGGGTACCTGCAGGACTGGCCGGGCGGGCTCGACGACCTGCGGGCGCACGGGTTTTCGGTCGCCGCGTTCACCCCGCGACCGGGCTCGGTTCCGCTGCGCGAGCTGCGGAAGCACGCCCCCGGCCGGGTGGCGCTGCTGTTCGGCGCCGAAGGTCCCGGACTGACCGAGACGGCGCTGGCGGCGGCAGATCATGCGGTCCGGATACCCATGCCGGAGGGAGTCGACTCCCTCAACATCGCCACGGCCGCCGCCGTCGCCTTCTACGAACTGGCGTCCGCCGACTAAGGTTCTGGTTTCGGGACCGGTGGAGCGGAAAGGACACCATGGAGCTGCGGATCCGCGGTGAGCGCGCCGTGCTGGCCGGCCCCGGCGGGGAGCACGCCCGCGAGGTGGACCCGCACAAGCTCGCGATCGGCGCCGACCTGGCGCAGGCCCTCCACGAGTGGGCGCGCGTGGCGGCCGCGGTGTCGGCCGATTCCGGGGCGGAAGCAGGCGCGGTCGTCTCCCAGCGCGGCCGTCAGCTGGCCGGCCGGCTCGCCTCGGTGATGGGCACGACCGTCCGGTTCGTGGATCCGGTGACCGGCGCCGACACGGTGGTCGAGCCGCCGCCGCGCGCCGCCGAACCCGGCCACCGGTTCGTCCGCGCGGTGCTCGGCCCGCCCGGCCCGCCGGGGGAGCCGACCCCGTGGTTCACCGGGCTGACGGTCTCGGCGTTCATCGCGGCGGTGGTCGTGGTCGCCATGCTGGCGCTGGCCTCGACGCTCGCCCGCGAGACCAGCGGCTGGCTGGCGCTCGTGGCGTCGGTCGTCGTGACGGCCGGGATCGCGCCGTCGTTGTGGCTGGTCCGCCGCACCCCGATCCTGCGCTGGGCCGCGTACGGCGCGGCCGGCGGTGTCGTGATCGCGTGGATCGGCGTGCTGGTGATCGCGCTCTAACGGCGCCGGACGTAGGTGACGAGCGTGCCCTGGGCGCGGGTCGAGGTCTCGGTGCCGAAGAAGTAGCCGTGGAACTCGGCGATCTGGCGGACCAGGCCGGGTGAGACGTCGAACTGGCCGGAGAAGAAGGTCACGCCGGCCTTGCCGGTGAACTCCCGCGCCAGCCAGCCGACGCGGGCCGAGCGCGGGAAGGCCCGCAGCACCCACAGCAGCGGCGGCACGCCCAGCACGGTGAGGGCGAAGCCGATCGTGAAGACGCGGTTGTCGCCGGTGATCGCGGTTGTCAGGCCGCTGCCGCCGAAGCACAGCACGACCCAGGCCGCCGGGGCGAGGAAGCCGGCGAACGACATCCGGAACCTCCGCCCGGTGACCGGTGGTGCGGAGGGACGGCGCAGCAGCAGGATCCGGTCGGTGGGGTCGGCGAACTCCGCGACGGGGAACAGGCCTTCGCCACCGGCGATCCCGGTGATCCGGGCCGGCGGCAGCTTCGCGTGCCGGACGCTCACCCACAGCTCGTCGCGGCCGTCGAGGTGGTTGCGCAGCCATTGTTCGCGGCCGGGGGCCTCGGCCGGGTCCTCGAACCGGGCCGGCGCGGCCGGCGCCGGGTTGCCGAACGTCAAGCCGGGACGGCACTTCGCGAACAGGAGGTTCGTGGTGTTGCGGCCGGAGTGGTGCTGGCCCGCGTAGAAGTAGCCGTACAACGAGGCGACTTCGCCGTGCAGCTCGGTCGACAGCGACGGTGGCGGCGCGACGACCACCTGGTGGCCGCCGTCGAACGGTTCGTCCAGCCACGGCATGCGCGGGGACCGGCCGGCGATCGCGCGGACCAGGAGCTGGGCGCCGAGCGCGCCGGCCAGGCCGGCCGGGATGAGCAGGATCGGCCACTTCTGCTCGGACGTCGCGGCGAACCAGGTGCCCACGCCGACCCCCGCGATACTGAGGACCGCCACCAGGCCTTGGACGCCGCCGAGGCCGAGCCCGCGCGCGGTCGTGCGCGGCCGCAGCTCCTCGGGTGGCAGCCCGGGGTGCCGCAGCAGCAGGAGCCGGTCGGTCGAATCGGCCACCTCGGCCGCCACCGTCAGGCCGGCGGCCGCCGCAACCGCGCCGATGTCGTCGCGGCCGAGCCGCAGCCGCCGTGAGCTGGCCCAGAACTGGGTCTGTCGGGTGAGCAGCCGGGCGAGCCGGCGGCGGTCGGCGGCCGTGCCCGGCCCGCGGTCGAAGCGCCGCGGGAAGAAGGCGGGGGCGAACTCGAACCGCAGGAAGCCCGCCTGGCCGGGCGGGGTTTCGCGGTACCGGCGCGAGACCGCGGCCTGCCGGACGACCGACACGTCGAGGCCCCACTGCGCGGGCGCGACCTCGACCACCGGCGCCCCGGTGAACACGCGGAACCGCAGCTCGCCGAGACGGGCCTGCCAGGCGCGGTCCGGCGCCATGGTCGTCATCGGACGTCACGCAGCATGAGCAAACCCTCCCTCAGCGTGACATCGTAACCTTGCCGGATGGAGCAGCTCGACGCGTTGCGGAAGTTGTGCCTGGCCTTGCCCGAAGCGACCGAGCGGCTCAGCCACGGGTCGCCCGCGTGGTTCGTGCGCGGCAAGAAGACGTTCGTCATGTTCGCCGACGACCACCACGGCGACGGCAGGCTGGCCTTCTGGTGCCCGGCGCCGCCGGGGGCGCAGGAGGAGCTGGTGCGCACCGAGCCCGGGCGCTTCTTCCGGCCGGCCTACGTCGGGCACCGCGGCTGGCTGGGCGTGCGGCTGGACGTCGACGTCGACTGGGGTGAGATCGACCGGATCGTGCGGGAGGCCTACCGCCAAGTGGCCCCGAAGACACTCGCGGCGCAGCTTGAGACCTAGCCGCGCTGTGAGCGGACCCCGAGGAGCACGTCCTCCCAGGACGGCACGATCGGGTGGTTCTTCTTGGCCTTCGGCCGCGGCTCCTCGGCGACGTCCTCTTCGGGGTCGGCCGGGACACGCGGGATCTCGCGGGTGTCGTCGTCCGGGTCCGGCTCGGCGGCCGGCAGCTCGGCGCGCTCCGGCACGACCGAGTCCAGCGTCGGCTGGAACTCCGTCTCGCGGGCCGGCTCGATGGCGCGGACCGTGCGCGGCGCGCGGTAGGCGTTCGGGTCGAGCAGGACCTCGGCGTTCTCGTCGAGCGCCGTGACCGTGCCGCCGTGGGCCCCGGGCGAGAACGCCCAGTGCGCGCGGTTGTCCGAGCGCCCGGCCTTCCAGCGCAGCACGACGACCCAGCGGCCGTCGTCACCCTTCCAGGAGTCCCAGGTCGCCTGGGAGTAGTCGTGCCCGCGGACGCCGAAGCCGTACGCGACGACTTCGCCGAGCGTCTGCACGTCGGGGCCGTCTTCGCGGACCGGGTGGGCGCTCTGCGCGAGCTCGGCGGTGCGCGACCGCTCGAGGAGCACGGGGTAGGCGTAGCGCTCGACGCGCTGCTCCGAAATCCCGGCGCCGCCCGCCACCTGCTCGACTGATTCGCCGGCGCGGATTCGCGCCTGGATCTCGCGTGGCCGCATCTGGCTCTCCAACTCGATTTCGATCTGGCCGAGGCGGGTGATGTCTCCCCGCGCCGCCGCGCGCAGTCTTTCATCGGCCGGGAGGAGGAAACGCGTACGGCTCGCCGGGTCTTCGCACACGATGGACTTACCGTCCTCGTGCAACCCGATCACCCGCAGCGCGCGCATTGTTCGCCTTCCTCGATGCTTCACCGTTGTGGGTGCCCACGTTAGAACGGCGCGTCGGCTTGACGCGCGAGGCGCGCCGAGTCCGTTCCGAACTGCCCACTGTTCACTTGGCGACGCCCGAATCATCAGTCACCCTGGTCGGCGGCGTCGGCGTGACACGCCGGACACGGTCAGTCACGATCGAGTGGATCAAGAAGGCGGCAACCGGACGAGCACGGTGAGACCGCCGCGCCGGCCGGGCTGGGCTTCGGCGTACCCGCCGTGGGCCTGGGCGACCGAGCGGACGATCGACAACCCGAGCCCCGCGTTGCGCGTGTCGCCGGTCCGCTCGGCCCCGTTGATCCGGCGGAACGGCTCGAACAGCGTCGGCACGGCTTCGGGCGGCACCACCGGACCGGAGTTGCGGATCTCGAGCGCCGGATCCCCGCGAACCTCGACGTAGACCCAGCCCCCCGAAGCGTTGTACGTGATCGCGTTGACCACCAGGTTCGTCACCAGCCGCTCCAGCAGCACCGGGTCGCCGGCGACCACGCGCGGCCGCAGCCGGGTCTCCACCTTCACCCCGGCCGAGGCGGCCTGGGCGGACGTCGCCCGCACGACCGACGCCACCACTTCGTCCAGGCGCACCGGCGCCCGCGCGTGGAGCCCGCGGTCGCTGCGGGCGAGGATCAGCAGGCCCTCGATCATCCGTTCGCTGCGCTCGTTGGTGTGCAGCAGGTGCGTGCCGAGCTTGCGCAGCTCCGGCGCCACTTCCGGGTCGGCCATCGCCACCTCGATCAGCGTCCGCTGTACCGCCAGGGGCGTCCGCAGCTCGTGGGACGCGTTCGCGACGAACCGCTTCTGGCTGTCGAACGACTCCGCCAGCCGGTCGAGCATGCCGTCGAAGGTGTCGGCCAGCTCCTTCAGCTCGTCGGGCGGGCCATCGAGGTTGATCCGCCGGTCGAGCTTGCCCGCCTCCAGCCGGCGCGCGGCCGAGGTGATGTCGTGCAGCGGCCGCAGCGCCCGGCCCGCCATCAGCCAGCCGAACAGCACGGCCAGCGCCGCCGTCACCACCAGCGCGATCGCCGAGCCGACGACCAGCGTGGACAGCGTCGAGGAGCGGTACTCGTCGAGCGAGCCGCTGAGCAGCCGCACCGCCACGCCCGGCGACCCCACGGTGTCGGCCGCGACGCCGTAGGTCAGGTCGGCCGAGCCGATCGTCGTCGAGGCGACCCGGGCCGGGTCGGGCAGCGTGCTCTGCACCAGCAGGTAGTTGATGACGACCAGGACGAGCCCGGCGAGCAGGAAGAGCGCGCCGTACCAGGCGGTCAGCTTCGTCCGGACCGAGATGCCGTTCACGGGGTGCCGAAGCGGTAGCCGGCGCCGGGCACGGTCTCGATCACCGGTGGGTCGCCGAGCTTGCGCCGCAACGTCATCACCGCGACGCGCACCGCGTTGGTGAACGGGTCCGCGTGCTCGTCCCACGCCTTTTCCAGCAGGTCTTCGGCGCTGACGACCGCGCCCTCCGCCCGCATGAGCACCTCGAGCACGGCGAACTCCTTCGGCGAGAGCAGCAGGAACCGGCCGTCGCGGGCGGCCTGGTGGCGGGGCAGGTCGAGGACAACACCGTCGTGTTCCAGCACCGGCGGCAACGCGGGCCGCGCGCGCCGCGAAAGCGCCTGCACCCGGGCGACCAGCTCGGCGAACGCGAACGGCTTCGTCAGGTAGTCGTCGGCGCCGACCCCCAGGCCGGCGACGCGGTCGGTGACGTCGGCGGCCGCGGTCAGCATCAGCACCCGCGCCTCACCGCCCGCCCGGACCACGGCGGCGCAGACCTCGTCGCCGTGCACCTTCGGCAGGTCGCGGTCCAGCACCACGACGTCGTACCCGTGGACGCCGACCCGTTCGAGGGCCTGCTCGCCGTCGTAGCAGACGTCGACGGCCATGGCGAAGCGCCGCAACCCCTCCGCAACCGAGTCGGCCAGCAGCCGCTCGTCCTCCACCACCAGCACACGCACCCGCCCAGTCTGCGCAGGGAGGCCATAAGGACCGCATAAGCGACGTCGCTTAGCGCGCCCGAATCCCCCGATCCGTAGACCTGGCACCCATCCGGACGAAAGGAGCGAGCCATGCGGACACGGATCGCCGTCGCGGCGCTCGGGGCGGCCCTGCTGCTCGGGGGCTGCGGCGCGAAGGCGGACGACGGTGACAAGGTCGCCTCGATCTCGACACCGCCGCAGTCGGGCGGGCCCACCGCGGCCGACACCAGCGGCAAGAGCGACGAGGACAAGATGCGCGACTTCGCCAAGTGCATGCGCGAGCACGGCGTCGACATGCCCGACCCGAAGCCCGCGGGCGACGGCGGCGGCATGGCGATCACGCTGGGCGGGGACGAGAAGGATCGCTCGAAGCTCGACGCCGCGCAGAACGCGTGCAAGCACCTCATGCCCAACGGCGGGGAGATGAAGCCGCCGAGCGCCGAAGAGCTCGACAAGATGCGCAAGCAGGCCAAGTGCATGCGGGAGCACGGTGTCGACATGCCCGACCCCGATCCCACCGGCAAGGGCGCCACGCGGATCGGCGGCGAGGGCGAGGACCCGAAGAAGGTCGAAGAGGCCGCGAAGGCGTGCGGCATGGGCATGAGCGTCCACTCCGAGGCGGCCGGCCAATGAGCGAAGTGGCCCACCTCAAGGCCCGCCGCCGCGGGCGCACCCGATGGTTCGTCGCCGGCGCGGTGATCGTCGTGGTGCTGGGCACCAGCTCCGTCGTGATCTTGACGCGGGTTTCGGACGCGACCACCGTGCAGGAGGCCGCACCGCCGCCGGTCGAGACGGCGGAGGTGGCCAAGACCGACCTGAGTGAAGAGGAGGAAGCCGACGGCACCCTCGGGTACGGCGAGGAGTCGAGCGTCCAGGGCCGCAAGCCCGGCACGATCACTTCGCTGCCCGACGCCGGCGCCACCCTGACCCGCTGCAAGCCGGTGTACGGAGTGGACGCGAAGCCGGTGCCGCTCTTCTACGGCACGCTGCCGTTCTACCGCGACCTCGCCGCGGGCGCCGACGACGGCGCGGACGTCAAGCAGCTGGAGGAGAACCTCAAGGCGTGCGGGTACGGCGGGTTCGGCACGCCGGACAAGAAGTTCACGTCGGCGACGGCGGCCGCGCTGAAGAAGTGGCAGAAGGCGCTGGGGCTGGA
Organism: Amycolatopsis sp. NPDC051758; assembly: GCF_044453095.1. NCBI lineage: Bacteria > Bacillati > Actinomycetota > Actinomycetes > Pseudonocardiales > Pseudonocardiaceae > Amycolatopsis > Amycolatopsis sp. NPDC051758. Next base: position 809,343 of record NZ_JBITCJ010000001.1, on the reverse strand, counting down.
GCAGACCGGCGCGTTCGGCCAGGGTGACGTCGTGCTCGCGGCGGGCGAGCTCCGGGTGTCGGCGCTGTCGGCCAAGCTCGGCTCGCCGGCGCAGGGTGACGTGCTCAAGACGACCGGCACCGTCCGCTCGGTGCAGGTGAAGCTCGACGCGGCGAAGCAGGAACTCGCCCAGCAGGGCGCTAAGGCGTCCGTGACGATCAACGGGAAGACGACGCCGGGCACGATCACCGACGTCGGCAAGTCCGCGGTCGAGGGCAAGGACGCCATGGGCCAGGACGACGGCAAGCCCAAGATCACCGTGAGCGTCCGGCTCGACGACCCCGCGGCGGGCGGCACGCTCGACTCGTCGCCGGCGACCGTCCGGTTCACCAAGGACGTCCACTCCGGCGTGCTCGCGGTCCCGGTCGGCGCGCTGGTCGCGCTCGCCGAAGGCGGTTACGCCGTCGAGGTCGACGAGAACGGCAAGCGCCGGCTGATCGCCGTCCAAACGGGACTGTTCAGCGGTGGCAAGGTCGAGATCACCGGCAACGGCCTGACCGAGGGCATGCGGGTGGTGACGACGTCGTGACACCCGTGCTGCGCGTCGACGAGGTGACGCGCACCTACCCCGGCGGGGTCGCCGCGCTCGACGGCGTCTCGCTCTCGCTCGAGGACGGCGAGATGGTGGCGATCGTCGGGCCGTCCGGGTCCGGGAAGTCGACCCTGCTGCACCTGATGGGCACCCTCGACCGGCCGTCGGCGGGCCGGGTGGAGCTGCGCGGCCACGACGTCGCCGCGCTGTCGGACCGGAAGGTCTCCGCGCTGCGGTCACGCTGGATCGGGTTCGTGTTCCAGCAGTTCTTCCTCGACGAAGGGATGAGTGCGGTGGACAACGTCTGCACCGGCCTGCTCTACGCGGGCGTGCCGCGGCGACGGCGGCGCGGGCGGGCGCTGGTGGCGCTCGAACGCGTCGGGCTGGGACACCGGGCGTGGCACCGGCCCGGTGAGCTCTCCGGCGGGGAACGCCAGCGTGTCGCGATCGCCCGGGCGGTGGTCAACAACCCGGCGATCCTGCTGGCCGACGAGCCGACCGGCAACCTCGACACCGGCACCGGCGCGGCCGTGCTCTCGCTGCTCGGCGAGCTGTCCGCGGACGGCACCACGATCGTCGTGATCACCCACGACCGGGAGATCGCCGCGGGCATGCCACGCCGGATCGAGCTGCTCGACGGGCGCCTGCGGCTGGACACCGGCCTGGTGGGTGCGCGATGACGCTGGTGACACTGCCGGAACCCGCCCGGCTCAAACCACCGGACGTCGTTGCGCTCGGTGCGCACGGCATGCGCACGCGGCCGGTGCGCGCGGTGCTTTCCGCGCTGGGCATCGCGATCGGCGTCGCGGCGATGGTCGCGGTGCTGGCGATCCCGGCGTCCGGCGCGCAGGCCCTGCACGACAAGCTCGCGGCGCTCGGCACCAACCTGCTCTCCGCCGGGCCGGGGCAGACGCTCTTCGGGGACGACGCGACGCTGCCCGACGACGCCGTCCCGATGGCCAAGCGGATCGGGCCGGTGCAGGCGGCCAGCGGCACCGGGACGACGTCGGCGAGCGTGCGGCGCAGCGACAAGATCCCGGCGGACGAAACCTCCGGGCTCGCCGTGTTCGCGGCACGGCCGGACCTGCTGGGTGTGCTCGGCGGGAAGGTCCGGGCCGGGGCGTTTCTGGCGGCGGGCAACCAGAACTACCCGGTGACGGTGCTCGGGTCCCAGGCCGCGGCCCGGCTCGGCATCGACCACATCGACCCGGCGCGGCCGCCGCAGGTGCTGATCGGGTCGCAGTGGTTCACCGTCGTCGGGATCCTCTCGCCGATGCCGCTCGCGCCGGAGGTCGAGCGGTCGGCGCTGGTCGGCTGGGACGTCGCGAAGCGGCTGCTGGGTTTCGACGGCCACCCGTCCACTGTGTACGTCCGCGCCGAGGAGTCCCAGGTGGACAGTGTGCGGTCGGTGCTGGGCGCGACGCTGAACCCGCAGGCGCCGAACGAGGTCGAGGTGCGCCGCCCGTCGGACGCGCTCGCCGCGCAGAAGCTGACGGACACGACGTACAGCGCGCTGTTCCTCGGTCTCGGCGGGGTCGCGCTGCTCGTCGGCGGGGTCGGGGTGGCGAACACGATGGTCATCTCGGTGCTGGAACGCCGGCGCGAGATCGGCTTGCGCCGCGCGCTCGGGGCCACGAAACGCCAGGTCCGCGGGCAGTTCCTGGCCGAATCGGTGCTGCTGTCCGGGCTCGGCGGCCTCGCCGGCGTCCTGGCCGGAGTGCTGGTGACGGCGGGGTACGCGCTGAGCCAGGGCTGGCCGGCGGTGCTGCCGTGGGGCGCGCTGGCCGGCGGGGTCGGCGTCGCGGCACTGGTCGGCGCGGTCGCCGGGGCCTACCCGGCGGTCCGGGCGGCGCGGCTCGCACCCACCCAGGCGCTCGCCTGAGCGAGGGCACTGACTGCCGGGTGACGTAACCGTTGCTGTGGGCCGTTTCGGTCGTGACTGTGGCCGGATCGGTGACACACGGCACAGTGCCGATCACCCGGCAGTCCCGCACTCAGGGAGACTTCTCGTCCGATCAGCCCGCGTTGAATGGGGCGAACGGGGGATTGATCGAGAGGCGGGCAACTGTGGTGCGAGTCGAGGCGAACCGGCGTGACTTCCTGCGGTGGCTCGCCGCGGCGGGCGCGGGGCTGGCCGCCGCGGGCATCGCCCCGGCGGCCTTCGCGCAGGAGGCCGCGGCGGCCGGCACCGAGGTCGTGGTGGTGCTCGGGGCGACCGTCGTCGACGGCACGGACGGCCCGGCCCGGCCGGGCTCCGCGGTTGTGCTGGTCGGCGACCGGATCGCCTGGGTCGGCCCGGCCGCCGAGCTGCCGGGCCTGCCCGGCGCCCGGGTCGTCGACGGCCGCGGCCGCCACCTCGTCCCCGGCCTGTGGGACATGCACGCCCACGGCATCGACTACGAGGACCTGTGGCCGCCGCTGTTCCTGGCCAACGGTGTCACCGGCATCCGGGAGATGCAGGGGTACGCCGAGAACCGCGCGACTCGCGACAAGATCACCCGCGGCGAGCTGCTCGGCCCGCGGGTCGTGCTGGCCAGCGCGGTCCTCGACGGCCCCGAGTCGCTGCTCGGCCCGCCGGTCCAGCTGGTCAGGAACGCGCAGGAGGGGCGGGCGGCGGTCCGGACCGCCGTCGCCCAGGGGGCGGACTTCGTCAAGGTGTACTTCTACCTGCCGCCCGACGCCTTCGCCGCGATCGCCGACGAGTGCCGGCGCTCCGGCGTGCCGTTCGGCGGGCACTGGCCGTACCGGATCCGCCAGCTCGACGCCGCCCGCGCCGGGCAGCGCAGCTTCGAGCACCTCTTCGGCCTCTCGATCGCGACGTCGAGCCGCCGGGACGAGTTCCTGGCCCGGCTCGACGCGACGCCGTTCGACCTGAACGCCAAGCGCGACTTCTTCAACCTCGCCCGCGAACTCGACCGGCAGGCGGCCCAGGCCTACGACCCGGTGACTGCGGGCCGCCACTTCGCGGGGCTGAAGGCAGCGAACAGCTGGCTGAGCCCGACGCTGGTGGTCAACCGCGTGATCTCCCGCCCGGCCGGCGTCCACGCGGACGACCCGCGGCTCAAGTACGTCTCACCGGACATCCGCGCCTACTGGGCCGACCGGCTGCCGATGTTCACCCCGGTCACGCCGGAACAGGTCGCCCAGCAGCAGGCCTACTTCGAGGCCCAGGTGGAGCTGACCGGCGCGGCGCACCGGGCCGGCGTCGGGCTCCTGGGCGGCACCGACTGCGAGAACCCGTACGTCTACCCGGGCTTCAGCCTGCACGACGAGCTGGACCTCCTGGTCCAGGCCGGGCTGACCCCGCGCCGCGCGCTGCAGTCGGTGACCCGCGACGCGGCCGTGTTCCTCGGGCGCGCGGGCACCGCCGGGACGATCACCCCCGGCAAGGTCGCCGACCTGGTGCTGCTCGACGCCGACCCGCTCGCCGACATCGGTGCGGTGCGCCGGATCAACACCGTCGTCACCGCCGGGCGCGTCCTCGAACGGGGCACGCTGGACCGGATGCTGGCGGACGTCGAGACCGCGGCGAACCGGCCGGCCGTCTCGGCGAACGCCAGGTCAAGGCGGTTGCCGGTGCGCGGCTGCTGCTGAGCGCCCGGTAATCTCGGCCGGTCTGAGGCCTGGCTGAGGGGGAAAGCACGTGTCGGTGGCTGGGTGGTCGGGGCGGAAGCTGGCGGGGGCGCTGGTCGTGCTCGAGATCGCGGCCGTCGTGCTGGTGCTCCTGCTGAAGCGGTTCGACGGCCTCGACCTGGAGGTCTACCTGGGTGGCGCGAAGGCCCTGGCCGGCCAGGGCTCGCCGTACGACGCCTGGGTGCCGACCACGCACCAGATCCTGCTGCCGTTCACCTACACGCCGTTCGCCGCGGCGGTGTTCCTGCCCGGCACGCTGCTGCCGTTCGCGGTGACGATGAAGCTGGTCAGCATCGCGTCGATCATCGCGACCGGCGTGGTCGCGTACCTCTACGTCGCGACGCTCAACGGCTCGCTGACCGACTCGTCGAAGGTCCACGGCCGGGCGGTGGCCGCGCTGGTCGCCATCGGCGCACAGCTCGCCGGGGCCCTGCTGGAGCCGGTGCGCTCGACGCTCGGCTTCGGCCAGATCAACGCGCTGCTCATGGTGCTGGTGGTGCTCGACGTCCTGCTGCCCGGGCAGCGCGGGCGGACGAAGGGCCTGCTCATCGGCGTCGCCGCGGCCATCAAGCTGACCCCCGCGGTGTTCGTCGTGTACTTCCTGTTCCGCCGCGACTTCAAGTCGGCCGCGCGGGTCGTCCTCGGGTTCGTGGCGGCGGGGGCGCTGCTGTGGCTGGTCCGGCCGTCGGCGTCCTTCACGTACTGGACGAAACTCGTCTTCGACGCGGGCCGGATCGGCGGTGTCGACTACGTCGGCAACCAGTCGCTGCGCGGGCTGGTGACGCGGATCGGCCTGCCGGAGACCACTGGGAACGTCGTCTGGCTGCTGGCCGCGCTCGCCGTGATGGCCCTGGTCGCGGTGGTCATCGTGCGGGCGGGCGAGCCGGTGCTCGCGCTGACCGCGTGCGCGCTCGGCGGGCTGCTGGTGTCGCCGATCTCGTGGACCCACCACTGGACGTGGTGCGTGCCGATCCTCGTCCTGGCCGGGTACTACGGCGTCCGGGCCTGGCGGAGCGACCGCGTCGTGATGTGGTGGTCCGGCGCCGTCGTCGTGGCCGGGCTGGCGTTGTTCATCTGGGGTCCGATGTGGTTCGCGCCGCGCCCGGCGTCGTCCGTGGGCTGGTGGCTCGCGACGGAGGCCTACGCACTCTTCGGCCTGGCCCTGCTGGTCCTCGCGGCGCTCGCCGCCCGTCGCCTGAACAAAGCGAAGGCCGCGCCGAGGGAGTCCCTCGACGCGGCCCTCACGGACGTCTAGATCAGCTGCCCAGCCGCTCGACGACGTACTCGATGCTCTGCGTGAGCTTCGTGATGTCGTCCGGGTGGATGGCCGGGAACAGGCCGACGCGCAGCTGGTTGCGGCCCAGCTTGCGGTACGGCTCGGTGTCGACGATCCCGTTGGCGCGCAGCACCTTCGCCACCGCGGCGGCGTCGACCTCGTCGGCGAAGTCCACCGTGCCGACGACCTGCGAGCGCAGCTCCGGGTCCTTCACGAACGGCGTGGTGTAGCTCGTCTTCTCGGCCCACTCGTACAGCCGCGACGACGAGTCTTTCGTGCGCGCGGTCGTCCACTCGAGGCCGCCCTGGCCGTTCATCCACTCGATCTGCTCGGCGAGCAGGAAGAGCGTCGCGACGGCCGGGGTGTTGTACGTCTGGTCCTTCCGGGAGTTGTCCAGCGCGGTGGTCAGCGACAGGAACTCCGGGATCCAGCGGTCGCCGCCGCCGATCTCGCCGATCCGCTCGACCGCGGCGGGCGAGGCCAGCGCGATCCACAGCCCGCCGTCCGCGGCGAACGACTTCTGCGGCGCGAAGTAGTAGACGTCGAAGTCCTCGGCCTTGACCGGGAGGCCGCCGGCGCCCGAGGTGGCGTCGATCGCGACGAGCGCGCCGTCGGAGCCTTCGGGGCGGCGCACCGGGACGGCCACCCCGGTGGACGTCTCGTTGTGCGCCCAGCCGACCAGGTCCGCGCCGGCTTCGTAGGCGATCTCGGGCGCGCTGCCCGCGTCGGCCTTGACGACGATCGGGTCGGCCAGGAACGGCGCGCCCTTGGTGACGGAGGCGAACTTCGAGGAGAACTCGCCGTAGGTGAAGTGCTGCGAGCGCTCGCGGACCAGGCCGAACGCGGCCGCGTCCCAGAACGCCGTGGTGCCGCCGTTGCCGAGGAACACCTCGTAGCCCTCGGGCAGGGAGAACAGCTCGGACAGGCCCGCCCGGACGCGCCCGACGAGGGACTTGACCGGCTTCTGCCGGTGCGACGTGCCGAGGTAGGTGGAGCCGGACTCCGCCAGGGCGCTCAGCTGCTCGGCGCGGACCTTCGACGGTCCGCAGCCGAAGCGGCCGTCGGCCGGCTTGAGGTCTGCGGGGATGGTCAACTCAGCGTCGGTCATGGCGCCAGTCTCTCAGGTCGGGACGCGGCTGGTGAAGGCGGTGCTGGACTGCCCGGTATGTGGAATAGCGGCTGTTCCGAGCAGTGGGACTACGCCGGGTGAGCCCCGCGATGACCGTAAAAACACGGTTACCGGGGAGCCGTGCGGCCGGTAGGTTCACCGCCGTGACGACTGTGCAGCTGAGTTATCCGGCGCCGCCCCAGGTGCTGTGGAACGCGCTCCCCGCCGGAGTCGCGGTGCTCGGCGGGTCGACCCCGTGGTACGACCGGCAGCAAGGGACCGTGTTCTTCAAGACCGGAGTGACCTTCTTCAGCTGGGGTCAGGTGATCACCGTGCTCGTTTCGCAGGTCGCGGGCGGCTCGATGCTCACGATCACCACCAGCCTGAAGTTCGGCCTCTTCGACTGGGGCGAGGGCAAGCGCCTCGCCAACCGGTTCGCCGCCGCCGTCGCCCACGTGACCGGCACCGCCGCGCTGACCTGAGGGCCCCGCTCACCACCGCGCTGGGGGTGTGAGCGGGGCCCTGCTCGGTTCAGCGCCAGTTTTCGACGCCGCCCGGCACCGGCGCGGCCGGGTCGTACGGCGTGCGGGTGAAGATGAACGTCGCCAGGTCGAGGTGGGTGGCGACGCCGTCGGCGTTCCGGCCCACTTCGAGCGTCTCGCCGGCGTAGTAGCCGTCGAGGCCGACGTAGGTGTCCTTGCCGGTCGCGCGGAAGCGCGAGCTGCGCCCGGCGCCCTCGGCCGGCGCGAGCAGGAGCAGCCCGTCCGCCTGGATGCGCAGGTGGTACGGCGTCGGCCCCCAGTGCCAGAGCCCGGTCAGCGCCAGCAGGTCCGGGTCGACGGGGGACGGCTCCCACTCGGCGGGCAGGCGCGGCTCCAGCTCGTCGGTCGTGGTGATGAGGTCGAGGCAGAGCTGGGTGATGCCGACCCCGGACGTCGAGTTGGTGAGCACCAGCGCGCCGGTCTGCGCGACCGGGTCGACCAGCGTGACGGCGAGGAAGCCGGGCATCGAGCCGGTGTGCCCGGCCAGCCGGCGGCCGCGGTACCGCACCAGCATCAGGCCGAGGCCGAACCCGGTCGTCCAGACGTCGGTGTCGTCGACGGTGACCATGGTCCGCATCTCTTCGATGGTGTCCGGGGCGAGCACCCCGCCGCCGTGGCCGCCGAGGAACGCCGTCCAGCGGCCGAGGTCGGTGGCGGTCGACCACAGCTGCCCGGCCGGCGCCATCGCGCCCGCGTCCGGGCTGGGCTCCGGCAGCAGGACGTCGGCGAAGGGGTGCACGGCGAAACCGTCGGCGTGCGCGCCGACCGGGTGCGGGGTGGTGCGGGGCATCCCGAGCGGGCCGAGGATCTCTTCGTCGAGCACCGACAGCCAGCCCTTGCCGCGGTGGCGCGCGACCAGTTCGCCGAGCACGCCGTAGCCGACGTTCGAGTAGTGGAACCGCGCGCCGGGCCGGTGCTTGGTGGCGCCTTCGGCGAGGCTGCCGGCCAGCGCGTCCCAGTCGGCGCCCGGGGTCCGCTCCCACCACAGGCCGGGTGACTCCGAGGTCAGGCCGGAGGTGTGGGAGAGCAGCTGGGCGACGGTCGCGGCGCCGAACGGCGTGCCCGGGACGTGCTGTTCGAGGGGGTCGTTGAGGTCCAGCAGGCCTTCGTCACGCAGCCGCATGACGGCGGTGGCGACGAGGGTCTTGGTGATCGAGCCCAGCCGGTACTGGGTGTCGGTGCCGGGCTGTGCACCACCGACGCGCCCGCGGCCGCCGGACCAGACGATCTCCCTGTCCCGCACGACGGCGGCGACCAGCGAGGGAGCCCGGCAGGCCGCCTGCTCGTGGGCGATCCGGCGGAGCAGGGCGTGTTCGGTCGACTCAAGCATGCAGGCATTCTGCCGCGCGCCGGCCGGTGCGGCAGGACTCTTCGCCAGACCTCACACCCGCGGTGTGCGCGAACAGGCATAGCGCGTGTCTGGAACGGCATCACGCGTGATTGGCGGGGCATCACGCGTGTCTGGCGGGGCATCGCCGTGATGCCCCTGGGATCACGCTTGATGCCCGCTCAATCACGCGTGATGCCCCTGGAGACACGGGTGATGCCCGGGGTCAGCCGAGCAGGTTGCGGGACATCGCCGTGGTCACCGCGGCCGTCCGGTCGGACACGCCGAGCTTGCCGAACACCCGCAGCAGGTGGGTCTTCACCGTGGCTTCGCTGATGTGCAGCGCCCGCCCGATGTCGGCGTTGGTGCCGCCCTTCGCGACCAGTCGCAGCACCTCGGCCTCGCGGGCCGACAACGGCTGCGGCTCGGGGTTGCGCACCCGGTTGACCAGCTTCCCGGCCACCGACGGCGCCAGCACCGTCTCGCCGCGGGCGGCCGCGCGGATCGCGTTCGCCAGCTCGGTGCGTGACGCGTCCTTGAGCAGGTAGCCCGACGCGCCGGCCTCGACGGCGCGCAGGATGTCGGCGTCCGTTTCGTACGTGGTGAGCACGACGATCCGCCGGCCGGGCTGCTCGCGCAGGATCCGCTTGGTCGCGCCGACGCCGTCGAGCCCGGGCATCCGCAGGTCCATCAGCACGACGTCGGGCCGGGCGACGCGGTCGAGCGCGACGGCTTCGTCCCCGGAGCCCGCTTCGCCGACGACCGTGAGGTCGGCTTCGGCTTCGAGCATCCCGCGGAGCCCTTCGCGGACGACGGGGTGGTCGTCGACGAGCATGATGCGGATCAAGCGGGCACCTCCAGGGTGAGTTCGGTGCCGCTGGAGCCGCTCCGGACGCTCAGTCTGCCACCCACCTGCTCGGCGCGGGAGCGCATGCCGCGCAGCCCGAACCCGTCGGCCTGGTCCGCGTCGAAGCCGGCGCCGTCGTCCCGCACGGACAGCCGGACCGAACCGTCCACAAGGGACAGGTGCACGGCCACCGCGGACGCCGCCGCGTGCCGCCGGACGTTGTTCAACGCCTCCTGCGCGCCGCGCAGCAGGACGACTTCGCTCGGCATCGCAAGCGGGGGCAGCCCGTCGTCCACTTCGTACCGGACGGTCATTCCGGTCTCGTCGGCGAGCCGGTCGGCCTGACGGCGGACGGCGTCCACGAGCGACCCCGAGGTGAGGTCGGCCGGGGCCAGCGCGGCGACCATCGCGCGGGCCTCGGTGAGGTTGTCCCGCGCGGTGCGGGCGGCCAGCTCCGCGTGCCGCCGCGCCGCCGCCGGGTCGGTGTCCACTTCGGACTCGATGGCCTGGGCGAGGGTGACGATGCTGGTGAAGCCCTGGGCGAGCGTGTCGTGGATTTCGCGGGCGAGCCGCTCCCGCTCGGCCGCCGTGCCCGCCTCCCGGGAGAGCCGGGAGACCTCGGCCCGGCTCGCCTCGAGCTCGTCGATCAGGTCCGCCCGCGCCCGGCTCTCCTCGATGACGTGCAGGATGAACTTGCCCGACAGCACGCCGAACACCACGAGGATCGCGGTCATCGGCAGCAGGATGTGCAGCACCGGGCCCTCGAGCCCGTCGTTCACGATCGACGACGCCGGCGACATCAGGATCGCCACCGTGGTGAGCACCGCCGCCGGGCGGAAGTTGAGTGTCGAGAACAGCAGCGGGCACACCATGAACAGGATGAAGCTGGCCGTCGTGTTGGCGAGCAGCGCGACCGCGACCAGGACGACGACGAGCACGGCCAGCGTCCACCGCTGCGCCAGGTGCCCGTCGTCCCGCACGACCCGGCGGCCCCACAGGAGGTAGGTCAGCGCGAGGGCGGTGAGCGCCCCGACGGCGACCACCGTCCGCACCGGATCGGTTTCGTCCAGCACCACCAGCGCGGTCGTGGCCGCGTAGGCCACCGCGAAGAGGATCTCCCAGAGCCAGTTGAACCGGTCCCAGGCGTCACTCACTTCGCGTCGGTCCACCGGAAGGTCGCCCGCGCCAGCACCGCGCCCACCACGCACCAGATCCCCAGCACCAACGCCACCCGCGGCAGTTCCCATGAGCCGGCCATCTCCATTCCCACCGCGCCGTCCGGCAGGAACACCGACCGGAAGCCCTGGCAGATCCATTTGAGCGGGAAGAACGACGCGATGTCCACCATGATCTTCGGCAGGTTCGTGATCGGCGTGACGAACACGCCGGAGATGAACTGCAGCACCAGGTACAACATCTGCACCACGGCGACCGCGCCGGTGGTGGACTTCGCGAGCGAGCTGAGCGCGATCCCGAGCAGGGTGCACGACACGATGCCGAGCACGAACACCCACAGCAGCGTCAGCCACTTCGCCGGGTCGGAAGGCAGTTTCAGCCCGAACAGCAGCACCGCGACCCCGGCCATCAGCACGGTCTGGGCCAGGCTGGACACCGCGACCAGCACCATCTTGCCGACGAAGTAGGACGACGACGGCATCGGCGTGCCGCGCAGGCGTTTGAGCGCACCGGTTTCACGGTCGGCCGAGACGCCGGTGGCGATGCTGTTGAACGACGTCGAGACGATGCCGGAGCCGATCATCCCGGCCGCGAGCAGCTGCCCGGAGGTGACGCCGGCCAGCGCCGTCGGGCCGTCCAGGATGGACCCGAGCAGGATCATCAGCACCGCGGGCAGGGAGAAGGTGAAGACCACCTGCTCCTTGTGCCGGAAGAACTGTCGCAGCTCGCTGCCGCCGCGGGCGAGTCCTAGTTCTAGCGGGCCCGGGAGGGTCTGGGTGGTCATGCTTTTTCTCCGATCAGGTCCAGGTAGACGTCCTCCAGGCTGGGCCTGGTCACGGTGAGGTTGGCGAGCTCCCTGCCCCCAGCGGAGAGCTCGGTGACGAGCTTGGTCGGGTACGCGGTGCGCTCGACGTGCTCCCCGCGTTCGTCGACCCAGCGCACGGTGGCTTCGGCGGCGGCCCGGCCACCCAGGTTCTGCGGGGTGTCCTGCGCGACGATCTCCCCGCGGGCGATCACCGCGACGCGGTCGGCGAGCGCTTCGGCCTCGTCGAGGTAGTGAGTGGTCAGCAGGATGGTGGTGCCCTCGGCGGCCAGGTCGCTGATCAGCGCCCAGAACTGCCGGCGCGCCTCGGGGTCGAAGCCGGTGGTCGGCTCGTCGAGGAAGAGCAGCTCGGGGCGGCCGATGATGCCGAGCGCGACGTCCACCCGGCGCCGCTGCCCGCCGGAGAGCGACTTGATGCGGGACTTGGCCTTCTCGGTGAGCCCGACCTTCTCGATCACCTCCTCGGGATCACGCGGGTCGGGGTAGTACTTCGCGAAGTGCCGCACGGTCTCGGCGACGCTCAGCTCGGCGGCGTCGTTGGCGGTCTGCAGGACGATCCCGATCCGCGACCGCCAGACCCGCCCGGCCTTCCCGGGGTCCTCACCGAGCACGGTGACCTCGCCGTCGGTCCGCTGCCGGTGACCTTCGAGGATCTCGACGGTGGTGGTCTTGCCGGCGCCGTTCGGGCCGAGCAGGGCGAACACCTCACCCCGCGCGATGTCCAGGTCCAGCCCGGCCACCGCGAGGTGACCGGGGTACTGCTTGCGCAGGCCGCGCACGCTCACTGCTGTGGTCATGGCTCAAGCCTGGCGGTCCGGGGCGCCGGATCCGAGCAACGCTCAGCTGAATCCAGCTGTCCACCGATCGGTGGACAGAGTTGTCAGCCGGGACGTTCGCTTGGTTTCCCGTGGAACCATGAAAACGGTGTCATACAAGCAAAAACCGGCCCGATGCATGAACAACATCCGACCGGAAGCCGCCGCGTGGGTGAATCGTACTGTTGACAAGTTGTCTAACATGACAGAATGTCTCACAAGTGGGTGACCGCCAGCGACGGTGTCCGCCTCTCGGTCACCATTGACGGCCGCGAAGACGGGCCGACGGTCGTGCTCGTGCACGGCTATCCCGACAACAGCTCGATGTGGGGCGGGGTGGCCGCCGAGCTGGGCGCAAAACACCGCGTCGTCACCTACGACGTCCGCGGCGCGGGACAGTCGGACAAGCCGCCGGGACGCGCGTCCTACCGGCTGGACCAGCTGGCCGACGACCTCAAGGCGGTCGTCGACGAGGTCCAGCCCCGCGGCAAGGTCCACCTCGTCGCCCACGACTGGGGCTCGATCCAGACGTGGCACGCCGTCACCGGTGAAGACCTGCGCGGCCGGATCGCGTCCTACACGTCGATCTCCGGCCCGAGCCTCGACCACGCCGGCGCGTGGTTCCGCGCGCAGGTCACCCGGCCGACGCCGAAGCGGCTCAAGAACGCGCTCAACCAGTTCCTGCACTCCTGGTACATCCTCGCGTTCCAGCTCCCGCTGATCCCGGGGCTGCTCTGGCGCACCGGCCTGCTGGGCGCCCAGATCGCCCGCATGGAACCCGACGCGGCGAAGCCGAACGTCCAGGACGGCGTCCACGGTCTTGAGCTCTACCGCGCGAACATGTTCACGCGCTTGTCCCGCCCGGTGCCGCGCCCGGCCGACGTCCCGGTGCAGGTCCTCGCCCCGACCGGCGACGCCTACGTCACCACGCCGCTGCAGACCGAGATCGCCGAATGGGTGCCGGACCTGCGGGTCCGCCCGATCGTCGGGACGCACTGGGTGACCCGGGCGCGGCCGGCGGTGGTCGCGGCCGCCGCCGCCGAGCTGATCGAGTACGCCGAAACCGGCGCCGAGAGCCGAGCCCTGAAGAAGTCGCGAGTGGGAGCGAAGAGGTTCGAGCACAAGCTGGTCGTCGTCACCGGCGCCGGCAGCGGGATCGGCCGGGCCACCGCGCTCGCCTTCGCCGCCGAAGGGGCCGACGTCGTCATCACCGACATCGACCCGGCGGCCGCCGCGGAAACACTGAAGCTCTTGGAAGACCACGGCGTCGCGGAGTACACAGTGGACTCCAGTGACGGCGCCGCCGTGCACCGCTTCGCCGAAGACGTCCGCGCGAACCACGGCGTCCCGGACATCGTGGTGAACAACGCCGGGATCGGCATGTCCGGCCCGTTCCTCGACACGTCCGTCGAAGACTGGGAACGCGTCATCGACGTCAACCTCTGGGGTGTGATCCACGGCTGCCGCGCGTTCGCGCCGATGCTCGCCGAACGCGCGGAAGGCGGCCAGATCGTCAATCTCGCGTCGGCCGCCGCCTACCTGCCGTCGAAGATCCTCACGGCCTACGCGACGACGAAGTCCGCGGTGCTGACGTTGAGCGTCTGCCTGCGGGCCGAGCTCGCCGAGCACCACATCGGCGTCACGGCGGTGTGCCCGGGCATCGTGAAGACGAACATCACCAACACGACCACGTTCGTGGGAGTGTCCGAAGAGGAGCAGCGACGGCGTCAGCAGCAGAGCTCGAAGTTGTACGCCCGCCGCGGATTCGGGCCGGAAGGCGTCGCCAAGGACATCCTGCGAGCCGTCGAAAAGGACACCGCGATCGCACCGTCCACTCCGGAGGCCAAGGTCGCGCTGGTCCTTTCGCGACTAACGCCCGGGCTGCTGCGCCAAGCGGCGAAACTGGACCTGACGCCGTGAGCCGGCCGCGGCGGATGTCGCCGCAGGCCCGCCGTGACGACCTGATCCGCGCCGCGCTCGACCTGTTCGGCTCGCGGGCGCCGGAGCTGGTCACCGTGGACGACATCGTCGCGCGCGCCGAGGTGTCACGCCCGTTGTTCTACCGGTACTTCTCGAGCCTGCGTGAGCTCCAGGTCGAGGCGCTGCGCACGGTCACCGACGGGCTCATCGACGGCCTGGCCGGCCTGGAGGAGGGCCCGCCGGAGACGCGGCTGAAGGCGGCCGTCCGTGGCCTGATCGACGTCGCCGACCACTACCGCGCGGGCTACATCGCGTTGCTGCGCAGCGGTTCGGTGATCGCGACGTCCGAAACGGACGCGGCGATCGACGAGGTCCGCAACCGCGCGGTGGCCCTGATCCTGGACGCCCTCGGCGTTGAAGATCCGTCACCGCTGCTGTCACTCACGCTGCGCTGCTGGACCGCGGTGGTCGAGGGGGCGCTGCTGAGCTGGCTGCAGGAGCGCAGCGTCGCGCGTGACGACCTCGACAGCTGGCTGGTCGACCAGCTCACGGCCATGCTCGAGGCCACCGCGAAGCACGAGCCGGCCGGTCCCGTGAAGGCACCAGCCGGCTCGTAGCGGGTCAGTGCTTGGTGACCAGTTCCCAGCCCTCGACGTCCTCGGGCGTGCGCGGCGCCGGGCCGACGTACTTGGCCGACGGCCGCACCAGGCGTCCGGTGCGCTTCTGCTCCAGGATGTGGGCGGCCCAGCCGGCGGTGCGGGCCGAGCTGAACATCGACGGCATCATGTGCGGCGGGACCTGCGCGAAGTCCAGGATGACCGCGGCCCAGAACTCGACGTTCGTCTCGATCGGGTGGTCCGGACGGCGCTCGCGCAGCTCCTTCAGCGCCGCCTGCTCCAGCGCGACGGCCGCCTCGTAGCGGGTCGCGCCGAGCTCCTTGCAGGTCCGGCGCAGCACCCTGGCCCGCGGGTCCTCGGCGCGGTAGACGCGGTGGCCGAAGCCCATCAGGCGTTCCTTGCGGTCGAGGATGCCCTTGACCAGGCCCGCCGGGTCACCGGTGCGTTCGACTTCTTCGATCATCGGCAGCACGCGCGCCGGGGCGCCGCCGTGCAGCGGGCCCGACATGGCGCCGATCGCGCCGGACATGGCCGCCGCGACGTCGGCGCCGGTCGAGGCGATGACGCGGGCGGTGAAGGTCGACGCGTTGAGGCCGTGCTCGGCGGCCGACACCCAGTACGCGTCCAGCGCCTTGACGTGCGCGGGGTCCGGCTCGCCGCGCCAGCGGACCAGGAACCGCTCGGTGATCGAGTGGGCCTCGTCGACGCGGGCCTGCGGGACGGCGGGCTGGCCGATGCCGCGCGCGGACTGCGCGACGTAGGAGAGCGCCATCACCGAGGCGCGGGCCAGCTGCTCACGGGCCTCTTCGTCGGTGATGTCGAGCAGCGGACGGTAACCCCAGATCGGCGCCAGCATGGCCAGCGCGGCCTGGACGTCGACCCGGACGTCACCGGTGTGCACCGGCAGCGGGAAGGGCTCGGCGGGCGGAAGACCGTGGCCGAAGCGGCCGTCGACGAGGAGGCCCCATACGTCGCCGAAGGTCACCTTGCCGGCGAGGTCCTCGATGTCGACGCCGCGGTAGCGCAGCGCACCGCCGTCCCGGTCGGGCTCGGCGATTTCGGTGTGGAAGGCGACAACGCCCTCCAGACCCGGTCGGAAGC
This sequence comes from Amycolatopsis sp. NPDC051758, assembly GCF_044453095.1. NCBI lineage: Bacteria > Bacillati > Actinomycetota > Actinomycetes > Pseudonocardiales > Pseudonocardiaceae > Amycolatopsis > Amycolatopsis sp. NPDC051758. The sequence goes on along the minus strand of NZ_JBITCJ010000001.1, from coordinate 793,587 downwards.
CGTCGTCGGGTTCGCCGGACGGCTGAGGCTTGGTGATCGTGGAGGTAGTCACTGTTTCGCGGAACCTTTCGGTGCGCTTTTTCCCCGTCTTGGTGGTGGTGCTCTCGCGGACGGAAATGCGCACGGAACGCGCGCGCCATCGCACGGATGGATAGACCTTGCTCCCTCGATCGCCGAGGGGCAATCGAAAGATGTGGTGGTTTCGGTCACGATTACGAGAACGATTCAGTCACCGAAGCTGTCCAGCAGGAGAATTTTCGCCACGGACTGTGACGAAGCCCAGGTAAATCCTGTGTTTCCGAACCGGGCGCGGCCGTGGTCCGGGTGATAGACCTAGCTGATGCACCTCAGTCCGCAGGAGCGCGACAAGCTGCTCATCCACGTGGCGGCGGACGTCGCGCGCAAGCGGCTGGACCGCGGCGTCCGGCTCAACTACCCGGAGGCGGTCGCGCTCATCACCGACCACGTCCTCGAAGGGGCCCGCGACGGGCGCACGGTCAGCGAGCTGGTCTCGAGCGGCCGGAGTGTGCTCTCGCGGGCGCAGGTGCTCGACGGCGTGCCCGAGATGGTCGACTCCGTGCAGGTCGAGGCCACTTTCCCGGACGGCACGAAGCTCGTCACCGTGCACGACCCGATCGTCTGAGGAGGCCCCGCATGCGTCCAGGCGAGATCATTCCCGGCGACGAGCCGGTGGAGCTGAACCCGGGCCGTGCCCGCGTCCGGCTGCTCGTGCGCAACCTCGGCGACCGGCCGGTCCAGGTCGGCTCGCACTACCACTTCGCCGCCGTGAACCCGGGCCTGGAGTTCGACCGCGACGCCGCGCGCGGGCACCGGCTCGACGTCCCGGCCGGCACGTCGGTGCGGTTCGAACCGGGTGTCGAACGTGAGGTCGACCTCGTCCCGCTGGCCGGCGCGCGCCGGGTTCCGGGGTTGCGGTCCGAATTCTCTGGAGAGTTCTGAAATGCCGCAGATCGACCGCGAGCGCTACGCGGAACTTTTCGGGCCGACCACCGGCGACCGCATCCGGCTCGCCGACACCGACCTGGTGATCGAAGTCACCGAGGACCGCTCGATGGGTCCCGGCGGCAGCGGTGACGAAGTGCTCTTCGGCGGCGGCAAGGTCATCCGCGAATCCATGGGCCAGGGCACGGCGACCCGGGCCGAGGGCGCGCCGGACCTGATCATCACCGGCGCCGTCGTCCTGGACCACTGGGGGATCGTCAAGGCCGACGTCGGGGTGCGTGACGGCCGGATCGTCGGGATCGGCAAGGCGGGCAACCCGGACACGATGGACGGGGTCGACCCGGCGCTCGTCATCGGCCCGTCGACCGAAGTGCTGTCCGGCAACGGGAAGATCCTCACCGCCGGCGGCATCGACTGCCACGTCCACTTCATCTGCCCGCAGCTCGTCGACACCGCACTGGCCGCCGGACTGACCACTTTGGTCGGTGGTGGCACCGGGCCGTCCGAAGGGACCAAGGCGACCACCGTCACGCCCGGCGCGTGGAACCTCGGCCGGATGCTGTCCGCCATGGACGGTTACCCGATCAACGTCCTGTTGCTGGGCAAGGGGAACACCGTCCGGCACGAGGCGCTGCGCGAGCAGCTGGCCGCCGGCGCGGGCGGGTTCAAGCTGCACGAGGACTGGGGCACCACACCCGCGGCGATCGACGCCTGCCTGACGGTGGCCGACGAGGCCGGGGTGCAGGTGGCGATCCACACCGACACGCTGAACGAAGCCGGCTTCCTGGAGTCCACTGTGGACGCCATCGGCGGCCGCTCGATCAACGCGTACCACACCGAAGGCGCCGGCGGCGGGCACGCGCCGGACATCATCCAGGTCGTCTCGCTGCCGAACATCCTGCCGTCGTCGACCAACCCGACCCGGCCGCACACCGCGAACACCCTCGACGAGCACCTCGACATGCTGGTGGTCTGCCACCACCTCAACCCGTCGGTGCCCGAGGACCTCGCCTTCGCCGAGAGCCGGATCCGGCCGACGACGATCGCCGCCGAGGACGTCCTGCACGACATGGGCGCCATCTCGATGATGAGCTCGGACTCGCAGGCGATGGGCCGGATCGGCGAGGTGATCATCCGGACCTGGCAGACCGCGCACGTGATGAAACGCCGTCGCGGCGCGCTGCCCGGCGACGGCGCGGCCGACAACCTGCGCGCACGTCGTTATGTCGCCAAATACACGATCAACCCGGCCATCGCGCACGGCATGGAGACCGAGATCGGCTCGGTCGAGGTCGGCAAGCTCGCCGACCTGGTGCTGTGGGAGCCGAAATTCTTCGGCGTCCGGCCGCACGTCGTGCTGAAGGGCGGTTTTCCGGCGTGGGCGGCGATGGGTGACGCAAACGCGTCCATCCCGACACCGCAGCCGGTCATGGCGCGCCCGATGTTCGGCGCCAACATCGGTGCCGCGCTGAGCCTGCACTTCGTCGCGCCTTCCGCTTTGGACAGTGGCCTGCGAGAGACGTTCGGCATCACGCGGCCGCTGGTCGCCGTGTCGAACATGCGCGCGCGGACCAAGGCGGACATGGTGCTCAACGACGCCACGCCGGACGTCCGCGTCGAGCCGGACAGCTTCGCGGTGCACGTCGACGGCGAGCTGATCGAGCCGCAGCCGGTGACGGAACTGCCGATGGCCCAACGGTACTTCTTGTTCTGATGGACCTTTCGGCACTCATCCTGGCGGACTCGCGCTTTCCCGGCGGCGGGCACGTCCACAGTGGCGGGCTCGAAGAAGCCGTCTCACGTCGTTTCATCACTTCCGAGCGTGACCTGCCGGGATTCCTTTCCGGAAGGTTGCGGACGGCGGGCTCGCTGGCCGCGGTTTTTGCTGCTGCTTCGGCGCATGCCGCGGCTCGTTCTGTCGTGAGTGGACACTGGTCCCGGTTGGACGCCGAGCTGGACGCTCGGACGCCGTCCCTTGCACAACGGGAGGCGTCCCGGGCGCAGGGGCGGGGGACCGCGCGGGCCGGGCGGATCGCCTGGCCGTCACCGGTGCTCTCGACGTTGGTGGCGGAAACGCCGCGGCCGCACCATCCGATCGTGCTGGGCGCGTTGGTCGGCGTTGCGGGTGGGTCGCCGTACGACGCCGCAATGGCTGTCGCGTACCTGGCGGTGAGCGGGCCGGCCAGTGCGGCGGTGCGGCTGCTGGGGCTGGATCCGTTCGCTGTCAACGCCGTTGTTGCGCGGCTCGACCTGCGTTCTGTTTGTGAAGCTGCGGCAGCGGTGGCCGGGGACGATCCGGCGTCGCTGCCGTCGCCGGGCTCGCCCGCGTTGGATCTGTTCGCCGAGGCGCACGCCCGGCATCACCAGGAAGAGGTGCGTCTCTTTGCCAGCTGAAGGCCACGGCCACGGTCACTTCCACGAGGTCAACTTCGACCCGACGGCCGCCGAACCCGACCACTACGACGCGGCGCCGACGGCGGGCCGGGCGTACCGGATCGGCATCGGCGGCCCGGTCGGCTCCGGCAAGACGGCGCTGACCGCGGCGCTGTGCCGCGCGCTCGGCGACGAGATCCAGCTCGCGGTGGTGACGAACGACATCTACACCACGGAGGACGCGGACTTCCTGCGTCGCGCGGGTGTCCTGGACCCGGCGCGGATCGAGGCGGTGCAGACGGGCGCGTGCCCGCACACCGCGATCCGCGACGACATCACCGCGAACCTCGACGCCGTCGAGCGGCTGGAGGAGAAGTTCCCGGGCCTCGACCTGGTGATCATCGAAAGCGGCGGAGACAACCTGACCGCGGTGTTCAGCCGCGGCCTGGCCGACAGCCAGGTGTTCGTCGTGGACGTCGCGGGCGGCGACAAGGTGCCGCGCAAGGGCGGTCCCGGTGTCACGACGGCGGATCTGCTGGTGATCAACAAGATCGACATCGCACACCTGGTCGGCGCGGACATGGAGGTGATGACGTCGGACGCGCACCGGATGCGCGGCTCGCTGCCGGTCATCACGCAGTCCCTTGTGGACACCCCGGACGCGCCGGCGGTGGCCGACTGGGTGCGGTCGCTGCTGCCGGTCCGCGCCGGGTGAAGGCCCACGCCCGGCTGACCGCGTGCTTCGACGGCTCCCGCACGGTGTTGCGGGAGCTGCGGTCGATGGCGCCGCTGACGCTGTTCCCACGCCGGGGCAGTGGCCCGACGGCGGTGGTGCACCTGGTCAACTCGGCAACGTCTCCGCTCGGTGGTGACGACCTGCTGCTGACGATCCACGTCGGCCCGGGTGCGTCTTTAAGGCTGTCCGGCGTCGCGGCGACCCTGGCCTTGCCCGGGTTGCACGGCGAGGGTTCACTGTCCACAGTGGACGTCTCGGTCGCCGAGGGTGGCTCGCTGGAGTACCTGCCGGAGCCGACGGTCATCACGGCTCGTGCCAACCATTCCGCCGTCTTCCGGGCTTCGCTGGCGGCCGATGCCTGCCTGCACACGCGGGAGGTGCTGGTGCTGGGCCGGGCCGGGGAGAAGCCGGGCACGCTGACGACGACCCAGAACGTCACGCGCGGCTCGATCCCGGTGCTGCGCCAGACGTTGACGATCGGCGATCCCGCGTTGGACGGCAGTCTGGCGGTGCTGGCGGGCCGGCGAGTGCTGGCCACGGACCTGGTGGTCGGCGGCCCGGAACTCCCGGCGGCTTCGGGTGAGTGGTGGTCCCGAACCCCGCTCGCGGCGGGCGGAATGCTGACGACTTCCCTTGCCCCGGACGCGGTGACGGCGTTGAAGGCGCTCTGAGCAGCCCCCGTTTTCCACGCTACCGGAGGGCACCGACAGTTTCGGGTGCTCGACCGTTCGGCGCTCGCCGTTCATCCCAAAGCCCCCTCGATACCCGATCGCTCGCCGGGGAAGACCCCCTGCGCCGTCCCCGGCGAGCGTCAGAACTTGGTGCCCAGCCACGTCATCGCGACCGGGCCGCCGATCGACACCGCCGCTATATGCTCCAGCAGCGGGAACTGCTGCCACGTCACCGCAGCACCCGCCGCGCGCCAGCGGTCGCGCAGGCCGGTGCCGACCGAGAACGGGATCAGCTCGTCGAGCGTCCCGTGGTACAGGAACACCGGCGCCGCAGGCGCGACCTTCCCCAGGAAGTTGGAGTTCAGCCGGGCCTGCCAGCGCGGGTCGTGGATCGGGTCCGGCATCGTCACGAAGTCCTGCAGGTGCGCGAACGGCGCCGCCGCGCCCAGCTCGATCGTGCAGGCCTCCGAAACGACCCTGACCGCAGCCCGGCCGCGGTCGTTCAGGATCGACTCGAACGGGACCTCGGGGTACGCCGCCGCAAAACCCGTTGCCGCGCCCAGGACCAGGCCGAACGCCGCGCCGCCGTCGTTCGACCGGAACACCGCGTTCAGGTCCGCCGGCACTCCGCCCGCCGCGACGCCGACCACCCGCAGGGAAGGCGCATACGAGCCCTGCAGTTCCGCCGCCCACGCCGCCGCCTGGCCGCCTTGCGAGTAGCCGAACACCCCGACCGGGCCCGACGCCGACAGCCCGGTGCCCGGGACCCGGGAAGCCGCGCGCGCCGCGTCGAGCACCGCCCGGCCCTCGGACTGGCCGACCGCGTACGTGTGCGTCCCCGGCGTGCCGAGGCCTTCGTAGTCGGTGACGACGACCGCCCAGCCCCGGGACAAGGCCTGAGCCAGCAGGGCGCTCTCGTTCTCGATACCGTGCGCCAGCAGGTTCGACGGCGCGCACTGGTCGCCGAGGCCGTGCGTGCCCACCGCGTACGTGATCAGCGGCCGCGGACCGCCGCGCAGCCATGGCGTCGGCGGCACCAGCAGCGTTCCGGAGACGGCGTTCGGCGCGCCGGTCGCCGACGTCGAGCGGTACAGGAGGTGCCACGCCTTGACCGGAGCCGGGAAGGGGCCGAGGAAGACCGTCGTCGGCCGCTGCTCCAGCAACGTCCCCGGCTCGCTCGAAGCGTGCGCGGCGGGAGTCGCCACGGCGAGGAGGAGGGTGACGGCGACCAGTAACCGACGAAGCATCGTTGCCTCCGGCCGTTGGTAATTGAGATTTTCACAAATTAGTGACCCGGGTAGGATCTGGCAATCCCTCGAAAGGAGGAGAGAACCGGTGGCTCGCACGTACGGCGGGGTCACGGCCGAGAAGCGCCGCGCCGACCGCCGCCAGCGGCTGCTCGTGGCCGGCCTCGAGCTGTTCACCTCCACCGGGTTCCAGCTCACCAAGATCACCGAGGTGTGCGCGCGGGCGGGCGTCTCGACGCGGAACTTCTACGAGGAGTTCACGAGCAAGGAGGACGTGCTCCGCACCCTCCACGACCAGATCAACAGCCTCGCGCTCGCCCACGTCACCGCGGAGCTCGACAAGGTCGCCGATGCCGACGCGCTCACCCGCATCACGACGCTGCTGGACGTCTTCATCGCGACCGTCACCGCGGATCCCCGGATGCCGCGCCTCAACTACGTCGAAGCGGTCGGTGTGAGCGCCGAGCTGGAGGCGCAGCACCAGGTGTGGGTCGACCGCTGGGCGAACTTCATCGCCGCCGAGGCGAGCCGCGCCGCGGAGCACGGCGTCGCGCCCGTGCGGGACTACCGGCTGACGGCGATCGCGCTGGTCGGGGCGGGCACCGGGCTGCTGCGCGAGTGGCAGGCGCACGAGCCGCCGCTGCCGGTCGAAGAGATCGGCGCGGAGTTCCGCGCGATGATGCTGGCGGCCATCATGCGGCCGGAAAAGATCTTGGAAAAGCCGGGCAACCCCGGCGCCGTCCCGGACGTGAAGGAGTCGAGCCGGGAGGGGGAGTAGGGGGGAACCCGGCCAACACGAAGGCCCTGTACCCGTGGCGGACACGGGTACAGGGCCTTCGTGGACTCTACGCCCGGCGCGGCTCCGGCAAGCCCAGCAAGACCGGCCCGGTCGTCTGGCAGACGTCGTGGCAGGTGTTGTCGAGCGTGCAGCACAGCGAGCAGATCGGGCCGTCCTGCTTCGCGCAGTCGGCGACGTCCGGCAGCTCGTAGGGATCACCGCAGACCGAACAGCCGTACGTCGCCTGCAGATCGACGTCGGCGTCCGGCCCGGCGACCGTGTTCGGCCTCGCCAGGTAGTACTTGCCGCGTGTCACGACGGCCAAGGTCGGCACCAGGACGATCGCGATCACCAGCGCCAGCAACGGGCTGAACGCGGCCAGGAACTGCCCGAAGACCCCGAAGTACGCCACGATCGACACCGTCGAGGCGACCATCATCGAGCCGAACCCGACCGGGTTGATCTTGTGCAGGTAGGCCCGCTTGAACTCGATGTAGCGCGGTGACAGCCCGAGCGGCTTCGCGATCACCAGGTCGGCGCAGACCGCGCCGATCCACGCGATCGCGACGTTCGAGTAGAAGCCCAGGATCTTGTTGAGGAAGCCGAACGCGCCGAACTCCATCAGCGCGAGCGCGATCCCGCAGTTCACCAGCACGTACCAGACGCGGCCCGGGTGCTTGTGCAGCACGCGGGAGAAGAAGTTCGCGAACGACAGTGACCCCGAGTACGCGTTCGTCGTGTTGATCTTGATCTGCGAGACGACGACGAACAGCGCGGCGAACGTCAGCGCCACCGGGCCGAGCGCGGGCTTCACCGCTTCGAGGTACGGCGCGATCGGCTCCAGCGCGTGCGTCTGCCCGACCACGCCGAGCGCGAGGAACGCCAGCAGCGCGCCGCCGATCTGCTTCGCGGCGCCGAGGATCACCCAGCCGGGACCGGCGGCGAGCACCGCGGCCCACCACGACCGTTTGTTCTCGGCCGTCTTCTCGGGCATGAACCGCAGGTAGTCGGCCTGCTCGCCGATCTGCCCGATCAGCGAGAGCGCCACACCCATGCCGAAGCCGAACCCGATCGCCGAGAACCCGGCGCCGGCGCCGTTCGTGCCGCCGAAGGCCGCGAAGTCGGCGAACCGGCCCGGCTCGCGGACCAGCACGACGACGAACGGCAGCACCAGGCCGGCGATCCACAGCGGTTGTGTCCAGGTCTGCATCTTCGCCACCGCGCCCATGCCGTAGAGCGCGAACGGCAGCACGATCAGCGTCGCCAGGAGGTAGCCGATCGGCAGCGGGATGCCCAGGGCCAGCTCGAAGGCTTGGCCCATGATCGAGCCTTCGAGCGAGAAGAAGATGACGGTGAAGCTCGCGTACACGAGCGACGTCAGCGTCGACCCGAAGTAGCCGAAGCCGGCTCCGCGGGTCAGGAGGTCCATGTCGACGCCGGACCTCGCGCAGGCGGCCGCGATGGGCACGCCGGTCGTGAAGATGACGACGGCCGCGGCGAGGATCGCCAGCACGCCCGACGTGAAGCCGTAGGAGAGGACGATGCTGGCCCCGATCGCGAAGTCGGCGAGGTAGGCGATGCCGCCCAGCGCCGTCGTCGCGACCACGAACGGTGACCATTTCCGGAACGAATGAGCGGCGAAGCGCAGTGAATAGTCCTCGCGGTTTTCGTTCGCCGCGAGCGGGGCGTACCGGCGTTTCGGCGGAGCGCTTTCTTCGGCGTTCGACAGGATCTCGGTCATGCCTGCCTCCGGGGTGGTGGGGAACGGGCCGAAGGTAGGTCTGTCCTGTATCGATCCTGGTCCGGGAGGTAACGCAGGGGTTACGGCTTGCTGTCCTGTGGTTACGGGCTGATGGCGGCGAAGTCGTGTCGGGAGTCACCGTTCAGTGGGTTCCGCTGCAGCTCGCGAGGCCCTAACGTCGCATGGGCCGAAGTGTCAGCTGCCCCGACCGGGTACGGAGGTTTGGCGATGATGCCGGAGATCGAGGACCAGGTGGAAGACGCTGTAGTTCGCCTGCCCGGAATGCGCGTCGCGTACGACGGCGCGGCGTTCGACGAATCCGCGCTGGCGGCCACCTGGACCGATCAGCTGCAGGGCTGGCTGAACCAGGCCGTCACCGCCGGCATCGCCGAACCGAACGCGATGGTGCTCGCGACGGCGGACGCCGAAGGGCGGCCCTCGTCCCGCACCGTGCTGTGCAAGGGCCTCGACGAGCGCGGCGTCGTGTTCTACACGAACTACACCTCGGAGAAGAGCCACGACCTGACCGCGACGCGCTACGCGTCGGTGACGTTCCCCTGGTACTCGCTGCACCGCCAGGTCCACGTCCGCGGCGAGGTCGAGAAGGTCGGCGTCAAGGAGACGGCGGAGTACTGGGCCCAGCGCCCGCGCGGCTCGCAGCTCGGCGCCTGGGCGTCACCCCAGTCCCGCGTCGTCGACGGCCGCCGCGCGCTGGAGAACGCCCTGCACGGCATCGAGCGCCGGTTCGCCGACACCGAGCAGATCCCGGCCCCGCCCCACTGGGGCGGCTGGCGCATCCGGCCGGACCTGGTGGAGTTCTGGCAGGGTCGCGAGGACCGCATGCACGACCGGCTCCGCTACGTCCGCAACGACGACGGCTGGCAGATCGAGCGCGTCGCCCCCTGATCTCAAGCGCCCCAAGGCGGCCTTGGTTGCGTCTCACGCACCTAAGGCCGCCTTGGGGCGCTTTCGCCGGGCGACGAAAATCACGCGCGTGTTAATAGTTAGCCGAGCTAAGCTCGTCCGTTGTGAGTGGTGATCAGGGGACCTTGCCGCCCCGCTCGGGCGTTCGCGGGCTCCTCAGCCGCATCATCGTCGACACCCGGCCGCTGAAGATCCCGGCTTTCCGCCGGCTCTGGCTGTCCACTGTGGTCACCGCCGTCGGCACCCAGCTGACCGCCGTCGCGGTGCCGAAGCAGGTCTTCGACCTCACCGGATCCTCGGCGTACGTCGGCCTCACCGGGCTCGTCGCGCTCGTCCCGTTGCTGGTCTTCGGGCTCTGGGGCGGCGCCATCGCCGACGCCGTCGACCGGCGGAAGCTGCTGCTCGTCACCAACGTCGGTGTTGCGATCACCTCCGCGCTGCTCTGGTTACAGGCGTTCGCGAACTTCGGCTCGGTGTGGCTCGTCCTCGCCCTGCTGGCCGCCAACCAGGCGTTCTTCGCGATCAACATGCCCACCCGCGGCGCCGTGGTCGCCCGGCTCGTGCCCGCCGAACTGCTCCCGTCGGCGAACGCGCTGAACACCACGATGTCGACGTTCGGCGCCGTTTTCGGCCCGCTGATGGCCGGCGCGCTGATCCCGGTCCTCGGCCTCTCGACGCTCTACCTGATCGACGTCATCGCCCTCACCGTCACGCTCTTCGCGGTCTGGCGGCTGCCCTCGATCCCGCCGCTCAACGGCCCGTCCCGCCGCGCCGGCATGCGTGACGTCATCGACGGCTTCAAGTACCTCGCCGGGCAGAAGATCCTGCTGGCCTCCTTCGTCGCCGACATCATCGCGATGGTCTTCGGGATGCCGCGCGCGCTGATCCCGGAGATGGCCGAACGCACCTTCGGCGACCCGCCCGGCGGCGGTCCCGCGCTCGGCTGGCTCTACGCCGCGCTGCCCGCGGGCGCGATGCTGATCGGGCTGTTCTCCGGCTGGCTGACGCGCATCCACCGCCAGGGTGTCGCCGTGGTCATCTCGATCTGCGCGTGGGGCGCGGCGGTGGCCGCGTTCGGGCTCGCGCACTCGCTGTGGCTGGCGGTCGTCTTCATGGCGATGGCCGGCGCCGCCGACATGGTCAGCGCGGTCTACCGGATGGCGATCCTGCAGACCGCGACGACCGACGAAATGCGCGGCCGGCTCCAGGGGGTGTTCACGGTCGTCGTCGCGGGTGGCCCGCGGATCGCGGACCTGACCCACGGCTGGGGTGCGGCGGCGTTCGGCACGGCGGCCACGGCGACCGTCGGCGGGCTGCTGGTGATCGTGCTCGTCTGCGCGTCGATGTTCGTGCTCCCGGCGTTCTGGCGGTACCGGGCGCCGACCGCGTAGGCCATTCCCCCGAACGTGGTGGTGGGGCGATCCGGGCTAGGGTGCCGGATATGCGTACCCTCGCCGTCGTTTTGGTCGCTTTTGCCGCATTGACCGCCTGCTCCTCGGGGGACGAGCCGTCGAAGGCGCCTTCGTCGTCCGCTTCGCCGAAGCCGGCGCCCAGCTCGAAGGCCTCGGCGGCCTCGCTGGACCCGTGCGCGCTGCTGCCCGCCGACGCCGTGTCGAAGGCGCTGTTCCTCGACAACCTCAAGGCCGTCCCGGGCCCGGTGCAGGACAACGCGGCCAACGGCGGCAAGGCCCGCAGCTGCGAGTACCAGCTGGACGGCAAGGCCGCGGGCGCGCTCGCGGTGACCCGCTTCGAGGGCCGCCAGGCCAAGCCGGCCGACATGGTGGCGTCGATCAAGAAGGCGAAGGCCGGCGCGCAGGACGTCGCCGGTTTCCCGGAAGGCGCGGTCTACTACGTCGACGAGCAGAAGACGGCGACGCTCGCCTCGGCGGAGCTCGTGTCGGGCGTGCCGGTGCTGATCAACTACACCGGCCCGGCGAAGATGACCCCCGAGGTCATGGCGCCGCTGGTCAAGAAGGCCCTCGAAGCGAGCTGATCAGGCCCCGGTGACCGGGTCGGCGAAGAGGACGCCGGGAGATCGTCCGGTTCCCTCGAAGGTCAGCGGCGCAGGGCCGCCAGCTCGACCGGGCTGTGCGCCGAGAACACCGTGACCTCGTTCTGGTGGTCGCGGGCCAGCTCGTGCAGCCGCGCCAGGTTCTCCAGCCGCGGTTTGCGCAGTGTCTGGACGATGTTCTGGAACGCCGTCAGCCCCGGCGGGCAATGCGGGGCGACCGGGTCCAGCTGGCCGTGGAAGAAGTACGCGTCCCCGGCGTGCAGCAACCAGCCGGCACCGGTGTCGACCGCGACGCCGGTGTGGCCGCGTGTGTGGCCGGTGAGCGGGACCAGCAGGATCTCCTCCGGCAGCCCCTTGAGCGAGCGGACCGCTTCGAAGCCGAACCACGGCTCGCCCGTCTCGTCGTAGGTGCTCCACAGCGGGCGGTGCGCGAACTGCGCCGCGCGGTAGCGGTTCTTCTCGGCCGCGTTCGCCGGGGCCGTCGCCGCCCGGTGCTCTTCCGCCCGGACGTGCACCACGGCGTTCGGGAAGTCGGCCAGCCCGCCCGCGTGGTCGACGTCGAGGTGGGTCATCACGATGTGCCGGACGTTCGCCGGGTCGAGGTCCAGCGCCTTGATCTGCGCGACGGCCGTCTCGGCGGCCTGGGGCTTCGCGCCGACCATCGTCAGGAACGGCCGGCCGAGCCACTCGCCCGGGCGCGCCACACCCTGGGCGCCGAACCCGGTGTCGACCAGCACCAGGTCGTCGCCGGTCTCGATGAGCAGGCAGTGCGCGACCAGCTCCGACCGCCGCAGCAGGCCGGGCTCGCCGTCGAGCAGCTTGCCGCCCGCCGGGCGCATCGTTCCGCAGTTCAGGTGGTGCACCTTCATACGCTGCTCCTGCTCGTTTTTCGGGGGTCCGGGTGGCGAAGCCCCCGGCCTGGGGCGAAGCCCCGGTTGGCACTGGTGCTCAGCCGGAGGAACTCGGTCTCGTCGTGCGCGGCGAAGACGGTGACCTCGTCGCCGTGCTCCTGAACAAGCTGGCGCAGGCGGCGGTGATTGTCCAGCCGGGCGCCCTTCACCGTCTCCATGCGGCCTTCGAACCACTTCAGGCCCGGCGGGCAGTGCGGGGCGGCGGGCTCGACCTGGCCGTGGAAGAAGTACGAGTCGCCGGCGTTGAGCAGCCAGCCGCTGCCGGTGTCGACGGCCACCCCGGCGTGCCCGCGGGTGTGCCCGGACAGCGGGATCAGCAGGATCTCGGGCGGCAGGCCGTCGAGCTGCCGGACGGCGTCGAAGCCGAACCACGGTTCCCCGGTGTCCGCATAGGAAGTCCACTGTGGACCATGAGCGAACTGGATCGTGCGGTAGCGCCCGCGTTCGGCGGCGTCACGCGGCGACTGGAACGCCCGCAGCTCTTCGGCGTAGACGTGCACCCGCGCCCACGGGAAGTCGATGAGCCCGCCCGCATGGTCGAGGTCGAGGTGGGTCAGCACGATGTCGCGGACGTCCGCCGGGTCGAAGCCGAGCGCGCGGATCTGCGCGATCGCCGTCTGCGCGGGGTCTTCGACGGGGTTGGACTGGCGGACGAATCCCGCGCCGAGCCAGGCTTCCCGGTCGACGGCGGCCGGGGTGCCCATGCCCGTCTCGACGAGCACGAGTCCCGTATCGGTTTCGAGCAGCAGGCAGTGGCAGACCATGGTGGCGCGCCGGAACAACCCCGGTTCGCCGTCGATCAGCTTGCCGCCGAGCGGCCGCATGGTGCCGCAGTTCAGGTGGTGGACACGCATCAGGAGAACTCCCGGTCGAGGGTGGTGTGCAGGTGGGCGGCGACGGCGCGCAGCGGCGCGACGTCCCGGCGGGTGCGGGCCAGCAGCAGCCCGCCTTCGATGGTGGCGAGCACCACGGTGGCCAGCTCGTCCGCGCGCTCGGCGGAAAGTCCTTGTCCCGCCAGGTAGTCCGCGAGGATGCCGTGCCACGACGAGTAGCCGTCCGCGCAGGCTTCTCGGATGGGCTCGCTCGCGGCGGCGGCGTCGAGAGCGACCGTCGCAAGTGGACACCCGCGCTGGAAGTCCGACTCGCTCAGGAAGTTCGCCAGTGCTTCGACGGCGCGGTCGATCGCCGTCGGGGCGTCCGGGGCGGCGTGCACGATCGCCTCGAGCAGCGCGCCCGTGCGCTCGCTCGAAAGCTGGACGGCTTCGGCGGCGAGCTGCTCCTTGCCGCCGGGGAAGTGGAAGTAGAGCGAGCCCTTGGGTGCGCCCCCGGCCGTGGTCAGCTGGGTGAGGCCGGTGGCGTGGTAACCCTGCGATTGGAACAGGTCGGCGGCGGTGTCGAGCATCCGCTGCCGCGTGTCGGTGCGGCGAACCATGGGACCGACGGTAGCGCAAACTATGACGACCGGTCTAGTTATTTCTCCGGCTGCAATCGGGCGCCCCGGCGTCGGTAAGGTCGTGCGCATGGGCAACCCGACCGGTCAGCAGTTCGAGATCACCCGCGGCAACGCACGTGCCGTCGTCACCGAAATCGGCGCCGGGCTGCGCGCGTTCGAAGTCGGCGGAGTGCCGTACGTCGAGGAGTTCCCCGAAGACGCGAAGCCGCCGAAGGGCGCCGGGCAGGTGCTGCTGCCCTGGCCGAACCGCACCAAGGCCGGGAAGTGGACGTTCGAGGGTGAGGAGCAGCAGCTCGAGATCACCGAGGCCGCGCGCGGCAACGCCATCCACGGCCTGACCCGCCACCTCGAGTGGGAGCTGCTGGAGCACGCCGAGTCGTCGATCACCCTGGCCGTCGACGTCGAGGTGCAGCCCGGCTGGCCGGTGCCGCTGCGCGCGACCGTCACCTACGAGGTTGCGCCGCGCGAACTGACCATCACCCACGAGATCCGCAACGAGGGTGAGCAGCCGATCGGCGTCGGCGTCGGCACCCACCCGTACTTCCGGATCGGCGAGGTCCCGACCGACGAGCTGACCCTGACGCTGCCGGCGAGCCGCGTCCGGCCGTACCTCGGCGACGAGCAGATGCCGTACGCGCCGGAGCAGGACGTCGAGGGCACCGAGTACGACTTCCGCGGCGGCCGGCTCCTGAAGGACGTCGACCTCGACACGGCGTTCGGCGGGCTCACCACGGCCGAAGACGGCTTGCACCACTTCGTCCTGGGCCACGAGGACCAGCAGCTCGTCGTCTGGACCGGCCCCGACTTCCACTGGGCGCAGGTGTTCACCCCGGACGATCTCGTCGGCCGCGGCCGCGCCGTCGCGATCGAGCCGATGACCTGCCCGGCCGACGCGCTCAACACCGGCACCGACCTGATCACCCTCGAGCCGGCGACGTCGTGGTCGGGCAGCTGGGGCATCCGAGTCCGGTGAAGCTGCTTCGCCTGGGCGTCGCCGACGCGGGCGAAGTGCTGACGCTGCAACGCGCCGCGTACGTGACCGAAGCCCGCGCGCACGACGACTTCGACCTGCCGCCCCTGCTGGAGACGCTGCCCGAGACGCGGGCGGCGCTTTCGAGTGACCTTTCGTGGGGCTTCCGCGAGCACGGACGGCTGGTGGCGTCGGTGCGGCTGAGCGTGTCGGGCGATGTCGGGGTGGTCGGCCGGCTGGTGGTGGCGCCGGACCGGCAGGGCCACGGCCTGGGCCGGGAGCTGCTGCTGGCCACCGAGGCGGCGGCGCCGCCGGCGGTCACGGTCTTCCGGCTGTTCACCGGCTCGAAGAGCGTGGGGCCGCAGGCGATGTACCTCAAGCTCGGCTACCGCGAGACGCACCGGACGCCGGAGCACGGCCACGAGCTCGTCCACTTCGAGAAGGCCCGTGTGCAGCCGTCCTGAGCAGTTCGTTAGCGTGGCGAACTATGGCGAAGGCAATTGTCGGGGGCTATGTCGTCCCCATCGACGGTGATCCCATCGACGGCGGCACGGTCCTCATCGACGACGGGAAGATCGTCGCGGTCGGCACCGAGGCCGACGTCGACATCCCGGAGGACGCCGAGCTGGTCGACGCGGCCGGCACCTGGGTGCTGCCGGGCTTCATCGACGCCCACGCGCACCTCGGCGTCCATGAGGACGGCGAAGGTTGGGCCGGCAACGACACGAACGAGATGACCGACCCGAACGGCGCCCGCTTCCGCGCCATCGACGGCATCGACCCGTACGAGCCCGGCTTCGACGACGCGCTGGCCGGCGGCGTCACGAGCGTCGTCATCAAGCCCGGCTCGGGCAACCCGATCGGCGGCCAGACGATCGGCGTCAAGACCTGGGGTCGCAGCATCCTCGACATGGTCTTCGCGGAGCACGTCAGCGTGAAGAGCGCACTCGGCGAGAACCCGAAGCGCGTGTACGGGGAGAAGAAGCAGACGCCGTCGACGCGCCTGGGGGTCGCGGCGATCCTGCGCGAGGCGTTCACGAAGGCCCGCAACTACCAGGCGAAGCGCGCGCACGCGGAGTCCGAGGGCAAGCCGCACGAGGTCGACCTGACCATGGAGACGCTGTCGAAGGTCCTCGACGGCGAGCTGTACTGGGACCAGCACGTCCACCGCGCGGACGACATCGTGACGGCGCTGCGGCTGGCCGACGAGTTCGGCTACAAGCTGGTCATCAACCACGGCACCGAGGGCCACCTGATCGCGGACCTGCTCGCTTCGCGCGACGTCCCGGTGATCCTGGGGCCGCTGTTCACCACGAAGTCCAAGGTGGAGCTGCGGAACCGGACTCTGCGGTCGGCAGGCATCCTGGCGCGCGCGGGGGTGAAGATCGCGATCACGACGGACCACCCGGTGATCCCGATCAACTTCCTGGTCTACCAGGCGGCCCTGGCGGTCAAGGACGGCCTCGACCCGGCGACGGCGCTGAAGTCCCTGACCGTGAACCCGGCCTCGATGCTGGGCCTCGACGGCCAGATCGGCTCCCTGAAACCGGGCCTCGACGCGGACGTGGTGCTGTGGTCGGGAGATCCGCTCGATGTGATGAACCGCGCGCTCCGAGTCTTCGTCCGGGGCGCCGAGGTGTATCACTTTGACGAGAGCCTGGGCGAAGGCGTGTCGGCCGACCGCCGCTACCGCGAAGCCCCCTGAGTTTCGGACGACACGCCGGTTACCGGGCGGTTCCGGCGTGTCGTCCGATCAGACGAGGAGCGCGGTCAGGTCGATCTTGACCGGGAACGGAACGTCGGTGGTGAAGGTCCCGGTCACCGCGGAAGCGTCCATGTACCCGAAATCGCCCGCTTGGTGGCACGCGACCAGCGAGACGGGCTCGGTGATGTCGACGATCCAGTAGTGCGGGATTCCCGCATCGGCGTATTCGTCGTGCTTCACCTGGTAATCAGTGCGCTTCGAGCCTGGCGAAACGATTTCGACGACCACGACAACCTCGTCGGCGCGGTACATGTCGCCTTCGTCGTCTACGCGAGCATTCGCTTCGCGATGGGTGATCAGCAGGTCGGGACGGCGCGAAAAGCCTGGTTCACCCCGGGGTGTCAGACCTAGGTCCACGTCGATGTCCAGGGTGAAATCGAGCTCCGGGGGCAGCTGGGACTCCAGCTGCCGGCCCAGCAGGTAAGCGGCCTTGTTGTGCTTCCTGCTGGGACTTGGTGACATCACGACGCGACCTTCCACAAGCTCGGTGAAACCGGAGTCGGTTTCACCGAGCGCCGCGTACTCCTCGATCGTCAGCAGGTGATCGGGGATCTCCCACCGGCGAGCAGGGCCCGGCTGGGGAAGTGCAGTCACAGCTTCTCCTCACGTCGCCGGAATTGTCTCACGGCTCAAGTGCAACCATGAGTGACCGTATCCGTACCGAGCGTGTGACAGGATTCGCTGAACCAGGTCAAGCCGACTTCAGCTCCCGCGCGATCACCATCCGCTGGATCTGGTTCGTCCCTTCGAAGATCTGCGGCACCTTCGCCTCCCGCATGTACCGCTCCACCGGGAAGTCCCGCGTGTACCCCGCGCCGCCGAGGACCTGGACGGCGTCCGTGGTCACCTTCATCGCGCCGTCCGTCGCCACCAGCTTCGCGATCGACGCCTGCCGCTGGAACGGCATCCCGCGGTCACGGCGGCGCGCCGCGTCCAGGTAGCACGCGCGGGACGACTCCACCGTCGCCGCCATGTCGGCCAGCAGGAACTCGACCCCCTGGAAGTCGATGATCGCGCGGCCGAACTGCGAACGCCCCTTCGCGTACGCCACCGCTTCGTCCAGCGCCGCCTGCGCCAAGCCCACCGCGCAGGCCGCAATACCGAGGCGGCCGGAGCTCAGTGACGACAAAGCGATCTTCAACCCGTGACCCTCGGACCCGATGAGGCGGTCCACAGGAACACGGGCGTTGTCGAAGATCATCTGGGCGGTCGGGGACCCGGTGAGGCCCATCTTCCGCTCGCGCGGCGCCGCCGACAGGCCCGGCGTGGAGCCGTCCACCAGCAGGCACGAGATGCCGCGGCCGCCGTCGTCGCTCGTGCGGACCATCGTCGTGTAGAAGTCCGCCACGCCCGCGTGGGTAATCCACGCCTTCGTGCCGTTGACGACGTAGTCCGAACCGTCGAGACGCGCGCGCGTCGAGAGGGCCGCTGCATCCGAGCCCGCCTGGCTCTCCGACAGCGCGTAGGCCCCCAGAAGCGAGCCTTCGAGCATGTCCGGCAGCCAGTGGTCGCGCTGCTCGTCGGTGCCCCACTCGGACAGGGCGTAACAAGACATCGTGTGCACCGACAGCCCGACGCCGACGGTCATCCACGCGGCCGAGAGCTCCTCGAGAACCTGCAGGTAAACCTCGTACGGCACCTCGCCGCCGCCCCAGCGCTCGGCGTACGGCAGCCCCAGCAGCCCGGACTTGCCGAGCAGGCGGAACTGGTCGCGCGGGAACCGCTCGGCCTCTTCGGCCTCGGCCGCCCGGGGCGCGAGCTCGTCGCGGGCGATCTCGGTCGCCAGGGCAAGCAGGTCCTCGGCGTCCGAGTCGGGCAGCAGGCGTTCGGCGGGCATCGGTGTCCTCCAAAAAACCGTACTGAAAACAGTACTGTGGGTCCGCTTAGAGTACAGTACGACAAGCCTGGGGTGGCCGGAAAGACGTAGGAGATAGTGGACCGATGCCGTCCCTCGAAGCCCGCCGCCGGCCCACGGCGCGCCAGCGCGCCCTGCTCGCCGAGCTCGAGGCGCTCTTCCTCGCCGAGGGTTTCGCCGTTTTCACCCTGGACGACATCGCCGCCCGCCTGCGCTGCTCCAAGTCGACGCTCTACGCGCTCGCGCCCAGCAAGGAGCAGCTCGCCGTCAAGGTCGTCACCCAGTTCTTCCGCGGCGCCGCGGAGCGGATCGAGGAGCGGATCGCCGGCATCGACGACGCCCCCAAGCTCATCGGCGAGTACCTGGCCGGCGTCGCCGAGCACCTGAACCGGGCGTCGGCGACCTTCATGCGCGACATCGCCGAGTTCGCCCCGGCGCGCGAGACCTACCAGGTCAACAGCCGGTTCGCGGCGAAGCGGCTGCGGCAGTTCATCGACCTGGGGGTCGCCGACGGTGTCTTCCGCGACGTCCAGGCCCGGCTCGTGGCCGAGATGACCGGGCTGATCATCGAAGGCATCCAGACCGGCGTGCTCGGCCAGCGGACCGAGGTGTCGGACGCCGAAGCGTTCACCGCTCTGGGTGAGCTGCTGCTCGGTGGGCTGAACAAATAGCGGACAGGAATTGTCAGCCCCGGGTCACTTAAACTTCCCGCGTGATCGTCGTAGGCGGAGAAGCTCTGGTCGACCTGGTTCCCGGCGACCCCCTGGATTCCACTGTGGACGGTGGGTTGCGCGCGCTGCTGCCGCGGCTGGGCGGCGGGCCGTACAACGTCTCGCTGGCCGCCGGCCGGCTCGGCGTGCCGACGGCGTTCCTGTCGCGCGTCTCCACCGACCGCTTCGGCGACGCCATGGTCGACCGCCTGCACGCTTCCGGCGTCGACACGTCGTTGCTGCAACGCGGTGACGAGCCGACGACGCTGGCGGTCGTCGCGCTCGACACGAAGGGCGCCGCGCGCTACACGTTCTACGTCGAGGGCACCGCCGACCGGCTCGTCGCCGACCCGGGCCCGCTGCCGGAGAAGGTGACCGCGCTCTCGCTGGGCACGCTCGGCATGGTCCTCGAGCCCGGCGCGTCGGCGTACGAGGCGATGCTGCGGCGCGAGGCCGCGCGCGGGGTGCTGACCGTGCTCGACCCCAACATCCGCGAGGCGCTCATCACCGATCCGGCCGCCTACCGCGCCCGGTTCGCGTCCTGGCTGCCGGACGTCCGGCTGCTCAAGATCTCCGACGACGACGCCGCGTGGCTGACCGAAGGCGCCGACCCGGTCGCCGCGGCGAAGACGTGGATCGAGTCCGGTGTGGACGCCGTGGTGCTCACCCGGGGCGCCGACGGCGTCGCGGTGATCACCGCCGCAGGTGAGCTGGCCCACGTGCCGTCGCGGAAGGTGACCGTCGTCGACACCATCGGCGCGGGCGACACCGTCCAGGGCGCGCTGCTGGCCTGGCTGCACACCCGCGACGTCGCCGACCTGGCCTCACTGGACGCGGACGCGTGGCGGGAGGCGCTGGAATACGCGGCGAAAGCGGCGTCGATCACGGTGTCCCGCAGCGGCGCCGAACCGCCGACGTCGGCCGACATGGCATCCACCGTGTGAACCTGGTCCCAAAGGGGCACCCAGGAGCAACGTCACCGCTGCGCGAACACACGTTTCTCGACTAGCGTAGAGGGGCATTCTTCATACCCCAGCGGGGCGGTGTGCAGCGAGGCGCCAGTGTTTCCTCGCGTGAACACGTGGCTACCTGTGGAACGTACAGGCGCCGCCGGCCCGTGCCCAACGTGAGAGGGACTTGCATGTCCGACGCGACGACTGCGGGGCAGTCCGGCGGCGAAACCGCGAAGCTGACCCTGCCGAGTGGCGAGCACGAGTTCAAGGTCGTCCACCCGGTCGAGGGCGCGCCCGGGATCGAACTGGGGAAGCTGCTGGCGCAGACGGGGTACATCACCTACGACCCCGGGTTCGTGAACACCGGTGCCGCGTCGTCCGCCATCGCCTACATCGACGGTGACGCCGGCATCCTCCGCTACCGCGGGTACCCGATCGAGCAGCTGGCCGAGAAGTCGACCTTCATCGAGGTCTCCTACCTGCTGATCTACGGCGAGCTGCCGACCGAGGCCCAGCTGGCCGACTTCACCGAGAAGATCCAGCGCCACACGCTGCTGCACGAGGACCTGAAGGCCTTCTTCAGCGGCTTCCCGCGTGACGCGCACCCGATGCCCGTGCTGTCCAGCGCGGTCTCGGCGCTCTCGACCTTCTACCAGGACTCGCTCAACCCGTTCGACGAACCGAACGTGGAGCTGTCCACGATAAGGCTGCTCGCCAAGGTGCCGACCCTGGCCGCGTACGCGTACAAGAAGTCCGTGGGCCAGCCGCTGCTGTACCCGGACAACTCGCTCGGCCTGGTCGAGAACTTCCTGCGGATGACGTTCGGCTTCCCGGCCGAGCCGTACGAGGTCGACCCGGACGTCGCGAAGGCGCTCGACCTGCTGTTCATCCTGCACGCCGACCACGAGCAGAACTGCTCGACCTCGACCGTGCGCCTGGTCGGCTCGTCCGAGGCGAACCTGTTCGCTTCGATCTCGGCCGGCATCAACGCGCTGTTCGGCCCGCTGCACGGCGGGGCGAACGCCGCGGTGCTCGACATGCTCGAGGGCATCAAGAACGACGGCGGCGACGTCGCCAAGTTCGTCGAGCGGGTGAAGAACAAGGAAAAGGGCGTGAAGCTGATGGGCTTCGGGCACCGGGTCTACAAGAACTACGACCCGCGCGCGAAGATCATCAAGAACACCGCCGACGAGATCCTCGGCAAGCTGAAGGGCGGCGACGAGCTGCTCGACATCGCCAAGAAGCTCGAAGAGGTCGCGCTTTCGGACGATTACTTCGTCTCGCGCAAGCTGTACCCGAACGTGGACTTCTACACCGGCCTGATCTACCGGGCGCTGGGCTTCCCGACGAAGTTCTTCACGGTGCTGTTCGCGCTCGGCCGCCTGCCGGGCTGGATCGCGCACTGGCGCGAGATGATCAACGACCCGGCCACCAAGATCGGCCGCCCGCGGCAGATCTACACCGGCTACGCGTCGCGGGACTACACCCCGATGTCGGAGCGCTGAGCCTGATCGGCTGACCGTGAACGCCCCGTCGTGCACTGGCACGGCGGGGCGTTTATCGTGGGGCGTCGTGACCAAAGAAGCACCCGTCGTCCTGTGGTTCCGTCGCGACCTGCGGCTGGGCGACCACGCTGCCCTGCTCGAAGCTTCGAAGCACAGCAAGCACGTTCTCGCGCTGTACGTCCTCGACGAAGCGCTGCTGAAGCCGGGCGGCGCCCCGCGGGAGGCGTTCCTGTACGGGTGCCTGGAGAAGCTGGACGAGCAGCTCGGCGGACGGCTGATGCTGGTGCGCGGCGAACCGGCGGCCGAAGTGGTGAAGGCGGCGAAGAAGATCGGCGCCGCCGCGGTGCACGTCAGCGCGGACACCGGCCCGTACGGCCGCCGTCGTGACGCCGAGGTTGCCAAAGCGTTGGCGGAGAACAACATCGACTGGGTCGAGACGGGTTCGCCGTACGCGGTCGCGCCGGGCCGCGTCACCAAGCCGGACGGTGATCCGTACCGCGTCTTCACACCGTTCTACCGCGCCTGGACCGCGCACGGCTGGCGTGGGCCGGCCGACACCGGACCATCCCTTGTGGACTGGGTCGAGCCGCCGAAGTCGTTGAAGATCCCGAAGCCGCCCAAGGTTTCCGCGACACTGCCCGAGCCGGGCGAGCAGGCCGCGCTGGACGCCTGGCACGAGTTCCTCGACGACGGCATCGAAACGTACGACACCGATCGCGACCGGCCGGACCGCGAAGGCACCACGCGGCTTTCGCCGTACCTGCGCTGGGGGTGCGTCCACCCGCGCACGCTGCTCGCGGACCTCGCCGGGGACGACCGTGTCGGCGTGAAGTCGTTGCGCGGTGAGCTGTGCTGGCGCGAGTTCCACGCCGACGTCCTGTGGCACCGGCCCGAGACCGCGCGCAAGAACTACGACACGCGCTTCGACAAGATGAAGCACGACAACGACAACGAGGCCTTCGAGCAGTGGTGCGCCGGCCGGACCGGCTACCCGATCGTCGACGCCGGGATGCGGCAGCTGCTGGCCGAGGGCTGGATGCACAACCGCGTCCGGATGGTCGTCGCGAGCTTCCTGGTCAAGGACCTGCACCTGCCGTGGTGGCTGGGGGCCCGGCACTTCATGAAGCACCTCGTTGACGGCGACCTCGCGTCGAACCAGCTGAACTGGCAGTGGGTCGCCGGCAGCGGCACCGACGCGGCGCCGTACTTCCGGATCTTCAACCCGACAACGCAGGGCGAGAAGTTCGACCCGAACGGCGACTACGTCCGCAAGTACGTCCCGGAGCTGCGGTCGGTCGAGGGCAAGGCGGTCCACAAGCTGAAGGACCGCCCCGCGGGCTACCCGGAGCCCATGGTCGACCACGCCCACGAGCGCCAGGTGTCCCTGGAGCGGTACGGGAAGATCACTTCATAACGTCGAGGACCATTTTCGCCGCCACTTCCGCGCCGTCGGTCCGGATCGTGGCGGCGACGGCGGTGGCCCGCGCCTGGGCCGCCAGGGCCGTCTCGAGCGCGGCGGACAGGGATTCGACGGTCGGCACCGGGCCGTCGTGCGCCGCGCCGATGCCCAGCTCGGCGACGCGGCCCGCCCAGTACGGCTGGTCGCCGCTTTGCGCGACGACCACCTGCGGCGCGCCCGAGCGGGTGGCCGTCGTCGTGGTGCCCGCGCCGCCGTGGTGGACAACGGCGGCGCACCGGCGGAACAGCGCCTGGTGGTTGACCTCGCCGACAACGAAGCAGTCGTCCCGGCCGTCGGCCAGGCCCAGGTCGGCCCAGCCCTGGCCGACAACCGCGCGGCGGCCCTGCGCGCGGATCACCTCGATGGCGACGCGCGCCGCGTCCTGCGACGCCCGCATCGGCATGCTCCCGAAGCCCGCGTACACCGGTGGTTCGCCCGCGTTCAAGAACGTTTCGAGATCGGCCGGGAGCGGGCGGTCGTCCGGGACGATCCACGCGCCGGTCTGCACGACGTCGAGGTCGGCGGTCTCCTGCCACGGGTCGAGGACCGGGTCCGACGCCAGCAGCGGGCGATCGCCGACGACGTAGCCGAGAACGCTGCCGACCGGCGGCAGGCCGTGGGCCGCGCGCTGGGTGTCGAGCGCCGTCTTGAACAGCATGTTGATGTTCTGGGCTTCCAGCTCCCACAGTGCCCGGTTTTCCGTCTCCGGCGGGAGCGCGAGGCCCGCGTGCGTCAGCCGCGGCGGGTGGTGTGGCGTCGGCAGGGTGAGCTGCTGGAACGTCGCGTAGACGTACGGGATGCCCCGCAGCTCGGCGACCGACCGCGCGCCGGCCACGGCGGGCACCAGGCCGGTCGCCACCACGGCGTCGCAGCCGTCGGCGCCCGCCGCGAACTGCGCGGCGATCAGCTCGGCCGCGCGCTCGGGAATGCCCTTGGCCGTCGGCGGTTCTGCGCCGGTCACCAGCGGCCGCACCGCCTGGCCGACCGGCACCATCTCGACGCCGACACCCGCCAGCCGCTGCGCGAACTCGTCGTCCGGCGGGGCGCACACCCGCACCTCGGCGCCCTGTGCCCGCAGTTGCACCGCGAGCGCGACCAGCGGCTCGACACCCCCACGCGAGTCGTACCCCGACAACAGCACACGCACGTTCGCCACTCCCGCTTCCGCAGATTCCCGGTCAGGACGGTGATTCTGCGGCACGACCCGGGTCTTGCCGCAAGCCCCGGGGTGCGCTATAAGTTGAGAAGGGGAAGGAGCCGGTGCTCCTTCCCCTTCGTCGTCCGGTGTGGACCGGCACTGTGGACGGACCTCAGCCGCGCAGGGCCTCCGACAGCTTGATGCGGCTGCCGATGCGCAGCACGCTGTTGCCGTAGATCTTGCCGCCCAGCCAGGTCAGCACCGCGACGAGCGCGACGGTCAGCCCCAGCGACAGCGCGACCTCCCAGCCCGCCGCCACGCCGATCGAGATCCGGGCCGGCATCAGGATCGGCGAGAGCAGCGGGATGAGCGAAAGGACCTTCGCGCCGGTGCCCGACGGGTCCTGCAGCAGCAGGTTGATCCCGGCGATGAACCCGACGATGAGGATGATGTTGAGCGGGGAGACCACCGACTGGGTGTCCTCCTGCCGCGACACCAGCGATCCCAGCGCGCCGTAGATCGTGGCGTACAACAGGAATCCGAGCAGGTACCAGAGCAGGCCCCACAGCAGCGTGCCGGTGGCGAAGCCGGACAGGCTGAACACGCCGGTCACCGACGCCGCCGCCAGCCCGGCCGCGCCGAGGATCACCAGCTGCGTCAGGCCGACCAGGCCGAGCCCGATCACCTTGCCCAGCAACAGCTGCCACGGCCGGACGCTGGCGAGCAGGATCTCCACGACCCGGCTCGACTTCTCCTCGACAACGCCCTGGGCGACCATCGTCCCGTAGGTGATGATGCTGATGTAGAGCAGGAAAGCGACGATCAGGCCGACGATGAGCCGCTCGGTGTGGTCGGCGGGCTCCGGCGAAATGGCGTCGTCCCGCACGTGGGTGCCGTTGACCTGGGCCATCACCTCGGCCGGTTCCAGCTGCGCGGACGACAGCACCCCGTCGAGCACCTGCCGCTGCGCGACCTGGTCGAGGACCTTGCGCAGCTGGTCGTCCAAAGAGGACTTGTAGGTGGCGGTCAGCTTCGCCGCGCTGCCCGAGACGAGCGCGTCGAGGTCACCGTCCTCGACCTTCTGCCGGCCCTCGGCCGGGTCGGTCACGACCACCGTCGAAATCTCCCGGCCGGACAGGGCGGCTTGGGTCTGCAGCTGCTGCGCGATCCCGATCGCCTGGCCGGTCAGCCCGACCGTGTTCTTGTCCGCCGAACCGGCGAGCGCGCTCTGGAAACCGACGTACCCCAGCAGCAGCACCAGGAGCACCACGGTGCCGACGACGAACGAGCGGGTGCGCAACCGCGTGTTGAGCTCACGCTTCATCACGAGCCAGACGGCCCGCCGGCCACTCAGCGTCCTCATCGTGGTTCCCCCTCTTCGGCCACGGCGCCGTCGGACACGGCGTCGCGGAAGAGCTCGGTCAGCGTCCGGTGCCGACGGCTGAACTCGGTGACCGGCCCGGTCGTCAGCGCCGCGGCGAGCACGGCCTGGTCGTCGGCGCTCGGTTCGAGGTCGAACACGGTGGTGGCGCCCTGTTCCTCGAGCACCCGCACGCCGGGCAGGCTCGCGGCCCAGCCGGGACGCGCGGCCGGCGCGGTGACGACGAGCTTGCTGCTCGCGCTCGAGGTCAGCTCACCGACGGTGCCGACGGCGACCATCCGGCCGTTCCGGATGATCCCGACCCGGTCGCACAGCCGCTCGACGAGGTCGAGCTGGTGGCTGGAGAACACCACCGGCACCCCGGCCGCGGCCTTCTCGCGCAGCACCCCGCTCATCACGTCGACGGCGAGCGGGTCGAGACCGGAGAACGGCTCGTCGAGCACCAGCACGGCCGGGTCGTGCACCAGCGCGGCGGCCAGCTGGACCCGCTGCTGGTTGCCGAGGCTGAGCTTCTGCACCTCGTCCTTGCGGCGCTCGGCCAGCCCGAGCCGGGTGATCCAGTTCTCGGCGTTGCGGTGCGCCTCGTTCGCGCTCAGGCCGTGCAGCTCGGCGAGGTAGACCAGCTGCTCCAGCACCTTCATCTTCGGGTAGAGCCCGCGTTCCTCCGGCATGTAGCCGATGTGCGTGCGAGCCTCGTGCGTGATCGGCCGGCCGTCGAAGCGGACCTCCCCGCCGTCCGCGGCCAGCACCCCCAGTGCGATCCGCATCGTGGTCGTCTTGCCGGCGCCGTTGCTGCCGACGAAGCCGAACAGCTCCCCGGCGCGGACGTCGAACGTCACGCTGTCGAGCGCGACTTTCGCGCCGTAGCGCTTGGAGATCCCGTCGATCTCCAGTGTCCCCTCACCCATGTGCGTCCCCCTCTTCGAAATCCTCGGGATCGTCGTCCGGCAGCGACCAGCCCAGCACGATGGTCGGGATGGTCGTGCCGGTGACCAGCAGCGCGGACAACATCATCGCGCCGCGCACGCCACCCTCGTCGGCGTGGGCGATCAGCAGGCTGTAGATCAGTGCGGCGACCATCAGGAAGGCGAGCGCCTGGTAGCCGATGTAGGTGACGCGGTGGCGCCACTCGCGCTCGCGTTCGTCCAGCAGCCGCGAGAAGCCACCGCTCATCCGGCCGGTCAGGATCCGCAGCAGCGTGAACGCGGTCCCGCCGAGCAGGATGCTGCCGGCCCACAGGCTCAGGTAGAGCCAGTCGTTCGCCACGGTGAACACGGTCGCGCTCACGATCAGCACGAGGTCGGCGGCGACCAGCACGGCGACCAGCGCCCGCCGGTGCCGCCGGTCACGCCAGCCCGGCAGCCGCTTCGCGTGCCGCTCTTCGCGTTCGTCCATCTTGTCGAGCTGGCGCTCCCAGTAGGCCGCGAGCCGGCTCTGCTGCTCGGTCATGGTCATGCTCCCCCCTCGCGGTAGACCTGGGTGGACAGCGGCATGAACGGTTCACGGCTGAACACCGCTTCGACCGGCAGGTCGAACACCGCGCAGATCCGGAACGCCAGGTCCAGGCTCGGATAGTGATCACCGCGTTCGAGCGCCCCGATGGTCTGCGGGTTCACCTCGACGGCGTTCGCCAGCGCGGCCCTGCTCATCCCACGTTCGGCCCGCAACACGGGTAGCCGGTTGTGGATCGGCAGCTCCTTGCCGCGTCTGACCGGGCTCATGGAACGTACTGTTGCAAAAACCCAACGGGTCGTCAACTTAAGTAAACGTCAAGCCTCGGTTTTCACTCTATGCCGGAGCGCTCGGGTCAGGTGAGGCCGGCGAGCGACTTGTCGACAAGCTCCGCAACCCGCGGTGCCGCCGCCTCCGCATCCGACGGGATCAACGCCAGCCGAGTCCGGCGCTCCAACACATCCGAGACGTCCAGCGCGCCCTCGTTCCGCACCGCCCAGACGATCTCCGCCGCCGTGATCTCGGTGCGATCGGACACCGGCGCCGCGAACTCGGCATCCAGCTCACCGAGCGCCGCCACCCGCGGCGCCTCCGTCCCGTACCGGGCCACGAGCCGCGCCGGAGCGTCCACAAGGGACAGGTCCGACCGCGAAGCCGCGCCCAGCAGTGGCAGCCGAGAAGTCCGGCAAGGTGAAGACGGAAGCCCGGCCAGTCGCACCGCAGCGTCGACGGCGTCCTCGGCCATCCGCCGATACGTCGTGAGCTTGCCGCCGACCACCGTCAGCAGCCCGTCCGAACCCGCCAGCACCGCGTGCTTGCGGGACAAGTCGGCCGAACGACCGCCAGTGCCCTCGATCAACGGCCGCAACCCGGCGTACGACCCCGCGATGTCCGCGCGCGTCAGCGGGCGCGAAAGGACCGACGAAGCCAGCGACAACAGGAAGTCCACATCGGACGAAGGAACCTCGGGCACGTCCGGGATCGAACCCGAGACCGGCTCGTCCGTCAGTCCCAAGTAGACACGGCCGTCCGGCTGGGGGAGCAGGAAGACGAACCGGTTGGTCTCGCCGGGCACGCCGATGTTCACCGACGTGGTGCCCATCGGCACCGTCCCCGGCGCGAGCACCAGGTGTGAGCCGAGCGACGGGCGCAGCCGCACCGAGCCGGTCAGCGTTCCGGCCCACACGCCCGTCGCGTTGATCACCTGGCGTGCGTGGATGTCCAGTGAGTCGCCCGAAACTCCGTCGCGGACGCGGACCCGGTCGGCGGACAGCGACGAAGCCGACAGCCGGGTCAGGATGCGGGCGCCGAACGTCGCCGCCGTGCGGGCCAGGGAAACCACCAGCCGGGCGTCGTCGACCAGGGCGCCGTCGTAGGCCAGCAAGGCGCCGCGCAAGCCGGCCGGGGACAGCCCGGGCGCCAGGGCCAACGCCTCGATCGAAGGGATCGATCGTGGCCGCGGCAGCACCGACGACGGTGTGCGCGCCGCCCGGCGGAGGCCGTCGCCGGCCCGCAGGCCGGCCGCGATGATCGCCTGCTGCGCGCGGGAAGTGCTGGGGTACAACGGGAACAGCTGCGGCATGGCGCGCGTGAGGTGCGGCGCCGTGCGGGTCATCAGGATGCCGCGCTCGACGGCGCTTTCATGGGCCAGGCCGAACTCCCCGTGCGCCAGGTACCGCAGGCCGCCGTGCACGAGCTTCGATGACCAGCGTGACGTCCCGAACGCGAGGTCGTGCGCCTCGACGAGCGCCACCGACAGGCCCCGGGAAGCCGCGTCCAACGCGATCCCCGTGCCCGTGACACCGCCGCCGACCACCACCACGTCGACCCGCTCGCCCGCCGCCAGCTCCGCGAGCTCGCGTTCCCGGCGGCGCGCGTTGAGCGAGCCGGACGTCATGGTTTCAGCGCCGAATCGAGCACGTGGGTGAACTCCGCCAGCAGCGCTTCTTCGTCGACGTCCGTCGTGGCCGGCCGCAGCGAGAACGCGAAGGACTGGACCACCAGCAGCACCGACCGGGACTGCGCCCCGACCGGCGCCCGCCGGACCGAGCCGTCCCGGTGGCCGGCCTCGAGGAGCTGGTGCAGCGCCTGTTCGGCGAACTTCTGCGTCGCGCCGAGCCGCTCCACGATGTACGGCAGCAGCAGTTCGGGGTCGACGTCGAGCAGCGTGCGGAACAGCGGGTCGGCCGACAGCGAGCGGACGCCGGCGGTCGCGATGAGCACCAGCCGCTCGCGGCTGTTCGCGGCCGCGGCGCCGCGCTCGCTCGCCGTGCGCAGCAGCCCGCTGAACTCGCGGGTCATCAGGGCGGCGAGCACGCTGCGGACGTCGGGGAAACGGCGGTAGACCGTCATCCGGCTGACGCGGGCGGTGCGGGCGATCTCGGCGAGTGTGGTGCGACGCACACCGACGGCCAGCACGCACGAGCGCGCGGCGTCGAGCAGCACGTCATCGGCCACTCGCGTGGCCGTCTGGCGGTTGCGGGTGTCCGCGAGCGCGGAAGATCCGGCGCTCGGCGTGGTGTGACGTTTTACGTCCATATGTCACACTGTATCGGTGAACGCGCTGATTGACCACCGCCTGCGACGCTCCTGGACCCCGGAAGCCGCCGACGCCGCCCCGCTGC
Source organism: Amycolatopsis sp. NPDC051758 (assembly GCF_044453095.1). Lineage (NCBI taxonomy): Bacteria > Bacillati > Actinomycetota > Actinomycetes > Pseudonocardiales > Pseudonocardiaceae > Amycolatopsis > Amycolatopsis sp. NPDC051758. Next base: position 763,967 of record NZ_JBITCJ010000001.1, on the reverse strand, counting down.
CCGCGCGGGCAGCCAAGTGGCTCGACCAGCGTATCGGTCCGATCGCCCCCGGCGCCGCCCCAGCGGCCGAAATGCCGGTGAAAATACCGTCACCGAAACTGGCCGAATCTGCAGTGGAAGCGCTTGCTGAGGTGGTCGGCGCGGAAAACGTGCTGGTCGACGACGCGGCGCGGCTCGCGCGGGCGACCGGACTGTCCTACCTCGACCTGGTGCGCCGTCGTTCGCCCATCGCGGACTTCCCGGTGCCCGACGCGGTGGTGCTGCCGGCCGGCCCCGACGATGTCCAGGCGGTGCTCGACGTCTGCGTGAAGCACGACGTCGGAGTGGTGCCCTTCGGCGGCGGCACCTCGGTCGTCGGCGGCGTCTCGGCGCTGCGCGGCGACAAGACGTCGGTGATCACGCTCGACCTCGTCCGGCTCGACGCGCTGGTGTCGGTCGACGCCGAGTCGCGCATCGCCGTCCTGCAGGCAGGTGTCCGCGGGCCCGAGGCCGAGCGCCTCCTCGGTGCGCACGGCCTGACGCTCGGGCACATCCCGCAGTCGTTCGAGCGGGCCACGATCGGCGGTTTTGCGGCGACGCGCTCGGCCGGGCAGGCGTCGTCGGGCTACGGGCGCTTCGAGGACATGGTGACCCGCGTCCGGTTGGCCACTCCGCGCGGCGAGTGGAAGCTCGGGGTCGCGCCGGCGTCCGCCGCCGGCCCGGACCTGCGCCAGCTCGCGATCGGCAGCGAGGGCGCGCTCGGCGTGATCACCGAGGTCGCGCTGCGGGTGCGGCCCGCGCCGCCGGTCCGCCGGTACGAGGGTTACGCGCTGCCCAGCTGGGAAGCCGGTGCGACGGCCGTGCGAGACCTCGCGCAGAACCACGCGCTCGCCGACGTCACCCGACTGTCCGACGGGGACGAAACCGAGGTTTCGCTGGCGCTGAACGCGGGGCTCAAGACGACGGCGCTGCGCCGCTACCTCGCGGCACGCGGGGTGCGGCGGCCGTGTTTCCTCATCGTCGGCTGGGAAGGCACGGCGCACGACGTGGCGCTGCGCCGCCGCGAGACCACGCGCCGGCTCAAGGCTTCGGGCGCGGTGCGTGTCGGCAAGGCGCTCGGCGAGTCGTGGCGGCACGGCCGGTTCGCCGGACCCCGGCAGCGGGACCTGTTGATGGACCAGGGGGTCTGCGTCGAAACGCTGGAGACCGCCGCCTACTGGTCCACTGTGGACGAACTGCGGGACGACGTCCGGGCGGCCTTGACGGCGTCCTTGGGCCGGGCGATCGTGATGTGCCACATTTCGCACGCGTACGAGACCGGCGCGTCGCTCTACTTCACGGTGCTGACCGCGCGCGACGAAGCCGACCCGGTCAAGCAGTGGCAGCGGGCGAAGGCCGCGGCGTGCGAGGCGATCACCGGGCTGGGCACGATTTCGCACCACCACGCCGTCGGGGTCGACCACGCGCCCTACCTGAGCGCGGAGATCGGCTCACTCGGCGTCGATGTGTTGCGGGCCGCCAAATCCGCGGTGGACCCGACCGGCATCCTCAACCCGGGGAAGCTGGTCTGAGCACTTCGCAGGGCACGCCGTGGCCGTCGGCGGCGACACCTTCGAGCGCGGCCGCGTCGGCCTGCGGGACGTCGGCGGTGCGCACCGGCTTGCCGTCCACGAGCAGGGGGTAGCGGATCGGCGCGGCGCCGACGTAACTGCACACCTCGGTCAGGCGGGTGCCGTCTTCGAGGGTGATGTCGGGGTCGGTCAGCCGCGCCAGGTGATAACGCGTGCCGCGGCCTTCGCAGCGGTCGAGCACCGCCAGCTGGTCCGGGGTCACGAACCAGACGGCGTGCTCCTCGACACCGTCCATCGCGGTGAGGGTGGCCGGGCGCTGGTCGTCGACGACCCGGAGCCCGGCGGCCCACACCGCGGCGAGGCCGCCGCACCGCGCGTGCGCCACGACGACCGGGCCTTCGAGCCCGAGCCGCGCGCGCAGCCAGGTGATCTTCGACGGGTTCGCGTTCGAGCCGTAGGCCAGCACGGCCGTCCGGTCGCGCCAGCCTTCGGGCGCGGCGTCGAGCGGGTGCCCGACGCCGTCGACGTGCACGAACGAGAAGCCCGGCCGGGTGCCCGGGTAGGGCTCGGCCGGGTACTCGTCGTCGGTGAACAGGGTCAGAACGTCACCACGCTGCGCAGGACGTCACCGTGGTGCATGCGCTCGAAGGCCTGCTCGACGCCGTCCACGCCGATCCGCTCGGTGACGAACTTGTCCAGCGGCAGCCGGCCCTGCAGGTAGAGGTCCACCAGCATCGGGAAGTCGCGGGAGGGCAGGCAGTCGCCGTACCAGGACGACTTCAGCGAGCCGCCGCGCGAGAAGAAGTCGATCAGCGGCAGGTCGTTCAGGCGCATCTCCGGCGTCGGGACGCCGACCAGCACAACGGTGCCGGCGAGGTCGCGGCCGTAGAAAGCCTGCCGCCAGGTCTCCGGCCGGCCGACGGCGTCGATCACGACGTCCGGGCCGAAGCTGTTGGTGGCGTCCTGCATGGCCTCGACGACGGCCTCTTCGGAAAGCCCCTTGCTGTTGACGGTGTGCGTCGCGCCGAAGTCCTTGGCCCACGCCAGCTTCCGGTCGTCCATGTCGATCGCGACGATCGTGGTGGCGCCGGCCAGCTTCGCGCCCGCGATGGCCGCGTCGCCGACACCGCCGCAGCCGATGACCGCGACCGAGTCCCCACGCGTGACGGCGCCGGTGTTGATGGCCGCGCCGAGCCCGGCCATCACGCCGCAGCCGAGCAGCCCGGCGACCGCGGGTTCGGCCTCGCGGTTGACCTTGGTGCACTGTCCGCTGTGGACGAGCGTCTTCTCGAGGAAGGCGCCGACGCCGAGCGCGGCGGACAGCTTGGTGCCGTCGGCCAGCGTCATCGGCTGGGTGGCGTTGAACGTCGAGAAGCAGTACCAGGGCTTGCCGCGCTTGCAGGCCCGGCAGGTGCCGCAGACGGCGCGCCAGTTGAGGATGACGTAGTCGCCGGGCTCGATGTCGGTGACACCCTCGCCGACGGCTTCGACCACCCCGGCGGCCTCGTGGCCGAGCAGGAACGGGAACTCGTCGTTGATCCCGCCCTCGCGGTAGTGCAGGTCGGTGTGGCAGACCCCGCAGGCCTGCACGTTGACGACGGCCTCGCCCGGCCCGGGATCGGGAACGAGCACGGTCTCCAGCGAGACGGGCTCGCCTTTCGCCCGCGAAACGACCCCCTGGACCTCGTACGGCATGCGAATCCACCTTCCGGCTGCACTGCTGGTTCTTTCCGCAGCTTGCCACGGATCACGCGGAGATGGCGACATCCGCATGAGTGAGGTTCGGTGATTCATGCGCAACTGGTTGCGTGTTCCGCAACTCCTGTCCGGTCGGGGTGGATGTGGCTAGGTTCCTGGCATGGCGTTTGTGATCGGGCTGCCCTGTGTCGACCTCAAGGACCGCGCGTGTGTGGCCGAATGTCCGCTGGACTGCATCTACGAGGGCGCCAGGAGCCTCTACATCCATCCGGACGAATGCTTCGAGTGCGGCGCCTGTGAGGCGGTCTGTCCGGTGGGAGCGGTCTCCTACGTGGAAGAAGTCTCGTCCGCCCCGGACAACGGCCGGTTCTTCAGCGAGATCCTCCCCGGGCGCGACGCGCCACTGGGTTCCCCGGGCGGTGCGGCCAAGGTCGGCCCGTTGGACGCGGACACGGTGCTGGTCGCGGCGCTGCCGCCGCAGAGCCCGCCACCGCGCCGGAAGCCCCGGGACGGTGGCGGCAGCTGTGGGTGCGATTCCCGGGACACCGCGGGCGGTCAGCTCGACCCGAGCTGAAGCTGGCGCGTGCCTCCGGCCCCCGGTTTCCAGCTTATCGGGAGGTACCGACAGTTTCGGGCGGCTCCGGCAGCTCCATCGACGCCAGCCGGGCCGGGTCCGCGACGGCCGCGATCCCGGCGATCCGGCCGTCCACCACTGTGAACGCCACCACCGACAGCGGAGTCCCGTCCGGGCGCCACGCCACCACTCCCGGCAAGCCGCCGACCAGGACCGCTCGTCCTCCGCCGGCCGCGCCGAAGCGGGCGCCGGCCGCGACGTTCGTCGCTCCCAGGACCACCACCACGCCGTCCGGGGTGTCGACCGTCAGCTTGACGTCGGGGTCGAGCACGCGCAGCAGCCCCTCGAAGTCGCCGTCGCGGGCCGCCCTCAAGAACGCGTCCACCACCGCTCGCTGCTCGGGCCCGGCGGACGGCGGCCGCGAAGGCGTCCGGACCTTCCGGCGGGCGCGGCTCGCGAGCATCTTGCCGGCGGCGGGGGACTTGCCCAGGATCCGGCCGATCTCCTCGAACGGCACCGCGAACAGGTCGTGCAGCACGAACGCCAGCCGCTCGCCCGGCCCCAGCGACTCGAGGACGACCAGCAGCGCGAGCCCGACCGAATCCGCGAGCGCGATGTCTTCCTCGGGTCCTTCGTCGACCGCCACGACGATCTCGTCGTAGGGCGCCTCGGGCCGGGACCGGCGTGAGCGCAGGACGTCCAGGCTGATCCGGCCGACCACCGTGGTCAGCCAGCCGTCGAGGTTCCGGATGGTCGCGGCGTCCTGGCGCGACAGCCGCAGCCAGGCTTCCTGGACGACGTCCTCGGCGTCGGCGTGCGAGCCGAGCACCCGATGGGCCACCGCGCGCAGCCGGTCGCGCTGCGCTTCGAAGGCCTCGGTCACCGTGTCGGGCATGTTGTTACCTTCCTCCGTTCCGCTCCGTCGTGGTGATGACGGGCCCGGAGGGGCACAGGTAACAGACGGAGGACCGATGGAAGCGCGGTTGAAGGATTCGGGGGACCCCGAGGTGTTCGGGGCGATCCGGCAGATCATCAAGGCGGTGCACGCCGGGGGCGTCGACCCGCTGGTGCTGGAGCTGGTCCACCTGCGGGCCAGCCAGATCAACGGCTGCAGCCCGTGCGTCCACGGCGGAGTCCAGTCGGCGAAGAAGCACGGCGAGACCGAGGAGCGGCTGCACAACGTGGTCGCTTGGCGCGAGACGCCGTTCTACACGGAGCCGGAGCGGGCGGCGCTCGCGTTGACCGAGGCGGCGACCCGGCTCCAGGACGGCGAGCCCGGCGTGACCGACGAGATCTGGGAGGCGGCGGCGAAGCACTTCGACGAGAAGCAGCTGGGCGCGATCACCCTGAACATCGCGCTCACCAACTTCTTCAACCGGATCAACCGGACGACGCGGCAGCAGGCGGGCAAGGCCTGGTGAACCCGGCGGGGCGCCGGTCCGGCGCCCCGCCGTGCCTGGTCAGGCCGGGGTGATGATGTAGGCGATGCCGCCGGGGCCGCTCGCGACGGTCCCGTCGGCCCGGTACCGCTTGGTCCGCTGCCAGATCTTCTCGAACTGGTCGCGCTTGTACACGTTGCGCACCCGGTCGTTGCTGCTCGACGCCGGGTCGTTGGCGATCACGTCGCCGTCCTTCGTGAAGCCGACGACCACCATGATGTGCCCGGCCGTCCCGTACCCCGCGCCGTCCAGCTCCGAAGCCAGGAACGACTGCGACGTGATCACCGGGATGCCGCGCGCGATGTACCCCTCGAGCTCGTTCAGCGAGTGCAGCCGCGTGACGTGCCCGCGCAGGCCGCGCGACGCCGCGTACGCCGTGTTGAAGGGCCAGTTGCCGGTGCCGTCGTACGCGTGGTCGTAGGTGTAGCGCGCCGCGAAGGCCACCGACGGGTCGACGTAGTCCGCGGGGATCCAGGACATCTCTGCTGCCGACGGCTTCTTGCCCCAGTACTCGGCCACCATCTCGGTCGACGTCGGGCTGCACCAGGCTTCACCGCCCCCGCCGTATTGCGGGAACTGTCCCTTGTGGAGGTTCTGCGCGTACGCGGGCACCTTGAGTTCGATCCCGGTGGCGCGCCCCGGCTTCGTCGTCTGGACGTCGAAGCGGTCCGGCACCGCCGAGGTCATCGCACCCAGCGACGTCACCGACGGCGTCGCGTGCGAGCCCTTCTCCCGGTAGAGGCTGATCCGCAGCTTGTACGATTTCAGCGTCACGCCGGCCTTCGTGACGAGCGTGTCGACGTCGACCAGGGCGTTCGCGTCGTCCTGGCCGTCGACGCTGGTGCGCAGGATGTCGGCGTCACCGCTGGCCCAGTGGCCCATCACGTACCACGCGGTTTCGGTGCCCGTCGCCGTTTTGCCCTGCGCCTCGACCTGCAGCCACGTCTTCGCCGGCGTCTGCGCGTTCCAGGACGCGACCAGCTGCGTCGCGCCGAAGCCCTGGCGGTACGACGGTGACGTCCACTGGGCGTACTCGTACGTCTTCGTCGTGCCGAGCTCGGGCTCGGTGTGCTCGACCGAGCCGATCGGACGCGTGATGCGCAGGCCGTCGTGGGTGAGCGCGAGCCCGGCGAACTGGCCTTCGTGGAGGCGGCCGCCGGACCACTCGTGGTAGTCGATCGCCTCGTCGTCCCCCGGCCGGGCGGGTCCCGCCTCCGCGACCTGCGCGGTTACCGCAGTCAACATGACAACCGACAATAAGGTGAACAGACTGCGTACGCGCATCCCGGCTCCTCGTTCGACCCACCCAGTAGCCAGGGATTTTTGCCGGTCGGGCCCGGTATGTAAACAGGTACCTAGAGGACGGCCTGCGTCTGTGTCACTTTCGCGACCAACTTGCCGTCGTCGTCGTGGATTTCGGTCTCCACCACGACGAACTTCCGGCCGGCGTGCAGTGGTCTGGACGACGCAGTCGCGTAGCCCGAACGCACGGCACGCAGGAAGTTCGTCTTCGACTCGACGGTCGTCGTGCCCTGCGCGCCCTCGGGCAGGTTGAGGAACGCGCACACGGCGCCGGTCGAGTCGGCCAGCGCCATGAGCGCGCCCCCGTGCAGCGCGCCGCCGAGCGTGCAGAGGCTCTCGTCCCACTTCAGCCGGCTGCGGACGAGCGCCGCCGCGTGCTCCACGACCTCGACGCCGAGGCGTTCGGAGAACGGCATGGAGCGGTGGAAGAGCTGGGTGCCCTCGGGATCGGTCATGCCGCCACATTGCCGGAGACGGCGGCGCGACGTCGATTACCTCCGGGGTAACGCGCGTCAGCCCAGCGGGTTCACCAGCAGCAGCTCGGTGTTGTGGTCCTCCGCGGCGCCGACCCGGCCCAGGTCGACGTGGATGTCGTTGTAGGACAGTTCGCGGTACAGCGACGCAAGCGCTTGCGGCGTCCGGGCGTCGTAGTCCACGGCGTACGGCGCTTCGGCCTCGATCAGGGTCGTGAACAGCGACAACGTGCCGTCGGCGTTGTCCGCGACCTCGACGATCCGGGCGTGCTGCGGGAAGTCGACGTGCGACGCGGTGTTGATCTCCCAGAAGCCCTGCTGCGGCGTGCTGCCGGCGTGCGGGGTGATCTTGTTGAGGTGCGTGTGGCCGTTGACCCACGCCAGCACGTTCGGGAACCGCTTGAGCAGCGCGACGAACGCGTTGCCGTCCAGACGCGGGTCGAGCAGGTGGCGCGAGTCCGGCAGCAGGTTGCCCATCGAGCCGCTGGTGTGGTGGCTGAACAGGACGAACAGCTCGTCGGTGACGCTGTGGGTGACCTTGCGGCCGAAGAAGTCGTAGTAGGTCGAGCTGCTGCGCTTGAGCGTCGACTCGACCCAGTTGTACTGCGCGAGGCCGATCGAGCCGTCGGCGAATCCCGCGTCCGTCGTGGTGTCGAGGCTGATGCCGGTGATGCCCGGCGCGATCCGGAAGGTGTAGTAGACGTTCTTGCCGTCGGCGTTGGCGCTGGTGAAGCCGTGCCCGACCGGGCCGGGGCCGGTGTTCGCGGCGTCGAGGTGCGCCTGCACGAACTGGCCGGTGCTGAACGGGCGGCGGCGCGCGTCCGGCGTGATCTCGCGGATCGTGCCGCTGCCGCCGAACAGCTCGGCGACGGGGATGCTGGAGCCGGGCTTCTTGATGGCGGCCGCGAGCTTCTTCGCGGTGGTCTCGTCCTTGCCGATGACCTTGTACTTCCCGGTGTACCAGGCGTCGATGCCCGGGATCTGCGCCGGCAGCGAGCCGACGATGCTGTCGTCGTGGTTGCCGAAGGTGCAGAACCACGGCACGTCGAGGCCGGGCGCGGTGAACGTCCGCTGGCCGGCTTCGAGCAGGCCGGGCAGCTGCGGGAAGCCCTTCGCGGAGTAGTCGTCGCCGACGCCGGGGATCGACGGGTTCCAGAATTCGTCGTTGCCCGAGCTCTGGACACCTTCGTAGGCGTTGGTGTCGCCGGAGTTCGGCGTGACGCTGCCGCCGTTGAGGACCTTGAGGAACCAGTCGAGCTCGATCAGCTCGTGGTTGTCGGTGTTGTCGCCGGTGGTGACCATGAGGTCGAACGGCCGCCCGGTGAACGGGCCCTGCCGCACGCTGTTGACCCGCTCGACGAGCGCGCTGGTGGCGACGGTGCCGAGCGCCTCCTGCGGCCGGTGCGCGGAGCCGATGAAGGGGTGCAGGTACTCGAACCGCGCGGGGCTCTCGGCGTCGGTGATGTGCAGGTCGGTGAACTGAACGAACGCGCTGAGGGCGCGGCGCCGGTCGTCGCGGCCGGTCTGCGGGGCGGCGAGGTCGCTGCGGACGACCAACGGCCAGCCCGGGCCGCCTTGCAGGCGGGAGTACGTCGCGGTGCTGCCGCCGGTGGCGACCTGTTCGAGCGTGGTCCCGGTGGTGGAGACCGAGCGCGTGCCGGTGAGCCGCAGCGCGCGGTCGAGGGCGTTCGCGGTGGGTGTGCACAGCAGGAGTCCGAGACCGGCGGCGCTCGCGGTGGCGAAGGTGCGCCGGGTGAGTTCGGCCATGGTGTTCGCTCCCCAGTTTCTCGGTTGCCAGCACCGTGCCGGACGCCGGTGTCCGGGCGGTGAACGTGACATTTCGAGCTACCCTGTCACGGGTGTCGGGGTGGGTGTACCGCCGAAGGTCGTGGTCATTTCCGCCGGTGCGCGAGGCCGTCGAGGATGACTTCGGTGCCCAGCCGGAAGAGGTCGTCGGCGGTCGTCTCGGCGAAGATCGGCCCGAGGGCCTTGACGGTGGGGAAGTTGTCCAAGCTGTCCTGAAAGGCTTGTGCCGCTTCGGGATCCGGGCGCGCGGGCGCTTCGGCCGACGCGAGGACGTAGGCGGTGAGCAGGCGGGCGATGCCGGCGGTGTCCTCGAGCGAGAAACCGGCGTTCCGGAGGATCCGCGCGGTGGTTTCGATGTGGGCGAGCCGGTTCGGGCCCGGCGGGCGTTCGCGGAGCAGGGTCGCGGCGTCGCGGTGCTTCAGGAGCAGCGCGCGGAACTGGGTGAGGCCCTGTTCGAGCTGGTGCTGCCACGGCTGGGTTTCGTCGATCTCGAAGGCGTCTTCGCAGATGGTCTCGGCGAGGAGGTCGAAGAGCTGGGCCTTGTCCTTGACGTGCCAGTAGAGGGTCGGCGAGCTGACACCGAGCCGCGCGGCGAGCCGCCGGGTGCTCAGCTCACCGAGGCCGACCTCGTCGAGCAGGGCCAGCGCGGCTTCGGTGATCTGCCGCCGGTCGAGGGTGCCTTTGCGCGCCACGCGGCGGACTCTATCAGTGGTAGATTGATGTCTATCGCTGATAGAGACGGGGGTCTTCCATGCTGTGGACGTCGGGTTTGCGCTGGTGGGTGGCGGTGTGTTCGGTGGTCTTCGGCTTGGGGACCGCGGTGCAGAACTTCGTGGTGATCAACGCTTCGCTGGTGGCGCGCGCGGCCGAGCTGGCGGGGTCGCCGGCTTCGGACGGCTTTCTGGTGGGGCTGCGGCTGGTCGGGGCTGTCTACCTGGTGGGGAACCTGCTGGGGGTACTGGCTTTGACCGGCCGGGCGTGGGTGTTCTGGGTGGTGCTGGCGGTGAATGCGACGCAGGCGGCGGGCGTGTTCGTGATCCCGCCGGCGGTGTTCCGGGCTTCCGTCGAGTTGTCCGGGTGGGCAGGGCTGCTGCCGTCGCTGGTGACGGACGGCGGGGCGCTGGTGCTGACGGTGGTGTTGCTCGGGCGGCTGGTGCGGTGGCGGCTGAGGTCGCGGGGCGAACCAGCCGGTGTGGCGCGGTGAGTGAGGTTGGTTGCCGATGGCGGATCCGGGACGTTGAGCGGCCCGAATCCGCCATCGGCGCGAGGTTGAGTCGCGGTGCCGGCTTGGCGTCGCGTTGCATCCGGCGGTCGGCCCGAGGTCCGGCGGCTACGACAGTCCGGGAGGGCGGCCGAGCCCGGAGATCAGCAGGCGATGCCGCAAGCTCCGGCCGCGGCGAACATCCCGAAGAAGAACAGCATGAACATCAGCGCCGGGATCACGGCGAGGATTCCGCAGACCAAGCCCGCGATCGCCATGCCCTTGCCCGAATAGCCCGGTTTGCCGCACTGGACCATCCCGGCCCAGGACAAGCCGATCGCCAGGAAGCCCAGCAGCAGGTCGATGAACGGGATCCAGAAGGTGAACAGCGCGATGATGCCGATGACCATGCCCGCCACCGCGACGCCGCTCGTGCGCAACATCGGGTACGCCGCCATTCCGTAAGGCTGAGCGGCGTACGGCTGCGCATACGGCTGGACCCCGTAAGCCGGGTACGGCTGCGGCTGTGTCACGTACGGCTGCACCGCGTACTGCGGCGCCGACGGCGGGTAAAACGGCTCGGCCGGCTGCTGCTCCGGCTGGTAAGGGTCGTAACTGGTCACACTGCACCTGCTTCTGTCCGTCCACACCCGAAGTCGCCCATGGGACTCCGCACGTTACTGATCACTTCAGGCCGGACTCCGTCACCCCGCGCACCAGGTACCGCTGCAGGAACCCGAACAGCAGCACGATCGGCAGGATCGACACCGCCGCGGCCAGGAACAGCAGGTTCAGCTGCGGGTTCTGCGCCGTCAGCAGCCCGGACAGCGCCACCTGGACCGTCCACGAATCCGGGGACTGGGCGATGATCAGCGGCCACAGGAACGCGTTCCAGCTGCCGATCACCGTGATCACCGCGATCGCCGCGAAGAACCCTCGTGAGTTCGGGACCACGATCCGCCAGAACACGCCCCAGCGGGACAGCCCGTCCACCCGGCCCGCCTCCTCCAGCTCGCGCGGGAAGTCCAGGAAGTACTGCCGGAACAGGAACACGCTGAACGCGCTGAACAGGCCCGGAATCACCAGGCCGCGGAAGTCCGACAGCCAGCCGAGCGTCGAGACCACCACGAAGCTCGGCACGAACGTCACCGACGTCGGGATCATCAGCGTCCCCAGCACCGAGTAGAACACCAGCCGTGAGTGCCGGTAGGGGATGCGCGCCAGGCCGTAGCCCGCCAGTGAGCAGATCACCAGCAGGCCGACCGTCTGCAGGGCCGAGACCAGCAGCGAGTTCAGCAGGCTGCGTCCGAACGGGACGTCCGAAAGGGAGAACAACCGCGAGAAGTTCTCCCAGTGCACTGTGGACGGAAAGAACGTCCACTGCGGAGCGGTGATCTCGGCTCGGGACGCCAGGCCGTTGCGCACCAGCAGGTAGAACGGCAGCAGGAACAGGATCGCGGCCACGATCAGCGCCGTCCAGCGCAGGAACGCCCTCATGACGCGCGCCCGAAGCGGAGGACGCGGCCTTGGAGCAGCGTCACCAGGGCGATGATCAGCGCCAGGATCACCGCGCCCGCGCTGCCGCGGCCGAGGTCCTGGCCGCCCGAGCCCAGGGACGTGTAGTACAGGTACACCAACGGTGGCCGTGCGAACGGCGGGTAGCCGCGGGAGCCGCCCATGATGTTGTAGAACTCGTCGAACGCCTGGTACGCGTTGATCAGGTTCAGCAACAGCACGGCGACCGCCGTCGAGCGCAGCTGGGGCAGCGTCACGTACCGGAACACCTGCCAGCCCGGCTTCGCGCCGTCGAGCCACGCCGCTTCGTACAGGTGCTGGGGGATCCGCTGCAGCGCCGCGATGAACAGGATCATGTAGAACCCGAGCTGCAGCCACAGCCGCGCCGTCACCAGCACGATCCAGTACAACGGCGGGTCGACCGTGCCCGTCCAGGCCACCGGATCCGCGCCGAACAGCGCGAGCACCGAGTTCGCCAGTCCATATCGGACACCCGAGAACAGGGACGTCTTCCAGATCAGCGACGCCACCACGTACGAGCACGCGAACGGCAGGAAGAACACCGACCGGAAGAACGCCCGCGCGAACCGCAGCTGGTTGACGCCGAGCGCCAGCGCCAGGGACAGCACGAAGGTCAGCGGCACGATGAACACCGCGAACACGCTGAACGTGCCCAGGCTGGACAGGAACGGTTCGTCGGTGAGCATGTGCCCGTAGTTGTCCAGCCCGACGAACTCCGTCGGCGTCACCGTGTTGCGCGCGTCGAAGAACGACAGGTACGCGCTCCAGCCGATCGGCAGGTACGCGAAGACCGCGAGCCCCAGCAGGAACGGCCCGACGAACAGCCAGAACGCGCGCGCGTCGCGCCCTTTCATCCGAACAGGCGCTTGAGCTCGGACTTGGCCACCTCGACCGCCGTCTTGGTCTGGGCGACCGGGTCCGCTCCCTCCTTCGCGATCTTCGCGACCGCGTCGGACAGTGCCGTGTTCGACTGCTGTGTCCACACCGGACCGCCGACCAGGTGGCTGTTCTCCTTGACGAAGCGAGCGGCGTCGGCGGCCGGGCCGGTCTTCAGGCTGTCCGCGCGGTAGATCAGGCTCTGCCGCGCCGGGACGTGGAAGCCGAACTTCGTCGCGAACTCCAGCTGGTTGTTCGTCTGGTCGACCCAGAGCCACTTGACGAACGCCTTGGCCTCGGCGACGTGGATGCTCTTGGCGTTGACCATCGCGCCGTACGCGCCGACCGGCACCGACGGCGCGCCCGTCGCGTCGAGCTTCGGGAACGGCAGCACGCCGAAGTCGTCGTCGAACGCGGAGCGGATCTTCGGCACGTTCCACAGCCCGGTCCACTGCATCGCGGCCAGCCCGTCGATGAACGCGCCCGGGTCCGACCAGTCGGCGGGGGCGCCGAGCAGCAGGGAACCGTTGGTGTTGAGCGTGTGCAGCTTGGCCAGCGCGGTCGCCGCGCGCGGGTCGTCGAAGCCGACCTCGCGGTTGCCGTTCTTCAGGTAGTCCAGGCCGGCCGACCAGAGCAGCGGCCCGGTGAGCACGCCGACACCACCGTCGTTGCCCGCGAAGAGGCCCTTGACGCCGTCCTTCGTCAGCTTCGACGCCGCGTCGATCAGCTCGTCGACCGTCTGCGGCGGCTGCACCCCGGCGGCCTGCAGCAGGCTCTTGCGGTAGAAGAGCACCTGCGTGTCGGTGGCCTGCGGGATGCCGTAGACCTTGCCCTCGACGGTCTGCGCGGCCAGCACGGCCGGGCTGAAGTCGCCCTTCACCGGACCGATGACGTCGTCGAGCGAGACGACCTGGTTCTGCCGCACCCAGTCGATCTTGACCTGCGCCTCGAAGACGTCCGGCACCTTGCTGTTCTGCAGCGCGGTGACGATCTTCGAGTCGTAGTCGCCCGGGTTCCACTGCACGTCGACCTTCGCGCCCGGGTAGCTCGCGGCGTACCGCTTGACGGCTTCCTGGACGCCGTCCTCGCCGTACGCGTGGTACCACTGCTGGAGCGTGACCTTCGGCGCGTCCGTGGGCGTCGGCCCCGCCGAGTACGCCGTCGACGGCGGCGGGTCACCCTGCCGCCCGGTGTTCGACCCGCACGCCGTAGCGAGCGCACCCATTCCCGCGAGCGCGAGAAAACTCCGCCTGTTCCGCTGCATCCCCAGACCCCTCCGACGTGCTCCGAAGGCCACTATGAAGGCGTCAGACTCCCTCATAGCGGCCCTCGGAGGCTTGAAGACTCGCCGGAGATTTACCCGTTAGAGCTGTGAGATGTCGAGCTTTCCCTCGGAGTAGGACGCGCGGATCCGCTTCTTGTCGAACTTGCCGACGCTCGTCTTGGGCACTTCGGCCACGAACGTCCAGTTCTCCGGCAGCTGCCACTTCGCGACCTTGTCGCTGAGGAACTCGCGCAGCTCCTCGGCGGTGGCGGTCTGGCCTTCCTTGAGCACGACGGCGACCAGCGGCCGCTCGTCCCACTTCTCGTCCGGGATGCCGACCACCGCGGCCTCGGCGACGGCCGGGTGGCCCATCACCTGGTTCTCCAGGTCGACCGAGGAGATCCACTCGCCGCCGGACTTGATGACGTCCTTGGCGCGGTCGGTCAGCGTCAGGTAGCCGTCCGCGCTGATCTTGCCGACGTCGCCGGTGCGGAGCCAGCCGTCGTGGAACTTGTCCGGGTCGACATCGGCGCCGCCGTAGTACGCCCCCGCGATCCAGGGGCCGCGGACTTCCAGCTCGCCGACGGCGTTGTTGTCCCAGGGCAGCTCTTCACCCGAGTCGCCGATCAGCCGAGCCGTCACGGCCGCCGGGAAGCGGCCCTGCGTGTAGCGGTAGCGCCAGGCCTCGTCGCCGGTCGCGGAGGCCGGCGGGCGCGCGACGCTGCCCAGCGGCGACGTCTCGGTCATGCCCCAGGCGTGCAGGATGCGGACGTGGTGGCGCTCCTCGAACGCGTGCATCAGCGACGGCGGCACCGCCGACCCGCCGACGACGACCTCGCGCAGGTGCGAAATGTCCTGCGGGTGGGCTTCGAGGTGGGCGAGCAGGCCCTGCCAGACGGTCGGGACCGCGCCGGCGAACGTCGGCTTCTCGGCGGCCAGCAGCGCGGCGAGCGGGGCGGGCTGGAGGAACCGGTCCGGCATCACCAGGGACGCGCCGACCATCAGCGCCGCGTACGGCAGGCCCCACGCCATCGCGTGGAACTGCGGCACGATCGCCAGCGCCTTGTCGTGCTGGGCGAGGTTCATGCTGTCGCTCATGCAGACCTGCATCGAGTGCAGCCAGATCGACCGGTGCGAGTAGACGACGCCCTTGGGGTCACCCGTCGTGCCCGAGGTGTAACACATCGCAGCCGCGGACCGCTCGTCGATCTCCGGCCAGTCGAAGGTGTCCGGCTGGCCGGCCAGCAGGTCGGCGTAGGAGTGCACCTGGACGCCGTCCGGCGCCTGCAGGGTCGCCGCGTCGCCGTTGGCCACGATGACGTGCCGGACCGTCTTGAACTCCGGCAGCTGCTTGGCCAGCAGCGGGACGAGGGTGCCGTCGACGATGACGACCTGGTCCTCGGCGTGGTTGGCCACGAAGACCAGCTGCTCGGGGAAGAGGCGGATGTTCAGGGTGTGCAGCACCGCGCCCATGGCCGGGACGGCCAGGTAGGCGGCGAGGTGCTCGGCGTTGTTCCACATGAACGTGCCGACGCGCTGGTCGCCGGTCACACCGAGGCTCCGGAGCGCGTTCGCGAGCCGCGCGGCGTTGCGGCCGAGGTCGCCGTAGGTCTCGCGCCGGGCTTCTGAACCGGTCCAGGTGATGACTTCGCTCGCCGAGTGCACCGACGTGCCGTGGCGGAGCAGGTTCGCCAGCGACAGCTGGCCGTCCTGCATGGTGCTCAACATGGTCACTCCCGGGGTTGTTCGCCGGTGAACGGGGGTTGGGCCGACTCTAGTGCGGATCGGGTGAAGCGGGCATGGTCAACAACGGCTCCGTTCGGTCACGGTCGTCGCCCGATCGCGCGACGACCGAACGATGATCATGATCGACAATTTCTGCGCTTTTCCTTGTGGACAAGGAAATACGCAACGGAACCCGCTGTAGTGGAAGCTTCACTTCCGGGTGAGTAGGGCCACGCAGGACGCTTCTTGGGAGCGTTTCCGCAGGCCGGAGCGGGTTGCCCGGCATCACCTCCGAGGGTATTAAGTGCGTGTCGGTTGCACGGCCGAGAACCCGGTGGCGTTTACTGGGGCCGTGGTAAGAGACGGCTGGCCAGCGCTTGCAGGAGCAAGCGCACCGAAAAGCCGTCGGCCGCGAAAGCGGAGACCTGAGAGGAAAGGACTACTACGTTGGCTCTGCCTACGTTGACTCCGGAGCAGCGCGCCGATGCACTCGCCAAGGCGGCCGAGGCTCGCAAGGCTCGTTCGGAGCTGCTCGCGTCGATCAAGTCCGGCAAGGAGAGCATCGAAAAGGTGCTCAAGCAGGCCAAGGAGAACAAGACGATCGGGAAGACGAAGGTCACCCAGCTGCTGAAGGCCGTTCCCGGCCTCGGCGCGGTGAAGGTCGCCGCCCTGCTCGAGCAGGCCGGCATCGACCCGGACCGGCGCGCCGCCGGCCTGGGCGAGCGCCAGCGCGAGGCGCTCATCGACGCGCTCAAGTAGCCGTCACCAGGAGCTCCCCGTGGGGGGAGTGTCGCTCGTGACACTCCCCTCGCGGATCTCCCGAAGCCTGGGACGCTGGAGTCGTGAGCTCACCTGATCCGGCGACCCCGGCATTCGACCTCGCCGCCCGCTACCAGCGTGGCGACTTCTTGTTCACGACGGCGGAGCGCGCCCTCCTCGCGCAGGGCACCCTCCGGACCGTCACCGAGACGGACCCCCGGCGGCTCGCTTCGGCGATCCCCGGCGTCCTGGCCGAGACCGGTGCCCCGCTGGCCGTCGGTGTCCTGCCGTTCGACACCGGGCCCGACACCAAGGTGCCGGGCCACCTCGTCGTGCCCCGGACCGTCCACCGGTCCGAAGGCGCGCCGTCGCTGCCCCGCGAGGTCCTGCCGGCGCCCGTGCGGGTGCGTGCGGTACCCGCGCCCGAGCAGCACATGGCCGCCGTTTCGGCGGCCGTCGACGCTCTTCGTGAGCGTGACCTGCGCAAAGCCGTCCTGGCTCGTGCTCTCGACCTCGAGTTCGCCGCGCCCGTGTCCGCGGAACGCATCGTGCGCAACCTGGCCGTCGGCAATCCCCGGCACTTCACGTACGCGGCCGAGCTGCCCGGCGGGCGATCCCTCATCGGCGCGACGCCGGAGCTGCTGCTCCGCCGCACCGGCAGCACGGTCTTCTCATCGCCGCACGCCGGCTCGATGCCGCGTTCGGCCGACCCGGCTGTCGACCGCGCCAACGGCGAGGCCCTGCGGACCTCACGCAAGGACCAGCTGGAGCACGCCGTGGTGATCGACTACGTCGTCGAGGCGCTGCGGCCGTTCTGCCGGACGCTGGACGTCCCGGCCGCGCCGGAGCTGGTCACCACGCCGGCCATCTGGCACCTGCGCACCCCGATCACCGGCGAGCTGGCCGACCCGGACGTCACGGCCCTCGACCTCGCGGCGGCGTTGCACCCGACCCCGGCGATCTGCGGCACCCCGACGGAGGGGTCCCGCGAGCTGGTCAAGGAGCTGGAGCCGTTCGACCGCGACTACTACGCGGGCGCGGTCGGCTGGGTCGACGCGGCCGGCGACGGCGAGTGGGCGGTGGCGATCCGCTGCGCGGAGATCGCGTCGACGTCGATGCGGCTTTACGCGGGCGGCGGGATCGTGCCGGCTTCGGACCCGCAGGCGGAGCTGGCCGAGACGACGGCGAAGTTCCGGACGTTGCTGGCCGCGATGGGCCTGGAAGACAGCCTATGACCAGGGCCGTCGCTCAGGGGGTCCAGTGTTCTTCGGTGACCGCGAGCTCGTCGGTGGTCAGGACCGCGATCGCCGCGCGGTAGCCGTCCGCGGCCTTCAGGTCCACCAGCCGCGTCGTCGCCGGGTCCAAAGCCGGATCGGCTGACGAGACCAGCGCCGCCGGTTCGTCGTGGCGGCTGAACGTGATGCTCTGCAGCGGGATGCGCAGGCCCTTGCCGGTGGCCTTCATCACGGCCTCCTTGCGGGTCCAGTAGACGAAGAACGCCGCCGCCTTCTCCTCGTCGGACAGCCCCGCGAGGTGCGCCGTCTCGGCCGGGCTCAGCGCGTACTCGATCAGCCGTTCGTCGGAGCGCCGGGTGGCCGTCTCGACGTCCAGGCCGACCGGGACCGACGGGGTCGCGGCAACGCCGATCAGGTCGCCCGAGTGCGAGATCGACAACGTCAGGTCGGCGCCCGGGACGCGCGGGCGGCCGTGCGGCTTGCCGCAGTCTTCGCAGGTCGCGTCGAACTTCACGGCCTCGACGGCCAGGCCGAGCCGCTCCGCCGCGACCGTCTTCGCCAGCACACGACCGGTCAGGAACCGGCGCTTGTCCGCGTCCTGGCGGTACGCCTCGAACCGGCCCTGCTCGACGTCGTCCAGCAGGCGCAGGAAGCGCTCTTCGGCGGGCAGCGGGGGTGACCAGCGGACCACGATCTCCATCACCCCGCCGATCCTTCCGGGCGCCGAAGCCGTTGTCACGAATTCGGGGACAGGACTGGGGTAATTCGGGTCGCACGGGGTACCCTCGGGTAAGCAAGCGCTTAGCCAGTGTCGGAGGAGCACCGAAGCCCATGGACTTTTCTCTCAGCACCGAAGAACGGGAAGTGCGCGACTGGGTCCGCACCTTCGTCCAGCGTGAGCTGATCCCGCTGGAGCAGGAAGTCTTGCGCCGCGAGCGCGCCCACCAGCCCGGCCTGACCGGCGAGGAGCTGAAGGACCTCCAGCTCAAGGCGAAGGAGTCCGGCTTCTGGGGGGTGCTGACGCCGGAGGAGTACGGCGGCATGGGCCTGTCCGCCGTGATGGCCGCGCTGCTGGAGGCCGAGCTCGGCCGCACCTTCGTGCCGTTCCGCTTCGGCGGCGCCGCGGACAACATCCTGTTCCACGCCAACGAGGAGCAGAAGCAGACCTACCTGCTGCCGACCATTTCGGGCGAGCGCAAGTCCTGCTTCGCGATCACCGAGCCGGGCGCCGGGTCGGACGCCAAGGCCATCCGCACCACCGCCCGCAAGGACGGCACGGACTGGGTCATCAACGGCGAGAAGACCTTCATCACCGGTGGCAACGAGGCCGACTTCACGATGGTCTTCGCGATCACCGACCCGGAGAAGGGCGCGAACGGCGGTGTCACCTGCTTCCTGGTCGACCGCGAAGCCGGCTGGAAGTCCGAGTACATCGACACCATGGGCGAGTGGGGCCCGGCGTCGCTGATCTTCCAGGACGTCCGCGTGCCCGAGACGCAGATCCTCGGTGAAGAGGGCCGCGGTTTCGAGCTGGCCATGCAGTGGATCGGCCAGGGCCGTTACCTCCTGCCCGCGCGTGCGATCGGTTCGTGCGAGCGGCTGATCACGATGGCCATCGAACACGCCAACACGCGCGAGACGTTCGGGCAGAAGATCGCGGAGCGGCAGGCCATCCAGTGGATGATCGCCGACTCCGGGGTCGAGCTCGAGGCGCTGCGGTGGCTGGTGCTCAACGCGGCCTGGCAGGTCGACCAGGGTGTCGACTCGCGGCACGCGCAGTCGATCGCGAAGCTGTACGGCGGCCAGAAGGCCAACGAAATCGTCGACCGCGTCCTGCAGATCCACGGTGGCATGGGGTACACGCGGGAGCTGCCGGTCGAGCGGTGGTACCGCGAGCTGCGGCTGCTGCGCATCTACGAAGGCACGGACGAGATCCAGCGCCGCACGATCGCGCGCAACCTGCTCAAGGGGCACGTGAAGGTCGGCGGGGTTCTGGGCTGAGAGCGCAAGAAGCCGTCAAGGCCACCTCCCGGATGTCCGCGGGGTGGCCTTGACGGCACTTCGGGCGGCCTACTTCTTGTTGCGAATGGCGATCGGGACGCCGGCGAGGTCCTCTTCGTTGCAGAGGAGCTTGACGTCGTAGTACGGCGAGCCCTGGCGGTCGTCGTAGTCGAGGTGGATGGCGAGGACGTCGAGCGGCTCGCCGAGCCACTCCTGAGCCTGCCGTAGCCACTTCGAGCACCGCTCGAGGGCGTTGGGGAGATCGTCATCGCGGAACTCGACCGGGCGGTAGGGCACGTCCTGCACCTGATCGCGGGGGTTTGCCGGCGCCGGGAGGCCCGGCGCGAGACCCGAGTCGTCCAGTTCCAGTTGGATCGTTTCCTCAGTCACCCTTCGAGCGTCCCCCACGCACGCGTTCTGAGCAAGGCGTACACAGGTAAAAGCGCCGCTAAACGGACTTCCCCCACTCTTTCGCGACCCGCTCAGACGGGCGCGCCCCACTCCTTCGCGACGATTTCCCGGCAGCGGGCCAAGTCGTGGACTCCGGGCGGGGACGTGCAGGCCAGCGCCCTCGACGCCAGCTCCGCGTAGTGCTCGGCGAGCTGGTCCAGCGCCAGCGGGCCGCGCGGCGAGTACCACCGCGCAACACCGCTGCACATCTCCAGCAGCGCGAGCCGCGTCACCGCCGGGTGTTCGGTGTGGAACACCCCGGCCGCGACACCTTCGTCGATGGCCGTGGCCCACAGCCGTTCGTACGCGTCGCGCAGGGCCACCACCGGCTCGCGCGCGGCCGGGGACAGCACGTCGACTTCGTTGTCCACCACGCGGGTTTCGGCCGGCCCGACCGCGTGGGCGAGCACGTGCAGCGCGACCAGGGTGCGCAGGCGGTGCACCGGATCGGCGCTGCCCACGGTCGCCTCGCGGGCGGCGTCGAGCAGGCGGTTCAGCGCGGTGTGCATGATCTCCGCGAGCAGATCTTCCTTGGTGCCCATGTAGTGGTACAGGCTCGCCGAGGAAAGTTCCGCCTCCTGGGCCAGATCCCGGATGCCGGTGCCGTGGAAACCCTTGGTGGCGAACAGTTTCACCGCCGCCGCGCGGACCCGTTCCCGGCTGCTCACAGCCATGCTTCCGCCTTCGTGTCCCACGACCCGGCACGCGGGTCGGCCACCTTCCGCAGCTCACCCTTGGCGACCCGCTCGGACGGCGTCATCGGCAGCTCGACGGCGAACGCCCAGAACCGCGGAACCTTGAAGTAGGCCAGCTTTTCCGCGCAGAACGCGGCGAGCTCGGCCGGCTCCGGGCGCACGCCGTCACACACGACGTACGCCTTGATCTCCTCACCGCGCAGTTCGTCGGGCACCGCGACGACGGCGGCGAGCCGCACCGCTGGGTGCAGCAGCAGCGCCCGTTCGACTTCGTCGGCGGAGACGTTCTCGCCGCTGCGGCGGATCATGTCCTTGGTGCGGCCGACGTAGTAGACGCGGCCGGCGTCGTCCATGCGGGCGAGGTCGCCGGTGTGGAACCAGCCGTCCTCGAACGCTTTCGCCGTCGCTTCGGGGTCGTCGTGGTAACCGTGCATCAGCCCGATCCCGCGGATCAGCAGCTGCCCGGTTTCCCCGCGTGGCAACGGCTTCCCGTCGTCACCCGCGATCAGCACCTCGCGGTCGCGGCTCGGCCGGCCGAGGCAGCCGGTGCCGACGGTCTCGTCGTGGTCGGCGACGGTCATCCGGATGTCCCCGCCGGTCTCGGTCATCCCGAACGCCTCGAACCACGGCACGCCCCACCGCCGTTCCAGCTCGGCGTGCAGCTCACGCGGGATCGCGGACGCGCAGATCGCGCGGACCCGGTGGTCGCGGTCGGCGTCCGACGGTTCCTGGCGCAGCAGCAGCGTCGGCATCAGGCCCAGGCAGTAGAACCAGGTGACGCCGTGCTCGCGGACCTTCGCCCAGAACGTGCTGGGGTGGAAGCGGTCCAGCACCACGAGCGTGGCGCCGCCGGCGAGCCCGAGTGCGACGTTCCACTGTGGATCGATGTAGTGGAACGGCTGGGCAGTGAGGACGACGTCGGTTTCGCCGACGGCCGGGAAGTCCGTGGCCAGGCTGACGGCCAGGGTGGTCCAGTACTGGTTCGGCAGCACGCAGCCCTTGGGAGCGCCGGTGGTGCCGGAGGTGTACTGGATGTTCACCGGCGATTCCGGCACCGGTGTGAAGGCGCCGGTTTCCGGTGACAGCGGCGCTTCGAGCGCGTCCGGGGTGATCACCTCCGTGACGCCGATCCGGTCCAGCAGCTCGGTGAACTCCGGTGCGGCGACGGCCAGTTTCGCGCCGGAGTGGCGGAGCACGTGGGCGCCGTCGAACTCCTGGTAGTTCGTGTTGACCGGCACCATCAGCGCGCCGAGCTTGGCCAGCGCCAGCCAGGTCAGCGGGAACTCCGGCTGGTTGCGGAGCATCACGGCGACCCGGTCGCCCGGACCGATCCCGCGCTCGCTCAGTGCTGCCGCGATGCGCGAACTGAGCCGGTCGACGTCGGCGAAGGTGAAGCGCTGGTCGTTTTCGTCGAAGACCCAGGCCGCGCGCTCCGGCCACAGCTCGGCCGCACGCGTGACGAGCTGGGCGAGCGTCCCGATTTCGGTGAGCGGTGTCACGTCCGGCTCCGGAAGGCCTCCGTGGACGCGGCGACCGCGGCCGAGTGCTCGGTGATCAGGGCGTGGCTGACTTCGAGTTCCAGCGCGGGCTCGACGTCGATCGGGGTGTCGAGCACCCGCTTCGCCATCGCCGCGGCCGCGGGCGGGTGCTCCGCGATCCGCTTCGCCCAGCTCTGCGCTTCCGCCTGCAGCTGGTCGGCGGGCACGGCCGTGTTGACCATGCCGAGCTCCGCGGCCTTCCGGCCGTCGAAGCGCTCGCCGAGCAGCAGGAGCTCCTTCGCCTTGAGCGGCCCGACGAGCAGCGGCAGCAGCCGCGACGCCGCGCCGGTGACGCTCAGGCCGAGCGAGACCTCCGGGAAGGCGAAGACGGCGTCTTCGGCGGCCAGGATCAGGTCGCAGCCCAGCGCGAACTCCGCGCCGGCGCCGATCGCGTACCCGTGCACCGCCGCGATCACCGGCTGGCGCAGCGCGCGCAGCCGCCGGGTGACGTCCTGGAGCCGGTCCAGCCGCGCCCGCGAGTCACCCTCGGGGGTGGGTTCCTTGAGGTCGTGGCCCGCGCAGAAGGCCCGGCCGTTGCCGGACAGCACCACCACACGCGCGTCGCTGCGGGCGGCCGCGTCGAGCGCGGTGAGGAAGTCGTCGACCAGCACGGCGGCGACCGCGTTCAGCCGCTCGGGCCGGTTCAGCCGGATCTGCGCGATGCCGTCCTCGACGGCGAACTCCACGGTGGGCATGAGACCGATGCTAGACGTTCGATCGATCGATCGATAGCCTTTGTCGGTATGCGGGTCGACGCGGTCTACGAGAACACCACGGTGTGGACGGGCACGGGCTTGACCAGCGCACTCGCCGTGCTGCACGGCCGGGTCGTCGCGCTGGGGGACGACGCTCTCGAACTGTCCGCGCGGTCGCGGGTCGACCTCGGCGGCGGGTTCGTCGTGCCGGGGTTCCACGACGCGCACAACCACATGGCGTGGTTCGGGATGGGCCTCGACGACGTGCCGCTGGGTGGCTGTCGCAGTGTCGAGGAGGTCTACGACGCCGTTGCCGCGCGGGCCGCTTCGCTGCCGGCCGGGAGCTGGGTCGTCGGCAGCGGGTACGACCAGAACAAGCTCGCCGGCGGGCACCCGGACCGGCACGGCCTGGACCGCGCGGCGCCCGGGATGCTGGTGCGGCTCAAGCACACGTCCGGGCACATGACCGTGGTCAACTCGGCCGTCCTCGACCAGCTCGACCTGGAGAACGTGCCGGTCGGCGGCGACGTCGTGCTCTCCGACGGCTCGCCGACCGGGCTGCTGCGCGAACAGGCCCAGCTGCTCCTGCGGCCGCTGATCTACCCGACGCCGGTGGAGCGGGTGGTCCGCGGGCTCGACCGGGCGTCCGGGCAGTATCTGTCCGAGGGCATCACCAGCGTCCAGGAAGCCGGGATCGGCGGCGGCCTGGTCGGCGAGACACCCGCCGAGCTGGCCGCCTACCAGCTGGCGCGCGAACGTGGCGTGCTGCGCGTGCGCAGCACGGTCATGGTCGCCGCGAGCGTGCTCCACGACCTGCCCGACGGCGCCGGCTTCGGTCTTGACCTCGGCCTGCGCACCGGCCTCGGCGACGAATGGCTGCGCGTCGGCCCGATGAAGCTGTTCGCCGACGGCTCGCTGGTCGGCCGGACGTGCGCGATGCACGAGCCGTTCGACGGCGAGCCGGACAACCGCGGCTACTTCCAGGTGCCCGAGGAAACGCTGGCGAGCACGATCCGGCGCGCGCACGACGCGGGCTGGCAGATCGCGACACACGCGATCGGCGACCGCGCGATTACCGTCGTGCTCGACGCGTACGAAGCCGCGTTGGCCGCTTCGCCGCGTACAGACCACCGGCACCGCATCGAGCACTGCGCCGTGCTTCAACCGGCGGAGCTGTCTCGGCTTGCTTCGCTCGGGTTGCTCGCTTCGCCGCAGGGACGGTTCGTCAACGAGCTCGGCGACGGCATGCGCGCCGCGCTCGGCGAGGCGCGCGTCCCGTGGTGCTACCGGCTGCGAAGCGTCTTGGACGCGGGTTGTGTGCTTCCCGCGTCTTCGGACCGCCCGGTCGTGAATGGCGCACCGCTGCTCGCACTGGCCGACATGGTGCGCCGGCGTACGGCGTCCGGCGCGCCCTTCGCACCCGAAGAGGCGCTGACGCCGGAGCAGGCGTTGCGCGCGTACACGTACGGCTCGGCGTACGCGACCTTCGCGGAGGGAGACCTGGGCACACTCGAGCCGGGAAAGCTCGCCGACTTCGCCGTGCTCTCCGGGTCACCGCTGGACGAGTCCGCTTTGGACGACCTGAGCGTGCGAGGCACCGCGGTCGGTGGCGAACTGCGTTACGAGGCGTCGTCGTGAAGCCTCACCGCCCGTCCACGAACTCGATCGCTTCGCGCGCGAGATCCGGCCAGCCCAGCTCCGAGCCGGTCGAGAGCGCCAGCCACTCCTTCATCGGCGTGCCCTTGTTCGCGTCGAAACGCACGCCGTGGCCCCCTTCGACCAGCTCGTCCACCCTCGTTTTCGGCAGCTTCAGCACCAGCTGCCCGCGGACGAACATCGCGAAGATCCGCCCGTGGGAGCGCAGCGCCGTGCGCCCGAAGCCGCCGGTCGCGCCGGGTGGCGTGATGCCCGGCCGCCCGGTGTACTCCTCGACCAGGTCCTCGAAGCGTTCCTCTGGTGACATCGACCACCTCCTGATCCGACAGTAACGACCACCACCGACAGAAACGGGAGGCGAGATGCCCGTCCGCGACGCCGTCTTCGAAGACATCGAAGAGATCTGCGCGCTCATCGAGGAGCACGCCGTCTACGAGGAGAACCACGACCTGAAGCTGGACCGCGCCGAGATGAGCGGTCACCTGTTCGGGCCGGACCCGAAGGCGTGGGTGCTGATCGCGACCCCGCCCGGCGAGCCCGGCACGGTGGCCGGCTTCGCCTTCTGCAGCTGGAACTTCTCCACCTGGGAGGCGCGCCCGGGGATCTGGCTGGACGACGTGTTCGTCCGCCCCGCCCACCGGCGCCACGGCCTCGGCGGCGAGCTGCTCAACGAGCTGCGCGCCCGCACCACCGGCCGGGTGGAGTGGGACATGCAGGCGGGCAACGAGAAGGGCGAAGCGTTCTACGCCCAGCTCGGCGCGGAACCGGTGCCCGGCTGGATCCGCTACCGCTGGCGGCCGTGAACTTTCACGAGAAAGTACCCGGCCCCGTATCGTATGCGGCATGGGAGATGGTTCGGTCCGGAGGTCCTCGTCGGTCGAGGACTACGTCCGGGTGATCTACGGCCTGGTCGAGCGGGGTGAGGCGGTCACCAACACGTCGCTCGCCGGCCGGCTGGAGGTCAGCCCGTCCTCGGCGTCGGGGATGGTCACGAAGCTGTCCCAGCTCGGGCTGGTCACGCACGTGCCGTACCGCGGCATCGAGCTCACCGCCGACGGTCGGCTGCTCGCGCGGTCCGTGCTGCGGCGGCACCGGCTGATCGAGACGTACCTGGTCTCCGAGCTCGGCTACACGTGGGACGAGGTCCACGCGGAGGCCGACGCGCTGGAGCACGCGGTGTCGGACCGGCTGATCGAGCGCATCGCGGCCAAGCTCGGCAACCCGGTCCGCGACCCCCACGGCGATCCGATCCCGGCGCCGGACGGCAGTGTCGAGGAGCTGGCGGTCCGCATCCTGGACGACCTCGAGCCGGGCGCGGTCGGCGAGATCGTCCGCGTCTGGGACACCGACCCGGAGCTGCTGCGGTACCTGACCGAGCACGCGATCAACCTGGGCGAACGCATCGAGGTCGTCGAGCGCCAGCCGTTCGGCGGGCCGCTGGTGGTGAAGGTGGGTTCGCCGCCGGATGCGGCTACGCACGCCATCGGCAAGGAGATCGCGCAGGCTTTGTCGGTCACCCTGCGCTGACCCGGCTCGACCCCAACCGCCCCAATGTGGCCTTCGTTGCGTCTGACGCACCCAAGGCCGCCTTGGGGCGCTCGTGACGTCATGACGCGTACGCGCGGGTGACGTCGTGAAGCGGATGTGGTGACAACCCCGCGAAGCCGACCATGGCTCGCATGACCACGACACCCTTCCGCTTCGGCATCGTCGCCGGTTACGCGCCCGATCTGGCCACCTGGACCGCCCAGGCCCGGCGCACCGAGGACCTCGGCTTCGACACCCTGCTCGCCACCGATCCCGTCGGCACCGCCGATCCCTTCGTGCTGCTCGGCGCCGCCGCGGCCGTCACCCGGCGGCTCCGCCTCGGCACCTTCGTGCTCGCCGACCCCTTCCGGGACGCCAAGGCCCTCGACTGGCAGGTGCGGACCCTGCACGAGCAGACCGGCGGCCGGTTCGAGCTGGGGCTCGGGGTCGGGCGGCCCGGCGCCGAAGCCCTGGCGAAGGAGCTCGGCCGGGAGTTCCCCTCACCGGGTGAGCGCATCACGCGGATGGGCGAGACGATCGCGCTCTTCAAACGATCGATCGACCGTCCGCGGCTGGTGCTCGCGGGCGGGGGACCGAAAATGCTGGCGCTCGCCGCGCAAGAAGCCGACACCGTCACGTTCACCTGGCAGCCGAAGACCACCGAAGCCGAGGCGCAGTCCATTGTGGATCGATTCCGTACGCTCGCCGGGGCGCGGCTGCCGGAGATCGAGCTCGGGCTGAACCTGATGGCCGTCGGAGTGGAACCGTCACCCGGGATCGCGCGCTGGGCCGGGGTCGACGTGTCCGAGCTCGCCGCGGCCGGCGCCGTCACCGTGCTGCCCGCGAATCCGGGCCAGGCGGTGGAAAAGCTCCGGCACTGGCGGGAACGGTGGGGGATTTCCTACGTGACGATCAACTCCGGCTACGCCGAACCGTTCGCCGAGATCGCCGCCGAAGCGCGCGCGGCAGGTGGGTGAGGGCCCTTCCGATCTTGCGAAGCTGGGCCTACGCTCCAATTTTCGTATTCGGGAGTGCTTCGGAGCGTTGTGATGACCGGTCAGCGAACACGCACCATCGACCGGGGGGAACAGGCGGAGCTGAGTCAGCTGCTCTCCGCCGGGCCGTTCGACATGGCCCTGCGGGCGGCGATCCGGGTCCGGGGCCTCGGCCTCGACCGGATCCGCTATCGCTTGCGCGGCAGGGGAACCACGGTCAGCCTGGCCACCCTCAGCCACTGGCAGTCCGGGCGGTGCCGGCCCGAGCGGCCGGAATCGTTGGAGGCGTTGCGGAATCTCGAGGACATCCTGAACGTGCCGGACGGCTCGCTCAGCAGGCTCCTCGGGCCACCGCGCAGCAGAACACGCTTCCACGCGCGGCAACCTCCGCTCAATTGAGCGGTGGCAACGGAAAACCGCTCAACTGAGCGGCTCGCGTAGGCTCGCGCCCATGCGAGCTGTGGTGATGGAGGAGTTCTGCGTCCCGCCCGTCGTGCGGGACGTGCCGGAGCCGGTGGCCGCGCCGGGCGGCGCGGTGATCGAGGTCGACGCGACCGGCGTGTGCCGCAGCGACTGGCACACGTGGCAGGGCCATGACACCGCGGTGACACTGCCGCATGTCGCCGGGCACGAGCTGGCCGGCCGGATCGTCGCGCTCGGCGAAGGTGTGCGCGGGTGGGAGCTCGGCGCGCGGGTCACCGTGCCGTTCGTCTGCGCGTGCGGGACGTGCGCCCAGTGCGCCCGCGGCGACCAGCAGATCTGCGACCACGAGTTCCAGCCCGGCGCGACGCACTGGGGTTCCTTCGCCGAGCGCGTCGCGATCGAGCACGCCGAGACGAACCTGGTGGCGCTGCCGGACTCACTCGGCGCCGCCGAAGCCGCGGCGCTGGGGTGCCGGTTCGGCACGGCGTTCCGCGCGGTGCTGCGGCAGGGCCGGGTCACCGCGGGGCAATGGGTTTCGGTCTACGGCTGCGGCGGCGTCGGGATCTCCGCGGTGCTGCTGGCCGTCGCGGCGGGCGCGAAGGTGGTCGCCGTCGACGTCTCGCCCGCGGCGCTCGAGCTCGCCGCGAAGTCCGGCGCGGCGGTGACCGTCGACGCGTCGGCGTTCGACGGCCCGGAAGCCGTCGCTGCCCACGTGCGGGAGCTGACCGGCGGCGGCACGCACGTCTCGCTCGACTGCCTCGGCTCGCCGTCGACGTGCGCCGCGTCGGTCGGCAGCCTGCGCAAGCGTGGCCGGCACGTCCAGGCCGGGCTGATGCCGCCGGCGCAGGGCGTCGCGCCGATCCCGATGCACCGGGTGATCGGCGGTGAGCTGGAGCTGGTCGGGATCCACGGCCTGCAAGCCCGCGAGTACCCGGAGCTCCTGCGCGCCGTCGAGACGGCGGGCATCAACCTCGCCGCGATGATCGGCCGGCGGATCGAGCTCGACGACGTCCCGGCCGCGCTGGCCGCGATGAACGACCCGGTGCCGGCGCAGGCGGGCGTCACGGTGGTGACGTTCGGTGAGTGATCCGCGGCGGCGCGGTCAAGTGACGCGTTTGTAGCTGATCCACGCTGGCTCTGTGACATTCAGGTGTGGGAACGTCTAGCCATGGTGGCCCAACGCGAGGGGAATCGGCCGCAGGAGCGTCCCGTTGGTCCATTGGGACGCCTCCTGCGGCTGTACTCGGCCGCGGGTGTCACGTTCCGCGGCCACCGCGTGGTCCCGTTCCCGAATACCGAGCGTGCGCGGCGGGAGTCTCCGGCACAATCGAGGTGATGGACGCCCTCCTGCCGCGCCCCCGCGCCGAACTCGCGCCCGGCGCCGTGCACGTGCCCGACTGGCTCGGTTTCGAAGAGCAGCGCGAGCTCATCGCCGCCTGCCGCGGCTGGCCCGGCTACCGCTACACGACGTACCCCAACGGCGGCGTGATGTCGGTCAAGACCGTCTGCCTCGGCTGGCACTGGTACCCGTACGGCTACTCCCGCACGACCGACGACGGCAGGCCGGTGCTGCCGTTCCCGGACTGGCTCGGCGACCTCGGCCGCCGCGCGCTCGCGGACGCGTACGGCGAACCGGCGGAGGACTACGAGCCCGACACCGCCCTGGTCAACTTCTACGCCGCGAAGACGAAGATGGGGCAGCACCAGGACAAGGACGAGCAGAGCTCGGCGCCGGTGGTGTCCCTGAGCCTCGGCGACACCTGCGTGTTCCGCTTCGGCAACACGGAGTCGCGCGCCAAGCCGTACACGGACGTGGAGCTGCACTCGGGTGACCTCTTCGTGTTCGGCGGCCCCTCCCGGTTCGCCTACCACGGCGTGCTGAGGACGCTGGCCGGCACGGCGGACCCGGCGCTCGGCTTGACCGGACGGTTGAACATCACGCTGCGGGTGTCCGGGTTCTAGTCCTCCGTGGACTCCTCCTCGGGCACCACGATGAGCCGGACGGCGAGCGCGCGCGAGCCCTCCGGATGGTGTCCCGGCTCGGTGACGTACTTCCAGAGCAGGTTCTGGTACTCCTCGACGAACGACGTGATCTGCTCCTTCGTCAGGTGCAGGCCGGCGCGGTAGATCTGGTTCCAGCCCTTGCCGCTGTCGTACCCCGCGTACGCCCGGGTCACCAGCCCGAGGTCATGGCTCATCTTCAGCGCGCCGAGCTTCGTCGCGGCTTCGCGCTCGTCCGGCGTCATCTCGAGGCCCGGTGGTGTGTAGATGTCCTTCATCAGCGACTTCCACCAGCGTTCACGGCCGGTGGAGCGCTCCTCGATCTCCGCGATCAGTTCGAGGTCGGCGAGCTTGCGGAGGTGGTAGCTGGTCGTCCCGGTGCTCTCGCCGAGGGCCTTCGCGACGCTCGTCGAGTTCGCTTCGCCGTGTTTTCCCAGGTAGGACAGGATGTCGCGGCGCACCGGGTTGGCCAGGACCTTGTAGAAGGCCTTGAGATCCGCGCCGGTGAGGACGCGTCGTTCGGGACGTTCGACCATGCGCGGAGCGTACTACAGAGACTGTTTGCAAAGAATCTCTGCAATCGCTACCGTGGTCGGCATGGGGGTTGTGATGCGAAGACTCTTCTGGGCGGCGGGACTGTGCCTGCTGCCGTGGATCGCGGTACTGGGGACAACGCTGCCGGACGTCGTGCAGGCGCAGCACTGGCGGCTGGCCTGGACGGGGTTCGACGCGGTGGAGGCGGCCGGCCTGCTGGTCACGGCCTGGCTGCTCGGACGCGACGACCCGAGGACGCCGCTGGTCGCGACCGCGACGGCGACGCTGCTGCTCGCCGACGCCTGGTTCGACGTGGTGACGGCGGGCGACGACGTGGTGTTTTCGCTGCTCATGGCCGCTCTGGAGGTGCCACTGGCACTCGCGTGCCTGTCCGTCGCGGCTCCGCGGCCGGTGGCGCGTGTCTGAGCTGGACGCGCGGTTGCGCGACGAGATCGACGACCAGGTCGCCGAAGCCTTCGACGCCTACCTCGCCGAACGAGGACCGCGGCGGGCGCGGCGCGCGTGGCCGCTGGTGGTGACGGTGGTGCTGGGGGTCGTCACCACCTGGCTCGCGCCGGGCGCGGCGTGGGCGGCTTGGCTCGCCATCGCGGTGACCAACGTCGCCTGGCTGGTGGTCGTGGGGGGGGGGGGGGGGGGCCCCGCCCCCCCCCCCGCGGGGGGGGGGGGGGGGGGGGGGGGGGGGGGGCGGGGGGGGGGGGGGGGGGGGGGGGGGGGGGGGGGGGGGGGGGGGGGGGGGGGGGGCGGGGGGGGGGGGGGCGGCCCCCCCCCCCCCCCCCCGCCCCGGGGGCGGGCCCCCCCCCCCCGGGGGGGGGGGGGGTGGGGGCCCCCCCCCCCCCCCCCCCCCCCCACGACCGCTAGAGCGAGACGACGTTCACCGGCAGCGCCGGGTTCGCGCTGAAGTCCAGCGCCGCCGTCGGGCGCTTCGCCGCCACCACGTGCGCGCCCAGCGCCGCGATCATCGCGCCGTTGTCCGTGCACAGCCTCGGCCGTGGCACGCGCAGCTCGATCCCGGCCGCGGCACAGCGCTCGGCCGCCAGCGAAGACAGCCGCGAGTTCGCCGCCACCCCGCCGGAGATCACGATGGTGCCGATCCCCTGCTCCTTGGCCGCACGGATCGCCTTCATGGTCAGCACGTCCGCGACAGCCTCCTGGAACGACGCCGCGACGTCGTCCACCGGGATCTCCTCGCCGCGACGCACAGCGCCTTCGACCCAGCGCGCCACCGACGTCTTCAAGCCGGAGAAGGAGAAGTCGTGCTTCGCGTCGCGCGGGCCCGTCATGCCGCGAGGGAACGCGATCGCCGACGGATTGCCGTTCTTCGCCGCCTTGTCGATCGGCGGGCCGCCCGGGTACGGCAGCCCGAGCACCCGCGCGACCTTGTCGTACGCCTCCCCCGCCGCGTCGTCCACAGTGGACCCGAGTTCGATGATCGACGACGCGATGTCGTCCACACGCAGCAGCTGCGTGTGCCCGCCCGAGACCAGCAGCGCCAGGCACGGCGTCGGCAACGGCCCATGCTGCAGTGTGTCCACCGCGATGTGCCCGGCCAGGTGGTTGACGCCGTAGAGCGGGACGTCCAGCGCCGTCGCGTACGCCTTGGCCGCGGAGACGCCGACCAGCAGCGCGCCCGCCAGGCCCGGCCCGGCCGTCACGGCGATCGCGTCCACATCGGACAGCGAAAGCCCGGCCTTTTCGAACGCCCGCTCGGTGGTCGGCACCATCGCTTCGAGGTGCGCGCGGCTGGCGACCTCGGGCACCACACCGCCGAAGCGCGCGTGCTGCTCGACGCTGGAGGCGACCTCGTCGGCGAGCAGTTCGACCGTGCCGTCGTCGTGCAGGCGGACCAGGCCGACGCCGGTCTCGTCGCACGAGCTCTCGATGCCCATGATGATGCGTGCCATCAGCCCGCCACCCCGTCTCGCGCCCGCGCCGGGCGGACCATCGTGTACGCGTCGGCGCCGGAAGGCTGGTAGTAGCGCTTCCGGATGCCGAGCCGTTCGAAGCCGTGGCTCTCGTACAGCGCGAGAGCCGAATTGTTGTCCGTGCGGACCTCGAGGAAGACCGGCGCCTCGAACTCGTCGGCCCGTTCGAGCAGCGCGCGCAGCAGCTTCTTGCCGATGCCCTGGCGCTGGTGCTCAGGCGCGACGCCGATGGTGTGCACGGTCGCCTCGTACTCACCACGACGGCGGCCGACGACGGCCAGCCCCGCGTAACCGAGGAGCTCCTCACCCTCGTCCGGGCGGGCGGCGAGGTAGAAGTTGCCGACGTCCAGCTCCGAGTGGAACGCGCGGGCGCTCCACGGGTCGTCACCGGGGAAGAGGATCTTCTCGATTTCGACGCACCGGGCGATGTCCCGTCGGCGCAGCGGCT
Source organism: Amycolatopsis sp. NPDC051758 (assembly GCF_044453095.1). Classification (NCBI taxonomy): domain Bacteria; kingdom Bacillati; phylum Actinomycetota; class Actinomycetes; order Pseudonocardiales; family Pseudonocardiaceae; genus Amycolatopsis; species Amycolatopsis sp. NPDC051758. The sequence continues at coordinate 731,623 of NZ_JBITCJ010000001.1, read as the reverse complement.
CGAGTCTCACGGCGCGGTCACCCGTTTCGGCGCGGTGGGCTCCGCGGCGTCGGGACGGCGCAGGTACAACGGCGTCAGCGGCGCGGGCGTTTCCTTCGCGAGCAACGCGCTCCGGGCGGCCTTCACCAGCCCGGCGGGCGACGGGAAACGCGGCTCGATCGGCCGGACGTCGAGCGCGGCGGCGTACAGCACCGCGCCGTCCCCGGCCGCGACCTTGATCTCCGTTTCCAGGTCGGCCGGACGCTGGACGTGCGGGCCGTCGGTGCGGTTCCCGGCGGCGTCGTAGGCGGCCCAGTAGACCTCGCGGCGGCGGGCGTCGGTGAGGACGAGGAAAGCGCTCTCGCCCGGGGCGACGTCGGCGGCCAGCGCGTCGAGGCTGCAGACCGGGTACACCGGCAGGCCGAGGGCGTGCCCGAACGCGGCGGCGGTGGCCATCCCGGCACGCAGGCCGGTGAACGGGCCGGGGCCGACGCCGACGACGATCGCGTCGAGGTCCTTGAGGCCCGCACCGGCGGCTTCGGCGGCGGCCAGCGCGTGCGGGGTGATCAGCTCGCCGTGGGCGCGGGGGTCCACCGTGACGCGCTCGCCGCGCGTCTCGACCCCGTCGCCGTCCACCGCGACGACACCCGCGGTCACCGCCGGGGTCGAGGTATCGATCGCCAGTACCAACACGGTGAGCAAGCGTACGACCAGGGGCTTCGGCCGCTTGCTGCAGGGGACGGATCAGCACGGTAACGTGCCGATTGAGTGCGACACTGGGAGGTCCCCGCGGTGCCCGACCCGTTGTTCCCCATTCTCGTGTCAGGTTCGGGCAAGGAAGCCCTCCGGTTCGGCGAGCAAGCCTTGACCTACGACGACCTCGCCGCGGTCGCCGGTGGTCTGGCCGCCGAGCTGCCGCGCGGCCGCGTCGCCGTCTGGGCGACCCCGACCCTGCACACCAGCGTCGCCGTGGTCGCGGCGCTGCTCGCCGGCGTCCCCGCCGTGCCGGTCAACCCGAAGATCGGCGAACGCGAGCTCGCGCACATCGTCACCGACAGCGAGCCGCAGCTGGTGCTCACCGAGCCCGGCGCCGAGCTGCCGGCCGGGCTGGCGGACCTTCCCCGGCGCGACATCCCGCTCACCGGCGCGAGTGCCGAAATCGCGCCGGAGCCGGACGCCGAGACACCCGCGCTGATCGTCTACACCTCGGGCACCACCGGCCCGCCGAAGGGCGTGGTGCTCCCCCGCCGTTCGATCGCGACCACGCTGGACGCCCTCGAGGACGCCTGGGGCTGGACCGCGGACGACGTCCTGGTCCACGCGCTCCCGCTGTTCCACGTGCACGGCCTGATCCTCGGCATCCTCGGCCCGCTGCGCCGCGGCGGCTCGGTGCGCCACCTCGGCCGGTTCTCGACCGACGGCGTCGCACGGGAGCTGTCGGCCGGCGCGACCATGCTGTTCGGCGTCCCGACGATGTACCACCGGATCGCCGGTGAGGTCGGCACGAACGAGGCCCTGGCCGACGCGCTGCGAAGTGCGCGCCTGCTCGTCTCCGGGTCCGCTGCGCTGCCGGTGCACGACCACCAGCGGATCACCGAGGCGACCGGCCAGCAGGTCGTCGAGCGTTACGGCATGACCGAGACGCTGATGAACACGAGCGTCCGCGCGGACGGCGAGCGCAAGCCCGGCACCGTCGGCGTGCCGCTGGGCGGTGTTGAGCTCCGGCTGATCGGCGACGCCGGCGAGCCGATCGACGACCTCGAGAGCGTCGGCGAGATCCAGGTGCGCGGGCCGAACCTGTTCACCGAGTACCTCAACCGCCCGGACGCGACCGCGGCCGCGTTCGACGGCGGCTGGTTCCGCACCGGCGACATGGCGACCCGCGACGCCGACGGCTACGTGAAGATCGTCGGCCGCAAGGCCACCGACCTGATCAAGAGCGGCGGGTACAAGATCGGCGCCGGTGAGATCGAGAACGCGCTGCTCGAACACCCCGGCGTCGCCGAGGCGGCCGTCACCGGCGAGCCGGACGACGACCTCGGCGAGCGGATCGTCGCGTGGATCGTGCCGGCCGGCTCACCACCGCCGACGGCCGAGGAGCTGGCCGACCACGTCGCCCGGCTGCTCTCGCCGCACAAGCGCCCACGGGTCGTCCGGTACCTGGACGCGTTGCCGCGCAACGACATGGGCAAGGTCATGAAGCGGGCGCTCGGTGCGTAGGCGGCCGGCGCGCGAAGTCGTCGAAGCGATTTCGAACGGCTTCGAGGAGTTCACGACCCCGCTGCGCGACGAGCCGGCCGACGGCCCGATCGAGTGGCCCGGCTACCGCGAAGCACGCTCCGACGCGGAGGAGCGCACCGGCGAGAAGGAGTCGGTAGTCTGCGGGACGGCGAAGATCGGCGACGTCGAGGCCGTGCTGGTCGTGTTCGAGTTCGGGTTCCTCGGCGGTTCGCTCGGGCAACGCACCGGCGACCGCATCGAGGCGGCGTTCGCGCACGCCCGCAACACCGGGCTGCCGGTGGTTTCGCTGATCTCGACCGGCGGCAGCCGCATGCAGCAGGGCATGCGCGCGTTGATGCAGCTGCAGCGGGTCGCACGGGCGGCGGCGCTGACGCGGGCCTCGGGCATCCCGCAGGTTTCGGTGCTGCGCGACCCGACCACCGGCGGCGGCTGGGCGACGCTCGGCGCGGGCGCCGACGTCATCCTCGCGCTGCCGGAAGCGCAGGTCGGCTTCGCCGGCTCGCGCGTGCGTCCCGAAGGGTCGCCGGAGGCGTACACGGCCGAGGCGAAGTACGAGTGGGGCCAGGTCGACGCTCTGGTGTCCCCGGACGAGCTCGGCCCGGCGTTGGAACGGTGGCTCCGGCTGCTGACCGCACGCTCCTCGGCGGCCGCTCCGCCACCTTCGGCGCTTCGACCGGCTTCACTTCCTTCGACCGGCTGGGAAGCGGTCCAGGCCGCGCGTTCACCGCGGCGCGCCCGGGCCACCGAATACCTCGACGCGTACTTCGACTGGCGGCAGGACATCAGCGGTGACCGCTATGGCGGTGTCGACCCCGGTGTCGCGTGCGGCTTCGGCTGGCGCGACGGCCGGACGATCGCGTACGCGGCCCAGTGCGGCACCCCGACGTCACCCGCGGGCTTCCGGACGGCGGCACGCCTGGTCGAACTGGCGTCCCGGCTGGCGATCCCGGTGCTGACCCTGGTGGACACCCCGGGTGCGGCGAACGACGCGGCGGCGGAACAGGCGGGCGCGGGCGGCGCGATCGCGGCGATGTTCGAAGCGGTCGCGACGGCTTCGGTCCCGGTGACCACGCTGGTGATCGGCGAGGGCGGCTCGGGCGGGGCCTTGGCGTTCGCGGCGCAGGGTTCGACGTGGGTGGCGCCGGACGCGTACTTCTCGGTGACCTCACCGGAAGCCGCGGCGGCGATCCTCAAGCGCCCGGCTTCCGAGGTGCCGGACATCGCCAACCAGCTGCACCTCCGGCCGCAGGACCTGGTGGCCCTGGGGGTGGCGCGGGCGGTGGTGAGCCCGGCTCGGTGATCGACGTCCGAACCGGACTGCGAGCACTGCCGCCGACGGGTCCATCCGTGGTTGGATCTTGCGATGGGGTATCAACTCAACAGGCGAGCGGCGTTCGGTTTGGGGACCGCTGTCGCCGCCGGAAGCCTTCTGACCGGCTCTCCCGCGTTCGCGCAGGAAGCAGACATCGAGGCCAGCCCGGCCACACCGGACCGGGCCAGGCAGAAAGTGAAGCGCGTCTACGACACCGCGGCCGCGGAAGCAGGCGGCATCTGGAACTCCTACATCAGCGTGGCCGACCAGGTGGCCGTCGACGTGGCGGCCGACGAGGTCGTCGAGGCGTACAGCGTCAACAAGGTGGCCGTCGCGGTCACCTTGATGGACAAGATCGACCGTGGCCTGCTCACGCTGGACCAGCAGGTCCAGGTGCCGGAGAGCATCGTCGTGCCCGGTGGCGACGGCATCATCATCCTGGACAAGGCGTACCCGAGCGCGTTCACGCTGGGCCACGTCCTGTCGCTGTTCCTCACTGTTTCGGACGACACGTGCGTCCGGCTGGTGGGGCTCGTGGTGCCGGCGGCCGAGATCAACCAGATCCTGGTGGCCAAGGGCTTCCCCAAGACCCAGGTCACGCCGGTGGCCAACCCGAACCGCTACTTCCTCGGCCAGACCACTCCGCACGAGACCCACGACCTGCTGAAGGCGCTGGTCGCGGGCACCTTGCTGAGCCCGGCGTCGACGGATTACCTGCTGTCCATCCTGCGGTCGCAGGTGGCGTTCACCGACGGCATCCGCCGTGAGATGTCGTCCGTCGATCGGGCGCGGATCGCCACGAAGGCGGGCTGGCTGAACGACGGCCGCAACGAGGCGGGGATCATGTTCGACGCCGCGGGCAAGCCGGTGGTGATCTACTCGATGTTCGCGCACGGCCAGGCCAACCCGGAGGACTTCGGGGCCACGCACCCGGTCCGGCAGGCCACCGCGAAGATGGGGCCGAAGTTCCTGCGCGCGGTCGACAAGATCGCGGGCGCCGGCGCCAGGACATTCCGGGCACCGGCCTACCAGCAGTACAACGGCGGCTGAGCCCAGCTACCTCGTGAGTGTTTAGGGCGGTTAGAACCGTCCTAAACACTCACGAGGTCTTGGCGAGCTCCGGAGTGCGGTCGGCCCAGGTGCCGTGCGGTTCGAGGACGACCTCGCGGACGTCGTCCTCGCGGCGGTCCAGCCGGACCACCAGGTAATCCGACGACAGCCGCTCCGCCGAACCCTCGCCCCACTCGACGACGATCGCCGAGCGTTCCAGGTCCGTGTCCAGGTCGAGGTCGTCCAGCTGGGACAGGTCGCCGCCCAGGCGGTAGGCGTCCACGTGCACCAGCGGCACCCCCGCCGGGCCCGCCGGGTGGACGCGGGCCAGCACGAACGTCGGCGAGCTGACGCGGCCGCCCACGCCGAGGCCGTCCGCGATGCCGCGGGTCAGCGTCGTCTTGCCGGCGCCGAGGGGACCCGCAAGCAGGACCAGGTCACCCGCGCGCAGGGAACGGCCCAGGGACCGCCCGAACTCCATCGTGTCTTCGGGCGTCGGGAACTCATGCGTCAACGCTGCCACCACCAGTTTCGCCGGGACGAGGTTTCGCCGTCCGCACCGGAACAGCGTTGCAGGAGATCGATCAGATGGCTGTTCACCAGCTCGGGCTGTTCGAGCAGCACCATGTGCCCGGCGCCGCGGACGCGCACCAGCTCCGCGTCGGGCAGCTCGGAGGCGATCCGCTCGGCGTGCGCGAACGGCGTGAAGCGGTCCGAATCACCGCCGATGACCAGCACTTCCGCGTGCTTCAGCCCGGCCAGCGCGGCGTAGCGGTTGTGGCTGCCGAGCGTGTCGACGAAGTTCACGAGCCCGCGCACCGGCGTCACTTCCAGCATCTCGAGCATGAAGTCGACAAGCCGCGGCGCGACGTCGCGGCTGCCGAACGCCAGCCGCCGCACGGCCTGCCGCGTCAGCTGCCCGCCGGCCGCGCGCACGAACTCCACGAGCCCGGGCTGCCAGCCCGCAAGACCACCGGCGGCCCGCGTCAGCGGGTTGTACTTCGAGAGCAGCGAACGCGGCAACCCGCGTGCGCCCACTTCGCCCGCCGCGGTCGCGATGAAGGCGACACCTTCGACACGCTCCTCGAACAGTGAAGGGAACTCCGCGGCCAGCTCCATGATCACCATGCCGCCCATCGAGTGCCCCATCAGCACGATGGGTCCCTCCGGCACCACGGACCGCAGCACGACGTCGAGGTCGCGGGCCAGCTGCTCGATCGTCGAGTTCTCCGCCGACGCCGCGCCGGAGAGGCCGTGGCCGCGGTGGTCGTAGTAGACCTGGCGCACGCGCGGCAGCCGGAGCGTCGCGAGGTCGCGTCGCTGGAAGTGGAAGCAGCGCCGCGAAAGCGCGAAGCCGTGCACCCCCACGACAGTCAGTTCGGGTTTGCCGCCGTCCTCCGGGTCGATCTCCTCGACCGAAAGCGGCGTGCCGTCGTCGGCCGCGACCGTGGAAGCACGGTCCGGCTTCAGCTCCCCCAGCGGCTCGTCCACGTACGGATCCTCACTGTGCCGCCGCTGCTGCGAGGCGACGGCGATGGCGGCGGCGGTCCCGGTGGCGAGGGCCCCGACCCCGCCGGCGATGGCCAGCAGTCGACGTGAAGGTGTCACGAGCGCGCTCCCAGATACCGGCGCCGCACCCGCGGGCGGTACATCGACGTCACGATCTCGTAGTCGATGGTGCCCAGCTTGTCGGCCCATTCCCGGGCCGTCGGCTCCCCGTTCGCCCCTTGGCCGAACAGGACGACCTCGTCACCGACGGACGGCTCGAAGTCACCGCAGTCCACCACGAGCTGGTCCATGCAGACCCGCCCGGCGACCGGCCGCCGCTGCCCGCCGAGCCAGACGTCCATCCGGCCGGAGAGCGACCGAGGCACACCATCGGCGTACCCGGCCGGCACCAGCGCGAGGTTCGTGTCACGCGACGCCGTCCAGGTGTGCCCGTAGGACACCGATTCCCCGGCTTCGATCCGCTTGACGAGCGCGACCGCCGACCGGAACGTCATGGCCGGGCGCAGGTCTTCGGCCTGCGGCACCGGGTTGAGGCCGTACATCGCGATGCCCGGCCGGACCACGTCGAAGTGCAGGTCCGGGCGGGTCAGCAGAGCCGCCGAGTTCGCCAGGTGCCGCTTCGGGTCCAGCCCGGCGGCGCGGGCGGCGTCGTAGGCGTCGGCGAAGCGTTTTGCCTGGATGTCGATCGAGGGGTGGTCCGGCTCGTCCGCACACGCGAGGTGGGACCAGATCGCGACAACTTCGACCCGCGGTTCGGCGGCCGCCGCTTCGACCAGCTCGGCCCAGCGGGCGGGCGGGCAACCGTTGCGCGACAGGCCGGTGTCGATCTTGAGGTGCACACGGGCCCGGGTACCCGCGGGGACGGCGCCGGCGATGCGAGATAGCTCACCGGTCGAGCTCGCGGCGAGGTCGACGGCCGCCTCGATGCCCGCGGCGAAGTCGACGTCGGGCACGTCCAGCCAGCTGAACAGGCGCGTGGTGATCCCGGCGGCCCGCAGGTCGAGGGCCTCGCCGAGCGAGCAGGTGCCGAGCCAGCTCGCGCCGGCCTCGACCGCGGCGCGCGCCACCGGCAGCGCGCCGTGGCCGTAGGCGTCGGCCTTCACCACGGCCATCACTTCGGAACCGGGCGCGCGGGCGCCCAGCAGCGTGAGGTTGTGGCGGATCGCGTCGAGGTCGATGTCGACCTGGGCCCTGGGGAAACTGGAGGTCATGACGCCCTCCAGTTTCCCATGACCCGAGGTCAGGACAGGCGCGCCCCGGACGTGGCGGAGAACACGTGCAGCTCGTCGGAGCGGATCCGCAGGTGGAGCGTGTCGCCCATCTTGGGCGGCGTGCGCGGGTCGACCCGGACGACGACGTTGGACTTGGTGCCCTCGGCGTCGGTCTCGGCGAGCTTGCCGTAGACGAAGGCGTCCGAGCCGAGCTCCTCGACCAGGTCGACCTTGACCGGCACCGAGCTGCTGTCGCCCTCGCTGACCACCTCGAGCGACTCCGGCCGGAAGCCGAGGGTCACCGTGTCACCGTCGGCGGCCTGGAGGACCTCGCGGGTCAGCGCCACACTGCCGCCGCCCAGCTCGGCGCCGTCGGAGGTGAGCTTCGCGGTGACGAGGTTCATCGCCGGCGAGCCGATGAAACCCGCGACGAAAGCGTTTGCGGGCCGGTCGTACAGGGCGCGCGGGGTGTCGCACTGCTGCAGCAGGCCGTCCGACAGCACGGCGACGCGGTCACCCATCGTCATGGCCTCGACCTGGTCGTGCGTGACGTACACCGTGGTGACACCGAGGCGGCGCTGGAGCGCGGCGATCTGCGTACGCGTCGAGACACGCAGCTTCGCGTCGAGGTTCGACAGCGGCTCGTCCATCAGGAAGACCTGCGGCTCCCGCACGATGGCGCGGCCCATCGCGACACGCTGGCGCTGACCACCGGAGAGCGCCTTCGGCTTGCGGTCGAGGTACTGCTCGATGTCGAGCAGCTTCGCCGCGTCGAGCACCTTCTGCTTGATCTCGGACGCGGGGCGGCCGGCGATCTTCAGCGCGAAGCCCATGTTCTGCGCGACCGTCATGTGCGGGTACAGCGCGTAGTTCTGGAACACCATCGCGATGTCGCGCGAGCGCGGCGGCAGCTGCGTGACGTCGCGGTCGCCGATCCAGACGGCGCCGTCGTCGATGTCCTCGAGGCCGGCGAGCATGCGCAGGCTGGTCGACTTGCCGCAGCCGGACGGGCCGACCAGCACCAGGAACTCGCCGTCGGCGATCTCCAGGTCCAGCGCGTCGACCGCGGGGCGCTCCGAACCGGGGTAGCGCCGGGTCGCCTTGTCGTAGGTGATGGAAGCCATCGGTCAGTCCTCTCCGAAAGTCCGCCGGACCCCGTAAGCCGCTTCGCGGGCTTCGAGGTGGCGCTGCTGGATCCGGTGGCCCTCGGCGCGCTGCGCCTCGGTCGGCTCGTCCAGCTCGAGCCGCGTCTTCTGATTTCCTTGCCAGGACGGGGGTTCCGCGCTGGAAGCCAACGCCCACGCCGCCTGCCGCGCCGCGCCGATGGCGACGTATTCGGCGACTTCGGGCAGCTGCACGGGCACGCCGAACACCAGCGGCGCGACCGCGCGGACGGCCTGCGACTGCGCGCCACCGCCGATCAGCAGCACGCGGTGGACGTCGAGACCGTGCGCGCGCACCGCGCCGAGGCCGGCGGCGAGGCCGCAGAGCATGCCTTCGACGGCGCTGCGCGCGAGGTTCTCCGGGGTCATGTTCTCCCTGGTCAGCCCGGTCAGCGAGCCGGTGGCACCGGGCAGGTTCGGGGTGCGCTCGCCGTCCAGGTAGGGCAGGAACGTCAGGCCGCCGGCGCCGGGCTCGGCCCGCAGGGCGAGCCGGTCGAACTCCGACAGCGTCGCGCCGAGCATGCTCGCCGTCGCGGTGAGGACGCGGGCGGCGTTGAGCGTGCAGGCGAGCGGCAGGAACCGGCCGGTGGCGTCGGCGAACCCGGCGACCTCGCCGGTGGCGTCGGCCGCGCCGGTCTCGGCAACACCGAACACGGTGCCGCTGGTCCCGAGCGAGACGACGACGTCTCCCGGCTGGAGTTCGAGCGCGAGCGCGGCGGCCATGTTGTCGCCGGTGCCGGCCGAGACGAGCACGCCGTCCGGGGTGTGGCCGGCGGCGTCGGCCGGGCCGAGCACGGTCGGCAGCTCCGGCGTCCGGCCGCCGAAGGCGTGCGCGAGGACGTCGAGGCGGTAGGCGTTGTCGGACGGCGAGAAGTAACCGGTGCCGGAGGCGTCCCCGCGGTCGGTGACCGGGTCGCCGCCGGTGAGCTTCCAGGTCAGCCAGTCGTGCGGCAGCATGACGCGCGCGACGCGGGCGGCCAGCTCCGGCTCGTGGTCGGCCAGCCAGCGCAGCTTCGTCACGGTGAAGCTGGCGACCGGCACCGAGCCGACGGACTTCGCCCAGACGGACGGCCCGCCGAGCTCGTCGATCAGGTCGAGCGCGGCCTGCGCCGAGCGGTTGTCGTTCCAGAGCAGCGCGGGCCGGACGACGGCGTCGTTCTCGTCGAGGGTCACCATGCCGTGCTGCTGACCGCCGATGCCGATGGCCTCGACGTCGTCCAGCAGGCCGCTCGTCGCAGTTTTGAACGCCTCCCACCAGGCGGCGGGGTCGACCTCGGTGCCGTCCGGGTGCGGCGCGCGGCCGGTCCGGACGATCTCGCCGGTGTGCGCGTCGCACACGACGACCTTGGTCGACTGCGTGGACGAATCGATGCCGGCCACCAGCTCAGCTGTCATAGGGCTGACCCTCCTCGACGTGTTCGACGATCTCGATCGCGGTGCCGGCGTTGAGCGCGGCCTCGATCTCCTCGGTCGGTGTGGTCTCCCCGGTGATGAGCAGGTCGTAGTCGCCCACGTCGCCGTGCGCGTAGGTCGCGGTCCGGCCGAACTTCGAGTGGTCGACCACCAGGACGCTGTGGTTGGCGACCTTCAGCGCGGCCTTCTTGAGCTCGGCGTAGTCGCGGTCCGGGTGGTAGAGCCGCCCGACGGCGACCGCGGTGACCGAGACGAACGAGACGTCCGCGCGGATGCTGTCGAGCAGGTTGAGCACCTCGGGCCCGGCGCAGGAGTCGTACTCCTGGGAGTAGCGGCCCCCGGCGAGGACCACGTCGACCTTCGGGCCGAGCAGCCGGGCGGCGTGCAGCGAGTTGGTGACCACGGTGAGCGCGTCGATCTCCGCGAGCCGCTTGACCAGCGGCAGGAGCGTGGTCGAGTCGTCGACGAAGACGGTCTGCCCGGGCTGGACGTGCTTCGCGGCGGCGTCACCGAGCGCGTCCTTCTCGCCGTGGTGGAGGGTGTCGCGGAAGCGGGCGGCGGTCTCGATGGTGAGGGCGGGGTAGGCCTCGACCTTGCCGCGGAGCTTGCGCAGGAGCCGGCGATCGGCGAGGTCGTCGAGATCGCGGTGCATCGTCATCAGGCTGACCTCGAAGCGGGCGGTCAGGTCGTCGATCCGCGCTTCACCCTGCTCGATGACGTGGTCAAGGATGTCCTGCCGCCGCTGCTCAACGACGGCGTCCGACGGCCGAGTCCTAGACACAGGGACTTCTTACCAGATTTATCGCCCGGAGTTAACAGAGAACTCGATAACTCTTCTCAGGTCGTTAGCGAGCGGATCGCGCGGATGGCCTCCGGGATCGCCGCGACCAGGCCCGATGCCGACGTCGGGGCGTTCTGGGCCGCGATCGCGCCCGCCAGGGAGTGCACGTGGGCCGCCGCGGCCGCCGCGAGCCAGGGGTCCAGGCCCGCCGCCAGCAGCGCGCCGATCAGGCCCGACAGCACGTCGCCCGAGCCCGGGGTGGCCAGCCAGGCGCCACGCGGGGTGTTGACCGCCGCGCGGCCGTCCGGGGCCGCCACGACCGTGACGTGGCCCTTCAGCAACACCACCGCGTCGTACTTCTTCGCCGCTTCGCGCGCGGCCGCCACCCGGTCGACACCCGGCGCACGGCCCATCAGGCGCTCGTACTCACCCGCGTGCGGGGTCAGGACCAGCGGGGTGTCCGGGTCGCGGGCGTCGAGGACGTCCGGGGACTTCGCGATGATCGTCGTCGCGTCGGCGTCCGCGCACACCGGCAAGCCCTGGCCGAGGACGTATCGCACCACGTCGCGGCCCTCCGAACCCGTGCCGATGCCGGGCCCGACCGCCCACGCCTGGACGCGCCCGGCGTCCGCGACCGTGCCGGTCGCGATGATCTCCGGCCACTGCGAGCGGACGACGTCGGCCGCGTGGCCCGCGTAGCGCACCATCCCGGCCGTCGCGTGCACCGCCGAGCCCGCCGTCAGCACGGCTGCGCCCGGGTACGTCGCCGAGCCGGCCGCGACGCCGACCACACCCTGGCTGTACTTGTCGTCCTCCGGTCCCGGCACCGGCCAGGCCGCGGCGACGTCCACGATGTCGAGCCGCCGGAGCGACGGCTCCCCCAGCTCCGGGCCCAGTCCGATGTCGACCAGCACCACTTCGCCGCACCACGACGGCGCGAGCGCGTGCACCGGCTTGAGGCCGCCGAAGGTGACCGTCCGGGTCGCGCGCACGGCCGGCCCGTCGACCGCGCCGGTGTCCGGGTCGACGCCGCTGGGCAGGTCGACCGCCACGATGGGCGCTTCGACCAGCTCGACGAGCCGGGCCGCGTCCGGTCGCAGCGAGCCGCTGGCCGAGATGCCGACGATCCCGTCGACCACGACGTCCGCCCGGGAAATCCACTGTGGACCGTCCTCGGCGGACACCGCGCGGCCACCGGCCCGGCGCAGCGCCGCGAGTCCCTTGGTGTGCGCCTTCTCGGGCTTCAGCAGAATCGCCGTGACGGCGACCCCGCGACGCCGCAGGAACGCCCCGGCCCACAACGCGTCGCCACCGTTGTCGCCCGAACCGACCAGCAGCACCACGCGGCGCCCGGAAACGCCGCCGGTGTGCTCGTCGAGCAGGTTCGCGATCTGCACCGCCAGCCCGAACGACGCCCGCCGCATCAGCTCACCGTCGGGCGTGACGGCGAACAGCCGCCCCTCCGCCTCGCGAATCCGTTCCGTGGTCCAGATTCCCTGCACGGCGAAGGCCCCCTCATACGCTGTGTTACTCCACGGTGACGGACTTCGCCAGGTTACGCGGCTTGTCGACGTCGTACCCGCGGGCGCGGGCGATCTCCGCGGCCAGCACCTGCAGCGGCACCGTGGACACCAGCGGCTGCAGCAGCGTCGGCACCGCGGGCACCTCGATCAGCTCGTCCGCGAACGGCCGGACCGTCTCGTCCCCCTCTTCGGCGATCACGATCGTGCGGGCACCCCGCGCCTGGATCTCGCTGATGTTCGACACCAGCTTCGAGTGCAGCACCGCGCGTCCCTTGGGCGACGGCATCACGACGACCACCGGCAGGCCTTCTTCGATCAGCGCGATCGGGCCGTGCTTGAGCTCGCCGGCGGCGAAGCCCTCGGCGTGCATGTACGCGAGTTCCTTGAGCTTCAGCGCGCCTTCGAGGGCGACCGGGAAGCCGACGTGCCGGCCGAGGAACAGCACCGCGCGCGAGTCGGCGATGCGCCGGCCCAGGTCACGCGTCTGCTCCACAGTGGACAGCACCTTCTGGACGGCCGCGGGCATGGCCTCCAGCTCGGCGAACTCGCGGGCGACCTCGTCCGGGTACTTCGTGCCGCGGGCCTGCGCCAGCGCCAGGCCGACCAGGTAGTTCGCCGCGATCTGGGCGAGGAACGCCTTGGTCGAGGCGACGCCGATCTCGGGCCCGGCGTGGGTGTAGAGCACCGCGTCGGACTCACGCGGGATCTGCGCGCCGTTGGTGTTGCAGACGGCCAGGACACGCGCCTTCTGCTCACGCGCGTGCCGGACGGCTTCGAGCGTGTCCGCCGTCTCGCCGGACTGCGACACCGCGACGACCAGCGTCGCGCGGTCGAGCACCGGGTCGCGGTAGCGGAACTCGGACGCCAGCTCGACCTCGACCGGGAGCCGCGTCCAGTGCTCGATGGCGTACTTGGCGACCAGGCCGGAGTGGTAGGCCGACCCGCAGGCGACGACGAAGACCTTGTCGACGTCGCGCAGGTCCTGGTCGGAGATGCGCTGCTCGTCGAGGATGATCCGGCCGTTGTCGAAGTGCCCGCGAAGCGTGTTCGCGAGCGCCTCGGGCTGCTCCTCGATCTCCTTGAGCATGAAGTACTCGTGGCCGCCCTTCTCGGCGGCCGACAGGTCCCAGTCCACGGTGAACGGCTTCGCCTGGGCGGCGTCGCCGTGGAAGTCGGTGACCTCGTAGCCCTCGCGGGTGATCACGACGAGCTGGTCCTGGCCGAGCTCGACGGCCTCGCGGGTGTGCTCGATGAACGCGGCGACGTCGGAGGCGACGAAGTGCTCACCCTCCCCGACGCCGACGACCAGCGGCGACGACCGGCGTGCGGCCACGATGGTGTCCGGGTGGTCGGCGTGCGTCACGACCAGGGTGAACGCGCCTTCGAGGCGGCGGCAGACCCCGGCGACGCTCGCCACGAAGTCACCCTTCGTGTCACCTTCGCTGTAGGCGCGCGCGATGAGGTGCGCGGCGGTCTCGCTGTCGGTGTCACTGGCCATCTCGATGCCCTCGGCCTCGAGCTCGGCGCGCAGGGCGGCGAAGTTCTCGATGATGCCGTTGTGCACCACGGCGACCCGCTGGGACGTGTCCCGGTGCGGGTGCGAGTTGCGGTCCACCGGGGCGCCGTGGGTGGCCCAGCGGGTGTGCCCCATGCCGGCGGTGCCGCCGAAGCTGTCCCGGCCGACCCGGTCGAGCTCGGCCTCCAGGTTGGCCAGCCGGCCCGCCTTGCGCTCGACGGTCAGTTCGCCGCCGTCCAGCACCGCGACACCGGCCGAGTCGTAACCGCGGTACTCCATGCGCCGGAGCCCGCCGAGGACGACGTCCAGAGCCGGGCGGTGCCCGACATATCCCACGATTCCACACACGCGCACCAGCCTAACGAGGGACATTCAGCGGGCGGACGGGGTCCGCGAACGCGCGTCGACCTGCACGAACAAGGTGCCAGATGGTCCGGACCAATGCGGTCACCCGTCCGGGTCGCCCCCGGCTCCGGCCCCTCCCGGGCCAAACGCCCCAATGTGGCGTTCGGTGCGTCCAACGCACCCAATGTGGCGTTCGGTGCGTCTGATGCACCCAACGCCACATTGGGGCGCTTGAAGCCGGCCGGGGCGAGCCGGGGCGGCGGACGAGCCGGGGGCGGGTGCGGGCAGTAGGGTTCCGGCCATGGCCAGCAAGCCCAAGCAGCTGCTCGCGGAGCTGACGCACCCGGGTCCGCACGAGGTCCTGCGGGGCGATCTCGCCCTGGTCGGACTGCCCGGCGTGGTGTTCACGCCCCGGGCCGGCCTCGGCCTGCCGGCCGTCGCCTTCGGGCACGGCTGGCTGCAGCCGCCCTACCGGTACCGGCAGCTCCTGCACCACCTCGCGAGCTGGGGCATCGTCGCCGCCGCGCCGGCCACCCAGCGCGGACCGCTGCCCTCGCACCGGCTGCTCGCCGCCGACCTGCTGACCACGCTCGACGTCGTCACGACGGTCCGGCTCGGCCCGGACGGCATCAGCGTCGACCCGGCCAAGCTCGGCCTCGCCGGGCACTCGACCGGCGGCGGCTCCGCGGTCCTGGCCGCGGCTCAGGACGCGCAGTCCGAAACGCCCCGGATCAAGGCCGTCGCGACGATCACCGCGGCCCAGACGCTCCCGCCGGCGACCGAGTCGGCGAAGGCCATCACCGTCCCCGGCCTGCACCTGGCCGCCGAGGAGGACCTGGTCGCCCCGAAGATCGGCCACGCCGAGGCGATCACCGACGCCTGGGGCGGCGAAGACGTCCAGCTGCGCACCCTGGGCAAGGCGACCCACCTGGGTGTCACCGAGGGCAAGCACTGGTCGCAGCTGATCATGCACGGCAAGCCGCACCGCGGCACCCAGCAGCTCACGCGCGCGCTGTTCACGGCGTTCTTCCTGACCCACCTGACCGGCACCGACAAGTACCGGCCCCTGCTCGAGGCGGACGTCAAGCGCGCGCCGATCGAGCGTGAGGAAGAACCCGCCCACTGACACGAGAAAGGCCCGGCCGAAGCCGGGCCTTTCCTTCGAAGATTCAGACCAGCCAGCTGGTGCTGGAGAAGTCGTCCTCGTCCTCCACCGGACGCGCGTGCCGTCCCCGCCGGGGCTCGGCCGCCGCCGGCGGTGCCGGAGGTGGTTCCGGCGCCGGCTCCGGGCGCGGCAGTGCCGCACTGGGCGCCGCGTAGCCCGCGAAGCTGTTCGTCGGCTCGGTCTCGTCCTCGACGCCGAACTCCATCAGCGACTCGCGGTTCTTGTCGGCCAGCGCCTTCTCCGTGGCCCAGCCGCCCGCGCTCTGCTTGCGCTTGTTGAGCTCGTCCATGTGCTCGGCGTACTTCTGCGCCGCGCCGAGCTCCTGCTTCAGCCCCTCACGCGCCTGCGTCTCGGCTTCCGCGACCCGGCGCTCGCGCAGCCCGCGCTGCTCGTCCTGCTCCCGCGCCGCGGCGTCCATCGTGGAAACCGCCGCGCGGTACCGGTCTTCGGCGCTGCTCATCGGCCCTCCTCAGCCCTCGTCACCGGTCGTACCGGATCGAGCGTTCACCCTCGTCGTCCAGCGAACCGCTGATCCGGCCCTTCGCACCACTCGTCTCGAAGACGTTGCCCTCGATGCGGTACTGGCTGGCCCCGCGCTGCTGGTCACCGCCGCCGGGCGAGCCGCCCATGCCGCCGCCCATCATGCCCATGCCACCCATGCCGCTCATCCCGCCCGACGAGCTCGCCGCGGCCTGGTGCGCACCCGGGTCGACCGGGGTCGCGCCGAGCCCGCCGCCGTCGGACATCGGCATCGACGCGTCGCTGCTGCCCGACTGGGCGCCCGGGTCCAGCGACACCGCGCCGGCGAAGTCCGCCGAGCCGCCGCCGGTGACCGCGGAGCCGAAGTCGCTCGCCCCGGCCGTCGACGTCGCGTCGCCGCCACCACCGCCGGCGCCACCGGCGTCACCACCGCCGGCCACCGCCACCGCGGGCTCCGCGTCGGCACCACCACCGGCGCCGCCGCCGAAGTCACCGGAGAAGTCCTGGCCGCCCGGCGTGGTGAACCCGCCACCGCCACCGCCGCCCGCGGAGGCCGCCTCGCTCTGCGTGAAGCCCGGGTCCGGGTTGGACGGCGACGGGTCCTTCGTCAGCGGCGGTTCGGCGTCCGCGTCGTGCTTGACCGCGGAGCCGTTGCCGTCGGTCTTACCGTCGGTCGCCGACCCGCCGGTACCGTCCGCCTTGAGGTCGCCGGCCTTGGGGTCGTCCTTCTCGTCCAGGGTGTACGTGGTCGGCTCGCCCTTGCCGTCGTCGACCGTCACGACCGTCGGGCCGTCCGGGCCCTCCGGCCGCTCGGCCGTGATCTCGAGGTTGCCGTCCTTGATGTGGATCTTGCCGTCCGGGCCCGGCTTGTAACTGCCGTCGGCCGAGGGCTGGCCGTCCTTGACCGCCTGCTGGCTGCCCTGCGGGCCGAAGCTGCCGTCGCCGTTCTTGGCCGCGTCCTTGCCATCCGCACCCTTGGCCGCGTCGGCCTTGTCGTCGTCACCCCAGTCGAGGTGGTAGTCCTTCTTGTTGCCGTGGCCGTCGTCCACGGAGATGTCCTGCTTGCCCTCCTTGTCGGGCTCGGACATCTCGATCGTGTTGTCGCCCTTCTTGACCGACACCGTGTCCGTGTCGTCGGTGTCCTTGATGGCCTCACCGGTCGTCGGGTCGATCGGGTACGGCTTGCCGGTGGCCGGGTCGACCTCGAGGGGCTGCCCGGTGATCGGGTTCTTGCCGTCCTCGGGCTTCGCCGGGTCCTCGGCCTTGGGCGGCTCCTCGGTCGCCGACGGCGTCGTGGTGCCACCGCCGGTGCCGCCCCCGGTCCCACCGCCGGTTCCGCCCCCGGTGCCCCCGCCGGTCCCGCCGCCGGTGTCCTTCTTGCCGCCGCCGGTGTCGTCCTTCTTGCCACCGCCGGTGTCTTCGCCCTTGCCGTCGCTCTTGGCCTCGGTCAGCTGGTTGCGGTAGCCGTCCATGAACCGGGCGAGCGCGCCGAACTGCTGGTCGATCGTGTCCTTGGCGGTCTTGCAGGAGCCGTTGAACGCGTTGATCAGGCTGTTGTACTCGGTGCTGAACGCGCCGTCGCGCCAGTAGCGGCAGACCTGGCGGCCGTACTCCTTGTTCTCGTCGTTGAAGCCGCAGTCGTCGTTCTGCAGGCGCTCGGCGAGGTTCGACTGGTTGCCGTTCTTGGCGTTGACGGCGTCGACCCAGCCCGCGACCTTCATGAAGTCGTCGAACTCCTCGGTCTCGCCGTTGGCGATCTTGAGGACGTCGCGGGCCATGGTGATGTCCGCCTGCGCGACCGTCGTGCGGTGGAGCGCGAGGACCTCGTCGACCTTCTTCTTGACGGCGTCGTAGACGTGCGTCACGGTCTCCGGGATCAGCTTCGCGGCGCCGTCGATCTGCTGCGACAGCTCCTTGGCGTGCGGCTTGATCGTCTCGTCGTACTTGATCTCGGCCGCGCTGGCGCCCTTGCCCTTCCACTCCCCGAAGAGGGTCTGGAGCTCGGTGTCGCTCTTCGTCAGCGTGTCCTCGACGATCTTGTGCGCCTTGCCCAGGTCGTCGGCCTCGGTGAGGAACTTCTGGAACTGGATCCCGCGGTTCTCGTGGAACTTGTCCTTGAGGTCCTTCTGCGCGTCGAGCTGGCCCTGCCCGCCCTTGATCTTGTTCCAGATGTCGTTGGTCCACAGCACCAGGAAGTCGACCGTGACGTTGCCCTGGTCGAGCATTTCATCGGACGTCTTCGCGCCGGCCCCCAGCGTCGGCGTCGCGATTCCGTCGAGGTTCTTCTTCGCGGTGTTCTTGCGGTCGGTCTCGCGCTGCTGTTCCTTGCCCTTCGCGGCCGATTCCTGCTTCGCGCGGGCGACGATGTCGTCGGTGTCGTCGGCCTCGATGACCCGGTAACCGTCGTTGTCGCCGTCGGAGTAACCGTCGATGTACTCCTTGGCGTACTTCTCTTCTTCGTCGTTGAAGTTGAAGGTATTGCGGTCGTACTCCTCCATGAGCTCCGTCTTCGTCTCCATGGAGACGTTCGGGTCGTCGAGGACCTTCTTGATTTCCGCCCAGTCGGCCATTACTTGCTCCCCGCCGAGTTCGCCTGAGCGCCGGCGTTCTGCTCCTGCGTGGTGTACTTCGAACCGGCGGTGCCGATGCCGCTACCCAGGTTCATCAGCGCGTTCGACAGCCCGGTCATGCCGGCGCCGATCTCGTCGATCCCGGACTTGTACTTGCCGAAACCCTCACCGTGGACACGCCCGAAATCCGCTTGCGCGATCTCGGTCGGCGCGACTTTTTTGGCTTCGGCGGCCGGGTCGTCGGCGGCGTCGTTGAGGCGGATCTGCGCCCGCGTCATCGCCTCCGAACTCGCTTCATAACCGTTTGGCATGCTCGGCTAGCCCCCTTCGATCCACAGCCCCTGGTCCGGGTTTCGGAACTGTGACGCACCCGGACGCCGTTCGGTGCCGTCGCAGATGCACACAGAGTGTAGCGTTCGCCCGGCCGCCCGACCTGGGCTTTGCCGAAGTGCACTCACCCGGTGGGGCGCTGTGCCGTGACCGCCTCGGAAATGACCTCGGCGACGCCGCGGACGTCCACCAGCCGGTCGAGCTCGTCCAGATCGACGGAGACGCCGTACCGCACCTCGACCCGCGCGAGCAGCTGGATGCGCTGCCGCGACGTCATGCCGATGTCGTCGAACGGGGTGTGCTCGGTCAGCCGCTCCGGCGGGAGGTCCAGCGCGGTGCAGACGATCTTCCGGATCTCGTCGGTGTAGCCGCCCGCGTCATCCATGGCGCCCATTCTCGCCCCACCAGCGGTCGCGGGCGGCGGCGCGGGACACCTTGCCGCTGGAGGTCCGCGGCACCGCGCCGGGCCGGACCAGCCAGAGGGCGCGCAGCGGCAGGTCGTGGCCCGCCGAGACGGCCCGCCGCACGGCCGTCTCGACCGTCTCGTCGTCCGGAGTGGCGCACCCGGCCACCACCGCGACCCCCTCACCGTGGCCGTCTTCGACGGCGAACGCCGCGACCCGGCCCGCCCGGATGGCCGGGTGGGCGGCTTCGACGGTCGCCTCGACGTCCTGCGGGTAGTGGTTGCGGCCGTCGACGATGATCAGGTCCTTGAGCCGGCCGGCGACGTAGAGCAGGCCGTCGTGGACGAAGCCGAGGTCGCCGGTGCGGAGCCAGCCGTCCTCGGTGAAGGTCTCGCCGCGGTCCGGCCGGCCCCAGTACCCGTCGGCGATGTTGGGGCCCGCCACCCAGATCTCGTTGTCGACGATGCGGAGGCGCTGGCCGTACGGGCGGCCCACCGAGACCAGCTCGCCGCGGTCGAACTTCGTGACCGTCGGGCCCTCGTCGCCCGCGCTCGCGACGAACACCGTCGCCTCGGCCAGCCCGTAACACGGCTTGTGCGCCGCACGCGGCAGCCCGAACGGCGCGAACGCCCGGTCGAAGGCGTCCACACTGGCCGCGCGGATCGGCTCACTGCCGTTGAGCACGGCGTTGACGTGCGAAAGGTCGACGTCCGCCAGCTCCTCCGCCGCTTCGGCGGCTTCGGCGGCCAGGTCGAAGGCGAAGTTCGGAGCGGCGGTGATCGCGCCGGGGTGCTCGGCGAGCAGCCGGATCCAGCGGAGCGGGTCGCGCACGAACTCCATCGGCGTGAAGAACACCGAGCGCGCGCCCAGGAAGACGGGCACACCGACCAGCAGGATCAGGCCCATGTCGTGGAAGAACGGCACCCAGCCGACAAGCCGGCTCTCGGCGTCGGCGTGGTAGGGCCGGGTGCTCTGCCAGCAGCTGGCCACCAGCGCGCGGTGGGAGATCACGGCGCCGGCCGGGCGGCGCGTCGAGCCCGAGGTGTACTGCAGGTAGGCCGGGTCGCTCATCACGACTTCGGCGGGCGGCTCGGTGTCGTCCGGCCCGATGTCGTCAACCGCGAGCAGGACGTCCGGCCGGGACACCAGCGAGGCCACGCTCTCCAGGAGGTTCTTCGAGACCAGGGCCGCCGCGGGGGTGGCGTCCGCGAGCGCCGACTCGAGCCGGGCGCGGTGCGTGCGGCCGGTCGGGACGGACAGCGGCACCGCGACGCGTCCCGCGTAGAGCGTGCCGAGGAAGGCGACGACGTAGCCGAGGTCCTGGCGGGCGATGATCGCCACCCGGTCGCCCGGCTTGGTGGTGCGCCGCAGCTCGCGAGCGACCCCGCAGACGCGGC
The DNA here is from genome assembly GCF_044453095.1 of Amycolatopsis sp. NPDC051758. Classification (NCBI taxonomy): domain Bacteria; kingdom Bacillati; phylum Actinomycetota; class Actinomycetes; order Pseudonocardiales; family Pseudonocardiaceae; genus Amycolatopsis; species Amycolatopsis sp. NPDC051758. Next base: position 711,234 of record NZ_JBITCJ010000001.1, on the reverse strand, counting down.
CGAGCAGCTGCGGCCAGGTCAGGGTGTCGTCGACCGGTCCCGGAAACGTGCGGCACGTGAACGCCGGGCGGTCGACGGCGGCGTTGCGGAGCAGGAAGTCCGTCAACGGCGTGGTCAGGACCTCTTCCGGGACTTCTGCGGGCGGCACGGCCTCATCCTGCCCTACCGTGTGCAGGCGATGGACGAGTTCGAGCGGCACGGCATCGGCGTGGTCTCCGGCCGTGACGCGTGTGTGCACGCCCTGCGTTCCCCCGAGCTCACGTCGGATCCCGGTGGCGGCTCACCCAGCGTGTTGCTGCGCGACGGCGCCGAGCACACGCGGGTGCGCGGGGTGCTGCGGGAGATCATCACCGGGCTGGAGCCGCTCCCGGACTCCGTGCGCGCGTCGATCGAAGCGGTCGTCGGCGAGCTGGGGACGTCGTTCGACCTCGTGCACGACTTCGCGCGGCCGGTGGCGGGCGCGGTGACGTCGGCGGTGCTGGGAGTGCCGCTCGACGACGTCTTCCTGGACCACCTGGAGGCGACCACCGCGAACCTCGACGTCTTCGGCGGCACGGACCGGGCCGGACAGGCGTCGGCGTTCCGGCTGGCGGTGCAGCTCAGCCGGACCGAGGCCGGACCGGGTGGCCTGACAGCGCTGCGGGAGGCCCACGCGGCCGGCCGCCTCGACAACGACGAGCTGATGCTGAACCCGGTCGTGCTGGCCCACGCCGCGTACGAGAACTCGCTGAACTTCCTGGCGTGCGCCGGGCTGGAGCTGGCTTCCTCGGCTTCGCCGGTGCGCGTCCGCGAGCTGGTGACGTCGATCTGCCCGGCCCGGTACGTCCTGCGCTTCGGTTCGGACGGCCCGGTCGCGGTGTCCCTGACCGACGGGCTCCCGTTCGGCCTCGGCCGCCACGCGTGCCCCGGCTCGGGCGTCGCGCTGGCCGAGGGCGAAGTCGCGCTCGGGGCGTTGGCGAAGGTCCTCGCCGGCGGTTGCCGGGTCGAGGACGTCCGCTGGAAGACCCACCCGGTGTTCCACGGCCTGGTGAAGGCCGTGGTCACCCTCGGATCAGGAAACCGCTGAGACGACGCCCGCCAGCCGGTCGGCCGCGGCCTGGGCCGTGGCCTGCGCCGGGGCCTCGACCATCACGCGGACCAGCTGCTCGGTGCCGGACGGGCGCAGCAGCACCCGGCCCTCCTCGCCCAGCTCGGCCTCGACCGCGCCGACGGCGTCGCGGACCTCGGACGAGCCGGCCACCGCCGCCTTGTCCGCGACCGGCACGTTCACCAGCACCTGCGGCAGGCGGTTCATCACGGCGGCCAGGTCGGCGAGCGACTTGCCCGTCTCGGCCATGCGGCTCATCAGGCGCAGCGCGGTCAGCAGGCCGTCACCGGTGGTGGCGTGCGCCGGCAGCACGACGTGGCCGGACTGCTCACCACCGAGGGCGAAGCCGCTGGCGCGGAGCTCCTCGAGGACGTAGCGGTCACCCACCGCGGTCGTGACGACGTTGATGCCGTGCGCCTTCATCGCCAGGTGCAGGCCGAGGTTGCTCATCACCGTGGCGACCAGCGTGTCCTTCAGCAGCTCACCGGACTCGGCCAGCGCGAGCGCCAGCACGGCCATGATCTGGTCGCCGTCCACCAGTTCGCCGGCGGAGTCGACGGCCACGCAGCGGTCGGCGTCACCGTCGTGCGCGATGCCGAGGTCGGCGTTGTGCGCGACCACCGCTTCACGCAGCTTGTCGGGGTGGTTCGAGCCGCAGTGCTCGTTGATGTTGACGCCGTCCGGCTCGGCGTACAGCGCGACAACTTCGGCGCCGGCGCGGCGGTAGATCTCGGGCGCGGCGGCCGACGACGCGCCGTTCGCGCAGTCGACGACGATCTTCAGCCCGGCGAGCGAGTGCGGGGTCGCGTCCACGAGGTGGGTGGCGTAGCGGTCGAGCGCGTCCTCGACGTCCGTGACGCGGCCCACACCGGCACCGGTGGGACGGACGGCGGTGCCGCTGAGGCCGGCCTCGATCTCGTCCTCGATGCCGTCGGGGAGCTTGTGCCCGCCCGCGGCGAAGAGCTTGATGCCGTTGTCGGGCATCGGGTTGTGCGACGCGGAGATCATCACGCCGAGGTCGGCCTGCAGCGAGCCGACCAGGTAGGCGACGGCCGGCGTGGGCAGCACGCCGACGCGGAGCACGTCGGCCCCGGCGGACGTGAGGCCCGCCACGACGGCGGCTTCGAGCATCTCACCGCTGGCGCGCGGGTCCCGGCCGACCACCGCGACCGGCCGGTGCGAGCGGTCGTGCGCGGCCAGCACGCGGGCGGCGCTGGCCGCCAGCGACAGCGCCAGCTCCGGCGTCAGCTCGGCGTTGGCCAGGCCACGTACCCCGTCGGTACCGAACAGGCGTGCCATCGATGGACCTCCTCAGTGCGGTTACGACAGTGCAACCACCAAGACAACGTAGCGGCCCTCCCGGGCCGCGCTACCCCTGGACATCGCTCCGGACCGCCGAAGCGACACAGCCGGTGAAAACGCCGAAGCGCCCATCCGATGGACGGATGGGCGCTCCGGTGGGTTGCGCCAGGGGCGCGATCAGCGCTTGCTGTACTGCGGGGCCTTACGGGCCTTCTTGAGGCCGTACTTCTTCCGCTCCGTGGCGCGGGCGTCACGGGTGAGGAAGCCGGCCTTCTTGAGGGCCGGGCGGTCGTCGGCGTCGACCTCGATGAGCGCACGGGCGATCGCCAGGCGCAGCGCGCCGGCCTGACCCGAGACGCCGCCACCGTGCAGGTTGGCGAAGATGTCGAACGAGTCCGGCTTCTCGACCAGGACCAGCGGGTCCTTGATGAGCTGCTGGTGCACCTTGTTCGGGAAGTACTCCTCGAGGGTGCGGCCGTTGAGCTTGAACTGACCGGTGCCCGGCACGACGCGCACGCGGACGACGGCTTCCTTGCGGCGGCCGACGGTCTGCGCGTTGCCGCCCGCGGCCCGCGACGGGCGCGGGGCGGTGGCGGACTCGCTCGTGGCGACCGGGGTCTCGCTGGTGGCAGCGGGAGTCTCGCTGGTCGCCACCGGGGTCTCGCTGGTGGCGACGGGGGTCTCGACGGCGCCGGTCTCGGTCGCCTCGGTGGTGACCTCGGCGGTCTCGGGCTCGGTGCTGGTCACAGACTGTTCCTCACTCACTGCGCGACCTGCGCGATCTTGGTGATCTCGCGCGCCTGCGGCTGCTGCGCGGCGTGCGGGTGCTCCGGGCCGGCGTAGACCTTCAGCTTCTTGGCCTGGGCGCGGCCGAGCTTGTTCTTGGGCAGCATGCCCTTGACGACCTTCTCGAGAAGGTGCTCGGGCTTGCTGTCCAGCAGCTCGCCGAAGGACCGCTTGCGCAGGCCGCCGGGGTAACCGCTGTGCCGGTACGCGAACTTCTGCTCGCGCTTGTTTCCGGTGAGCGCGACCTTCTCGGCGTTGACGATGATGACGAAGTCACCGGTGTCCACGTGCGGGGCGTAGGTCGGCTTGTGCTTGCCGCGCAGCAGCGTGGCGACCTCGGTCGCGAGCCGGCCGAGCACGACATCCTCGGCGTCGATCACGTGCCAGGCACGAGTGACGTCGCCGGGCTTGGGGCTGTACGTGGGCAAGGGTCTACCTCGTCGTCAACATTGCGTGTGGGTTCTGTGCGGGCCTAGCGCGCTGATGCGCCGCAACGCACAACGACATATGAAGATACCCCCACGTCCACCGCGGCCACGCATCGGGGGTGGGTCCAGGGGCCGGAACAGTCCCGGCCCGGCGCGACTGTACCCGGTTTTCCGGCCGAAGTGCCTGCACTCGCCGCCCCGACACGCGAGGATGAGACGATCCGGGCGACACAGCGCTTTCCATCGGATGCAGGGGACGGCGATGAGCAAACGACCGACGGTGATCTTCGTCCTGGCTGCCGTCCTGGCCCTGGTCAGCGCCTGCGGCACGGCCAAGGCGGGCACCGCGCTGCCGAAGGGCGACGACGCGGCGGACTACGTCGGCGGCAAGTTCGAGCAGGTCATCGGCAAGCTCGGGGACGCCATCACCGACACGCGCGACGTCACCAACTCGCTCGACGCCTACTTCAAGTTCGACGAGAAGTGGATCCACAGCACCGTCACGTCGGCCCGCACCGGCAGCCCGGAGAGCCGGGCGGTGCGGCACCGCTCGCAGAAGAACCCCGACGAGATCATCGACACGTACACCCCCGCGGACGGCACGGTCGAGTTCACCTACCTCGGCCCGGTCTACGTCCAGAAGGGCGTCTCGCCGACGGCGTGGGTGTCGATGCCGAAGCCGGAGACGGGCCTGATCCAGCCGTGCGTCTGGGGCGGCGTGCTGACCCCGTGCCGGATGGCGGACTCGACCGTCGACGCCTACAAGGCCGACAAGCGCGCCGTCCGGGGGGCGAAGAGCCTCGGTGACGGCAAGACCGCGCTGACGGTCAACGTGCCGTTCGAGGTCTTCGTCAAGAACAAGGTCGAGATCCTGCCGCAGAGCCTGGTCGACCAGGTCGGGCCGGAGCTGAAGAAGGCCGCGATCCCCACCACGATCACGCTGAACCCGGACGGCAGCCTGGTTTCGTTCGTGATGGAGGCCAAGTTCGCCGGCGACGGCCACCAGCTCGAGCTCAAGTACGAGTTCAAGTTCACCGGCAAGGCCAGTCAGCAGGACATGCCGAAGCTGCCCGACGCGTCGCAGATCACCGTGCTGCCCGACCGGGCGGCGATGGACGACTTCTACCGCCGGCTCGGCGAAGCGCAGGGCAACTGAGGCGTGACCACGACCCGAGGTGATCTCCGATGACCCAGCCGCCCGACCCGCAGCAGCCGCAGTGGTGGCAGCCGCCGGCGAACCCCCAGCAGCCGCAGGCCCCGGCGTGGCAGCCGGAGCAGCAGCCGACCGGCCCGCACGCCGGGCAGTGGCAGCAGAACGAGGCCGCGGTCACCGGCTCCTACACGGGCCAGTGGAACCAGGGGCAGCCCGGCACGACCGGGTCGTTTTCCGGGCCCTGGCAGCAGGGTCAGCCGAACAGCGGGCCGTGGCAGCCGCCGGCGTCACCGCAGCAGGGCACCCCTGGCGGCGGGTGGCCCGCGCAGCAGCCGACGCCGGGCCAGCCGTACGGCGGCGGGTTCCAGCCGGCGCAGTACGGCGGCCTCGGCGCCTTCGCCGCGGAGCCGCAGAAGAAGCCGAAGTCCAAGAAGCCGTTGCTGATCGGCGGAGTTGCCGTACTGGTGCTCGTGCTCGGCGGCGGCGCGGCCTGGCTGCTGGGCGCGTTCCGCGGGGACGTCCTCGACCAGCAGTCCCTTGAGGACGGTGTGGTGAAGGTCCTCAACGAGAACTACGGCGAGCCGGACGTGAAGAACGCGCAGTGCCCGTCGAACGAAGCCGCGAAGAACGGGACGACGTTCGACTGCACGGTGCAGATCGCCGGCCAGGAGAAGAAGGTGACCGTGCGGGTCCTCAACGACCGGCCCGAGTACGAGGTCGGCGCCCCGCACTGAGTTTTCGTGCTGCGGCAGGGAGTTTCGAGCTTTCCCTGCCACACAAAGGAAAACGGCGGGCCCCGCACCGAAGTGCGGGCCCGCCGTGGTTTCCGGGGCTAGCGGCTCAGAACAGGCCTTCGACGGCGCTGTCCGTGCTCTGGTAGCCGTCGGCGATCTGCGGCAGGGCGGCGGCGATCTGCGCGAGAACCTGCTTCAGGTCCTCGAACTTCTCGTTCCACTTGCGCTGGGCCGCGTCATACTGCTCCTTCGCGGAACCGGTCCACGTGGTGACCAGCGGCTTGAGGTCGTCCTGCAGGCGGTCGAACGCCTGCTGCAGTTCCCCACCGGTCTGCGTGCAGTCGTCCGCGGCCGCGCGGATGGTGGCGTAATTAACGACAATGCCGGCGCCATCAGGCATGATGTGCTCCTTCTTCGCTGCGAAAGTTCGGGTGAATGAAAGGGAAGTTCAGGGTGAAGCTCAGCCGAGCTGGTCGAAGCCGCGGTTGACGGCGCCCAGGATCTCCTGCTGCTGCTGCTCGGACTTCTCGTACTTCGAACCGGCCTCGCGGAGCAGTTCCGCGATCTGCTGGAGGGCCTGGTTCATCTGGCGGGCGTCGTCGTCGAACCGCAGCATGACGTGGTCGAACGCCTTCTGCGCGTCGCCCTGCCAACCGGCGCGGGTGGCCTCGATGCGGTCGCGGAGGGTGGACAGGTTCTGGTCCATCCCGGCGCGGACTTCGGTGACCTTGCCCTCGGCATCGGTGAACTGGGCGACTGTTCCCTGGAATCCAGCCATGCTGGAACCCCCTTCTTAAGAGTGGTTGGCCGTAGCGAGTCTTGTTCGTTTGTACGGCCCTACGACGCAGACCCTGCCACGTCCGGTTCCCCCTTGTCGTGGTTTGCCGGCAAGTAGTTGCTTGCGTGAACGCTCGAACCGGGAACCGGTCGCCGCAGGTATTGGCCAAGTGCCCCGACACGGCGACAGGTCACCCGGAAATGTGTTCTCCACCAGCAGGGTTAGCACACGCACAGCGATCACCGGCCGACGCTCACCCGTCGCGTTTCATGATTCGCATCTGGGAAAAGTCTTCGTCCTCATCACTCGTTCGAGGGGTACGAGCGGGAGATTGCGAACGCGAAGGAACCGAATCGGCGGGATCGGGAACCGGGATCGCCAGTCCCCGGGCGCGGCGGAACCGTTCGGCGGCCGCGCGGAGCCCACCGGGGGTCGGGTCGCCGGACTTCGCGCCGCGGCCGCTGCGCTTCAGCAGTTCGACGTTTTCGCTGTGGTGGCGCCGGCTGCGGGCGACGGCGTTCCCGGCGACGCGCCGGGCGTGCGTCACCGCGTCCTGACCGATCCGCTTGAAGGACGCCGCGGCGCTTTCGAATTCTTCGGACGGCACCGCGTGCCCTCCTCTCAGTTGACGATTTCGGCGGTGCGCACGGCCTGCGTGCAGGCCGCGGCGACGCGGTCCTTCAGCTGCGCCGTGGCGTACTGGCAGCCGACGTGGACCCGGATCCGGCCCTTCCACACGACGTACCAGTCGACCTGGATGTCGGGGCGGTCCGGCTTGACCTGGTGGTAGAAGATCACCGTCCGGCCCGCGTACGACGCGCTGGGGTTGTACGCGCTGTACTGCTGCTGCGGGTCGTTCTCCGCACTCTTCCGGAGCTCGTCCGCGAGCTTCTGCGGATCGGCGGTCGCGTCGTAGTCCATGACGTACTCCTGCGCGACCAGGAGGTCGTTGCCGTCCTTCGACTCCTGCGGGTGGATCACGACCTGCCGGTCGGCGACCCGGTCGTCGGTCTGGACCCAGTCTTCGGGCGCGACGAACTTGAAGTCGTACTGCGAAAGCGTCCGGCCGCTCTCGACCTGGCCGCTCGGCTCACCGAAGACGTAGATCCCGCCGACGACGAGCGCGGCCACGACGACCACCGCGCCGGCGACGATCCCCCAGAGCTTCCCGCGGCTCTTCTTCCCGGCCGCTTCGGACGGCGTGCTCGCCGCGGCGGGCCGGGGTGCGGGCTGGCCCGCGGGCGGCGTCCACGGGCGGGCCGCCGGCTGGCCGTGCGGCGGGGACGGCGGGCGGTTCGCGTTCGGCGGGGGGAACCCGCCCGGGGCGGTGCGCGGCGGGGCCGGGCGCGGGGCGACGTCGCCGGGGCGGACGACCTCCGTGCGCTGCGCCGCCGGGCTGAGGGCGCCCCCCGGCACCGCGCCCATCCGGGCCATCGCCTCGCCGGGCAGCGCGCCGGTGCGGTCCGGGTCCACCAGCACGGCCCGCAGCGCGCCGCGCGCGACGACCGTCTCCGGCTGGTCCAGGCTCGTCGGCACCACACCGGTGCGTTCGTGCACCAGCCGCGAAATCATCGGGATCCGGCTCGACCCGCCGACCAGGAAGATCGCCGTGAGCTGCTTCGGCCGCAGGCCCGCTTCGCCGATCGCCGCGACCGTCAGCTCCACCGCGCGGCCCAGCGGCGCCGCGATCAGCCGCTCCAGGTCTTCGCGGGTCACGTGCGCGTCGGCGAACGGCGGCGGCATGGGCACGTCGGTGTAGGCGTGCCGCGAGAGCGTTTCCTTCGCACCACGAACGTCCTGGCGCAGCACCCGGCGCCGGCGGCGATCGACGAGCTCGCGCCCTTCGACGAGCTGGCGCCAGGCGTCCTGGTCCGCCCCGGCCACCAGCGAGCCGACGTGCTCCAGCAGCGCCTGGTCGATGTCCGCGCCACCGAAGGCGGGGTCGCCCCGGGTGGCGAGCACCTGGAAGCCGCCGCGCTGCGGCCGGCCGGCGCGGTCGCGGTTGGCGTCCGGCGGGAGCCGGCGGACGACGCTGACGTCGACGGTGCCGCCCCCGAGGTCCAGCACCGCCAGCGCGTCACCGGGACGGCCGCTGAACTCGACGGTGCGGTCGTTGGTCACGTCCTGCGGCGCGAACGTCGCCGCGTGGTAAACCGCCGCGGCGACCGGTTCCGGCACCAGCGCGACCTCGCGCGCCAGCCCGCCGGCCGCCTGCCGCAGCAGCCGGGTGCGGATGGCACCCCAGTCCGCGGGGTGGGTCAGCACGAGCAGGTCGACCTCGGCCTCACCGGCCAGGCGGCGCGCTTCGGCGACGGCCCGGCCCACGACGGCGTGCACCACGTCGGTGACCCGCAGGACGCTGTCGCCGAGCAGCAGCTCACCCTCGTCGATCCGGCGCTTCGGGTTCGGCTCGTACCGCGACGGGTCGACGGCCGCCTGCCGCTCGGCCTCCTGGCCGACGAACAGCGTGCCGTCCGCGGCCGCGTACACCGCCGAGGACATCAGCGGCTGGCCGTCGATCACCACGACCTGCGGGTCGCGGCCGTTCACCGAAGCGACAACACAGGTGCTCGACGTCCCGAAGTCCACCGCAACCCGGACCGTCACCAGCAGCTCCCGCAGTATTCGTCGCGATCCCCCGCGCCCGGCCGGCTGAGCCGGCGGGGCGCACCCTCGGGGAGGAACCTACCCTCCGCCGCCGAGCGCCCCGCCGCGCTGTTCCCGATCCGGCCAAAAGCAGGCCGCCGTCCGGCTCCACGTGACCGTTTCCGCGAAACCGTTCGGCCGTGACTGTGGCCGGATCGGGAACCGACGACACAGCTCAGTCCGGCTGGATCCACGAGACCTGGATCAGCTGCTTGCCCGCCTTGCGGGTCAGCATGTTGCCCCGGCCCGGCGGCATCGCACTGGGCTTGATGTTGCCGACCAGTGCGCCTTCCTCGCGGGAGCCGTTCATGACCATGCCCGGCGCCGCGATCTCCTTGAGCTTGCCGATGATCGGGTCGTACATGGCCTTGCTCGCGCCACCGGTGCGGCGGACCACGATCAGGTGCAGACCGACGTCCTTGGCCTGCGGGAGGAAGTCGGAGATCTTCCGCAGCGGGTTGTTGCTCGAGGTGGCGACCAGGTCGTAGTCGTCGACCAGGATGAACAGCTCCGGGCCCTTCCACCACGAGCGTGTCTTCAACTGCTCCTGGGTGACGTCCGGGCCGGGCAGGCGACGCGTCATCGAGTTGAACACGTCGCTGACCATGCTCTCCAGCTGCGCCGCCGAGACCGCGTAGCCGAGCAGCGAGTCACCCTGCACAAAACCGAGCATGGTGCGGCGGTAGTCGACCAGCAGGATCAACGCTTCCTTCGCGGTGAACCGCTCGGAGATACCGCGGGCGATCTGCCGCAGCAGGTTCGTCTTGCCCGACTCGCCGTCGGCGAAGGCGTAGAAGTGCGGCTCGGCGTTGAAGTCGAGGTAGATCGGCTGCAGGTCTTCTTCGTTGACGCCGATCGGGATCAGCTTGGAGTCGCGGTGGGCGTCGAGCTTGAGCACCTCGTCGTAGGTGATCATCTCCGGCAGCAGCCGCACCTGCGGCGCGATCCGGCCGCGCCAGGCGGCCTTGATCTTCGCGACCGCGTCGGCGACGCCGGAAGCGATCGTCTCCGGGTCGCTGGAGCCGTCGATGCGGGGCAGGCCGCCGAGCAGGTGCAGCTTCTCCCGGGTCAGGCCGCGGCCAGGTCGGCCGGCTGGGATGTTGACCGCGACCCGGCGGTCGATGTCGGACTCGGTCGGGTCACCGAGGCGCAGCTCGAACCGGGTGCCGATCATGTCCTTGATCGCCGGGCGGATGTCCGCCCACCGGTTCGCCGCGATCACCACGTGCACGCCGTAGGACAGACCCTGGGTGGCGAGCCGGGTGATCGTGCCCTCCAGCTCCTCGAAGTCGTCCCGCAGGGCGCGCCAGTTGTCGACGATGAGGAACGCGTCGCCGAACGGGTCCTGGTCGGGCCGGATCTCACCGCGGCGTTTGCGGTTGCGGAACTCGGTCATCGAGTCGATGCCCATCGCCCCGAACCGGCCTTCCCGCTCGGTGAGCAGCGTGGTCAGCTCGGCCACGATCCGGCGGGCCTTGTCCGGCTCGCGCCGCGCCACGGCGACGCCGCCGACGTGGGGCAGGTCGGCCAGACCGGCCAAGGTGCCACCACCGAGGTCGAGGCAGTAGAACTGCGCTTCTTCCGGGGTGTGGGTCAACGCCATCGACATGATCAGCGTCCGCAGCATCGTCGACTTGCCCGACTGCGGGCCGCCGACGATGACGCCGTGTCCGGCCGCACCGGCGAAGTCCGCCCAGAGCGGGTCACGGCGCTGCTCGTACGGCCGGTCGATGATGCCCAGCGGCACCTGCAGGCGGCCGTTGCCGAAGAAGCCGACCGGCGACAAACCACGGTCGTCGGTGGGGTTGAGGTTCGGCAGCAGCGTGTCGAGGGAGCTGGGGTCCTTCAACGGCGGCAGCCACACCTCGTGCGCGGGTGGGCCCTGCCCGATCAGCCGCGACACGATCACGTCCAGCTCGGACGGTTCGACCGCCTCTTCCGGCTGCTGCGGCGCGGCCGGCGCGGCCGGGGCCTCGAGCAGCTCCGGTTCCGGCTCCTTCGGCAACTCGATGAAGTCCGGAACGAACAGCTGCGGCCGCTTGTCCGCCCGCACCACCGTCGCGGCCGGGCCGGCAGCCTGGATCCCCGCCGGGCGATACGGACCCGACACATAGGACGCCTTGAAGCGGACCAACGTGGAGGTGTCGAACTTGAGGTAGCCGCCGCCGGGGACCGAGGGCAGTTCGAAGGCGTCCGGGACACCGATCGCGGCCCGGGACTCCGCCGCGGAGAACGTCTTGAGGCCGATCCGGTAGGACAGGTGCGAGTCCAGACCGCGCAGTTTGCCTTCCTCGAGGCGCTGGGAGGCGAGCAGCATGTGCATCTGCAGCGACCGGCCCAATCGGCCGATCGCGACGAACAAGTCGATGAAGTCCGGCTTCGCGGCGAGGAGTTCGGAGAACTCGTCACAGACGATGAACAGCGCGGGAAGCGGGTCGAGGTCGGCGCCGTTTTCGCGGGCTTTCTCGTACTCCCAGACGTTTTTGAAGTTGCCGCCGTTTTTCAGTGCTTCCTGGCGGCGGTTCATTTCCCCGGCCAGGGCGTCCTTCATGCGGTCGACCAGGGTGACTTCGTCGGCGAGGTTGGTGATGACCGCGGAGACGTGCGGGGCTTTGTCGAGGCCGAGGAAGGTCGCGCCACCCTTGAAGTCGACCAGGACGAAGTTCAGCGTGGACGACGAGTGCGTCGCGAGCATCCCCAGCACCAGGGTGCGCAGGAACTCCGACTTACCGGAACCGGTCGCGCCGATGCACAGGCCGTGGGGGCCCATGCCTTCGGCGGCGGCTTCCTTGATGTCCAGCTCCACCGGCTGGCCGTATTCGCCGACACCGAACGGAACGCGGTAGCGGTCGCGGATCGGGCGGGGACGCCAGGCCTGCTGCACGTCGAAGGTCATCGGGTCACCCGGGATGCCGAGCAGTTCCAGCAGCGACGGGTTGGACAGCAGCGGCTCCTCGTCGCTGACGTCCTGCCCCGCCGCACCGCCGACGCGGTACGGGGAGATGAGGCGGGCCAGGGACTCCGTCTCCACCACGCTGAGGGTGTCGGGGCGGCCGAACCACTCGACACCACCGGCACTGCGCGCGCCGAGGCGGTCAGCTTCCACGACCAAGCGCAGGCCGCGGCGGGCAGCGAGGTTGCCGATCGAGTCGGACAGGTCGATCAGGGTGACGCCGACCAGACCCTCTTCGAGGATGATCTGCTCTTCGCGGGTGACTTCGGCGTCGTCGACGATGATCACGACGTGCGGCTGGTCCGGCGCGGGGGTCGCGTTGCGCGAGAAGCGTTGCCGGTCGCGGAGTTCTTCGTCCAGCCAGTTTTCGATCTGGGCCAGCGAACCGGCCATCATCCGGAGCTGGCCGATGCCGTCGGACATCGTGGGGTGCTGGGTGTGGGGCAGCCACTTCGCCCACTCCCACTCTTCCTTCGCCCGGCCGGCGGTCGCGATCGCGACCAGCACGTCGTCGGGGCTGTGGAAGGTGACCATCTGGGCGAGCATCGCGCGGGTGAGGCCGCGGGTCAGCGTGCGGTCGCCCTGCATGCTCACCGCGGCGAACCCGCGCAGCGTGATCTGGGTGGGCAGGTCCGGCACGATCGAGTGCGCGCGCACGAACCGGCGCAGCGCGAGGGTGGCGATCGGCTCCAGCTCGTCGACCGGCCCGGTCTGCGGCGGGACCAGCCGCGTCGCGAGGCGGTGCGAGCTGCGCCCGACGCGCAGGTGCAGGAAGTCCTGGTCGTTCTGGCGGCGTTCCCACATCCGGCGGCTGGCGGCCAGCGACCACAGGGACTGCGGGTCCGGGTGCACCCACTCGAGCGCGGCGCGCTGGTCGACCATCGCCTCGCGGGCGCGGTCACGCATCTGGCCGAGGTAGCGGAGGTAGTCCTTGCGGTCTTCGTCCATCTCGGCGCGCTTGGCGCCGCCGCCCTTGCCACCACCGCCGGCCATCATGCCGAGCGTCCCGACGACCATCATGCCGCCCATGGCCATCATCATCGGGTTCCGGTTGCTGGCCTGGAACATGAAGACCATCATCCCGAGCGACGCCACGATCATGACGATCGGCAGCGCCTTCATGACGACGTTGCCGGGAATGACCCGGGGCACTTCGGGCGGCGGCTCGAGGTGCACCTCGCCGCCCGGCGGCCGCGGTGCCGCCAGCCGCGGCGACTTCTTGAACTGCAGCGTGCTCATCGAAGGACCCCTCTTCAAACTCGACGATGGCGGCCACCGTTTAGAACGCAAGGTGCGCGGAACAACCTATCGAACGCCGCGGAGGATTTCCGGCGGATGCCGGAACCGCCTTCGTGAGCCCTGTCCCTCTTGGCTGCCTCGCCGTCCGAGTGTACGACCTGGCACTGACAGTAATGACGGCCCGGAGAAGATCACCTCACACTCTTGGTTATGGCCGCTTCACCCTGGGTGATACCCGTGCTAGTCATGACTTGTCCATGATCACCACCTCGGGAGGGACCATGAGCAGGCCGGGCAAGAACTTGGCGCTGGCGGGCATGGCGACCGCGGCGTTGCTGACCGGTTCGGCCACCGCGGCGTCCGACGCCGCATCGGCGCACGAATCCACCGCCGCCTGTCACGAAACACCTCACGAGCCGGTCGGCGGACGCTCGCAGAGCCTCTTCTTCTGCGCCGACGTCGTCGGTTCCGCCGGCAACTACCTGCCCACCACCCGTGCTTACCTCGACCGGGCGGACAGTCCCAACCCGGCCAACTGGGCGGGCTGGATCGCGGAAGGCCCGATCGGGACCGGCAGGACGGCGAGCGGGACGGTGCCCGGGGACCACTGGTGGCGGTTCTGCACCCACGAAGACGGTGGCCCGTACTACTGCACCCACTGGTACCACCAGTAACTCCAGGACCTCCGCCACCGGCCGTTGCCAGTGAATTTCGGACGTTCGATGATGTCGGCACCCGGGTCCGGTATAAGTTCCCCCGGGAGCAGTCTCATCAGAGCGGGGGCAGTGCAGTGGCTACGGGCACGACAGTTTTCAGCAGGGTGACGGTCGTCGCGCCCTCCACGCGGATCGACGTGGCGCTGCCCGCCGACGTCGCGGTGGCCGATCTGCTGCCGATGCTGCTGGACATGGCGAAGGAGGCGTCGCCGGACGGCGGTGCCCGGCACGGTGGCTGGGCGCTGGCGAAGCTCGGTGACGCCCCGCTCGACCCGAGCCGCACGCTGGCTTCGCTCGGCGTCGTCGACGGTGAGCTCCTGCAGCTGCGCAAGCGCAACGAGAACCCGCCGCCGCCGCTGTACGACGACGTCGTCGACGCGATCGCGGAGTCGTCCCCGGACAGCTTCCGGCCGTGGACGAAGGAGACGGCGAACCGCTTCGGGCACGTCGCGGGCGGGCTGGCGCTGGTCGCCGCCGCCATCGCGCTGTTCATGAGCGGGTCGTTCTACGGCGGCAGCGCGCTCGGCGCGGCCATCGCCGGCGGCATCGGCGCGATCGCGTGCGTCGCGATCGGCGCGACGCTCGCCAAGGCCTACCAAGCCGAAGCCACCGGGGTGCTGGTCGCCGCGGCCGGCGGCCTGCCACTGGCGTTCGTGAGCGGCTTCTACATCGTGCCCGGGTTGTCCCTGCGGGCGAACCTGCTGCTCGGCGCGGTCCTGGTGATCATCGTCGCCTCGGTCTGCATCATGGTCATCGGCGCCGGCATCACGACCTTCATCGCCGCCGCGACCGCAGGCACCTTCGGCGCGCTGGCGTTCCTGTTCGGCACGCTCGTCGCGCACCCCGGCACCGGGATCGCGGCCGGCACCGTCGCGGTCGCCCTCGCCTGCATCTCGATCCTGCCGCGCGCCACGATCTGGCTCGCGAAGCTGCCGCTCCCGCACGTCCCCGGCAGCGCGGAGGAGCTCAAGGAGGACTCGGGCTTCCCGGACTACCGGGCGATCGAGCGCCGCACGGCGATCGCGCACAACTACATGACCGGCCTGATGATCGGCTGCGGCATCACCGTCGCGATCGCCGCGATCATCGCCGCGACCGCGCCCGGCGCGTTCGGGATCATCCTGGGTGTCGTCGCGAGCCTCGTCCTGCTGCTGCGCGCCCGCGCGTACGCCAACGGCAGCCAGGCGATCGCCCTGCTCACCACGGGCCTGGTCTCGGCGACCGGCATCGCGGTCGGCTGGCTGGTCTCGGCAAGCGCCGAGAACCGCCTGCTCTACGTCTTCGGCATCCTGATCCTGCTGGCCGCGGGCGCGCTCGTGGTCGGCGTGATCTTCCCGAACCAGCGGTTCTCACCGCCGCTGCGACGCACCGTGGAGATCATCGAGGCGCTCTGCATCGCTTCGGTGCTCCCGCTCGCCCTGGGTGTGATGGACCTCTACACCACCCTGCGGCACCTGAACTTCAAGTGACCGGATCGGGTGAATCTCGGATGTCAGTAGCACGGCGAACCACGACCGCTTTGCTGGCCGGCACGCTCGGCATCCTGGCCCCGCTGAGCACCACGGTGCCGGCGTGGGCGCAGACGGCCCCGGCCGACGGCTACTTCGCGACGCCGCCGCCGGTCGACATGAGCAAGCTGGTCCCGGACTCGCGCCAGCCGGACAAGAAGTACAAGCAGACCAAGGGCTGCGTCCAGCGCAGCACGCTCGGCCAGAACATCGAGATCAAGTACCGGCCCTGGGGCCAGGACTACCTGCAGCTCTCGGCGGCGCAGGACATCGTCCGCGCCGCCACCCCCGACCATTCCGCCGGCGGCGGTATCCGGGTCGCGGTGGTCGACACCGGCGTCACGGCGCACCCGTGGTTCCAGGACCGGGTCAAGTCCGGCGGCGAGTACGTTTCGGCGCCAACGCACAGCCAGCAGCCCGGCCTCGAGGACTGCGACGGCCACGGCACCGAGGTCGCCGGGATCATCGCGGCCAAGCCCGACAACCCGGAGGTCGGGTTCGTCGGCGTCGCGCCGGACGCGACGATCGTGTCCTACCGCCAGCTGAGCGAGAACTACGAGCCCGACACCTCGACCACCACGCCGCCGGCCAGCAGCACGAGCGGCACGCCGTCGTCGAGCACCAACCCGCCGACCGGGTCGGAGTCGTCGTTGCCGCCGTCCAACGGCGGTGGCGGTGGCAGCGGTGAAGGCGACCAGACCTCCCCCGGCCAGACCAACGGCGGCCGCCAGCTGGAGAAGGCCGGCACCGCGGGCACGCTGAAGACGCTGGCCGAGATCATCCACGGCATCGCCGAGCGCGGAGAGGCCGACATCATCAACATGTCGGTCGACAACTGCCGGCCGGCCACGGGGAACATCACCGAGGGCGAGCAGCAGGTCCAGGCGGCCGTGCACTTCGCCGCGGAGAAGGGCATCGTGGTCATCGCCGCCGCGGGCAACGCGACGGACACCTGCCCGCAGAACGACCAGGCGGACGCCCGGAAGCCGAAGACGATCGTGAGCCCGCCGTGGTTCGCGGACGACGTGCTTTCCGTGGGCGCGATCGACGAATTCGGCAGTGTGGCCCCGTTCAGCGTGCACGGCCCGTGGGTCGGCGTCGCGGCGCCCGGCACCCGGATCGTCTCGCTGGACCCGGCCGAAGGGTCGTCGGGGCTGGCGAACCTGACGTTCGAAAGCGGCGACAAGGCCAGCGAAATCCAGGGCACGAGCTTCGCCGCGCCCTATGTGGCGGGTCTGGCGGCGCTGGTCAAGGCGAAGTTCCCGAACCTCGGCGGCCGGGCCATCGTCAACCGCATCAAGGAAACCGCCCAGCACCCGGCGGCGCCGGGTGGCCGCGACAACTTCGTCGGCTTCGGGGTCATCAACCCGGTGGCGGCGCTGACGCAGAGCCTGCCGTCCGAAGTCGGCGGCATGGCGCCGATCCCGGCCCAGCAGATGGCCCAGCTCCCCCCGGCCGACGACCGCAGCTCGACCCCGATGATCGTGGCACTGGCCGGCACGGCGGGTGGCGTGGTGGCGCTGCTGATCACGCTGTTCGTGATGCGCACGATCCGCCGCAACCGGCCGGCCGAAGCCGACACTTCCCGGCGCTGACCCGAACCCTGGCCCGCGGTCGCCGCGGGCCAGGGCGACTTACTTCGCGGGTGGCTTCCCGAGCTGGGCGATCTCCCGGCTCCACCGAACGCCGGCCGCACACTTCGCCGACGGTGCCGGTGGATCCGCACCGGGCAACCCACCGCCGGCCGAGCGGCTTACTTCGCGGGCGGCTTCTCCGGCGGGTTCTTCTGCTGCGGCGGCGGGTTTTCGTCCTCGCCGATCACCGGCGGCGCCACCAGGCCGGGCTCGCCCAGCAGGTCCGACGACTTCGCCATCGGGCGTGTCTTCGACGGGCGGCGGCCCTGGCCACCGCCGCCGAAGGAGCCGAAGCCCATCATCGGCATCATCGGGACGCCCGACATTCCGCCGTGGTTCGCCGAATCGTCCTGCGCGGGGGCGGCCGGCGCCGGGGTTTCGGCGGGCTTCGCGTCGTCCGGAGTGCCGGCGCCGGTCTGCTTCGGGTCGCTCGCCGACGACGGTGTTGTCCCCTCGTCCGCCGACGACGGCGTCGTTCCCTCATCCGCTGGAGACGAAGACGAAGCCTGGTCCTCGGTCAGCGCGTCGTCGTGCAGCTTGAACCGCTCCTGCGGGTACCGGTGCCGGATCTCGATGCTCCGCGACGCCGCGTCGGGATCGTCGACGCCGTCACAGAGCCGGTCGAACGCCTCCATGACGTCGCGCGCCGTCTCGTGCAGGGCCTTCGCCGATTCCTGCGTCTCCTGCAGCTGGACCCGCGCCCGCCGGGTGCCGCCGCTGGGCAGCAGCATGGTTTCCGACGTCAGCTCCGCCGCGTCCACCAGCACCTCGACGAGGTCGACCACCACGTGGCGCAGGGTCTCGACCATGTCATCGAGCGAGGCCGCCAGGACGTTGAGCGCCTCCTGGAGGTCTCCGCCCGCCGCGCCGATCTCGCGGATGTACATGACGAACGCGTCCGCGTCGCGGCCTTCCCAGCCCGCGTCGAGGCGGCCGAGCTGGTCGTCGAGGCGTTCGGAGACGTCGGCCGCGGCCGACGCCGCTTGACGCAGGCGGTCCGCCTCCGCACTGAGGTCGGCCCAGCGGCCGAGCAGCGGGCGGAAGTACGTCTCGACGGGGTCGATCACGCCGAGCTGCGACGCCAGATCCGAGAGGTAGCCCAGGTAAGGCTCGGCCGCCGAGGTGAGGTCTTCGGAAACCGGCGCCGGGACCGCCGGCGCGGCCAGCGGGTGCGGGATGGACTCGGTCGGGCTTTCGGCCATCATCAGTCCAGCCTCCCGGCCCGCTTGATCAGCTCCGCGGCCTCCGCGTCCTGCCCGCTGTGGCGGATCGTCACCTGCCGCAGCGCCTCCGCGGCCGACCGCAGCGCCTCCGCGCCGTCGGTCAGCTGACGCCGCAGCGCACTCGACGCGCGGCCGTACGACTCACCGAGCCCGATCCGGGCCCCCAGCTCGCCGTACGACTCCGCGGAGACGCCCTCCCCGCCGACGTCGGCCGCCGCCGCGTCCAGGTCGTCAGCGGCCGCCTCGGCCGTCTTGGCGTACTCGGCGACGACGACGCCGTCCATCCTCAAGCCGGCCACGGGCACCTCCGCTCACGAAAAACCTTCGAGCGTGTGACGCCCGCGGCGGACCGGCGGTTCCGGTCAGGGGCCCGCTTGCTGGGACGGCGTCGGGAAGGCGCCGGCGTCCGGGTCGATCGGCACCGAGTCGAACTGCTTCAGCACGTCCTGGGTGTTCAGCGACGCCCCGGTCGGCAGCAGCCCGATGACCGACTCGGGCGCCGGCTGCCGGTTGCCCAGGCCGATCGCGTCCGCCGTCGTGGCGTCCGGGACGCTGTAGCGGATGCCCCGGTCGGAGATCAGCTGGATCGCGCCCTTGCCGAAGCTGGCCTTGCCGGTCGCGGACTGGACCACCGCGGCGAAGCCGGGCTTCAGGTAGAAGCCGTTGATGGGCACGCGGTTCGGGCCGGGCGTGGTGACCGTCATCGGGGTGAACTTGTCCCCGGTCGCCTTCGCCCCGGGCAGCTGCGTGTCGACGTACACCGAGGTGTGCGCGTCCTGGTCGGTGCCGGACCCGACCAGCGACCAGCCCAGGCACGCGACCGACGAGTTCTTCGTCGCGTCGAGGATCGTCGGGACCGAGCGCGGGAAGTCGTCGACCGGGATGTAGTCGGGGTCGTTGGGCTGCAGCTCGCGCACCCCGGCGAGCTTGTCGAGGCCGAGCGTCTGGATCTTGCCGGAGCTGCCGTTCTTGGCGACGCGGATGACGTCGGCGACCGCGTTGGACACCCGCTGGATGCCGTTCGTGGTGATGGCGTAGTAGTTCGGCTGCTCACCGGCCGGCTGCGTGGAGAAGACGTCGCCCGCGGACAAGCCGTTGAAGTCGCTGGGAGCCTGGCCTTCCGGGATCCGCGGCGGGGTCAGCTTCGCGACCTCGGGGATCGCGTTCAGCAGGCCCTGCGTGATCTTGCGCGCCGGCTTCTGCAGGCCCAGCGCCGTGCGGACGGCGTCGTTGGGGTTGTTCTCGTCGACCTCGGCGCGCACGGTGTTGGCGTTCGGCCGGTTCCGCGAGCTCGGCAGCCGGTAGATCAGGTACGTCTTGCCGTTGTCGGCCTTCGCCAGCAGCGCGTCGTTCTCGCCGAGCTCGGTGCCGAGGCCGGCCGGGGCGACCCCGCCGAAGACGTAGGTGTTGGTCTTGCCGGTGTCGGGGTTCGGCAGCGTCGTGTCGAGCTGGACCTGGTCGCAGACCGCCCAATTGGGGGAAATCCGCTGGGTGTCCGACGGAATCAGCTGCGGGCCGTCCGGAATGCCGGTGAGCTTGTCGCGCGGAATGGATTCCAACTGGGTGTCGGAAACGACCGTGGGGTTCTTCACACTCGCCGGGCTCGCGGGCGCGGGCTGGGTCGCCGGGCCGGTGCCCGGGTTGCCCGCGCTCACCTGCTTCTGCTGGGCCAGCAGGAGAAGCCGCGCCGACGCGAGGTTGAACGTCGGGATCAGCTTCTTCGGGTTCCCCGCCGCCACGACGTAAACGGTGCCGGACTGCTCGCCGATCACGATGTTCCCGGCGTCGGGCACGGACGGCGCCGGGCTGAGCAGCCCCCAGACGACGAACACGATCATGCCGAGCGCCCCCAGCACGACGCCGACGATGGTGGCCCTCGTGTGGGTGCGCATCGGGTCGTGCAGCATCACGGAGTCGCGCCGGACCAGGGCCGACTGCATCCGGCGCAGGACGAACTTGTAGGCCTGAACCTGAGACTTAGTCGTCGGTGTTGATGGCATTCTCGACCTACAGTCCTCCCCGTCGCGGTACGGTTCCGCAGGATAGCCGTACGGGGACCGTCTGGTGTGGGGTTTCTACCAACTCAAGCTAGGGTCGGACACCCCGGGACCCGGCTTCCGGCCAAGCAGTGAACTCGAGGGGAAGAGAAAGCGCGGATGTCCGTCACCAACCCTCCACGTCCGCCTGGCCCGCCTGGGCCCCCGCCGCCCGGGCAGGGACGTCCCGGCCCGCCGCCCCGGCCGGGGAGACCCGGTGGTCCGGGACCCGGTGGGATGCCCGGCGGACCCGGTGGTGTTCCCGGCGGACCCGGCGGCGGTCCTGGTGGCCCTGGTGGTGTTCCCGGCGGACCGGGTGGGCCCGGTGGCGGCCCCGGCCGGCCCGGTGTTCCCCCGCGCGGCCCCGGTCCCGGTGGCCCTGGCGGACCCGGCGGCCCGAGCGGCCCCGGAGGTCCCGGTGGCCCGGGTGGTCCTGGCGGCCCCGGTGGCCCGGGCGGACCCGGCGGTGGGCCCGGTGGTCCCCAGGGGCCCGACAGCGGTGGCCCCGGCGGCGCGTCCACTCCCCCGCCCGCGGTGCGGATGGCCCCGCCCGCGCGGCGCCGGTCCTCGGGGGTGAACCTCGGCCCGCTCCCCGTGGCGAACCTCGTTGTGCTCGAGGTCGGCCTGGCGGTCGGGCTCGTGCTGCTCGCGATCGACATGTCGCTGAAGTACGTCGGGATCGGCATCCTCGCCTTCGCGCTGATCGTCGCGCTGCTGCGCTGGCGCGGCCGCTGGTTCACCCAGTGGGTCGGGCTGACGGCGCGCTACTCCTTCCGCTCCCACGACCGGATCGCGGACCCGCTGCCGCCCAGCACCGTCGAGGAGCTGGCCGCCGAAGAGACCACCGTGACCGGCCCGGACGACGCCCGCGTGAACCTGCTCCGCATCGCGGTGCCGGACCTCGTCGTGGCGCACGGCGTCGACCACGAGCGGCAGCAGGTCGGGCTGGCCTGGAACGACGGCACCTGGACCGCGGTGCTGCTCGTCGAGCCGACCCCGGCGCTGATCACCCAGGCCGGCGGTGCGCCG
Organism: Amycolatopsis sp. NPDC051758; assembly: GCF_044453095.1. Taxonomy (NCBI): domain Bacteria; kingdom Bacillati; phylum Actinomycetota; class Actinomycetes; order Pseudonocardiales; family Pseudonocardiaceae; genus Amycolatopsis; species Amycolatopsis sp. NPDC051758. Next base: position 689,982 of record NZ_JBITCJ010000001.1, on the reverse strand, counting down.
AGCCTGCCACTGTCGGCGCTCGGGCCGTGCCTCGAGGACCGCGGTGTGGTCCTCGACTCGATCCAGATGATCTGGCACTGCTACCCGGGCAGCGCGGCGCTGCCGTCGGACTCGCCGGCGTTGAGCTCCTACATGGAGGTCCTCGGCCCGCTGCCCGCGGCCGCGCGGCGGACGACGTGGGTCGCGATCCGGCTGGACCCGAAGCGCTGCCCGGCGGCGATCCGGGAACGCGGCGGCGGTGTGGTCGGCGCCCACCGCGCGCTGATCGGCGCGCTTTCGCGGGTGCGCAACGCGCTGGAGTCGCAGGGTGTGCCGACCCGGCCGCTCGACCCCGACGAGCTGCTGCGGGCGAGCATTTCGGCCGCGGAGCTGACTTCCGTCGCCGGCTCGCCGAGCAAGGTGACGCTGCAGGAGCGGTGGTCCGGGGTGACCGCGGCCGGGATCGGCCACGCGAGCTACGCGATCACCGGCTGGCCGAAGGGCAAGATCACCGGAACCCTGGACACGCTGACGAGCGTCCGCGCGCTGTCGGCGACACTCGCGATGTCCATCTCACCGGCGTCCGACGAAGGCAAGATCGGCCTGCGCGGCGTGGTCCGGCTGAGCGCGCGGAACCCGCGTGAGCTCGAGGCCGCCGACCAGCGCCTGCACGGGCTGTCCGAGCGGCTCGGAGTGGATCTGACGCCGCTGCGCGGGCTGCAGGTCTCCGCGTTCGCCGCGACGTTGCCGATCGGAGGCACAGCATGAGTTCCCGCGTTCGCGACGCCGGGCAGAACGTCGGTGTGGCGCCGGAGTTCACGGTGGACCCCGCGATGCTCGACGCGATCAGCCCCTCGGGTGACCGCGGCGGCATCGTGCTCGGCTCGGGCCTCAAGGGTGAGCCGCTGACGATCTCGGCGCTGCGCTCGACGCCGACGCGCATCGTGCTGGTGGGCGGGCTGTACCTGGCCCGCCAGGTGGCGATGCGCGCGATGGCGGTCGGCGCCTGGGTCGTGGTCGCGACCGGGCGCCCGACGGAGTGGCAGGTGCTGTCCCGCGCGGCCGGCACCCGCGACGGCCGGCCGTCGCCGCTGGTGCAGATCCGCCGGCTCTCGCCGGTCGAGCTTCCTCGGCCGTCGGAGGACGCGCCGCTGCTGGTCGTCACGGACGGCGGGCCGACCCCGCAGGACCTGTTCCCGCCCCGCTCGCCGTGGCAGACGACGATCTACGTGCTGCCGTACCTGCACCCCCAGGCCGGCGCGACGGCCAACGCGGCGGACCTGGTGCTGATGCAGCGGCTGCCGGCGGGCCAGGCCGAGCTGGCGGCCCGCATCTGGCGGCTGCCGCCCCAGATGATGCGCCAGCTGACGACGTTGAAGGACGACCAGGTGGTGGCCCTGGGCCGCAACTTGTGGCGTCCGCTGCGCCTGGTGACGACAGGCAAGGAGCAGCAGCTCCTCGGCCCCGTCCGCCGCGGCGACTGAGGTTCCCGCTCCTGGTTGTGCCGTGAGGGGCACCTTCAGGGACTTGGTGTCCCTGAAGGTGCCCTTCACGGCTTTCAGGGGGAGGTGCGGACGTTGCGGGTTTGCTCGGCGCGGGCGGCCAGCTCGGCGTCCGGCGGGTAGTCCACTGCCGTGAGGGTCAGGCCGTGGGCCGGGGCCACCGCGCTGTCGCGAACGCCGCTCGCCAGGACCTCCGCGGGCCAGGTGCCGGCGCGGCGGCCGTCGCCCACCAGGAGCAGGGCGCCGACCAGGCTGCGGACCATCGAGTGGCAGAACGCGTCCGCCGAGACCTCGACCTCCAGCAGGTGCTCGTCGATCCGGCGCCACTCCAGCCGCTGGAGCTCGCGGATCGTCGTGCCCGTGTCGCGCTGCTTGCAGTACGCCGCGAAGTCCTGCAGGCCCAGCAACGCCACCGCGGCGGAGTTCATCGCGTCCGTCGACAGTGGACGGTTCCAGGCCAGGGTGTCGTTGCGCCGCAATGGATCCACGCCCCACGGTGCATCGGACACGCGGTAGCGGTAGTGCCGGCGGATCGCCGAGAACCGGGCGTCGAAGCCCGCGGGGGCCACTCGCGCGCCCAGGACACGCACGTCACCGGGCAGGAGGCGGTTCCAGCGCCCGGCCATGCGGGCCAGGTCCGGGATGCCTTCCGGGGACACCGGAATCCGCCCGGAGGAGTCCGCAAGCGGCACGACGTCGACGTGCACCACCTGGCCGCTCGCGTGCACTCCGGCGTCCGTGCGGCCCGCCACGACCACGGACTTCGGCACCGACGCCCCCGGCGGCTGCCGCTGGAGGGCCTCCTCCAGGACACCCTGGACCGTGCGGCGGCCCGGCTGGCGGGCCCAGCCCGAGAAGTCCGTGCCGTCGTAGGAGACGTCCAGACGCAGACGAACGAGCCCGCCGTCCCCAGCGGGGAGGGCGGGCTCGTCCGGAACGGCTTCCGTCGTCAGGACTCGTCGTCCTGCTGCGACGGCGGCAGCGAGAAGCCCGCGGCTTCGGCAGCCTCGGCGGAGGCGAACCACACCTCGGCCTTGGTCTGCTCGTAGTACGGGCTTTCCTCGGTGTGGTAGTACTTCGACTCGTCGTTGCCCTTGATCGGGAAGCCCTCGGGCTGCGTCCCGTCCTCGAGCGCGGCGTGGCTGCCCTCACCGTAGGGAGCCTCCGAAGCGGCTTCCTCGGTGGCCGGAGCCTCGACAGCGGCGGTCTTCTTCTCGTCCTTGGCGAACTTCGTCTTGCGAGCCCGCTCGGCCTCGGACGTCACGGTCTTCTCCGGCACCAGTTCGATGACCGCCATCGGGGCGTTGTCGCCCTTGCGCGGCATCGTCTTGGTGATCCGGGTGTAACCGCCGGGACGCTCCGCGAAGTGCGGACCGATCTCGTCGAACAGCTTGTGGACGACGTCCTTGTCACGGACGACGCGCTGAACCTGACGGCGGTTGTGCAGGTCGCCCCGCTTCGCCTTCGTGATCAGCTTCTCGGCCAGCGGACGGACCCGCTTCGCCTTCGCCTCGGTGGTGGTGATCTTGCCGTGCTCGAACAGCTGCGTGGCCAAGTTGGCCAGGATCAGCCGCTCGTGCGCGGACGACCCGCCGAGCCGGGCTCCCTTGGTAGGGGTGGGCATTGGTTCTCCTAGTTCAGCTCACAGCGTCCAGGCTCAGCGCCTCAGAGCTGCTCGGTCTCTGCGTAGTCCTGGCCATCGTCGTGGCCGTCCGAAATCCCGTCGGCGATGCCACCGACACCCTCCGACCAGCCTTCACCGTCGTAGCTGGCGGCCGCCGCGGTCGGGTCGAACCCGGGCGGGCTGTCCTTCAGCGCGAGGCCGAGGCCGACGAGCTTGAGCTTGACCTCGTCGATCGACTTGGCGCCGAAGTTGCGGATGTCGAGCAGGTCCGCCTCGGAGCGCGAGACCAGCTCGCCCACCGTGTGGATGCCTTCGCGCTTGAGGCAGTTGTACGACCGGACGGTGAGGTCCAGGTCCTCGATCGGCATCGCGTAGGCGGCGATGGTGTCCGCTTCCTGCGGCGACGGGCCGATCTCGATGCCCTCGGCGTCGACGTTCAGCTCGCGGGCGAGACCGAACAGCTCCACCAGCGTCTTGCCGGCCGACGCGACCGCGTCGCGCGGCGTGATCGACGGCTTGGTCTCGACGTCCAGGATCAGCTTGTCGAAGTCGGTGCGCTGCTCGACACGGGTGGCCTCGACCTTGTAGGTCACCTTGAGCACCGGCGAGTAGATCGAGTCGACCGGGATCCGGCCGATCTCCGCGCCCGCCTGCTTGTTCTGCAGGGCCGGAACGTAACCGCGGCCGCGCTCGACGACGAGCTCGATCTCGAGCTTGCCCTTGCCGTTCAGCGACGCGATGTGCAGGTCCGGGTTGTGCACGGTGACACCCGCCGGCGGCACGATGTCGGCCGCCGTGACCTCACCGGGGCCCTGCTTGCGCAGGTACATGGTGACCGGCTCGTCCTCTTCCGAGGACACCACGAGCTCCTTGAGGTTCAGGATGATGTCGGTGACGTCTTCCTTCACCCCCGGGACGGTGGTGAACTCGTGCAGCACGCCGTCGATGCGGATGCTCGTCACGGCCGCGCCCGGGATGGACGACAGCAGCGTACGACGCAGCGAGTTGCCGAGCGTGTAGCCGAAGCCGGGCTCCAGCGGTTCGATGGTGAACCGGGAGCGGGTCTCGTTGACCGTCTCTTCGCCGAGAGCCGGCCGCTGGGAAATCAGCATTCTTCCTAATTCCTTTCCAGACGACGCCCGCCATATGACGTCGAAGGGATGGCGCGGCGGCGGCGCACCTGTTGCACCGCCGCCCTGCGTCCAGCCAGGGCCGGACTACTTCGAGTAAAGCTCGACGATCAGCTGTTCCTGAACCGGAACGTCGATCTGCGCACGCTCCGGCAGCTGGTGGACCAGCACGCGGAGGTTGGACTGGACGACCTGCAGCCACGCCGGGATCGGGCGGTCGCCGTAGGACTCCTTCGCCACGACGAAGGGCAGCATCGCGAACGACTTCGGCCGCACGTCGATGATGTCCCACTTCGAGACCTGGTACGACGGGACGTTGACCTTGACGCCGTTGACCACGAAGTGACCGTGGCTCACCAGCTGACGCGCCTGACGGCGGGTGCGGGCGATGCCGGCGCGGTAGATCACGTTGTCCAGGCGGGACTCGAGGATCTGCAGCAGGTTCTCACCGGTCTTACCGGGACGCCGGACGGCTTCCTTGTAGTACCGGACGAACTGACGCTCGAGAACGCCGTAGGTGTAGCGAGCCTTCTGCTTCTCCTGCGACTGCAGGAGGTACTCGGACTCCTTGATGCGCCCGCGGCCGTGCTGGCCCGGCGGGTAGGGGCGACGCTCGAAAGCCTGGTCGCCGCCGATGAGGTCAACCTTGAGGCGACGCGAAATACGCGTCGCGGGGCCGGTGTAACGAGCCATTTCTTCTTACTCCTCCCCGTTCCTCAGACCCGGCGCCGCTTGGGCGGGCGGCAGCCGTTGTGAGGCTGCGGGGTCACGTCCTGGATGGTGCCGACCTCGAGGCCGGCCGCCTGCAGCGAGCGGATCGCCGTCTCGCGGCCCGAACCCGGGCCCTTCACGAAGACGTCGACCTTCTTCATGCCGTGCTCGGCGGCCTTGCGGGCAGCGTTCTCGGCGGCCATCTGCGCGGCGAACGGGGTGGACTTACGGGAGCCCTTGAAGCCCACGTGACCACTCGACGCCCACGCGATCACGGCACCGGTCGGGTCCGTGATCGAGACGATGGTGTTGTTGAAGGTGCTCTTGATGTGCGCGTGACCGTGCGCAACATTCTTCTTTTCCTTGCGGCGGACCTTCTTGGCCCCGGCCGCAGTACGAGACTTCGGTGGCATGTTGTGAGGGATCTCCTGTTAGCGCGCGTTCTCTTGGTGAGCGGCGACCGCTTCGGCCTGTCCGCGCCGGATGATCGAACCGGCGTCGGTGTACAGGTTGCGGAGCGCCATCGGGCGGGCGTAGAGCGCCTTGGGCGAAACGCAAGCCGTGCCGCGGCGCTGGACGCCGCCCATCTGCACGACCTTCTTGCCCTGGACGCTCACTTCTTGCCAGCCTTCTTCTTGCCGGCGACCGTCTTCTTCGGACCCTTGCGGGTACGGGCGTTGGTCTTCGTGCGCTGACCACGGACGGGAAGTCCGCGGCGCCAGCGAAGGCCCTCGTAGCACCCGATCTCGATCTTCCGACGGATGTCGGCGTTCACCTCGCGGCGAAGGTCACCCTCGACCTTGAAGTTCTCTTCGATGTACACACGCAGCTTCGCGAGGTCGTCATCGCTGAGGTCTTTGACGCGGGTGTCCGCGTTGAGCTCGGCAGCCTTGATGAGCTGCTTCGAGCGGGTACGGCCGATGCCGTAGATGTACGTAAGCGCGATCTCCAACCGCTTTTCGCGGGGGAGGTCTACGCCAGCGAGTCGTGCCATTGGCGTTGATGCTCCTTCATTGAATTCATCTTCAGGTCTGCTCCCCGTCCGGTTCCGGGACCGACTCGCCTGTCGTGCCCTCTGCTTGCGCTTCGGGTGTCCCGGCCCCGGCCTGAAGTCCGGGGGTGAACCGGGCCACTCGCGTGGCCCGGCAGGTGCGGGGAGGTTGTGTAGCCGTCAATCCACTCTGGTCGAGTGCTGGGAGATCAGCCCTGCCGCTGCTTGTGCCGCAGGTTCTCGCAGATCACCATGATCCGGCCGTGGCGGCGGATCACCTTGCACTTGTCGCAGATCTTCTTGACGCTCGGCTGGACCTTCACGTCTTCTGCTCTCCTAGTAGCTGCTCTTCGTGATCACTTGTAGCGGTAGACGATGCGACCACGAGAGAGGTCGTAGGGCGAGAGCTCCACGACAACCCTGTCCTCGGGCAGGATGCGGATGTAGTGCTGCCGCATCTTGCCGCTGATGTGTGCCAGGACCTTGTGACCGTTCTCCAACTCGACGCGGAACATCGCGTTGGGGAGCGGCTCGACTACGCGGCCTTCGACCTCGATGGCCCCGTCTTTCTTCGCCATGTCCTCCGCATTTCCTTGTCATCGATCGTCCGTCGCCACACCGTGATCAACTCGAGCACTAGTGCTGGGTCGGGTGTTGCGTGGCACACTGGTGCCCGGCTCCCAAGATCGTGAATTCACGAGCACGCAAGATCCGGGCGCGATAAGTGCGCCGACTTGACAGTGTACGCAACCCGTGTCGCGACCCCCAAACCGGGGGTAATCATGCTAGAGGAACGTGCAGGTGGACGTGATCACGATCACCACGAGTGGGTGAATGCGCAGGTCAGGCGTCTTCCGGGGCGGTAAGCACCCAGGGGCCGTCGTCGGTGATCGCGACTGTGTGCTCCCAGTGGGCCGCGCGGGAGCCGTCGGCCGTGACGACCGTCCAGCCGTCGTCCAGCTCGCGGGTCTCCCCGCCGCCGCCGGTCAGCATCGGCTCGATCGCCAGGGCCATGCCGGGCTTCAGCCGCGGGCCCTTGCCCGGCTTGCCGACGTTCGGCAGGAACGGGTCCATGTGCATCTGGCGGCCGATGCCGTGGCCGCCGTACTCGACGATCATCCCGTACTCGACACCGTCGTCGCGGCCCGCTCGCTCGGCGGCCGACTGGACGGCGTAGGAGATGTCCGTGAGCCGGCCGCCGGCGCTGACCGCCTCGATGCCGGCCCACATCGCCGCCTCGGTCGCCGCGGACAGCGCCAGGTCGGTGCCGGAGACGTCGCCGATGGCCAGCGTGACGGCGGAGTCGCCGTGCCAGCCGTCGAGGATGGCGCCGCAGTCGACGGAGATGATGTCGCCGTCGGCCAGCACCTGGGTCTTCGCCGGGATGCCGTGGACGATCTGTTCGTTCACCGACGCGCAGATCGACGCCGGGAAGCCGTGGTAACCCTTGAACGACGGCACCGCGCCGGCGTCCCGGATGGTCTGCTCGGCCAGCTCGTCGAGCTCGGCGGTGCTGACTCCCGGGACCGCGGCGGCGCGAACGGCCGCGAGCGTGCGGGCCACGACGAGCCCTGCGGCCCGCATCGCCTGCAGCTCGTCCGGGGTCTTGACCTCGATCATGCGCCCACGCCGGAGCACTTGCAGAACACGCAATCCTCCGAGATTCACGTGCGGTCGCGCAGCGCTTTCAGCACCCGGCCGGAGATCTCTTCGACACTGCCGACACCGTCGACGGTCACCAGGATGCCGGCGTAGTACTCGAGCAGCGGCGCGGTGTCCGAGACGTAGATCTGCTGACGGCGGCGGATGACCTCTTCGGTGTCGTCCGCGCGGCCGCGCGACATGAGCCGCCCGACCACGACGTCCTCCGGCACCTGCAGCTGGATCACGGCGTCGAGCGAGACGTCGGCGTCGCCGAGGATCTCGCCGAGGACCTCGGCCTGCTTGGTGTTGCGGGGGAAGCCGTCGAGCAGGAAGCCGGCCTTCGCGTCCGGCTCGGCGAGCCGCTCGCGGACCATCTCGTTGGTCACCGAGTCGGGCACGAGCTCGCCCGAGTCCAGGTAGCGCTTGGCCTCCTGGCCGAGCGGGGTCTCCTGGCCGACGTGGGCGCGGAAGAGGTCGCCGGTCGAGATGTGCGGGATCCGCAACTGCTCGGACAGCGCCACCGCCTGCGTACCTTTGCCCGCGCCGGGCGGACCCACGAGAACCAGCCGCGTCACTTCAAGAACCCTTCGTAGTTGCGCTGCATCAGCTGGCTTTCGATCTGCTTCACGGTGTCGAGCCCGACACCGACCATGATCAGCACAGCCGTGCCACCGAACGGGAAGTTCTGGTTGTTCCCGCTACCGGTCACCGACAGGAAGAAGTTCGGGAGGATCGCGATGATGCCCAGGTACAGCGAGCCCGGCAGGGTGATCCGGCCGAGGACGAAGCTCAGGTACTCCGCGGTGGGCCGGCCCGGGCGGATGCCCGGGATGAAACCACCGAACTTCTTCATCTCGTCCGCACGCTCGTCCACGTTGAACGTGATCGTGATGTAGAAGTACGTGAAGAAGATGATCAGCGCGAAGTACAGCGCGATGTGCACCCAGCTGGACTGGTTCACGACGTAGTTCTTGATGAAGACCTGCCAGCCGGAGTTGGCGTTCTGGTCGCCGACGAGGCGGCTGATCAGGTCCGGCAGGTACAGCAGGGAAGACGCGAAGATGACCGGGATGACGCCGGCCTGGTTCACCTTGATCGGCAGGTAGGTCGACGTGCCGCCGTACATCCGGCGGCCGATCATGCGCTTGGCGTACTGCACCGGGATCCGGCGCTGCCCCTGCTCGACGAAGATGACGCTGGCGATGATCACCAGGCCGAAGACGCAGATCATCGTCAGCGCGATGCCACCACCGTTGCTGAGGATGTTGCCGCCCTCGACCGGGATGCGCGCCGCGATGTTCAGGAAGATCAGGACGGACATGCCGTTGCCGACGCCGCGTTCGGTGATCAGCTCGCCCAGCCACATCATGACGGCGGTGCCCGCGGTCATGGTGATGACGATGATCGCCAGCGAGTAGACGCTGTTGTCCGGGATGATCGGCGAGTCGCAGTCCGGGAAGAGCTGCTTGCGGTCCGCGAGCGCGACCACGCCGGTGGCCTGCAGGATCGCCAGCGCGACCGTCAGGTACCGGGTGTACTGGGTCAGCTTGCCCTGGCCGGACTGCCCTTCCTTCTTCAGCTCCTCGAACCGAGGGATGACGACGGTCAGCAGCTGGATGATGATGCTCGCCGTGATGTACGGCATGATGCCGGTCGAGAAGAGCGACAACTGGAGCAGCGCACCACCGCTGAACAGGTTCAGCAGCTGGTAGACGCCCTCCTGCTGCGCCTGGGAGCTGCATGCCTGGACGGCAGCGTACGAGATACCGGGGGCCGGAATGGTCGCACCGATTCGGTAAACCGCGACGATGGCTAGCGTGAACAGGATCTTCTTGCGTAGATCCGGCGTCGCGAGAGCCGAGCGGAAGGCGCTGAGCACGCGGGGGACCTCCTCGGCGTCGTCGGCTGTCCTAACCGACGATCGGCTTGGCCGGCACGGGGGCCGGCAGGAACACACAGCACTACTGGCAGGCAAGCCAGGAACGCTTCGGGGCACACTCGTCCCGAAGCGTGTCGCCGACTCTAACAGCTTCACAGGGCGTGTCCGCAGTCCGTGTGCGTTTTCCGTACCAAGGTTGCTCCGGCGGGTTGATCCACATCGCCGGGTCGGCCGTAACCCTTGACACATTCCCCTGCGGTGGGGGCAAATCCGGGGCCGTGCGGGTCACGCGTTCGAGGTCGCGAGGACCCCGGCGAGGCCGACCAGGACCACCCCGGTGCCGCGGTCGACGCGGCGCCGCGCCCGCCGGGTCAGCTTGATCGACTTCAGCCCGGCGCCGACGGCTACGTAGACCGAGCCGGCCAGGAGCTCGGCCAGCAGGTACACCGCGCCGAGCAGGGCGATCTGGGCCGGAAAGGATCCGTGACCTGCGTTGATGAACTGCGGGACGAACGCGGTGAAGATGAGGATCGCCTTCGGGTTGGTGATCGCGACGCCGAACTCCTTGCGCGCGACCCGCCACGCGGACCGCGGTTCGGCGACCTCCTCGGCGACCGCTCGTTCGCCTCGGAACGTCGACCACAGCAAGCGCAGGCCGAGGTAGAGCAGGTAGGCGGCGCCGGCCCACTTGATGATCGTCAACGCGGTCTCGGACGCGGCCAGCAGCTGCCCCAGCCCGGCCGCGACGGCCGTGATCAACAGCGTGAACGCGGCCAGCCGGCCACCCAGCCCGGCGAGCCCGCGGCGAACACCGTGCGTCATACCGTGGTGGAGGCCGAGGAGGTTGTTCGCGCCCGGCGTAAGCGCGATGAGTACGGAAGCTCCGAAGAAAACCCACACACTTTCACCGTAATGACCGCCGCGAGCGAGTTACGGGCGCTGGTCGTCGTCGGGGTCCGGGGGCAGCAGCGTGATGGCGACGCCGGTGGGCGGGGTCGGGGTGTCGGCGTAGGCCAGCGTGGGGTCGGCCCAGTCGTCACCGGTGCTTTGCCGCCAGCTGGGCAGGTAGGCGACGACCGCGGCCACGGCGACCAGCACGGTGGCCAGGATCAGCAGCCACATGCCGAGGGTGGTGACGACTTCCAGCTCTTCGGCGCCGGGGATGTTCGCCCACTCGAACCGGCTCATCCCGATGGTGGTGACCACGCCGGCGGTGAAGACCGCCCCGCCCGCGACCAGCCGCCGGGCGGCGCCGCGCCCCGGCTGCGTGAAGGCGACGAAGGTCGCGGCGAACAGCACGATGACCACGAGGATCAGCGGGATCCCGACGGGCGCGCCCGCCCGCTCGGCGGCTTCCTGCCCGGGCACTTCGATGCGCGTGCCCCAGACGGTCTGGGTCATCGACACCTGGGCCTCGTAGGACGGCCGGCGGAGGCTGAGCTGCTGCTGGACCCGGAACAGCGGGAGGAAGAGCCCGCCGATGGTCATCAGCGCGGCGATGGCGGTGAGGACGGGTGGGAGGAGGAGCCGCCAGGGTGCCGGGGGTTCGGCCGGTTCGGTCGGCTCGGCGGCTTCGGCGGCCTCTGAGCTCTCGGCGGCCTCTGCGGTCGGCGGGGGCGTTGGGGGTGGTTGCGCAGGCAGGCCGGGTAGCTCCGCGACCGGGAACGGTGCTGGTGGCGAAGGCTGTGCGGGGTCGGCCGGGAAGGCCGGCGGTGCTGGTGGCGGAGGCGGTGTGGCGTCGATCGGGAAGGTCAACGGCGGGAGCTGCTCAGCCGCGGGCCTCGAAGCTTCGACGGGGAAGTTCAGCGGCTCCCCCGGCGACGCGACATCGGCTGTCCTCGAAGCTTCGACCGGGAAGTTCAGTGGCTCCCCCGGCAGCGCGACATCGGCTGTCCTCGAAGCCTCGGCCGGGAAGTTCAGCGGCTCCCCCGGCGACGCGAGCCCCTCCCCCGGCGGCCCGACATCCGCAGACCGCGGCACCTCCACCGGGAAGCTCAGCGGTGATCCCGCTCCCGGCTCCACACCCTCCGGCCGCGGGGCTTCCACCGGGAAGCTCAACGGCGACTCGGCATCGGCGGCGGGCGGGCCCGGCCGGTCCGGCGGCTCCTGCGACGGTCTGTCCACCTGATGATCCTCCGTCCGGATCCGCGCCGCGGCAAGGAACCTGTCCGGTCGGGTGGCGAACCCCCGGAACGCCGAAGGCCCGCCTGGCGGACCAAGCGGGCCTTCGAACGGGGTACCGCTCAGTTGGTGGTGGCGGAGCCACCGGCCGCTTCGAGCTTCTCCTTGGCGGAGCCGGAGAAACCGTCGGCGGTCACGTCGAGCTTGACGCCGTCGACGTCACCGTTGCCGAGCACCTTGACGAGCTTGCCCTTGCGGACGAGCCCCGCCGCGGCGAGCTCTTCGTTGCCGACCTTGCCACCGTCCGGGAAGACGCGGGCGATGTCGCCCACGTTCACCGGCTGGTACTCGGTGCGGAAGCGGTTCTTGAAGCCGCGAAGCTTCGGGAGCCGCATGTGGATGGGCATCTGCCCACCCTCGAACCCGGCGGGCACGTTCTTCCGGGCCTTGGTGCCCTTCGTACCGCGACCGGCCGTCTTGCCCTTCGAACCCTCACCACGGCCGACGCGCATCTTCTCGCGCTTCGAGCCCGGAGCCGGGCGCAGGTGGTGGATCTTGATGGCCGTCATGCCTGGACCTCCTCGACCTCCACCAGGTGGCGGACGGTGTGGATCAGGCCGCGCACCTGGGGGGTGTCTTCACGCACGACGCTCTGGCGGATCTTGCGCAGCCCGAGGGTGCGCAGCGACTCGCGGTGAGCGTGCTTCGTGCCGATCTTGCTCTTGACCTGGGTGACCTTGAGCTGAGTCATGTCAGACCCCCTGCCCCGCGCGCTGGCGCAGCATCCGGGCCGGAGCGACGTCCTCGAGCGGGAGACCGCGGCGGGCCGCGACCTCTTCGGGACGCTGCAGACCCTTCAGGGCCGCCACGGTCGCGTGCACGATGTTGATCGCGTTGTCGGAGCCGAGCGACTTCGACAGCACGTCGTGGACGCCCGCGCACTCCAGCACCGCGCGCACCGGGCCACCGGCGATGACCCCGGTACCGGCGGACGCCGGACGGAGCAGCACCACACCGGCGGCTTCCTCACCCGTGATCGGGTGGGGGATGGTGCCGCCGACGCGGGGGACGCGGAAGAAGTTCTTCTTCGCTTCCTCGACGCCCTTGGCGATGGCCGCGGGAACTTCCTTGGCCTTGCCGTAGCCGACGCCGACCTGACCGTCACCGTCACCGACGACGACGAGGGCGGTGAAGCTGAAGCGACGACCACCCTTGACGACCTTGGCGACGCGGTTGATCGTCACGACCTTCTCGAGGTGCGGGGTCTTGTCCTGGCCGGCCCCGCCACGGCCGCTGTCGCGCCGGTCCCGGCCGCCACCGCGACGGTCATTGCGGTCGTTGCCGCCCTGCCCGCCGGGTCCGCCCTGTCCGCCGCCGAATTGCCGTGTACGTCCCGGCATCAGGCATTCCTTCCGTTAACAAGCTTCTGCATCGTCAGAACTCCAACCCCGCCTCACGGGCGGCGTCGGCGAGCGCGGCGATGCGGCCGTGGTAGGCGTTGCCCCCACGGTCGAACACCACAGCCGAGATCCCGGCGTTCTTGGCCCGAGCGGCGACGAGTTCCCCGACCTTGGCGGCCTTGGCCTTCTTGTCGCCGTCCAGCGCCCGAACGTCCGCCTCGACGGTGGACGCCGACGCCAGCGTGTGGCCGACCAGGTCGTCGATGACCTGCACGGCGATGTGCCGCGAAGACCGCTTGACGACCAGGCGCGGACGCTGTTCGGTGCCCGAGACCTTCTTGCGGAGCCGGAAGTGCCGACGGGCCTTCGCAACGCGGCGGCGGGTCGAGATGTCCTTGCCCACCGGCTTGCGCTTCGTAGTCGTGTCGCTCATGATCACTTACCCGTCTTTCCGACCTTGCGGCGGATCTTCTCACCCTCGTACCGCAGGCCCTTGCCCTTGTACGGGTCCGGGCGCCGCAGCTTGCGGATGACGGCCGAGATCTGGCCGACCTTCTGCTTGTCGATACCGGACACCGAGAACCGGGTCGGGGTCTCCACCTTGAAGGTGATGCCCTCCGGGGCCTCGATCTTCACCGGGTGCGAGTAGCCCAGGGCGAACTCGAGGTCCGAGCCCTTGGCCTGCACGCGGTAACCGACACCGTGGATCTCGAGCTTCTTCTCGTAGCCGGCGGTGACGCCCACCACGAGGTTGTTCACCAGCGTGCGGGTGAGGCCGTGCATGGCCTTGCTGTAGCGCTCGTCGTCCGGGCGCTTGACCAGCAGGGTGCCGTCCTCATCGCGCTCGACCGTGATCGGCTCGGCGATGGTGTGCTCCAGGGTCCCCTTGGGGCCCTTGACGCTGATGCGCTGACCGTCGATGGTCACCTCGACCCCGGAGGGGACGGCGACCGGCAGCTTTCCGATGCGTGACATGTCTGTGCCCCCTTCCTTACCAGACGTAGGCGAGGACTTCGCCGCCCACGCTGTTGCGCTTGGCCTGACGGTCCGTCTGCAGCCCCGAAGACGTCGAAAGGATCGCGACGCCGAGGCCACCCAGAACGGACGGCAGTTCGGTCGATTTTGCGTAGACCCGCAGGCCGGGCTTGGACACGCGCCGGAGGCCGGCGATGCTGCGCTCACGGTTGGGGCCGTACTTGAGCTCGACGATCAGGTTCTTGTGCTTCTCGCCCGGCTCGTCGCGGTAGCTCGCGATGTAACCCTCACGCTTGAGGATCTCCGCGATGTTCGCCTTGAGCTTCGAGTGGGGAAGCACGACCTCGTCGTGGTACGCCGAGTTCGCGTTACGCAGACGGGTCAAGAAGTCTGCGATCGGGTCGGTCATCGTCATGGTGACCTGTCAACCTTTCTCGCCTGGTTCCCCGCCACCCGGAGTACGGGCGGCGGGGCCTGTGGCGAAGTGGGAGTTAAAGAAACGCTTTTACCAGCTGGACTTGCGGACCCCGGGCAGCTCGCCCGCGTGCGCCATCTCGCGAAGGCAGATCCGGCAGAGCCCGAACTTGCGGAACACCGCGTGCGGGCGGCCGCACCGCTGGCAGCGGGTGTAGCCGCGCACGGCGAACTTCGGCTTCTTCGCGGCCTTGTGGACCAGTGCTTTCTTGGCCATCGGCTCAGTTCTCCTTGAACGGGAAGCCGAGCTTGCGCAGCAGCGCCCGGCCCTCGTCGTCGTTCGTGGCGGTCGTGACGACGGTGACGTCCATGCCGCGCGGGCGGTCGATGGAGTCGGGGTCGATCTCGTGGAACATCGACTGCTCGTTGAGACCGAACGTGTAGTTGCCGTGGCCGTCGAACTGCTTGGGCGAAAGCCCGCGGAAGTCGCGGATACGCGGCAGCGCGATGGTCAGCAGCCGGTCGAGGAACTCCCACATGCGGTCGCCGCGCAGCGTGACGCGCGCGCCGATCGGCTGACCCTCGCGGAGCTTGAACTGCGCGATGGACTTGCGGGCCTTGCGGACCTCGGGCTTCTGGCCGGTGATCAGGGCGAGGTCCTTGACCGCACCCTCGATCAGCTTGCTGTCACGGGCGGCGTCGCCGACACCCATGTTCACGACGACCTTCACGACGCCCGGGATCTGGTGGACGTTGGTGAAGGAGAACTCCGCCTGAAGCTGGCCCTTGATCTCTTCGCGGTAGCGCACCTTGAGGCGCGGCGCGACCTTCTCTGCGGTGGTCATCAGATGTCCTTACCGTTCCGGCGCGAGATCCGGACCTTCTTGCCGTCCTCGCCGATGCGGTAACCCACCCGGGACGGCTTGCCGTCCGCGTCGACGACCATCACGTTGGAGACGTGGATCGGGGCCTCCTGCGTGACGATGCCGCCGGACTGCGCACCGCGCTGGGTCTGGGTGATCCGCGTGTGCTTCTTGATCCGGTTCACGCCCTCGACCAGCACGCGGTCGCGCTCGGGGTAAGCCTGGATGACCTTGCCCTTGGCGCCCTTGTCCTTGCCGGCGATGACGACGACCGTGTCGCCCTTCTTCACCTTCATCACAAGACCTCCGGCGCGAGCGAAATGATCTTCATGAACTTTCGGTCGCGCAGCTCGCGGCCCACCGGGCCGAAGATGCGGGTGCCGCGGGGCTCGTTGTCGTTCTTGATGAGCACGGCGGCGTTCTCGTCGAACCGGATGTAGGAACCGTCCGGACGACGACGCTCCTTGACCGTGCGGACGATGACGGCCTTGACGACATCGCCCTTCTTCACCCCGGCAGCCGGGATGGCGTCCTTCACGGTGGCGACGATGATGTCGCCGATGCCGGCGTAGCGCCGCCCGGAACCACCGAGAACGCGGATGCAGAGGATTTCCTTCGCACCCGTGTTGTCGGCTACCCGAAGCCGCGACTCCTGCTGGATCACGTCAACTCCTGTATGTCGCGCCGGTTCTCGCCCGCTTGTGAGGTTTCACGGTTCGTGAGCCTCACAGTGGCGAGCCTTGCGGAACTAAAGACTCTCGATGAGAGCCCTGCTTACTTGGCCTTCTCCACGATCTGCACCAGGCGCCACCGCTTCGTCGCCGACAGCGGGCGGGTCTCCATCAGGGTGACCCGGTCGCCCACGCCCGCCTCGTTGTTCTCGTCGTGCACCTTGACCTTGGTGGTGCTGCGGAGAACCTTCGAGTAACGGGGGTGCTTCTTGCGGTCTTCGAGCTCGACCACGATCGTCTTGTTCATCTTGTCCGAGACGACGTAGCCCTCGCGGACCTTGCGGTCGTTCCGGGCCGGCGTCTCGGTGGTGGGCTCGCTCATGCGGCACCTTCACTCTCGGCGTCGGGGGCAACGGACAGGCCGAGTTCGCGCTCGCGCATGACCGTGTAGATCCGCGCGATGTCCGTGCGGACGGTGCGCAGACGGCGGTTGTTGTCGAGCTGCCCGGTCGCCATCTGGAAGCGGAGGTTGAAGAGCTCCTCCTTGTATTCCTTCAGACGCAGGACGAGCTCTTCCGCGGTGAGCTCACGCAGCTCCGATGCCAGGGCACCAGCGTTCGCCATCAGAACTCACCACCTTCACGGGTCACGATGCGGCACTTCATGGGCAGCTTGTGGATCGCGCGACGGAGCGCCTCGCGGGCGGTCTCCTCGTTCGGGAACGAGATCTCGAACATGACGCGGCCCGGCTTCACGTTGGCGATCCACCACTCGGGCGAACCCTTACCGGAACCCATGCGGGTTTCGGCCGGCTTCTTCGTCAGCGGACGGTCCGGGTAGATGGTCGTCCACACCTTGCCGCCACGCTTGATGTGACGGGTCATGGCGATACGAGCGGACTCGATCTGCCGGTTCGTCACGTAGCTGTGCTCAAGCGCCTGGATGCCGTACTCGCCGAAGCTGACCTTCGTGCCACCCTTGGCGGCGCCGTGGCGCTTCGGGGAGTGCTGCTTCCGGTGCTTGACCCTGCGCGGGATGAGCACGTCTCAGCCCTCCGTCTTTTCTGCGGTCTCGGTGGCCGGGGCCGCCTCGGTCGTGGCGGCAGCGGCGGCGCGACCGGCTTCGGTCGAGGTGGCGGTCGTGCCCGAGGCGCCGGAACGACGCGGACGGGACGGCCGGTCGCTGCGCTCGCGACGCGGCGCGCGCTCGGCGGCGTCACGGGCTTCGCGGGCCTTCAGGCCACCGACGAGCTCACCCTTGTAGATCCACACCTTGACGCCGATGCGCCCGAACGTCGTCTTGGCCTCGAAGAAGCCGTAGTCGATGTCGGCGCGCAGCGTGTGCAGCGGGACCCGGCCGTCGCGGTAGTGCTCGGAGCGGGACATCTCGGCACCGCCGAGACGACCGCCGCACTGCACGCGAATGCCCTTGACCTGCGGCGAGCGCATGGAGGTCTGGATCGCCTTCCGCATCGCGCGGCGGAACGCCACGCGGTTGGAAAGCTGCTCCGCGACCGCCTGGGCGACCAGCTGGGCGTCGGCCTCGGGGTTCTTGACCTCGAGGATGTTCAGCTGGACCTGCTTCTTGGTCAGCTTCTCCAGCGCGCCGCGGATCCGGTCGGCCTCCGCGCCGCGGCGGCCGATGACGATGCCCGGCCGGGCGGTGTGGATGTCGACGCGGACCCGGTCACGGGTGCGCTCGATCTCGACCTTGGAGATGCCGGCGCGCTCCATGCCGGTGGAGAGCAGCTTCCGGATCTTGACGTCCTCGGCCACGTACTCCGCGTACTGCTTGTCCGCGTACCAGCGCGACTTCCAGTCCGTGGTGATACCCAGGCGGAAGCCGTGCGGGTTGATCTTCTGGCCCACTACCGGCCACCTGCCTTCTTCTTGCTCTGCGCCTTCTGCGCAACGGCCGGACGCGACTCCACCTCGACGGTGATGTGGCTGGTCCGCTTGCGGATCCGGTACGCGCGGCCCTGGGCCCGCGGACGGATGCGCTTGAGGGTCGGGCCCTCGTCCGCGTACGCGTTCTTGACCCAGAGGGTGTCCGGGTCCAGCTGAAGGTTGTTCTCGGCGTTGGCCACGGCGCTGGCGAGCACCTTCGCGACCGGCTCGCTGGCCGCCTGCGGGGCGAACCGGAGCACGGCCAAGGCATCGGCGGCGCTACGTCCCTTGATGAGCTCGATCACCCGGCGCACCTTGGTCGGCGAGTCCCGGACGAAGCGAGCCCGCGCGTACGCCGTAGGCAGTTCAGCCTCGGTCGTCACGTCGTTCTGGGCGTTCATCGCTACTTCCTGTCTGGTTTCGTGCCCGCTCAGCGGCGGCGCGACTTGCGGTCGTCCTTGATGTGACCCTTGAAGGTCCGCGTCGGGGCGAACTCGCCCAGCTTGTGACCCACCATGGCCTCGGTGACGAACACCGGGACGTGCTTGCGGCCGTCGTGCACGGCGATCGTGTGACCCAGGAAATCCGGGATGATCGTCGAGCGTCGCGACCAGGTCTTGATGACGGTCTTCTTGCCCGATTCGTTCAGCGCGTCCACCTTCTTGAGCAGGTGGTCGTCCACGAAGGGGCCCTTCTTGAGGCTACGTGGCATGTTGTTCTACCTCCCTGCTCAGCGCTTGTTCTTGCCGGTACGCCGGCGGCGGACGATGAGGGCGTCGCTCGGCTTGCGCCGGCGCGTGCGACCCTCGGGCTTACCGTTCGGGTTGACCGGGTGGCGACCACCGGAGGTCTTACCCTCACCACCACCGTGCGGG
Source organism: Amycolatopsis sp. NPDC051758 (assembly GCF_044453095.1). Classification (NCBI taxonomy): domain Bacteria; kingdom Bacillati; phylum Actinomycetota; class Actinomycetes; order Pseudonocardiales; family Pseudonocardiaceae; genus Amycolatopsis; species Amycolatopsis sp. NPDC051758. The sequence continues at coordinate 671,317 of NZ_JBITCJ010000001.1, read as the reverse complement.
TGGTCGACCGGGTTCATGACGACACCACGGACCGTGGGGCGCTTGCCGCGCCAGCGGTTACGACCCGCCTTGCCCCAGTTGATGTTGGCGTGCTCGGAGTTGCCGACCTCGCCGACCGTGGCGCGGTTGCGCACGTCCACGTTGCGGATCTCGCCCGAGGGGAGACGCAACTGGGCGTACGGACCGTCCTTGGCGACGAGCTGCACCTTCGCGCCCGCGGACCGCGCCATCTTCGCGCCGCCACCGGGGCGGAGCTCGATCGCGTGGATCACGGTGCCGACCGGGATGTTGCGCAGCGGCAGGTTGTTACCCGGCTTGATGTCGGCCCGGGGGCCGTTCTCAATCGTGTCACCCTGGCGCAGCTTCTCCGGCGCGATGATGTAGCGCTTCTCGCCGTCGGCGTAGTGCAGGAGCGCGATGCGAGCGGACCGGTTGGGGTCGTACTCGATGTGCGCGACCTTGGCGGGGATGCCGTCCTTGTCGTTACGACGGAAGTCGATGACGCGGTAAGCACGCTTGTGGCCGCCACCCTTGTGCCGGGTGGTGATCTTGCCGGACGAGTTGCGACCGCCCGAACCGCTCAGCGGACGAAGCAGCGACTTCTCCGGAGTGGAGCGGGTGATCTCGGCGAAGTCCGAGACGCTCGAACCGCGACGACCCGGGGTCGTCGGCTTGTACTTGCGGATGCCCATTGTCAGCTCAGTCCTTTACGCGGTGGGTCCGCCGAAGATCTCGATCGCCTTGCTCTCGGGCGAAAGAGTCACGATGGCGCGCTTGGTGTCCTTGCGCTTGCCGAAGCCTGCGCGAGTCCGCTTCCGCTTGCCCTGGCGGTTGGCCGTGTTGACGCTGACCACCTTGACGCCGAACACCTTCTCGACCGCGATCTTGATCTGGGTCTTGTTGGCGTCCGGGCGGACGATGAACGTGTACTTGTGGTCCTCGAGCAGCCCGTAGGACTTCTCGGAGATGACCGGCGCGAGCAGGATGTCGCGGGGGTCCGGAATGGCGACCGAACTCACTTCTCGTCACTCCCTTCCGTGACCTCGCCCGACCGCGCGGAAGCCTTGACGGTCTTGCCGCGGACGGGGCCGGCGACGAACACGTCGTACGCGGCCTTGGTGAACACGACGTCGTCGTTGACCAGCACGTCGTAGGTGTTGAGCTGGTCGGCCCAGAGCAGGTGCACCTCGGGCAGGTTCCGCAGGGAAACCCAGCTCAGCTCGTCGTCCCGGTGCAGCACCACGAGCACGCGCTTCGCCTGCGTCACGGCGGCGAGCACGGTCTTGGCGGCCTTGGTCGACGGCTTCTCGCCGGTCACCAGCTCGGTGACGACGTGCAGCTGGCCGGCGCGGGCCCGGTCGGAGAGGGCGCCACGCAGGGCGGCGGCCTTCATCTTCTTCGGGGTGCGCTGGGTGTAGTCGCGCGGCGTGGGGCCGTGCACGACGCCACCACCGGCGAACTGCGGCGCGCGGGTCGAACCCTGGCGGGCACGGCCGGTGCCCTTCTGGCGGTACGGCTTCTTGCCGCCACCGCGAACTTCACCACGGGTCTTCGTGTCGTGCGTGCCCTGGCGCGCGGCGGCCAGCTGGCCGATCACGACCTGGTGCATCAGCGCGACATTGGCCTGCACGTCGAAGATCTCCTCGGGGAGGTCCACGGTGCCGTCGGCTTTACCGGCCGGGGTCTTCAGCTCGACGCTTGTCATTCGGAGTTACCACCCTTCGCGGCGCTGCGAACGAACAGCAGACCGCCCTTGGGACCGGGCACGGCGCCCTTGATCAGCAGCAGGCCGTCCTCGGCACGCACGGCGTGCACGGTCAGGTTCTGCGTGGTGACCCGGTCGTTGCCCATCCGGCCCGCCATGCGCAGGCCCTTGAAGACGCGGCCGGGGGTGGCGCAGCCACCGATGGAGCCCGGCTTGCGGTGCACGGCCTGGGCACCGTGGCTCGCGCCCTGGCCCTTGAAGCCGTGGCGCTTCATGACACCGGCGTAGCCCTTGCCCTTGCTGGTACCGGTCACGTCGACCTCGACGCCGGCGGCGAACACCTCGGCGGTGATCTCCTGGCCGACCTCGTAGGTCTCGGCGTCGGTGGTACGCAGCTCCGCGAGGAAGCGCCGCGGGGTCACGCCCGCCTTGTCGTAGTGGCCGGTGCGCGGCTTGTTCACCTTGCGCGGGTCGACCGCGCCGAACGCCAGCTGCACGGCCGTGTAGCCGTCCTTGTCCTGAGTCCGAACCTGGGTCACCACGTTCGGACCGGCCTTCACGACGGTGACCGGGACAACCCGGTTCTGCTCGTCGAAGACCTGGGTCATGCCGAGCTTGGTGCCCAGGATGCCCTTCATCTGCCTGTCAGACATGAGTCTCTTATCTCCGCCGCTCGCCCAACGCTTACTGGATGTTGACGTCGACGCTCGCCGGCAGGTCGATGCGCATGAGCGCGTCGACCGTCTTCGGCGTCGGGTCGAGGATGTCGATCAGACGCTTGTGCGTGCGCATCTCGAAGTGCTCGCGCGAGTCCTTGTACTTGTGCGGCGAGCGGATGACGCAGTAAACGTTCTTCTCGGTGGGCAGCGGCACCGGCCCGACGACCCGGGCGCCGGTGCGCGTGACCGTTTCCACGATCTTGCGCGCCGAGGTGTCGATCGCCTCGTGGTCGTAGGCCTTGAGCCGGATGCGGATCTTCTGTCCCGCCATGGTGGCTGCTCGTTCCTTGTCGTCTCGTGCCGCTATCTCACAAACCCCGCCGCCGTGTCTCCACTTTGGCCTGGGTTTCCGCAGTTCAACGGCCCTGTCCCCGGTCCACGCGGTCGGGCGTGTCGCGCCCGACGCACAGACGGATCCCGCGGGATCGTCGTCTTGCCTGGTCTTCCTCAACGTGAGGAGGCTATGAGCCGGCTGCGCTTTTGCAAGAACACCGTCTCACTGCCTTTGCCCGCTCGCCTGCAACCCGAAGGAAGAGCTCGGCGGACCGTGGCCACTCGCACCAGGGCGGCCGGACCCTCTCAAGGAAAAACCTCGATGAGGATCGGCCGCCCCAGGACGAGCAACCTGAATAGTGTCGCACACGTGATTTGACGCCCCTGACCCGGGGGTGTATTGCCCCCGGGCCGGGCGTTAAATCACTTGATGATCTTGGTGACCTGACCCGCACCGACGGTGCGGCCGCCCTCGCGGATCGCGAAGCGCAGGTTCACGTCCATCGCGACCGGCTGGATCAGCGCGACCGAGATGTCGGTGTTGTCGCCCGGCATGACCATCTCGGTGCCCTCGGGGAGGGTCACGACGCCGGTCACGTCGGTGGTGCGGAAGTAGAACTGCGGGCGGTAGTTGTTGAAGAACGGGGTGTGACGGCCACCCTCGTCCTTCGACAGGATGTAGACCCGGCCCTCGAAGTCGGTGTGCGGGGTGGTGGTCCCCGGCTTCACGACGACCTGGCCGCGCTCGACGTCCTCACGCTTGATACCGCGGACGAGGAGGCCGACGTTGTCGCCCGCCTGGCCCTGGTCCAGCAGCTTGCGGAACATCTCGACACCGGTGACAGTCGTCTTGGTCGACTTCTCCTTGATGCCGACGATCTCGACCTCTTCGTTGACGTTGACCACGCCACGCTCGATACGACCGGTGACGACGGTGCCGCGACCGGTGATCGTGAAGACGTCCTCGATCGGCATGAGGAACGGCTTGTCGAGCTCGCGCACCGGGTCCGGCACGTTGTCGTCGACAGCGGTCATCAGCTCGAGAACGGCGTCAGCCCACTTCTCGTCGCCCTCGAGCGCCTTCAGGCCCGAAACGCGCACGACCGGCGCGTCGTCGCCCGGGAACTCCTGCGAGGACAGCAGCTCGCGGACCTCCAGCTCGACGAGCTCGAGGATCTCCTCGTCGTCGACCATGTCGGCCTTGTTCAGCGCGACCACGATGTAGGGCACGCCGACCTGGCGGGCCAGCAGCACGTGCTCGCGGGTCTGCGGCATCGGGCCGTCGGTCGCGGCGACCACCAGGATCGCGCCGTCCATCTGGGCGGCACCGGTGATCATGTTCTTGATGTAGTCCGCGTGACCGGGGGCGTCGACGTGCGCGTAGTGACGCTTCTCGGTCTGGTACTCGACGTGCGAGATGTTGATCGTGATGCCGCGCTGCTTCTCTTCGGGCGCGTTGTCGATCTGGTCGAACGCACGCGACTCGTTCAGCTCGGGGTACTTGTCGTGCAGAACCTTGGTGATCGCCGCGGTCAGAGTGGTCTTACCGTGGTCGACGTGACCGATGGTCCCGATGTTGACGTGCGGCTTGCTCCGCTCGAACTTCGCCTTCGCCACTGGAATGTCCTCCTGGACTGATTTCGCTTTGTGCTCGGGGGGCAGCGTGGCTGCCGCCCCCCGAATGTTCCTTCGTCGGTGCTAGCGGACGTTCAGGAGAGTTCCTTAACTGCCCGCGCGCGGTGGGGGAGTTACTCCCCCGTCGCCTTCGCGATGATTTCCTTCGCGACGTTCGCGGGAACCTCGGCGTAGGAGTCGAACAACATGGAGTAGTTCGCCCGGCCCTGGGTGCGGGACCGGAGGTCACCGACGTAGCCGAACATCTCCGACAGCGGGACCAGCGCCTTCACGACGCGGATGCCCGCCCGCTCCTCCATGGCCTGGATCTGACCACGACGGGAGTTGAGGTCACCGATGACGTCACCCATGTAATCCTCGGGCGTGGTCACCTCGACCGCCATCATCGGCTCCAGGATCACGGGGTGGGCCTTCTTCGCGGCTTCCTTCATCGCCATGGAACCGGCGATCTTGAACGCCATCTCCGAAGAGTCGACCTCGTGGTACGCACCGTCCAACAGGGTGAACTTCAACCCGACGAGCGGGTAGCCGGCCAGGACGCCGTACTGCATCGCGTCCTGGGCGCCCGCGTCGACCGACGGGATGTACTCCCGCGGCACACGGCCACCGGACACCTTGTTGTCGAACTCGTAGAGCGCGCCGTCGGTGCGCTCCAGCGGCTCCAGCTTCACGATGACCTTCGCGAACTGGCCGGAACCACCGGTCTGCTTCTTGTGAACGTAGTCGAGCTTGTCGACCGTCTTCTTGATGGTCTCCCGGTAGGCGACCTGCGGCTTACCGATGTTCGCCTCGACCTTGTAGTCGGACTTCATCCGGTTCACCAGCACCTCGAGGTGCAGCTCGCCCATGCCCGCGATGATCGTCTGGCCGGTGTCCTCGTCCAGCTTGACCTGGAACGTCGGGTCCTCTTCGGCCAGCTTCTGGATCGCCAGGGACAGCTTCTCCTGGTCGGCCTTCGTCTTCGGTTCGATCGCGACCCGGATGACCGGCTCGGGGAACGTCATCGACTCCAGCACGATCGGGTTCTGCGGGTCCGCCAGGGTGTCACCCGTGGTGGTGTCCTTCAGCCCGATGACCGCGTAGATGTGGCCGACCTGGGCGTCGTCGACCGGGTTCTCCTTGTTGGAGTGCATCTGGAAGATCTTCCCGATGCGCTCCTTGCGCTCCTTGGTCGCGTTGACGACCTGAGCGCCGGCGGCGACCTTGCCCGAGTACACCCGGATGTAGGTCAGCTTGCCGAAGAACGGGTGCGCGGCGATCTTGAACGCGAGCGCGGCGAACGGCTCGTCGACCGACGCCTTGCGGGACGCCACGGTCTCGCCGTCGGGCAGCAGGCCCTCGACGGCCGGGACGTCCAGCGGGGTCGGCAGGTAGTCGATGACCGCGTCGAGCATGGGCTGCACGCCCTTGTTCTTGAACGCGGAACCGGCCAGCACCGGGAAGACCTGGCTGGTGATGGTGAGCTTGCGGATGCCGGCCTTGATCTCGGCCTCCGTCAGCTCCTCGCCCTCCAGGAACTTCTCCATCAGCGCGTCGTCCGCCTCGGCGACGGTCTCGACGAGCTTCTCGCGGTACTCCGCGGCCAGCTCGGCCAGCTCGGCCGGGATCTCCTCGACGGAGTAGTCCTCGCCCTTCTGGACCTCGCCACGCCAGGTCAGCGCCTTCATGCGGACCAGGTCGACAACGCCTTCGAAGTCGTTCTCGGCGCCGATCGGCAGCTGGATGACCAGCGGGCGGACGCCGAGGCGCTCCACGATGGTCTTCACGGTGTAGTAGAAGTCCGCGCCCAGCTTGTCCATCTTGTTGACGAAGCAGATGCGCGGGACGTCGTACTTGTCCGCCTGCCGCCAGACCTGCTCGGACTGCGGCTCGACGCCTTCCTTGCCGTCGAAGACGGCGACCGCACCGTCGAGCACCCGCAGGTTCCGCTCCACCTCGACGGTGAAGTCGACGTGCCCGGGGGTGTCGATGATGTTGATCTGGTGGTCGTCCCAGAAGGTGGTGGTGGCAGCCGAGGTGATGGTGATACCCCGCTTCTGCTCCTCCTCCATCCAGTCCATGGTGGCGGCGCCGTCGTGGACTTCACCGATCTTGTAGTTGACCCCGGTGTAGAACAGGATCCGCTCGGTGGTGGTCGTCTTGCCGGCGTCGATGTGGGCCATGATGCCGATGTTGCGGACCTTGTTCAGGTCGGTCAGCACGTCACGTGCCACGAGAGTGTTCCCCTGTTCTCATGCTTGGGGCCCGGCATGGCTTGGTCGACAGCCGGGCGGTCATCACCAGCGGTAGTGCGCGAAGGCCCGGTTGGACTCGGCCATCTTGTGCGTGTCCTCGCGACGCTTCACGGAGGCACCGAGGCCGTTGGAAGCGTCCAGGAGCTCGTTCTGCAGGCGCTCGATCATCGTCTTCTCGCGGCGAGCCTGCGAGAAGGAGACCAGCCAGCGCAGGGCCAGCGTGGTGGAGCGGCCCGGCTTGACCTCGATCGGCACCTGGTAGGTGGCGCCACCGACGCGGCGGCTCTTCACCTCGATGGTGGGCTTCACGTTGTCGAGAGCGCGCTTCAGCGTGACGACCGGGTCGGTGCCCGTCTTCTCGCGAGCGCCTTCGAGCGCGCCGTACACGATGCGCTCGGCCAGGGACCGCTTCCCGTCCTTCAGCACCTTGTTCACCAGCTGGGTGACCAGCGGGGAGGCGTAGACGGGGTCGGAGATCAGCGGCCGCTTCGGGGCCGGACCCTTGCGGGGCATTAGCTCTTCTCCTTCTTCGCGCCGTACCGGCTGCGCGCCTGCTTGCGGTTCTTCACACCCTGGGTGTCGAGAGAACCGCGGATGATCTTGTAACGGACACCCGGAAGGTCCTTCACACGACCACCGCGCACGAGCACCATCGAGTGCTCCTGCAGGTTGTGGCCCTCACCGGGGATGTAGGCGGTGACCTCGATGCCGCTGGTCAGCTTCACACGCGCGACCTTGCGCAGCGCCGAGTTCGGCTTCTTGGGGGTCGTGGTGTACACGCGAGTGCACACGCCACGCCGCTGCGGGCTCCCCTTGAGGGCCGCGGTCTTCTGCTTGGCAGCCTTGTCCTGGCGGCCCTTGCGGACCAGCTGCTGGATCGTGGGCAATGGACCAGCTTCCTGTCGTGATCTGCTTCTTCGTGTCTTCACCGGCCCCCGCGGTCGGGCGTGTCGGCCCGCGTCACGGTCTGACGACCGGTAACTTCCCGTAGGGATTTTCCGTCGGAACCCCGACCTGCCGAAGCCGGTGACCGGGTGCCTGAGCACCCCGCCCATGCCGCACGGCACGCGGAGCGGCCCGACGCCTGCCGGGCACGGTCTCCAAAGATACCCGCCCGGATCCGGGACGAACGCGGCGGGGGGTCCGAAGGGCGGCGAACTTCCAGCGTACCTCTGAACGCCGCCACCGCGCGGGACATTCCACCGGGTGGCGCGCTGGTCACCCGGTGGTCCGGGAACCGCGCCACCGCGGGAAAACCCTCCGCCGCGAAACCGCGGCGGACACCGGTCGCAGTGGTTTCAACGCACCGCGTCCGGCCGCCATTCCCGCCGCAGCCGGCTCACGTACCCAGACAGTCGGTTCGCGTACCCAGACAGTCGGTTCGCGTACCCAGACAGTCGGCTCACGTACCCAGACGGTCGGTTCGTGAGCCGACCCTCCAGGTACGTGAGCCGACCCTCCAGGTACGTGAGCCGACCTTCCGGGTACGCGGGTTCCACGCCGGACGAGCCCCCTCCTCCGGCGCGGGACTCAGTCCTCGTCGGGCTTCGCGTGGTCCGGCTTACCCGGGTTCGGGTCGCGCGAGAGGTCGATCAGCGGGTGCACCCCGGCTCCCTCGGGGGCCGCGTGGCTACCGGTCTTCTTCGATTCTTCGTCGGGCCGCTCGGCCCCTTCCGTGCTGCTCATCACGCACTCCTAGCGTTCTTCCCCATGCTTCCCCTTGCGGCCGCAACCTACCCATTACCCGGTCGGGTGACGCAGTGGGACCGGATCGTCCGTTCCGTGCGTCACACTGTCGCCGAGGCGTCACGATGGGTGCGTCAGGCACCGGGCGAGCGGAGGAGATCAGGGCATGTCGGCCGAGTTCGAGCAGCTGGTGACCGAGTACGAGCGGTTCCAGGCGAGCGTGCGGCACGTCGACGACCGGTTCGCCGGCCTCGGCGCGATGCAGCAGCAGCTGACCGAGCTCCAGGCGAGAGCGTCCTCTCCGGACGGTGGCGTGACGGTGGTCACCGGGCCCGGCGGCGCGGTCCTGGACGTCAAGTTCACCGAGGCCGCGCTCGCCAAGGGCGCGCAGGCGCTGTCGGCGACGTTGCTGGCGACGCTGCGGGAAGCCGTCGGCGAGGCGGCGCGGCGGCAGGCCGTGATCGTCCAGGAGCACATGGGTGACGACCTCGGCCTGGTCGACCAGGTCCTGGAGACCCAGGCGGCGGCGTTCGGAACCACGGTCGAGGAAATGCGGTCGAAGCTCGAGGAAGAGACGCCCCGGCGGGAGCGGCCCCCTGCGTCCGAGGACTTCTCGGAGCACCGGGTGCTGCGCCAGGCGGACGCTCCCCCGCCGCCGGCGCCGCCCGCGAGCGGGGGCTCCGCGGGCGACTCCTTCCTCCGCAACCTGTTCGACGAGGAGGACTGATGCCCGACGGAGCCGGCGGTTACCAGGTCCAGGTGGACGCGCTGCACGAATACGTCGGTGACCTGGGCAAGTACCGGGACCAGGGCACCAAGATCACGGAGAAGGTGGGCCAGGCCGACGTCGGCGACAAGTCGTGGGGCGTGGTCGGCGTCTTCACCAAGGGCGGGTACGACGACACCCTGCGCGAGCTGCAGGAGCTGCTCGGGTCGATCGCCGACGGGCTGACCTCGGCGCAGGCCAAGCTCACCGACGCGGCGAACGTCTACCAGGGTGTCGAAGACGACCACAAGACGTTCTTCGGCCAGGTCGAGGTCCTGCTCGACGGCCCGGGCAAGCCGAAGCACTGAGGGGGACGGCATGGCAGAGGTGGCAGACGTCGCGGGCGGGATCACCGTCAAGCCCGACGACCCGAAGACCGTGCTCGGGGTCAACGTCGACAACGCGGTGAAGGCGACGCCGTTCGTCGGCAGCGCGGTCACCGTCGGCAAGGACGCCGTGTCGGTGAAGAACGCGGTGTTCGCCCCGCAGAAGGACGGCGCGGACATCACGCTGGCGCTCGGCACGATCGCGACCGACACGGCCGGCTTCATCCAGTCGAGCTCGAGCACCATCACCGACATCGCGACCGACCCGCTCGGCTGGCTGGTCGGGCAGGGGCTGAACTTCCTGGTCAACGCGGTCCAGCCGATCCAGGACGCGATCCACTTCGTCAGCGGCGACGGCCCGGCGCTGGGTGTCGCGGCGGAGAACTTCGGGGCGATCGCCACCGGGCTGGACAAGCTGGCGGCGAACTTCGCCGACGTCACCGACGACGCGCTGAAGAACTGGCAGGGCGACGCGAGCAACGCGGCGAAGACGGCGCTGGGCGAGTTCGGGCACGGCATCGAAGGGGTGGCCGGGAAGTCCGGTGACCTCGCCCGGATGCTGCAGCTCAACAGCATGCTGATGAGCTTCGTCGAGGACCTGATCAAGGCGATCCTCACCGAGTTCGTCACCTGGCTGATCATGCTGTGGGTGCCGGCGCTCGCGGCCGCGGTGCCGACCTGCGGCGCCTCGCTCTCGGCCGCCGCCCCGGTGTCCGAGGCCAAGGCGGCCCAGACCACCGCGAAGACGACGCAGAAGGTGTCCAAGCTGCGCGAGCTCCTGCAGAAGGTGCTCGACTGGCTGAAGAAGCTGCAGGCGAAGCTCGCGCAGACGAAGCTCGGCAAGTCGCTCACGAAGATCGCGAAGGAGAACGAGGGCAAGGACCTCCTCCAGAAGGCCGTCGGCGACAAGGGCATGATCGGCAAGCGCTGGGCGAAGGCCTTCGAGAACCCGGTTCTCGACGCCGCGGGCAAGGTCGACTACACGAAGACGATGCTCAAGAACGGCTTCACCGAGTCCCTGAAGAAGGGCGGCGAAGCGGCGGTCAAGGGCGTGCTCGGCTACAACCCGGCCAACCCCGGCGACAACCCGGCCAAGACGGTGAACGACCACCTCGGCAAGCTCAACAGCCACGTCAAGAACGCCAAGAAGGCGAGCGACCACGACGGGACGGGCCGCGACCAGTCCGTCGAGGAAACCCGCGAAGACCTGGACTTCTGACGTGGAAACGCTTTTTGTGATCGGCCTGCTCGTGGTGGTGGCCGCGATCGCCGCGGCGATCTGGTGGCGCTCGCAGAAGAAGTTCGCCACGAGCCGGGAAGAGCACTGGTTCAAGGCGTTCGCGGCCGAACGGCGCGGCACGTTCCACAGTGGATCCGGTGCCGCCCCGGCGCCGTCGTTCGGCGTGGTCCACCCGACCGGGCGACCGCTGGCGGACTGGCCGCAGGAGACGTGGGTCGAGTTCCGCCTCGGCGACCGGCCGGTGCTCGCGATCGACACCCAGGAGTCCTACCGGCACTTCGACGACCACACGTACTTCCGCGACGTCCACGTCACGCAGGTGCGGGTGCCGCCGTGCCCGGAGCTGCGGATCGTGCCCGGCAAGACGCTTGTGATGCCGACCCTGCCGCCGGATTCCCGGCTGGCGGAGGAGCTGGCGCGGTGGCTGGCGGCGAACCCGCGGTTCTCGGGGCGGGACGTGGTGGTCGAGCACGGGTCGGCGCGGACCTGGGGGCAGGGGTGCGCGACGCGGGAAAACGTCACGGCCGAGGCCGGCTACCTCGCCGAGCTGGCCGACACACTGCCCGCGGTGTTGTGGGCGCACTCACCGCGCTGAGCGGCTAGCGCCGGCGCGTCGTCAGGTGGGTGAGGCCCGCCGAGAGGGCGAACACCAGGCCGAGCCCGACGACGTACGGGCCCGCCAGCAGCGCAAAACCCGCGCCGATGTTGGCGTCCGGCTGGTCGGACGTGGCCCGGAAGCCGATCGCGCCCACGGACAGGAGGATCGCGCCCGCCGTGATCAGCAGGACGGCCACCACCGTGAGGCGCTTCGTGACAGGCGTCATGGGATCCATCGTGCCCGGGGCCGGCGGAATTCGCTGGACAGCGTCCCCAGGATGGGGACGTGGAGTGGACCATCACCGAGGTGCCCGTCGAGCACCCGGACGCCGTCGCGGTCATGCGTGAGTACATGGACGAAGTCGCCTCGCGCTACTACGGGCGGCCGATCACCGAAGCCGAGCTGACGCGGTACGTGGCCGAGGAGCCCGGCACCGATCTGGCCGCCCCCACCGGGGCGTTCCTCGTCGGCCGGCGGGACGGTGTGGTCGCGGGCTGCGCCGGGACGCGGGTCGTCGCGCCGGGGGTCACCGAGCTGACGAAGGTGTTCGTCAAGCCGGCCCACCGCGGCACGGGTGGCGGGCCGGCGCTGGTGGCGGCCGCGGAGGCCGCCGCACGCCGCCTCGGCTCGGGCCTCATGCGGCTCGACACCCGCCACGACCTCGTCGAGGCCCGCGCGCTCTACACGAAGACCGGCTACGCCGAAGTCGAGCCGTTCAGCACCGGGCAGTTCGCCGAGCACTGGTTCGCGAAGGCCCTCAGCTGAGCCGTCCGGTGCACGAGGCGACGTCGCCGGGGGCGGACTTCTGCGTGGTCACCACCCGGCCGCCGAGGGAGATCCGGCACTCGACCGCGCCGCTCCCCTGCCCCAGCAGCTGGACCGACCCGGCCGACGGCCACGAGAACTCCTTCCGCCACGGCAGCGCGACGTTCAGCTCCTGGTGCACCAGGCCGAGGCCGTTCGAGTCGTAGACGACGGTGGCGGTGCCGCTGCCCGCCAGCTCGTACGTCACCTGGTAGCCCGCCGGCGCCGGCGGGTTCGAGGTGGAGGTCACCGTCGCCATGATCGTGCGCGGCGGGACCGAAGACAGCGACGGCTCACCGACCACCGCGACCGCCGGGGACGACGGCGGCGAACCGTCGTCGCCGAGGATGAAGATGCCCGCGACGACCGCCGCGATGGCGATCACCGCGATGCCGAGCCTGCCGGCCAGCTGCCGGTTCATGGGGACTCCAAGGGAAAAGGGCGGCCCCCGGTCCGGGGGCCGCCCCGCGGGTCAGAAGGAGGGCAGCAGCTTGCCCGGGACACCGTTGACGGACTGGATCAGGCCGAGCACCGGGACGCCCAGCGGCGCGAACGTCCAGATGTTGTCGAGGCCGCTGGTGTCCGGATCGTCGACCACGACGACTCCGGGGGCGTCGGCCGCCAGCGCCGGCCCGGCCGCGCCGAACAGGGCGGCACCGGCGAGGACCGCGGCACCGGCCGCGCGGACGAGGGTCTTCTTCATGGTTCCCAACCTTTCTGTGGTGTCTTCAGGAAACAGCGGTGATGAGGTCGAACACCGGCGCGAGCAGGTCGACCGGCTGGCCGATCGGCCCGAGCACACTGCCGAGGTCGACCCCGGGCACGAGCCAGACCGGGCCGTCGGTCGGGTCGGCACTGGCGACACCGGCGGCCAGGCCGGTGAACGCCGTCGCCGCGACGAGCGGCAGCAGCACGCGGGCAACAAGACGCTTCATGGACTTTCCTTTCGTACCAATGATTTTCAGCGGAGAACCGACGTGATGGGCACGATGGTTCCGCACGCGAGCCACTGGCCCGCGTAGTCGCGCTCGTCGTCCATCACCATTCCGGTGGCGTGGGGTTCGGTCGGGTACATCGGCATGGCGTTGACCTGGGCGGCGGCGAAGACCTGGACCTCGCCCGCCGGCCGGTCGGCGCCCAGCCAGTTCCGGAAGCCGCCGAGCGTCGGGCTCTCACCGCCGAAGCGGTCGCCGACCGCGACGGCGTACCCGACCGCGGTCGCCTCCCGCGGGTCGAACCGCAGCGGCAGCGACGCGCTCGCCACCGCGTTGACGATCGGCCCGTTCAGCAGCCACGGCGCCAGGTACAGCCCGTACTGGTGAGTGGGTTCGAGACGCTGCAGCTCGGCGGCCCGCGTCATCGCCGTGTACCCGGCGGCCCAGCCGGAGACGACCACGAGCGCGGTGTCGGGCCCGGCGTCCGGCCGCACGGCCAGCCCGGTCCGCGCCGCCGTCTCACGCACCAGCTTCGCGGCCGCGACCCCGCGCGGGGAGTCGTCCTCGACCAGCGTGAGCGCGGACGGCTTCCGCCCGGCGAGGAACTCGACGAGCTTGACCAGCGCCCCGCCGTCCTCCGGTGTCAGCGCGTCGGACGGGCACGCGGTCAGCACGTCGCCGCGGTCCGCGACCAGGCCGCCGAGCGCCGCCGACGCGCATTCCGGCGCGTCGGCTTCGGTGATCGAGGGGCCGGGTGCGCTGCCCGCGTCGACCTCGACGACCGTGGTCGTGTCACCGCGGCGGATTTCCAGGTCACTGCGGCCGGCCGGCAGGTCGACGTCGGCCCAGGTGCCCTCGGCGCCGGGCCGGGCGACGGCCTTGGTCACGAGCCCGCCGCGGACCCCGGCCGAGAGGTCGTCCCCCGCGCTCGCCGGGAAGTGGACGACGTTGTGCCCCGGGCGTTGCGGGCTGACCAGCACCGGGAACCCCGGCGCGTCGGCCAGCAGCGGCACCCCCGGCACGGGCAGCGGCGGCGGCGCCGGGATCGCGCCCAGCGCACTCCAGGCGAGGAACCCGAGCGCAACACCGAGGGCGCCGAAGCGGTAGGCGCGCCCGCGCAGGACCACCGCGAGCCCGCTCACCACCACCGGCAGGACCGCGACAGCGAGCACCGCGAACCCGAAGAGCGTGGTGTAGAGCCGCCGGTCGAACCCGAGACCGGACAGCCCGAACCGCACCGCGCCGGCGAGGACCAAGAGCCCGCCGAGGGTGAGGGCCAGCGGGCCGGGACGGATCGACGACGTCGGGACCGGCCCGTGCAGGGCGAAGCCGAACCAGACGGCGGCCCCGGCGACGAACACCGTGTCGAGGGCGAACTCGACGCCGGTGCCCCCGAGCGACGTCTCCAGCACGACGAGGACCAGCAGGGCGACCGACGCCCAGCGCCCGGCCCGCGGCCACCGCAGGAGGATCGGTACGGCCACCGCGAGCACCACGTGGATCGCGAGCGCGACGACGTTGATGTCGACGGCGAACTCCGACACGACGGCGAGCAGGGCCGAAAGCCCGCCGAGGGTGTAGAGCGTGCGCTTCGTCCGGCGCGGCAGCTCCCCGACGAGCGGGCGCAGCAGGCCGCCGCCGGCGAGGAACGCCGTGGACAGCAACAGGGCCAGCCGGAGCACCAGCGCCAGAATGTCCACAGTGGACGAACCGGTGGCCGCGGAGTGGTCGTGTTCCATCAAGACTCCCAGGTCGGGGGGGGGGGGGGGGGGGGGGGGGGGGGGGTGGGGGGGGGCCCCCCCCCCCCCCCCCCCCCCACGACCGGGCTACTTGATGTCCGCGTCCGCGACCACGAACAGCTCGGAGTGCGGCTTGGCGTTGCCGAAGTCCCCGTGCGGCCACGACTTGCGGTTGAAGTTGATGCCGACCTGCCCGGTGAACTCGTCCCGGAAGTTCTGGTCGACGGCAACCTTCCCGTCGGGGCCGAGGTTCAGCAGGTTGACCTTGTGGTCACCGTCCAAACCGGACCGCGCGACGAAGTAGTTCGACACCGCGAGGTGCTGCGGCGACGTGGTTTCGTGGTAAAAACCGTCGCTGCCGAGCGCCCAGTTGTCGTAGGCGCCCCAGTGCGGGCCCGCACCCGGTGTGCCCGGGTTGATCGGAGCCGCGCCGACGACGGTCGGCAGGTCGCCGCCCCCGCCCTGCTGCGCCTTCGCCTTGGTGTCGACCCGGCCCTGGATGTCCTCGATCCGGTCGCCGGCGTTGACCAGCTTCTGGATGTCGAGGACGTAGACGCCGCCGGTGGTGCCGGGGTCGTCGGCCGAGAGGGTGCCCTTCTGCCGCCCGACGATCGCGCGGTAGAGGTACTTGTCGTCCGGGCTGGTCTGGATCCAGCCGCCGTTGGAGCTGGCGCCGTTCGAGTCGTTGTTCGCGTAGATCGACTTGTTGGCGGCGCCGTCGTCGAACACCTCGATCCAGTGCGGCTCGGCCGCGGTGATGTCCGGCGTGTAGAACACCGCGCCGCCCTGCATGGTCTGGGCGAACGCGCCCTTGTGCCCCGGCAGGTTCGTCACGGTCGTCTCCATGACCGCGCGGCTCTCGGCGTGCAGCGGGTCGGCCGGATCGGCGCGCGGGCCGTCCTGCAGGTACGACACCGACTTCAGCTTCGGGTGGTTGCGGTCGGAGATGTCCCAGGTCCGCACGGTCGGCCGCCGCAGGTACGGCGACGGCTGCTTGACCGGGTCGAGGATGATGTTGCGCGGCTCGGCGTAGTCACTGGTGACGAGCGTGTTCAGGTCCTCGCGGGCCTGGATGCCGTGCGGGTTGGCACACGTCGGCTTGCCCAGCTGCGGCAGGTTGTCGCAGAGCTTCTGGTTGTCCCCCTGCGGGGTCGCCGCCGGGGACTCGGACAGGACCTCGGCGTTCTGTCCGAAGTGGACAACCTCACCGGGGCTGCCGGCGAAGCCGTTGCCGATCTGGGTGGAGCCGTCGGCGTAGGAGTGCGGGCCGGGGACGACCGGGCCGCCCATGTACGTGCCGTACGCGGTGCCGTCCTTGAGCACCCAGTAGGCGTCCGGGACCGAGCCGCCGAGCGTGTTCGTCGGCAGGCTGACACCCTTGAGCTTCAGCTGCGGCAGCGCGCTGACGTCGAAGGCGTACGTCGCCGCGGCGAACAGCGCGCCCGCGTAGATCGTGTCGCCCTTGTGCCACACGTACTGCATGTGGTGCGGCTCGTTCTCGACCAGCGGGCCGACGGTGGCGGTGTTGACCACCTTGCCGTAGGTCGGCGAACCCTGCGTCGCGTCGATCACGGCGAGGAAGTCCGGGCCGGGCAAGGCGTTCTTGATCTTGTTGAGCCCGCCGCCGAGGGTGCCCGGCAGGTTTTTGACGTCCTTGACGAGCGTGTCGGCGATGTTCTCGTCACCGGCCCAGACGAGCAGCCACTTCTTCGGCGTGCCGTCCGCGGACCGGGCCTGCGCGGCGAGGTCCTTCGTCACCAGGTGGTTCTGCACCCAGTACTGCTTGCCGTCGGACGCGGTCTTCGCGTCGGTGACGGTCTGGACGTCGGCGTAGGCGCCGGTGGCCGAACCGGTGTACGTGACCGCGCCTATCGCGAGCGCGACGGCCGCGGCGCCGGTCACCACCTTTCGCCACCGGCCCGGGCGCAACGGGGTTGATCGCATGGTTCTCCCAGTTCTCTCGGACGACTGCGGTTTCTCGGGAAATGGGCGCGCTGAACCGCCGGTTCACCAGGGAACCGTTGGGGTGCAACGGAAAACGTGGTCAGTCGGCGTCAGCGGACACCGGCGGAATATTCGCGCCAAGCGGTCAAAGCGTCCAGCCGTGATCAAAGAATGGGACTTGACCCGACCGGGTGACTTTCCCACCACCCGGACCGAGTTGCACGGCCTCATTGGGCTGAACGGGTGAGTGTTGTTACTCCGCGACGTCTAGACCATCCGGTGGCGTCACGGGTGGTCACAATGGCGCAGCCCCGGCGCCTGAACGCCGGGGCTGTGAGTTATGTGTTCGTTATGAAAGCTCGGGAACTTCGGTCAGAGTTTGCTCCCGCAGTCCGAGCAGAACAGCGCTCCGGGCTTGTTGCCCTCGCTGCCGCACCCGCCGCAGCTGACCTTGAGCGCCAGCGCCGTGCCGCAGGACGAGCAGAACTTGCCACCGTCGGCCTTCAGGCCGCAGCCGGGGCAGGTGACCTTGGCGCGGGTGTCGAGGTCGAGCCCGGCCGTCCAGTCCTTCTCGCGCGCCTTGTCCCAGATCTGGTCGCGCTGCGCCGCGGCCTGCGCACGCGAGATCTCCTCGCCGACGCTCGGCGAGCACCGCAGGCACTGGCCGATCTCCTCGTTCCAGCACTGGTCGTGGCACATCCAGTCACCACAGCCGCGGCACTGGCGGAAGCTCGGGGTGATCTCCTTGACCGCCTCGGTCAGCGCCTTGTCCTTGGCCGGCGAGTTCGTCGCGCGGTCGTAGCGCCACTGGTCGGCCGAGTTGCTCAGGTCCCGCAGCGTGCCGCCGAAGAACGAGCCGACCGCGCGAAGCACGCTTCGCCCGGTCTCGACGTTGTCGCGCTGGAACGCGGACCGGAAGCCGTTGCCGCAGCGTTCACAGCGGAATTCGAACTGGTACCCCTGCGTGTTGGAGAGGTCCGAGAAGTTGTCCGTGAAGGGCACAGAGTCAGCCACGGCCCATCTTCGCCAGTGGGCGGGCGGCGTGACGACGAGAGATTTGCCGACAACGGCACGGCTACCGGCCGTCACGGGATACCAGCAGCGCCAACGGAAGCAGCGCCAGCACACCGCCGACCACCGCGACGAGCGCGTATCCCCCGCCGGCAAACAGTTGTCCCGACCCCAAACCGGCCAAAGCGGACGCCGACCAGACAACCGCGTCCACCGTGCCCTGCAGCCGGCTGCGCGTCGCGGGCGCGAGGTCGCGGCTCAGCTGCGCGCTGCCGCCGACGAACACCAGGTTCCAGCCGTACCCGAGCAGGAACAACGCCACCGGCAGGCCGGACGTGTGCGCCGTCGGCGCCGCGAGCGCGGTCGCCGCCGACAGCGCCAGCACCCCGAGGCCGACGTTGATCGTGACGCGCGGGCCCCAGCGGTCGGCGATCCGGCCGGACAGCGGCGCCAGCGCGAACATGCCGAACAGGTGCGCGCTCAGCACCCAGCCGACAACGCCGAGGCCGTGCCCGTGGGCCTGCAGCTGCAACGGCGTCATGGTCATCACCGCCACCATCGCCAGCTGCGCGGCGACCATCGCGACCAGCGGCCGCACCACGGTGGCCGGCCACACCGGACCGCGCCCGGCGGCCACCGGCTCGCGGGGCGGTGGGACGTCACGCGGCAGGACCCACACGGCCAGCGCCGCACCCGCGGTGGCCAGCACCGCCACCGCGACCGGCCCGGACAGCGACGGCCAGCCGAAGCTTTCGGCGACGTGCGCCGCCGGCGCCATTAACGCCGGCCCAGCGAGCGCGCCGATCGTCCCGGCCCACACGACGTTCGAGAGCGCCCGCCCTCGGCGGTCCTCCGGGTACAGGTCCGCGGCGAGGTAGCGGGACAGCTGCGCGCCGCCGTTGCCGACACCGACCAGCAGGATCCCCAGCAGCAACGGCAGCACCGCCGTCGCCAGCGCGGCCGCGAACGCGATCAGCGCACCGGCCGCGGCAACGCCGTACCCGGCGGACAGCACCCGGCGGCGGCCGTGCCCCGGCAGCAGCAGTCCTGCGCCGAGCGCGCCGGCCGCGGTGCCGAGCACCCCCGCAACGCTCGGCAGCCCGCTCCACCCCGGGCCGCTGCCCGCGGCGACGATCAGCGTGCCCGCGGTGCTCAGGCCGACCGTGGCCGTGTTGAGCAGCGCGACGCCGGTGAAGAGCGCGCCCATCGACCGCGTGCGGCCGGTTGTCGTCAGAGTCCCCATGACCAGCAACGTTAGGGAGAACCGGGCTCGGTTCGAAGGGCTCATGAACGGCATTTCGCTCGCCCCGGCCGCGGTTCGGAAGGAAGATGGGGCCCATGACCTTCCGTTCGGAAAAGCCGCTGGACGACGTCGACTGGCGGCTGCTGGAACTGCTGCAGGCCGACGGGAGGCTGTCGTTCAAGGAGCTCGGCCGGCGGATCAACCTGTCCGCGCCGGCGGTGGCCGAGCGGGTCCGGCGGCTCGAGGAGACCGGGGTGATCACCGGCTACCGCGCCCAGGTCGACGCGCGGCGGGCGGGCCAGCCGCTGCAGGCGTTCGTCGAGATGCGGTGCGCCTTCAGCAGCTGCCTGCTGAAGACGTCGAAGTCCGAGGACTACCCGGAGGTCGTGGAGATCCATCGCCTGTCCGGTGACCACTGCACGATGCTCAAGGTCCGGGCGGCGTCGCTGGAGCACTTCGAGGGTCTGCTGGAACGGCTCGGCAACCACGGCGAACTGCGGTCGACGGTGGTGCTGTCCACGCAGTTCGAGGGCCGGCCGGTCCGGCCGCCGTCGGACGACTACCTCCGCGCGACGACGTCCGAGGGCTGGTCGTGAGGCACGACGAACCCGCCCGTGTCGGTCGTTCGCCGAGCTTGCCGGGATCCAGGCGGTACTTAGAGCCGCGCACCCTGGCTTCGCGGGTGCCCGGCTGCTAAACGGGACACATGCGGAATTTCCCCCGGCGGGTGCGCGCTCTTGTCGTCACCCTCGCCGCCATGGCCACCCTCGTCGTCCCCGGCACCGCCCAGGCCGCCACCCCCTCCCGACCGGCCGCCCCTCGCGAGTTCGTCGCGCTCTCCGACGTCGCTCCGTCGATCCTGCAGGACATCCGGTACGCCACCCGGCACAACTTCGTCGGCCAACGCGTCGACGGCTATCTGCAGCCCCTCTGCATCCTGACCCGGCAGGCCGCCGAAGGCCTGCGGAAGGCCCAGGCGCAGCTGCGGAAGCAGGGGTACACGCTCAAGGTGTACGACTGCTACCGCCCGCAGCAGGCCGTCGACCACTTCGTGCGGTGGGCGAAGGACCTCGCCGACGAGAAGATGAAGGCCGAGTTCTACCCGAACGTCGCCAAGGACCGGCTCTTCGCCGACGGTTACATCGCCGAGAAGTCCGGGCACAGCCGCGGCAGCACCATGGACCTCACACTCGTCAAGCTGCCGGCGCGACCCCAGCGGCCGTACGTCCCGGGTCAGCCGCTCAAGCCGTGCTTCGCGCCGCAGGACCAGCGCTTCCCCGACAACATGGTCGACATGGGCACCGGCTACGACTGCTTCGACCCGCTCGCCCACACCGACAACCCGGCGATCACCGGTGTCCCGCACCGGAACCGCATGCTGCTCAAGGACACCATGGCCGCGGCCGGCTTCCGCAACCTGCCCGAAGAATGGTGGCACTACACGCTCGACAACGAGCCGTTCCCGGACACCTACTTCGACTTCCCGGTGAGCCGCTGCAGCGTTCGCTGAACACAAGAGCGCCCCGGTCCACAGTGGACCGGGGCGCTGCCTGTCACCGCGCGCAGTCCGCGGGGTTGACCGGCACCTCCGGCTGCGGCGCGTCCCCCTCTTCGGCGGGGATCCGGTACGCGTAGTGGTTCTCCGGCGGCCCCTGGACCTCGACCCCCGTCGGGTTCTCGTACTTCGTCTTCCAGCCCGACGGCGTCAGGAAGTACAGCTGGTAGGCGGGCCCGGGAGCCACGTCCTCGAAGAGGAAGTGCCCATTCGCGTCGCTGGTCTGCCGGCCGGTGACCGGGCAGTGCCGGTCGGACACCAGCACGACCTCGGTTCCGGCCAGCCCCTGCGTCACCTCGCCCCGGTCGTCGACGACGCCGATGGTGCCCTCGACGACGGCCTTGGCGCCCGGCACGGCGGCTTCGGCACGCGCGTTCGCATGGTTCTCGATGTCGACTTCGCTGTACCCGAAGTCGCAGGCGGCCACGACCTTGCCGCGGTTGAAGGACGCCTGCGGCACCGTCTCGGACACGTCGAACGTCCGGGTCTCCCCGGCGGCGATCGTCACGCCGCGGTTCCACACGAGATCACCCCAGCCGGGGCCGGTGGCGTTCAACAGATAGCCGTCACCGATGCGGTTGCACGCGGCCACGACGCCGATGAGCGGGGTCGAGCCCGAGTTGGCCAGCGTCACGGTGAGGTGCGCCAGCTCGCCCGGCTGGTAGCTGTCCTGGGTGAACGCCAGCGACGCGGTCAAGGCGCCGTTCAACGGCGGCGCGCCGCGGACGAGCAGGTCCGGCGTGTCCGGGGTGATCCGGACGGTCTGCCACCGGACCAGCCAGCCGTCGACGACGTCACCGCCCAGGGTGTACTCCCCCGCCGGAAGGTCGAAGGTGAACTTCCCTTCGGCGTCGCTCGTGGCCGTGTAGTTCCTGGTGCCGGTGACGTACCGCAGGGTGAGCTCGGCGCCGGCGAGCGGTTCGCCGCCGTCGAGGACACCGTCGCCGTTCCGGTCCGCGTAAAAGACACCCGTCGCGCGACCGGGCACCCGCGTGGTCGGCACCCGCGAGTCGAACGACCCGACTCCGAACCCGGTCTCGTCGAACACCCGGCCCCGCACCGCGGCGGTCGTCTGCTCGGGATCGCGAACGCGGCCGGAAACGGCCAGCTCGACGGTCTCACCGGGCTCGATCGTCAACCCCGGCCGGTTCTGGAGCGCACCCCAACCACCGTAGGGAACGGACAGGTCGATCGGGTCGAAGTCCTGGAAGACCGTGAGCCCGGCCGCCCGCCCCGAGCCATTGTTCGTCAGCTTGAACGTGAAGTGCACTTCGTCGCCGGTCCCGTAGGACGGCTTGTCGAAGGTGACCGAAACGCCGATCCGGTCCCAGGCCGCTCCCGCCGGAGTCGCGAACACACTGGTCAACGTCGCCATCGCCGTGACGAGCACGGCGAGCAGAGCCGCCGCTCTTTGCCCGGCGGAACGCACGACAAATCGATTGGTCAAAGCAGTCTCCCCCTGCTACCCGCTGGAACGCGCAAAGCCCCCGAATCGCGCAGAACCACCACACTGTAACCAGAGCGGGCAAAAGAGGAACAGCCTCCGCGACCGATTGGCCGGTTCCGGCCACCACGGGAAAGGCCCCCGCCGGAAACCGGCGAGGGCCTTTCTCGTAGCTCAACTTCAGCGGAAGTCGCGGCCGAAGTCGTAGTCGTCCAGCGGCACCGCGGCACCGGTACCCGTGCCGAACACGTCCGGGGTGTAGTAACCGTCGTCGTAGGACGGGATCGCGTAAGCGGCGACCCGCGCCTCCTCGGTCGGCTGCACCTGGATGTTGCGGTACTTGTTGATGCCGGTACCGGCCGGGATCAGCTTACCGATGATCACGTTCTCCTTGAGGCCCACGAGCCGGTCCGAACGGCCGTTGATGGCCGCGTCGGTGAGGACTCGCGTGGTCTCCTGGAACGACGCCGCCGACAGCCACGAGTCCGTGGTGAGCGACGCCTTCGTGATCCCCATCAGCACCGGACGACCCGAAGCCGGCTCGCCGCCTTCGGAAACCGTCGAACGGTTCCGCGCCTCGAACTTGGTCCGCTCGGGCAGCTCGCCCGGGAGGAAGTCCGTGCCGCCCGAATCGATGACCGTCACCCGGCGCAGCATCTGCCGGACGATGACCTCGATGTGCTTGTCGTGGATCGACACACCCTGGGCCCGGTACACCTTCTGGACCTCGTCGGTGAGGTGCATCTGCGCCTCACGCGGGCCCATCACGCGCAGGACCTCGTGCGGGTCCGGGGTGCCCTCGAGCAGCTGCTGCCCGACGTTGACGTGGTCACCGTCGCCCAGCGGGCCGTTCGGGGTGTTGGCGAGCCGCTGACGCTTGGACAGCTTGTCGAAGACGATCTCTTCGCCACCGTCGTCCGGGATCAGCGTGATCTTCCAGAACCGCTCGCTCTCCTCGATGCGCACGCGGCCATCAACGTCGGCGATCGGCGCCTTGCCCTTCGGGACACGAGCTTCGAAGAGCTCCTGCACACGGGGCAGACCGGTCGTGATGTCGTCACCGGCGACACCACCCTGGTGGAACGTACGCATCGTCAGCTGCGTGCCCGGCTCACCGATCGACTGGGCCGCGACGATACCCACGGCCTCGCCGACGTCGACGAGCTGACCGGTCGCCATCGAGCGGCCGTAGCAGGTCGCGCAGATGCCGACGGCCGACTCGCAGGTCAGCACCGAGCGGACCTTGACCTTCGAGATGCCGCTGGAGAGCAGCTTGTCGAGGGCCGGGTCGCCGATGTCGTCACCGGCGTTCAGCACGACGTTGCCCTTGGCGTCGACCGCGTCCGTCGCGAGGTTCCGCGCGTACACGGAGGTCTCGACGTGCTGGTCGCGCAGCACCTTGCCGTCGCCGATGTCCTCGCCGATCGGCATCATGATGCCGCGGGTCGTGCCGCAGTCGATCTCGCGGACGATGACGTCCTGCGAGACGTCCACCAGACGCCGGGTCAGGTAACCCGAGTCGGCGGTACGGAGCGCCGTGTCCGCCAGGCCCTTCCGGGCACCGTGCGTCGCGATGAAGTACTCCGCCACCGACAGGCCTTCACGGAAGTTGGCCTTGATCGGACGCGGGATGTACTCACCCTTCGGGTTCGACACCAGGCCACGCATACCGGCCAGCGACCGGACCTGCGTCATGTTGCCCGCCGCGCCCGACTTCACGATCACCGCGATCGGGTTGTCGTCCGGCAGCGCCGTCTCCATGATCTTGTGGACCTCTTCGGTGGCCTGCGTCCACACCTTGACGAGCTCGTTGTTGCGCTCGGTGTGCGACAGCTGACCACGCTGGTAGCGCTTCTCCACCTGGGAGGCCTTGCCCTCGTACTCGTCGAGGATGGCCGCCTTGCCCACCGGGGTGAGCACGTCCGAGATGGCGATGGTGACACCCGAGCGGGTCGCCCAGTAGAAACCGGCGTCCTTCAGGCGGTCCAGGGTCTGCGCGACCTGGGTCATCGAGTACCGCTCGGCGAGGTCGTTCACGATCGCGGCCTGCCGCTTCTTCGGCATCGGCTCGTTGATGAACGGGTAGTCCGCCGGCAGCAGCTCGTTGAACAGCACGCGGCCCAGGGTCGTCTCGGCCAGCCACATCTTGCCCGGCTCCCAGCCCTTTTCCGCGAGCCGAGCCTCGTCGGCCTTCGCCGGCTGACGGTCGGTGATGCGGATCTTGACCGGGGCGTGCAGGCCCAGCGCCTTGCGGTCGAAGGCCATGATGGCCTCGGCCGTCGACGAGTACGCGTTGCCCGCGCCTTCGGCCTTCTCGTTGAGGCGGGTCAGGTGGAACAGGCCGGTCACCATGTCCAGTCGCGGCATGGCGAGCGGACGGCCCGACGCCGGCGACAGGATGTTGTTCGCCGACAGCATCAGGATCCGGGCCTCGGCCTGCGCCTCGGCCGACAGCGGCAGGTGCACCGCCATCTGGTCACCGTCGAAGTCCGCGTTGAACGCCTCGCAGACCAGCGGGTGCAGCTGGATGGCCTTGCCCTCGACCAGCTGCGGCTCGAAGGCCTGGATGCCGAGGCGGTGCAGGGTCGGCGCGCGGTTCAGCATCACCGGGTGGCCGGTGATGACCTCTTCCAGCACGTCCCACACCTGCGGCCGCGAGCGCTCCACCATCCGCTTGGCGGACTTGATGTTCTGCGCGTGGTTCAGGTCGACCAGCCGCTTCATGACGAACGGCTTGAACAGCTCGAGCGCCATGTCCTTCGGCAGACCGCACTGGTGCAGCTTCAGCTGCGGGCCGACGATGATGACCGAACGGCCCGAGTAGTCGACACGCTTGCCGAGCAGGTTCTGGCGGAACCGGCCCTGCTTGCCCTTGAGCAGGTCGGACAGCGACTTCAGCGGCCGGTTGCCCGGGCCGGTGACCGGACGCCCGCGGCGGCCGTTGTCGAACAGCGCGTCGACGGCCTCCTGCAGCATCCGCTTCTCGTTGTTGACGATGATCTCGGGCGCGCCGAGGTCGATCAGCCGCTTGAGGCGGTTGTTGCGGTTGATCACGCGGCGGTACAGGTCGTTCAGGTCCGACGTCGCGAACCGGCCACCGTCGAGCTGCACCATCGGGCGCAGGTCCGGCGGGATGACCGGGACGGCGTCGAGCACCATGCCGCGGGGGTCGTTGCCGGTGGCCTGGAACGCCGCGACGACCTTGAGCCGCTTCAGCGCGCGGAGCTTCTTCTGCCCCTTGCCGTTGCGGATGGTGTCGCGCAGGTTGTCGGCTTCGGCCGCGACGTCGAACTCGGCGGCCAGCTTCTGGATGGCCTCCGCGCCCATGCCGCCGGTGAAGTACTCGCCGTAGCGGTCGACGAGCTCGCGGTAGAGCAGCTCGTCGGCGATCAGCTGACGGGTGTCGAGCTTCGTGAAGGTCGTCCAGACCTCCTCGAGGCGGTCCAGCTCGCGACCGGCGCGGTCACGCAGCTGGCGCATCTCGCGCTCGCCGCCCTCCTTGACCTTGCGGCGGACGTCGGACTTGGCGCCCTCGGCCTCCAGCTCGGCCAGGTCGGCTTCCAGCTTCTGGGCGCGGGACTCGATGTCCGCGTCACGCTTGGTCTCGAGGTTCTTGCGCTCGACGCCGATCTCGTTCTCGAGGGTCGGCAGGTCGTTGTGGCGCAGCTCCGTGTTCACGCCCGTGATGACGTAAGCAGCGAAGTAGATGATCTTCTCGAGGTCCTTCGGCGCCAGGTCCAGCAGGTAGCCGAGGCGCGAGGGAACACCCTTGAAGTACCAGATGTGGGTCACCGGCGCGGCCAGCTCGATGTGGCCCATCCGCTCACGGCGCACCTTGGCGCGGGTCACCTCGACGCCGCAGCGCTCACAGATGATGCCCTTGAAGCGGACGCGCTTGTACTTGCCGCAGTAGCACTCCCAGTCCCGGGTCGGACCGAAGATCTTCTCGCAGAAGAGGCCGTCCTTCTCGGGCTTGAGCGTCCGGTAGTTGATGGTCTCCGGCTTCTTGACCTCGCCGTAGGACCACTGACGGATGTCGTCGGCCGTGGCGAGACCAATGCGGAGCTCATCGAAGAAGTTGACGTCCAGCACGTCTAGATCCCCTTGGGGTTGTTTCGGCTAGAGGGGGTTGGCGGGCGAGCTGGGCCCCGCGGGAGGCAGGGCCCAGCTCAGCTCGCGATCAGTGCACGACGTCGTCCACCGAGGGCGACTCGTTGCGGGACAGGTTGATGCCGAGGTTGGCCGCGGCGCGCTCGAGGTCCTCGTCGTCGGAGTCGCGCATCTCGATCGCCGCGCCGTCGCTGGAGAGCACCTCGACGTTGAGGCACAGCGACTGGAGCTCCTTGAGGAGCACCTTGAACGACTCCGGGATGCCCGGCTCGGGGATGTTCTCCCCCTTGACGATGGCCTCGTACACCTTGACGCGGCCGACCACGTCGTCCGACTTGATCGTCAGCAGCTCCTGCAGCGTGTAGGCAGCGCCGTACGCCTGCATCGCCCAGCACTCCATCTCACCGAAGCGCTGGCCACCGAACTGCGCCTTACCACCCAGCGGCTGCTGCGTGATCATCGAGTACGGGCCGGTGGAGCGAGCGTGGATCTTGTCGTCGACCAGGTGGTGCAGCTTCAGGATGTACATGTAGCCGACCGCGACCGGGTACGGGTACGGCTCGCCGGAGCGGCCGTCCAGCAGGGTCGCCTTGCCGTTCTCCTTGACCATGCGCTCGCCGTCGCGGTTCGGCTTGGTCGCCCCGAGCAGCCCGGTGAGCTCCTCTTCCTTGGCGCCGTCGAACACCGGGGTCGCGGTGTTCGTGCCGGGCTCGACGTCGTAGAGCTCCTCGTTGAGGTTCTTCGCCCAGTCGGGGTTGCCCTTGATCTCCCAGCCCTGCGAGGCCAGCCAGCCCAGGTGCAGCTCGAGGATCTGGCCGATGTTCATCCGTCGCGGCACACCGTGCGTGTTCAGGATGATGTCGACCGGCGTGCCGTCCTCCATGAACGGCATGTCCTCGGCCGGCAGGATCTTGCCGATGACGCCCTTGTTGCCGTGGCGCCCGGCGAGCTTGTCGCCCGGCTGGATCTTGCGCTTCTGGGCCACGTAGACGCGGACCAGCTCGTTGACGCCCGGGGGCAGCTCGTCGTCGTCCTCGCGCGAGAACACGCGGATGCCGATGACCTTGCCGGTCTCGCCGTGCGGCACCTTCAGCGAGGTGTCGCGGACTTCGCGGGCCTTCTCCCCGAAGATCGCGCGGAGCAGGCGCTCTTCCGGCGTCAGCTCGGTCTCGCCCTTCGGCGTGACCTTGCCGACGAGGATGTCGCCGTCGCGAACCTCGGCACCGATGCGGATGATGCCACGCTCGTCGAGGTCCGCGAGGACCTCTTCGGAGACGTTCGGGATGTCCCGGGTGATCTCCTCGGCGCCCAGCTTCGTGTCGCGGGCGTCGATCTCGTGCTCCTCGATGTGGATCGACGTGAGCACGTCGTCCTGCACCAGGCGCTCCGAGAGGATGATCGCGTCCTCGTAGTTGTGGCCCTCCCACGGCATGACCGCGACGAGCAGGTTCTTGCCGAGCGCCATCTCACCGTTTTCGGTGGACGGGCCGTCGGCGATGACCTGACCCTGCTCGACCCGGTCGCCCTCGTTGACGATCGGGCGGTGGTTGAAGCAGGTGCCGTGGTTCGAGCGGCGGAACTTGTACAGTCCGTAGCTCTTCCGCGTGCCGTCGTCGTGCATGATCGTGATCAGGTCCGCCGAGAGCTCCTCGATGACACCCGACTGCTCGGCGACGAGCACGTCACCGGCGTCGACCGCGGCGCGCAGCTCGACCCCGGTGCCGACGTACGGCGCCTGGTTGCGGAGCAGCGGCACGGCCTGGCGCTGCATGTTCGCACCCATCAGGGCGCGGTTCGCGTCGTCGTGCTCGAGGAACGGGATCATCGCCGTCGCGACCGAGACCATCTGCCGCGGCGAGACGTCCATGTAGTCGATGTCGAGCGGGTCGATCAGCTCGACCTCGCCGCCCTTGCGGCGGGCCATGACCCGGTCTTCGACGAAGGTGCCGTCGTCCGAGATCGGCGCGTTGGCCTGGGCCTTGACGTACCGGTCCTCTTCGTCCGCGGTCAGGTAGTCGACCTGGTCGGTGACCCGGCCCTCGACGACCTTGCGGTACGGCGTCTCGATGAAGCCGAACGGGTTGACCCGCGCGTAGGAGCAGAGCGAGCCGATCAGGCCGATGTTCGGGCCTTCCGGCGTCTCGATCGGGCACATCCGGCCGTAGTGCGACGGGTGGACGTCCCGGACCTCCATGCCGGCGCGCTCACGGGACAGACCACCCGGGCCGAGGGCCGACAGACGACGCTTGTGCGTCAGGCCCGACAGCGGGTTGTTCTGGTCCATGAACTGCGACAGCTGCGAGGTGCCGAAGAACTCCTTGATCGCCGCGCCGATCGGGCGGATGTTGATCAGGGTCTGCGGCGTGATCGCTTCGACGTCCTGCGTGGTCATGCGCTCACGCACGACGCGCTCGGTGCGCGACAGGCCGACCCGGATCTGGTTCTGGATCAGCTCGCCGACCGTGCGCAGGCGCCGGTTGCCGAAGTGGTCGATGTCGTCGGTCTCGACCGGGATCTCGGTGCCGTTCGCGGCCTCCACCTTGTCCTCGCCGGCGTGCAGCCGGACCAGGTACTCGATGGTCGTGACGATGTCCTCTTCGGTCAGCGTCCCGGTGTCGTACGGCGTGTCGAGGCCCAGCTTCTTGTTGACCTTGTACCGGCCGACCTTCGCCAGGTCGTAGCGCTTCGCCTTGAAGAACAGGTTCTCCAGCAGGGTCTGCGCGCTCTCCTTCGTCGGCGGCTCGCCCGGGCGCAGCTTGCGGTAGATGTCGAGCAGCGCCTCGTCGGTGCCCGCGGTGTGGTCCTTCTCGAGGGTCGCCAGCAGCGTCTCCGAGAAGGAGAAGCGCTCGCGGATCGCCTCGGTGGTCCAGCCCAGGGCCTTCAGCAGCACGGTGACCGGCTGGCGGCGCTTGCGGTCGATGCGGACGCCGACGGTGTCGCGCTTGTCGACGTCGAACTCGAGCCAGGCACCCCGGCTCGGGATCACGCGGACGCTGAAGACGTCCTTGTCGGTCGTCTTGTCGACGTCCTTCGAGTAGTAGACGCCCGGCGAGCGGACCAGCTGGGACACGACGACACGCTCGGTGCCGTTGATGATGAACGTGCCCTTGTCGGTCATGACCGGGAAGTCGCCCAGGAAGACCGTCTGGCTCTTGATCTCGCCCGTGTTGTTGTTGACGAACTCGGCCGTGACGAACAGCGGCGCGGCGTACGTCATGTCCTTGTCCTTGCACTCCTCGATCGAGGCCTTGACCTCGTCGAAGCGCGGGGCGGAGAAGGACAGGGACATCGAGCCGGAGAAGTCTTCGATCGGGGAGATCTCGTTCAGGACCTCTTCGAGGCCGCCGACCGGGTTTTCTTCACCTTCTTCGACACGGCGTTCGAACCACGCTTCGTCCCCGGTGAACCACTGGAACGACTGGATCTGGACGTCGAGCAGGTTGGGGGTGTTGAGCGGTTCGCGAATCTTTGCGAAGGAAACCCGCTTGGGCGCGCCGGGGATTCCCGTGGACTCCGAGCGAGATTCAGCCGAGGTGGTCGCAGCAGTGGCCTGGTTCGCGGGAGAGACTGCCAAGATGCGTCCTTCCGGGGACAATGAGCGGTGACGGCCGCCATAGCAACAGCTATGAGCGACTGTCAAGGGTGCCGTGTGCCCACTATCCTAACTACCGGCTCCGGGCAGCCTGAAAGAGGGCAGCGCAAAGAAGCAGTCTAGCCCGTACGGCGCGGTCTGTCCAGGGGGCGCTCCCGATGGGGCCCAGCCTGCCTCGCGTCGTCTTCAGGTATGCCTCCAGGCGAGCCGGTTGTCCCTCCCGCAAGGGCTCCCGGTTTCGCCGTTCGGGAGTAAGCGTGAACCCACCGGGCGCGAGAGTCAAGATGCCACACGGGGGTCCCGCCGGTTGGCGCAGCGTTGGAGAGGGTCAGCGGAGCGTGAGCGGCCGAATATCATCCCGGTTACCGGCCGGTAGCGCCACCAGTGGGGCTAGACCTGGGGGTTTGCGGAGTTCTCCTCCCGTGCGGGCTGTGTTCCAGGCCACTTCGGACGGCACCGGTTCCGGAGTTTGACGGCGTGTCGGAGCGAGTCGCGTGACCGGTTCGGGGGGCGCGCGCGGATGTCACATCCGCACCAGGCGCCCCTGCCGTCCCGGGGCGCGGAGGTGGTCCGGAGGGCTCGGCCGGGCCGGGGCGCCGCCGGGTGCCGTGAACGACTCGTTCACGGCGTCTGACGACATGAACGAGTCGTTCACCGCGTTCGGCCGGGCCGTGGGCACACCTGGCAACCGGGGCAGCGCCGCGCGCTCAAGCCCCTCCCACACCGGCCCAGTCCGGCAACGGCTCGCAAGCCGCCAGCCACTCCTCCGGCACCGGGGACCCGTCCGCCGCCAGCACCCCGCCCACCATCGCGCCCACCGTGTCGACGTCCTCGGCGAGCTGGGCCGCCGTCCACAGGGCGTCGACGAAGTCGAACCGGGCCGCGATCCACAGCGCCAGCGGGACCGTGTCGTGCGCGGCCATCTCGCGGCCCGTCCCGAGCGTCTCGGCCGCTTCACTGGCGTCGGAGATCTTCACCGCCGCCGCGATGCCGTCGCGCACCCGGCCGGGCGGGACCAGCGGGACCACGCCGTTCAGCAGGTCCGAGCCGGCCAGGCCGGGGGACGCGGCGCGCAGGGCGGCCGCCGCCGCGACGGCCACCGCGCCCGCGATGCCTTCGAGGTGCGAGTGCGTGATCATCGCCGACAGCTCGGCCTCGCGCAGCGCCAGCGGCAGGTTGTCGCAGAACCACGCGCCCAGCGGCGCCACGCGCATCGCGCCGCCGTTGCCCCAGGAGCCGCGGCCGTTGGCCTCGGCGACCTCCGGCCACGGCTGGCCGCGCCGGATCTGGTTCAGGCGCCACTCCGCCCCCGGGCCGTACCCGCGGGCGGGGTCGAGGTGGGCGGCGAACTCGCGGGCGAGGTCGTCCTGGTCGATCCGGCCGTGCCTGGTCAGGACGGCGAAGATCGAGCACGCCATCTCGGTGTCGTCGGTCCAGCGCCACGGCGGGATCGGCAACCGGCGGCCGACGACGTCGCGGTGGTCGCCGGGCAGCAGGATCTGCGCGCCGAAACCGTCACCTACGGCGAGGCCGACGAGACTGGCGTAGGCCTGCTCGTATCCCATCAGCCCACCGTAGCCGCACGGTGACTGCTACTTCGTCGGCGACGGTGACGCCGGGGCCGGCGACGGCGCCTCGGTGGCCGCCGGGACCTTCGGCGCGTTGTAGGTGTCCATGTCGGTGATCTTCCACTTGTCGCCCTGGAGCTGGGCGTTCAGGTGGAGCTGGGCGGTGCCCGCGGTCGTCTTCTTCGTGTCCGTGCGGGTCGAGGTCTGGTCGACGAAGACCATCACCTTCGCCAGGTCGCCGTTGAGCATGATCACCGCGGCCCGGGTGACCTTGCACGTCACGACCATCTTCTGCGCCGGCGCGAGCCGCTTCACCTCGCCCATCAGCGAGTTGTACTTGTTCCGGACGTCGTCGTTGGCGAGCAGGTCGTTCGCCGCGTCCTCGGTCTTCTTGATGTTGTTGAAGTCGTAGGAGAACAGCGCCTCGGCGGCCTTCGACACGGAGTCCTTGACCTGCGCGGTCTTCGCGACGTCCAGCAGCGCGGTGTTGCTGGTCGCGGTGGAGACCTTGACCTCTTCGGACTTGAACCAGTACGCCAGCCCGCCCAGGAGCAGCGCCACGAGCACGAGTGCGCTCGCCAGCACGTACGGCTTGTGCGAGAAGGAGCCCGCTGCGGCCGGAGCGGGCTTCTCCTCCGAAGCGGCCTCTGCCTCGGCTTCGGCGACGTCGGAGGGCTTCGCGATGCCGGTGTCCCGCTTCTTGCGGCGCGGCGCCGGGCGAGCCGGAGCGACCTCGGCATCGGTGTCGGGGTCGACGTCCGTCGAAGGCTCACCCGTGAGGGCGTCGACCTCCTCTTCGGTCCCGACCGCGGAGAACACGGCGGTGTCCTCGGCGGAAGCGGTGTCGAGCTGCCCGCTCGTGGCCTCGAACGACTCCGCGGGCTTCTCGGCCGGACGCGGCGCCGGGCGCGGCGCGGGCTTGGGCCGCGGCTTGCGCGCCCCAGCAGGCGGCGCGGGCGGCACGGCGGGGAGCTGGCCGGTCCGCTCGGCGGGCGACTCGTCCGTCGAGGGCTTGCGCAGCCCGGCCACGCGGGGCCGCCGCGGCGGCGGGGTGCTGCTGCTGCGAGGCGGCTGGCGGCGGGAGGGGGGCACTACGGGGCTCCTTCTACGTGACGCTACTGGCCGGCCGCGACGAGCGGGACGCTGTCGATGCCGGACAGCTTCCACTCCTCGCCCACGCGGGTCATCGACACCTCGAGGCGCAGCGGCTTCGCGCTGCTCTTGTCCCCCTGGGTGACGGTCGTGGCGATGGCGGCGAGGAAGCTGGCCTTGCCTTCGTGGTCGTCCAGCTCCTCGACGGCGATGTCCTGGACGTCCGTGGTGACCTTCGTCTTGGCGTCGGCGAGCGCCTTGCGGAACGTCGGCGCGGACTGATCGATCTGCTGCGACATCTTGTCGTCCGACACCGACTTCTGCCGGGCGAAGAAGCCGTCCAGGTCCGTGTAGTCGACCTCGGTGTAGGCCTTCAGCGCGTTGGTGCCCGCCTTGACGACGGCTTCGCGCGACGCGGCCAGGCCGGCGTTGTCGTCGGCCGCGGCCGCCCACCACTGGATCCCGAAGAGCGCCGCGGCGATCAGCCCGGCCAGCGCCAGCGCGGCGGCGCCGAGCACCAGGATCCGCGAGGACGACTCGTTCGAGGGCGTCTCCGGAACCCGCGACGGCTCCTCGGCCTCGTCCACCGCCACGGCGGCCGGCTCGTCCGAACTCATAACACTCCAGGGTAGGTAACGGTCATCAAATCCACGTCAGGCGAGGCCGAGCAGCGAGCCCAGGCTGTTCAGGCTGACGCCGGGGCTGCCGACGATGCCCGGCACACCCCGGGTGTTGCGCTCCTCGGCGAGCTCCTCCGCCGGCCGGTTGGCGTTGGCCGAGACGTCGCTTTCGGACGGCGCCACCGGCACCCCGCCGTACGGCGCGTTCTGCGCGCCGCGGACGTTGATGGGGCTGCCCTTCGGTTCGGCACAGTACGCGTCTTCCTTCGCCGGCCTCGGCGACGTGTCGGCGCCGGTGCGGAACTGCGAGTACGGGATGTAGCCCTTGGTGCAGGCGGGCGGGTTGAACAGGTTGAGCACCAGCCCGAGGTGCGCGGTGCCGTCGCCCGGCGCGACGCTGCTCGCGGCCCCGGCCAGCGCCGGATACGTCACGAGCCCCTGCTCGATCCCGTCGAGCCGGGTCACGGTCAGGTTGGCCGTGGTCAGCAGGTTCGCCGTCAGCGCGCCCAGGCCCGGCCCGGACTCCTTGAGCACCTGGCTGATCTGCGACGCCACCTGCGGCGTGATGCCGATCAGCTTCCGCAGGTCGCCGTCGGAGTTCTTCAGCGTGCCGGTGAGCTCGTTGAGGCTCTTGCTGAACGAGGCGAAGTTCTCCGCCTGGTCGTTCTGCGTGTCCAGCACCTGGCCGCCGGCGTCGAGCAGCTGGATCGTCTGCGGCAGGTACTCCTGCGCGGTCGTGGTGAAGCTGCGCGCGGTGTCCAGCAGCTTCTGCAGGTCGCCGCCGGTGCCGCGGAACGCGTCGTAGGACTCGTCGACGACCGTGCGCAGCGAGTCGACCGGGACGGACGCGGCGAGCGAGTCGAGGTCGCCGATCAGCCGGTCGGTGCTGACCGGGGTGGTCGTCTTGGTCGCCGGGATGACCGAGCCCGCCGCCAGGAACGGGCCCTTGTCGGCCTTCGGCCGCAGGTCGACGTACTGCTCGCCGACCGCGGACCGGTTGGCGACCACGGCGTCGAGGTCCGCCGGGACCTGCGGCGCCGACGGGTCGATGTTCAGGTCGGCTTCCAGGCCGGTCTTGGTGAGCCGCAGCTCCCCCACCCGGCCGATGTTGAAGCCGCGGTAGGTGACCTCGGCGTTGGTGAAGATGCCGCCCGACTCGTTGAGCTCGAGCTTCACCGTGTAGCCGCTGTTGCCGAACACGGTGCCGAGCCCGGCGAACCGGATCAGCGCGTACACGATCGCGACGATCGAAATGACTGCGAACGCGACCAGCTGGATCCTCGTCCTGCGCACCAGCATCAGCCCGCACCTCCCGAAAGCAGCCCGAAGAGATTGCCGAGCCCCGGCTTCGCCTGGCCGGACTGCCCGTTCTCCCCGGGGATCGGGAGCGGCGGCGGCTGGTTGGCCGGCGTGCCCGAGACCCCGCCGGTCAGCCCGTCCAGCGGCAGCTGGCCGGACAGGATGTTCTGCCGGCTGTTGCCGAGGTTCTCGACGACCGTCTTCAAGTTGAGGTCGACCTTCGCGAAGAGGTTGAAGTAGTCACCCTTGACGTCGTTGACGGCCTGGTCGCTGAACGGGAACGTCAGCAGGATCTCCAGCGCCTTCGGCAGGTCGTTGCCCGCCTCGCCGAGCTTCTGCAACGTCGGCGTCAGCGCCTTCAGGTCGGCGACGAGGTCCTTCTGCGACGCGTTCACCGTCTCGGTGGCGACGCCGGAGAGGTTGTTCAGCGCGTTGAGCATCGTGACGAGCTGGCCGCGCTGCGACTCCAGCACACCGAGGCCCGGCCCGAGGTTGTCGACCGCGCCGACCAGCTTGTCCTTCTGGTCGTTCAGCGTCGAGGACAGCCGGTTCAGCCCGTCGATCGCCCGGGTGATGTTGCGCGACTGCTGGTCGAGGTTCGTGACCAGCTGGTTCGCGTTGTCCAGCAGCGCCTTGATGTCCGGCTCGCGGCCGGACGTGGCGTTGTTGAGCTCCTTGGTGATGGTGTTGAGCTGGTCGACCCCACCACCGTTGAGCAGCAGCGACAGCGCGCCGAGCAGCTCTTCGACCTCGACGCTGCGGTTCGTGCGGGCCAGCGGGATGGTCGCGTTGTCGGCGAGCTTGCCCTGGGCCTGGTCGTCGCCGGGCGAAGCCAGCTCGACGTACTTCTCACCGAGCAGGCTCGACTGCTTCACGTTGGCCAGCGCGTTGGCCGGCAGCTTGACGTCGCCGTTGACCTTCAGCGTCACCAGCGCGTGCCAGCCGTCCTTGGTGAGGCCGACGTTCTCGACCCGCCCGATCGGCACCTCGTTGACCTTCACCCCGGCCTGCGGGGTCAGGTCGAGCACGTCCCGGAACTCGACGTTCACCGTGTACGGGTGGTCGCCGAGGTCGGCGCCGCCCGGCAGCGGCAGGTCGTAGATGCCGTTGAAGGCGCAGCCGGACAGCGTCAGCGCGGACACCGTCACGAGCGCCCCCACGCTCAGGAGCTTCCTCACTGGCCACCTCCGTAGAGCTGCCCGGCGATGGGCAGCGGCAGCGGCGGCAGCTGGCCCGCCTGCAGGGCCTGGACCGTCTGCGCCAGCGACGGCAGCGGGACGATCCCGTCGACCACGCCGGCGATGCCTTCGCAGGCGTTGCCGAGCACGTCCGGAATGCCGTTGCCGGCCTGCTTGAGCAGCCGGCAGATCATCACCAGCGGCGGCTGGGTCAGCTCGTTGAGGTTCGGCCGGGCGTCCAGCGTGCCCGCCGAGCCGTTGTAGGTGTTGACCAGGTTGCTCAGGCCGACCGGCGCGACGTCGAGGATCTCGGCGAGCGAGCTGCGCTGGTCGACGAGAACCTTGGTCACCCCGGCCAGCTTGTCCACATTGGACTTGAGCCGGTCGTGGTTCTGGTCGATGAACGCCTGCACCGCGGTGAGCGTGGTGCCGAGCTGCTGCACGGTCGCGGCCAGGTTGTCCTTTTCGGACGCCAGGAAGCCGCTGACGTCGGCGAGCTGGCCCTCGAAGCTGCGGACCTGCTTGTCGGAGTCGGCCAGCGTCTGCGAGAACTTCCCGAGGTTCTCGACCGTGGAGAACAGGTCGTCCTTGTTGCCGGACAGGGTGCCGGCGGCCTGGCCGAGCTTGGTGATCGTGTCGTGCAGGGCCTGGCCGTTGCCGTCGACGTTGGCCGCCGCGGTGTTCAGCAGGTTCGACAGCGACCCTTCCTTGTTGACACCGTTCGGGCCGAGGGTCTCGCTGACCCGGGCCAGGCTGGCGGCCAGCTGGTCGACTTCCAGCGGCACCTCGGTGCGGTCGAGGCCGATGACCGCGCCGTCGGAGATCCGCGGGCCGCCGGTGTAGGCCGGGGCGAGCTGGACGTAGCGGTCCGACACCAGCGACGGCGCCACGATGAGCGCCTTGGCGTCGGCCGGGACGGCGACCTTGCGGTCGTACTCGAACTCGACCTTCACCTGGTTGCCCATGGGCTGGATCTTGGTGACCGTGCCCATGTCGACGCCGAGCATCCGCACGCTGTTGCCCTCGTACAGGCCGACGGCGCCGGCGAAGTACGCGGTCAGGTGGTTGCGGCCGGCGTCCTTGAGGGTCCACCAGATCCCGCCGGCCACGACGAGCGCGAGCACGATCGCGATGGTGAAGCCCCGGGTCAGGGCCATTCCGAAGCGGGTGTCACTCATTTCGTGTAGCACCCCTCTTCGTTGATCGGGCCGAACGACGGCAGCAGCAGGCCGCAGATGTAGTTGTCGAACCAGCGGCCGTTGCCGATGGTGTTGGTGAAGACGCGGATGAACGGCGCGAACTTCGCGATGCCCTGGGCCAGCGAGTCCTGGTTGCGCTGCAGCATCGACGTCAGCTGGTCGAGCGAGGTGAGCACCGGGTCGAGCTGCTTGCCGTTGTCGTCGATCAGGCCCTGCAGCTGCGTCGCCAGCTCACGGGAGCCGTTCAGCAGCGACGTGATCGCGTCTTCGCGCTTCGACAGCTCGGCGAGCAGCTGGTTGCCGTCGTTGAGCAGCTTCTGCACCTCGGCGTCGCGGTCGACCAGCGTCTGCGACACCTCTCGGGTGTTGGCGAGCAGGTTCGACAGCTGGGTGTCGCGCGAGGCGATCGTGTCGGACAGCTTCGACAGGCCCGACAGCGCGCCCCGCACGTCCTCCGGGGTGTTGGCGAAGGTCTGCGAGATGGTGTCGAAGCTCTGCGCCAGCTGCTTGGTGTCGATGTCGTCCACGGTCTGCGAGAGCCCGCGGAACGCGTCGAGCACGTCGTAGGGAGCCATCGTCCGGTCACGCGGGATCGCGGACCCGGGGTTCAGCGCGCCCTCACCCTGCGGGTCCAGCGACAGGTACTTCTGGCCCAGCAGCGTCTTGATCTTGATCGCGGCACTGGTCCGGTCGCCCAGCCAGGCGTCCTTGACCTTGAACGACACCTTCACCGAGGCGCCGTCGAGCTCGATGTCGCTGACCTTGCCGACCTTGACCCCGGCGATCCGGACGTCGTTGTCCTGCTGCAGCCCGGAGGCCTCGCTGAACTCGGCGGTGTAGGTCGTGCCGCCGCCGATCACCGGCAGGTCCTCGGAGTTCAGCGCGGCGATGAAGCCCAGCGCCAGGACGGCGATGCCGACCAGCGCGATCGGGACGGGGTTGCGCTTCTGGAAGGACTTCATCCCTTGCACCTCTCGCGGTTGAGAGGCACCAGCGGGATCGGCACTTCGGGGATCAAGGGGGGCAAGCTGACGCTCCCGGAGAACTCGCAGGCGTAGAAGTTGAACCAGGAGCCGTAGTCCGCGGTGCGGGTCAGCGTGCTCACCTTGGTCGGCAGGAACTGGATGAAGTGCTCCAGCTCCGGCTCGTTCTTGTTGAGCTGGTTCGTGAGGGTCCCGAGGGCGCTGATGTCGTTCTTCAGCGGCTCGCGGACCTCGCCCAGCAGCCCGGACGTCGTCTCGGCCAGGTTGCCCAGGCTCTCGATCGCGTCGCCGATCGGCTTGCGGTCCGCGGCCAGCCCGGACACCAGCTGCTGCAGCTTCACGATCAGGTCGTTCAGCTGCGGGGTGTGTGCGTTGACCGTGTCGAGCACCGAGTTGAGGTTGTCGATGACCTGGCCGATCACCTGGTCCTTGTCGGCGATCGTGGTGGCCAGCGACGCGGTGTGCGACAGCAGGCTCTCCACGGTGCCGCCCTCACCCTGCAGGACCTGGATGACCTCGTAGGACAGCTTGTTGACGTCGTCCGGGTTGAGCGCGGTGAACAGCGGCTTGAAGCCGTTGAACAGCTCCGTCAGGTCCAGCGCCGGTGTTGTCCGCTCCAGCGGGATGGTGCCGCCGGGGCCGAGCGTCTTGCCGGAGCTGTCGTCACCCTCGCCGAGCGAGACGTAGCGCTGGCCGACCAGGTTGCGAAACTT
Source organism: Amycolatopsis sp. NPDC051758 (assembly GCF_044453095.1). Classification (NCBI taxonomy): domain Bacteria; kingdom Bacillati; phylum Actinomycetota; class Actinomycetes; order Pseudonocardiales; family Pseudonocardiaceae; genus Amycolatopsis; species Amycolatopsis sp. NPDC051758. The sequence goes on along the minus strand of NZ_JBITCJ010000001.1, from coordinate 633,106 downwards.
GATCTGCGCGGTCACCCCGGCCGGCAGCTGCCGGCCGGCGTCAACCTCGAACTCGACCTCGGCCTGGCGCTTGTCGACGATCTTGACGTCCTTGACCTGCCCGACCCGGACGCCGGCGATGCGGACGTCGTCGTTGGGCAGTAGCAGGGTCGCGTCGGTGAAGCGCGCCTTGTAGGCGTTGGTGCTGGTGGTGTTGATGTTGGCGATGCTGATCCCGAGGATCGTCGTGAACAGCACGGTGACCACCACGAAGATGCCGAGCTTGATCAGCGGCGCGAGCAGGCCCCTCACTTGACCGTCACCTCCGCACCCCGGTACAGCGGGCCGACGAGCAGCGAGCTCCAGCCCGGGACGTCCGCGGCGTTCATGCCCAGCTGCGGGCCCAGCAGGTCGGCGAGGAAGCCCTGCTCCGCCGTCGAGTAGGCCAGGTTGCCGCCGGAACCGTTGCCACCCGCCGCGTCGGCCTTGAAGTTGGCCGGGTTCAGGCCTTCACCGACGGTCTTCGGCGCGGTCTGGTGCTTCGTGCCGTCCTGGAACGCGCCGTCCGGCGGCTCCGACGGGAACGGGTTCGGCAGGTCCTTCATGTCGTAGCAGCGCGGCCCGCGCTTGTCCTCGAACCGCGGCTCTTCCTTGCCCGCCTCGTAGGGCGCGCGCGGCACGATGATCTCGATCGTCGCGTGCAGGCCGGGCTTGTCGGTGCCCTTGCCCAGCGCCTGGTCGATCAGCGGGACGTTCTTCGCCATCTGGGAGATCACGCAGGGGTACTCCGGCGCGTACTTCGCCAGCAGCTCGGCCGTCGGCCGGGCGGTGTCGACGAGGGAGATGATGTTGTCCTTGTTGTTCTGCAGGAACGTCTGCAGGTCCACCGAAGCCTGGGTGAGGCTGCCGTAGAGGCTCGAGAGGTTCTGCTGCTGGTCGACGACCGTGCGAGTCGTCGTGCTCAGGTTGTCCAGGCTCTGCACCAGGTCCGGCGCGGCGTCCTTCAGATGGTCGGAGAACTCCGCGAGCGCCTTCAGGTTGTGCTGCAGCTCCGGCTCGTGGGGGTTCAGCTCGCCGATGTAGGTGCCCAGCTGCGTCAGCGTGTCGCCGAGCTGGTCACCGCGGCCGGACAGCGCCGTCGAAATCGCCGTGAGCGTCGCCGACAGCTTCTGCGGCTGCACCGCCTGCAGCACCGGCATCAGGTGGGAGAACGCCTGCTCCAGCTCGACCGCGCTCGACGTGCGGTCCTGCGGGATGACGTCGCCGGTGGCCAGTGTCTTGGCCGACGGCTGCTGCGGGATCTCCAGCGAAACGAAGCGCTCACCGAAGAGCGTCTTCGGCAGGAACCGCGCCGAGACGTTCTCCGGGATCAGCATCGCCGACTCCGGGTTCAGCGCGAGCGTGAGCTCCGCGCCGTCGCTGGTGGCCGCGATGTCCTGGACCGAGCCGACGATCAGCCCGCGCACCTTGACGTCGGACTGCTTGATCAGCTGGTTGCCGATCTTGTCGGCCTGCAGCTTGACCGTGACGACGGGCGTGAACGCCTTGTCGTAGAGCGCGATGGACAGCGCCACCCCGCCGACCATCACGGCGATGAGCAGCAGGCCGAGCAGCCTGCGTCGGAGCGTCCTCATCCCGCGATCCTTACCGTGACGTCGGTCCCCCAGATGGCGAACCCGATGAAGAAGTTCATGATCGACACCGTGACGATCGACAGCCGCACGGCCTTGCCGACCGCAACACCGACGCCGGCCGGGCCGCCGGTCGCCCGGTAGCCGAAGTAGCAGTGCGACAGGATGATCAAGACGCTGAAGATCAGCACCTTGATGAACGAATAGAGCACGTCCTGCGGTGGTAAGAACAGGTCGAAGTAATGGTCGTAGGTACCGGCCGACTGGTTGTAGATGTAGATGACGACCAGTCGTGACGCGAGGTACGAGCTCAGCAGGCCGATGATGTAGAGCGGGATGACCGCGACGAACCCGGCGATGATCCGGGTGGTCACCAAGTACGGCAGGCTCGGCACGCCCATGACTTCCAGCGCGTCGATCTCCTCGGAGATCCGCATCGCGCCCAGCTGCGCGGTGAACCCGGCGCCGACCGTGGCGCTCAGGGCGAGGCCGGCGACCAGCGGCGCGATCTCGCGGGTGTTGAAGAACGCCGTCAGGAAGCCGGTGAAGGCCGACGTCCCGATCGAGTTCAGCGCCGAGTAACCCTGGAGGCCGACGAGGACACCGGTGAACAGCGTCAGGCCGACCATCACGCCGACCGTGCCGCCGATGACCGCCAGCGAGCCGGACCCGAAGCTCACCTCGGCCAGCAGCCGGAGGACCTCTTTGGTGTAGCGGCGCAGCGTCCGCGGCGTCCACAGCAGCGCGCGGCCGTAGAACGACATCTGGTCACCGAGGGTGTCCAGTGTCTGGAGGGGTCGGTTGGCGACGCGTTTCGCGCCCTGGAGGAACGTCATGGCGCTAGTCCAGCTTTCCGGGCACGATCTGCAGGTAGATCAGGGTGATCACGAAGTTCACGACGAACAGCATGAGGAACGTGATGACCACCGACTGGTTCACCGCGTCCCCGACACCCTTCGGGCCGCCGGAGGGGTTGAGCCCCCGGTAGGACGCGACGACGGCGGCGATGAACCCGAAGATCAGCGCCTTGAGCTCACCGACCCACAGGTCGGGCAGCTGCGCGAGGGCGGAGAAGCTGGCCAGGTACGCACCCGGCGTCCCGCCCTGCAGCACGACGTTGAAGAAGTAGCCGCCCAGCACACCGATGACGCTGACCATGCCGTTGAGCAGCAGCGCGACCAGCATCATCGCGAGCGTGCGCGGCACGATCAGCCGCTGCACCGCGGAGACGCCGAGCACCTCCATCGCGGCGATCTCTTCGCGGATGGTGCGCGCGCCGATGTCGGCGCAGACGGCGGAGCCGCCCGCGCCCGCCACCAGCAGCGCGGTGACCAGCGGGCTGGCCTGCTGCACGGTGGCGAGCACGGAGCCCGCGCCGGTGTAGGACTGCGCGCCCAGCTGCCGGGCGAGCGAGCCGAACTGCAGCGAGATGACCGCGCCGAAGGGGATGGCCACGAGGGCCGTCGGCAGGATGGTCACGCTCGCGATGAACCACGACTGCTGGATGAACTCCCGCAGCTGGAACGGGCGCTGGAAGATGCCACGAACGATGTCGAGGCCGAGGGCGAACAGGTTCCCGGTTTCGCGGAGCATGCCGATCCCGGGGATCTTCGCCTGTGAAGCGGGAGAGCTCACCTGCCACCTGGCCCGTTGTTCGGCGGCGGGGGCATCCGGTGCGAGCCACCGGGTCTCGGCGGCTGGCCGCCGTTCGGGATGCGCGCCACCTGGTCGGCGGGCAGCTGGCCGTGGTGCTGGTTCGGCACGCCGTCACCCTGCCGGGCGCCGGCCGGGACCTGCTGCTGTTGCTGCTGCTGCTGCTGGGCCTGGGCGACCTGCCGCGGGCTCACGCCGTAATGGCGCTGCTCCTCGGGGCTCAACGAGGCGATGATGCCCTGCTGGGCGGCCTCGGGCAGCCGGTGCATGATCTCCATGACGCGGTCCTTGCGGCGGACGGCGCCCATCCGCTGCGGCACCCCCGGCGTCGTCTGCATCTGCGGCGGCACCCCCGAGACGTCCTCGACGCCACCGGCGTGGTGCCCGGCGTCGAACATCGCCTGCTCGGCGGCCATCTGGGCGCTGTCCTTCTCCTCGGACATGCCGATCGGGCCCTGCATCTTGCCGTTGAGGAACTGCTTGACGACCGGCTCTTCGCTGGTCAGCAGCACCTCGCGCGGACCGAACATGACCAGTTCCTTGCGGAAGAGCATGCCCAGGTTGTCCGGCACCGTGCGAGCCAGGTTGATGTTGTGCGTGACGATCAGGAACGTCGCGTCGATCTGCGCGTTGACGTCGAGGAACAGCTGCGAGATGTAGGTGGTGCGGACCGGGTCGAGGCCGGAGTCCGGCTCGTCGACGAGGATGATCTCGGGGTCCAGCACCAGGGCGCGGGCGAGGCCGGCGCGCTTGCGCATACCGCCGGAGATCTCGCCGGGGAGCTTCTTGTCGGCGCCGGCGAGGCCGGTCATCTCGAGCTTCTCCTGGACGATCCGGCGGATCTCCGTCTCCGACTTCTTCGTGTGCTCCCGCAGCGGGAACGCGACGTTGTCGTAGAGGTTCATCGAGCCGAACAGCGCGCCGTCCTGGAAGAGGACGCCGAAGAGCTTCCGGATCTCGTACAGCTTGTGCTCGGAGCAGGTGACGATGTCCACCCCGTTGATCACGCAGCGGCCGCGGTCGGGCTTGAGCAGCCCGATCATCGACTTGAGGAACACCGACTTGCCGGTTCCGGACGGACCGAGCATCGCCGACACTTCGCCCGGGGGCAGCGTCAACGTGACGTCCCGCCAGATGGCCTGCTTACCGAAGGACTTGGTCAGACCTTCGATGACCACCTCGGCACCCATCGCACCTCCAGGAGCTGTTCCGCGTCATTGCGCCCGCTGCCACACCCTGTCGGCGGGTGCGGGCCGCAGCGCCCTGAGAACCCGCGTCAACCAGGTGCAACGAGCTGAGTGCGAACAGGTTACTCACCAGTTTTCTTTTCTGGCCAGCCCCGGTTCCATCGTCACCCCGCCGTGATCGGCAACTCGCAGCACGGTAGTCCATTCGGGGCAACGACGCAGATCCGTGCACCCCGGAACCACGATTTAGGGACCCCGGGGACATCCGGACACCGCTCCTAGGGGCTCGGGCGGTCCCCCAGCTCAGGAAGTCGTAAACGCGGAAGGGGCGGGCATCCGAGTGGATGCCCGCCCCTTCACGAGGTGGTGCGCAGGCGCTGACGCGCCCGGGATCACTTGATGGTGATCTTGGCGCCCGCGGCCTCGAGCTTCTCCTTGGCGGCCTCGGCGGCCTCCTTGTCGACCTTCTCCAGGAGGGCCTTGGGAGCGGCCTCGACCAGCTCCTTGGCCTCCTTCAGGCCCAGGCCCGAGACGACCTCACGGACGACCTTGATGACCTGGATCTTCTTGTCGCCGGCGCCCTCGAGGACGACGTCGAACTCGTCCTGCTCCTCGGCGGCGGCCGGGGCAGCGGCACCCGGGGCGGCGGCCACGACGGCGGCCGGGGCGGCGGCGGTGACGTCGAAGGTGTCCTCGAACTCCTTCACGAACTCGGACAGCTCGAGGAGGGTGAGCTCCTTGAAGGCGTCGATCAGCTCGGCGGTGCTCAGCTTCGCCATGATGGCTTCCTCTCAGAAAAACGAACTAAAAAACGTTCGGGGTGGGGGGTGGATCAGCTCTCGGCGGGTGCTTCGGCTGCTTCGGTACCGGCGGCGTTGCGCTGCTTCTCCTCCAGCGCGGCAGCCAGGCGGGCGACCTGGGACGCCGGCGCCTGGAACAGCGCGGCGGCCTGGGACAGCTTCGCCTTGAACGCGCCCGCCGCCTTGGCGAGCAGGACCTCACGGCTGTCGAGATCGGCGATCTTGTTGATCTCGTCCACGGACAGCGCTTTGCCGTCCATGTAGCCGCCCTTGATCACAAGCGCGTTGTTGTCCTTCGCGAAGTCGCGAAGCGCCTTGGCGGCGTCGACCGCTTCACCCTCGACGAAGGCGATGGCGGTCGCGCCGACGAACAGGTCGTCGAGCCCGGCAATGCCGGCGTCCTCGGCGGCCCGCTTGACGAGGGTGTTCTTCGCGACCCGGTACTTGGCACTGGTGCCGAGAGCGCGGCGCAGCTGGGACAGCTGGGACACGGAGAGGCCGGTGTACTGGGTAACGACGGTGGCCGAGCTGCTGCGGAAGCTCTCCGCGATCTCGGCGACGGCCGCCACCTTGTCGGGCTTCGCCATGGTCGCCTCCTCTCTTGGCTAGTGTTTCCACTGGCCCGAAGAGCCCCCGAAACGACAAAACGCCCTCGCGCAGACAGGCGCGGGGCGTAGTACGACACACGAAGTGCCGGGCCTCGTTCCTCCTGCGCGGGCCGCCCGGCGATGCGGGGCCTTCGTTCCTCGTGTCCGTGGGGGCACTCGGATAACCAGCGGTCTTCGGTAGAACCGTCTGTAACTATACCCGGCCGGTTTACAGAAGTTCACAAGGGGGTTGCGCTGACCTGCGTTTAGGGCGGCTGGGGGTTCCCTCACGGGCGTCGGCAGGCATCATGGTCACGTGGCGGAGCAGCGCGATGACGGAAAGCCGGGCTCGGAAATCGAACCGGCGGGCCCTTCGACGCCCGCCGGACAGCCGGCTCAGCCTCCGATGGACCCGGCCCAGCTGGAGCAGTTCAAGCAGTTCCAGCAGTTCCAGGACTACCTAAGGTTCACCCAGGCCCAGCAGGGCAACCAGCCGGCGCCCCCACCGGACGCCGGAATGGTCCAGGCCCCGCCTTCGCAGCCGGCCACGCAGAACTCCGGCGCGAGCCAGCCGCCGGTCATCCCTCCGGGCTACCAGCTGGTCCCCAACGATCGCGGGGGCGGCCGGAGCGGCCCGCCGCGGTGGGTGAAGTGGCTGGGCAAGAAGGTCATCGCCTGGGTGCTGGCGATCGTGATCCTGGGCCTGGCGGGAACGTGGCTGTACAACCACTTCTTCCCCAACGACGCCGGGAAGACGTCGGCCCAGCTGGCCCAAGAGGGCGGCGGCAAGTACCACACGAACCACGTGTTCTCGACGAACCCGTACGAGGCAGTGCGGTTCGTGTACCACAACGTCGCCCAGGGCCGGGTCGACGACGCGTGCGGCCGGTTCCAGAACGAGGGGCAGCGCGACGTCCAAACCCAGTTCGCGCAGGACATCGCGCAGACGTTCCGCCAGAACGTCGCCCAGACCGACTGCAAGAAGGCCATCGAGTTCCTCACCACCCAGGTGACGAACAAGAACGACTACGCCGAATCCCTGCCGTCGAGCATTTCGGAGCCCCTGCCCGGCGACACCGTGACGATCGATTCGTGCAACTACGCGGTGAGCGGCGGCCCGGCACTGGGCGTCTTCACGGTCTCGAAGGTCGAGAAGGGCCAGTGGCTCATCACCGGCCACGCCATCGGCCCGGCGAAGTGCAGCGGAATCCCCACGACAACGCCGACGAGCTGAATTTCTGCAAGCGCCGGCGAAGCACCCACCTCGACCTCGACCGGCTGAGCAACCGCACTCAGCTGGCGGCCTACGCCGTTAGCGGGGGTGCGGGGCCGACAGGAAAGCCACCAGCGCTTCCGAGAACGCCGGCGACATCACCGCAGTCATGTGGTCACCCGGGATCCGCACCAAACGCGCCCCCGCGATGGCCGCGGCCAGCCTCTCCGGCTCCGCCGCCAGCAAGTCCTGATCCCCGGCCAAGACCAGAGTCGGCACGCCGATCGAGGCCAGGTCCAAGTGACCCTCCCGCGAAGCCAACGCCACCGCAGCCAGAGCCTGGCGATCGCCGCCCACCGCGTCCGCCAGCAGGCGGAACGGGACACCCGACGCCGGAACTGTCGACGGGTCCTCAGCCAGCAGCGCCGAAGCGATATCCGCCGGCTTCACCACCCGGAGATCCACCCCGCCGAAGTCGACGATGCCCGAACCCACCCCGCCGGTGGCCAGGCAGCGGATGCGCTTGTCCGCGGCCGTGGCCGCCAGGGCGATGATCGCGCCCATCGAGTAGCCGACCAGGGAGACCTCGTCGAGGTGCAGCTCGTCGAGGAGGGCCGAGATGTCGCGGGCCATGCTGTCTTCGGTGTAGCGGGACTCGTCGTGCGGCTTCTCGGAACGGCCGTGGCCGCGTGCGTCCAGGGAGATGACTGTGAAACCCGCGGCGCGCAGAGCTGCGACGACGCCGGTGGAGATCCAGTTCGCGTTCGTGTCGGCTGCGAAGCCGTGCTGCAGCAGCACCGGGCGGTGGGCGCCGTCGCCCTCCCACACGGTGTAGTTCAACCGGAGCCCGTCGAACGACGCGAAAGTCGGCATGCCGTCAATAAGACACGAAGAAAGGGCGCCCCCGCAGCAAGCGGGGACGCCCTTTCTGGTGATGTCCGACTCAGACGCCGGCGTCCTCGGAAAGGAGGTTGCGGGTCCGCAGCGGGTCGACCGGGATGCCCGGGCCCATCGTGGTGGTGAAGGTGACCTTCTTCAGGTAGCGGCCCTTCGCCGACGACGGCTTGGCGCGGAGGATCTCGTCCAGCGCCGCCGCGTAGTTCTCGACCAGCTTCTCCGTGTCGAAGGAAGCCTTGCCGATCACCAGGTGCAGGTTGGCCTGCTTGTCGACGCGGAAGTTGATCTTACCGCCCTTGATGTCCTGGATCGCCTTCGTGACCGCGGGGGTCACGGTGCCGGTCTTCGGGTTCGGCATCAGGCCACGCGGGCCGAGGATGCGGGCGATGCGGCCCACCTTGGCCATCTGGTCCGGCGTCGCGATCGCGGCGTCGAAGTCGAGCCAGCCACCCTGGATGCGCTCGATCAGCTCGTCGGTGCCGACCGCGTCCGCGCCGGCGGCTTCGGCCTCGGCGGCCTTGTCGCCGACGGCGAAGACGATGACGCGGGCGGTCTTACCGGTGCCGTGCGGCAGGTTCACGGTGCCGCGGACCATCTGGTCGGCCTTGCGCGGGTCCACACCGAGACGCATCGCGACCTCGACGGTCGCGTCCATCTTGGTCTTGGAGGTTTCCTTCGCCAGCTTCGCAGCCTCGAGCGGCGCGTAGAACCGCGCCTTGTCGATCAGCTCCGCAGCCTGGCGGTATGCCTTGCTGTGCTTGGTCATGCTTCTGTCCTTAGTGATTGTGGATCAGTGTGGTGACGAGCCGCACCCGGCTCTCCCACGTACTTCTGGTGCTGCAGACGTCAGGCGTCGACGACCGTGATGCCCATGGAGCGGGCGGTGCCGGCGATGATCTTCGCCGCCTGGTCGATGTCGTGCGCGTTGAGGTCGGTCTCCTTGGTCTTGGCGATCTCGCGGACCTGGTCCCAGGTGACCTTGGCGACCTTGGTCTTGTGCGGCTCGCCGGAGCCCTTCTCCACGCCCGCGGCCTTCAGCAGCAGCTTGGCGGCCGGCGGCGTCTTCAGCTTGAAGTCGAACGACCGGTCTTCGTACACGGAGATCTCGACCGGGACGACGTCCCCGCGCTGCGACTCGGTCGCGGCGTTGTAGGCCTTGCAGAACTCCATGATGTTGACGCCGTGCTGGCCCAGGGCCGGCCCGACCGGCGGCGCGGGGTTGGCCGCACCCGCCTTGATCTGCAGCTTGATGATCGCCGCAAGCTTCTTCTTCTTGGGTGGCATTTCTTTTCCTGTCCTGTACTACGTTCCCCGCGTACCTGCCGTGGACGTGGGGACTGCGGCCGCGCTGCAGCCGTCAGATCTTGGAGACCTGCGTGAACGACAGCTCGACCGGGGTCTCCCGGCCGAAGATCGACACCAGGACCTTCAGCTTCTGCCCGTCGACGTTGACCTCGGAGATCGTCGCCGGCAGCGTCGCGAACGGGCCGTCCATGACGGTGACCGACTCGCCGATCTCGAAGTCGACCTCGACGGCCGGGCCACCGAGCGGGGCCGCGGTCGTGCCGGACTCGCCCTTGCCGGCCTTCGCCGGGGCTTCGCTCTCGACCTTCGGGGCGAGGAACTTCAGCACCTCGTCCACGGTCAGCGGCGACGGCCGCGAAGTGGCGCCGACGAACCCGGTGACACCCGGCGTGTTGCGCACCGCGCTCCACGAGGCGTCGTTCAGGTCCATCCGGACCAGGATGTAGCCGGGCAGCACCTTGCGCTGCACCTGCTTGCGCTGGCCGTTCTTGATCTCGGTGACCTCTTCGGTCGGGACCTCGATCTGGAAGATGTAGTCCTCGACGTCCAGGGTTGTCGTCCGGGTCTCGAGGTTGGTCTTCACCTTGTTCTCGTACCCGGCGTAGGAGTGCACGACGTACCACTCGCCGGGCGCGGCCATCAGCTCGGCGCGCAGCGTGGCGACCGGGTCGTCGTCCGCCGCGGCGGGCTCGGCCTCGGCTTCGCCGGCAGCGGCGTCCTCGGTGCTCTCGTCGTCAGCGGAAGCGGCTTCGTCGACCTCGTCGGACACCTCGACGGGCTCGAGGTGCGCGGATTCCTCGTCACCGAGTGCCGCGTGCACCTGCTCGTCGGAAAGCTCGGTCAGGTCGTGACCGGCTGATGTGCCGTTGTCGGAGGTCACGTTCCGTCCTCTCAGTTGATCATTGCCGGGGTCAGGCCGGGACCTGAGCCCCATCGGCGCGCGCCGAGGCGCGTCAGCCGAAAACGTGGCCGATGCCCCACTTGAACAGGAGATCCAGACCACTCACCAGGGCCACCATGAACACCACGAAGACCAGCACGACCGCGGTGTAGGTGACCATCTGCTTGCGGTTGGGCCAGATGACCTTGCGCAGCTCCGCCCAGACCTCGCGGATGAAGCGCACCAGCCGCGCGAACACGGAGGCCTTCTTCGGCTTCTGGTCCCGCTTCCGGGTCGGAGCGCCCTTCGCGTCGGGGGCGGACTTCTCCCCCGACTTCCCGGTCGGCCGGCTCTTGTCGTCCGCACGTGCCGCGGACTTCCCCGCCGGACGAGCGGTCGCGCGGCGCTCACGCCGGGCAGCAGCTGTGACGGGACGGGACTGGCTCTCGGGCTTCTGCCCGGTGCCGTCCTGCTCCTGCTCGCCGCCGCTGGCGTCGCTGTCGCTCACGACCACTCCTTCGCTCCACCAGTTCCGTTACGCAGGGGTGACAGGACTTGAACCTGCAACCTGCGGTTTTGGAGACCGCTGCTCTGCCAATTGAGCTACACCCCTGTGGAGTCCCGATCACTCGGGGCCCCGTGGACGCCTTCCAGCATCCCCACCATCCAGGCGGGGATGACCGTAGTGCTTTCCAAGTCCCGAAGTCTACGGCAAGCCTCGCGGGAGCCCGCAACCGCGCCCCCCGATCGACCGCCGAACCCCGGCCGGCCTGCGGAAAACTCCCCGCCGACCACCTGATCATGCCAGGATGTCCGCCATGACGAGCAACCCGGAGTCCCGCTCACCGGTGAGCGGAACGCGGCTCGGGCTCGCGCTGCCCCAGTACGGTGCGCTCGCGGACCCCGCCGCCGTCGCGCGCTTCGCGACCGCCGCGGAGGACCTCGGCTTCGGGTCGCTGTGGGTCGGCGACCGGATCCTGACCCCGCTCGAGCCGTCCGACCTCTACCCGGGCGGCGGGACGCCGGAGCACCCGTACCCGGAGGAGTTCGAGACCTTCGCGGATCCCTTCACGACCCTGGCGACGGCCGCCGCCGTGACCCGCACGGTCCGCCTCGGGATGAGCGCGCTGACCGGGCCCGTCTATTCCCCGGTGCTGCTCGCCCGGGCCCTGACCTCGCTCGACCTCGCCAGCTCCGGCCGGCTGGACGTCGGCTTCGGCCTCGGCTGGCTGCGCGAGGAGTACCTCGCGACCGGGGTGCCGTGGGAGGGCCGCGGCAAGCGGCTCGAAGACGTGCTCGACGCCCTCGAAGCGATCTGGACCGGCGACCCGGTGGCGCACGACGGCCCGCAGTGGCGGATCGCGCCGTCGACGGTCGGCCTGCGCCCGGCGCAGGAGCCGCGGCCGCCGGTGCTGCTCGGCGGATTCTCACCGCCGGCGCTGGCGCGCGTGGGGCGCCGGGCCGACGGCTGGCTGGCCGGCTGGATGCCGAAGCAGTACCTGAACGGCCTCTGGTCGGTCGCGCTCCAAGCGGCCGAGAAGGCCGGGCGCGACCCCGGTGCCCTGCGCCGCGTGCTGCGGATCAACCCGCGCGAGGGCACCGGCGTGAACACGGTCCAGGACGTCCCGGCCTGCCTGGACGTCGCCCGCGAGGAAGGCGTCACCGAGGTGCTGGTCGACCTCCACTACGTCGCGAAGGACGTCGACCACGCCCTGGAGCTGGCCGCGACACTGGTCTGACACCCCGAGGACCGCGGCAGCGGCCCCTGGGAAGCGATCAGCCGTCGAGGAGCTCGTTGATGGACTTGTCCTCGTAGGCCCTTGTCGACGAGCTTGTTCAGGTTCCCTCGCCCAAAGCTGGTTAGTTCTAGTACAGTTAGAACTATGTTGGTGCGGATCGACCCCGGGTCGGCCACCCCGCTCTTCGAGCAGGTGGCGGCGTCCATCCGCCGCGCGCTCGCGGCGGGCAGCCCGGCACGCGGGGAACAGCTGCCGCCGGCCCGGGAGCTGGCCGCGTCGCTCGAGATCAACGTCCACACCGTCCTGCGCGCGTACGCCGTGCTGCGCGACGAAGGCCTCATCGACCTGCGGCGACGGCGTGGCGCCGTGGTGCTCGGGGACGCGCCGTCCCGGGCCCGGCTCGCCGAGCTGGTCGTGGGCCTGGTCGACGAGGCGAAGCGCGCGGGTGTCGGCCTGGAAGAGCTCACCGGGGTGATCAAGGAGAAGTACACATGACCAAGCTGATCCGGGTCCTGACCGCGACCGCCGTGCTGCCGGGCGCCGCGCTGGCCGTCGCCGGCGTCCTCGCGAGTGCCTGGGCCGACCGGCTGCCCGACCCCGTTGCGACCCACTGGAACGGCGGGCCGAACAGCTCGACGCCGCTCGGCCTGTTCGTCGTCGTGTGCCTGGCGCTCGGCGCAGTCGCGACCGCGCTCCTGGCCGTGACGGCCGTGGCCGCCCTGCGCCGCGGGCGGCCGGTGCCGCGCGTGACCGCCGGGGTCGGCGCCGGGTTCGCCGCGCTGGCGCCGGCCACCCTGCTTTCGGTGCTCGTGCCCAACCTGGACGTGCCGGACTGGCACGCGGCACGCAGCGGTTCCGTCGTGGTGCTGTTCCTGCTGGGCACGGCCGCGCTCGGGGTCGTGGCGGCGTTCGTGGGCGGCCTGCCGGCCCCGGTCCTCGAAGCCGGCCCCGACCTCCCGAGCGTCGGGCTCCGGCCGGGGCAGCGCGCGTACTGGTCGGGCCGGGCGGTGAACCCGGCGATGCTGTGGGCGCTGGGGCTGATCCCGGTCGCGATCGCCTTGCTGCCCGCCGGGCTTTCCTGGCCGATGGCGATCTGGATCGCGCTGGTCGGCACGTTCGTCACGGTGGTGACGTACCGGCTGAAGGCGACCGTGGACGCCCAGGGCGTGACGATCCGCTTCGGCCTCCTCGGTTTCCCGTGGCGGCACATCGGGCTCGGCAGCATCCGCGAAGCCACCACGCGCGAGCTGTCGACGTTCGGCGACACCGGGCTCGGCCTCCGCTTCAACCCGGTGACCGGCACGACGGCGTACAAGGTGCGCGGCGGCCCGGCCATCGTGCTGGCGCTCGAGAGCGGGCGGACCGTGCTGGTCAGCGTGGACGACCCGGAGACGGGCGCGGGCCTGGTGAACGACCTGCTCGCGCAGCGCGTCACCCGGATTGACTAGGTCGGCGGGGTTCCAAGCCCGGTAGAAACGAAGGAGTGGCGAAAAAGAGCGGTGGCGGCGGCTGCCTGGTCGTCTTGCTCGTGCTCGGACTGCTGGGCTTCGGGTACTACAAGTGGCAGCACGGCTCGTCGTCGGCGCCACCGGACGGCGCGGACACCGGCGGCGGCACCGGGCGCTACGTCGCCCTCGGCGATTCGTACACCTCGTCGCCGCGCACCGGGCGGCAGGCCGGGACCCCGGCCGGCTGCGAACGCTCCGACGACAACTACCCCCACCTCGTCTCCGCGAAGCTGAAGCCGGCGACGTTCGCCGACGTCAGCTGCAGCGGTGCGACAACCGCGAGCCTGACCGCCGCGCAGAAGACGTCCAACGGCACCAACCCGCCGCAGCTCGACGCCGTGACCACGAAGACCACGCTGGTGACGCTCGGCATCGGCGGCAACGACGTCGGCTTCCTCCAGCTGGCGTCGTCCTGCGCGACGACGAATTCGTCGGGGTCGCCGTGCAAGGACCGGCTGACCGCCGGCGGGCGCGACCAGCTCGCCGAGCGGATCGACGCCGCCGCGCCGAAGGTCGGCGCGATCCTCGACCGGATCCACACGAAGGCGCCGCAGGCGAAGGTGGTCGTGGTCGGCTACCCGACCGTGCTGCCCGACGGCGACGGCTGCTGGCCCTCGCTGCCCGTCGGCGCCGGCGACGTCGCCTACTTCCGCGAGGCGCTCGGCAAGCTGAACAAGATGCTCGAGGACCAGGCCGACGGCCACCGCGCGGGGTACGCCGACACGGCCACCCCCGGCAAGGGCCACGACGTCTGCTCCGCGGCCGGCACGCGCTGGGTGGAGGGTGTGCTGCCCGCCTCGCCCGCCGCGCCGCTGCACCCCAACGCCCGCGGCGAGCAGGGCATGGCCGACGCCGTCCTGGCCCTGCTGAAGCTGCCCTAGCCGGTTGCCTCAGACCCGGACGATCGCCTGCGGCTTGCCGAGCACCGTCTTCCCGTCGAACTTCACCACGAGGTCGATGCGGGCGGTGCCGTCGTCCTTGACCTCGCCGACCTTGCCGGTGATCTCCACAACCGCGCCTTCGGGCGTGTTCGGCACGACGACCGGGCGGGTGAAGCGGGCGCTGAAGTCGACCAGCCGGCCCGGGTCGCCGAGCCAGTCGGTGACCACACGCCCGGCCACGGCCATCGTGAGCATGCCGTGCGCGATGACGTCGGGCAGGCCGACGTCCTTCGCGAACGCCTCGTTCCAGTGGATCGGGTTGAAGTCGAGCGCGGCCCCGGCGTAGCGCACCAGCTGGTCGCGGGTGATCCGGACCTCGAGGGCGGCCAGTTCGTCTCCGGCGTTCACGCGTCCTCCCCCCGCACCACGAGCTGCGCGCGCGTGGTGGCGATGTGCCCGCCGTCGACGTCGGTGATCTCGGCGCGCAGGTTGATGAAGTCGTTGCCGGCCCGGGCCATGATCCGGTCGATGTGCGTGGTCAGCAGCAGCACGTCGCCGGCGTGCGCCGGGCGCGTGTAGCTGAACTGCTGGTCGCCGTGCACCATCCGCGAGTAGTCGAGGCCGAGCTCGGGATCGGTGACGATCGCGTTGATCGAGGCGAGGTTGATGATCGTGAGGAACGTCGGGGGCGCGATGACGTCCGGGTGGCCGGCGGCTTTCGCCGCGTCGACGTCCCGGTAGACCGGGTTCTGGTCACCGATCGCGTCGGCGAACTCCCGGATCTTCTCCCGGCTCACTTCGTAGCTGGTCTGCGGCGGGTAAACCCGTCCGGTGAACGACTCGTCCAAGGGCACCCCGAGAGGCTACCGGGCTGCCGACAGCAAGAAGCCGCCCTGGTGGTCCAGGGCGGCTTCTCGAAAGCTGGTGAACGCGCTACGTCAGCGGGTTTCCTTGTGCGTCCGGTGCGTACCGCAGTTCGGGCAGAACTTCTTCATCTCCAGGCGATCCGGGTTGTTGCGCCGGTTCTTCTTGGTGATGTAGTTGCGGTGCTTGCACTCTTCGCACGCCAGCGTGATCTTGGGTCGCACGTCGGTGGCAGCCACAGCGTTTCCTTCTCTCTCAGGTCCCGGGGGCCAGCCCCAGTCGTTACCGCGTAGCGGTGGCCGGACTTGAACCGGCGACACAGCGATTATGAGCCGCTTGCTCTGCCAACTGAGCTACACCGCCCTTACATGACCCAAGCCGCGACACGCAGGCGTGACGCGGCTGAGGTCGTGAGCCCCTTTACGGAATCGAACCGTAGACCTTCTCCTTACCATGGAGACGCTCTGCCGACTGAGCTAAAGGGGCCTGGCCTCTCGCGAGGACTTGGAAAGATTACCAAGGCCCGTCACCCGGCCGTGCAACCGGGGTCGCGAAAGAGCAAAACCTCAGGTCAGCAGGGTCAGCACGGTCTCCGAGTGCCGCCCCGGCGAGCGCGCGGTGCGGGCCTGCAGCCACGCCTCCAGGCGGTCCTCCGGCAGCGGCCGCGAGATCAGGTAGCCCTGCGCGACGTCACAACCCATCGCCTCGAGCTGGTCGCGCGCGACGTCCTCTTCGACACCTTCCGCGACCACCGTCAGCCCGAGCGAGTGCCCGAGCTCGACGATCGACCGGACCACGGCGAGGTCGCCGAGGTCGGTGCCCATGCCGAGGACGAAGCTCTTGTCGATCTTGACCTGGTCGACCGGCAGCTGCCGCAGGTAGGCCAGCGACGAGTAACCGGTGCCGAAGTCGTCCACCGCGAGCGTGATGCCCAGCGAGTGCAGCTCGCGCAGGATCGGCAGCGCCTTCTGCGGGTCGGACATCACCCCGGACTCGGTCAGCTCGAACGTCAGCAGCTCGGGCGGGATGCCGACCCGCTCCAGCTCGCGGGCGACCTTGTTCGGGAAGTCCTCGTCGGCCAGGTTCCGCACCGACAGGTTGACCGCGACCGAGATCCGCAGGCCCTCGTCGAGCCACTTGCGGCAGCGCTTCAGGGCCTCGCCGAGCACGAACGACGTCAGCACGCCGATCAGGCCGGCCGCCTCGATGGCCGGGACGAACTCGTCCGGGCCGAGCCGGCCGAACTCCGGGTGCACCCAGCGCACCAACGCCTCGACCCCCTGGACCTGACGGTTCGGCAGGGTGATCTTGGGCTGGTAGTGGACGCTGACCTGGCCGTCCTCCAGGGACTGCCGGAACTGCGTGACCATCTGGAAGCGCCGCAGGAAGATCTGGCCCATGCTCGGCACGTAACCGCGGACCTCTTCGCCGCCCTTGGTGGCGCGAACAGCCACGTCCGCGCGCTGCAGCAGGCCTTCGATGTCGACCGGGTCGCCGGCCTCTTCGGGGGTCGTCGTCGCGTAGCCGATCATCGCGTTCGCCTCGACCGAAAGCCGGTCCACCGGGTACGGCGCGGAAAGCTCTTCGCGCAGCCGTTCCGCCGCGCGGTGGGCCTCCTCCGGCGGGCAGCCGACGAGCAGCGCCGCGAAGGACGCGCCTTCCAGCCGGCCGAGCGGGACGTCGGGGCCGAGCGCGTCACGGATGCGGCGGCCGGCGGCGATGACCATCCGGTCGGCCCAGGCGTACCCCAGCGCGTCGCTGACCGTGGAGAAGACGTCGAGGTCGATCCGCAGCACGACGACGTTGGCGAAGTCCCGCAACGGCTCCTTCGCCACCTGCCGGAAGCCCTGCCGGTTGAGGTCGCCGGTGAGCGGGTCGTGGTAGGCGTCGTGGCGCAGCGTCGCGAGCAGCCGCCGGTTGTCCAGCGACGTCGCGAGGTGGCTGGCCATCGTGCCGAGCAGCTGGACGTCGTACTTGCCGAAGCCGCGCCAGCGGGACAGCCGGTCGTGCGCCTCGACGACGCCGAGCAGCTTGTTCGCGCTGCGCAGCGGGACGACGAGCGCTTCCTGGGCGCCGCGGTCGAGCAGCGCCGCGCGGACGTCCGGGTTGGCTTCGGTGATCCGGAAGTGCCGGACGTGCGCGCCGGGCAGCCGCAGCAGCGGGTCGTCGGCGGCGGGGTCGGCGACCGGGAGGTCGTCCCCCGCGACGACGACGCGCATGGTGTCCGTCGGTTCGAGCCGCAGCCGCAGGACGACCCGGCCGGCGGCGAGCTGGTCCTTGATGCGCTCGGCGATCGTCGCCCACTCGCGGACGTCGACCCCGCCGACGAGCTCGTCCGCGCGGCTGGCCGGGCGTGCCGCGGCCTGCTGGCCGGAGCGGGCCACCATCAGGCTGACGTCCGACAGCGCCTCCATGTCCCGCTGCTCGCGCAGCAGGTCGGAGTAGGCCCAGTACAGCGCGGTGAGGCCGAGGAACACGGCGAGCACCAGCGGCCACGCCTTGGGCGTGTTGGAGATGACGAGGTAACCGGACAGGCCGACCGAGGCGTTGACGAAGCCGACGACCAGGATCCGCGCGGTGAGCCGGACGGCGGTGCTGACCCGCATGCGGCGCCGCAGCACGCGCACCGCGGCCAGCGCGAGCAGGGTGCTGACGAGCGGCGCGGTCAGCGTGCCGGCGAGCGCGGCGACCCAGGGGATCTCGCTGCCCGCTCCGGCGCCGACGGCGACCTTCACCAGCCCGGCGACCGCGAAGGCGCCGGTGATCTCGAGCAGGAACGCACCCGCGTTGTAGAGGACGCGGCCGGCGACCTTCCGCGCGAGCAGCGTGCCGATGCCGGCGACCAGGTGCGCGGCCAGCACAACCTCGAACGGCGCGACGAAGAACCCGATGACGAGCGGGATCTCGGTGAAGGAGATGGTCCACGAGATGCCGCTGCGGACGTCGACGTTGATGCCGAGCTGTTCGGCGAGCAGGAAGGCGACCGCGAGCACCGGGCCGATCCACAGCAGCTTGCTGTCCCAGTGGAACGGCAGCCACGAGCCGACCGCGAAGGCGGCGACGAGCCCCAGGCTCAGGACGGCGAAGGTGTAGGCGCGGAACCGGCGTTCGTCGGTGCGGGCTTCGGCGGAGACGGCGGGTTGCGGTGGTGCCCCGGAAGCGGCTCCCGGCCCGGGCTGCGCCTGTGCGACGGCGTCGCCGTGGGCGTTGGTGTCCGGCATCCGACCTTCCCTCCCAGCTTGTCCACCGGTGGTGATCCGTGACTTCGGGTGTGGACAAGGGCCATACCGTACCCCGGAGGGCGTACCCGTGTCCCTTTCGAGACAGTAGGAGATCACCCCAGGGTTAACAATGCCCCGACGGCGCTGACCTGCGTGGACCAAGGGGTGAAACATCGGGGGGAAGAACCGATGGCGGTTCCATGCGCACGACAGTCCGGGTAGCGATTGAATGTGCCCATGCACAGCGACGTGATTGCCACCGACCACGCGGCGCGGCTCGCGGCGGTGGATCCCCTGCTCCCCGGTTCCTCTCCCTTCGAAGCGGCCGAAAGTGCCGTGGTGCTGGAGGTGGCGACGGCCGACTCGGCCGCGTCCGGCCTCGCCTCGCGCATCCAGGTCGACCAGGACGCCCCGAACGCGCCGTGGCGCGCGCTCACCGAGCACCGGCTGGACCTCCAGCTGGCCGGCCCGCAGCCGGCGGGCGCCCTCGACGCCCTCCTCACCCGATGGGATGAACATCTGCGCGCGGTCGCCGAGCGCGGCGACACCGAGACCGCGGCGATCGTCCCCCGCGCGAGCCGGGATGCCGCCGGCACGCGCGAAATGCTGCACCACGGCTTCGCGCCGCTGCGCGTGATCGCCGTCCGCCCGGCCGACCGGATGGTCCCGGCCGGCCCGCGCGGCACCCCCGGTGTCAAGATCCGCCGCGCCGCGCCCGGCGACCTCGAAACCGTCGTCTCGCTGGGTCTCGAGCTGCACTCCTTCGACGCGCAGTACGGCACGGTCAACCTGCGCAAGGGTGTCGAGGACATCATGGCCAAGGACCTGGCCGAACAGCTGGACCGCCCGGAGCCGCCGCTGTGGATCGCCGAGCTGTACGGCCGTCCGCTCGGCATGGTGAACGTCCAGCACCCGGGCGAGACCGGGTGGATCAGCGACCGCGTCTCGGCGGGCCGCGTCGGCTACCTGTCGTCGCTGGCCGTCGCCAAGGAGGCGCGGTCGTCCGGTGTCGGCACCGCGCTGGCCATCCACGCCCACCACGTCCTCGACGAGGAGGGCGCCGACGTCGTCCTCCTGCACCACGCCGCGGCGAACCCGCTGTCGACGCCGTTCTGGTACGCGCAGGGGTACCGCCCGCTGTGGACGTACTGGCAGCGTCGCCCAGCCGTTCGGTGAGCCACTGGCGGATTACCGGGTGCGCTCCGCCCTTATAGGCTGGTCCCGAGCCGTGAGGGGATGGGGAGCACAGTGACCGAGCAGCGGGATTCCGCACCCAGAGCGCCGGAGGGCGTCGACACCGAGAAGCCGTCGGCGGCCCGGATCTACGACTGGTACCTGGGCGGCACCCAGAACTGGGCGGTGGACCGCGAGTTCGGGCGGCGCATGGAACAGCAGTGGCCGCTGGTGCGCCCCGGGTCGAAGCAGAACCGCGAGTTCATGAACCGCGCGGTGCGGGCGGCGCTGCGGGCCGGGATCCGGCAGTTCGTCGACCTCGGCTCCGGCGTCCCGACGGCCGGGAACGTGCACGAGGTCGTCGAGGCGGAGCTGCCCGACGACCACGACGCGACCGTCGTCTACGTCGACTACGAGCCGGTCGCCGTCGCCCACGCGACGCTGATCCTCGAAGAGGAGGCGGCGACGGACTGGGCCGGCATCGTCCAGGCCGACATGCGGGACGCGAAGGCCGTGCTGCGCGCCGAAGAGACGAAGCGGCTCATCGACTTTTCGCAGCCCGTCTGCCTGATGATGATGGCGGTGCTGCACTTCGTCGGGCCGGACGACGACCCCGAAGGCATCCTCAAGGCGTACCGGGACAAGCTCGCGCCCGGGAGCTGGCTGGCGATCTCGCAGATGAGCGAGGGTGACGGGACCGGCGAGGCCCTGGCGGGGCTGCGCTGGTTCGTCGAGCAGTACCGGAAGACGAGCAATCCGGTGTGGCTGCGCGACCGCGACGAGATCCTGCCGCTGTTCGGTGACTGGCCACTGCTCGAACCGGGCATCGTGCACCTGCCGGACTGGCGGCCCGACCGGAAGCTGAACGCGCTGGAAGCCGAAGCCCGCCCGTACGCGTGGTGCGGCATCGCGGAGAAGCCCGGCGCATGAGCGAAGGCGCGCCGATCGCCCCGGCCGGGGTGGACATCGAAAAGCCGTCCGCGGCGCGCGTCTACGACTGGTACCTCGGCGGGAACCACCACTGGGCGGTCGACCGCGAGTTCGGCCGCCGCGTGGAGAAGGTGTGGCCGCTGATCCGGCCGATCTCGCGGCAGAACCGCGCGTTCATGAACCGGGTGGTGACGGCGGCGATGGACGCCGGTGTCCGCCAGTTCGTCGACCTCGGCTCCGGCGTGCCGACCGCGGGGAACGTGCACGAGATCGTCCGCGACCTGCTGCCCGACGGTGAGCGGGCGTCGGTGGTGTACGTCGACTACGAGCCGGTCGCGGCGGCGCATTCGCGGCTGATCCTGGAGAAGGAAGGCGCGTCGGACTGGGCGGGCCTGGTGGAGAAGGACATCCGCCGGCCCGCCGCGATCTTCGCCGACGACGTGACGACGGCGCTGATCGACTGGTCGCGGCCGGTGTGCCTGCTGATGATCACGGTGATGCACTTCGTCGGCCCGTCCGACGACCCGGCGGGGCTGATGGCCGAGTACCGCTCGAAGCTGGCGCCCGGCAGCTGGCTGGCGCTGACGCACGGCACGTGCCGCGACGACGCGCCGCCGGACCGCGCGGCCGAGGTGCACCGGTTCATCGAGGCCTACCGCGACACGTCGAACCCCGCGTGGCTGCGCTCGGCCGACGAGCTGCTCCCCTGGTTCGGCGGCTGGCCGTTGCTGCCGCCGGGGATGACGTCGCTGCCGGACTGGCGTCCCGACGAGCGTCCGACGGTCCTGGATTTCGAGACCCGGCCGTTCGCGTGGTGCGCCGTCGCCCGCCGGCCAGCGCGCTGACCTGCGCTTTCCCTGATCGCTGTGGGCGAACGCACCATCGGAAACAAACACGCCTATCGGAGAGTTGAGCTAGGCAGACTCAACTACCCGAGGAGTGCACATGTCCGACACCCGCCTCCTGCCCGTGCTCCCGCTCGATGACGACGTCGTGCTGCCGGGCATGGTCGTCCCGCTCGACCTCACCGACACCGAGACGCGGGCCGCGGTGGAGTCCGCCCAGGCCAACACGCCGAGCCAGGCGTCCTTCCCCGGCATCCGGTCGACCGCCGGCGCCACCAAGGCCGAGGTCCTGATCGTGCCGCGCGTCCACGGTGAGTACGCCGAGTACGGCACCGTCGCGACCGTCGAGCGCATCGGGCGCGTGCCCGGTGGCAAGGCCGCCGTCCTGCTGCGCGGCACCACCCGCGCGCTCGTCGGCCGGATCGCCGACGGACCCGGCGCCGCCCGCTGGGTGCACGCCGAAGACACCACCGAGACCACGGACGACCGGACCGCCCAGCTCGCGTCCGAGTACAAGGCCGTGGTCATGTCGATCCTCCAGCAGCGCGGCGGCTGGCAGCTGATCGACGCCGTCCAGCAGGTCGAGGACGCCTCCGCGATCGCCGACCTGTCCGGCAACGCGCCGTACCTCGACACCGACCAGAAGCTCGAGCTGCTCACGACGCTGGACGTCAGCGCACGCCTGGAGAAGGCGCTCGAGTGGAGCAAGGAGCACCTGGCCGAGCTCGAGGTGACCGACACGATCCGCAAGGACGTCGCCGAGGGTATGGAGAAGCAGCAGAAGGAGTTCCTGCTGCGCCGCCAGCTCGAGGCCATCCGCAAGGAACTGGGCGAGCTCGACGGCAGCACCGACGACACGGACTACCGCGCCCGCGTCGAAGGCGCCGAGCTGCCCGACGCCGTGAAGAAGGCCGCGCTGGCCGAGGTGGACAAGCTGGACCGCACGTCCGAGCAGTCCCCCGAGGGCGGCTGGATCCGCACCTGGCTGGACACCGTCCTGGAGCTGCCCTGGAACGAGCGCACCGAGGACAGCTACGACATCGCGGCGGCGCGGGCTGTCTTGGACGCCGACCACGCGGGCCTGGACGACGTCAAGGAACGCATCATCGAGTACTTGGCCGTGCGCAAGCGTCGTGCCGAGTCGGGTCTCGGCCCGGTCGGCGGACGTCGCTCCGGCGCGGTGCTCGCCCTCGCGGGCCCTCCCGGAGTCGGCAAGACGTCGCTCGGTGAGTCCGTCGCGAAGGCCATGGGCCGCAAGTTCGTCCGGGTCGCCCTCGGCGGCATCCGCGACGAGGCGGAGATCCGCGGTCACCGCCGCACGTACGTCGGCGCGCTGCCCGGCCGGATCGTCCGCGCCATCAAGGAAGCCGGCTCGATGAACCCGGTCGTGCTGCTCGACGAGATCGACAAGGTCGGCGCCGACTACCGCGGCGACCCGACCGCGGCGCTGCTCGAAGTGCTGGACCCGGAGCAGAACCACACGTTCCGCGACCACTACCTCGAGGTCGAGCTGGACCTGTCCGACGTCGTGTTCCTGGCGACGGCCAACGCGCTCGAGACCATCCCCGGCCCGCTGCTGGACCGCATGGAGCTCGTCACGCTGGACGGCTACACCGAGCACGAGAAGGTCACCATCGCCCGCGACCACCTGCTCCCCCGCGAGCTGGAGCGCGCCGGCCTGGGCGCTTCGGACGTGGTTCTGACGGACTCGGCGTTCAGCCGGATCGCCGCCGAGTACACCCGCGAGGCGGGCGTGCGCGACGCGAACCGGACGATCGCGAAGGTGCTGCGGAAGATCGCGACCAAGGTGGCGCTGGATGAGGTGTCCCTGCCCCTTTCCGTTGACGCCGCCGCTTTGGAGACCTACCTCGGCCGCCCGCGGCACCTGCCGGAGTCGTCCCTCCCGGCGTCGACCCAGCGCACGGCGACCCCGGGCGTGGCGACGGGCCTGGCGGTGACCGGTGCCGGTGGTGACGTCCTCTACATCGAGGCGTCGCTGGCGGACAAGGAGTCCGGCGCGTCCGGGCTGCAGCTGACCGGCCAGCTCGGCGACGTGATGAAGGAGTCGGTGCAGATCGCGCTGTCCTACCTGCGTTCGCACGGCGCGGAGCTGGAGCTGCCGGTGGGCGACCTGCGCGAGCGCGGCATCCACGTCCACGTCCCGGCGGGCGCGGTCCCGAAGGACGGCCCGTCCGCGGGTGTCACGATGACCACGGCGCTGGCATCGCTGCTCTCGGGCCGCGTGGTCCGGGCGGACGTCGCGATGACGGGCGAGGTGTCCCTGACCGGCCGCGTGCTCCCGATCGGCGGCGTCAAGCAGAAACTGCTGGCGGCCCACCGGGCGGGGATGAAGACGGTGATCATCCCGCAGCGCAACGAGCCGGACCTCGACGACGTCCCGGCCGAGGTGCTGTCCCAGCTGGAGGTCCACGCGGTGGCCAATGTCCGCGAGGTCCTGGAGCTCGCTTTGACCCCGGCTTCAACGCCGGTTTCCCAGGCGGCGTAACCCCGAGCGCCGCCACCGAAGGCCCCCATTCTCCCGCGAATGGGGGCCTTCGCCGTGCCCGAGCGGCTAACGTGCAGACATGCCTGACTGGACTTGGGACGAAAGCGTTCTCGCTTGCGACCTGGTGGCACGCACTGGCTGGGGTTCGCTCAGGCCCAACGATCCCAGAGTCGTCGAGCTCTCCGACCTCCTGCAACGGCTGCCCATTCACCCGCTGGAGACGCGGGACGAGAAGTTCCGCAATGCAAACGGCGTCGCGCGAAAGACGGCAGACCTCGCCACGATCCATCCCAGTTACACCGGAAAACCGACGCGCGGTGGGAAGGTCGACCGGCAAGTGGTCGACGCGTTCATGACTGCGCCCGGGGAAATGGCTGACGCGGCCAACGCCATCAGGGCAGCAGTCGAGCTTTCCCCTGAGCTGTTCCATGGCGAGCCTCCGGACCTCGACCTGGACCTCGAGGGCGCCGCTGCCCATGAGGGCCGCATCCTCCAGCGGCTGCACCTCATTCGTGAACGAAATCCGAAGCTGCGCGCCAAGAAGATCGCGCAGTCCCGCAAGCAGCGTGGAAGGGTCAGCTGCGAAGCCTGCGAGTTCGACTTCGAGGCCACCTACGGCAACCACGGCCGTGACTACATCGAGTGCCACCACGCGACGCCACTCAGCCACTCGGGTCCGACCGTGACGAAACTCGACAACCTGGTCCTGCTTTGTTCCAACTGCCATCGGATGATCCACCGCAAAACGCCGTGGCTATCGGTGGCAGAGCTGCATCACCTGGTTGCCGAACACAAAGACCCCGCGACCTGAACAAGTCACGGGGTCTTAAGTGTGGCGGGTGAGGGATTCGAACCCCCGTAGGCGTAAGCCAACTGGTTTACAGCCAGTCCCCTTTGGCCACTCGGGTAACCCGCCATGACCGGCGTACCGGCCGGGGAGAAGCTTACCCAACCCCTCCACGCGGGGGTCAACCGGGATACCCGTCCCCCGGTGGGGGCTAGGCTGGGTGCCCCTGACAAGCGAGTACGAGGTGTGAGGACACGTGGCGGATCCCTCTTTCGACGTCGTGAGCAAGGTCGACCGCCAGGAGGTGGACAACGCGCTGAACCAGGCGAGCAAGGAGCTGGGCACCCGGTTCGACTTCCGCGGCACGGGCACGACGATCAACTGGTCCGGCGAGGAGGCGATCGCGATCGAGTCCGAGACCGAAGAGCGCGCGCTGGCCGCGGTCGAGGTGTTCAAGGAGAAGCTGATCAAGCGCAGCATCTCCCTGAAGGCGTTCGAAGCGGACGAGCCGGCCCTCTCGGGCAAGATCTACAAGATCGGCGGCAAGATCCTCCAGGGCATCGCGTCGGACAAGGCGAAGCAGATCGCCAAGTTCATCCGGGATGAGGGGCCTAAGGGTGTTCAGGCTCAGATCCAGGGTGATCAGCTGCGGGTTTCGGGCAAGAAGAAGGACCAGCTGCAGGATGTCATCGCCCTTCTGAAGGGCAAGGACTTCGAGATCGCGCTGCAGTTCACGAACTATCGGTGATGCAGCCTGGTTGACCTGCGGGTGTCCGGGTTCGGACGCCCGTGGGTGCGGCCTGGCGTCTGCCGGGGATAAAAGATGTCCTCGCCGGACGGGCAGGTCTCCGAGATGGCCGGCGGGGCTCGTGCCTTGCGTTCGTGGGTGGCCGAGCGGCATCTCGTCGACCTCCCGGAGGGCTATCACGCCGCGTCAAGGGGGCGGTTTTGTCGCTTCGTCACCTTCGCGTGGATGTGCCCCCTTGACCCGGCGTGATCGGGCTTTGCCAGGTCGACGAGATGCCGAGGGGCCACCCACTGGTTCGGTGTGGACCGTTGGGGCAAGTGAAAAGCCGGGTCAGGACGGGGTCAGCGTCCAGGTCGCCTCATACCCATCCACCTTCAGGTACGCCGGCCCGCGCACGTCTCGCTCCACCTGTACGTCGCCGATCTGGTTGAGCAGCAGGTCGCGCTTCTCCGGGGACATCATCCACAGTGCGATGTTCCCGCGGGTCTTCGCCGTCAGCTGCACGTGAGCCACCCCCTCCGGCAGGCGCAGCACCGCGTCGCCCTTGCCCGACGACGCCGCACCTGCCGCCGCCAAGGGCAGGCTTCGCTGGTCCGCGATCGTTGCCGTCCAGGCCGCATCGGCGTGGATCGTCACGTGCTTTACCGGCTGGTCGGGGTACGTGTTCAGCCACGTTGTCCCCTTGTACGCGCCGATTGCGTTGACCAGGCCGTGCTCGCCGCTGTCCGTGTCGATGATCACGTTGCCGGTGCACTTCGGGCAGTCGAACGTGAAGAAGCCCAGCTGGTCGGCCGGCCAGCTCGTCACGAACTCGCCGCTTCCCTTGCCCGTGTGCGTCTCGGTCGGCACCTCGCGCGGGGCCGGAGCCGCGGTCGACGTCGGCACGTCGGCGGACGTGGACGCTGCCACGATCGAGCCGTACCCGACAGGCGGTGCGCATGCGGAAGCCGCCACGAGGACGAGCACACAAGTCAGCCGGAATTTCATCGTTCCCCCTCAAGACCCTCAGGTGATCTTTCGACTCGCTCTGCCGGAGCGTTACCGGTCGCCATGAGTGATTGGTCACCCGTTCGCGCCCACAAACCCCTCGAACGCGGGAACGGGCCGTGTGACTGTCCATGGTGGACCCGGTGAGCGTGTTGTAATCGCGCGGTCACTGCATGGAGAGGCTCCGGATGCGCCGCTTGCTCGTCTTCGTACTCCCGCTGGTCCTCTTGGCGGCGCTTTTGACGCCCGCGAGCGCGGCCGAGCGCAAACAGCTCGTGCCCGGCTACGGCTCCTACGCGCGCCTGCTCCGCCTCGAACACTCGGTCATCGGGCGCGGGCGCATCATCGCCATGCTGACCAGCGAGGACGCCGGCGGCAAGTTCGCGCCGGTGCTGGAGAGCACCGACGAAGGCGAGTCGTTCCACAAGATCGGCGAGGTCCGCGACCCCGACGGCCGGTACGGCATGTGCTGCGGCACCGCCTACGAACTGCCGAAGCGGGTCGGGAAGCTGCGGGCCGGCACGCTGCTGTGGGCCGCGTCCTACCGGCAGGACGGCGGGGCGCAGCGGCGGGTCGGGATCCGGGTCTGGGCCAGCAAGGACGGCGGCCGCTCGTGGAGCTTCCTGGCCGAGGCCGCGCGGTCGCACAACATCGACGGCATCTGGGAGCCCGAGTTCACCGTCGACGCCGGCGGCACGCTCTGGCTGCACTACGCCGACGAGACGCAGGCGCCGAAGTACGCGCAGGTGCTCAACCGCGTCGCCTCGACCGACGGCGTCAACTGGGGCACCAAGCAGCTCACCATGGCGATCGCGCCGGACCGGGTCCGGCCGGGCATGCCGATCATCCGGCGGCTGCCCGACGGCCGTTACTACTTCGCCTACGAGATCTGCAACTACCGCGACCGCTACTGCGACCCGTACTTCAAGATCTCGCCCGACGGCGCCAACTGGGGTGACCCCGGCGACCCCGGCACCCGGGTGAACACGGCGAACGGCAACTACTTCCAGCACGCGCAGACGGTCACGCCGTTCCCCGGCGGCCCGAACGGCGTGCGGCTCGTCATGGTCGGGCAGATCTACACCGACGCCAAGGGCAAACCGCAGCCGAAGAACGGCCAGGTCCTGCTGGCGAACGACAACTTCGGCAGCGGGAACTGGTACGAGCTGCCCGCTCCCGTGCACATCACCGGCATCTACAACAACTTCTGCCCCAACTACTCCTCGACGCTGCTGCCGGTCGACGGCGGCAAGAACGTGCTGGAGATCGCCACCGAATACAACCTCGGCTGCAAGGCCTACTTCGGCAAAGGACCGGCCTTCTAGCGCTTCCCGAGCCGGCCTCCCAGACCGGCCCGTAGGGTGGGCCCGGACCTGAGCGCGGACGAACGGGAGGCAGCCAATGAAGGGCATCGTGCTGGCCGGAGGCAGTGGGACACGCCTGCACCCGATCACCCAGGCGGTGTCGAAGCAGCTGCTGCCGGTCTACGACAAGCCGATGGTCTACTACCCGATCTCGGTGCTGATGCTGGCCGGGATCCGGGAGATCCTGATCATCTCCACCCCCGCCGACCTGCCGAACTTCCGCAAGCTGCTGGGCAACGGCGACCAGTTCGGCCTCTCCTTCACCTACGCCGAGCAGCCGAGCCCGAACGGGCTGGCCGAGGCCTTCGTCATCGGCGCGGACTTCATCGGCGACGACGACGTGGCGCTGGTGCTCGGGGACAACATCTTCTACGGCCAGGGCTTCTCGAGCCGCCTCCAGGAGGCCGTGCGCGAGCTCGACGGCTGTGTCCTGTTCGGCTACCCGGTGAAGGACCCCGAGCGGTACGGCGTCGGCGAGGTCGGCCCCGACGGCAAGCTGGTCTCCATCGAGGAAAAGCCCGAGAAGCCGCGCTCGAACAAGGCGATCACCGGGCTGTACTTCTACGACAACGACGTGGTCGACATCGCGCGCTCGCTGAAGCCGTCGGCGCGCGGCGAGCTCGAGATCACCGACGTCAACCTCACCTACGTGCGCCGGGACCAGGCGACCCTGGTCGAGCTCAGCCGCGGGTTCGCCTGGCTCGACACCGGCACGCACGACTCGCTGCTCGAGGCCGGGCAGTTCGTGCAGGTGCTGGAGCACCGGACGGGTGTCCGCATCGCCTGTCTCGAGGAGATCGCGCTGCGGATGGGCTTCATCAACGCCGACGAGTGTTACGCGCTGGGCATGAAGCTGGCGAAGTCCGGCTACGGCGAGTACGTCAAGGCCGTGGCCGTCGCAGCGGGGGCGTCCGCCTAGAGGCCGCCGGGGCCGCGGCGGGCCATCTCCTCGAGCCGCCGGATCCGGTCGGCGATCGGCGGGTGGGTCGAGAACAGCTTGCTCAGGCCCTCACCCGGGCGGAACGGGTTCGCGATCATCAGGTGCGACTGCGACACCAGCTGCGGCTCCGCCACCAGGGGCCGGGCCCGCGTCCCCGCGTCCAGCTTCCGCAGTGCCGAGGCCAGGCCCAGCGGGTCGCCGGTCAGCTCGGCGCCGGACGCGTCGGCCTGGTACTCCCGCGACCGGCTCACGCCCATCCGGATGACCGCGGCCGCGATCGGGCCGATGAAGATCAGCATCAGGCTGACCAGCGGGTTCGAGTTGCGGTTGCCGCCGAAGAACAGGGCGATGTTCGCCAGGACGCTGATCACGCTGGCCAGCGCGCCGGCGACGCAGGAGATCAGGATGTCGCGGTTGTAGACGTGGGACAGCTCGTGGCCGAGCACCGCACGCAGCTCGCGCTCGTCGAGCAGGTCGAGGATGCCGGTGGTGCAGCAGACGGCCGCGTGGCGTGGGCTGCGGCCGGTCGCGAACGCGTTCGGCGCGGTGGTCGGGCTGATGTAGAGCTGCGGCATCGGCTGGCGGGCCGTGGTCGCGAGCTCGCGCACGATCCGGTGCATCGCGGGCCGCTCGGCCTCGGACACCGGCCGGGCGTGCATCGCGCGCAGCGCCATCTTCTCCGAGTTGAAGTAGGCGAAGGCGTTCATCCCGAGGGCGACGACCAGGCCGATGACCAGCGCGCCGCGGCCGAAGAGCCCGCTGATCGCGACGATGATCGCCGACAGCAGACCGAGCAGCAACGCCGTCTTCAGTCCGTTCTGGTGCCCGTGCACGCGCGCTCGCCTCCGTCCGCTCTGGTCCGTTCCCCGGGGTTACCCAGTGGAAACAACGCGATCGGGCGACGCGAAGTTCCTTCACGTGATCACCCGGCGGGTTACGCTCGGGAGGCGAGTTGATCACGAGCGGAGGCGCCGATGCGAGGTCGCCAGATACGCCGGCGGACCCTGTTCGCCCTGGTCACCGCGGGTGCCGGGGCACTGGCCCTGCCCGGGGTGGCGCGGGCGCAGGACGTCCGTTCGATCGAGGTCGGCGGCACCCCGGCCGGGGTCGCGGTGAATCCCGTCACCGGGCTCGCGTACGTCGCGGATCCGGAGTCGGGGACGGTGTCGGTGCTGGACCCGCAGAGCGCGTCGGTCGTCGCGGAGGTCGACGTCGGCGGCGCGCCCGGGGACATCGCCGTCGACCCGAAGGCCGGCCGGATCTACGTCGCGAACCCGCCGGCCGGCACCGTGGTGGTGCTGGACGGCCGGACCCACGACCTGGTCAGCATCATCGGCGCGGGCGCCGGCGCGTCCGCGCTGGCGGTGGACGAGCAGGCCAACCGCGTCTACGCGGCCAGCGGCGACACCGGCACGCTCGCCGTGCTCGACGGCGTGAGCTGCACGCTGGCGGCGCTCGTCCCGGGCCCGAAGCCGAGCCTCGCCGGGATCGCCGTCGACCCCGGCCGCAAGCTCGCCTACTGCGCCAGCACCGGCACGGACTCGGTCGAGGTGTTCTCGATCGACAGCGGGAAGTTCGTCGGGAGCGTGAAGGTCGGGGCGCGGCCGACCGCCGTCGCGGTGCACGCCGCCAGCGGCACGGTGTACGTGGCCAACTCCGGCATCCACCACATGTCCATTGTGGACGCCGCGACGCGCACCGAGCGCAAGACCGTGTTGCTGCGCAGCGAATCCTCCGCGCTGGCCGTGCACCAGGGCACGAACACGGTGTACACCAACGGCGGCCAGAACGGGCTGAGCCGGATCGACGGCGCGGGCGGCACGCTCACCGGCGAGCTGTCGCTGGGGATCAACCCCGGCGACGTCGCGGTCGACCAGCGCACGCGCACGGTGTTCGTCACGGATCCCTTGCACGGCAGGGTTTCCGTGATCCGCGATTTCTGACCCCGCAGCTGGCGTAACTCCAGGTATACGGTCGAAAGCATGAAACTCGGACTGCAGATCCCCGACTTCACCTGGCCGAACGGGGCGTCCGCGCTGGGCGCCGACCTGGCCGCCGTCGTCCGCACCGCCGACAACGCGGGCTTCGACTCCATCGCCGTGATGGACCACTTCTTCCAGATCGGCGGGGTCGGCCCCGTCGAAAACGACATGCTCGAGGCGTACACCACCCTCGGCTTCATCGCGGCGCACACCGAGCGCGCCAAGCTGCTGACCGTCGTCACCGGCGTCCTCTACCGGCACCCGGGCGTGCTGGCCAAGGCGATCACGACGCTGGACGTGCTGTCGGGCGGCCGCGCGATCCTGGGCATCGGCGCGGGCTGGAACGAGGAGGAGTCCCGCGGGCTCGGCTTCCCCTTCCCGCCGCTCGCGGAGCGCTTCGAGCTGCTGGAGGAGAACCTCCAGTACGTGCTGCAGATGTGGGCCGACGGCGACGAGCCGTTCAAGAGCAAGCACTTCGACGCCTCGCGGCTGCTGAACGTGCCGCAGGCGCTGTCGAAGCCACGCCCCCCGATCATGATCGGCGGCGGCGGGGAGAAGAAGACGCTGAAGCTGGTGGCGAAGTACGCCGACCAGTGCAACCTGTTCAACAGCCCGGAGCTGGAGCACAAGCTCGACGTCCTCAAGCAGCATTGCGAGAACGAGGGCCGCGACTACGACTCGATCACCAAGACCGTCTACCACATCCTCGACATCGGCGAAGACGGCTCGAAGACGGGCCCGCTGCTGGCGGAGCTGGAGCGGCTGAACGGGCTCGGCATCCACGTCGCGCTCGGCGTGGTGCCGCACGTGCACAAGCCGGCGGTGCTGGAGAAGTTCGGCACCGACGTGATCCCGGCGGCCGAGAAGATCTAGGCGAGGGCTGCCTCGCGGAACCAAGTCCGCGAGGCAGCCTGCTACCGGTTCGGTCGGCTGATCACCCGAGATCGAGCCGGTATTGCAGGTCATAAGTGGCGAACAGCGAATAGTGACCGGTTTTCGCCAAGTCGGCATAAACCTTTTTCAAGAAAACCTGTGCAGCATCGACATCTCTGCTGAGGCTCCGGAAGCGAAGCATGAACGGATGACTGCCGAACGGCATGTCGTCATCGTCTTCGTACCCGTGGCCGGCGAACAATTCCACCACGATGTCGTCACACACGCCGGCGTACGCCTCGTCCTCGTAACCCGGTTCCCGCGGCAGCGGCACCCCGGCCAGGGCAGAGACCTCACCCACGACGGACTGCGTGGAGCGGGCCACCAAAGGCCGCAGGAAGATCTCGACGTGGGTGGCCATCAGCTGGGCATCTCCTGATCACTCCGGTCACGGGCCGACGGCGGTCCAGCCGTCTCCCCACACGACGATTTTATCATAAGCGTCTTTTCCGAGTCCTTGGAAACGTCGCATTCCTTCAAGTGCCGCCTCCTTGGTCAACGACGTCCCTTCGGCGTCGATGACGATTTCCCGCGCCTGCCCGCCGCGGCGCGCCGAATCGTCGAGCATGCGCAGAATTTTGGTACTCGTCGGTTCCGGCGCCTTGACCGTCTTGAATTCCGTGGGGGTGCCGTCGACGGTCGCATCCGGCCGGCGCACGCCTGGCTCGTTCGAAGGCTTGACCGCCTTCACGTCGTGCCCCTCGGCGGCCAGCCGGTCGGCGATCTTCTGCTCCGCCTGGTTGAAGGTCGACTCCGACTGGTCGATGGTCCCCCGCCGGCTGCCCAGCTCATCACCGAGCTTGGCGGTGTCCGCCTGCTCGATGCCCGGCTCCGGGGTGTTGTCGATCGCCATCGCCATGGCGGTGACACCACCCGCGACCGCACCGAGGACTTCGGCTCCTTCCAGCGTCACCACCGCGCCGGCCGAGATCTCGGCGACCGGGCCGGCCAGCAGGCCGATGACATCGATGCCCAGCAGTTCGGCCGCGCCCGCGAGAAGGTCGAAAACACCGTCGGTGAGGATGCTGACGACGCCCGCGATCGCCAGGCCGAGACCCGCACCGTCGACCAGGTCGCGCACGGATTCTTCGATCCGCTCCCGGGTGTCGACGACCCACACCCGGAAGTCGGCGAACCCCGTCGACAGCTTCTGGAGGAACTGCGGCAGGACGAAGAAGATCGCCGAATCGTGGCCGCCCGCCAGCCGGTCCCAGAAGTCGTTCAAAGCGTCGACGTCCGCCGAGTCGTTGTTCTCCACCAGCGCGAACATCTGCGTCTTCAGGTCGGCGGCCAGTGCTTGGACCGCATCTCCCGCCTGCTCGAACGCGGTCTGGATGTTCGTCAGCTTGCCGGTGTCGGCATTCGGCACGTATCGGGCTATCTCGTGCGGCAGCCACCACTCCTCCGCGCCCCGCAGGCTCGGCCACGCCGGGCTGCCGCCCGCCTTCGGCGGCACCAGCGGCTGCCACGGCGCCGGTCCCGGCTGCGGCCGGGACGCGTTGTCGGCGTTCCAGTGGTTCAGCCCGGCCTGGTCGATCCCCGCGGCGACCGAGCCGAGCACGTCGTAAGCCCGGAAGAACGCCGCGACCACCGTGCGCATGGCGTTCTGGTAGCCGCGTTCGAAGGCGTCGGCACCGTCGCCCGCACCAGCCGCGCCGGCGTTGCCCTCCAGGTCGGAGAACAGTTTCAGGCGAATCCGGTGCAGCCGCTCCTGCCCTTCGGCCAGCTCGAGCGCCACAGCGTGGAAGTCCTCGGGCGTGACGTCGATGACGCCCTGCGGCACCCCGCCGTCGTCGATCCGCGCCACCGCGTCACACCCGCCAGATGCCCAGGTTCGCCGACAGCGCCGCCCCGTGGTTGTCGTGCGCGGTGAGCACAAGATCGCGGATGCGCGGCAGGTCGGTGTGCAGTTCGCGGGCTGCCGCCACCCAGTCGCCGTAGCTCCGGGCGAACGCCGACTGCCCGTCGCCCAGCCAGTCGCCCAGCGCGTCCTTCAGCTCTTGCTCGAGCTTCGTCAACAGCTCCTCGGCGCGGTTGAACGCGGATTCGAGGTCGTCCGCCTGCGCTCGTAATGCCGAGAAATCGACCCGCAGCGTGCCCACTTCACCCTCCCCGGTGACTGAACGCTTTCGAGTCGTGACGCTAACGAGGAGAGCTCGGTTAATCGAACGGTAAAAGGACTCAGCCGTCCTTGGCGAAGCGCCGCGTCAAAGCCGCGACGCCGATGCCCACCACCGCCAGCACGATTCCCGTCACCACCCAGCCCACCAGCGCCAGCACCACGCCAGTCACGGCGAACAACGCGAACTCCACCAGGAAGCGGGCCGGTTCCGGGAGCCGGCGGCTCGCGCGCGGGGCGATGAACAGCCCCCAGATCGCGGCCGCTACCAGCGGCAGGAGGACCGCGTCGACGATCGCCAGGGCCACCCCGCTGCCGAGCTGGGTGCCGGCCAGGGCGAGGCCGCCCAGGAGGGCCAGTTCCGTCAGGAAGCGGACCGTCAGCACCACGCCCGCGACCCCGCTCAGGCGGGGACCCGTCTCCGAAGTCATCCGGTCAGCCTAGCCCGGCCGGGCTGGTCCACTGTGGACGTTACGAACGCCGGCCGTGACCTGCGCCACACCGGTGGATGATGTTGCGGTTCCGAATCGGTCCACCGGGCCGGCACGCGTCGTTGTAACGACGATCCACCGCCGCTCGACGTGTTTAACGCATATCGCGACCGCGAGCCAAGGAGCCTGGTAGATGACCACATGTCGACTCTGCGGTTCGACAAACACGGCCAGCGTCGTGGACCTGGGCGCGACTCCCCCGTGTGAGCGATTTCTGACCGCCGAGCAGCTCGACGAGCCGGAAGCCACCTTCCCGCTGCACCTCATCGTGTGCACCGAGTGCTGGCTCGCCCAGATCCCGCCGCTGATCGATCCTGACGACACATTCACCGAATACGCGTACTTCTCGTCGTTCTCCACCTCGTGGGTCGAGCACGCGAAGCGCTTCGTCGACGGCTCCGTCGAGCGGCTCGGGCTCGACGGAAGATCCTTCGTCGTCGAGGTCGCCAGCAACGACGGTTACCTGCTCAAGCACGTCGTCGGGCACGGCATCCGGTGTCTGGGTGTGGAACCTTCGGTGAACGTCGGGCAGGCCGCGCGCGACGCCGGCGTGCCCACCCTGACCGCCTTCCTCTCCGAGGAAACCGGCCGCCAGGTGCGCGAGGAGCACGGGCCGGCCGACCTGGTCGCCGCGAACAACGTCTACGCGCACATCCCCGACGTCATCGGCTTCACCAAGGGCCTGCGCGCCCTGGTCGCGGACGACGGCTGGGTCTCCATCGAGGTGCAGCACCTGCTCACGCTGATCGAGAAGAACCAGTACGACACGATCTACCACGAGCACTTCCAGTACTACACGGTCGAATCCGCGCGCCGGGCCTTGGCGACCGGCGGGCTGACCGTGGTCGACGTCGAACTCGTGCCGACGCACGGCGGGTCGATCCGGCTCTGGGCGCGTCCCGACGCGGTCGCGGGCGAGCCCAGCGAGCGGATGACCGACGTCCTGGAGCGCGAAAAGGCCGCCGGGCTGCACGAGCTGTCCGGGTACACCGAGTTCGCCGAGCGCGTCACCCGCGTGCGGCTGGACCTGCTGAAGTTCCTCATCGAGGCGCGCAACGACGGGAAGACCGTCGTCGGTTACGGCGCCCCGGGCAAGGGCAACACCCTGCTCAACCACTGCGGCATCCGGACGGACCTGCTGCAGTACACCGTCGATCGCAACCCGTACAAGCACGGCCGCTTCACCCCGGGCACGCGCATTCCGGTGCTGCCCCCGGAGCGGATCGAAGCCGATCGGCCCGACTACGTGCTCGTCCTCCCGTGGAACCTCCGGGAGGAACTGACCGAACAACTCTCCTACATCGGGGCCTGGGGCGGAAAGCTCGTGTTCCCGATCCCCCACTTGGAAATCGTCGAGGTGCAGTGACGTGAAGGTCGTTCTCTTCTGCGGTGGCTACGGGATGCGGATGCGCAACGGCGCGGCCGACGACGTCCCGAAGCCGATGGCGATGGTCGGTCCGAGACCGCTCATCTGGCACGTCATGCGCTACTACGCGCATTTCGGCCACACGGAGTTCATCCTGTGCCTGGGTTACGGCGCGGCGCACATCAAGAACTTCTTCCTGAACTACCAGGAAACCATTTCCAACGACTTCATCCTCCGCAACGGGCGGCCGGAACTGCTGTCGACCGACATCGCCGACTGGACGATCACCTTCGTGCAGACCGGCATCGAGTCGCCGATCGGCGAGCGCCTGCGCCGGGTCCGCGACTACCTCGACGGCGACGAAATGTTCCTCGCGAACTACGCCGACGTCCTTTCCGACGTGCCGCTGCCGGACATGATCGAGCGGTTCTCGAACACCGACGCGGGCGCGTCGATGATGGTCGTCCCGCCGCAGTCGTCGTTCCACTGCGTGGAAATGGACGAAGGCGGCAAGGTCGGCTCGATCACCGCGGTCAGCGAAATGCCGCTGTGGGAGAACGGCGGGTACTTCGTGCTCCGCCAGGAGGTCTTCGACCACATCCCGGAGAACGGCGACCTGGTCGCCGACGGCTGCGGTGAGCTGGCCAAGCGCGGCCGGCTGCTGGCCTACCCGTACCGCGGGTTCTGGAAGCCGACCGACACCGTCAAGGAGCGGGCGGCCCTCGACGACGCGTACACGCACGGCCGGCGGCCCTGGGCGCTCTGGGAGCAGCCCGTCGCGAGCACCGCGTGATCGGGCTGCGGCCGGGACGGCTCGGCGGTGTGGTCGCCCTCGGCGCGCACTGCGACGACATCACCATCGGCGCCGGCGGCACGCTGCTGACGCTCTGCGCGAACCGGCCGGGGCTCAAGGTCGACGCGCTGGTCCTTTCCGGCGGCGGCACGCCCCGCGAGGACGAGGAGCGGGCGGCGCTGGCGGCGTTCTGCCCCGGCGCGCAGCTCGACGTCACGGTCCTGAAGCTCCCGGACGGCCGGTTCCCGGCGCACTGGGAAGAGGCCAAGAACGCCCTCGAAGAGCTGCGGCGGCGGACCGACCCGGACGTCATCCTGGCGCCGCGCACCGACGACGCCCACCAGGACCACCGCGGGCTGGCGAAGCTGGTGCCGACCGCATTCCGCGACCACCTCGCGCTGGGCTACGAGATCGTCAAGTGGGACGGCGATCTCGGCGCCCCTTCGGTCTACCAGCCGCTTGACGACGACGTCGCCGAAGAAAAGGTGCGGCTGCTGCAGACGCACTACGCGTCGCAGCGCCACCGTCCCTGGTACGACCGCGAGGCCTTCCTCGGCCTGGCCCGGATCCGCGGGATCGAAGCCGCGGCGAAGTACGCCGAAGCGTTTTTCGTCAAGAAACTCACTCTCGACCTGAAGGGCTGATCCGATGCGGGTGTTGCTGACGGGGCACAAGGGCTACCTGGGGACGGTGATGGCCCCGGTGCTCGCGGCCGCCGGGCACGAGGTCGTCGGCCTGGACTCCGGGCTGTTCGAAGACTGCCTGCTCGGGCCCGTCCCGGCCGACCCGGCCGGGCACGTCGTCGACCTGCGTGACGTCGAAGCGAAGCACGTGTCCGATGTGGACGCCGTGATCCACCTCGCCGCGCTGTCGAACGACCCGCTCGGCTCGCTCGCGCCCGAGCTGACCTACGACATCAACCACCACGCGTCGGTGAAGCTCGCGAAGCTGGCGAAGGACGCGGGCGTCAAGCGTTACCTCTACGCGTCGACCTGCTCGGTGTACGGCGCGGGCGGCGACAACCTGGTCGACGAGGACGCGCCGCTGAAGCCGGTGACGCCGTACGCCGAGTCGAAGGTGCGCGTCGAGGCCGACGTCCACGAGCTCGCCGACGACGACTTCACCCCGGTCTACATGCGCAACGCGACCGCGTTCGGCTACTCGCCCCGGCTGCGCGGCGACATCGTGCTGAACAACCTGACCGCGCACGCCCACCTGTCCGGCGAGGTGCTGGTGCTCTCCGACGGCACGCCGTGGCGCCCGCTGGTGCACGCCCAGGACATCGCGCGCGCGTTCACCGCCGCGCTGACGGCGCCGAAGGAGGCCGTGCACAACAAGGCCTTCAACATCGGCACCGAGGACAACAACGTCACCGTCGCCGAGATCGCGCAGGAGGTTGTCGAGGCCGTGCCGGGCTCGACGCTGAACATCACCGGTGAAGCCGGCTCCGACCCGCGCTCCTACCGGGTCGACTTCTCGCGCTTCCGCGCCGCCATCCCCGGCTTCACCTGCGAGTGGTCGGTCAAGGACGGCGCCGTCGAGCTCATCGAGGCCTACCGGAAGTTCGGGCTGACCCGCGAGTCGTTCCAGCAGCTGTTCACCCGGCTCGCCTGGCTGAAGAGCGAGGGCGAAGCCGGCCGCGTCGACGACACCATGCGGCGGCGCTAGTGACGAGCACCCGGCT
This sequence comes from Amycolatopsis sp. NPDC051758, assembly GCF_044453095.1. Classification (NCBI taxonomy): domain Bacteria; kingdom Bacillati; phylum Actinomycetota; class Actinomycetes; order Pseudonocardiales; family Pseudonocardiaceae; genus Amycolatopsis; species Amycolatopsis sp. NPDC051758. The sequence goes on along the minus strand of NZ_JBITCJ010000001.1, from coordinate 595,113 downwards.
GCGGACCGGGGCGGAACTGCACGCCCTGGTCGAGCGGCTGTACCCGATCTGCCGCAGCATCACCGGCGACGGCGTGCGGCAGACCCTGGACATCGTCGGCGAGCACATTTCGCTGGAGCGGCACGAGGTCCCGACCGGCACCCAGGTGCTGGACTGGACGATCCCGCAGGAGTGGAACATCCGCGACGCCTACGTCGCCACTCCGGACGGCGAGCGGGTGATCGACTTCCAGGAGTCGAACCTGCACGTCGTCGGGTACAGCGTCCCGGTGAACGAGCGGATGCCGCTGAGCGAGCTGCGCGGGCACCTCCACACGCTGCCGGACCAGCCGTCGTGGGTTCCCTACCGGACCAGCTACTACGCCCCGGCCTGGGGATTCTGCCTCGCGCAGGAGAAGCTCGACGCACTCCCCGACGGCGACTACGACGTGGTCATCGACTCGACCCTGGCCGACGGCTCGCTCACCTACGGCGAGCACGTCGTCCCCGGCCGCGTCACCGACGAGGTCATCGTGTCCTGCCACGTCTGCCACCCGTCGCTGGCCAACGACAACCTCGCCGGCATCGCGGTGGCGATCTCGCTGGCCCAGCAGCTGGCCGAGACACAGCCGCACTACACGTACCGGTTCCTGTTCATGCCGGGCACGATCGGCTCGATCACCTGGCTCGCGCGCAATGCCGACCGCATCGACAAGGTCAAGCACGGGCTGGTGCTGGCCTGCGCCGGCGACACGGGATCGTTGACCTACAAGAAGTCCCGGCGCGACGACGCCGAGATCGACCGTGTGCTGCAGCACGTGCTGAAGACGCGCGAACACCGCGTCATCGACTTCTCGCCGTACGGCTACGACGAGCGCCAGTTCTGCTCGCCGGGCTTCAACCTCGGCGTCGGCTCCCTGACGCGGACGCCGTACGCGGGCTACCCCGAGTACCACACCTCCGCCGACAACCCGGCCTTCGTTTCGCCGTCGGCGATGGAGGACACGCTCGGCGCGTTGAAGGACGCGTTCGGCGTCCTGGATCGCAACCGCCGCTACGTCAACCTCAGCCCGTACGGCGAGCCGCAGCTCGGCAAGCGCGGGCTGTACGACTCGCTCGGCGGCCGCAGTGACGCCAAGCAGGCCCAGATGGCGATGCTCTGGGTGCTCAACCTCTCCGACGGCGAGCACAGCCTCCTCGACATCGCCGAGCGCGCCGGCCTCCCGTTCGGCATCGTGGACGTCGCGGCGCGTGCCCTGCACGACGCCGGCCTGGTCAAGGAGTGAACTCGATGACGACCGGTCAGCACCGCGCCGTCCGCCCCCGCCGCGCCGGTCTCAAGGCGATGGCGGGGCGGCTCTCGTGGGGCCTGGGCGACCAGGCGGTGTCGAGCCTGACCAACTTCGCCATCGGCATCTTCGTCGCCCGCGAGCTGGGCGTGACGGCGTTCGGCATGTTCAGCCTCGCCTGGGTGACCTACGGCGTGCTGATCAACATCTCCCGCGGGCTGGCGACGGACCCGCTGATGGTCCGGTTCAGCGGGGTGGACACCGACCTGTGGCGCGGCGCCGTGGCCCGGGCGTCGGCGACCGCGCTGGTGATCGGCGTCGGCGCGGGCGCCGTCAGCCTGCTCTTCGGCCTCGCGGCCGGCGGCGAATTCGGCTCCGCGTTCGTCGCGCTCGGTGTCATCATGCCGTCGCTGCTGCTGCAGGACAGCTGGCGGTTCGCGTTCTTCGCCTCCGGTGAAGGCCAGAAGGCCTTCCTGAACGACGTCGTGTGGGGTGTCGCGATGATCCCCACGATGCTGCTGGCGAGCCTGCACGCCAACGTCGTCACGTTCCTGCTGGCCTGGGGTGGCGCCGCAACCGTGGCCGCCGGGTACGGCTACGTGCAGACGCACCTGCGGCCGAGCCTCGCCGGCGTGCGCACCTGGCTGCGCGACCACCGCGACCTCGGCACGCGCTACCTCGTCGAGAACGTGAGCAACAGCAGCGGCTCGCAGATCCGGATGTACGGCCTCGGCGCGATCGCCGGGGTCGCCGCCGTCGGCACGGTCCGCGGCGGCGAGCTGCTGCTCGGGCCGTTCGTCGCCGTCCTCATGGGACTCGCCTTCGTCGCGGTGCCGGAGGCGGCGCGGGTGGTGAAGCGCGACGTCCACAAGCTGATGAAGTTCTGCTTCCTCCTCGGCGGCTCGCAGGCCTTCGCCGCGCTGATCTGGGGCACCACGCTGCTGCTGGTGCTGAACGACCGGCTCGGCGAGTTCGTCCTCGGCGACGTCTGGCACACCGCGCAGCTGCTGATCCTCCCGGCCACCTTCTCGGTGTTCAACGCCAGTTTCATCGGCGGCGCGGGCACCGGCCTGCGGGCGCTGGGCGCGGCCCGGCGGAGCATGCGCTGCCAGCTGATCGCCTCCGCGCTCTACGTGGTGGGCGGGCTGGGCGGCGCCGTGCTCGGCGGCGCGGTCGGCTCCGGCTGGGGCGTCGCCACCGCCACGTTCCTCTCCGCCTTCCTCTGGTGGAGCCAGCTCCACCTCGCGGTTCGCGCACACACCCGCACCCCTCAGGAAACGAGGACACCATGACGAGCGCACCACGGCTGAGCATCGGACTGCCTGTCTTCAACGGGGAGAACTACCTCGCCGAGGCCATCGACACCCTGCTCGCGCAGACCTGGACCGATTACGAGCTGATCATCTCGGACAACGCGTCGACGGACGGCACGCGGGAGATCTGCGAGAAGTACGCCGCGAAGGACGAGCGGATCCGGTACGTGCGGCAGCCCCGGAACATCGGGGCCGCGCCGAACCACAACTTCCTCGTCCAGGCCGCCCGCGGTGAGCTCTTCAAGTGGGCGGCCCACGACGACCTGTTCGCCCCCGGCCTGCTGGCGGCCTGCGTCCAGGCGCTCGACGAGCACCCCGAAGCCGTGCTCGCCCACTCGTACATGGCGATCGTCGACGAGCAGGGCGAGATCCTCGAAAACTACGACTACCAGCTCCGGACGGACTCGCCCGACCCGGCGGTCCGGTTCCGCGACCTCGTGTTCCGCGAGGGCGGCGACGACTTCTACGGCGTCATCCGCACCGCGGTGCTGCGCCGGATCGCGCCGCACGACAGCTACCACAACGCCGGCCGCAAGTTCGTCGGCGAACTCTCGCTCCACGGCACGTTCGTCCAGGTGCCGGAGGTGATGTTCTTCCGCCGGGAGCACCCGGGCCGCGGGGACAACCTGGGCACCGTGCAGAAGGTGTGCACCAACCTCGACCCGCGCCGGGCGGGCCAGTCGAAGGCCCGGCTGTTCGGCGAATACCTGGCCGGCTACGTCTCCGCGATCCGGCAGGCGCCGCTGACCGCGACCGAGCGCCGGAACTGCTACGCCGTCATGGCCGAGTGGTTCGGCGGCAAGCCGCTGCGGAAGGCCGGGCTGATCGCGTGACGAAGATCGGCTTCTTCGGCATCCTCGGTTCGGGCAACCTCGGCAACGACGGCTCCCTCGAGGCAGTGGTCGCCTACGTGCGCCGCGCGTACCCGGACGTCCGGCTCGACTTCCTCGCGATGGGCCCCGAGGAGCTCACCGCGCGCTACGACGCGCCGGCGACGCACCTGCAGTGGTACGAGCCGCACGCGGGCGACGCGACCGGCCTGCGGGCCGCGGCGCTCAAGGTGCTCGGCAAGCTCCTCGACCCGTACCGGACCTGGAAGTGGGTCCGCAAGCAGGACGTCGTCATCGTGCCCGGCATGGGCGTGCTCGAAGCGACCCTGCCGATCCGGCCGTGGGCACTGCCGTATTCGCTGCTCTGGCTGGGGATCACCGCACGGCTGACCGGCGCCAAGGTCGCGCTCGTGAGCGTCGGAGCCGACTACGTCCGCAAGCGCGGAACGCGGTGGGTCGTCTCCCGCGCGGCCCGGCTGGCGCACTACCGGTCGTTCCGCGACGAGCACTCCCGCGAGGCGCTGGGGCGGATGGGCGTGGACGTCCGCGACGACCACGTCTTCCCGGACCTCGCCTTCGCCCTGCCCGCGCCCGAGCCGCGGCCGTCGACCGGGGCGGTCGGCGTCGGGCTGATGGAGTTCCACGGCAACAACGACGACCGTGACCGGGCGGACCGGATCAACGCGGCGTACCTCGGCACGGTCAAGCGCTTCGTGCGGCTGATGGTCGACGAGGGCCGGCCGGTCCGGCTGTTCATCGGCGACGTCGCCGACCTCGACGTGCCCGGCGAGGTCATCGCGGACGCCCGGGCCCACCGGCCGGACGCCGACGTCACCACCCGGCCGCTGAAGTCGCTGGGCGACCTGATGGACCAGATGGCGGCGGTCGACACCGTGGTGGCCACGCGCTACCACAACGTCCTGTGCTCGCTGAAGTCCGCAAAACCGACGGTCTCGTTCGGTTACGCGCGCAAGAGCGACGTGCTGATGTCGTTGCTGGGGGTGGACGAGTTCTGCCTCTCGGCCCGCGAGCCCGACTTCGACCGGCTGGTGGCGCTTTTCCGCCGGCTGGAAGAGAACCGCGGCGAAGTGGTCAAAATCGTGACGCGGCGGTCCGAAGAGATGGCGGCCCGGGTCGAAGACCAGTTCACCGAGCTTTCCAAGCTCGTCATCGACGGAGGTGCGGTGTGAAGGCCATTCCGGTGCCCGAAATCGAGGGCGCGTACCTGTTCGAGCCGACGCCGTTCCCCGACCGGCGCGGGTTCTTCAGCCGGACGTTCGACCGCGACGTGGTCGCCTCGGTCGGCATCAACCCGGACGGTTTTGTCCAGGACAGTCTTTCCCGGTCCCGCAAGGGCGTCGTCCGCGGGATGCACCTGCGCGGCGGCGCCGGGGAGGCCAAGCTCGTGCGGTGCTCGTACGGCGCGGTCTTCGACGTCGTCGTGGATCTCCGACCGGATTCGCCGACATTCCGCAATGTGAAGTCCTTCGAACTTTCCGGTGATACGCAGGTTTCGGTGTACATCCCGGCGGGGTGCGCGCACGGATTCCAGTCACTCACGGATCCCTCGGACGTTTCGTACCGTATCGACCGGGCCCACGACCCCGCCGAAGACATTACAATTTCGTACAAAGACCCTGAATTGGACATTTCGTGGCCACTGTCGGTCACAATGGTCAGTGACCGGGATGAGCGCGCGCCGTCTCTCGGAGAGGCGTTGAAACCAACGAGGTGATCCCCATGGGAACGAACTTGCCCCGCTCCGCGACGGCGAACGAGCGGCTGCACCGGGTCATCCCGGGTGGTGCGCACACTTACGCCAAGGGCTCGGACCAGTATCCCGAAGGGATGGCTCCGGTCATCTCCCACGGCCTCGGCGGCCACGTCTGGGACGTCGACGGCAACGACTACATCGAATACGGCGCCGGGCTGAGAGCGGTCAGCCTGGGCCACGCCCACCCCCGGGTCCTCGACGCGGTGCGCAGCGAGCTCGGCAAGGGCAGCAACTTCATCCGGCCGTCGATCATCGAGGCCGAGGCCGCCGAGCGGTTCCTCGAGAACGTGCCGACCGCCGACATGGTGAAGTTCACCAAGAACGGCTCCGACGCGACCACGGCGGCGGTCCGGCTGGCCCGCGCCGCGACCGGGCGCAAGCTCGTCGCGAAGTGCGCCGACCACGCGTTCTTCTCGACCGACGACTGGTTCATCGGCACCACGCCGATGAACGCGGGCATCCCGGACGAGGTGACCGGAACGACGCTGTCCTTCCCGTACGGCGACCTGCCGGCGACCGAAGAGCTCCTGCGGCGCCACGAAGGCGAGATCGCCTGCTTGATCCTGGAGCCGGCCACCGTCGTCGCCCCGCCGCTGGGCTACCTCAAGGGCCTGCGGGAGCTCGCCACGCGGTACGGGGTGGTGCTGGTGTTCGACGAGATGATCACCGGGTTCCGCTGGTCCGCCCACGGCGCGCAGGGCCTCTACGGCGTCACCCCGGACCTCTCGACGTTCGGCAAGGCGCTGGGCAACGGCTTCGCGATCTCCGCGCTGGCCGGCAAGCGAGAGCTGATGGAGCTCGGCGGGCTGCGCAGTGACCGCGAGCGGGTGTTCCTGCTCTCGACCACGCACGGCGCGGAGACCCACTCGCTGGCCGCCGCGATGGCGGTGATGGACGTCTACCGCGACGAGGACGTGATCGCCCGCCTGCACGCCCTCGGCGACCGGCTCGCCGCCGGCGTCCGCGAGGTCGCGGCCGGCATCGGGGTCGAGGACCACGTGGTCGTCCGCGGCCGGGCGAGCAACCTGGTCTTCGGCACCCTCGACGAGCAGCTCAAGCCGTCCCAGCCGTACCGGACGCTGTTCCTGCGCGAGCTGCTGTCGGGCGGCGTGCTCGGGCCGTCGTTCGTGGTCAGCGCGGGCCTCACCGAGGCGGACATCGAGAAGACGATCGACGTGGTCGCCCAGGCCTGCACGGTGTACCGGAAGGCTCTCGACGCGGGAGATCCGACGCCGTGGATGGGCGGCCGAGCGGTGAAGCCGGTCTTCCGCCCCTTCGCCTGAGGGTCAGCTCGCGAAGGTGCTGCCGGAGTCTTGTCCGTAGACCGGGCCGGTCCAGGTGGCGGCCGGGACCGTCGTGGCCATGTCGACCACCGTGAACTGCCACGGCCCCGCATAACTGTTGTCGTGCCAGCGGTTCCCGGCCGTGTGGACGATGTCGCGCTGGATGACGTCGCCCTGGTACGGGGACCAGCTCGGGACCGTGCCTACGTTGGCGAACAGCGCCATCCGGCCGCACCGCGCGGAGCAGCCGACGGTCGCCGGGTGGAAGGTGAAGACGTTGTCGTGGATGTCCACTTCGGACGTCCACCAGCGACAGTCGCGGTACAGCGGCGCCGAGGCGATGCCCGGCGCCGCGCAGCGGGACGTGTTCGACGGCCCGACCAGCCGGGTGCAGTCCGACGTCGTGGACGCCGGGGAGTTGCAGAAGCGGTCCGCGTTGGCCCAGCCGACGATGCCGTCCCAGTTGTCCTCGAGCCGGTTGCCGCTCACCTCGAGCTTCGCGAACCGGGCGGGGACCCGCGCGTCACCGCCCGCTTCGGACAGGTAGATCGCGCCGACCGGGAACGGGTCGCCCTTCTCGACCGCGCGGCGGCCCGCCACCCAGCCGTTGCGGCGCAGCTCGTTTCCACGGATCGCCGCGTTGTACGAGATCTCGTAGAAGATCCCGACGTCGTCGTTGTTTTCGATGACGTTGTCCTCGACGAGGAAGTTGTTGTTGTTCGTGTCCGCCCAGAGGCCGGGGCCGCGGTTGTCGTGGATCCAGTTGCCCCGGACGTCGGCGCCGTCGACGGCCCAGAACTTCATCGCGCCGGTGCAGCCGCAGCCTTCGACCTTCGACTCCCAGTCGGCGGTGTTGTTCCCGGTGAACTCGTTGCCCTCGACCAGCAGCTGCCGGATCCCGTTGCCGGCCTGGTAGGCGTTGAGGCCGTACTGGCCGTTGTCGCGCAGGCAGTTCCCGGTGATCCGGTTCGCCGCGCCGGCCATCAGCGCGGCGCCGTCGTTGCCGGTCAGGGTGTTGTGCTCGACCACCCAGCCGTCGCCGGAGTCGTGGTTGACCACACCTTCGTCCCGCGGCGCGGCGAAGCCGGTGATCGTGAGGTGCCGGATGGTCACGTTCTTCGCGCGCCCGGTGAACGCGTACCGGTTGTCGTGGTTGCCGTCCAGGACGGCGCCGGGCGCGCCGACGAAGGTCGCGCCCTCGGCCGGGGCGAGCTGGGAGTACTCGCCGGGGGCCAGTGTGTGCACGCCGGGGGCGAACCAGTAGGTCGCGCCCGGGGTCTCCAGGTCGCTGCCGTCGAGCCGCCCGGCCGGGACGACAACCGCGCCCGCAGGCGGGGCGTCCGGGCCCCGGAGGCCCTCGCTGTCACAGACATGGGCGCGCGCCGGGTCCGCGTGGGCCGCCGGCGCGGCCACCGCCGGGACGAGGGCCGCGAGCAGGGACACCAGAACCGACAACACCCGTTTCACGTCGGCAACGATAAGGCCGGAAACGGCGTCAGCGGCGGGCGTTCACCCTATCGATGACGGCGTCCACAATGGTCGCGGTCGCCGTCACCAACGCAATGGCGACGCAGAAACCGCCGAAGGTGTCGGAGAGGTAGTGCACCCGGTCCGAGACCTGCGACCACGACATCGCCGCCGCGCACAGCAGCGCGAGCCCCAGCACCACGGCGGTCCCGCCAATCCGGCCGAGGCCGTACCGGGTTGTCAGGAACAGCCCGATGATCAGGCCTACGGCGGTCACGAAGGCGGTGTGCCCGCTGGGGTAGGACAGGTTGTCCCCGTTGATGTACCGGCCGGCCACCGGCTTCGCCAGCGTCGTGACGACGCCGGTGACCACCGGGCCGGCGACGACCAGGACCGCCAGCCGGGTCTGGCCCGCCCGGTGCACCAGGAAGGCCAGGAGCACAACGATCAGAGCGGCGCCGAGGGGATCCCCGGCGGAGCCGATGACCCAGGCCACGCCGTAGGCGAACGACGGTTCGATGCTCCCGTGCAGCGTCCGGTAGACCGACTCGTCCAGCTCGGTGCCGAGGGTGTGGCCGTGGAACAGGAACCCCATGACGACGGCTACCACCGCGGCGACCACGGCGACGACGAACAGCGGCACCCGCACCGGCCGGGCCAACGCGGGTGCCGCGGCCCGGAAGTCCATGCGCGTCACAGTCCGATCATACTGTGCCGTTCGTTGCCAATCCGGCCACAGTCACGGCCGAATGGCCCTCGTAGCACCGGGCACCTGTCGCTCGACGGTCGGCCTGCTTTCGGCCGGATTGACAACGGGCGCACGGCGGCCGGTCAGCTCCAAATGTCCTGGTGCACGTTGAAGATCACGCGCGAGCCCTGCCGCTCGAGCTGGATCGGCAGCTCCTTCATCCCGGGCAGCCCGGTGCGCACCGCCTGCTGGTGCTCGAGCGGGCAGGTGACGAGCAGGAAGCCGCCCCCGCCGGCGCCGGTCACCTTGGCCCCGGACGCGCCGGCCGCGAGCGCCGCTTCCACGGCCTCGTCGATCTGCGGGTTCGACACCCCCGACGCCAGCGCGCGCTTGGCGTCCCAGCTCTTGCGCAGCGCGATGCCCAGCGCGCTCACGTCCAGCGCGCGCAGCCCGTCGGCCGCTTCACCGGCGAGGTCGCGCAGCTGCTTGAGCTGGGGCAAGCGGTCACCGACGTTGGCGGTCTGCTCCCCCAGGATGTTGTTCGCGCTGCGCGTGACGCCGGTGTAGAAGAGCATCAGCTCGTCCTGCAGCGCACGCCACTGCGGGCGCGGCAGCTCGATCCGCTCGACGTGGGTGTCGTCGCCGGGGCCGAAGTGCAGGTCGCACAGGCCGCCGTAGGCCGCCGCGTACTGGTCCTGCTTGCCGATGGGCTTGCCGCAGCGGTCGATCTCGATGGCGCACGCCCGGTCCGCCAGCTCCTTCGCCGTCACCTGACGGCCCTGGTAGGCGAACAGCGCGTGCAGCAGCCCGACCGTGACCGACGACGACGAGCCCAGGCCGGACCCGGACGACGGGATGTCCGCGAGGGTGGTGATCTCGACCCCACCGCGCACTCCGGTCATGTGCATGGCTTCGCGAACGAGCTCGTGCTCGAGGTCTTCGACCCGCGAGACGATCTCCTTCTTCGAGTAGTTCACGTAGATGTCGTCGTCGAACCGCTGCTTCACGACGACGTAGATGTACTTGTCGATCGCGGCGTTCAGCACACGGCCGCCGTGTTCCCGGTAGTACACCGGCAGGTCCGTGCCGCCTCCGACGAGGCCGATGCGCAGCGGGGTGCGGGTGATGATCATCCTGCTCGCCTCTCCCAGTGTTCTCGTGCGCTCGCGAGCGCGGCGGGCGTCCCGATGTCGAGGAAGTACGAGTCGCCGATCGAGACCGTCCGCGCCCGGCCGACCAGCTGCGGCAGCAGGTGGAAGCCGATGTCGCGCGGCGCCGGCCCGATGAGGTCGAGCACTTCCGGGGTGAACGCGTACATCCCGGCGTTCGCCAGGTCGCCCGGCGGGTTCTCCGGCTTCTCGTGGAACGCGGTGACCACACCGCCGTCGTCCACGGTCACGATGCCGCAGCGCGACGGCTCGGCCGCGTGGAACAGCGACAACGTCGCGGGGGCGCCGCCGGCGGTGTGCGCGTCGATCAGCACGCGGAGGTCGAAGTCGGTCAGGTTGTCGGCGTTGAGGGCGAGGAAGCTCTCCTCGTGCTCGACGAACTTCCGGTTGGCGGCGAGCGTTCCGGCGCTGCCGAGCAGCTCCGGCTCCTCCACCAGGTGCACCACCGGCCCGCCGCGCCGGCCGGCCAGGTGCGACCGGACGAGCGGGGCCAGGTGGTGCAGGTTGACCAGCACCTCGCCGACCCCGGCGGCCTCGAGCGCGTCCAGCCAGAGGTCGAGCATCGGCCTGCCGCCCACGGTCACCAGGCACTTCGGCACGCGGTCGGTCAGCGGCCGCAGCCGGGTGCCGAGGCCGGCGGCGAGCAGGAACGCCTTCACGCCCCGGCCTTCCGGACGACACCGAGGGAGCGCATCTTCGCGTTCGCCTGGGTGAGGATCTCGTCGAGGCCGGGCATGTCCCGCAGCCAGCCGGCGTACTCGGCGACGGACTCCGCGGGCGAGCGCTGCGGCTTCCAGCCGAGCTCCTTGAGCGCGTCGATGTCGGAGAGGATGTGCCGGGTGTCGCCGAAGCGGTACTCGCCGCTGACCACGCCGGGCTCCGAAGAGCCGTAGTGCCGCTGCACGACGTCGGAGAACTGCTGCGTGGTGTACGCCTCGCCGCCGCCGACGTTGAACACCCGGCCCGCGGCCCGCGGGTCGGTCAGCACCAGGACGTTCGCGTCGACGACGTCGTGGATGTTGACGTAGTCGCGGATCGCCTGGCCGTCTTCGTACAGCGTGGGCGCGCCGCCGAGGAGGTAGTGCAGGTTGAAGATGCGGCAGGCGCCGGAGTACGCGTTGTACACCGACTGCCGCGGGCCCTGGACGATGCTGTAGCGCAGGGCGACGGTCGGGATCCCGTACCGCCGGCCGAGGTTCACCGCGACGACTTCTTCGCCGTGCTTGGACATGCCGTAGGCGTTCTGCGGGTTCGACACCCGTTCCGGCGTGGGCAGCATCGTGAGCGGGCCGTCGCACTCGCGGCACCGGACGTCCCACTCCGCGGCCTTCAGCCGGCTCTCCGGGCGCATGTCGGGGGTCTGCTCACCGTGCTCGGCGCACCGGTAGAGGCCCTCGCCCATGGCCGCCTGCGACGACGCCACGACCACGCGGGAGATGTCGAGCCGCTCGGCGACGATGATCTCGTAGATCATCGCCGTCGACGTCACGTTGACGTCGGTGAACTTCGCGAAGTCCGGCAGGTAGTCCTGGTACGCGGCGAAGTGGTAGACGGCGTCGGTGCGGCGCAGCAGGTTGCGCACGAGGTCGCGGTCGCGGACGTCACCTTCGTAGAAGTCGACGCCCGGGGTCAGGTGGTTCGGCTTCCCGTCGCGGTGCACGGGCGAGACGAGCGCGTCCAGCACGGTGACCTCGTGCCCGAGCTCGACGAGCCGGTCGCAGGTGTGCGACCCGATGAACCCGGCGCCGCCGGTGACCAGGATTCTCAACGTCCACTCCGGATCGCGTGCACTTCGCGGTAGACGGCCAGGGTTTTCTCCGCGGTGGCCGCCCAGGTGAACTCGCCGGCCCGCTCGGGACCGCTCTTGCGCAGGCGCTCGTTCTCCGGCCCGCAGGCCTTGACGATGGCGTCGGCGATCGAGTCCGGGTCCTTCGGGTCGGCCAGCAGCGCGGCGCCGCCGGCGGTCTCCGGCATCGCGGTCACGTTGGACGTCACCACCGGGCAGGCCGCGGCCATCGCCTCGAGGATCGGCAGGCCGAACGTCTCGTTGTGCGACGGGTAGACGAACACGTCGGCGGCCCGGTAGAAGTGCACCGTTTCGGTCAGCGGCACCCCGCCGACCCACAGCACGTCGCCGCCGATGCCGAGGCTGTCCGCGAGCGCCTTGAGCTCACCGACGTACTCCGTGTCGCGCCCCGGGCCGACCACGACCAGCTGCCGGTCACCCAGCTCGTTCTTCGCCGCGGCGAACGCGCGGATGAGGCCTTCGCAGTTCTTGTACGGCCACAGCGAGGACACGAACAGCACGAACGGCTTGCTGACGCCGTACCGCTGCGACACGTGCTGGAACGCTTCTTCCCGGTCGCCCGGGTTGAACAGGTCGTGGTCCACCGCTTCCGGGATCAGCCGGATCTTCGCCGGGTCGATGTCCAGGTACTCCTGGGCCTCGGCGACGAGGCTGTTCGAGTTCAGGATGACCGCGTCCGCCTTCGCCACGGTGCGCGGGTAGCTGAACTGCCGGTACAGCCGCGCGCCGCGCGAGATGGCGTCGGGGGTGGTGTAGGCGTGCAACGTCTTGATGTGCGCGACCAGCCCGGGCGCCGACCGCACGATCGGCGCCATCAGCGTGTTGAGCACGTCGATGCGCCCGAGCGGCAGCCGGGCCGGCGAAAGCAGGTGCTCCGAAAGCGTGCGGAGGTTCCGCTTTTCGTTGGACCACGGGAAAGTGATGTACTTGACGTTGGGGCCGTAACCCTGGTGCGTCGGCTTCGACTTCGGGCTCACCAGCAGGTGGAACGACTCGTGCTCGTCGAGGCGCTTGGCCATCTCCGGGATGACCCGGGTCCAGAACCAGTGCGCGCCCGACGGGTTGCCGGGGTCGTCCGTGAGCAGGTTGATGGCGACGCGCATGCGCTCAGAACGTCTGGGAGACAACGGCATCGGGGGTCATCCTCGCTTGTCGGACGTACTGGGCCAGCAGGTGCATGCAGCCTTGGTGGACGTCTTCGATCACCCCGTAGTTGACGGAGTCGACGTGCACCGAAACCGTCGCCTTGGTCCGGGCCGGGCCGCCCTCGAAGCCGGTGAGCGAGATCGTCGCCACGTCGTGGGCGGCGGCCCAGTCGAGGGCGCGCAGGATGTTCGGCGACCGGCCGGAGGACGAGATGGCGATGAGGACGTCTCCGGGGCGGGCCTGGGACTGGAGCTGGTACTCGAAGACCTGCTCGTACCCGAGGTCGTTGGCGATCGCGCTGAACAGCTCGACGTTGGTGGACAGGCTGTGCACCCGCGTGGTGAGCCCGGTCCCGTTGCGGACACCCTTCAGGTGGTCGCACTGCAGGTGGTTGGCGATCGACGCCGACCCGCCGTTGCCGCAGGCGAAGATCGTCGCGTCCCGGTCGTGGGCCGAGGTGAGGATCTTGGCCGCGCGGCTGATCTGCTCGAGGTCGACCGTGCCGAACGCGCGGGTGATCTCGTTGACGTACGCGCCGCCGTAGGAGTCCGCCCGGTGGAAGCGCGCGGCCGGGAACTTCGGCACACCGTCGACGCCGGTGTGCCCGGCCGGCGCGGCGAGGTCTTCGTCGCCGAGGATGACCCGGACGGCGGCGGCGAGGTCCGGGTAGGTGTCGACCCCGTGCACGGCCGAGCTGGGCGGGCCCACGTGCAGGGCGCGCGCGCCCACGGCTTCCGCGAGCCCGACGTCCGACGGGCTGTCGCCGACCACCCACGAGGCGGTCAGGTCGAGGTCGAGGGCCTGCGCGGCGGCGAGCGCCATGCCGGGGCCCGGTTTGCGGTCGGCGCTGGGACGCGCGAAGGCGGGCACGACACCGTCGGTGTGGTATGGGCAGAACAGCCACAGGTCGACGTGCGCGCCGTGCCGGGCGAGCTCCGCGATCATGTACTTGTGGACCTGCTCCACGTCTTCGATGCCGTAGTACCCGCGGGCGACGCCGGCCTGGTTGGTGACCACGGCCACCGGCAGGCCCGCGCGGTTGAGGGCCGCGATGGCTTCGGCCGCGCCGTCGATGAACTCGACCCGGTCGACCGAACCGACGTAGCCGGTGTCCACGATGATCGTGCCGTCTCGGTCGAGCAGCACCCCTGGTCGGCTCACGGTTCGCCCGCCTTTTCTGTGGGGAATGGGCCCGGGGCGGCCCCGCACCGGAGAAATTCGTGTTGCGACAATGAGGTCGTCCTGGCCCGGGGCATCGTTACGCCGCGCTGCTCAGGTGATCGGACCGGGGTGAGAGCGCCGCTTCACTGTCCGGCGAAGGGGTCGCGAGCAGCCAGGACGCGAGCGCCAGGTGCAGCAGATACGGCGACGCGTCACCGAGTCCGGCTTCCGTGTAGGACGCGAGCAGGCAGTAACTGATGAGGAACAATGCGCACGCGCGAGCCGGCGAAGGGGCCCGGGAAATGGCGGCGACGACGAGCGTCAGCAGGAACAGCACCACAACAACCACGCCCAGGTATCCCTGTTCGTGGTAAACCGCGAGCCAGCTGTTGTCGATCGGCAAGCCGTCGAAGGACTTGTTGGACAATCCCGTGCCGAACACCTGCTCGAACCACGTGCGCGGCATGTCCAGCAACCGGCCCCACACCTTCGCGCGGCCGGTGAGGTTGGCGAAGTTCTCCTGGTCCTGCCCGCGCAGCAGCCAGGCCTGGATGAACGCGCCGAGCAGCACGATCCCGGCCACCGCCGCCGCGATGGCCCAGACCAGCACCTTCCGGGCCCGGGCGTTGGTGAGCAGCATCGACAGCCCGGCCACCACCAGGCCGGCCACCAGGCCCGCCGTCGCGGTGCGGGTGTGGGTCAGCACGAGCATCACCGTCGCCGGCACCGACACGAGGGCGACGCTCTTCCCGGTGGTGAGCTTGTTCAGCCAGAGCAGCACGGTCAGCCCGATGGTGATCGCCGCGTACTGCCCGACCTGGGTGGCCGTCAGCGGCCACAGCACCCCGGTGAGCCGGCCCTCGTTGATCTCGTTCAGCGCCAGCCCGGGCGCGACGACCAGGCCGATCCCCACCGTCACCAGCAGCGCGGCGAGCACCCGCACGTGGTGCTTCACGAAGTGCAGCGCGTTGTCCATCCACGGGCTGATCAGCCAGAGGGTCCCGATGAAGAGGGAGAACCGGGCGCAGCGGAACAGCGCCCCCCAGCCGGACGTCAGCTGCGCGCTGCTGGCGAAGCTGCCGACGAGGAGCAGCGTGAGCAGCATCAGGTAGGCGCTCGGCCGGAACTTGAACCGCGGGTTGACCGCCAGCGCGAGCACGAAGGCGAAGCCGACCGACGACATGGTGAGCATCTGCAGCACCGAGCGCGGGATCGGCAGCACGGACGCGCCGAGCGAGCCCAGCGTGTTGAAGACCAGCAGCGCCCAGACGACGCTGATGACCTTGACCGCCTGCGCCGTGCGCGGGACGTCGTGCGGGTGCTCGGCTCGGCTCATCAGTTCCCGCCTCCCGCGTCGAACGTGCTGCCCTGGTCCTGCTGGTAGGGCACCCCCTGCCAGCGTGCCGGATCGGCGAGCCGGCTGGCTTCTTCGGTCACGAACGTCCACGGACCGGAGTAGCGGTTGTTGGACCACCGGTTGTTCTGGTTGTACGTGATCGCCTGTTCGACCGCTTCGGCCTGGTACGGCGACCAGTCCGGCACGGTGCCGAAGTTGGAGAGCAGGCCCATCCGGGCGCACATCTCCCGGCAGTCGATCGCGGCCGGGTCGACGGAGAAGTGGTTGTCGTGGATGTCCACGTTCTGCGTCTTCCACCGGCAGTCACCCCGGAGCGGCTCGGCCGCGATGCCCGGCGGCGCGCACTTCGCCACTTCGGGGACGAGCAGCGTGCAGACGCCGGTGGAGGAGTTGGCCGGGCTGTTGCAGAAGCGGTCCGCGTTCTCCCACAGGGTGATGCCCGACCAGTTGTTCACCAGGGTGTTGCCGGAGATTTCGATCTTCGCGGTGCGCGCCTTCACGCGCGGTTCCCCGCCGGACTCCGAAATGTAGATCGCGGCCACCGGGAAACTGTCGTCCTCCTGGACGTACTTCCGCCCGGCGACGAGGTTGTTCCCCTTGAGCAGGTTGTTCCGGATGGTCGCGTTGTAGCTGGTTTCGTAGAAGATCGCGGTGTCGTCGTTGTTCTCGATGACGTTGTCCTCGATCAGGAAGTCGTTGTTGTTCGTGTCCGCCCAGATCCCCGGGCCGCGGTTGTCGTGGATCCAGTTCCCGCGGATGTCGGCGCCGTTGACCGCCCAGAGCTTCATCGCGCCGCTGCAGCCGCACCCCTCGGGGTACTTCTTCTCGACGTCTTCGGCGTTGTTGCCGACGAACTCGTTGCCCTCGATCACCAGCCCGCTGAGCCCGCCGAGGTCGTCACAGCAGCCGTTGAGGCCGTACTGGCCGTTGTTGCGCAGGCAGTTGCCCTTCAGCACCTCGCGGGTGCCGCCCATGACCGCCGCGCCGGCGTTTTCGACGAGGTCGTTGGCCAGGATCGTCCACTCCGCGCCGGAGTCGTGGTTCACCGCGCCTTCGTTGTCCGGCGGCTTGAACCCGGTGATCGTCAGGTGCTCGATCGTCACCTTGGTCGCCTTGCCGGAGAAGGCGTAGCGGTTGACCTTCTTGCCGTCGACGATCGCACCGGGCGCGCCGATGTAGTGGTCGCCCTCCTTCGGCCCCACCTGGTCGTACTCGCCGTCGCCCAGGGTGTGCGTGCCGGGGGCGAGCCAGAACGTGGTCCCGGGCGGGTTCGCTTCGGTCTTGGTGAGCAGGTCGCCGTGGACCGCGGGGTCGACGGTCACGGCACCGGCCGGCGCGGTGGCGGGCCCGGCCGGCACGTGCCCGCAGACGGCGGCGGCCTTCGGCGTGTTGTCCGGTGGAGGCGGTGTGGAGCAGGCGCCCAGCCCGAGCAGGAGCGTCCCGAAGAGGGCGCCCCACGCCGATCGTGCCCGCCCCGCGCCCCTCATGACTCGAAGCCGAGGAGCGTGGTCAGGGTCTCGTCGGACGCCGCCGTGCCCGCGCCGACGAGGGTGGTGGCCGGCTCTCGCCGGCCGAATCCCGGTGAGTACCAGCCGAGCGGCGGATCCTGCTCGCCGCGGTGCGCGGTCCACGTGACGGATTCCGGCAGCACGAGCGAGGCCGTTCGCCGCTCACCGTCACGCTGCCACGACAGCCGGGCTCGGTGGCCGTCCAGGACGACCCGCACGTCCGGTCCGAAGTGGAACGCGAGGCGGAAGTCCGTGCCGGCGCCGCGCAGGACCTCGTCGACGATCTTCAGTTCGCTGCCGTCGAGCTCCACGGTGCGGCGGTGCGCCGTGGGGGCGTACCCGTCGTGGGCCGCCGACCAGCGGGAAGCACCTTCGTCCGGGGTGTGGACGGTGAGCACCTTCGTGACCGCGTGCCGGGTCCACAGGAACGGCCCGCCGGACACCGACTGGTCACGGCCACCCAGCTCCAGCGTGTTGTGGCCGAGCGTGGACCGGAAGTACGACCGCCACTGCGGCTCGCCGTGGTAGCAGAAGGTGCCCGGGTCGGCGAGGATGTCGACACCGTCGTGCCGGACCTCGACCGAGAGCGCGTCCGCGTGGGCGTGCGCGGCGATCGACAGGAAGCCGTGCGGCCCGCCGTCGCAGCGGGCCCAGACGCGACCGGACCGCAGGATCGTCATGCCCGCGTCCCGCAGCTGCGCGGGACGGCGGTCGGGGCGCACCACGCCGGTGGCACGCGGGGTCCGGAGCACGAGCGCGGCCAGCAGCGGCGTGCGGACGTCGTCCCCCGGGACCGGCGGCCACCAGCCGAGGCGGCCGAAGAGCGCGTCACCGGTCGCCAGCAGCGACGCCCAGCGGTCGGTCTCCTCGCCGTCGACGATCAGGCCGAAACCGTCGTCGGCGTCACCCTGCCGCGGCGGCCGGAGCCGGTTGTCCACAATGGACGCCAGCGCGTCGGTCATCCGGAGCAGGGTGTCCCAGGTGGACTCCGGCACCGGGGTGCCCGCCACGTCGGCCTCCACCGCCGCGGCCAGGCCGAGCTCCAGCACCAGGCCGTGGTACTCGGACGCGAGCTCGGCGTTGAGGCCGGACGCGAAGGTGTTGCGGCCCAGCTGGACGTCGAGCGAGCGCATCGCCTCGGTCCGCCAGCGCGGCGACTCCGGGAACCAGCCGAAGGCGCACGCCGAAGCCAGCAGCCCGGCGTCCTCGGCGATCACGTGGTTGTTCGCCGACGAGCCGTGGCTGCGCAGGGTCGCGAGCCAGTTCTGGTGGTGCCACAGCTGGAGCTGGAAGTCCGGGTTCTCGTCGAACAGCTCGACGACCCCCGCCCAGCCGTCGAGCAGCCGCCGGGTCCAGACCCACGACAGCAGCCGGATCCCCAGCTCGATGCCGCTGACCCAGTGCGGCCCCTGCAACGGCGGGTTCGCCGCCCACCACGACCGCAGGTGCTCGGCCGCGCGCTCGGCGTAGGCGTCGGCCCCGGTCAGGGCGTACGCCGCGGCCAGCACGGTCAGGTGCTGGTGGCGTGACGGCTCCCAGATCTGCTTGATGTCCCCGACCGCGTCTTCGGAGCGGTACGGGACGTCGAACGCGTAGTCGTCGTCAGGGGCGCGACGGCCGGTCTTCGGGTCGAGGAACCAATCCGGCGCGACCATGTCGTCCCGGACCACGCCGAAGTACTCGGCGCGGCCGGCCATCAGCTCATCGGCCGTGACCAGCAGCTGTTCGACCGCTTCACCGGACACCTTGCCGAGCACGCCGTCCGGCAGTGCGGCCGTGAAGCGCGGATGCGACGGCCAGTCGGGCGGCTCCGGCAGCGTGGACCGCCACTGCCGCTGGACGACGGCGTGGCGCGCGCGGCCGAGGACCTCCGCCGGCCCCATCCGGGACAGCCGGCGCAGGTACCAGCCGGGACCCATCATGCCGGGGCACCGGCCTTCCGCGGCAGTTCGAGCCGGACCGGCGCCGCGTTCGCGACGCTCGTCTGCGCGGCGAGCGTGGCAAGCGTCGTCGCGGCCAGCGAAGCGACCGAGATCGGCATCGGGCCCCCGGTGCGGACGGCCTCGAGGAAGGCGTCGACCTCGGCGGCCTGGCCCTTGTCGCGGCCCTTCGGGATCCGCGAGCTGGCCCACTTCTTGCGCGAGTACACCGAAGCGCGGACGAAGTCGTCGAACTTCAGGACCTTGCCGTCGGCGGTGACGTCGAGCGTCTCCTTCGGGAAGCCCGACGAGCCGCTCTCGGCGTAGGTGATGACCGCCGTGGAGCCGTCCGCGTAGCCGAGGGTGACCTGCAGGTCCGTGCCGCCGGTCGCGTACACCGAGACCGGGTCGGCGTCGAGCAGCCAGCTGACGGTGTCGATGAAGTGCCCGCCCTCACCGGCGAAGCGCGAGCCTTCGGTGCTGGTCTGGTTGTACCAGCTGCCGTGGTCGAGCCGGCCGGCGTTGACCAGGTACCGGACCGTCGCCGGGCCGACCCGCGGGCCGAACTGGCCGCGGGCCTCGTGCAGCAGCGGCGCGAACCGGCGGTTGAAGCCGACCTGCAGCCGGTTGTTGCCGGACTCCTCGATCGCGTCGAGCACCTTCTGGAGTTCTTCGGGGGACAGCGCGAGCGGCTTCTCGACGAACACCGTCTTGCCCGCGAGCAGCGCCTGGCGGGTCAGCTCGGCGTGCGAGCTGTGCCGCGTCACGACAAAAACGGCGTCGATCGAGTCGTCACCGAGCACGTTGTCGATGTCGGTGGACGCCTCGGCGAAGCCGAACTTGCGCCGCGCGTTGGCGCCGGACAGCGCCGACGTCGTCGCGACGTGCATGAGCTGGGCGTCGGCCCGCTCGGCGAGGTGCGGCAGCAGCATCGACGACGCGTAGTTGCCGGCCCCGATGAAACCGAGGCGCACCGGCTGCCCGGCCGGCAGCGGCGCGGCCTTGTGCTCGACCAGCCCGACCCGCGCGGACGTCACGACCGGCTCGGTCTTCGCGACCGCGTCCGGGTAGCGGAAGAGCACCGCGACGGCCTTCAGCTCACCTTCGTTGAGCGCCTTGTACGTTTCGACGGCTTCGGAGAAGTCCGAGACGTGCGTGATCAGCGGCTCGACGTCGAGGCGGTCGCGCGAGATCAAGTCGAGGACACACTCGAGGTTGCGGCGCTCGGTCCAGCGGACCTGGCCGATCGGGTAGTCGCGGCCTTCGAGCTCGTACGACGGGTCGTAGCGGCCCGGCCCGTACGAGCGGGAGAACCGGACGTCCAGTTCCTTTTCGTAGTAGGCGTTCCACGGTAGGTCGAGCTTGCACTTGCCGATGTCGATGACCCGGCCGCGGTCGCGCGACAGCTTCGCGGCCAGCTCGACCGGGTCGTTCGTGTTGCCGCCGGCGGCGAGGTAGGTCTGGTCGACACCCGCGCCGTGCGTCGCCTCTTCGACCGCGGTGTCGACCACACCGGAGGCCGGGTGGCTGCACACCAGCGCGCCGAGGCTCTCGGCGAGCTTGCAGCGCTCGGGGTCGGGGTCGACGCCGAAGACGCGCACGCCGGACGACGCGAGCAGCTGCACCACGAGCTGGCCGATCAGGCCGAGCCCGATGACCAGGGCGACGTCGCCGATCTGCGGCTCGCCGCGGCGGACACCCTGCATGGCGATCGAGCCGACGGTGCCGAACGCCGCGTGCCGCGGGTCGACGCCGGCGGGGACGCGGGAGTAGAGGTTCTTGGGCACCCAGTTCAGCTCGGCGTGCAGCGCGTGCTCGTTGCCCGCGCAGGCCACGAGGTCGCCGACCGCGACGTCGGTGATGCCGTCGCCGACCTGCTCGACGATGCCGCACAGCGAGTAGCCGAGCGGGGTGTAGGAGTCCAGTTTGGACGTCACCTTGCGGTAGGTCGCCGACAGGCCGTTGGTCGCCACGCTCTGGACGACCTTCGCCACCTGGTCGGGCCGGGCTCTCGCCTTGCCCACCAGGGACAGGCTCGCCTCGGACACCTTCATCATCTCGGTGCCGGTGGAGATCAGCGAGTACACCGTCCGGACGAGCACCCCGCCGGCCTTGCAGGCCGGTTCCGGCACCTCGAGCAGTGCCAGCTCACCACTCTTGTAGTTCTGAACGACCTGCTTCACTTCGCTCCCGCCATCGCGTTCCGGTACCAGTACTCAAGGGTCAAGATGTGCCAGAGGTGCTTGCCGCGGTCCTCCTGGCCGGCGGCGTCCTCGGCGACCATGCGCTGCAGCGCCTCCCGCTGCAGGAAGCCGGACTCCACGAGCACGCCTTCGTTGACGACTTCGCGCACGAGCGGCGCCAGATCGCGGCTCATCCAGGCCCGCAGCGGCGCGCTGAACAGGCCCTTCGGCCGGTGCACGATCTCGCTGGGCAGGATGTTGAGCGCCGCGTTCTTGAGCGCCATCTTCCCGCCGCGGCCGACGATCTTCTTGTGCCCGGGGATCCGGAACGCCGCCCGCACCACCTCGACGTCGACGAACGGCGTCCGGACTTCGGTGGACGCGGCCATCGTCGAGCGGTCGGTGTAGGTCAGGTTCAGGCCGGGCAGGAACATCCGCGAGTCGGCCAGGCACATCCGGTTGACGAAGTCGTCGAGCGCCTGGTCGTGGTAGGTGTCCGCGTGCTCGGTCAGGACTTCGTCGACCTGGGGCGCGAAGTCCGGGTTGAGCAGGTCGAGCAGCTCCGTCCGGTCGTACATCGTGTAGCTGCGCCGGAACGCCGTCTCCTCGGGCAGGCCCGCGAAGGACAGGAACCGCTTGGCGAACCGCACCGAGCGGTACCCGCGCTTGGCCGACGCCACCGGCAGCCGGTCCACAAGGGACTCGACCGGACGGCGGACCGCGCCCGGCACCTTGTGGTAGCGCAGCGCGATGAGGTTCGCAAGGTGCTTGCGGTAGCCGGCGAACAGCTCGTCGGCGCCCATCCCGGACAGCATCACCTTGACGCCGGCTTCGCGCGCGGCCGAGCAGATGAGGAACGAGTTGATCGCCGCCGGGTCGCCGATCGGCTCGTCGAGGTGGTGGATCATCTTCGGCAGCAGGTCGAGCACCTGCGGCGCGATCTCGATCTCGTGCAGGTCGACGCCGAACTTCTCGGCGACGATCCGGGCGTACTTCAGGTCGTCCGGCATCGCCTCGAACTTGGCGTCCTCGGCGCGGAACCCGATGGTGTAGGCCGAGATCCCGGGCTGCGACCGCGCGGCCAGCGCCGTCAGGTAGCTGGAGTCGAGACCACCCGAGAGGAACGTCGCGACCGGGACGTCGGAGAGCAGGTGCTTGGCGGTCGACTCGGAAATCACCTCGTGCAGGTCGACGTCACCCTCGTAGGCCGCGCCCTCCTCGGCGACCTCCCGCAGCGACCAGAACCGGCCGCGGTCGACCCGGCCGTCCGGGCGGCAGCGCAGCCAGGTGCCCGGCTGCAGCTTCTCCGCGCCCTGGTAGGCGCACCGGCTGTCCGGCACCCAGTAGTAGAGCAGCGACGCGATCAGCGCGGCGTTGTCGACCTGCAGCGACCCGCCGAGCTCACCCGCGAGGGCCTTGAGCTCCGACGCGAACACCACCCCGCCGGCACGCTGCACGAAGAACAGCGGCTTGATGCCCAGCTGGTCGCGGACCAGGAACAGCTCGCCGGTGCCCTCCTCGAACATCGCGAAGGCGAACATCCCGCGCAGCTTCGGCAGGCAGTCGGTGCCCCAGCGCCGCCACGCCTGCAGCAGCACCTCGGTGTCGGACGTGCCGCGGAAGCGCACCCCCGCCGCCTGCAGCTCGGCCCGCAGTTCCGGCGCGTTGTACAGCTCGCCGTTGTAGCTCAGCGCAAGCCCGTCCAGCACCATCGGCTGGGCGCCGGTCTCGGTCAGGTCGAGGATCGAGAGCCGCCGGTGTCCCAGGTGGACGTCGCCGGCGCCGACGCGGTGGTCGTAGCGGCCGGAGCCGTCCGGCCCGCGGTGGGCCAGCGTCTTGGTCAGCCGGTCGGTGAGCGGCCCGCCGTCCGGCCAGAGGTAGGTGCCTGCGATGCCGCACATCTCGAGTGGGTTCCCCTTCGGTCACTGCGCCCGGAAGTCAGGAGACCTCCGCGCTCTTTTCGGGCTCGAGCTCGGCCTTCAGTTCGCCTTGGTGCGTGGGCTCGCCGTGGTCACGCTTGAACGGCGTCGGCCGCTTCGGCTTGACCGGGGCGAACTTCTTCGTCGGGGCGTCCAGGTGGTCCGGGACGCTCACGGCGCCGGGTGCCGGCAGCGGCGCCGCCGGCGGCTTGGGCTTGGCGAGCGGCGGCGGGGCCACCGGCCGGACCGGGACGATCCGGCGTGTCGGCGGCTCCACGACCGCGACACGCTCGGCGATCCGGGCGGCCAGCTCGTTGATGCGGTCCTCGTGCTCGACCGGGAGGAGCTGCACCGCCGGGGCCACCTTGCCGCGGGCGCGCAACGCCGTGTGCAGGCCGTCCCAGAGGGTGCCGTCGGACTGGTCGCGCGGGTCCGGGTCGACCAGCACCACCCCGACGATCGGGATCTGCTGGTCGGCGAGCTGCCGTGCGACGGTGTGCAGCCACAGCGTGTTCGCGTGCCCGGCCTTGACGATCAGCACGGTTTCCGCGCCGAGGTGCTCCAGGTCGGTCCACGCGGTGCCCGGGGCCACCGAGCCGACCCCGACGCGGCGCTCCCCCGGTTCGGCGGCGGGGTCGCCCACGCCGAGCACGGTGACCTCGCTGCCGGTTTCCTTCGCCAGCTTGCGGACGTCTTCGCCCGCCAGGTCGTCGACGACGCTCACCTTGCCGTCGGCGCCGAGCTCCCCGGCGATGTCGAGGGCGAGCGCGGCGGCGATCTTGGGTGCGCCGAGCTCCAGCAGTGAGACCTCACGGGCTTCGGCCTTGATCGCGCGGACCAGTGTGGTGGCGACACGCTGGCGTTCACCAACGGCGCGGGAGCGCCGCCAGAACCGGGCGGGCCCCGGCAACCGGCTCCGCAGCTGGGCGATGACGGAGGCGCCGAGCTCGGCGGAAATCTCGCCGCGCAGCACGGGCTTGTCCCGCGAGATCGCGGCGACCGCGGCGAACGCGAGCCCGAGCGCCAGGCCGAGCCCGAGCCCGATGCCGCCGTTCAGGGCGCCGGCCTTCAGCATGCCGCGGGGAAGCTCCCGGGCGGCGTCGACGATCTGCGTGCCCGAGGTCACCTTCGGGTTGCCGAGACCGGCCTGCTGGGCCCGGGACGAGAAGTCCGAGATCTGCGACGTCAACGCGGCACGGCGGCTGTAGAGCCCCTCGAGGGTGCTCGGGTTCGCGTTGCGCCCCTTGTCCGTCTCCTCGGTGACCTGCTGGTCGACCGTGGCCAGCTCGTCCTGCGCGGTCTTGCGCTGGTCGAGCAGGGCCTTGGCCTCCGCGTCGGCCACGGCCTTGTCCCGCTTCACGTAGTCGGCGATGAAGATGTCCGCCAGCGCCTTCGCCTTCGCGACGGCGTCGGGACCGGTCTTCGCCTTGACCGTGATCTGCATGATGTTGTTGCTCAGGCCGAGTCCCGCGTAGTCCTTGGTGAACGCTTCGGGCTTGTCGGCGCTCCCGATCGCCTTCAGCGCTTCGCCGGCGATCTGGGTCGTCTGGAGCACCGTGACGTCGGTGCGGATCAGGGAGCCGCTGTCGGTCGGCGAGTCCTGCGCGTGCGTGACCATCACCGTCACCACCGCGCTGGGCGGCGGGGGCAGCAGCAGCGTGACCAGCACGCCGCCGATCAGGCCGAGCAGCGCGGTGGCCAGCCAGAACCGCTTCCGGCGGCGGATCGCGACGGTCAGCCGCGAGAGGTCGATCAGGGGTGCTGCCTGCGAGCTGGGGTTCGTCACGGTCGACCTGCCATGGCTTCGCCGGGAACCCCGGCCTCCGGTGCCGGCGCCCGGCCGGACGGCCGCACGGGATGGGTGACGACAACACCGGCGATTTCGCGACCGGCCTCGGCGCACGCGGCGGCCAGGTCGACGAGCTCCCAGTCGATCCGGGTGCCGGGGCTGGTCACCACGACGGTGACGTCGTCGCC
Source organism: Amycolatopsis sp. NPDC051758 (assembly GCF_044453095.1). NCBI lineage: Bacteria > Bacillati > Actinomycetota > Actinomycetes > Pseudonocardiales > Pseudonocardiaceae > Amycolatopsis > Amycolatopsis sp. NPDC051758. The sequence continues at coordinate 570,345 of NZ_JBITCJ010000001.1, read as the reverse complement.
GTCCGGGACCAGCGGCCGCTCGGGCGACACCCGGCACACCCGGGCCGGGACGCTCATCCGGTCCGCGGTTTCGGTGAGCCGCTCGGCCGCCGTCCCCGCGCTGGTGTCGTCCTCCGGCACCAGCAGGAGGACCCCGCGAGCACCGGCGTCGAGCTGTTCGAGCACCCGGCGGTTCCGGATGTCGCGCTGGGCGGCGCCCGCCGGGACCGCGACCGGGGGCAGCAGCCACGGCCGGTCGATCCCGAGCAGCCACCGGACCCGGCCGAGCAGGCCCTTGTCCTTCGCCCGGTCCGCCGGCGGCAGCTCGACGTCGACGAGGGCGAGCACGCCGGTGCCGAGCGCCGAAGCGATCTGTTCCTGGTGCCGCAGCCGGCGGTCCCGCCGGAACGCCACGAGGTGGCCGAAGACCCCGGCGATCAGGAACAGCAGCGCGCCGCCGATCGTGAAGTGCACCGGGGTCGGCGCGGCCTGGCCGGTCGGGGCGGGCGCGTTGCCCATCGCCACGGCGTTGTTGCTGCCGGCGGTGGCGTCGGCCTCGCCGAGCACCTTGATCGCCTGGTCCAGCGAAGACCGGAGGCCTTCGAGCTGGGTGCGGGCCTGGACGCTCTCCACGGTGAGGTCACTGCCGGTGGTCTTGGCCAGTTCGTCGATCTTCTGCGTGGCCTGCCGCACCTGCTGGCGCAGGGCCTCACGCTGTTCGCCGGCGAGCTGCACCGAGGCGTCACCCGAGTTGGTCGCCAGCTGCCCGGCGTACTTCACGTACTGCGCCGCGACCTGGTCGGCGAGCAGCTGGGCGTGCTCGGCGGTGTCCGCGGACGCGGTGATCGTCACGACGTTGCCGTTCGCCGTCGACGCGGTGACCTGCTTCTTCAGGTCCGCGCCGCTCGGGTGCCACGGCAGGGTCACCGACGCGCGGTCGAGGACGACCGAGCTGGTCGCGACCTCGGCCTGGGTGAGCAGCTCGTCCGCCTGGCGCGGTCCTTGGAGGAGCACGCTGGACGTGGTCTGGTAGCCCGGCGAGAGCAGCACCGACGCGCCGGCGCCGACCACCCCGCCGAGGACGGCGAGGGCGGCCAAGAGCCGCCAGCGTCGTCGGAGGACCTGCCCGATCAGGGCCAGGCGCACCGTGTCTTCGGTCAACGGCGGGCTCTCCATTCCTGAGACGGGTACGCCGAACGGATTCAGTGGATCGGCCGGTTACCCGAACCGTCGTCGGACCGGGAGCATTGGTTACACGTCCGGTGGCTTCTTGACCGAACGGCGATCAGGAACCGAGTGCGTGCTCGTAAGCGGCGACGAGGGCCTTCGCCGAGTTCTCCCAGGACAACGGGCCCGCCACCCTGGCCTGGCCGAGCTTGCCCATCCGGACCCGCTCTTCGGGGTCGTCGAGCAGCCGGGACACCAGCGCCGCGAACTCCGCCTCGTCGTTCGCCGGGGCGTAGACCGCGGCGTCCCCGGCGGAGACCCGCGCCTCGCGCAGCTCGAACGAGACGATCGGCTTGCTCATCGCCATGTACTCCATGACCTTGTTCATCGTGGAGACGTCGTTGAGCGGGTTGAGCGGGTCCGGCGACAGGCAGACGTCGGCGGTGGAGAGGTAGCGGACCAGGTCCTCGTCGGAGATCCGGCCGGTGAACTCGACCTGGTTGGCCAGCCCGAGCTTCGCCGACAGCGCGACCATGTCCTCGAAGGCGTCACCGGAGCCGACGAACACCGCGTGCCAGTCGGTGCGCCCGACCTCGTCACGCAGCTTCGCCAGCGCACGCAGGGCGTAGTCGACGCCGTCCTGCGGGCCCATCACGCCGAGGTAGGCGAGCAGGTACGGCTTGCCCTGCTTCAGCTCCGGCTCGACGGGCACCTCGTGGAAGCGCTCGACGACCGGGGCGCTGCGCACGACGAAGACGTCCTCGGGCCGCTTGCCGCCGCGGATCCGGGCGACCTGCTTGTAACTCTCGTTCGTCGAGATGACAACGTCGGCGGCGCGGTAGGTGGCGCGTTCCAGCGCGCAGACCCCGCGGTACAGGAGGTCCTGCCCGCGGTCGAAGCGCGACAGGTACAGCTCCGGGCACAGGTCGTGCTGGTCGAAGATGAACTTCGCGCCCTGCCGCTTGAGCAGCTTCGCGACCAGGTAGAGCAGGTCGGGCGGGTTGCAGGCGTGCACGACGTCGACCGGGCCGACCTTGCGCGCCAGCCGCAGCGTGTGCCACAGCGCGCTGCCGTACTCCTGCAGGTAGCCGGCCGGGCCGCCGGTCGCCGCCTTCAGGGGGTAGCGGTAGATGTGGACGCCGTCGATGACGGCTTCGGCCTCGGTGTCGCGCTTCGTGCCCTGGGGGCAGATCACGTGGACTTCCCACCCGGCGTCGCGCAGGGTCGTGGACTCCTGCCAGACCCGCCGGTCGAAGGGAACGGAGAGGTTTTCGACGAGGATGAGCGCTTTACCAGGCAAGGCCGGCGTATCCCTCTTCAAGGCGACGCGTCTCGGCGTCGGGCAGGCGGACGAGGTCGATCAGCACCCGGTCGCCACCGTGCGGCAGGGCCGCCAGCACGTCCGGGTCCTTGCAGCCGACGATGACGACGTCGGCGTGGGCCATGACTTCTTCGACGGACCCGGCGAGCAGCTGCCCGAGGTGCGGCAGCCGGCCTTCGATGTACTCGCGGTTGGCGCCCATCAGCCGCGAGAGGCTGACGTTCGCGTCGTAGATCTTGAGGTCGTACCCCTTGCCGAGCAGCTTCTCGGCCAGCTCGACCAGCGGCGACTCGCGCAGGTCGTCGGTGCCCGGCTTGAACGACAGCCCGTACAGCCCGACCTTGCGCTTGCCGGTGCGCGCGACCAGGTCGAACGCCCGCTGCAGGTGCTCTTCGTTGGAGCTGAGCACGTGCGACAGGATCGGCACCTTCACGTCGGCGCGGTGCGCGGCGTAGACCAGCCCGCGCAGGTCCTTCGGCAGGCACGAGCCGCCGAACGCGAAGCCGGGCTTCAGGTAGGCCGGGCTGATGTTGAGCTTGGTGTCGGCGAGGAAGACGTCGATCACCTGGTGCGAGTCGAGGCCGAGCGCCCGGCAGATCGACCCGAGCTCGTTCGCGAACCCGATCTTCAGGCCGTGGAAGGAGTTGTCGGCGTACTTCGTCATCTCCGCGACCGGGATCGCGACCCGGAAGACCGGCCCGGGCAGGCCCTCGTAGAGCGCCGCGACGGCGTCCCCGCTGGCCGTGTCGATCTCGCCGATCACGGTCTTGGGCGGGTCGAAGAAGTCGCGGACGCTGGTGCCCTCGCGCAGGAACTCGGGGTTCACCGCGACCCCGAAGTCGACGCCGGCCGTGCGGCCGGACGCCTTCTCCAGGATCGGGACCAGCAGGTCCAGGCAGGTGCCGGGCAGCATCGTGCTGCGGAAGACGACGGTGTGCCGCTCGCTCTTGTTCGCGATCGCCTCGCCGATCTCCTCGGCGACCCGCTCGAGGTAGACGGTGGAGAGGCTGCCGTTCGGCGCCGAGGGTGTACCCACGCAGACCAGCGAAATCTCGCTGTCGGCGACGGCTTCCGCGACGTCGGTCGTGGCTCTCAGCCCGCCGCTCGCGACGACTTCGGCGGTCAGCTCGCCGATCCGCTCCTCGACCACCGGGGCCTTGCCCTGGGTGATGAGGTCGATCTTGACCGGGTTGACGTCCACGCCGACCACCCGGTGCCCCTGCCCCGCCAAGCACGCAGCGGAGACACACCCGACATACCCGAGCCCGAAGACACTGATCTTCACGCCAAAACCTCCGCTATTCCGCGCGACCCTCAAGTTGGTCGCCGCGCTCCCCTGGATCGTTACCGCGGGGGCGGCGAACGGGGTAAAGCGTGAGGCTGCCGTTAGGCGTAACGGTTTTCGCGTAAAAATCGGATCTCGAATTGCAAGGTGCACGTGGGTGATCAACCCGGTGGACGCGCTTTCGGTCAGCGGGTCCCGAGAAGGCGTTTCCGTTCCGGGGTGTAGGTCCACCACGGCCGCGGCGGCGCGCCGTCGGCTTGGTCGACCGCGGACATGAACGTGTCGAGCACGCAGGGGTCGTGCCGGACGCCGTCGACCGCGCAGAGGCGTTCGTACAGCTCGACGGCGTCGAGCCCGGCCAGCTGCGCGGGTTCGGTGATGCCGAGCCGGCCGAGGTCCCGGACCATCGCCGGGCCGATGTTCGCCAGCTTCAGCAGTTCCTTGCTCATGGGTCCAGCACACCAGCCGGGGCCGATCCCGGTCTTGAACGGATCGGCCCCGGCCGCGTCGGCGTCAGTTGTTGTTCACGAAAGTGGTGGCGAGGCTTTCCCCCTTGCTCACCGCATTGGCGTGGTTCTCGATCGGCGAGACGGTCGAGTTCTTGAAGCAGATGTACGTCACACCGGAGTCGGTGCCCCCGTTGGAGGGGTCGGGGTTGATGCCGAGGTCCTTCGCCGTCGCGTAGGAGGCTTCACCGATGATCTGGGTCGGCCCGGTGTCCCCGATGACGGCGTACTCGATCTTGCCGTTGTAGATCACCGCGCACGAGCCGCCGCCCTTCAGCTGCGACGAGGAGTACTTCCAGATGCTGCTCGAGCTCGGCACGACGATGTAGGGCAGCTTCGCGGCGTTGAGCGGCTTGCCGTCGGACTGGTGGAAGGCCGTGTCGTCCTGGTAGCAGCAGTCGGTGTCTTCGTTGCACTGCGTCGAGCGCTGCCCGTCGCAGTCGATGTCCATGTCGGCTTTCCAGAACACGGCGCCATTGGCATCGCAGACGGCGACGGTCTTGGCGGAGACGTCTTCGTCGGTCTTGTACTTGCCGTTGGAGATCTGCTTGCAGCTGTTCGTCTTGGCGAGCAGCTGGGCCGCCGTGGGGCCGGCCGCCGGCGCGGCTGCGGGCGTTTGTGCCGCCGGGGCTTGAGCCGCGGAAGCAAGGGCCGAGGGCATCACGGCCGCGGCCAGCGCCATGGTCGCGAGCAGGATCAGTTTCCGCATTCCTGGTGCTCCCTTTAGTTAGGAAACTTTCCTTACGGCGGCGAGGCACCCAGGATGCACCCGTGGTCGCGGCCGGTTCAAGACCTTGCGGTACGGGAATTTCCCATCACCCGGGCAGCCTTGACGAAAAGGCTGCTCACCGGACGAGAGTGCGGAGAATTGGTCTGGACGATGTTCCGGCCACCGGGAAAGCATCTGACGGCGAGCGGATCCGGCAAACCCGACTTAGCGGCAGGCTTCGCACATCCCCTGCGGCCGCCGACTCCGCGAGCCGCCGCAGCTGGCCCGGTCCGGCCAGCGGCGCCCCGCCACGCTTCACCGATTCTCACGGCTGCCCACCCCGAGTCGCCGCGGCCGGCCCGGCCAGCGGTCCGCCCGGCACGCCTCGCCGCCCCGCGGCCGCCGACCCCTCGAGCCACCGCAGCCCGCCCGCCAAGCGGCACCCGGCAACCCGCCCGGCACGCTTCGCGCATCCCCCAGCAACCGCCCACCCCGCGAGCCCCCGCAGCCCACCCCGCCTAGCGCTCACCCCGGCGGAACAACCGGCCCACCCAGTTCCCGCGCGGCCGCCCGGTCGTCAGCACGCCGTGCAGCCAGTCGTCGTCGAGGTCGTGCCTCAGCTCCGTGCGCGCCTGCAGCCAGCCGTCACGGCGAGCCGCCCCGCCGTCGCTCGTGTAGACCCGCGTCGCGCCGGCCTGCTTCAGCCGCGCCAGCACGCGCCGGTCGTAGGCGCCGAACGGCAGCGAGTACCGCTCCACCGGCCGGCCGCACAGGTCGCCGAGCAGCTTCGGGGCGTCGGAAAGCTCGCGGCGGGCGTGGCGGTCGTCGAGGCGGCGCCAGTCGCGGGGCTCCCAGCCGTGCGAGCCGATCTCCATGCCCGCGCGCACCAGCTCGCACAGCCCGGCGCGGTCGAGGTACCCGCGCTGGCCGAGGCGGCCCGCGAGGGGGAAGAACTCCGCCGTCAAGCCGCGGTCGACGAGCCGCGGCAGCACGATCTCGACGTCCGACTCGTTGCCGTCGTCGAACGTGAGCTGGACGTCCTCCCCTTCGACCGCGTCCAGCACGCGCTCGAACTGCTCGACCGTCACCCAGCGCTCGTCCTCGCCGGGGTCGAGCTGGCGAGCCGGCCGGCCGATCCCGTGCACGGCGAGGTTCACCGTCACTGCTTCCACCGCCTGCCACCGCGAGTAGTCGATTTGTTACCTCGATTAATCGCGATGGCAAACGGGTGAGTTACAGGATTCGGCGAAATTCAGCCCTTCCGGATTTCCAGTGTGCAGCACTTCGGGCCACCGCCGGCTTTCCGCAGCTCGGAGATGTCGACGTAGACCGGCTCGTACCCCCGATCGGTGAGCAGTTCACCCAACCGGGTGGCCTCGACGGGCAGGACGACATTGCGGCCGTCGGAAACGCCGTTCAAGCCGAAACATTCGGCGTCGGCGGCGGTCGCTTGCACGGCGTCCGGGAAGAGCCGCTCGAGCACGCGGCGCGAGCCGGCCGAGAACGCGTCCGGGTAGTAGACGATCTGCGCGCGCGTCGTGTCGGTCGCTTCGGCGAGCACGAACAGCGCCGTGTCGAGGTGGTAGTAGCGCGGGTCGATCAGGTTCAGCGAGACGACCGGGACCCCGAGGACCTCCTGCGCCTCGGCGTGCGCGGCCGGGTCGGTGCGGAAGCCGGTACCGGCCAGCAGCACGCTGCCAGTCCAAGCGAAGTCGCCTTCGGCCTCGTTGATCTTCTCCGGCATGGTGATGTCGCGGTAGCCGTGCTCGACGAACCAGCGGCGGAAGTGCTCGGCCTCGGCGGCGCGCTGCGGCGCGCGGAACCGCGAGCCGAGGACGCGGCCGTCGACAACGGTGCCGGAGTTCGCGGCGAAGACCATGTCGGGCAGGCCGGGCTGGGCGTCGATCTCCTCGACGGTGTGGCCGAGGCGGCGGTAGGTGTCACGCAGCTCGGTCCACTGCGCGACGGCGACGTCGGCGCTGACCGGCTGGGTCGGGTCCATCCACGGGTTGATCACGTAGTCCACCGCGAAGAAGCGCGGCGGGCACATCAGGTATCGGCGGGTGGTCGGCACACGAGCGGCCAAGGGCTGTGATCCCTGCATGATTGCAGGGTAAGGTCTGCCTAATTCGCAATCAATCGCTGTTCGCTGCGCGTATCTGTGCTAAATGTTGCGTGTGAACACCATCGACCAGCGAATCGTTTCGTGCCTCCTGGCCAACGCGCGATCAAGCTACGCGGAGATCGGCAAGGTGGTCGGCCTGTCCGCCCCCGCGGTGAAGCGGCGCGTCGACCGGCTCCTCGAAACGGGCATCCTCCGCGGGTTCACGGCGGTGGTCGACCCGGAGGCGCTGGGCTGGGGCACGGAGGCGTTCGTCGAGGTCACGTGCCAGGGCAACATCACGCCGGCCCGGATCCGCGCCCGGCTGGAGCCGCTGGCCGAGGTGGTGGCGGCGTACACGGTGTCGGGCGCGGCGGACGCGATCGTCCACCTGCGCGCGTCGGACATCCACCACCTGGAGACGGCGCTGGAGCGGCTGCGCGGCCTGGAGATCGTGGACCGCACGGTGTCGACGGTGGTGCTCTCCCGGCTGCTCGAGCGCCCGCCGACGCCGGAGGGGTGACGCCTCCGGCCCCCGTCTTCCAGCTTATCGGCGGGCACTGACGGAAACCGACGGTTCCCGCCCGAGCGCGCGGAGCTGTCCACAGGTCCGGCTGCCTGTGGACAGATCCGGAACCTGAGCCGTCGAAACCGCGGAACTGTCCGCCCCCGCCGATACGCTGGAAACCGGGGGCGGAGGCCCGCTCTCACCCAGCCAGCTCCCGCAGCACCAGCGGCGCCTCGTCCGGATGCAGCCGCAGCTCGGTCCGCCCACCCGCGGCGTGGAACGTCACCGCCTGCCGGTCCACCGCCTGCATCGTCAGCTCACCCGGCTCGAACACCACCGGCTCCCCACCGGGCACACGCCACGAAGACGGTCCGGCCCCGACCGCCAGCCACCCGCGCTTCTCGCGGCCGCCAGTCAGCTCCTCGTCCCGCAGCACACAAGGGAACTCGACCCGCTCACCCCGCTCGAAAGCCGCCTGCCGGGACCGGCGCCGGCGACCGCCGAACAGCTCCGAAGTGTCGATCACCGTCAGCGCGTTGCCGACCAGCACGATGATTCCCCTGAGCACGGCTCCCAGCAGCTCCCCCATGCCTCCACCAATACCCTGACCCGATGACCGACAGCATCGTCAGCGAGCACTCCGGCGGCATCGCCCTGCTGACCGTCGACGCGCCCGGCAGCCGCAACGCGCTCACCCTCGACCTCTCCGCTCAGCTCGCGGCCGCCGTCGAAGCCGCGGAACGGGACCAGGACGTGCACGCCGTCGTCGTCACCGGCACACCGCCGGCGTTCTGCGCCGGGGCCGACCTGTCCGCGCTGGGCGAAGCCGACGAACGCGGCCTGCGCGCCATCTACGAAGGCTTCCTCGCCGTCGCGCGCTGCACACTCCCGACGATCGCCGCCGTCGGTGGTGCGGCCGTCGGCGCCGGGCTGAACCTCGCGCTCGCGGCCGACGTGCGGCTGGCCGGGCCGCGGGCGAAGTTCGTCGCCCGGTTCCTCGAGCTCGGCCTGCACCCCGGTGGCGGGATGACCTGGATGACGCAGCGGCTCGCCGGGCCGCAGCAGGCCGCCGCGATGACGTTGTTCGGGCAGTCCCTGGACGCCGAGGCGGCGGTCCGCGCCGGGCTGGCCCTGAAGGTGGTCGACGGCGACCTGGTGGCCGCGGCGCGAGAGCTGGCAGCACCGGCCGTCGCGGCGCCGCGCGAGGCACTGCTGGCCACCAAGCGCAGCCTCCGGACCACCGCCTCGCTGGCCGCGCACGCCGACGCCGTCGACGTCGAAATCGAGCCGCAACTGGCGTCGCTGGCGTCGCCGGAGTTCGCCGAACGGCTCGAAGCGATGCGGGCGCGGATCCGGTCCCGGTCCTGAATCCCACCAGGTGGACACCGTCGCGCGAGATGCGTGTCACAACGAACACGAGTGAATACCCGTTACCATCGGTTACAGGTATTTGTCGGACCAGCACAGAGGAACCGGCAGCGCACACAGGAGGTCGCCCGCCGGACGGGACTCTAGGAACATCGTGGTCATGCGCGAGCTAACCTCGTGGTAGGGCCTGGTGATCGGCCTGTCATGACACCGGGCGGGCGACCGAAGCCGCAACGTCGGGAGAGAGGGAATCCCTGACCCATGAGCACGAGTGCGAACGGCAACGGCGCTGGTGACGGCTCTCTCGCCGCCACCAGGCCGACCGAGGTCAGCAAGCTGGACCGGGTCGTGATCCGGTTCGCGGGCGACTCGGGTGACGGTATGCAGCTGACCGGTGACCGCTTCACGTCCGAAGCCGCCGCGTTCGGCAACGACCTGTCGACGATGCCGAACTTCCCCGCCGAGATCCGCGCCCCGCAGGGCACCATCCCCGGCGTCTCGAGCTTCCAGGTGCACTTCGCCGACTACGACATCCTCACCCCCGGCGACCGGCCGGACGTGCTGGTGGCGATGAACCCGGCCGCGCTCAAGGCGAACCTCGCCGACGTCCCGCACGGCGGGACGATCATCCTCAACACCGACGACTTCATCAAGCGGAACCTGACCAAGGTCGGGTACGCCACCGACCCGCTCGCCGACGACACGCTCGAGGCCTACCAGGTGCACCGGGTCGCGATGTCGACCCTGACCCAGGGCGCGCTCGCCGAGACCGGCCTCGGCAAGAAGGACGCCGAGCGCTGCAAGAACATGTTCGCGCTCGGCCTGCTGTCGTGGATGTACCACCGGCCGACCGAGGGCACCGAGCGGTTCCTGCGCGAGAAGTTCGCGAAGAAGCCCGACATCGCCGAGGCGAACATCCTCGCCTTCCGCGCGGGCTGGAACTACGGTGAGACCACCGAGTCGTTCGCGACGACGTTCGAAGTCGCGCCGGCGAAGCTGGCCCAGGGCACCTACCGGCAGATCACCGGCAACACCGCGCTCGCCTACGGCCTCGTGGCCGCCGGGCAGCGCTCGGGCCTGCAGATCCTGCTCGGCACCTACCCGATCACCCCGGCGTCGGACATCCTGCACGAGCTGTCCAAGCACAAGAACTTCGGCATCATCACCTTCCAGGCCGAGGACGAGATCGCCGGCATCGGCGCCGCGCTCGGCGCGTCCTACGGCGGCGCGCTCGGCGTCACCTCGACGTCCGGCCCGGGTGTCGCGCTGAAGTCCGAAGCCGTCGGCCTCGGCGTGATGGTGGAGCTGCCGCTGGTCGTCATCGACGTCCAGCGCGGTGGCCCGTCGACCGGCCTGCCGACCAAGACCGAGCAGGCCGACCTGCTGCAGGCGATGTTCGGCCGCAACGGTGAGTCGCCGGTGCCGATCGTCGCGCCACTGTCCCCCGCGGACTGCTTCGACGCGGCCATCGAGGCGACGCGCATCGCGCTGAAGTACCGCACCCCGGTGCTGCTGCTCTCGGACGGCGCGATCGCGAACGGCTCCGAGCCGTGGCTGATCCCGGACGTCGCGACACTGCCCGACCTGCACGTCGAGTTCGCGGCCGAACCCAACGCCGACAACGACTCCGGCGAGTTCTGGCCGTACGTGCGCGACCCCGAGACGCTGGCGCGCGCCTGGGCGATCCCGGGCACGCCCGGCCTGCAGCACCGCATCGGCGGGCTGGAGAAGGCCGACAAGACCGGCCACATCTCCTACGACCCGGACAACCACGAGAAGATGGTCCGGCTGCGGCAGGCGAAGATCGACGGCATCGACGTCCCCGACCTCGTCGTCGACGACCCGAGCGGCGGCAAGGCCCGGGTGCTCGCGCTGGGCTGGGGCTCGTCGTTCGGCCCGATCGGCGCGGCCTGCCGGCGCGTGCGCAAGCTCGGCATGCCGATCGCGCAGGCGCACCTGCGGCACCTCAACCCGCTGCCCGCCAACCTCGGCGACATCCTGCGCAGCTACGACGAGGTCGTGGTGCCGGAGATGAACCTGGGCCAGCTTTCCCTGCTGCTGCGGGCGAAGTACCTCGTGGACGTCCACTCGCACACCAAGGTCGCTGGAATGGCGTTCAAGGCTGAAGAGCTGCAGAACGTGTTCTCGGAGATCATCACCGGCGTTATGGAGGCGGCGAAGTGACTGCGATCGATTTGGGGCTGCCCACTCAGGGCGGTCTGGATCTCGTCCCGACCACCGACGAGCCGCAGAAGGCCAAGGACTACAAGTCGGACCAGGAGGTCCGCTGGTGCCCGGGCTGCGGCGACTACGTCGTGCTGAACGCCGTCCAGTCGTTCCTGCCGACGCTCGGCCTCAAGCGCGAGAACATCGTGTTCATCTCGGGCATCGGCTGCTCGTCGCGGTTCCCGTACTACCTCAACACCTACGGCATGCACTCGATCCACGGCCGCGCGCCGTCGATCGCGACCGGCCTGGCCACCACGCGCCCGGACCTGTCGGTGTGGGTCGTCACCGGTGACGGTGACGCGCTGTCCATCGGCGGCAACCACCTGATCCACGCGTTGCGGCGCAACGTGAACATCAAGATCCTGCTGTTCAACAACCGGGTCTACGGGCTGACCAAGGGCCAGTACTCCCCGACGTCCGGGCCGGGCATGGTCACCAAGTCGTCCCCGATGGGGTCGGTGGACACGCCGTTCAACCCGCTCTCGCTGGCGATCGGCGCCGAGGCGTCGTTCGTGGGCCGGGCGATGGACTCCGACCGCAAGGGCCTGACCGAGGTCCTGCAGGCCGCGGCGCAGCACCGCGGCTCGGCGCTGGTGGAGATCTACCAGAACTGCCCGATCTTCAACGACGGCGCGTTCGACGTCCTCAAGGACGCCGACGAGGCCGCCGCCCGGCTGATCCCGCTGCAGGCCGGCGAGCCGATCCGCTTCGGCCCGAACCAGGAGTTCGGCGTCAAGCGCGGCGACTGGGGCGGCCTGGACGTCGCGAAGGTCGCCGACATCGGCGAGGACAACGTGGTGGTGCACGACCCGTCGATCGTCGACACGTCGTACGCCTTCGCGCTTTCGCGCCTCGGCGACCAGAGCCTGAACCACGTCCCGACGGGCATCCTCCGCCAGGTCGAGCGCCCGACGTACGACGACGGCGCCCGCGCCCAGGTCGAGCAGGCCCGCGCGGCCCGCACCCCCGACCTGCAGGGCCTGCTGCGCGGCAAGGACACCTGGACGGTCGCGTAACCTCGTTTCTCCAAGGTCCGTGAAGGCCCCCTTACCGGCTCAAGATGCCGGTAAGGGGGTCTTCACGGCTTTCGGGGGTTGCCAGAGTTAGGACGCGTGTCCTAAGTTTTGGGTCATGCGACCTTTTGTGTTCTTCGACGTCCGGACCGCCGACGTGGACGGCACCAAGCGGTTCTTCGCCGACCTGCTGGGCTGGGAGTCCGCCGGCCCCTTGTTCACCGCGGACGGCACACCGTGGGGCGGCCTCACCGAAATCGCGCCGGACGACGACCGCGCGCCGCAGTGGCTCCCCTACGCGCCAGTGTCCGATGTGGACGCCGCCGCGGCGAAGGCGGTGGAACTGGGCGGAACCCTGGTGCGCGAACGTACTGACCTGCCCGTCGGCTCCCTCGTGGTGGTCACCGATCCCGGCGGCGCGGCGCTGGCCCTGTTCCAAGCCGCCTGAAAACTCAGGCGAGCGGCCGGAATCCGACGCGCTCGGCGTCCTCGGCGGTCCGGAACCACACCTCGGCAACCATCTTCGGGAACTGCGCCGATTCGTCGGTGCAGTACCGCAACGCCGTGACGCTCGCCTTCACGACGAAGCCGTCGCTCGGCGCTCCGCCGCCGGGACGCGGCATCGCCGAGCCGGGGCCGAACGGGCCGGGCGGCACCGCGTCGTCCGCCGTCTGCCGGGCGGGCGGGGGCTCGGGGGCCGAGACCGGCGCCTGGTTCGGCTGCACCGACGGCTCGAACAGCGAGCCGCTGTGCGCGCCGGAGAGGTCGGGCTCGCGCCGCTCGACCGTGCGCATCGACGGCTGGATCGGTTGCGGCGCTTCGAATCCGCCCCGCACCGCTTCCCGCGGCTGCCGCTTCGGCAGCACCTGCGTCGCTTCGGCCGGCGTCTCCGGCGGCACGTCCAGCTCACCGCCGGACGCCACATCGTCACCGGCGAACGCGTACTGCGGCGTCTCTTCCTCGGCCTCTTCGGGCTCGTCCTTGCGCACCGAACCGGGGTGCTCGCCGATGTAGCGCGTGCGCTCCATCGGCTCCTCGAACGCGGACCGCTCGCCCGGCGGCTCGTGGTCGAACCAATCCGGCTCGGGCGCGTGCTCGCCCGCCGGGGGCTGGAACAGCGACCCCGCAGCGGGTTCCGGGTCGAGCTCCTGCTCGAGCCGCGAAAGCGCCGGCGACTCGGGCTCGGGCTCCTCGTCCGGGACCATGTACTCGGTCACCGTGGCGCGGTACGGGTCGTCCGCCGGCTCGGCTTCGCCGACCGGGGTGAGGAACTGCGTTGCCGCCGACCGGTACGCATCGTCCGACTCGGACTCCGGCTCGGGCTCGGGCCGGTACGCCTCTTCGGGCTCCGGCTCGGGCAGCGTTCCCGGGTGCACCCGCGAGTCCAGCTCGGCGAAGTCCTCGTCGATGTCGTCGTGGACGTCGTCGCGGCTCATCGGCGGCGCGGCGACCAGCGTGCCCGGGTAGGACGTCTCCTGGCGCGACGGCTCCGGCTCCGGGCGCGGCTGCGGCCGGGAGAACACCTCGGTGCCCGGCGTGCCCAGCCCGGCGGCGTTCGCCGGGGTGCGCGCGGCGTCGGCGTGGGCCTGCGCCAGCGAACTCTCCAGCTTGCGGACGCTCTTCCGGAGCGGCAGCACCAGCACCAGCCAGGTGAGGAGAACTCCGACGAAGAACGCGGCGAGGCTCCACAGCCAAACCTGTCCGAATATGGACATCTATCCCTGCCCCTGTTTAGTGCGTGCGCGCGACCAGGTAGTCGGCGACCGACTCGCACGCGTCCCGGGCGGGTGACGCGGGCAGCGCGCTGAGCTCGGCTCGCGCGCGCCGAGCGTAGTCGGAAAGGGTGACGCGTGCGCGTTCGAGTCCACTACTCGCCCGCAGCAGCTCCAGCGCCTCCTGGACGACGGCGTCGTCGGCGATCGGCCCGGACAGCAGCTCGACCAGCCGAGGGTCGGTGCCCGGGTCGGCGAGCGCGTAGAGCATCGGCAGCGTCCGGACGCCTTCGCGCAGGTCGGTGCCCTGCGCCTTGCCCAGCTCGTCGGACGGCGACGCGATGTCGATGATGTCGTCGGAGATCTGGAACGCGGTGCCGATGATGTCGCCGAACCGGCGCAGCGCCTGGATGTGCTCCTCGGCGGCGCCGGACATCATGCCGCCGAACCGCCCGGACGTCGCGATCAGCGAGCCGGTCTTCTGCGCGATGACGGTGAGGTAGTGCGCAACGGCGTCGTCACCCGGTCCGGGGCCGACGGTTTCGCGCATCTGGCCGGTGACCAGCTCGCCGAAGGTCTCCGCGATGATCCGCGCGGCGTCCGTGCCGAGGTCGGCGACCAGCCGCGAGGCGTGCGCGAAGAGGAAGTCGCCGGTGAGGATGGCGATGGTGTTGTCCCAGCGCGCGTTGACGCTCTCGGCGCCGCGGCGCATGTCCGCCTCGTCCATGACGTCGTCGTGGTAGAGCGTGGCCAGGTGCACCAGCTCGACCGCGGCGGCGGCGATCACGACGTGGTCGTCCTGCTTGGGGCCGAACTGCGAGGACAGCAGCGTGAACAGCGGGCGGAAGCGTTTGCCCCCCGCCTCGACCAGGTGCAGCGCGGCGTCGTTGACGGCCTGGACGTCACTGCGGACGACCTCGCGCAGCAGCTTCTCGACCTCGGCCAGCCCACCGGCGATCGAGCGCAGCAGGGTCTCGTCGGCGATCTGCAGGCCAACCGACGAGCGCAGGTCCTCGAGGGCGCCACCCGGCGCAGCGGGGAGGGATCCCGCCCCGGGGGCTGGGGAAGGCACAGACACGTCGGCTCCGCTCTACTCGTGCACCGGTCGGGTTGTCCCTTGAGCGTAGTGGCTACCCCGCGCTGTCGTTTACCCGCTGTCCTGCGGAAACGGTGACGAACATGACACCTCGGCGTCGCTTGATCCGGACGTCGTCCATGCAGGTGGAGCTGACGGTCAGGTCGCGGTACGGGTAGCCCTCGCGGTCCAGCAGTTCCATGGCCGCGAGCTCCGCCTGGTCATGGGCTTCCTGTGTGGCGTCGTCACCCGGAGCGACCTCGACCGAGACGCGGAAGCTGAAGCCGCCGAGGTGGTGACTGTAGGTGAGTGAGCCGGCTTCGCTGAAGAGCTGGCCTCTGAGGTCATCGCCCTGGCTGAGGGCGCCCAGCAGCTTGTCGCGGACGGCCTGGGTGGGGTGGTCGAACTTGCCCCGGACGAGGACGCGGTAGGTCGGCATGCGCGTCAACATACAGACCTGTATCCGGATACCAAAGGGATTATCCACCGGGTGGTTCATGATCCACGAAGGAGTGATCAGTGGTTTCGGGCGCAACGGACGTCTCCGGCGGGCGGATATTCACCTCGAGGAAGAGCGTGGCTCTCCCCGTCGGCAAGGAGGACGCGAAATGCGCAACACCATCGCGAGGCGGGCCGCGCTCGCCGGAACACTGTTGCTGGCCGGCCTCGCCGCGACGGCCGGCCCGGCCCAGGCCGCACCCCAGCCGGGCGTGGCGAACATCGGCTCGGCGGAGTTCACGAAGGCCGGCACGACGATCAAGGTCCCGGTCCAGGGCAAGTGCTCGATCGACGGCCCGACAACAGCAACGGCCCAGGTGGTCTCGAAAACAGGCATCACCTTCGGCGGCGGCACATCGTCCTGCACGACAGCGGTGACGGACCCGAACACGGACGCCACATCGACAACCTCGACGGCGACGGGCAAGAACTTCGAGCTGTCCGCCCTGGTGAGCGCGGGCGGGCCGCGCGTCAAGCTGTCGACGTTCAAGGTGACGTGCACGGCAACCCAGACCCAGACGAACGCGAACTGGACGTACGGCGGCATGTCGGGCATCCCGAACCCGCCGAGCCCGGTGCCGGTCGGGTACGTGTCACCGCTCAAGAAGTCGAACGGAACGGTGCTGGCGAACGCGGTGTTCAACATCCAGAACCTCCCGGGCGACGGAAGCATCGGCCTGACGATGCTGCGCATCGACTTCCTGCCGGCGTCGGGAATCAGCGGTCAGGTGATCCTGGGTCACACTTCCTGCTCCCCGACCCCGTAGACGTCGCGAGGGCCGCGGCCCGGGAGCCCCCCGAGAGGACGGCCGCGGCCCTCGTGACCTGCTCTTTCTTTGGCGCCGGGAACCTTGGTAGGGTTCTCGCCGTCGGATACGCAGGGTGCCCGGGGTGGAGCACAGTGCGAGCTAGGGGAGAGCTGATGACGACGGCGTGTTTGGTGGCGGGTCGTGGCTGAGGGGCAGCCGCCTGTGTACGAACCTGGCGGGAACTGGGAGCTGCCGGGGCCGAACGGGATCCCTCGTGCGGGGTCTTATGGGGCTGAGGTTGGGGCTGGTTCGGGCGGGGTGGGGTTCCAGTACGACGAGGCGACGCTGCATGAGCTGGTGCGGGAATGGAACGACCTGGCGGACGAGTTCAGGCGCGACCAAGAGCAGGCCGCCGCTCTCGCTCGCGCCAAGGGACCAGGCCTTGAGTACGCAAGTGGTGACAACGCGGAAAAAATTCAGCAGTCAGGCAGCGCGCTGCTGGGGACCCTGGCTGCCCGAGAAGAATACTGCCGCACCATGGCCGGTAAATTCAACGCCGCCCTGGGCAAGTACGCACAAGCTGAAGATGGTCACACCACCGAAATCAAGCAAACCGGAGGCAGTCTCTGATGCGCCGCGCGGTCCCTATGTTCAGCGCATTACTGCTTGCGGTCGTGGCATGCTCGCCGACCAATCCGGGAAATCCGTCGACTCCAAGCACAACGACGAGCGCAGGTTCCTCGACCGAAGCCACGAGCGCCGTACCCGGCCCTGGCGTCCCGAAAGTGGAGCATCCGATCGACGTGGCGCGTTTCAAGAACGCGCCGTGCGATGCGCTGAGTGAAGCACAAGTAGCCGCTCTGCTCGGCGCCGAGGCTTCGGTCAAATCCGACCTGAAGGCGCCCGCCGGACCAACTTGCGATTGGGATTCCGCCGGCCTTTCCCAAGCTGGGGTTGGCGTGATCTTCATGTCCGCGGACCAACTGGGTCTGACTAGCGTGTATGAAGCCAAGGGCAAGCAATATCAACTCTTCGAGCCGCAACCGCCGGTCAACGGATTCCCCATCGTGGCTTATGGCGTGAACGACGAACGGGCGACGCGCGGCCGGTGCGCAGTCGCGATGGGAGTCAGTGACACACAGGCGGTGGACATCCACATCGCACAGTCTGAAGTCAACATCGGTAAAAAAGATCCCTGCGCTGCGGCACATGACGTGGCCGCCCAGGTGCTGGGCAATCTTCTTGGAGCGAACTGATGGTCGCCGAAGGACCTTTGACTGCGGCACAGATCTACGAACAGATCACCGGCGGTGAAGGCACCGGCTCGCTGGCCGATGCCCAGGACGGCGCCAGCAACCTGACCAACCGGATGATCGAGCGAGCCCAGCGGATCAGCGCTCTCCGGGCCAAAACAATGTCCGGCTGGCAAGGCGCCGCCGGCAACTCCGCTGCCGACGCCACTCTCCCCCTCGTGCAAGCCGCTGCTGACGACGCCGTTCATCTCAAGAATGCGCAGACTGCCGTCGGCGCTCAGATGGATGCTTTCGGCACCGCCAAGAACTCCGTCAAACCCGTTGCCGCGCAGCCGCCTGAGCTCAGCTCTGCTGATGTTGTCAATGCGCTTGCCGGTCAGGGGTGGGAGTCCTACAAGTCCAAGGTCGGCAGCTGGCAGGCCGATACTCAGGCCAACATCGACGCGTTCAGCGCTTACCACTCCGCCAGCTCCACCAACGGTGGGCAGATGCCCGCCCAGTACGCGCAGCTCAACGACTCCGGTGCGCCGATCTCCCTGCGTGAAGACACCCCGGGGAAGCCCGCTGGGACCACCGACACCGGTGAGTGGGCGCGGAATCCCCGGCAGCCTCAGGTTCCCGCGCAGCAGAACCGGCAGACCGTTCAACCCGGACGGGACCAGACCCGGAACCCGGTTCAGAACCAGACGCAGAATCAGAATCAGTTCCAGAACCAGGTCCAGCCGCCCGGGAACAGCGACAGTACCCACGCCAACAGCTACGTTCCCAAGCCCGTCATGCCGCCGGCCGCGCAGGGTGGTTATGAGTTCGGACCCACCGGGCAGCCTGTCAGCAATCTCGGTGGGAACAACGGCGGATACTCGGGCGGCTTCGGACCCGGAGCCGGCGGCGGCTTCGGACCCGGCACTGGCGGGTACGGAAGCGGCACGAACACCGGCACGGGCAGCGGATACCGACCCGGCACAGGACCAGGCACCGGAGGGCAACCCGGCATGCGCGCCCCCGGCCCGAGCACCGGCGCCCGCCTCCCCGAGGAACGCCTCCCCGGCGGTCCCGCCACCCGCGGCGCAGCCGGTGCGCGCGGTGCCAACGGCATGCCCATGGGCGGCCCCCTCGGCGGCGGGCGCGGCAAAGGAGAAGACCGCGAAAAGAAGAAGGCCCCCTACCTGCAAAACCCCGACCCGGACGAAACCTTCGGCGGCTTCCCGGAAAAGCCGATGCCTCCGGTGATCGGCGAGAAGAAATAACACATGCTCAACGCCGAATTCTCCCTGAACACCCTGCTCACCGCCCTCCGCCAGAACGGTTCCGGCGACCCGCATCCGGTCTTCGCTGGTGGGCTCCGCTATATCCCGCCGTCCGCGAAGCAGCACGTAAACCGTGAAGCCTTCGAGGAACTCAGCGAACTCGGCTTCACCCAAGGGGACGGCTTCACCCCCGAATTCGAAGACATCCTGCACCTCATCGACAGCCCGGCGACCGCACTCCACGGCTACGCCCGGGACGAGACCGCCCAGCGAGGCATCCTCGTCGCCGCGCGGGGACGTACCGTCGTTTCCGTTGTCTGCCTGGGTGGGCGGGTCGAACTCAAGGGCGTTGAAACCAGCCCTGAAGACGCTCTGGTCGCGAACTTGCCGATGTGGAGGCCGGCGAGCATCAAGCCCTTTTCACTGCCTCAGAAGGACTTTCAGGAGCCGCAAGACGTCAGTGACATCTTCGACGACGCTCCCGCGCGCAGCCGGGAAGCGCAGGAGCTCGACGCTCTCCTCCAGCAGCCCTACTACGGCATCGGGCAGCTCTACGCCGGGCAGAAAGAGCTCAGCTACCTCGATCTCGACGCCGGACGCGTGGGCATCACGCTCGCCGATGGCTACATCAGTGTGCTTCCCGGCGAGCCGAATGAACTGAGCCGGAGACTGCAATAAAAAGGCCGCCACCCGGAAAAACCAGGTGGCGGCCAGAAAAGAAACCTCAGAGGGCGAACCCGCCGGCTCCCGCCCACGACAGGGCGAACGCCGGGACCAGGCCCAGCACCAACGTCACCGCCGTGCCCAGGAAGATCGCCGTTCCCGTGCCGAAACCGGGAACCGTCACCGACGGGCCGTCCGCGGCCGGCTCCGAGAAGTACATCAGCACGATCACGCGCAGGTAGAAGAACGCCGCCACCGCGCTGAACACCAGGGCGATGACCACCAGCGGGGCCATCCCGTCCGACAGCGCCGCCGAGAACACGACGAACTTGCCGACGAACCCGGACGTCAACGGAATCCCTGCCAGGGCCAGCAACAGGAACGTGAACACCGCCGCGAGCAAGGGAGAACGCTTGGCCAAGCCGGCCCACGCCGAGAGGTGCGTCGCCTCGCCGGACGAATCGCGGACCAGGCTGATCACGCCGAACGCCGCCAGTGTCGTGAAACCGTACGACAGCAGGTAGAACAGCGTGCTCGACAGGCCGTCCGCGGTCATCGAGATCGCGCCGATCAGCAGGAAGCCCGCGTGCGCGATCGACGAGTACGCGATCATGCGCTTGACGTCGGTCTGCGTGAGGCCCAGCACCGCGCCGATCACCATCGAGATGATCGCGACGCCCCAGAGCACGCCGCGCCATTCCCAGCTCGTGGAGCCGAACGCCACCGACAGCACCCGCAGGATCCCGCCGAACGCGGCGACCTTCGTGCACGCCGCCATGAACGCCGTCACGGGAGTCGGCGCGCCCTGGTAGACGTCCGGGGTCCAGGTGTGGAACGGGCCGACCGAACCCTTGAACAGCAGGCCGACGACCAGGAGGCCGAGGCCGGCGAAGAGCAGCGTGTCCGAGCGGTCCGAACCGGCCGCCGCGGCCGCGATGTCGCCCAGCTTCACGGAGTTCGCGTAGCCGTACAGCAGCGCGAGTCCATAGAGGAAGAACGCCGAGGAGAACGCGCCGAGCAGGAAGTACTTGACCGCCGACTCCTGCGACAGCAGCCGACGACGGCGCGCGAGGCCGCACATCAGGTACAGCGGCAGCGAAAGCACTTCCAGCGCGATGAACATCGTCAGCAGGTCGTTCGACGCGCAGAACGCCATCATGCCGCCGAGCGCGAACAGCGTCAGCGGGAACACCTCGGTCTGCATGACCGTCGCCGTCTGGGCGCGGTCCTGCACGGTGCCCGGGCGGATGCCGGCCTGGGCGACCAGCGCGCCGCCCGGCTCGACGACGCGGTCGGAGATCAGCAGCACCGCGCCGACCGCCAGGGCGAGCAGCGTGCCCCAGAGGAACAGCGCCGGCTTGTCGATCGAGATCGCTCCGCTGAACGTCTTCACGCCGCCCGCGGGCGCGTCGCTGACCGCGTACTTGATCAGCCAGGCGCCCGCCGCGACGATCGCCAGCAGGCTCAGCCCGACCTGCACGCCGAACCGCGAGCGCTTCGAGGCGAACGCCTCCACCAGCACGCTGACGCACGCCGCGCCGAAGATGATCAGCACCGGCAGCACGGCGTTGTAGTCGACCGACGGCACCTGCACCGGTGGCTCCGGCGCCTGGGCCAGGAGGATGTCGAGCACGGTTACTTGCCTCCCTGGACCGCGGACAGCGTCTGCTGCACCGTCGGGGTGACTGTGTCGAGCACCGGCTTCGGGTAGAAGCCGAGAACGATGATCAGCACGACCAGCGGCGCGAGGATCGCGATCTCGCGGCCGTTCAGGTCGCGGATGGCCTTCTTCGCGCCCAGCTCCGGCGCGATCGCCGTGCCCGGCCCGCCGCCGACGCCGACCAGCGCGTCACCACGGACCGGACCCTGCATCACGCGCTGGTAGAGCCAGAGCACGTACGCCGCGGCCAGGACCATGCCGACCGTCGCGAGGATCGCGTAGACCGGCTGGTCCACATAGGACCCGATGAGCACCAGGAACTCGGAGACGAACGAGTTGGTGCCCGGCAGCGAAAGCGTCGACAGACCGGCGAGCAGGAACAGCCCCGCCAGCAGCGGGGTCACCTTCGCCATGCCGCCGTAGTCCGAAATGCGAGACGACCCGCCGCGCGCGACGACCAGGCCGATCACCACGATCAGCATGCCGGTCGCGAGGCTGTGGTTCAGCATGTACGTCGCCGAGCCGATCATCGCCTGCTCGTTGAACGCGAAGATGCCGAGCGAGATGAAGCCGAAGTGCGCGATCGAGACGTAGGCGATGAACCGCTTCATGTCCCGCTGCCCCGCGGCCAGGATCGAGCCGTAGAGGACACCGACCACCGAGAGCACCAGCACCAGCGGCGCCAGGGTCTTGCTCGCGTCGGGGAACATCGGCAGGCAGTAGCGCAGGAACCCGAACGTGCCGACCTTGTCCAGCACGCCGACCAGCAGGACGGCGACGCCGATCGGCGCCTCCCCCGCCGCGTCCGGCAGCCAGGTGTGGAACGGCACCAGCGGCGCCTTGATCGCGAACGCCAGGAAGAACCCGAGGAACAGCCAGATCTGCGTGCTCAGCGGCGCGTCCCGGACGACCGTGACCAGCGTGGCCCAGTCGAAGGTGCCGTGCCCGAGCTTGTCCTTGGCGAGCGAGTACGCCCCGATCGCCGAGGCCAGCATGATCAGGCCGCCGAGGAACGAGTAGAGGAAGAACTTCACCGCCGCGTACTGCCGGTTCGCGCCGCCGTACCCGCCGATGAGGAAGTACATCGGGATCAGCATGATCTCGAACAGCACGTAGAACAGGAAGACGTCGGTCGCGGCGAAGACGCCGATCGTGAGCGCTTCCTGCAGCAGGATCAGCGAGAGGAACCCGCCCGCGCTGCGGCCCGGCGGCAGCTTGTCCAGCACACCGAGCCCGCCGACGACGATCGGCACCAGCAGCGCGATCACCGCGATCATCACCAGCGAGATGCCGTCGGTGCCGAACGAGATGTGCACCCCGAAGCTCGGGATCCAGTCGACGCTCGACGTCATCTGCAGCCGCGCGCCGGACGGCGAGTAGCTGAGCCAGAACGGGATGATCAGCAGGAACTCGAGGATCGAGAAGGCCAGCGCGGCCAGCACCGCGGCGCGGTCGTTCCCCTTGAGGAACGCCAGCACCAGGGAGCCGGCCAGCGGCAGCAGGATGAGGATCAGCAACCAGGTCATCAGGAGAACCTCACCAGCAGGAGAGCCGCCAGAAGCAGGAACGTGCCGCCGAGCATCGACAGCGCGTAGGACCGGACGAACCCGGTCTGCAGCCGCCGCAGCCGGCCGGAGCCGCCGCCGAGGGAGGCGGCGAGACCGTTGACCGCGCCGTCGACCCCGCGGTTGTCGACGAACACCAGCGCCCGCGAGAGCCAGGTGCCCGGACGGGCGACCAGCGTCTCGTTGAGGGTGTTGCCGTACAGGTCCTTGCGGGCGGCGCGGGTGACGAACGAAACCCGTTCCGGCCGCTCGACCGGGACGTCACGGCGGAAGATCAGCCACGCGATCAGCACGCCCAGCAGTGAGAACACGATCGCCCCGGTGGAGATCACCCAGGCGTCGAACGGCGCGTGGTGCTCTTCCACGAGTTCGCCGACCGACGGCTTGAGCCATTCGGCGAAGCGATCACCCTGGGAGAAGAAGAAGCCGGCGCCGACCGAGCCGACCGCCAGGACCGCCATCGGGACCCACATGATCGCCTTCGACTCGTGCGGGTGGAAGTCGCGGCCGTCGGTGCTCTTGATGTCCTTCCAGCGTTCCTTGCCGAAGAACGTCATCACCATCAGGCGGGTCATGTAGAACGCGGTGAGCCCGGCGCCGAGCAGTGCGGCGCCACCCATCACCCAGCCGCGCCAGCCACCCTGGCTGAACGCCGCCTCGATGATCGCGTCCTTGGTGAAGAAGCCCGACAGCGGCGGGATGCCGATCAGGGCCAGGTAGCCGAGGCCGAACGTGACGAAGGTGATCGGCATGTGTTTGCGCAGGCCGCCGAACTTCCGCATGTCGACCTCGTCGTTCATGCCGTGCATGACCGACCCGGCGCCGAGGAACAGCCCGGCCTTGAAGAAGCCGTGCGCCACCAGGTGCATGATGCCGAGCGCGTACGCGATCGGGCCGAGGCCGACGGCCAGCATCATGTAGCCGATCTGGCTGACCGTCGAGTACGCCAGGACCTTTTTGATGTCGTCGTACGCGCAGCCGATGATGCACCCGAGCAGCAAGGTCACCGTGCCGACGAGCGTCACGATCAGGCGGCCGTCCGGAGTCGCGTTGAAGATGTCGTGCGAGCGGGCCACCAGGTAGACACCGGCGGTGACCATCGTCGCCGCGTGGATCAGGGCCGACACCGGGGTCGGGCCCTCCATCGCGTCCGGGAGCCAGGCCTGCAGCGGGAACTGGCCGGACTTACCGCAGGCGCCCAGCAGCAGCATGATCGCCATCGCGGTGATCGCGGCCGGCGGGAACTTGCCGTCGCCGACCGCCTGGAAGACCTGCGCGTAACCGGTGGAGCCCGCGTACTTGAACATGATGAAGATCGCCACCGCGAGCCCGACGTCACCGACGCGGTTCATCAGGAACGCCTTCTTCGCCGCGGTCGCGGCGGACGGGCGGCCCTGGTACCAGCCGATGAGCAGGTACGAGGCGAGACCCACACCTTCCCAGCCGAGGTACAGCGTCACGAAGCTGTCGCCCAGCACCAGGATCAGCATCGACGCGACGAAGAGGTTCAGGTACGCGAAGAAGCGGTACCGGCCCTCGTCGTCGGCCATGTAGCCGATCGAGTAGTAGTGGATCAGCATGCCGACGCCGGTGATGAGCAGCACGAACGTCAGCGACAGCGCGTCGATCCGCAGCCCGAAGTCGATCTGCAGCGCGCCGGCCGGGATCCACGAGTACAGCTTGGTGTCCGTCGTGGTGCCGGTGTCGGCGGTGAAGAACAGGATCAGGCCGTAGACGAAGGCCAGCGTGACGGTGGCACAGCCGAGCAGATGCCCCCAGGCCTTCGCGCGCTTGCCCGTCAACAGCAGGATCAAGGCGCCGAGGGCAGGGAGGGCCACCAGCAGCCACGATGATGCGGTCACTCGGTGTCTCCTAGTACTTCAGCAGGTTGGTGTCGTCGACCGAGGCCGAGCGCCGGGTGCGGAAGATGGCCATGATGATCGCCAGGCCGACCACGACCTCGGCGGCCGCGACGACCATCACGAAGAACGCCATGATCTGGCCGTCGAGGCTGCCGTTGATCCGGGCGAACGTCACGAGCGAGAGGTTCACCGCGTTCAGCATCAGCTCGATGCACATGAACACGACGATCGCGTTGCGGCGCACCAGCACCCCGACGGCGCCGATCGAGAACAGCAGCGCCGACAGCAGCAGGTAGTACGTCGGGGTCATTCCTTCTCCCCTTCGGCTTCCGAAGAGTCCGAGGGCTCCGAACCGACCAGCGCGTGCGCGTCCGGGTGCGGGCCCTCGTCCTTGACGAGCTTGCGTTCCTTCGCCAGCTCGATCGCCGAGGTGGACTCGATGATCGCCGACAGCGACTCGGGCGCGACCGTGCCGTCCGGCAGCAGCGCCGGGGTGGCCACCGAGTTGGCGGTGGCGAAGACACCCGGGCCGGGCAGCGGCGACGGCCGGTCGTGCTCGCCGCGGAAGCGCAGCACGACGAGCTCCTTCTGGGTGAGCTTCCCGCCCTTGGCGTGCCGGTCGGTGAAGGCCAGCACCATCGCGCCGACCGCGGCGGTGATGAGCAGCGCCGACGTCAGCTCGAACGGGAAGAGGTAGTCGGTGAAGATCAGCCGGCCGAGGCCCTTCGGCCCGCCGCCGGCCGGGGTGGCCGAGTCGAGCGGGACGGCCGGGGTGACGTTGTCCATCGCCCGGTAGATGCCGGTGGCCAGCAGCGCGGCCAGCCCGATGCCGAGCACGGTCGCGGCCAGCCGCTGCCCGCGCAGGACCTCGACGACCGAGTCCGAGCTCTCGCGGCCGACCAGCATCAGCACGAACAGGAACAGCATCATGATCGCGCCGGTGTAGACGATGATCTGCGTGAAGCCGAGGAACGGCGCCGACTGGATCATGTACAGCGCGCCCAGGCTCAGCATGGTCAGCACCAGCCACAGCGCCGAGTGCACGGCGTTGCGGGAGAAGATCATGCCGAGCGCGCCGAGCAGGCAGACCGGGCCGAGGATCCAGAACGCGATGGCCTCACCGGTCGTCACGCCCGCGGCGGCGCCGGTGGGCGCCTGGGCCAGGAGTGCGGTGATCACGGCTTGACCTCCCCGCGCGCGAGTTCGGGGCCGTTCACGTAGTAGTCCTGCTCGTTCTCGCCCAGCCGCATCGGGTGCGGCGGCTGCTCCATGCCGGGCAGCAGCGGGGCGAGCAGGTCTTCCTTCGTGTAGATCAGCCGCTGGCGGTCGTCGTCGGCCAGCTCGTAGAAGTTGATCATCGTCAGCGACCGCGTCGGGCACGCCTCGATGCAGAGGCCGCAGCCGATGCAGCGCAGGTAGTTGATCTGGTAGTCCGCGCCGTACCGCTCACCCGGCGAGAACCGGGCCTCCTCGGTGTTGTCACCGCCCTCGACGAAGATCGCGTCCGCCGGGCACGCCCAGGCGCACAGCTCGCAGCCGACGCACTTCTCGAGGCCGTCCGGGTGGCGGTTCAGCTGGTGCCGGCCGTGGTACCGCGGGGCGGCGGGGGCGCCGGCTTCCGGGTACTCCTCGGTGGCGACCTTCTTGAACATCATCCCGAAGGTGACGCCGAAGCCCTTGACGGGATCAAGAAACCCCATCTTGCGCTCCTTCCTTTGCGGTGCCGACGGCTGCCGGCTTGCGGCGGGCCGCCTTGGCTTCGGCCTTGGCCAAAGCCTTCTGACGCGGGGTGGTCTGCGGAACCTTGAGGTCCAGCGGCGGCACCGGGAACCCGCCGCCGGTCACCGGGATGCTCTCGCTCTCTTCCTCGCGGCCCGCGGCGCGGACGTAGAAGAACAGGGCGAGCACGATGAAGATCGCGACCGCGGCGATGATGATCGACGCGGTGTTCCAGGTGATGACCTTCGCGAAGGTCACCATGACGATCCACACCAGGTTCAGCGGGACCAGGACCTTCCAGCCCAGCCGCATGAACTGGTCGTAGCGCAGGCGGGGCAGCGTGCCGCGCAGCCAGATGAACCCGAAGAGCAGGACGAACATCTTCGCGAAGAACCACAGCACCGGCCACCAGCCGGTGTTGAGCACGTTGTTCCCGATCAGCGACAGCGGCCACGGGGCCATCCAGCCGCCGAGGAACAGCGTGGTGGCGAACGCCGAGACGATCACCATGTTGACGTACTCGGCGAGGAAGAACATCGCGAACTTCATCGAGCTGTACTCGGTGTGGAAGCCGCCGACCAGCTCCGACTCGGCCTCGGGGAGGTCGAACGGGGCGCGGTTGGTCTCACCGACCATCGAGATCAGGTAGATCACGAAGCTCGGGACCAGGTAGAGGAACCACACCGGCTGCTGCTTGGCGACGATGTCGGCCAGGTCCAGCGAACCGGCCTGCAGGATCACCGCGACGATCGACAGGCCCATCGCGATCTCGTACGAGATCACCTGCGCCGCCGAGCGCATGCCGCCGAGCAGCGGGTACGGCGAACCGGACGCCCAGCCGGCGAGCACGATGCCGTACACGCCGATCGAGGAGCAGGCCAGGATCACCAGCACGCTGACCGGCAGGTCAAGCAGCTGCAGCACGGTCCGCTCGCCGAAGATCGACACGACCGGGCCGAACGGGATGGCCGACAGCGCGATCAGCGCGGGCACCGCGGACAGCACCGGCGCGAGGAAGTACACCTTGCGGTCGGCGGTGTCCGGGATGATCTGTTCCTTGAACGGCAGCTTGATCGCGTCCGCCAGGGACTGCAGGTAACCGCCGGGGCCGACCCGGTTGGGGCCGGGCCGGTTCTGCATCCGGCCGACGGCCTTGCGCTCCCAGACGATCAGGAAGATCGTCATGATCGGCCCGATCAGCAGGATGACCACGGACTTCAGCAGGATCAGCCAGAACGGGTCGTCCGCGAGCAGCGCCGCACGCGTCGCCGCGTCCGGCACACTGCCCACGGCAGCTTCGGTCAGCAACGGTGTCACTGTTCACCCCCAGCGAGGTTCACCACGGCGCCGTGACCGGCGCCGAGCGTCTTGGCCACGGCGGAGCCGTCGGAGTTGCCCGGCAGCCACACCACGCCGTCGGGCAGGTCGGCGACCTCGATCGGCAGCGTGATCGCGCCGCGTTCGGTGCTCACCTTCACGACGGCGCCCAGGCCTTCCGCGGTCTTCGCGGACAGCCGCGCGACCGGCGTGCGCTGGGTGCCCTTGAGGTGCGGCTCGCCGTCCTGCAGGGACCCGTTGTCGATCAGCTGGCGCCAGGTCGACAGGATCGCCTGGCCGGCGCCCGGAGCCGCGGTGGCGCCTCCGGTTTCGGCTTCGACGTGACCCCAGCGCAGCGCCGAAGCCGGGCCGAGCTTCTCGTAGTCACCGCGCGCGGCGGCCGGCGTCTGCGTGAACAGGTCGACGTCCATCTCGACGGCCAAGGTGTCGAGCACCCGGCAGTCCGGCAGGGTGCCGACCCCCTCGATGGTGATGTCGAACGGGCGGGTGCGGCCTTCCCAGTTGAGGAAGCTGCCGGCCTTCTCGTCCGACGCCGCCACCGGGAGCACGACGTCCGCGCGTTCGGTCACCGCGCTGTGCCGCAGTTCGAGGCTGACGACGAACCCCGCGTTGTCCAGCGCGCGCAGCGCCAGGTCCGGGTCCGGCAGGTCGAACGGGTCGACCCCGCCGACGACCAGGCCGCCGAGCTCGCGGCTCGAAGCGGCCTTGAGGATCTCGGTCGCGTCGCGGCCGGGAGCGGACGGAAGCGGGACGCCCCAATCGTTTTCGACGGCGACACGCGCGGCGTCGTCACCGACTCGGCGGCCGCCGGGGAGCAGCGACGGCACGCAGCCGGTCTCCAGCGCACCCCGGTCACCGGCGCGGCGCGGGATCCACGCGAGCCGGACGCCGGTGCGCTCCACCAGGTCGTGCAGCGCGGAGAACAGGCCCGGCACCGAAGCGGCACGCTCGCCGACCAGGACGACCGCGTTCTCGCCGCGCAGGCCCTCGTCGAGGTCCGGCGCGTGCTTGGCGATGCCTTCGATGGCCGCGGCCTCGGCGCCGGGGACGCAGGCGAGCAGCTCGCCGAACGTCTTCTGCACCGACGACGTCGTCCACTGTCCCAAGTGGACGACGCGGGTGCGGTTCTTGCGGGCCGCCTTGCGCAGCCGCAGGAACACGATCGGCGCCTCGTCCTCGGGCTCGAACGCCACGCACAGGACCGTGCGGGCCCGCTCGATCTCGGCGAAGGTGACGCCGGACTCCGGGGTCACGCCCACGACGTGCGAGGTGAGGAACGCGAGCTCCTCGGCCGAGTGCGGCCGGGCGCGGAAGTCGACGTCGTTGGTCTGCAGGGCGACGCGGGCGAACTTCGAGTACGCGTAGGCGTCCTCGACGGTCAGCCGGCCTCCGGGCAGCACGCCGACGCCGCCGTTGGAGCGGGCCTCGGTGAGGCCGGCCGCGGCTGCTCGCAGCGCGTCGGTCCAGGACGCCTCTTCCAGCTCACCGGTCTCGCGGTTGCGGACCAAGGGACGCCGGATGCGGTCCTCGGCGCCCACGTAGCGGAAGGCGAAGCGGCCCTTGTCGCAGATCCACTCCTCGTTGACCTCGGGGTCGTCGCCGGCCAGCTTGCGCTGGACCTTGCCGCGCCGGAAGTCGGTGCGCTCGGCGCAGCCGGACGAGCAGTGCTCGCAGACGCTCGGCGAGGACACCAGGTCGAACGGGCGGGAACGGAACCGGTAGGCGGCACTCGTCAAAGCGCCGACCGGGCAGATCTGGATGACGTTGCCGGAGAAGTAGCTCTGGAACGGCTGGCCGGACGTCGTCCGCGACGCCAGGTCGAGCACGTCCGCCGTCTCCGCGGTGCCGATCTGCTGGTGGGCGCCGCGTTCGAGGAGCTCGATGAACGGGTCGCCGGCGATCTCGCGGGAGAACCGGGTGCAGCGCTGGCAGAGGACGCAGCGTTCGCGGTCCAGCAGCACCTGCGTCGAGATCGGCAGCGGCTTCGGGAACGTCCGCTTGGTGTCCACGAACCGCGACTCCGCGCGGCCGTGGGCCAGCGCCTGGTTCTGCAGCGGGCACTCGCCGCCCTTGTCGCAGATCGGGCAGTCCAGCGGGTGGTTGATGAGCAGCAGCTCCATCACACCCTGCTGGGCCTTGTCCGCGACCGGCGACGTCAGCTGCGTCTTGACGACCATGCCGTCGGCGACGGTCATCGTGCAGGACGCCTGCGGCTTCGGCATCGGCCGGCCGCCCATCTCGACCTCGACCAGGCACTGGCGGCAGGCGCCGGCCGGGTCGAGGAGCGGGTGGTCGCAGAACCGCGGGATGACCGTGCCGAGGCGTTCGGCCGTGCGGATCAGCAGCTCACCCTTGGGGGCGATGACCTCTTCGCCGTCGATGACCAGCTTGACGTGGCCCTCGGGGACCGGCGTCTCGGCGGTCTCGGTCTTGTCGGGGGCGATCGTCATGATGCCTGCGCTCCCACCAGTTCGGGCTTGGTCGCTTCGTGCCGGTTCTTCTCGCACAGCGCCAGGAATTCTTCGCGGAAGTACTTGATGCCGCTCTGGATCGGCGACACCGCGCCGTCACCGAGGGCGCAGAACGACCGGCCGAGGATGTTGTCGCAGACGTCGAGGAGGGTGTCGATGTCCTCCTCGGTGCCGTGGCCGTCGACCATGCGCTCGAGGATCTGCGCGAGCCAGTACGTGCCTTCGCGGCACGGGGTGCACTTGCCGCAGGACTCGTGCTCGTAGAACTGCGTCCACTTCATCACGGCCCACGGCACCGACACGGTCTCGTTGAAGACCTGGACGGCGGTCGTCCCCAGCATCGACCCGGCTTCCGCCGCGCCCTCGAAGTCCAGGGGAACGTCGAGGTGCTCGGCGGTGAACATCGGGGTGGACGAGCCGCCCGGGGTCCAGAACTTGAGCGGGATCCCGTCCTTCATGCCGCCCGCCATGTCCAGCAGCTCGCGCAGCGTGGTGCCGAGCGGGCACTCGTACTGGCCGGGCTTCTCGACGTGGCCGGAGATCGAGTAGATCTTCGGGCCGGGCGACTTCTCGCGGCCCATCTCGCGGAACCAGCTCGAACCGCCGTTGACGATGAACGGCGCGCTCGCGATGGTCTCGACGTTGTTGACCGTGGTCGGCGCGGCGTAGAGACCCGCGGCCGCGGGGAACGGCGGCTTGAGCCGCGGCTGGCCACGACGGCCTTCCAGCGAGTCGAGCAGCGCCGTCTCCTCACCGCAGATGTACGCGCCCGCTCCCGCGTGGACGGTGATCTTGAGGTCGAAGCCGGAGCCGAGGATGTTCTCGCCCAGGTAGCCCGCCGCTTCGGCTTCGCGCACGGCCGCGTTGAGGCGGCGGATGCAGTGCAGCGCCTCACCGCGGACGTAGATGAAGCAGTGGTTCGAGCGCATCGCGTACGAGGCGATGATGCAGCCCTCGATGAGCGAGTGCGGGTCCGCCATCATCAGCGGGATGTCCTTGCACGTCCCGGGTTCGCCTTCGTCGGCGTTGATCACCAGGTAGTGCGGCTTGTCGAAGTTCGGCGGCATGAACGACCACTTGATGCCGGCCGGGAAGCCCGCGCCGCCGCGGCCGCGCAGGCCCGAGTCCTTGACCAGCTGGACGAGCTGCTCCGGCGTGCCGGCGAGCGCCTTGCGGACGGCCGTGTAGCCCTCGAGAGCTTCGTACGTCCCGATCTGCCAGGAGTTCGGCGACAGCCAGCGCTTCGTGAGGACCGGCGTAATGGGATCTGCCATTACTTCTTCTCCCCATCTTTAACAGGCACAGCAGGCAGCGGGACGTCCTGGGCGACCGGCGCGACCCAGCCGCGCTCCTGCGCGATCTGCGCGCCCCGCAGGGTTTCGACGGCCTGCGAAGGACCGTCGACGTCCGTGCGGTACTGGCGCTCGTCCTCCGGGAAGAACCCGGCGAGCTGCAGCTCGGCGCCCTTGAAGTTCGTCAGCGGGGCGCCACGCGTCGGGGCCGGGCGCTTGCCCGCCTGCAGCGCGTCGACCAGCGCGACGGCCTTGTCCTCGGTCTGGTTGTCGAAGTACTCGTAGTTGACCTGGATGACCGGCGCGAGGTCGCAGGCCGCGAGGCACTCGGCGTGCTCGAGGGTGATCGAGCCCGGCTCGTTCGGCGTGCCCGCGGTTTCGTTGTGCCCCAGCGGTTCCGACTCGGACCCGAGGTGCGACTGGAGCTTCTTGTAGATCGCGTCGCCACCCATGGCCGCGCAGAGCGTGTTGGTGCAGACGCTCACGAGGTGCTCACCGCACGGCTTGCGCTTGTACATCGTGTAGAACGTCGCGACCGCGCTGACCTCGGCGTCGGACAGCTCGAGCTGCTTCGCGCAGAACGCGATGCCCTCCTGGCTGACGTAGCCCTGCACGGACTGCACGAGGTGCAGCATCGGCAGCAGCGCCGAGCGGGACACCGGGTAACGCGCGATCAGGTCCTGGGCCCGCGCGACGACACCTTCGTCGAAGATGTCTTCGAGCGGCGTGTCTTCGATGATCCCGGCGGCGACCGCGGGGTCGGGCGCGATGGCGATCACGTCGACGTCGCCGCCGGCCGCGGCGTGCGTCTGGTCGGCCGCGTGGGGCCCGGGCTCGGGCACCGCGGTGGATGAGGTCATCGGTCCACTCCCCCCATGACGGGGTCGATCGAGGCGATCGCGGCGATTACGTCCGCGACCAGGCCGCCTTCGGCCATTGCGGGCATCGACTGCAGGTTCACGAAGCTCGGTTCGCGCACGTGGACCCGCAGCGGCCGGGTGCCGCCGTCGGACACCAGGTGCGCGCTCAGCTCGCCGCGCGGCGACTCGACCGACGTGTAGACCTGCCCGGCCGGCACCTTGAAGCCCTCGGTGACCAGCTTGAAGTGGTGGATCAGGGACTCCATCGACTGGCCCATGATCTTCTTGACGTGCTCGAGCGAGTTGCCCATGCCGTCACTGCCGATCGACAGCTGCGCGGGCCAGGCGACCTTCTTGTCCTCGACCATGACCGGGCCCGGCTCGAGCTTCTCCAGGCACTGCTCGATGATCTTGAGGCTCTCGTGCATCTCGTGCACCCGGATCAGGTAGCGCGACCAGCAGTCGGCGCCGTTGTCCACGGGCACGTCGAAGTCGAACTCGTCGTAGCAGGAGTACGGCTCGGTCTTGCGCAGGTCCCACGGCAGGCCCGCGGACCGCAGCACCGGGCCGGTGACGCCGAGCGCGAGGCACGCGTCCACCGGCAGGTACCCGACACCCTTGAGCCGGTTGCGCCAGATCGGCTGCCCGGTGAAGAGCTTGTCGTACAGCGGAAGGCGTTCCTTCATCGTCTTGACGAATTCGGTGACCTTCTCGCGGTAGTCCTCGGGCATGTCCTGCGCGAGGCCGCCGGGGCGGATGAACGCGTGGTTCATGCGCAGGCCGGTGAGGTGCTCCAGCAGGTGCAGCACGACCTCGCGCTCGCGGAAGCCGAGCGTCATCGCGGTGGTGGCGCCGAGCTCCATGCCGCCGGTGGCGATGTAGACCAGGTGCGAGCCGATCCGGTTGATCTCCAGCAGCATCACGCGCAGCAGTTCCGCGCGCCGCGGCGCCCGGATGCCCAGCAGCTTCTCGACGCCGAGGCAGTACGCCATCTCCGTCGAAAGCGGGGCCAGGTAGTCCATGCGCGTCACGAAGGTGACGCCCTGGGTCCAGGTCCGGTACTCGCAGTTCTTCTCGATGCCGGTGTGGAGGTAGCCGATGACCGACCGCAGCTGCGTGACGGTCTCGCCCTCCATCTCCAGCACGAGCCGGAGCACGCCGTGCGTCGACGGGTGCTGCGGGCCCATGTTGATGACCATGCGCTCGTCGTGCTGGGCGTCGGCGACGACGTCGTCCCAGTCACCGCCGGAGACCGAGTAGACGCGGCCTTCGGTCGTGTCGCGGGAATCGGCTTCCGGGACTTCGGTGGTTTCGTCGTTGATCGTCACGAGTAAGACCTCCGCTGGTCCGGCGGCGGGATCTCCGCGCCCTTGTATTCGACCGGGATCCCGCCGAGCGGGTAGTCCTTGCGCTGGGGGTGGCCGTCCCAGTCGTCCGGCATGAGGATGCGGGTGAGCGCCGGGTGGCCGTCGTAGACGATGCCGAACATGTCCCAGGTCTCCCGCTCCTGCCAGTCGGCGGTCGGGTAGATCCCGACCAGCGACGGCACGTGCGCGTCGTCGACGTCGAGGGTGACCTCGAGCCGGATGCGGCGGCGGTAGGTGAGGGAAGTGAAGTGGTACACCGAGTGCAGCCGCTGCGGGACGTCGACGCCGTAGTCCACGCCGGACACCGAGGACAGCAGCTCGAAGCGGAGACCGCCGTCGTCGCGCAGCACCTTCGCGATCGCGGGCAGCTGCTCGCGGGCGACGTAGAAGGTGATCTCGCCGCGGTCGACCGTCGTCTGCAGGATCGCTTCGGCGGGGATCTTGTTGTCCGCCAGTGCCGCGTAGAACTCGTCGGCGAACTGGTCGAACCAGCCGCCGTACGGGCGCTCGGCCGGCGCGGGGCTGTAGGCCGGGAGCCGGACGCCGCCGTAGCCGGAGGTGTCGCCGGAACCGTGCACGCCGAACATGCCCTGGCGTTCGCGGCCGGTGACGACGGGCTCGGCGGGCCGGGTGCCGCGGGGCTCGAGGCCGCCTTCGGGGCGGTCGGCGCTGGACTGCTCGCCGCCGGTCTCAGGGGTTTCAGTCATCGCTCTACTTCTTCGCGTACTTGATCGACGACGCGACGAGCTCGGTGCGCGCCCCGCTGGCGGCGCGGATGGCGGCGCGGCGGGCGTTGATCGGCTCGTCCTGGATCTTGGCGTGCAGCTTGAGGATCGCGTCCAGCAGCATCTCCGGCCGCGGCGGGCAGCCGGGCAGGTACATGTCGACCGGCACGATGTGGTCGACGCCCTGGACCACGGCGTAGTTGTTGAACATGCCGCCGGAGGAGGCGCAGACGCCCATCGCGAGCACCCACTTGGGCTCGGCCATCTGGTCGTAGATCTGGCGCAGGACCGGGGCCATCTTCTGGGTGACCCGGCCGGCGACGATCATCAGGTCGGCCTGCCGCGGCGTCGCGCTGAAGCGCTCCATGCCGAAGCGGGCGATGTCGTAGCGGGAGCCGCCGACGGTCATCATCTCGATCGCGCAGCAGGCGAGCCCGAAGGTCGCGGGCCACATCGAGTTCTTCCGCGACCAGTTGACGAGACCTTCGAGACTGGCCAGCAGGATGCCGTTGGGGAGTTTCTCTTCGAGGCCCATGGGTCTAGTTCCAATCCAGGCCGCCGCGCCGCCACACGTAGGCGTACGCGAAGCCGACCGTCGCGATGAACAGCAGGATCTCCACCAGGCCGAAGGTGCCCAGCGCGTCCGCCTGCACGGCGAACGGGTAGAGGAAGACCATCTCGATGTCGAACAGGATGAACAGCATCGCGGTGATGTAGTACGCCACCGGCATCCGGCCGCCGCCGACGAGCGGCTGCGGGGACGGCTCGATGCCGCACTCGTAGGCCTCGAACTTGGCCTTGTTGTAGCGGCTGGGGCCGACCAGCGGGCCCAGCAGCACCGACAGCACGGCGAAACCGAGCGCCAGCACGAACAACAGGACCAGGGGCAGGTAGGGCTTCAGGCTCGGGGCCTCTTGCGCCAGCTGCACCGTGTCGGTCCGGGTCAGCAACGTCAGCACGGGGTCTTCGCCATCCTTTCCGCGCCGCTGCGGTTTTGCTTGTGGTGGAACCGCCGGCCTCGTCGGCACCCTAAGGGACCTGGGTCACACCGCCGAGGGTCAGGGTCTCCTTACGGCCCGTGGCGGGGCCACGGCGTGCTTGTGAAATAGTTCACAAGCCACTCGTCGTGGATGTGAAGGGATTCACAAAGCATGGGGGGAGTGTAGGACGCGACTCACATTCTTGTCCCTAGGCCCCCGTGTTATCAGGGTGCCCTAAGTTCCAGCGCCAACGTTGTCACAGCCCGGCAACGGCGCCCGCGCGACCTGCGCGAAGACCCTTCAAGATCGCCCGCCGGGCGGACAATCCGGGCGTTGACCTGTGAGCTATCCCACTGACCGCACGGCCAACTTGTTACTCCACCCGTGTGTCCGCGCGCGCGACCAACCCCGAGCTTTCCCTGGGAAAGATGCGTCGGAGGGCCCTCGAGACGCATCTTTCCCAGGGAAAGTGACAGCTTCGGGGGTCAGCGCGGGGAGGGGGCCGCCTTGGCGAGGGCCGAGATGAGGCGGTCGACGCCGTCGCCGCCCTTGGCGTCGTAGCAGCCCGACAGGCCCTTGTAGACCAGCGGCAGGAGCTTGTTGATCCGCAGCCCGTACTTCGTGCAGGCGTGCATGATCTTCGGCTTGCCGATGATCTTCGCGAAGACGTTCCCCAGCTGGTAGTAGCCGCCCATCAGCTCACGGACCGCGCGTGGGTACGCCTCCAGTGCCCGCTCACGCGAAGGCCCTTCGCGCCGTGCCAGCGCCTGGACGACGACCTCCGCGGCGATCTGCGCGGACTCCATCGCCGCCGAGATGCCTTCGCCGTTGAACGGGCTGACCATGCCGCCCGCGTCGCCGAGCAGCAGGAGGCCGTCGCGGTAGTGCGGGGTGCGGTTGAAGCCCATCGGGAGGCCGGCGCCGCCGACCTTGCCGATCGCGTTCTCCTCGCGGTAGCCCCACTCTTCCGGCGTCCCGTCGAGCCACTGGCGCAGCAGCGCGCGGTAGTCGGTGTTCCGGAACGAGGCGGACGTCGAGAGCATGCCGAGGCCGACGTTCACCGTGCCGTCGCCGAGCGGGAACGCCCAGCCGTAACCCGGCAGCAGCTTCGGGTCGCGCGGATCCGACTTGTCCCACAGCTCGAGGTGGCCCTCGATGAACGGGTCGTCGTGACGCGGGCTCTTGTAGTACTGGCGCACCGCGACGCCCATCGGGCGCTTCTCGTTCTTCTGGATGCCGACGCTCAGCGCGAGCCGCGCGGACACGCCGTCACAGGCCAGGACGAGCGGTGCGCGGTAGTTGACCGGCGTCCGCTCCGGGCCGACCTTCGCCTCGACGCCGACCACACGCCCTGTCGTGTCGGTGATCGCGCTGGTGACGGTCGTGCGCTCGTACAGCCGCGCGCCCGCCTTGACCGCGAGCTTCGCGAGCAGGTCGTCGAAGTCGTGACGCGTGCGGGAAACGCCGTACGGCGGATAGCTGGTGAGGTCCGGCCAGTCGAGTTCGAGCGTCAGGTCGCCGGTGAGGATCCGCAGGCCGCGGCTGTGCACCCAGCCGGCGTCTTCGCTCGTGTCGATCCCCAGGTCGATCAGCTGCTTGACGCCGCGCGGGGTCAGGCCGTCGCCGCAGACCTTCTCGCGCGGGAACTCGGTCTTCTCCAGCAGCAGGACGTCGACGCCCGACCGGGCGAGGTAGGTCGCGACGGTGGACCCGGCCGGTCCGGCGCCGACGACGATGACTTCGGCGTCCTGGTCAGGGCTTCGACGACTCATACCGCGAGTTTAGGCAGGCTTCCGGGCGCGGTGGATCGCGACGACGCCGAATGTGAGGTTCAACCACTCGACGTCGGCCCAGCCGGCGCTCGCGATGATCTCGCCGAGCGTGCGCTGGTCCGGCCAGGCCAGCATCGATTCGGCCAGGTAGGAGTAGGCCTCGGGGTTGGACGACGTCCGCTTGCCGACCCACGTGAGCAGCTTCAGCATGAACCGCCGGTGGATGAACCGGATCGGCGCGAACGGCGGTGTCGAGACCTCGCAGATCACCAGCCGGCCGCCCGGCTTGACCACGCGGGCGATCTCGGTGAGCGCGGCCTTCGTGTCGACGAAGTTCCGCAGCGCCAGGGAGATCGTCACGGCGTCGAAGCTCTCGTCGGCGAACGGCAGGTTCAGCGCGTCCGCCGCGACCATCGGCACCTTGCGGTGCAGCCCGGCGCGGAGCATGCCGAACGAGAAGTCCGCGGCCAGGCACCAGGCGCCACCGCGGGCGTACTCGACGGTGGACACCCCGGTGCCGGCGGCGAGGTCCAGGACCTTCTCGCCGCGGCGGGCGTCGAGCACGCGGGCGGTGGTGGTGCGCCAGCGCCGGTCGAAGCCGAAGGTCATGAACGAGTTCGCCCGGTCGTACCCGTCCGCGACGCCGTCGAACATGGCGGCGACTTCGTGCGGGTCCTTGTCCAGGCTTGCGCGTGACATGACTTGAGATTAGTCGCGGCGCTTGAGGAAGGTCGCGAGCACCAGCCAGACGAGGCCGCCGAAGCGGCCGACCGGGATCAACGGGTAGAGCACGTCGGTCAGCATGCCGAACGCCGAAAGCCCGGCCAGCGCGGCGATGACGTACCCGGTGACCGCCAGCCACTTTCGCTCGGTCCGGGCCACAACCGCGATCAGCAGCGCCAGGGGCACCGCAAATCCGAAGGCGCCGCCGGCGAAGGCCAGCGAGGTGAAGGCGCGGGCGAGGTCCGGGTTCTGGGCGGCCGTCCAAGTGGCGAGGCCGCTCAGCAGCAGCGAACCCGACGCGAGCAGGCCACCGGCGAAACCGAGCTGCGGCGGTCTGGCGGCCGCGGTCCAGGTCGCCAAGGACAGCCCCGCGCCGAAGACGACCAGCGCGAGCAGCTGGACGAGGCCCTGGTGGGTGGCGTTGTAGGCGGCGACGTCGGCGGCGGAGGAGTCCGGGCGGGTGCCGGTGGCGCCGAGGACTCCCCCGGCGACGGTGAACAGGCCGTAGGCGATGATCGCAATTCGTTTCATGCCTTAAACGATTACACTGGTGTAATCGATTGTCAACGGCTATCGTTCCGGCCATGGAAGCTCCCCGGTTCGGCAGCGCGTTCCTGCTGGCCCAGGTCGGCGCGCACGCGGCACAGCGGTTCACCGAGCGGATCGGCGAGCTGGACCTGACGCCGGCGCAGGTCGGGCTGCTGCGGCTGGTCGCGTCCCGACCGGGGCAGAGCCAGCAGAAGCTGGCCAAGCAGCTCGGCACGCCGGCGACCCGGCTGGTCCCGCTGGTCGACGGCCTGGAGAAGCGCGGCCTGATCGAACGCCGCCGCAACGCCGAGGACCGGCGGCTCTACGCGCTGGAGCTGAGTTCGGCGGGCCGGGAACTGATGGGCCGCGTCGCGCAGACGGCGATGGCGCACGAACGCACGATCACCGCGGCACTCACCGACGACGAACGCGCCACCCTCCACACCCTGCTGACCAAGGTCGCCGACGAGCAGAACCTCACGCCCGGCGTCCACCCCGGCTACGGCCGCCTCGGAAAGCCCTGACCAGTGCCGTGTCAGCGGAAGGCGGCCAGCATTCCGGCCACCGCGGCCGGCCAGGTGAACTCCTCGGCCCGCGCCCGGGCCGCCGCGCGGCGCAGGTCTTCCGGGCTCACCAGGAGGTTCGTGACGGCCGAGGCGAACGCGGGCGCGTGGTCGTCCACCGCCGCGCCGCAGCCCGGCCGGACGATCTCCCGCAGCGCCGACGACGCCGAGACCACCACCGGCGTCCCGGACGCCAGGGCCTCCAGCGCGGCGAGCCCGAATGTCTCGTGCGGGCCCGGCGCCAGTGAGACGTCCGCGCTGGCCAGCAGGCGTGCGACGTCGCCGCGGCCGGACAGGAACCCCAGGAACGTCACCGGCAGGCCGCGCGCCCGGCGTTCCAGCGCGCGTCTTCGCGGGCCGTCGCCGGCTACGACCAGCCGCACCCGCGCGCCCGACTCCGTCAGCTCCGCGACGGTGTCCACGCTGCGCTCCACGTGCTTCTCCGGCGACAGGCGTCCACAGTGGACGAGCAGCGCGTCCGCTCCCCCGGTGAGGTCGGTGCGCCAGCCGTCGTCGCGCATGGCGGGCCGGAACGTCGTGAGGTCGACGCCGAGCGGCACGCGGTGGACGTTCGGCGCCTCGATCCGGTCGAACTCCGCCCGTGCGAACGCCGTGGTGCAGACGACCGTGTCGTAGCTCGCCGCCATCCGCCGGTTGGCGACGTCGGCGACGCGGCGCGCCACAACCTCGGGTAGCAGGAACTGCTCCAGCAGCCGGTCGAGGCGCTCGTGGGAGATC
The DNA here is from genome assembly GCF_044453095.1 of Amycolatopsis sp. NPDC051758. Classification (NCBI taxonomy): domain Bacteria; kingdom Bacillati; phylum Actinomycetota; class Actinomycetes; order Pseudonocardiales; family Pseudonocardiaceae; genus Amycolatopsis; species Amycolatopsis sp. NPDC051758. The sequence goes on along the minus strand of NZ_JBITCJ010000001.1, from coordinate 530,799 downwards.
ACCGTGCTGGGGACGCCGTGCCGCCGCGCCCAGCCGCCCATCCCCCGCAGCGTCAGCCGGTCCGACACCTCCAGGCGGTCCGGCTCGAGCTTGCGCAGCACCGCGCGGACCCGGTGCGGGTCGACGGCGCGGTAGCCGCCGGTGCCCGGGATCTTCGGCGCGGGCAGGGAAAACCGGCGGACGCCGGTCGGCAGGACTTCGTCGGCGTAGCGGGTGCCGGGCACCACGAGCGTCACCTCGTGCCCGCTCGCGACGTACCCGGCGCCGAGGTGGTGCAGTGCCGTGCGCAACCCGCCCGAGCGTGGCCCGTAGAAGTTCGCGAGCTGGACGATGTGCATGGTCAGGCCGCGCGGGCGGCGCGGCCCTGCACGGCTTCGTAGTGCCCCATCAGCTCGTGGCAGACGGCGGGCCAGGTCCGCCCGAGCACCACCTTGCGCGCCTTCTCACCGAGCCGCGCCCGCAGCGCGGCGTCGCGCAGGGCGTCGATCTTCTCGAGCAGTGCCGGGCCGAACAGCTCGCGGTCCGCGGGCAGCAGGTAGCCGGTGCGGCCGGGCAGCACGAGGTCCTTCGGGCCGCCCGCGTCCGGCGCGAGCACCGGCAGGCCGGACGCCATCGCTTCCTGCACCGCCTGGCAGAACGTCTCGTGCGGGCCGGTGTGGACGAAGACGTCGAAGCTCGCGTACGCCGCCGAGAGCTCGTCGCCGTACTTCGCGCCGAGGAACGCCGCGTCCGGCAGTTGCGCCTTGAGGCTTTCGAGTTCGGGGCCGTCACCGACGACGACCACGCGGATCCCCGGCACCCCGGCCAGCGCGGCCAGCCGGTCGACTTCCTTCTCGGGCGCCAGCCGGCCGACGAACCCGACGAGCAGCTCGCCGTTCGGCGCGAGTTCGGCCCGCAGCGCCGCGTCGGCGTGCTCCGGGGAGAACCGATCGATGTCGACCCCCCGCGCCCAGCGGTGCACCCGCGGGACGCCGTGTAGCTCCAGCTGCTCGACCGAGTCGCTGGACGGCGCCAGCGTCCGGTCGGCGCGCGAGTGCAGCCGCCGCACCCAGCGCCACGCGGCGCGGGCGGCGAGGCCGAAGCCGTACGCGGCGGCGAACCCGGCGATGTCGGTCTGGTAGACGGCGATCGACGGCACCCGCAGCCGGCGCGCCGCGGCCAGCCCGCGCGCGCCGACCACGAACGGCGAGGCCAGGTGCACGACGTCCGGGCCGAACGCGGCCAGCGCGTTCAGCACCGTGCGGGTCGGCACGCCGATCGGCAGCGAGTGGACGCCGGGGAAGTCGAGCGCCGGGATCCGGATCACCGGGGCGCCGCGGTAGGAGTCCGGGCCCGGGCCGGGCGCGATGATCAGCACGTCGTGCCGGCGTTCGCGCAGGTGCTCGACCACCCGGAGGACGGAGTTGGTCACGCCGTTCACCTGGGGCAGGAAACTTTCGGTGACTATCGCGACTCGCACGATCCGACCATCGCACCCGATCCTGGCGACCGCGTGACACGGCGGCCAACGGTTCCGGAACAGATCGGCCACGACATGTCATCTCAAGGTCGTGTGCCGGAAACCAGCGGGGCCCAGACTAAGCAGGCATGACCCTCTTGTCCTCCAGGCCGCCGCGGCCCGTGGAGCCCGGCCTGCTGTCGAGGGCCCTCGAAGTCGCCGGTCGGCTGGCCAACGACGCCACCGACGTCATCACCGCGACCGCCGGACGGGGGGCGCACCCGGCCACGCTGGACTCCCCGTTCGACTGGGTCACCGACACCGACCGGATCCTCGAACGGCACACCCGGCGCGTGCTGACCGCGGAGTTCCCGGGCATCCCGGTGGTCGGCCACGAGTTCGGCGCCGACCACGGCGCGGACGTCGCCGAGTACCGCTGGGTGGTCGACTCGGTGGACGGCACGGCGAACTACGTCGCCGGGGTGCCGTGGTGCGCGTACAGCCTGGCGCTGGTGGACGCGGCCGGACCGGTGGTGGGTGTGGTGGCGGACCCGTACCGCGCCCAGATCTACGCCGCGGCGCGCGGACGAGGGGCCCGCGCGAACGGCAAACCGGTGCGGTTGACGGACCGCTGCGTCACGGCGGGCGCTCTGGTGTTCACGGAGTTCGCCCGCCGCGGCCCCTGGCCGGGGATGGGCGAGTTCATCGGGCGAGCGGCGGCGGCCCACGCGGGGGTCCGGGTCCTGGGCTGCGCGGCGTTGTCGATCGCGCAGGTGGCGCTGGGCCACGCGGCGGCGGCGGTGCTGCACAGCTACCACGAATGGGACGTCGCGGGCTCGGTGGCGATGGCCATCGAGGCGGGCGCGGTGGTGCTGGACAAGCACGGCGAGGACACGGCCCTGCCCACGGACGGCCTGCTGGTGGCGGCGCCGGGCGTGGCGGACGAGGTGCTGGGCTGGTGGCAGGAGACGGCCCACGCGAGCTGAAACCGGTTGCGCGCGCGGTGATGATCGACGCATGCCCACGCTCCACACGCCGCGTCTGACCCTCGTTCCGCTGGCCGACGAGCACCTCGAGTTGGAGTACGAGCTGGACTCGGACCCCGAAGTAATGCGGTACCTGACGGGGCGGGCCGCGACCCGCGCCGAGGTCGAGGCCGCGCACCGGCGCCGGATGGCGACCGCACCCGGCTTCGGCTTCTGGATGGGCTTCGCCGCCGGTGACTTCGTCGGCTGGTGGATCCTGCGGCCACCGCACGGCCCGGACCAGCCCGACGTCGAAGGCGAAGCCGAGCTGGGGTACCGGTTGCTGCGCCGGCACTGGCGGCAGGGATACGCCCGCGAAGGCTCCCTCGAGCTGATCCGGTACGGCTTCTCGGAGCTCGGCCTCGACCGCATCTTCGCCCAGACGATGGCGGTCAACACCCCGTCCCGCGCGACGATGGCTTCAGCCGGGCTCACGTTCGCCCGCGCGTTCACTTCGGCCGCGGACTATGACGAGGTGCTCCCGGGCGCCGAGCAGGGTGAGGTCGAGTACGAAATCACCCGGAGCCGATGGCAGGGGACGGCCTGAGTTGTCCACATCGGGCGCGGCTGTCCACAGATTTGCCGCGTCACCCCTTCGAGGGGGTGGGCGCCGATAGACTGGGACAGGGCACGGCCCCCTGGGTGTGGCGGGGTGTTTTGGCTGGTCAGGCGGCGGCCGGGAGCTCGGCGTCAGCTCGTTTGTTCTGCCGCCGGATCCACCACAGGATCGGCCCCGCCACCAGCCAGGTGAACAGCACGAAGCTCCCCAGCGGCAGCAACGTCAACGTCGCCGAGCGGCCCGCCACCCGGGCCAGCTCCGGGTCCGTCGCGTCGTACTCGATGCGGACCAGCTGGCCCGCCGCCAGGCCGTCGGGGTACAACACCCCGTTCGCCGGGCTGTGGACGATGCCGTCCGGGGTTTCGAAGTGGATGATCGTGCGGTCGAAGGCCACCGAGTCGACCGTGGCCGTCGCCGTGCCGAGCTGGGCGGCGATCGCGCGGTCGTTGCGGATCGCCGCGAAGAGCAGGCAGACGCACATCACGGTGAGGAGCGAGGCGACGCCGACGGTGACCCACCAGCCGACGCGCCTCGCCCGCTCACCTTTCGTGCTCACGCCGCGAGCGTAGCGGTACTGCTCAGTGCTGGTGCTCCGTGGCGAGATTCCGGTGGTTGGCCTGGATCTGGTCGAACGACTTCGGCTTCACCGAGGCCGCGCGCGCGGTGAAAGCTGCAGGCGAAGCGCCGTTCGGGCCCACCGACGGCTTGCCCGCCGTGTACAGCCAGGTCTGGAACAGCTCGTGCAGCGGCTTGCCCGAAACCTTCTCGGCGAGCGCGATGAACTCGAGGATCCGCCCGTGCGAGCCGCCCTTCTGGGCCTGCCAGGTCTGCAGGATCTTGAAGAACGCCTCGTCACCGACCGCCGTCCGCAGCGCCTGCAGCGTCAGCGCGCCGCGGTCGTACACCGCGTTGTCGAACTGGTTGTCCGCGCCCGGGTCGGCCGGGACGAGCTTCCACAGCGCGGCGTCGGCCGCGTTGGAGTCGTACGTGTACTGCGCGAGCTCGGCGACCGTGCCCTCGCCCTCGTGCTCCGACCACAGCCACTCGGCGTAGGACGCGAAGCCCTCGTTCAGCCAGATGTCGCTCCAGCGGCCGAGCGACACGTTGTCGCCGAACCACTGGTGGGCGTTCTCGTGCGCGATCAGCGTCGTGTTGGAGCCCGCCGCGAAGTTGCGCGCGCCGTACGTGGGCCGGGTCTGGTTCTCCAGCGAGAAGCCGATGCCGGTGGTGACCACGCCGCCCTCGGCCTCGAACGGGTACGGCCCGAACTTCGTCGCCAGGAACGCGTCGATCTCCGGCGTCCGCTCGACGCTGGCCTTCGCCGCGTACAGCGAGTCGCCGAGGTCGCTGCCGTACGCCGACACGAACGGCCGGCCCTCGGGCGTCGTCGACTGGTTGACCTCGTACTTGCCGACGATGAACGACGTCAGGTACGTGGCCTGCTGCTTCGTGCTCCGCCACTGCCAGCGGGTCCAGCCGGCGCGGCTCTTCGTCTTGCGCACGAGGGAGCCGTTGGAGATGGCAACGTTGTCGTCCGGGGCCTCGATCGAGACGTCGTAGGTCGCCTTGTCGGTCGGGTGGTCGTTGGCCGGGAACCACCACGCGGAGCTCTGCGGCTCGTCGATGCCGAGCGCGCCGAAGGAGCCCTTCTTCCAGGCGTTGATGCCGTCGACGGACTCGGTCGACGGGGTGTCCGAGTAGGCGACGACGACCGTCGCGGTCTGGCCCTTGAGCAGCGGCTGCGCCGGCGTGACGACGAGCTCGCCGTTGCCGGTCTGGTTCGTGAACTGCGCGGGCCGGTTGTTCACCAGCACGCTCGACGCCTTGAGCGCGAAGTCCAGGTCGAACCGCGAGAGGTCCTGGGTCGCGGTGAGCAGCAGCGTCGTCGTCCCGGCGAGGACGTCGGTCGCGGGCTGGTAGGTCAGGCGGATGTCGTAGTGCAGCACGTCCGTCCCGCCGTTGCCGGCGTTCGGGTAGTACGAGTCACCGACACCGGGCGCGCCGGGTGCCGGGGCCGCACTGGCGGTGCCGGCGAGCAGCACCGAGGCAACCCCGGCCGCGAGCACACCGAAGCCGGTGCGAGTTCTTGCACGCATTCGAATCCCTCCAACGGGTGAGAATCAGCGCGCTCGAACGTAGCCAGCCAGGAAGCACCCAGGAACAGCCGAAGGGAGGATCTTGCCTGCTGGGATCACACCCGGAAAGCGGTTGACCGCTCCCGTCAGACGGCCGAAACCGCCGTCGACACCGCGGAGCGCAACCGGGCGTGCAGGTCGCGGTGCCGCGAACGGTCCACCCGCACCTCCACCACCCGCAGCCCCGGCGCCGGCCGCAGCGCCGCCTGGAACTCCGTCAACGTCTCCGCGACGACGTGCGGCACGCGATACCCGGCGCACAGCGCGCCCAGGTCCGCCCCGTGCGGTGTCCCGAACACCCGCTCGAAGCTCGCGGAATGCTCCGGCGCGCCCTGCTCCAGCAGCGAAAAGATGCCGCCGCCGTCGTCGTTGCAGACCACGATCGTCAGGTCCGGGCGCTGCTCGGCGGGTCCGGTCAGCAGCCCCGACGCGTCGTGCAGGAACGTCAGGTCACCCAGCAGCGCGTACGACGGGCCGCGGTGGACGTACGCCGCGCCGATCGCCGTCGAGACCGTGCCGTCGATGCCGGCGACCCCGCGGTTGCGGTGCACCAGGACGTCCGGGCGCAGCCGGCCGGCCAGCGCGACGTCGCGTGTGGGGTTGGACGAGCCCACCACCAGCAGCGAGTCCGCGGGCAGCGCGTCCACCAGCTCCGACGCCAGGCGAAGCCCCGAAGGCCACGGCTCCGAATCCAGCACCGACGTGACCGCCGCCGACGCTGCCGCGTCGGCGCGGCGCCAGCTGGCGAGCCACTCCGGGTCGGCGGGCTTGGTCGGCTCGTCGAACCACTGCCCGACCTGCCGGACGTTGTGCGCGGGCGCCGGCCAGTCCGAGTCCGGGCGCACCAGCAGGACCTCGACCGACGCGTCCGAGAGGACGTTCTGGATCTGCCGGAACACCGTCGGCCGGCCCAGGCAGAGCACCTGCTCGGGCTTGTGCCGCTTGATGAACTCCTCGACCCCCAGCAGCCACGCGCCGGACGAGATCGCCGTGCCGCCGGACAGCCCGAGGCCGCCGGTCTCCGAGATCACCGGCCAGCCGTGCTGCTCGGCCCACTCGCTGGCCGCCTGCACGCCGGTGTCACACGCGATGACCAGGCCGTGGCGCGCCGAAGGCACCACGAACGACGGCAGCGCGCCGAAGTCGGGCAGCTCGGTCCAGCGCTCGCCGTCGGGACGGCCTTCGAGCGATTCGTACCATTCGCCGTCGTCGTCCAGATCCGGGACGAGCGGCTCGCGGAACGGGATGTTCAGGTGCACCGGGCCGCAGCGCCACTCGCCGTACGCGGCGTTCCAGGCCCGGCAGATCTGGCTGCGCCAGTACGAGTTCTGCCCGGCGCGGCGCTCGGCGACGGCCAGCTCGTCGAAGTAGCGGATCGCGTTGCCGAACAGCCGGTGCTGGTCGATGACCTGCGACGCGCCGGCCGCGCGCAGCTCGGGCGGCCGGTCGGCGGTCAGCACGATCAGCGGGACGCCGGCGCGGTCGGCCTCCAGCACGGCGGGGTGGAAGTTCGCGGCCGCGGTGCCGGACGTGCACAGCAGGGCCACCGGGCGGCCGGTGCGCGCGGCGATGCCGAGCGCGAGGAAGGCGGCGCCGCGCTCGTCGATGCGGACGTGGAGCTGGAGCTTCCCGGCCGCGGCCGCGTCGTAGAGCGCGATCGACAGCGGCGCGTTGCGGGAACCCGGGCAGAGGATGACGTGCGAGACGGTGTTGCGGACGAGTTCGTCGACGATGACCCTGGCCTGCGCGGTGGAAGGGTTCACCGGCAGGCTCCAGACTGATCGCTTAGGTCCACAGGTTCTATTCTCCCAAACGTGGATGACGCCCGAGTTTCCGAGCTGTTCGACCCCGCCGCGTGGACCGAGGTCGAAGGTTTCGCCTTCACCGACATCACCTACCACCGCTCCGCTGAGAGCCGCGGCGGCAAACGCGTGGTGCGCATCGCGTTCGACCGCCCGGAGGTCCGCAACGCCTTCCGCCCGCACACCGTCGACGAGCTCTACCGGGCCCTCGACCACGCCCGCATGAGCTCGGACGTCGGCTGTGTCCTGCTCACCGGCAACGGCCCGTCGCCCAAGGACGGCGGGTGGGCGTTCTGCTCCGGTGGTGACCAGCGTATTCGCGGACGCTCCGGGTATCAGTACGCGAGCGGCGAGACCTCCGACACGGTGGACCCCGCGCGGGCCGGCCGGCTGCACATCCTCGAGGTCCAGCGGCTGATCCGGTTCCTGCCGAAACCGGTGATCGCGGTCGTGCCGGGCTGGGCCGCGGGCGGCGGGCACTCCCTGCACGTCGTGTGCGATCTCACGCTCGCCTCGGCCGAGCACGCGAAGTTCAAGCAGACCGACGCCGACGTCGGCTCGTTCGACGGCGGGTACGGCTCGGCCTACCTGGCGAAGATGGTCGGCCAGAAGTTCGCCCGCGAGATCTTCTTCCTCGGCCGGGAGTACTCCGCCGAGCAGATGCACCGGATGGGCGCGGTCAACGCCGTCGTCCCGCACGCCGACCTGGAAAAAGAGGCCCTGGACTGGGCGTGGACGATCGCCGGCAAGTCGCCGACGGCGCAGCGGATGCTGAAGTACGCGTTCAACCTCACCGACGACGGTCTGGTCGGCCAGCAGCTGTTCGCCGGCGAAACCACCCGGTTGGCGTACATGCAGGACGAAGCCGTCGAAGGCCGTGACGCGTTCCTGCAGAAGCGCGACCCCGACTTCAAGGACGTCCCTTATTACTACTGAGCTGCGCCCTCTCGAACTCGACGGCTCCCCCGAAGCGCTCGAAGCGCTGAAAAGGGCTGTCGCGGACGCGCTGGGCGGTGGCCCGGCGGTGCTGCCGTTCACCGACCCCGCACTGCGGGACGCGATGGCGCCGGCCGAGCCCGCCGAACCGGACACCGCGGTTGTCATCGCGACCTCGGGTTCGACCGGCGCGCCCAAGGGCGTGCTGCTCTCGGCCCGTGCGCTGACCGCGTCCGCCGAGGCCACGCACGCGCGCCTCGGCGGACCGGGACACTGGCTGCTCGCGACGCCGGCGCACTACATCGGCGGGCTGCAGGTGCTGGTCCGGTCGCTGCTGGCGGGGACCGAACCGGCGTACCTGACCGGCCACGGCTTCCGGCCGGACGACTTCGCCGCCGCAGCGTCGGCCCTGAAGGGCGGCCCGCGGTACACGGCGCTGGTGCCGACCCAGCTCGTCCGGCTGCTCGACGACGGCGGCGCGGGCCTGGCCGCGGCGAAGACGTTCGACGCGATCGTCGTCGGCGCGGCGGCGACGTCGGCCGGGCTGCGGGAGCGCGCCGCCGACGCCGGGGTCCGGATCGTGCCCGCGTACGGCATGAGCGAGACGGCGAGCGGCTGCGTCTACGACGGCTTCCCGCTCGACGGTGTCCGCGTCGACGTCACCGGGGACCGAATCCGCATCGCCGGTGACGTCCTCGCGCACGGCTACCGGCTCCGGCCGGACCTGACCGCGGAGTCGTTCGACGGCGGCTGGTTCACCACGTCCGACCGTGGTGTTCGGCACGAAGACGGCCGCATCGAGGTGCTCGGCCGGGCCGACGACATGATCAACACCGGCGGGGTGAAGGTGTCCGCGAACGCGATCGAGCGGTGCCTCTGCGCGCAGCCGGGTGTGCGTGACGCGTGTGTTGTCGGTGTGCCGGACCCGGAGTGGGGCGAGGCCGTGGTGGCGCTCGTCGTCCCGGAGGGTGAACCTCGTGAAGCGGACGAACTGCGCGCCGCGGTCCGCGCCGAGCTTGGTGCCGCGGCCACGCCGAAGCGCGTCGAGTACGGCGCTGAGCTGCCCCTTCGCGGGCCGGGCAAGATCGACCGGGCGGCGGTGCGGACCCGACTTGCGTCGGGTTTGCGCGGCTGAATGGTGGCAGTTCGTTGACACGCACAGGGTGCGCCCGCTTGGCTACTCACCATGACGCGCTGGATTCGGACTGTTCTCATCAGCACCGCCGTCGCGCTGGGGGTCCTTGCCACCGCTGGTTCGGCGCTGGCCGCCGAAGGCCCCTCGGTCGACCCCAACAGCGGCTCGCTCGTCTGGCAGCTGCCGACCGGCGACTGACTTCCCGGGTTCCCGCTCGACGGTGATCACCATGGCGTTGAATGACGCCATGGCGAGCTTGAGCGAGTGGATCGAGGGGGCCCGGCCGCGGACGCTGCCCAACGCGGTGGCGCCGGTGGTGGCGGGGGTCGGGGCGACGATCGCGCTGGACGCGTTCTCCTGGTGGCGTTCGGTGCTGGCGCTGCTGGTCTCGCTCTCGCTGATCGTCGGGGTCAACTACGCCAACGACTACTCCGACGGCATCCGCGGCACGGACGAGAACCGCGTCGGCCCGCTGCGGCTGGTCGGCTCCGGGGTCGCCGCGCCGAAGGCCGTGCTGACGGCAGCGCTGGTCGCGCTGGGTCTGGCCGGGGTGCTGGGGCTGGTGCTGGTGGTGTCCAGCGGGCACTGGTGGCTGCTGGTGATGGGTGCGCTGTGCATCCTCGGCGCATGGTTCTACACCGGCGGCAAGAAGCCGTACGGCTACTACGGTTTCGGCGAGATCGCGGTGTTCGTCTTCTTCGGTCTGGCGGGCGTGCTCGGCACGGTGTACGTCCAGGCCGGCCGGGTCAGCTGGACGGCGCTGGCGTGCGCGGTCGCCGTCGGCTGCTTCTCGACGGCGGTTCTCACGGCCAACAACCTGCGCGACATCCCGACCGACGTCGAGGCCGGCAAGCGCACGCTCGCCACGCGCCTCGGCGACCGCGGCACGAGGAACCTGTACCTGGTGCTGCTCGTGGTGCCTTATGTGCTCAGCGTGGTCCTGGCGGCCACCGGCCATTGGGCGGCCGGGCTGGCGGTGCTGACCGCCGGCCTGCTCCTGCCCGCGATCGGGGCCGTCCACGGCGGGAAGACCGGGCGCGAGCTGATCCCGGCGTTGCGGGACACCGGCCTGGCGATGCTGGTCTGGGCGGTCGTCACCGCGATCGCGGTGAACCTCTAGCTCTCCGGGACGAACTTCCCGGTCGTCAGGAACTCTTCGAACAACGCGGTGTGCGGCGCGAGGTCAAGACCTTGCTGCTCGAGCCACTCGTCGTCGTAGTAGGTGTGCGCGTACCGCTCGCCGCCGTCGCAGAGGAGCGTGACGACGCTGCCCGCCTGGCCGTCCTCGACCATGCGGGAGATCAGCCGGAACGCGCCGTAGAGGTTGGTGCCGGTGGAGCCGCCCGCCCAGTGCCCGGTGCGCTCGCGCAGCAGCCGGATCGCGGCCAGCGAACCGGCGTCGGGAATCTGGAACATCTCGTCGATCACGCCGGGCACGAACGACGGTTCGCAGCGCGGGCGCCCGATGCCCTCGATCCGCGACGGCATGCCGGTTGCGTAGTCCAGCGCGCCGGTTTCCCAGGCGCCGTAGAACGACGAGTTCTCCGGGTCGACCACGCAGACCTTCGTCGTGTGGCGCTTGTAGCGCACGTACCGGCCGAAGGTCGCGCTGGTGCCGCCGGTGCCCGCGCCGACCACGATCCAGCTGGGCACCGGGTGCCGCTCGGAGCGCATCTGCGCGAACACCGACTCGGCGATGTTGTTGTTGCCGCGCCAGTCCGTCGCGCGCTCGGCGTAGGTGAACTGGTCGAGGTAGTGGCCGCCGCACTCGGCCGCGAGCCGCTCCGCCTCGGGGTACATCGCCGGCGCCTGGTCGACGTAGTGGCACTCACCGCCGTAGAACTCGATGAGCGCGATCTTCTCCTTGCTCGTGCGCCGCGGCACCACGGTGATGAAGCGCAGGCCGAGCATGCGGGCGAAGTACGCCTCGGAGACCGCGGTGGAGCCGCTGGACGCCTCGACGAGCACGGTGTCCGGCCCGATCTGGCCGTTGACCAGCCCGTACAGGAACAGCGACCGCGCCAGCCGGTGCTTCAGCGAGCCGGTCGGGTGGACGGACTCGTCCTTGAGGTAAAGGTCGATGCCCCATTCCGGGGGCAGCGGGAAGACGTGCAGGTGTGTGTCGGCGCTGCGGTTGGCGTCGGCCTCGATGATCCGGACGGCTTCGCGCACCCAGCTGCGGCTGTGCAGGCGGCTCATTCCGGCTGACCGGACGCGTCACCCCGGAGCTGGGCGCGCAGCTGCGCACGGGCCCGGGCGCGCTTCTCGTTGCGCTTCGCCAGGCCGGCCGTGACGCGGGCGTTGAGCGAGCGGAACAGCAGCAGCCCCAGCGGCAGCCCGACGACCAGCCCGATCAGCAGGGCGACCAGCAGCGGCACGTTGGCCAGGGTCAGCACCCACGCGATCACCCCGACCAGCACGAACCGCGCCAGCAGGTACAGCGTCAGGTCACGGGGCAGGTTGCCGGCCTTCACGTCGCTCACATCAACGCAGGTTACGCCCCACCTGCCCGGTCCTTCTGCAGGCCCGCGTTGTTCGGGCGGCCCTCGAAGCGCGTCGAGAGCACGACGGTGGTGTTCGTCCGCCCGACGCCGGGGATGCGCCGGAGCCGGCCGAGCGTGCGTTCCAGCTCGTCGACGGTCGACACGCGCACCTTCACGACGAACGCTTCGTCGCCGGCCACCGCGTAGCAGCTCTCGACCTCGTCGAGGGCGGCGAGCGCATCGGCGACGTCGTCCTCCGTGGCGGTGTCGGTCGGGTGGATGCTGACGAGGGCGGTCACGCCGAGGCCGACCGAGCTCGGGTCGACCACCGCGTGGTAGCCGGTGATCACGCCCGCGGCTTCCAGCTTGCCCACCCGTTCGTGCACCGACGACGCGGACAACCCGACGGCCCGCCCGAGGTCGGCGTAAGTGGCCCGTCCGTTGATGCGCAACGCTGCGATGATCTTCCGGTCCAACTGATCCACGGCATCACTCTATGCGGTTGGACAATCCCCCATTGGCACCACGCCTCGCGGCCGATGACCGGGCGGATTTGCATCCGGGCACGTCAGGTGACCAAGAGGATAGTTGCACACCGTAAGCAACCTGTCCGTTTTGACCTTTAAGGGCTCTTTACTCTTGGACAACCGTTCGAGTACCTGACGGGTGAAGTGCAACGATTGCCGCGTTGGCTACCCCGGCGCGACGGGCCAGAAGGGCCCGGATTGCCTCCGGTATAGCAGTGAGGTCGTTAAGGAGGCGGAAAATGACCGCGACGATGGGCGGACGACTGCTCACCCCTGGCGAGGTGGCAGCGCTGTTCCGGGTGGACCCGAAGACCGTGACGCGGTGGGCGACGGCGGGCCGGATCGGCTCGATCCGGACCCCGGGCGGGCACCGGCGGTTCCGGGAGTCCGAGGTGAACGAGCTCCTCGCCGAGCTGACCACCGACGCCAGCGAACCGGCGCGCAAGGCCTGAACCATCCGGACACCGGGGCCGTGTCGGGTACGGGGAACTCCCCCACCCGCGCGGCCCCGTTCGTGTTTTGGGTGTCACTCCGCAACACGGGTTCGGGCCGAAACCCGGCCGAAGCGGTTAACCTCGTGGGACCCACACGGAAGGATCCGGCATGCTCGCTCTGCTCGCGGCGGTCGGCGCGCTGGTCGTCGCCCTGCTCCTGTGGCGGTCGTTCGCCGGTCAGCGGGTCGGGGTGCCCTCGACCCCGCGCCGCGCCCCGATCGCCCCGGACGACGACCCCGACTTCCTGCGCCAGCTGGCCGAACAGCAACGCAAACGCCGGGACGACGACCTCTGACGCGCCGAAGGCCACCTCCGGGAGCGAATCCCGATGGTGGCCTTCCGTGCGCTTTACCTACCGATAGCCGGGCCCCGCGTGATCAGGCCCGGAACTCACGTGATTCCCGCCGGAACTCGCGTGATCCGAGCCGGAACTCGCGAGATACGGCCTCAATCACGCCAGTGACGGCCCTGATCACGCCGGAACCGGCTTAGCGGTAGCCCTGTGAGAGTGGGGTCGCGAAGCCATCTGCCACGGTCGCTGCCAGGTCCAGCAGGGCCAGGCGGGTGTCACCGGACAGGCGGTCCAGCTCGATCTCCGCGCCTTCCTCCAGGTGCGGGTCGAACGGCACCTTGCAGACTGCCCGGACCTTCGCGCCGAAGTGGGCCGACAGCTTGTCGAGGTCGACCGAGCCGCCCTTGGGGCGGACCGAGTTGATCACCGCCACCGAGCGCTTGACCAGCTCGCCGTAACCGTGGGCCTCGAGCCAATCCAGGGTCGCCGAGGCGCTCCGGGCGCCGTCGACCGAACCCGACGACACCACGACCAGCGCGTCCGCGACGTCCAGGACGCCCTTCATCGCCGAGTGCATCAAGCCGGTGCCGCAGTCGGTGAGCACGATGTTGTAGAAGTGCTCGAGCAGGTTGACCGTGCGCCGGTAGTCGTCCTCCGAGAAGGCCTCCGAGACGGCCGGATCCTGCTCGCTGGCGAGGATTTCCAGCCGGCTGGCGCCCTGGGACGTGTACGACCGGACGTCGCTGTAGCGCGTGATGCGGGCCGCGTCGCGCAGGAGGTGGCGGACCGTCGCCGTCGTCTCCAGCGGGAGCTTCTGCGACAGCGTGCCGCGGTCCGGGTTGGCGTCCACCGCCACCACGCGGTCACCGCGCAGCGAAGCGAACGTCGCGCCCAGCGTCGTCGTCACCGTGGTCTTGCCGACGCCGCCCTTCAGCGACAGCATCGCGATCTTGTAGCACCCGCGCAGCGGCTGGTTGACCCGCGCGATGAGGTCACGGCGCTGCGTGTCGGCCGGGCTCTCGCCCGGGTTGACCAGCTTCCCGGTGCCGACGTAGACGGCCTTGCGCCAGCCCGACTGCGGCGGCCGCTTCACCTGCTTGACCAGGTGCGCGGTCGACAGGTCGTGGCCGTGGCCCGGCTGCTGCGGCGCCGCGTGCCGCCCGCCCTGGGGCTGCGGCAGACCCGAACCCTGCTGAGGCTGCTGCGGGTACTGGGCCTGCGCCTGGGCGTACTGCTGCTGCGGCTGCAGCGGCGGCAGGTTCTGGTCGTAGCCGTACTGGGGTCCCGAACCGCCCGGCACCTGGTGCGGCCCCGAGACGGCCGGGTTCGGCACCTGGTGCGGCCCGGACACCGCCGGGTTCGGCGGCGGCGCGACGGCCTGGGTCGGCTGCACGTCGAACGCGCCCGAGGTGTCCGGGTGCGGGTGTGAGTCCGTCCGGTCGTCGGCGAACAGCCCGCCCGCCGCTTCAGGCTGCTGCGGGGCAGCAGCCGGCTCGGCCTGTTCGGGGTGGCCAGGAGCCGATTCTTCGCTGGGTCCGGTCACCGGTGTAAACCTCCGCGCACTCCGCCGACATCGCTCTCCCCTGAAGACGACGGTAGTCGGCGTACCCGCGGGTTGCTCAGCCCACCCCGGCGTAGGAGTGCAAGCCCGCCGTGACGAGGTTCACGAAGAAGAGGTTGAAGATGATCGCGGCGAACCCGACGATGTTGATCGCCGCGGCCCGGGCCCCGCGCCAGCCCGCGGTGGCGCGGGAGTGCAGGTAGGCCGCGTAGACCACCCAGGCGATGAACGCGACGGTCTCCTTGGGGTCCCAGCCCCAGAACCGGCCCCACGCCGACTCGGCCCAGACGGCGCCGCAGAGCACACCGAAGGTGAACACCGGGAAGGCGAAGATCGTCGTCCGGTAGGCGATCCGGTCGAGGACGTCGGCCGCGGGCAGCTTCGAGGCGAAGCGCGCGAACTTCGTGTTGTCCTTCTCGTAGGCCGCGCGGAACAGGTAGAGCACGCTCGCCACACCCGGCACCAGGAAGACGCCGGAGCCGATGATGGCCGCCGAGACGTGGATGACCAGCCAGTACGACTGCAGCGCGGGCTGCACCGGCGCCGCGATCGTGTAGAGCAGCGTGCCGTTGATGAACATCAGGATCACGACGGGCAGCAGCAGGAAGCCGGTGAGGTGCCGGACCGGGAACTTCCACATCACGATCACCCAGGTGACCACCGTGATGAAGGTGACCGCCATGCCGTACTCGTACATGTTGCCCCACGGCGCGCGGTGCACGGCGAGCCCGCGCAGCACGATCGCCGACAGCTGCAGCAGCACGCCGAGCACCAGCAGCGCCGCGCCCATCCGGCCGATCCGCTCGGGGCGGCCGACCTCGCGCTGCGCGGCCTGGACCTCCTCGATCGGCGGTCCGCCGGCGCCGACGAGCTCACGCGCCCGCAGCTTCGCGCGCTCGGTGGCGAGCCGGCCCTTCGCGCCGAAGCCCTGCTCGATCAGGGAGAACATCAACGCGACGACGTAGATCGCCGCGGCCGTCGTGTACAGCCAGTCGCTGTACTGGGACAACGTCTCGTTGATCGGCATGCCTCAGCCCTTCTGACCACTGATCAAGCGTTCACTGATCCGGTGGAACTCTTCGCCGTACCCCGCCTGGTCGGTGCGGGCCAGCCCGGCGACCTCGATGACGGTACCCGGGTCGTCCTCGGTGCCCGGCTTCACCCGGACCCACAGCCGACGCCGCTTGACCAGCAAGGACGCGCCGAGTCCGACGAACATCGAGATGGCGAACCCGAGCACGAAACCCTGCGTCGGGTCGTGGGAGACCTGCAGGGAGACCCAGTGGTTGACGCCGTCGAAGCGGATCTTCGTGCCGTCGTCGAGCTTGATCTCCTGGCCGACCTTCATGTTCTCGCGGGCGATCTTCTTCAGCCTGCCGTCGTCGACCAGCGACTGGTCGATCTCGAACACGGACTGGCCGCGCCCGGCGTCGAGCCCGAGGTCGCCGCGCATGATGTCGACGGCGACGGCGGGGTCCTTCAGCTCCGGCGCCGCCGACGTCAGGACGTTGCCGTGCAGGAACGACGTCGGCGCGAACAGGCCGGTGATGGCCAGCTGGCGGGTCCGCCGCTGCACCTCGTCGGTGACGCCGGGCTGGTCGAACTTCGTCGCGCCCTCGGCGAGCATCGTCGTCGGGTCGACCGTGCGCCACTGGGTGTTCTGGGTGCGCTTGTCGCCGTTGGGGAAGGTCACCGTGAACTGCGGCGAGTAGCCCTGGCCGAGCAGGTAGACGCGGTCGCCGGCGGTGCGCAGCGGCGAGTTGACCTCGAGGCCGTACGGGCGCCAGGTGTTCGTCTCGAGGTCCTGGCCGGACTGGTACTCGATGTTCGAGTGGTAGTACTCCGGCTCGCCGGCCGGGGTGTACCGCACGGTGAAGTCGTTGACCTTCACGCAGAACGGGTCGAGGTCGGTGCCGTCGACGCGCAGGCCCGCGTTGAAGGAGTCGTAGTTGTAGATGCCGGAGTTGCAGAAGCTGTCGCCGTCGGCCTGGACGATGACCTGGCCTTCGTAGCCGTACAGCTTGCCCAGCGCGAAGAACACGATCAGGCCGAGCATGCTGAAGTGGAAGATCAGGTTGCCGGTCTCGCGCAGGAACCCGCGTTCGGCGGAGATGGTGCGGACGCCGTCGGCCTCTTCACGCTCGACGCGCCGCCAGCCGGACAGCTGCTTGTGGACGGCGGCGACCTCGGCGGAGACGTCGGACTTGCCGCGGCCGAGCCGGTAGTGCGGCATCCGCGCGAGGTTGCGCGGGGTCAGCACCGGCTTGGCGCGCATCGCCTTGACGTAGTCGAAGCTGCGCGGTGTGAGGCAGCCGACCAGCGAGATCATCAGCAGCAGGTAGATGGCCGAGAACCAGATGCTGGAGTAGACGTCGTAGAACTCGAGCTTGTCGAGCAGCGTGCCCCACCAGCCGTGGGCGCTGATGTACTCGTCGACCTTGGGGGCGTTGAGCTTCCGCTGCGGCAGCAGCGCGCCGGGCAGCGCGGCCAGGGCGAGCAGGAACAGCAGGACGAGCGCGGTGCGCATCGACGTCAGGCCGCGCCAGGTGTTGCGGACGAAGGCGAAGGTGCGCTTGGCGGGGGTGGGCCCCTTCGGTGCCGCAGGCGGGGCTTCGGTGGTTGTCACAGCGGCAGCTCCAGGGTCCCCGTGAGCTCGTTGCGGAGGAAGCCCATCAGGTCTCCCCAGACGCCGGTGACCAGCAGGATCCCGACGACCATCAGCAGCGCGCCGCCGAAGATCTGCACGTGGCGGCCGTGCCGGCGCACCCAGTCGGTGGCCCGGACGGCCCAGCGGGCGCCGAGCGCGATGAGCAGGAACGGCACCCCGAGGCCGAGGCAGTAGACGGCGATCAGCAGGTAACCGCGGGCGGCGGCGCCGCCGGTCGCGGTGGCCAGCGACATGACGGCGGAGAGCGTCGGGCCGATGCAGGGTGTCCAGCCGAGGCCGAAGACCGCGCCGAGCAGCGGGGCGCCCCAGACACCGCCGCCGGGCACGCGGTGCGAGCGGAACTCGCGCTGCAGGCCCGGGATCCAGCCGAGGAACACCAGCGCCATCGCGATGGTGAGGACACCGCCGACGCGCTGCAGCAGGTCCTGGTTGAGGGTGAGCGTTTCGGCCAGCCAGACCAGGGTGCCCAGGGTGGCGACGAACACGACGGTGAACCCGAGCACGAACAGCAGCGCCGCGCCGAGAACGGCCCAGCGGCCCTGCTTGCGTTCTTCGTCGGCGCTGACCGCCGGCGCGTCCGCGCCGACGAGCGCCGCGAGGTACGCGAGGTACCCCGGCACCAGCGGCACCACGCACGGCGAGGCGAAGGAGATCGTTCCGGCCAGCAGCGCGACGCCCGCGGCGAGCAGCAGCGGTCCGGAGATCGCCAGCTCGGTAACGGAGTTCACGGGATTGAGGGTAGGCAGTGAGGTCCCGGTGAGAACTCCGGGGCCGGTTCACAGGACCTCGGTCACAGCAGTTCAGGACCTTCGTCCCGCTCGTCCGGACCGGACGAGCGGGACACCCGGTCAGAAGTGGAGTTCGCCGCCGCCGGCGAACACCCCGTTCACGCTGGGGCCGTAGTTGCCGTACTCCCCCGTGTTGAGCTCGGACTGGCCGTTGCTGGTGACCGTCTCGTACGTCGTGTACGGGTAGCAGCAGCTGCCGATCGACAGCTTGTCGCCGTACCGGGCGCCGGACAGGTTCGCGTGCACCTGGTTGTTGGCGGAGTTCAGCCACAGGCGCAGCGTGCGGCCGTAGCCGCTCTTCTCCTTGAGCACCGTGAACCCCTGGACCGACACCGGCGCCGCCGAGACCGGCGCCGCCGAGGCGGGCACCGAGACCGTGGTGACCGCGGCGGCGGCGATCAGCGTGGCGGCCGCAAACTTCTTGAGCAAGAGAATCTCCCCCTGGTCAGGTCGAAATGATCATGGGGGAATCTAGCCGAAGAACCGCGCAAGCCGGTTAAATCCCGGCAAAAGCCCCTCGATCAGGCTTCCTTCTCCAGCCGCTGGGTCACCGGCAGCAGGTCCTGGGCCAGCACCGGCCGCAGGAACACCGCCGCGACGCGGTGCTGTTTGTCCAGCACGATCGTCGACGGGATGATGTTGCGCGGGTAGCCGCTCAGCTTGAGCAGCACCCGGCCGTCCGGGTCGTAGATCGACGGGTACGTCAGCTGCCGGTCGCGGACGAAGTCCTGCGCCACCTCGCGCGCCGGGTCGCGGACGTCGATGCCTACCACCTGGACACCCGGGGCCTGCTTCGCGAGCGACTCCAGCTCCGGGACCTCCGTGCGGCACGGGCCGCACCACTGGCCCCACAGGTTCAGCACCACGACCTTGCCGGGGAAGTCGGCCAGCGACAGCTGCTTGCCCTCGTTCATCAGGTCGTCCCCGGCGAGGACCGGCGCGGTCTGGCGCTGGGCGAGGTCGTAGGTGATGTCGACCTGGCCGCCCGGGGAGACGAAGCTGAAGCTGCTCCCCTGCACCACCGCGTCCTTGCCGGCGCTGCACCCGGTGACCAGGCCGAGCACGGCGAGCGTGACGAGGAGCCGTTTCATGCCCCGGTCACCTTCGGGTCGGTGGTGCCCGCGGGCTCGCTGTAGACGATCTCGCGCAGCTCGTCACCGTCGAAGACGAGGCTGGTCAGCGACGCCAGCGAGCACTGGCGGCGCCGCGGGTCGTGCCACAGCTTCTTGCCCTCGAGGAACCGGCGGAGCGTCCAGATCGGCAGCTGGTGCGACACGCACAGCGCCTCGTGCCCGTCGGCCGCCTCGCGCGCCCGGTGGACCGCGCCGAGCATGCGGTGCGCGATCTCGAGGTAGGGCTCACCCCACGACGGCTTGAACGGGTTGACCAGCTTGGGCCAGTGCTTCGGCTCCCGCAGCGCGCCGTCGCCGACCGCGACGTGCAGGCCCTCGAACTGGTTGCCGGCCTCGATCAGGTCCGGGTCGGTCGTGATGTCGAGCCGGTGCGCCGCGGCGATCGGGGCCGCCGTCTCCTGCGCCCGCTGCAGCGGCGACGCG
The DNA here is from genome assembly GCF_044453095.1 of Amycolatopsis sp. NPDC051758. Classification (NCBI taxonomy): domain Bacteria; kingdom Bacillati; phylum Actinomycetota; class Actinomycetes; order Pseudonocardiales; family Pseudonocardiaceae; genus Amycolatopsis; species Amycolatopsis sp. NPDC051758. The sequence continues at coordinate 511,400 of NZ_JBITCJ010000001.1, read as the reverse complement.
ACGACGTGCACGAGGTCGTGGCCCGCGACGGCCTCGGCGACCGTGAGCGCCTGACGCTGCCCGCGCTCGGAAAGCCGGTAGCCCTCGAGACGCCCGTAGAGGATCTTCTCGGGGTTGTGGACTTCGCCGTGCCGCAGCATGTGGACGACGGTGGTCACTGGACCGCCTCCGCCGCCGCGCGCGCCGCCGCCGGCAGGGCCGCTTCGATCACCGAGAACGCTTCGTCGTCCATGGCCGCGTTGACGAACCAGGCCTCGTACGCGCTCGGGGGCGCGTACACGCCTCCGTCGAGCAACGCGTGGAAGAACGGCGGGAAGCGCCACGTCTCGGACGCCTGCGCGCCGGCGTAGTCGCGTACCGGCTTCTCACCGAAGAACACGCTGACCAGGTTGCCCGCGTACTGGACGTTGTTCGCGACCCCGGCGGCGCTCAGCTCGCGGCGGAAGAGATCACCGAGGCGCTTCGCGTTGGCGTCGAGCGCCGCGTACACGGCGTAGTCGGCCGCACGCAGCGTCGCGAGGCCCGCGGCGACCGCGACGGGGTTCCCGGAGAGCGTCCCGGCCTGGTAGACCGGCCCGCCCGGGGCGAGCTTGGCCATGATGTCGGCGCGGCCGCCGAAGGCCGCGGCGGGCAGCCCGCCGGACATCACCTTGCCGAACGTGTACAGGTCGCCGGCCACCCCTTCGAGGCCGAACCAGCCCGACCGCGAGACGCGGAAGCCGGTCATCACCTCGTCCATGACCAGCAGCGCGCCGTGCTCGTGGGCCAGGTCGCGCAGGCCGGCGTTGAAGCCCTCGTCCGGCGCGATCGCACCCATGTTGCCGGCCGCGGCCTCGGTGATCACCGCGGCGATCTCGCCCGGGTTGTCCACAAAGGACTGGCGGACGGCGTCGAGGTCGTTGTAGGGCAGCACGATCGTGTCCGCGGCCTGGGCGCCGGTGACCCCGGGCGACGTCGGCAGCCCGAGCGTCGCGACGCCGGAGCCGGCCTGCGCGAGCAGCGCGTCGACGTGACCGTGGTAACAGCCGGCGAACTTCACGATCTTCGCCCGGCCGGTGAACCCGCGGGCCAGCCGGATCGCGCTCATCGTGGCCTCGGTGCCCGAGTTGACCAGCCGCACCTGCTCGACCGGCTCGACCCGGCCGATGATCTCCTCGGCCAGCTCGACCTCGCCGATGGTCGGCGTGCCGAACGACAGCCCGGACGTCGCCGCCGCGCGCGCCGCCTCGACCACCGCCGGGTGCGCGTGGCCCAGGATCATCGGACCCCAGGAAGACACCAGGTCGACATAGCGGTTCCCGTCGGCGTCCCACAGGTGCGGGCCCTCGCCGCGGACCATGAACCGCGGGGTGCCGCCGACCGAGTTGAACGCCCGGACCGGCGAGTTCACCCCGCCCGGGACGGCCGCCTTCGCGCGTTCGAACCATGCTTCCGACTGCTCGGTTCCAGTGCTCACCTGCCCAGTCTCGCAAACGCGCCTAGGATGGCCGGACGCCGCCCGGGGAGGGGAACAAACCGGTGACCGAACGTGAGTCACAGCGCAACCCGTGGCTGGTGCTGACCGGCTTCGTCGGCGTCGTCGCCGTGGTGGCCGTGGTCGGCGCACTGGCCGCGGCCTCGGCGAAGGACGTCTACGCCCGGCTCGAACTGCCGTCCTGGGCGCCGCCCGCGTCGCTGTTCGGTCCGGTGTGGACGGTCCTGTACCTGATGATCGCCCTGGCCGGCTGGCTGTACTGGCGCACGGACGGCGAAACCCAGGGGTTCGCCGCGTACGGCATCGGTCTGCTGGCCAACCTGCTGTGGACGCCGTTGTTCTTCGAGGGCGGCGCGGCGCGGCTGGCGCTGGTGGACATCGTCCTGCTGGACGTCGTCGTGGTCGTGACGATCGTCCTGTTCGCGCGCCGGTCGAAGCTCGCCGCCGCGCTGCTGGTGCCCTACCTCGCCTGGGTCGGCTACGCGACCGCGCTCAACGGCGCGATCATCGCCCTCAACTAGCGGCCGGCCTGCTGGGTGATGGCCTGCGCGGCCACCGTCCCGTCGTCACCCGCCTGCCCCTGGACGACGACCGTCGAGCCCGGCTTGAGGTCGGAAAGCTTGCCCTGCTGGGTCACGCCGACCGTGGTCGAGTCCGAAGTGGACACCTTGACGTCGGCGCCCTGCGCGGTCTTCACGTAGACCGTGGTGCCGTCGACGCGGTCGACCGTGCCGGTGGTGCCGCGGCCGCCGGCGCCGCGGAAGCCGCCGCCCTGCTGGCCGGTGCCGCCGGTCTGGGCCTGCTGACCGCCGGCCTGCCGCGTGGGCGCCGAAGAGGTCGAGGAGCCGAACGCCGCGTGTGTCCAGGCGCCGCCGCCGAACGCGACCGCGAGCACGACCAGCCCGGCCAGCACCAGCGTCGTGCGGGAAAACGGCTTCGCGGCCCGGCGCATTTCGGCGTTCAAGTCACCGTCGACCGCCGGGCTGGCGACGATCTGCTCGGGCGTCGGCTCCGGAGCGCCGCTTTCCCGGGTAAGTGCCGACAGGGGCAGCTCGGCCGTCGGCTCGTCCCCCGGTGCCGAACCCGGCGGGGTCGTCGTGGACGAAGACATCAAGAACTCCTTATTCGTGGCGCAGGGCGTCGATGGGCCGCAGCTTGGCGGCCCGGTTCGCCGGGAAACTGCCGAAGAACAGCCCGATCAGGGCGGACACCGCGAAGGCGAGCAGGATCGACGAAGGCACCACGACCGGTTTGATCCCGGAGATGGTGAACTCGCTGCCGATCAGCCCGATCGCGACGCCGAGCAGCCCGCCGAACAGGCTGAGGATGGTCGCTTCGGCGAGGAACTGGCCGAGGATGGCGGCGCGCGGGGCGCCGATGGCCTTGCGGATGCCGATTTCGCGGATCCGCTCGGTCACCGTGACGAGCATGATGTTGGTGACGCCGATCCCGCCGACCAGCAGCGAGATCGCCGCGACCGCGGCCAGCAGCACGGTGAACGTCTCGGTCGCCGACGTCCGGGTCGCGAGCAGCTCCTCGGAGTTCTGGATCTGGTAGTCGGCGGTGCCGCCGAGCCGGATGCCGTGCCGCGCGTTGAGGATCGCGGTGATCTCCGACTGGGCCAGCGAGACGGCGTCCGCGCTGGTGGCCTGGACGGCGATCTGGCTGAGGCTGCCGTAGCCGGCCAGGGAGTTCTGCACGGCCGAGATCGGCGCGATCGCGACGTCGTCGGCGTTCTGCAGCCCGGTGCTGCCCTTGGCCTGCAGCACCCCGACCACGGTGAACTGGATGCTGTTCAGCAGCACGTTCTTGCCGACCGCGTCGGCCGCGCCGAAGATCGACTCCGCCGTGGTCGGGCCGAGCACCACGACCTTCCGCGCGGCCGTGACGTCCTCGGCGGTGAACAGCTGTCCTTGCGCGAGCTCGCGGTTGGTCGTGGTGAAGTACGCCGGTTCGGTGCCCGCGACGGTCGAGATGTCGTACGACGTCTGCCCGTAGGTCGCGGTCGCCGTGGTGTTCACCACCGGCGACGCGGCTTTGACGTCGGGCGCGCCGACCGGGTCGACGAGCGCGTGTGCGTCCTGCACGGTCAGCGGCCGCGCCGACGCGCCCTGCCCGCCGCCGCGCGCCGGGGAGACGTTGACCACGTTGGTGCCCAGGCCCTGGATGCTGGCCGCGATGGCCGCCGACGCGCCGTTGCCGACCGCGACGAGCAGGATCACCGCCGCCACGCCGATGGTGATGCCGAGTGTGGTGAGCGCCGAGCGCAGCTTGTTCGCGGTGAGCCCGCGCACGGCGAAACGCAGGACTTCGAAGAAGTTCACGAGACCGCCCCCACCGCGCGGGTGACGTCATCCGACACGATCAGCCCGTCGTCGACCCGGACGACGCGGTGCGCGTGCGCGGCGACCTCGTCCTCGTGCGTGATCACCACGATGGTGCGGCCGAGCCGGTTGAGCCGGTCGAAGACGCCGAGGACGTCGGCGGTGCTGCGACGGTCGAGGTTGCCCGTCGGTTCGTCGGCCAGCAGCATCGCCGGGCCGGTGACCAGCGCCCGCGCCACCGCGACGCGCTGGACCTGCCCGCCGGAAAGCTCGCTGGGCAGGTGCTTGGCCCGGTCGGACAGCCCGACCATCTCGAGCGCGGCGAGCGCGCGGCGCCGCCGTTCCGACCGGCGGAGTCCACTGTAGACGAGCGGAAGTTCCACATTGGACAGCGCGGAGGTCCGCGGCACGAGGTTGAACGACTGGAAGATGAACCCGATCTTCCGGTTGCGCAGCAAGGCCAGCTGCCGCTCGTTGAGCTTGCCCACCCCGAAGCCGTCCAGCAGGTACTGGCCGGACGTCGGGACGTCGAGGCAGCCCAGCATGTTCAGCAGGGTCGACTTGCCCGAGCCCGACGCGCCCATGATGGCGACGTACTCGCCGGGCCACACGGTGAGGTCGACCCCACGCAGCGCGTGCACCGCCGTCTCGCCGGCGCCGTAGGTCTTGCGCAGCCCGGAGACCGCGATGACCGGGTTCACCCGCGGCCGCCGAAACCGCCGCCGGCGCCGGTGCCCGTGCCGCGCTGGCCGCCGCCGGGGAAGCCCCCGGTCCCGCCGCCGGGGAACCCGCCGGTGCCACCCGTCCCGCCGGTCCGGCCCGTGCCGCCGGTGGTCCCGGTCGAGGCGGTCGCGGTCAGCACGACGTTCTCGCCCTCGGTCAGCCCGGAGGTGATCTGGACGGTCGACTCACCGCGGATGCCGACCTGCACCTGGCGGGTGACGTTCTGGCCGTTCTCCTGCACGGTGACGACGTTGGTGCTGCCGGCCGTCGTCACGGCCGCGGCCGGCACGCTCAGCGCGTTCTCCGCTTCGGCGACGGTGATCACGACGCTGGCGGACTGGCCGGGTCGCAGCCCGTCCGGCGGGTCGGTCAGCGCCAGCTGCGCGCCGTAGGACACCACGCTGCCGCTGGTGGTCGGGGTGAGGTTGATGCTCGAAACGGTCGCCTGCACCGGCTTGTCGGGCAGCGCGTTGAGTGTCACGGTGGCCTTCTGGCCCGCCTTGACCTTGCTGACGTCGATCTCGGCGACCGAGGTGTTCACGACCAGGCCGGACATGTTCGTGATGGTGATGAACCCGCTGCTGCCGGTGCTGGACGACGACGTCGCGGCGCTGGAGTTCGACGAGCCCTGCCCGCCCTGACCGCTGCCGGTGCTCGACGTCGACTGGGCACTGCTGCTCGACGAGCCGCTGGAGGACTGCTGCCCGACCGAGCCGTTGACCGCGGTCACCGTGCCGGCGCCGGGTGCGTAGAGCGTGGTGTTGTCGAGGGTTTCCTGCGCGGTCTGGACGTCCAGCTCGGCCTGGTCCAGCTTCGCCTGCGCCGAGGTGACGCTGTTCGCGGCGGACTGCGTGCTGTTCTGGCTGTTCTGGCCGGTCGCCGGGGTGTCTTCGGCGTCCTCGGCGCTGTCCAGGCTGTCCTGCGCCACCGAAAGGTTCGCCTTCGCGACCTGAAGCTGCTTCGCCGCCTGCGTGCTGTCGACGGTCGCGAGCTTCTGGCCGGCGCTCACGACGTCACCGACCTTCACGTCGATCGAGGTGACCTTGCCGGCCGTCGCGAAGTTCGCCGCGCCCGTGTAACTACTGGCGAGGGTCCCGGCGGCGGAAATGGTCTCGGTGACCGTGGCCCGGCGCACCGGCGTGCTGCGCGACTGGGCCTGCGCCGTGTTCGGTTCGGGGCTGAACGCCTGGTATATCCCGAATCCGGCTCCGGCCAGCAGTACGACCAGAGCACCGTTGATCACCCATGCCTTCGAGGCACGCACGCGCGTCATGCGGCAACTCTGGGACCGCCGCTTAGCAATTGACTGTTGGTTGCCTGTGCGGGAGCTGTGTATCAGTCCTTGCCGGAACGGTGCCGCGCACGGACCGCGAGCGACACCTGACGCACCGCGTCGACCAGCAGGATCGCGGCCAGCGTGCCGAGCCCGATGGCCGCGGCGAGCAGCCCGCCGAAGTACCGGTGCGACTCGAGCACGGCGCCGTCGTCGGTGCGGGTGACCACGGTGGCGGCGCCGCTGTGCCAGCACGCGTAGGCGGCCCAGCCGGCCAGCACGGCGAGCACGACCTCCACGACGGCGACCAGCGTCCGCCACGGCTTGTGCAGCCGCGCGGTCGGGCCGGGTTCTTCCGGCGGCCAGAGCTCGGCGCCGGTGGGCTGCGGAAGGTCGATCACAGCAGGGATTTTCTCATGCTTCGCGCGGTGTCGCCCGGACGAGCCGGTCGAGCGCGTCCTGCAGGGCCTCGACGTCCTTCGCCCACGCCAGCACAACAGTGCCGTCGGTGAGCTTCACCGGCAGCGAGTCGTACTTGCGCGGCACCGACCAGCCGCCGCCCAGGACGCGCGCGCCGACCGGCGTGCCGACGTCGGTGACCTCGGCGAGCTGGTCCGCCGGCACGCTCTCGCGGCCCTGGCGCAGCTGCTTCGTCGTGACTTCGAGGGAGAGGAACCGGCGCCGCGCGTACACCCACGGGACGGTGATGACACACAGGCCGAACCCGACCATCAGCCAGCCCACGACGTGCACCGGGCCGCCGGTGGCGAGCTCCGCGAGGGCGCCGGCCAGCGCGAACACCGGGCCCCAGACGATCGCGGCCCAGCTCACCCCGGATTCGGCGTAGAGCCGGTCACTCACGGCTTCTTGCCGACCTTCGGGAAGTAGCCGGCCACCGACGGCAGGTACATCAGGATGAGCGCAATGACGAACAGCAGCACTGCGACGAGCGTCAGGTAGTTGATGATCGGCGCGATCACCATGATCAGCAGCACCATGACGACCGGCAGGATGGTCAGCACGGTGCGGGCCGAGCGGGTGCCTTCGCGGGCCTTGTACGCGAAGAGCAGGAACAGCAGCGTGAACACGATCGCGCCGCCGAGCAGGTACCACAGCAGCGCCGTGATCCCGTCCGCGATCATCTGCGGCGTGATCTTCGGGTCGGTGGTGCCCTTGACGTACTGGTCGATGACGGCGGACTTGCTGGTCAGCAGCTGGACGTAGCTGAGGATCAGCACCACACCGCCGGCGAGCCACAACCAGAACGACAGGGCCACCGGCTTCGGCGGGTTCGCCTTCGGCGCGCTCTCGCCGGGCAGCACCGGGTCCGGCGAAAGGCCTCGCTTACGACGTTCGTCGTCGGTGAGACCGCTGAGGTCGCCGGTGTCAGCTCGTTCGAAGTCACTGTCCGCCACGCGGGTGAATATAGCCGGTCAGTCCAGCCAGGCAGCGGCTTCGGCGGCCCAGTAGGTGAGGATCATGTCGGCGCCGGCCCGGCGGATCGAAGTGAGCACCTCGAGCACGGTCCGTTCGCGGTCCAGCCAGCCGTTCGCCGCGGCGGCCTCGACCATCGCGTACTCGCCCGAGATGTTGTACGCCGCCACCGGCACCGGGGAGATGTCCGCGGCCGCCTTGAGGACGTCCAAATAGGACAGCGCGGGCTTGACCATGATCATGTCCGCGCCCTCGGCGAGGTCGAGCTCGATCTCGCGCAGCGCCTCGCGGGCGTTGCCCGGGTCCTGCTGGTAGGTCTTGCGGTCACCCTTGAGCTGCGAGTCGACGGCCTCGCGGAAGGGGCCGTAGAACGCGCTGGCGTACTTCGCGGCGTAGGCGAGGATGGCCTTGTCGCTGTGCCCGACCTCGTCGAGCGCCCGGCGGATGACGCCGATCTGGCCGTCCATCATCCCGGACGGCCCGAGCACGTGCGCCCCGGCTTCCGCCTGCGCGACGGCCATCTCGGCGTAGATCCGGAGGGTGGCGTCGTTGTCGACCGCGCCGTCGGCGTCCAGGACACCGCAGTGACCGTGGTCGGTGAACTCGTCGAGGCAGGTGTCGGCCATCAGCACGGTGGCGTCACCGAGCTCGTGCCGCAGGTCGCGCAGGGCGACGTTGAGGATGCCGTGCTCGTCGACGGCTCCCGTGCCCTCGGCGTCACGGGTCTCGGGAATGCCGAAGAGCATCAGCCCACCGACCCCGGCGTTGACCGCGTCGACGGCGGCCTTCCGCAGGGTGTCGCGGGTGTGCTGCACGACGCCCGGCATGCTCGAAATCGGCCGCGGCTGGTCAAGCCCTTCGGCGACGAACATCGGGAGGATCAGCTGGCGTGGCCGCAGCGTCGTCTCACCCACCAGCCTGCGCATGGCCGGGGTGGTGCGAAGCCTGCGGGGACGATGCTCTGGGAACACCCCTCCAAGTTACTCCCGCCCTGCTCCCCGGCGTTCCGCAAGGGTGCTCAGCGGCACCTTCCGCTCGGTGAGTGACCGCGGATCGACCCGCGGGGCCGAACACCCAGCTCACCGAGAGTGCCGAGGAACTGGTGGAGGGACTGACTGCGTGTGGCCGCGGGTGGCAGCCGACCGCGGGGAGGGCCGCTCAGAAGGCGTAACGGAGAGCTGACCCGTGTGGCGTCTGCGACACAAAGAGGCACGTCAAGCTCTCGCGGGAGGCCCGATGACTTGGCCGGATTTCGGCAATCTTCCCGAGTGGATCGCAGCGGGAGCTTCGATCGGAACACTGGCCGTCGCGTTTTTCGCAGCCCAGGCCGCGTTCAAACAAGTCAGGGAGGCGAGGGCTCTCCGCGAAGAACAGGCCCGGCCATTCGTGGTCGTCGACTTCGACCTCAACCCACAGGACACCTTCTTCTTCGACATCGTGGTGAAGAATGTCGGCGCGACGCTTGCATCCAACGTCCGAATCACCTTCGACCCGCCTATCGCGAGCACTCTGGATGACTCGGAGCAGCCGATCAGGGCGTGGTCCTGGTTCCACGACGGATTTCCCACCATCCCACCGGGCAAGGAATACCGGGCCATTTTCGACAACACCGCAGCGCGCTACCAGCGCACGGACCTGCCTCGTCGCTACGACGTGACGATCGAACACGATGGCCCCACCGGCCGGGAGCAGCCACTGAAGCAGACCCTTGACCTCGGCGTTTACTACAACGGCAGCGTCAACGCGCTGTACGGCACGCACCACATCGCCAAAGCACTCCGCGCCTGGGTGAAGGCCCAAGGCGTCAACGGGTTCTGAAGCAGTGAAGGCCGCCCCGGCGAACCGGGGCGGCCTTCACGGACCTACGAACCTCAGGAGCGGCGCGCCCGCTTCGCCTTCCGCGGCGGCGGCAGCGCACCTTCCGCACGAAGCCGCGCGGCGTGCTCGGCCAGCGCGTCCACCAGGTGCGGCACGTCCGCCTTCTCCGGCTGGACGTCGACGCGGAGCCCGAACTCGACCGCGGTCTCCGCGGTCTTCGGGCCGATGCACGCGACCAACGTGCGGGTGTGCGGCTTGCCGGCGATGCCGACCAGGTTCCGCACGGTCGAGGACGAGGTGAAGCAGACCGCGTCGAAACCGCCGGTCTTGATCATCTCGCGGGTCTCGGCGGGCGGCGGCGCGGCCCGGACGGTCCGGTAGGCCGTCACGTCGTCGATCTCCCAGCCGCGTTCGCGCAGGCCGGCCGACAGGGTCTCGGTGGCGATGTCGGCCCGCGGCAGCAGCACGCGGTCGACCGGGTCGAGCACGTCGTCGTACGGCGGGAACTCGGCCAGCAGGCCTTCCGAAGACTGCTCACCCGAGGGGACCAGCTCCGGGATGATGCCGAACGAGCGCACCTTCGCCGCGGTGGCCGCGCCGACGCAGGCGATCTTCACGCCGGAGAACGCACGAGCATCGAGCCCGAACTCCTCGAACTTCTCCCACACCGCGCGGACCGCGTTGGTGGAGGTGAAGACGATCCACTGGTAGCGGCCGTCGACCAGGCCCTTGACCGAACGCTCCATCTGCGCCGGGCTGCGGGGCGGCTCGACCGAAATGGTGGGCACCTCGTGCGACGTCGCGCCGTGGCCGCGCAGGCGCTCGGCCATCTCGCCGGCCTGCTCCTTGGTGCGCGGCACCAGGACCTTCCAGCCGTACAGCGCGCGCGACTCCCACCACGACAGCTTCGAGCGCTGCCCGGCGGCCTGGCCGATCGTGACGATCAGCGGCCCGACGAGCTCACCCGCGTCGTTGGCGACCTTCTCGAGCGTGGTGTCGAGGGTGCGCTGGGTGTTGATGGTGCCGTTCGCGGTGACCGCGACCGGGGTCGACGACGGCAGGCCGTGGCCGGTGAGCGCCGAAGCGGCCTCGGCCAGGTGGGCCGACGTCGCGTGCAGCACCAGCGGGCCGGGCGAAGCCGCCAGCGCCGCCCAGTCGACGTCGCCGCGGACGTCGACCTCGACGTGCGTGCCGCCCAGCGCGACACCCGCGTACGCGGGGACGGCCGCGCCCGGGGAAACGCCCGGGATGACGTCGAACACGGCGCTGGTGCGCGCGACCGCCTGCACCTCGGCCACCACGGCCGGGGTGGTCAGCGGGTCGCCCGCGACCAGGCGCAGCACCAGGCGGCCGGCCTTGGCCTCGGCGGTGAGGTCCTTGGCGACCTCGGTGGCCTCGCCGACGGCGGGCCGCACCTCGGCGCCCTCGGCCGCCATGGCCAGCACGGCCTGCGGCACGTCGGGGTCGGTCACCACGACCTCGGCCTTGGCGAGCAGTTCCTGGGCACGGACCGTGAGCAGGCCGGCGTCGCCGGGCCCGGAGCCCACGAACGCTACGCGCCCGGTGGTCTTTCGCGCGGGGGTCATCTGTGCGTTTCTCCTCTTGCGGCGGCCGTGCGGGATCGCACGGACGCAGGTCTCCTACGTCTTTTGGAAGCGCTCGGAAAAGCGCTACTGAGCGGGACCGGAGAGGGCTCCGGCTCCGAGGTCCAGCAGCTCGGCGGCCAGGTCCTTGCCCAGCTGGGCGGCCTGGTGCTTGTCGGCCAGCGCGATGGCCCGGACCATGTCCACCGCGCCGTCCTCGCCGTCGACCGCGGCGGTGCCGCGCAGCGAGATCCGTTCCACGACCTTGCCCTCGGCGTCGAGATCTTCGACGATCTCGGCGAGCGCGCCCACCGGCGCGCTGCACCCCGCCTCGAGCGCGGCCAGCAGGGAACGCTCGGCCGTCACCGCGGCCCGCGTGCCCTCGTCGTCCAACGTGGCCGCGAGCAGGTGCTCGAGGTCCTCGTCGGCGGTCCGGCACTCCACCGCCAGCGCGCCCTGGGCGGGCGCGGGCAGCATCTGGATCGGGTCGAGGGTCTCGGTGATCACCTCGGCCAGTCCGACCCTGGCCAGTCCGGCACGCGCCAGCACCACGGCATCCAGCTCGCCGTCGGTGACCTTGCGCATGCGGGTGTCGATATTGCCGCGAATCGGCACGATTTCCAAACCGAGACCCAGCGCGCGCAGCTGCGCGGTGCGCCGCGGCGAGCCGGTGCCCACCGTCGAGCCCGGCGGCAGCTCGCCCAAAGTCAGTCCGTCACGCGCGATCAGCGCGTCACGGGGGTCCGCACGCGGCGGCACGGCGGCCAGGCTGATGCCCGGTTCGGGTGCCGTCGGGAGGTCCTTGTACGAGTGCACGATGACGTCGACTTCGTTGCGCAGCAACGCTTCCCGCAACGCCGACGTGAAAACGCCGACCCCGATCGTGGGAATCGGCGCGGAGGACTGGTCACCGGGCGTGGTCACCTTGACGATCTCGACCTCGGCGCCGGTGGCGCGCAGGGCGTCGGCGACGGTCCCGGTCTGGGCGAGCGCGAGCTTTGAGCCGCGGGTGCCCATGCGAATGACTCTGGTCACTACTACTTCTTCTCCGGTGGGGGCGTCGGGCTCGCCACCGCGGCGGGCGCCTGCGGGTCGAGGCAGAACAGTTCTCGCAACGCGTTCGCGTAGTCGGTGTCGGCCGTCTCGGCGGCCAGCTGCTTGACCCGCACCGTCGGCGCGTGCAGCAGCTTGTCGACCACCCGGCGGACCGTGCGGCCGACCTCTTCGCGAACACCCGGTTCGAGATCGGGCAGCCGGTGGTCGAGCCGCAGCAGCTCGGCGTCGACGACCTCGGCCGCGCGCCGCCGCAGCGCCGTCACGGTCGGGGTGACCTCGGCGCTGCGCTGGCCGGCCAGGTAGTCGCGGACCTCGTCGAGGACGATCCCGGTCGCCTTGGCGGTCTGGCGCTCGGTGGTCGGGGTGCCCGCTTCGCGCATCCGGCGCTGGATGGTGGCCAGGTCGACCACACGCACGGCGTCGAGCTCGCCGACCGCCGGGTCGACGTCGCGGGGCAGGCCCAGGTCGCAGACGACCAGGTCGCGGCCGCCGCGCGGGAGCACGTGGGCCGGGCCGAAGACAGCATCCTGCGCGCCGGTGCAGCAGATCACGACGTCGGCGTCCGCCACGGCCGCGGCGACCGCCGACAGCGGGATCGCGCGGGCCGGCACCCCCTGCTCGGTGACGTTCGCGGCGAGCCGGCGGGCGCGGGCGTCGGTGCGGTTGGCCACGGTGATCTCGCCGATGCCGGCCTTGCGCAGCTGCGACGCGCTCAGCGCGCCCATCGAGCCGGCGCCGACGATGACGGCGTGCTTGCCGCTGACGTCCCCGGCCGCGGCGAGCGCTTCGGAGACGACCGACGCGCCGAGGGTGTCGAGGCCGGTCTCGGTGTGCACGCGCTTGCCGACACGCAGCGTGGTCTGGATGAGCTCGTGCAGCGTGCGGCCGACGGTGCCGACCTCGCGCGCGGTGGCGTAGGCGGACCGGACCTGGCCGAGGATCTGCGTCTCGCCGACGACCATCGAGTCCAGGCCGGAGGTGACGGAGAAGAGGTGCTCGACGGCCGCGCCGGCGTAGTGCACGTACAGGCTGTCGTAGAGCTCGGCCGGTTCCATCCCGGCCTGGCGCGAAAGCACCTCGGAGACGTCGTTGAGGCCACCGTGGAAGGTTTCGACCACCGCGTAGACCTCGATGCGGTTGCAGGTCGAGACGAGCATGACCTCACTGACGTGCTCGGCCTGCTGCAGCTCGTACAGCACCTTGCCCACCTCGGGCGCGGGGACCGCGACGCGCTCCAGCGTGCTCAGCTCCGCACTCCGATGCGAGAGACCGACCGCCAAGACGCTCATGAGCGCACCACCATTTCCCGTCCGCCGTCCGGACCCGAACCGTTCCGCCCGCTGCCCTTGCCATTCTCGGCGGGCGAACCCCCGGTAGGTAATCCGGAAGTGCCCTGATTACCGGCGGCATCATCCGCGCGGCGGGCCACATGGAACGAGAGTATCTGCAGCTCGACGGCCAAATCCACTTTGCGGACCTCGATGTGAGCAGGAACCTGCAGCACCACCGGGGCGAAGTTGAGGATGCACTGGACACCGCCCGCGACCAGGCGGTCACACACCGACTGCGCCGCGGTGGGCGGGGTGGCGATCACGCCGATCGAGATGCCGCGCTCGGCGCAGACCCGCGGGATGTCGTCCATGTGCGACACCGGGAGGCCGCCGACCGGCACGCCGATCAGGTCCGCGTCCAGGTCGAACAGCGCTTCCACCGGGAAACCGCGCCCCGGGAAGCCGCCGTAGTTGGCCAGCGCGTGGCCGAGGTTGCCGATGCCGACGACGGCCACTTTGTGCTGCCGCGTCAGGCCGAGGATGCGCTCGATCTGGCTGACCAGGACGCTGACTTCGTAGCCGACACCACGGGTGCCGTACGAGCCCAGGTACGAGAGATCTTTGCGCAATTTCGCGGAATTGACGCCCGCCGCCTGCGAGAGCTCTTCGCTCGAAACGGTCGTCGCGCCCTGTTCGGACATCGCGGACAGCACCCGGAGGTAGACCGCGAGGCGGGCGACCGCCGCTTCGGGGATCTGCTTCGCCCGGACGGCCTCGGGGGCATCCCCGTTGCGGCCGTTGCCCTCGGCGGGTACGGCGGGCATCTCGGCGGTCGGGGCGTTGTCGGCGTCCGGGGTGTCCGGGCGGCGGGGCCGTCGTGGCGGCCGGCCCGGGGAGTCCGCTCCGTCGCGCCTCCCCCGCTGTGTCACCACGCCGTCGTCTCCTGCCCGCTGTGCGCCTGGCGGCCATCGCCGCGACCGTTCGGAACTGTGTCTTGACCCAGGGCCGGGAGTCCGGTTCGATACCGGGCCGCCCGGGGCGATGGCCATACGGTAGTCCACTTGTGAACGCGCGCACAAAGTCACTGGTCGGAGGCGGTTCCGGGCGGCCGGGCGGGCCCGGGAGATCATGACACCGCGTCAGAATCCTTGTCCGCCAGGCACTTCCGGTGTCAGTGGGCGTCGAGCGTGACCGAGTGCCAGCCGGTGGCGCCGTCGGGCACCGGGTCCGCGCGGTTTTCGGTCTGCGTGTAGCCGTCCTGATCGGTGGCCCGGACGAAGGCCTGGTGCGTGCCCGGCGGCACGTCGAGCTCGATCCACCACATGCGCCAGGTGTCCTTGCTCACCTCGGCCGAGAGCGTCGCCTCGCGCCACGAACCCTGGTCCAGCCGGACCTCGACCTTCGCGATGCCGGTGTGCTGCGCCCACGCCGTGCCGGCCAGCCGGACCTTGCCCGCGGTGACGCCCGCGAAGCCGGTCGGGGTGTCGATCCGGGACTCGGTCTTGATCGGCGCCTGCTCGGCCCAGCCGCGGTTGAGCCAGTACGCCTGCCGGGCGTCCCACTTGGTGAATTCCAGCGACTGGACCCACTTCGTCGCGGACACGTAGCCGTACAGGCCGGGGATGACGATCCGCGCCGGGAAGCCGTGCTCGACCGGCAGCGGCTCGCCGTTCATCCCGATCGCCAGCATCGCGCCGCGCGCCGGGTCGAGCGCGACGTTCGCCGGGGTGCCGCACGTCCAGCCGTCGACGCTGGTGGCGTACATCTGCTCGGCGCCGGCCTGCACCCCGGCTTCGTCGAGGAGGTCGACCAGGTCGACGCCGAGGAACGCGGCGTTCGAGATCAGCGGCCCGCCGACCTCGTTGGACACGCAGGTCAGCGTCACCCGGCGCTCGACGAGCGGCCGGTTGCGGATGTCGTTGTAGGAGAACGTCACCTCCTTCTCGACCATCCCGTGGATGCGAAGGCTCCAGTCCTCGGTGCGGATCTGCGGCACGACCAGGGCGGTGTCGATCCGGTAGAAGTCCGGGTTCGGGGTGATGAACGGCGGCGAGCCCAGCTTCGCGAAGTCGGCGTCGGCGGGCAGCGGCGGCGCGGTGCGCGCCGGGGCGAGCGGCCCGACGGCGGCCCGTGAGTCTTCGGCGTTCGTGCTGGTCCCGGCCACCTGCCCGACCACGGCCGCGATCCCCGAACCCGCGGCGACGCCGATCCCGGCGCGCAGGAACTTCCGGCGGTCGAAACCCCGGTCGGGCGCGCCGTCGACCGGCAGCGCGATCCGGTGCAGGAAGGTCAGCACCGCGAGCCCGGCGACCAGGGCGGCGACCGGCGCGAGCAGCGCCACCTGCCCGAGGTCGCTGCGGGTGTAGACGGCGGCGACCCCGGCGGCCCCGAGCAGCACGACGAGCACCTGCCCGGCGCGCGGCGTCCGGCGGGAGAGCTGTCCGGCCAGCAGCGCGAACAGCACCAGCACGACGCCGAGCCCGACCTTGAGGATCGGCTTGTCCCAGGTGCCCAGCGTCCGCTCGGCCCACTTCACGATGCCGGTCGGGCTGTGGTCGATGACGTAGTTGGCCACCGCGATGAACGGCGAAGCGGTGTAGCCGACGAAGCCCGCGACGAGATGCCCGACGCCGAGGGCCGCGGCCAGCGCGAGGAGCCCGATGAGGGTCGCGACGGGCAGCGAAAGCCGCCTCGGCGCTTCGGGCGGCGCTTCCTGCAGAGTGCTCACGCCTCCATCTTCGGAGCACTCGCTCCGGAAGGCTGCCGAATGTGGCTTACGGACGTGTTACGGCTCAAGCCAGCGCGCGCCGCAGCCGGTCCTCTTCGACGCGCCAGTACCCGTGCTCGGCGCCGTCCACCAGGATCACCGGCACGCGGTCGCCGTACTCCGCGCGCCACTCCGGGTCGGTGTCGACGTCCTCCGTCTTCCACACGACGTCGAGCTCGCCGCAGATCCGTGCGACGTCCGCCTCCGCGACCTCGCAGAGGTGGCAGCCGCCCCGGCTCATCACCGTCACTTCGTGCGCCATGGCGTCCTTATTACCGCAACCGCACGCGGCGCAGCTTCCCGGTGGCCGAATGCGGCAGCGACTCGGCGAACTCGACCGCGTGCGGCACCTTGTACCCGGCCAGGTGGGCCGCACACTGGTCGACGACCTGCTGCTCGGACAGCGACGCGCCGGCGACCGGCACCACGAACGCCTTCACGGCCTCGCCGCTGCGCTCGTCGACCACGCCGACCACGGCGGCTTCGGCGACCTCCGGCAGCTGGGCGATGACCGACTCGACCTCGTTCGGGAAGACGTTGAAGCCGTTGACGATGATCAGGTCGTTGGCCCGGTCGACCAGGTGCAGGTCACCGTCGGTGTCGAGGTAGCCGACGTCGCCGGTGCGGAACCAGCCCTCGTCGTCCGGGCCGTGGTCGCCGTCGGGCCAGTAGCCGGAGAACAGGTTCGCGCCGCGGATCGACACCAGCCCGGTCTCCCCCTCGGCCTCGAAGACGTCGTCGACGTCGTCCGGGTCGAGCGGCACGGTCTGGTCGGTGCCGTCGCTGTCCACCAGCCGCAGTTCGACGCCCGGCAGCGGGCGGCCGACCGAACCCGGCTTCGGGTAGCCGGTGACCAGCGTCGACGTCACCACCGGCGCGCACTCGGTCAGGCCGTAACCCTCGTAGATCTCGAGGCCGGTGGCCTCGCGGAGCGCGCCGAGCACCTTCGGGTGCAGCGGCGCGGCGCCCGACGTCATCCGCCGGACGGTGGCCAGCCCGCGGCTGAGCTCTTCGGCGCCGAGCGCGGCGAACTCGCCGTACATGGTCGGGACGCCGGTGATCGTGGTGACGCCGTGCTCGGCGCAGTCCTCCAGCGTGCGCTGCGCCTCGAAGCGCTCCGACAGGATCGCCGTCGCGCCGACCGACGTCGCCTGCAGCAGGCCCGGCCCGAGGCCGTAGACGTGGAACAGCGGGATGGTGATCAGCACGCGGTCGTCGTGGGTCAGGACACCGTCGACGTTGCCGAGCTGCTCCAGGTTCGCCAGCAGCGCGCGGTGCGACAGCATCACGCCACGCGGCGGCCCGGTGGTGCCGGAGGTGTAGGAGATGACCGCGACGTCCTCGCCCGACCCGCCGGCGTCGACGAATTCGACTACTCCATCCGGGTCGGTTTCCGGCGTGACAACGCTCACGCCGGCCGGCGGCGGCGTGTCGGCTTCGCGCTGGATGACAACCTTGGCACCGCTGTGGTCGAGCAGCCGGGCCAGCTCCGGGTCGGGCGCCTGCGGCGACATCGGCACCACGACCGCCCCGGCGCGCACCGCGCCGAAGAAGCCGACCACGAAGTCCACCGACGTCGGCAGCCGCAGCGCGACCCGGTCGCCGGGCCCGACACCGGCGTCCGCGAGCCGCCTGGCCTGCGCCTGGACGGTGGCTTCGACCTCGCGGAACGTCAGGCTGCGCCCGGTGCCGGTCTCCCGCACGGCCGGGTGGTCCGGCCAGGTCGCCGCGGCCCGCGTGAGCAACCCGCCGACCCCCGACTGCGTCCCTTCTGGAGCACTCACCCGCGGTCCACCTCTCGTCCCTCGGCCAAACCGTTGCAAGTCTGTCATTCGGAGCGACGTCATGGGTGCCCACCGCGAGCGTCGCCTCTCTGCAACCCCGGAGCCACTACCTACTTCGCGGTAACTACACGTATGCTGCACTGCGTCGCGGGGTGGTGTTGATCACCGCCGCGACCGGAGAGAGGGAGTCGCCGTGACGAACTTGCCTGCCCACGAGGTCGTGGGGCATGCGAGCCGGCAGGCCCCTGCTCGCCCGTGGTCCGGGGGTAACGTGACGTACTGGGTCAGAGCCGCCGCCGGAGGTGCCGCCCGATGACCGTGCCGACCGCAGTGAGCCGCGGGCCCGTGTTCATGTTCGCCGAGCGTGTGTTCGGGCGATCGTCGACCGTGCCGGTGAGCCGGCAGGCGTCCGACGACGAGCGCGCCGAAGCGGCGAAGGCCGAGGCCTGGGAGCTGGTGCGGGCCGCGCAGGACGGCGACTCGTCCGCCTTCGGCCGGCTCTACGACCGCTACGTCGACGTCGTCTACCGGTACGTGCTCTTCCGCCTGGGCGACCGCGACCTCGCCGAAGACGTCACCAGCGAGACCTTCCTGCGTGCGCTGCGCCGGATCACGTCCGTGAGCTACCAGGGACGTGACGTCGGCGCCTGGTTCGTCACCATCGCCCGCAACCTCGTGCTCGACCACGTGAAGTCGAGCCGGTTCCGGCTCGAAGTCGTCACCGACGAGGTCACCGAGCCCGGCTCGGCGCCGTTCAGCGTCGGCGCGACGGCGCAGGCGGGCCCCGAGCAGGAGGCGATCAGCCGCGCCACCCGCACCGAGCTGCTGCGCTGCGTTGCGGAACTGGGCGATGACCAGCGGGAATGCATCATCCTGCGGTTCCTGCAGGGACTCTCCGTGGCCGAGACGGCCCAGATCATGAACCGCAACGAAGGCGCCATCAAGGCGCTGCAGCACCGCGCGGTACGCCGTCTGGCACAACTCCTGCCCACCGGATTGCGCTGAATCCACCAACTTTTCGCACTCGTCGACCAAAACCGGTAACCCTGACGGCTTCTGGATCGTTACTCCTCCCAGACCGGTGTCAGGACCGGCCACGGCCCGAGATGGAGCTGGCGCAGTGAGGTTTGCGCGTGAGCGAACCGAGATCGACCGGTTCGCGCGTGCTTTGGAGCCGTCCCCGGTACGCCGGGACGGCGAGTTCGCCGACGAACTGGCCCTCGTCGGCGCCCTGCGCGAGCTCGGTGCGGCCGGGGCCCCGGACCTGGAGACCCGGCAGCGGATCCGCGCGGAGATCGCGGGCCGCCTGGAGACGGCGGCGGCCACCACCCCACGTCGGAGGTGGCGGCCGCGGACCGCCGACCTGGTGGCCGCCGCGCTCTTCCTGTTCCTGGTCCTTTCCGGCCTGACCCTCGTGCTGTCCCGCAGCGCGCTCCCGGGTGACCCGCTGTACGGCGTGAAGCGCGCCGGGGAGTCGACGGCGCTCGGCCTGACCTTCGGCGACCAGGCCAAGGCGCAGAAGCACCTCGAGTTCGCCACCAACCGGATCACCGAGCTCTCCGAGCTGGCCACCGAAGGCGGGAGCGAGGCCGCCTACCGGACCGCGTACGACGACTTCGCCACCGACCTGCGGGCCGGCGTCACCCAGCTGGCCACCGTGGCGACCAGCGACGGCGGCGGGGCGCAGGCGCTCTCCGACGTCCGGCTGTGGGCGCGGAACCAGGCGGCGCGGCTGGCGGCGCAGCAGCCGGCCCTCCCGGCGGACGCGGCCACGGTGTTCGGCGACGTGCGCAGCCTGCTCGGCAAGGTCCAGGAGCGCACGAGCGGGCTGGCCGCGCGGATGAACTGCTACCAGATCACCACCGGCACGTCCGACGAGCTGGGCCTGCTGCCCGCGACCGGCGAGTGCACGCAGCGGCCGGTGCCGTCGTCCGGCAACCAGCCGTCGTCGGCGCCGACCGGGCCGCCTTCGCCGGAAAGCACCGCGCAGGTGGCGACGGGCACGCAGCTGCCGCCGTCGGACGCGACGGCGACCCCGGGCACGCAGCTGCCGACCGACGGGGTCACCCCACCGCCGGTGTACGGCGAGGTGCCGACAACAGCACCGCGGCCGCCGGTGACGTCGACCACGCAGCCGCCGCCGCTGGTTTCGATCCCGCCGCTGCTGCCCGGCTTGCCGCCGATCGTGATCGGCTGAGGTCCGGGCCACACCTGCGACGTGCCAGTGGGCGGCTCGCTACGCTGTGCGAAGGACCCGGACCTTCGCAGGGACGTGGCCGGACGTGGGCAGACGTGGAGGCGGTGTGCGTGTCAGCTTGGCGTGGCAGGGATAAGAGTCAGGAGCTGGAACGGCTCGCCGCGCTCGCGGGCGAGGCGTCGGCCGAGGCCGCCCACGCCCGCGTGGTTTCCGAAGCCGCCGAGCCCCCGGTCCCGCCCGCCCCGCCGGACCTCACCGCGGCCGCCTTCTTCGACGTCGACAACACGATGATGATGGGCGCCTCGATCTTCTACTTCGCCCGCGGCCTCGCGGCGCGCAAGTTCTTCACTTCGTCGGACCTCGCCGGGTTCGTCTGGGGCCAGATCAAGTTCCGCCTGGGCGGCCGTGAGAACAAGGAAGACATCAAGACCCACCGCGAGCGCGCACTGTCCTTTGTAGCCGGTCGCACGGTCGCCGAGCTGACGTCGATCAGCGAAGAGATCTACGACGAGCTGATGGCGGACAAGATCTGGTCCGGCACCCGGGCACTGGCCCAGATGCACCTGGACGCGGGCCAGCGGGTCTGGCTGGTGACGGCGACCCCGATCGAGCTGGCGGCGATCATCTCGCGCCGGCTCGGGTTGACCGGCGCCTTGGGCACAGTGGCCGAAACCCGCGACGGCGTCTACACCGGCCGCCTGGTCGGCGACCTGCTGCACGGCCGCGCGAAGGCCCACGCGGTGCGCGCGCTGGCGTCCCGGGAAGGGCTGAACCTGAAGCGCTGCACGGCGTATTCCGACTCGGCCAACGACATCCCGATGCTGTCGGCGGTGGGCACGGCGGTGGCCGTGAACCCCGACGGTGGCCTTCGGGACGTCGCCCGCGCGCGTGGCTGGGAGATCCGCGACTTCCGGACCGGCCGGAAGGCGGCGAAGATCGGCGTGCCTTCGGTGCTCGGCGCCGGAGCGCTGGCCGGTGCCGTTGCGGCGGGGATGGCTTACCGCCGCCGCTGAGGCTCAGCCGCGGAAGACCGACTTCCGCTGCGAAAGCCGCTGGTAGAGCGTCTGCTGGATCGACTCGCGCACCTGGTCCGTCAGCTGGAACACCAGCATCGGGTCCTCGACGGCCTCCGGCTCGAACTGGTCCGTCCGGATGGGCTCGCCGAACTCGATGCTCCACTTCGTCGGGAGCGGGATCGCGCCCAGCGCGCCGAGGAGCGGGAAGAACGGCGTCACCGGGAAGTACGGCAGCCCGAACATCCGGGCCAGCAGCTTGATGTCGCCGAGCTTCGGGTAGATCTCCTCGGCGCCGATGACCGACACCGGGATGATCGGCACGCCGGCGCTCAGCGCGGCCGACACAAAACCGCCGCGGCCGAAGCGCTGCAGCTTGTAGCGGGAGGAGAACGGCTTGCCGACACCCTTGAAGCCTTCCGGCCACACGCCGACCAGCTCACCCTGGCGCAGCAGGCGTTCCGCGTCCGCGTGGCAGGCCAGCGTCTGACCCGACTTGCGGGCGAACGAGCCGACCAGCGGCACCTGGAACACCAGGTCGGCGCCGAGCCCGCGCAGGTGCCGGCCGCCGGTTTCGTCGTGGACCGCGACCGCCGTCATCAGGGAGTCGAGCGGCAACGTGCCCGAGTGGTTGGACACCAGCAGCGCGCCGCCCTCGAGCGGGAGGTTTTCCACGCCGTGGGTGTCGACGCGGAACCACTTCTTGTACAGCGCGCGCAGCGGCGGCAGGAAGACCGCGTCGGTCAGCTCGGCGTCGAAGCCGAACTCGTCGACGGTGTAGTCGCCGGTCAGCCGGTCGCGGATGAAGCCGAGCGCGGAGCGGGCCGCGTCCGAGAGGACCTCGGGGGCCGGCGCCGGCTGGTCGGCGCCCGGGAACGCGACGACCGGCGCGTCCTCGTTCTCGCGGAGATCCTGTCCCGCCGCGACCGCTTCGGGCTTCTCCCGGCCCGGTCCGTGCAGGGGGATGACCTGCGCTTCGGCACCGCCCACTGTCTCCGCCTCGCTTCCGAAGTCGTCCGAGTCATAAGGCCTGCTGTAACAACCGGAGCTTCGCTCCGGGCCGGGGGCTCCGCCACCCGGACCCCCGAAAGGCCTGCTCATCGGCTCGCCTGCCCCGTCGCCGCAGCCACGAGCACCTTCCCGGCCAGGCCCGCCAGCTTGCCGCCGTCGAGCACGGGCCGGAGCCCACGTCCGACGACGTAGTCGTCGAACGCCTCACGCGTGGTCCACCGCGGGGTGTACCCGAACTCCTGCTTCAGCTTGGTGATGTCGACGACCCGGCCGAAATTCAGCAGCCGGACCTGGTCGGCGGAAAAGTCGACGACGCGGGCCCCGCGCAGCACCTTGCCGACCGACGGCACCACGGTCCGCGGCATCGGCAGCTCGACCCGGCCGGCTCGCCGGATCGCCTGCGAGAGGGTGAGTACCCCCTCCGAGCCGACGTTAAAGACGCCGGGGTGGTCGGTCAGGCTCGCGCGTTCCAGCACGGCCAGCGCGTCCGAAGAGTGCAGCAGCTGGATGCGCGCGTCGTACCCGAAGACCGTCGGCACCACCGGCAGCGCGAAGTAGCGGGAAAGCACGGTGTCGGTCGACGGCCCGATGATGTTGGCGAAGCGGAACAGCGTCGTGGTGATGTCGGGACGGCGGCGCATCAGGCCGCGCACGTACCCCTCCATCTCGACGGCGTCCTTCGCGTATCCGCTGGTCGACGTCGGGATGAGCTCGGAATCCTCGGTGAACACCGCCTGCGAGCGGGCGCCGGCGCCGTAGACCGCCGCCGTAGACTTCACCACCAGCTTGCGGACCAGCGGCGAGCGCTGGCAGGCGGCGAGCAGCCGCATGGTGCCGATGACGTTGACTTCCTTGATCGCCGTGCGGCGCCCCGGCCCGGCCGGGTGCGCGGTGCAGGACGCGTGCACCACGGTGTCGACCTTGGCGGTGCTGATGACCTTCGCGATCAGCGGGTTGCGGATGTCCGCGCGGACGTACTCCGCGTGCCCCATGCGCTGCAGAACCGTCTTGTCCGGGGGAACCGTGTCGACACCGATGACTCGTTCGAAGTCGGGGTTGTTGCCCAGGCGGGCGAGGAGCTTCCCGCCCAGTTCCCCGGCGACCCCGGTGACGAGCACGACGTTCGACGGCATACAGCTCCCTGCGGCGTAGGGCGTGGTGGGGGTGGACGATCACCCGAAGTGCGCGGGCCTGCACTCACTGGAAGCATCGCGCGGACGCCCTTGAGATGTTACCGCTCATCAGTGGTAGCTCACGGGTGTCTTACGTGCTATTAACCGCTATTCGCCGGAAAGCGACGAAGACAACACTCGAACGGGGGGACGGGTCCACCACATGGACGTGGCCCGTCCAGAGACTGGACGGGCCACGGCTACGCAGGGCTGGCTTACTTGCCGGCCTTCCTGCGCTGCACTCGCGTGCGGCGAAGCAACTTGCGGTGCTTCTTCTTCGACATGCGCTTACGGCGCTTCTTGATCACAGAGCCCATGGGCGCTCCTTAGGTCGTCGTCGGTCACGCTGCCCGGCGCAGCGTCCAACGGGTGGAGCGCACAGGCACGAGCGGTTTTCCAGGTTACCCGCCACGATGCGCGGGCCGGTCGGCGGGCACGTCCAAGCCCCGCACGCCGCTGGCGGCGGCGTGCCCGCCGGCCGGTTCATCCCACGTCGTAATACGCACCCTGGAGGTACTCGTGCACTGCTTTCTCCGGCACCCGGAAGGACTTCCCGACCCTGACGGCGGGTAGCTCACCCGAGTGCACGAGACGGTAGACGGTCATCTTGGAGACCCGCATCAGCGTGGCCACCTCGGCGACCGTCAGGAACTGGACCTGCCCGACTGCCGGCAGATCCTCCTTTTTGTTCGGCGACATGTTTACCGCGTCCTTCGACACGTGTCGCGCCACGAGGCTTCCCCACCTGTGGTATCGACACGCACGTGCTCTATCGAGAGTAGCGGGACTGGTGGGACTAATGCGACGCCTGTCACCGAGATGGGCCCCTACCAGCGCTAACGCACGGGCACCCGCGCGTGCAAGAAGGGCGCAATCGCCCAATACGGCTAATCCGGACAGCTGTCAGGCGCCGATCGGCCGCGTTCCGGGCTCCAGCGGCAGCCGCAGCGCCCGGACCGCGAACGAGATCGCGTGGTACCAGCCGCAGACCAGGACCAGCTCGAGCGCGCCGTCCTCGCCGGCCGCGGCCACGAGCCCGGCCCACGCCTCGTCGGAGAGGTCGGACGTCGTGTGCAGCTCGTCGACGGCCACGAGCACCGCGCGGTCCCCCACGTCCCAGCAGTCGTCGGCGGGCGAGCCGGCCGCCAGCGAACGGAGCTGTGGAGCGTCGAAGCCGGCCTTCTCGGCGAAGGTCGCGACGTGCACGCCCCACTCGTAGTCGGCTCCGCACAGCGCGGTCGTCCGGTTGATGACCAGCTCACGCCGGCGGATCGTCAACGCCGACTGCCGCGAGAAGTAGTAACGGCCCCAGCCCGCGACGCCGCGGGCCAGGTCGGGACGCCGCGCCCACACGCGGAACAGCTGGATGGGCGGGCCGAGCTGCTCGAGAGCCTCGGCGGCATCCGCGTCGTACGGCGTCTCGAGGGGCGCGATCCGCGGCTGCTTCGATTTTAGAGGCATGTCGGCAAGCTAACATCCGTGCTTCGGAAAGGAAAGCACGATGACACCGCTCCCCGGCCGGCCCGTCCGCGGCTCGACCACCGGCCGCCCGATCATGGCGCTGCTCGACCTGCTCGGCCGGCGCTGGGCACTGCGGATCCTCTGGGAGCTGCGCGACGGCGCGAAACCGACGTTCCGCGAGCTCCAGCAACGCTGCGACGGCGTCTCGTCGAGCGTCCTGACCACTCGGTTGCGCGAGCTGGGCGAAGCCGATCTGGTCGCCCACACCGAGGGCTACACCCTCACCGAGCAGGGAAAATCCCTGTTCGGCACGCTCATCCGGCTCGACGCCTGGGCGAACGACTGGCGGCCGCGGGCCTAGTCCTCGTGGGCCTTGCCCAGCTCGACGGACCGGTCCTTGGCCGCTTCGATGGCCGCCAGCAGCGCCGCCCGGACGCCGTGCTTCTCCAGCTCGCGGATCGCGTTGATGGTGGTCCCGGCCGGCGACGTCACGGCCTCGCGCAGCAGCACCGGGTGCTCCTCCGACTCGGCGAGCATCTTCGCCGCGCCGACGGCCGACTGGATGATCAGCTGGCCGGCCAGCGCGCGCGGCAGGCCCAGCAGGATGCCGGCGTCGATCATGGCTTCGACCAGGAAGAAGAAGTACGCGGGCCCGGAGCCCGAGAGTGCCGTGACGGCGTCCTGCTGCCCCTCCGGCACCTCGACGACCTGGCCGACGTGCGACAGCAGGTCCCGGACGACGGCGAGGTGGTCCGCGGTGGCGTGCTTCCCGGCCGAGATGGCGCTCATGGCCTCGCCGACCAGCATCGGCGTGTTCGGCATGACCCGCACCACGGGCACCCCCTCGGCCAGCCGCCGCTCGTACAGCGAGGTCGGCAGCCCGGCGCACAGCGACACCACCAGCGACGACGGCCCGAGCAGCGGCGCCAGCTCGGCGAGCACCGGCTCGATGTCCTGCGGCTTCACGGCGACGACCAGGATGTCGGCCTGCTTCGCGGCTTCCTCGACGTCGACGCCGCGGATGCCGTAGCGCGCGGTGAGCTCTTCGACGCGCGCCGGATAGCGCTCGGTGAAGAGGAGGTCGCCCGGCTCGTGGCCGCCGTGCAGCAGCCCCGAGAGCAACGCCTCGCCGATCTTCCCCGCACCCAGCACCGCGATGACCGTCATGGCGTCCAGCGTGCCAAACGCCGCTCAGCCGCCCGGTGCCGGGGCGAGGCCCAGCTGCCGCGCCTGCCACACGCCGGTCGGCAGGCAGCGGTCGCGCTCAGCCGGTCCACGCGCTCCGGCGCTCAACGCAAGCCTCAGCAGACCCCTCGAACCGGCGCCCACGTCGTCCGAGCCGACCGATGCCCGGCTCAGCCGCCCGGTGCCGAGGCGACCCCGAGCAGACCCTGGCCTGCGCACGACGATCGCACCGAGCCGGTCCCACGCAGCGAACCCCACGCCCTGACAGCCCCCGGCGCAAGCCCGGCACCGCAGACCTCACTAACCGGCGCCCACATCGTCCGACCCGACCGAAGCCCGGCTCAGCCGCCCGGTGCCGGGGCGAGGCCCAGCTGCCGCGCCTGGCACACCAGCCGCCCTTGCGCGTCCACCACCGTGGCGTCCGAGTCGAACCACGACTCGTGCACCGAGCGGGACTCGACGACGACGCGCAGCCAGCCCGGGGCCGGGCGCGTTCGCAGCAGCGCCGTCAGCTGGACCGTGGGCGCCCAGCCGATCCGGCCGAGGTTCATCACCACCGGCGGGTTGACGTCGGAGGCGAGCAGCGTGAAGTACGGGTCGACCACGCCGTGGCGCGGCCGGACCCACAGCCGCATCCGCGGTGGCTCGCCGGTGCGGCCGGCCAGGTAGCCCGCGGTTGCCGGGTCGAGGCGGACGTCGCAGCCCTTGGCCAGGTTGAACGGGCCTTCGGGGCTCTCCGGCATGGTCAGCGCCCCCGACGGCGGCTCGGCGGGCATCGACGGCACGTCCGTCCACTCCGGGCGCCGCATCGGCAGCCGCCCGGTGGTCACCCGGGCCTCGACGCAGCTGCGGCCGCGCTGCTCCAGCCGGACCTCGACGACCGTCGCGCGGCGGCCGACCTTGCGGACGTCCGTGCGCAGCAGCACCGGGCCGAGCGCGGGCGCGTGCAGGAACTCCGCGCTGACGACCAGCGGCTCGGCGTGCGGCTCCCCGCGTTCGTGCAGCGCGGCGATCGCCGCCTTGGCCAGCAGGGCCAGGAGAAATCCCCCGTGCGGGTGCGAGCCGATGGCCCATTCCGCACGCAGCACCGCGGTGAAGGTGCCGTCCCCCAGCGACCGCGTCGCACTCGCCGTGTCGAAGGACCCGGCGGTGCCGTCCATTCCGCTCACGAACGCGCCGTGCCGATGCGGGAATCCGGGTAGGTGACGATCAACGAGCGCGACGGTTTCACAGTCGGAACTTTACGTGCCGAACCGGCGGAATTGCACTCGGGAGTAGTCGTGTTCTGTCGGAACGTGCTCGGTTATGCACCCAAGTGGAATCGCGCGAACAGCAATGCCTCCGCCAGGTCGCGGACGCGCTGGGCCGCGTTGACGGCGTGCCGGGTGTTGATCTCCAGCACGATCTGACCGGCGAAACCACTGCTGACCAGCTTCTCGAGCAATGCGGCGCAAGGCTGGCCACCCCGGCCGGGCACCAGGTGTTCGTCCTTCGGGACGCCGGTGCCGTCCGCCAGATGGAGGTGCGTGAGGCCTTCACCCATCCGCTCGGCGAGCGCCAGCGCGTCCATCCGGGCTGCCGCTGTGTGGGACAGGTCGAGCGTGTAGTGCCGGAAACCGACGTCCGT
Organism: Amycolatopsis sp. NPDC051758; assembly: GCF_044453095.1. Taxonomy (NCBI): domain Bacteria; kingdom Bacillati; phylum Actinomycetota; class Actinomycetes; order Pseudonocardiales; family Pseudonocardiaceae; genus Amycolatopsis; species Amycolatopsis sp. NPDC051758. The sequence goes on along the minus strand of NZ_JBITCJ010000001.1, from coordinate 484,227 downwards.
CGGATCGATCGACGGCCGGAACGCCGACACCCGGGAATTCTTCGAACCACCCGGCGGGCGGACCTTGAACATGTTCTCGACGGCGATTTCGATCCCGCTCGACTCCTCGAGCTCGTCGACGAGATCACCGAACGCGTCGCCGTACCGGCGCTGCCAGCGGAACGGCGGGTGCACCACGACAGTGCGCGCGCCGAGCTCCTGGGCGGCGTCGACGGACATCCGCAGCCGGACCTCCGGGTCGGGCGACCAGATCCGCTGGGTGATCAGCAGCGACGGCGAGTGGATCGACAGCACGGGCACGCCGGTGCGGCGCGACCAGCGGCGCAGCGCGGTGACGTCCTGGCTGACCGCGTCGGCCCAGACCATCACCTCGACGCCGTCGTAACCCAGCTCGGCGGCCAGCTCGAAGGCCGTCCCGGCCTTGAGGGGCCACACCGACGCCGTGCTCAGGCCGACGGGAACCGGCTTCTCGTCTGTCACGCGCGCCATCCTGCCTCGTCACCCAGGGTGCGAAGCAGGGGCGTGCGCCGAAGGGGACGCGGATCACCGCGTCCCCGCCGGTCAGCGGCCGACGAGCAGCAGGGCCGCCGGGGAGACCGTCACCACCAGGCCGACCAGCACCGCGAGCACGGTCGTCTGCAGGTCCTCGGCGCGGCGGATCTTCCGCACGATCCAGACCAGCGCGACGACCACCAGCAGCGCCGCGACCAGCGCGGCGGCCGGGATGTTCACCCACAGCCAGTTGAAGCCCAGCCAGACGGCGGCGCCGCCGACCACGCCCATCGCCAGCTGGCCGGCCAGGGCCAGCCACGCCTTGCCCGGCGAGGCCGCGGGTTCCGGCTCGGCCACCGGCTCCGGGACGTCGTCGTACTCGTCTTCGTAACCGTCGCCCTGTTCGTAGGCGTAGTCGTCCTGCTCGAAGTCCGGGCCGTCGGCCGGGTAGCCGTCGGCGAACTCGCGCTCGTAGGGCTCGAGGTCGTCCGGGATCGGCGCCCGCGAGGCCCGGTCACCGGGCGCGAACGGCATCGGCGGCGGGTACGCGCCGGTGGGCGGGCCCGCGTCGAAGGCGGCCTGGTAGCCGCTGCTCTCCGGGGCAAAACCGTCGGGCTCGAAGTCGTCCTCGGGATAACCGTCGTCCGGGGTTTCGGTGGGCACCACCGGCATGACGCCGATCTCGGTGTCCTCCATCTGCTCCTTCTCGCGGCGCTTGCGCCAGTTCGCCAGGCCGGCGGGCGAGGAGGGTGCCGGCGGCTCGGGCTTCTTGCCCTTGCCGCCCTTGGGCGGTGCCGGCGGCTCGTCGTCGGGGACCGCCGAGAACTGCTCGGTGTAGGCCTCCTGCTGCGGCTGCGGACGGCGCGCCGGGCCCCGGCGCGGCCGGCCGGGCGCGGCCGGCGGGGTCGAGAACGTGCCGCTGGCCATCGGGCCGGGCGGGACGTCGACGTCGGCGTCCGGGCTGCCGTTGAGGCCGTCGAGCCGGGCCGACAGCGGCCCCGCGGGCGGCGGGGGTGTCGGCAGCTGCTGGGACGGCTGCGGCGGCGGGGTCGGCAGCTGCTGCGACGGCGGCGGGCGGCGCCGGACCGGCGGGACGGCCCCGCGGGTCTCCTCGGCCGCGGGCGGCGGCGGGGTCGGCAGCTGCTGGGACGGCTGCGGCGGAGGCGGCTGACGCCGGGGCGCGCGCGGCGGCACGGGCAGCTGCGCCGACTCCTGCGGGCTCGCGAACGGCGCCGAGTCCTGCGGCGGCCGCGCCGGCGGGTTCGGGAACGGCCCGGAATCCTGCGGCGGCCGGGTGAACTGGCCCGACTGCTGCGGCGGCGCCGGGGGCCGCGCGTACTGGCCGGACTCGGCGCCACCGGGGGCGGGCCGGGCCGGCGGCGGGGGTGGCGGAACCTGCCGCGGAAGCGGCTGGGAGTCCTGTGGGACCGCGCGAGGTGCGGGCGGCGGGGACGGCTCGGCGCGGCGCCGGCCGGCGGGCCGGTTGGGCGGCGGCGGGGTGCCTTCGCCGGCGACCCGGTCGATGATCGCCTGCGGGCCGGTGTCGGTCACGCCCGGTCGCCGGTGGGAACCGGTCGCGCCGGGCGGCGCCTCCGGGGTGGCCGGCTCGTCGTCGTCATCGGCCGCGCGCCGGCGGCGACGGCGTCCGCCGTCGACCTGGGCGCCGTGCTGGGCGAGCAGCTCAGCCACGGTCTTCTGCGGCTGGTCGCCTCCGGTCTGGTCCGTCATACCTGGTCGTCCCCTGCGCGCTCCTGGTCCTCGGCACCTGGTGAAGCGGTCCGCGACGGCACACCTGCGGTGCCGCGCGCGCTGAACGCCGACCTCTGCATGTCCGTCACCTCTTCACCGTGCCCGTTTACCTTCCGGGAAGTCCAGCCGACTGCTTTCACCGGTCCTCCTGTGCGCCGAAACGCGCCACGAGGGCGGCTCCAGTTTCATCCGCGCCGTTGGAATGGTCCAGCCGCCGCAGGATGACACCCTCTCGCAGAGCCCACGGGCAGATCTCGAGTTCCGGCAAACCGAGCGCCCGCATAGTGGCCTGCGCGACGAGCGCGCCCGCCACCAGCTGGTGCGATCGGCTCGAGCTGACCCCCTCGAGGTGCGCCAGCTCGGCCGAGGGCATGCGCGAGATGAAGGCCAGGAGCTGGCGCAATGCGGTGTCCGTGAGCGTACGTCGCACGCGCGGGCCCGCCGCCGAGGGGGCGGCGCCGGTCAGCCGGGCGAGCGAGCGGAACGTCTTCGACGTCGCCACGACCCGATCGGGTTCACCCCATTTGGTGACCTTCCGCGAGAGCTCGGTGAGCTGGTCGTCGAGCCACGCCGACGTCGCGACGAGCTCCGAGCGCGTCGGCGGATCGTGCTTGAAGCGGGTCCGAGTGGTGCGGCCGGCGCCCAAGGGCAGCGATTCGGCCAGCACGGGCTCTTCGTCGCGGCCCATCGCGATCTCCAGCGAGCCGCCGCCGATGTCGAGCACCAGCAGCTGCCCGGCCGACCAGCCGTACCAGCGGCGGACGGCGAGGAAGGTCAGCCGGGCCTCGTCCACACCGGACAGCACCCGCAGCTCGACGCCGGTCTTGTCGGCCACCCGGGCCAGCACTTTCGCGGAGTTCTTCGCTTCGCGGACCGCGGAGGTGGCGAAGGCCATGACTTCTTCGCACCCGAGCCGCGCGGCGGCTTCCTTCGCGGACTCGACGGCGGTCACCAGCTCGTCGGCGCCGGCCTTGCTGAGCTCCCCACCGGGGGTGATCCGCTCGGCCAGCCGGAGCACGGACTTTTCGGAATGCATCGGCGTCGGGTGGGCGCCACGGTGGGCGTCGACCACGAGCAGGTGGACGGTGTTGGAACCGACGTCGAGTACCCCTAGGCGCACGGGGGTCCAGGGTACCGGCCCGAGCGCCAGGTCTCGAACTTGTAACCAACAACACTCGGTGCGGTAGCGCCCCGGCGCGCCTGCGCGGGGGCGATACCGCCCGAAACGGGTCTTACGTCTCGAACTTGTACCCGAGACCGCGAACCGTCACCAGGTGCCGCGGCGAACCCGGGTCCGGCTCGATCTTCGAGCGCAGCCGCTTCACGTGGACGTCGAGCGTCTTCGTGTCGCCGACGTAGTCCGCGCCCCACACCCGGTCGATGAGCTGGCCGCGGGTCAGCACCCGGCCGACGTTGCGGAGCAGGTATTCGAGCAGGTCGAACTCCTTGAGCGGGAGCGAAACCTCGCCACCGTCCACGGTCACGACGTGCCGCTCGACGTCCATCCGCACCGGGCCGGCCGAGAGCACCAGCGGCGCCAGCTCGCCTTCGGAGCCGGGCTCGCCGCCGCGGCGCAGGACCGCGCGGACCCGGGCGATCAGCTCACGCGCCGAGTACGGCTTGGTGACGTAGTCGTCCGCGCCGAGCTCCAGGCCGACGACCTTGTCGATCTCGCTGTCGCGCGCGGTCACCATGATCACCGGCACGGCGGAGCGCTGGCGCAGCTGCTTGCAGACGTCGGTGCCGCTCATCCCGGGCAGCATCAGGTCGAGCAGCACGATGTCGGCGCCGTTGCGGTCGAACTCTTCGAGCGCGGCCTGGCCGGTGCCGGCGACGGCCGCGGTGAACCCTTCCTTGCGCAGCAGGAAGGCGAGGGGGTCGGCGAACGACTCCTCGTCCTCGACGATGAGAACCCTGGTCACAGGTTTCCTCCATGATCTGGGCTGTCCTGCCCGGTAACCACGAGCCTCGGGGTGCGCTCGGGGGTCTTCTCCTGCCGTGGTGCCGGCGAGGTCTTGGCCGCGCGGGCCGGCTCCGGGGCCGGCTCGGGACGGACGTGCGCGGGGATGCGGAGGGTGAACGTCGAGCCGGTGCCGGGCCGGCTCCACAGCCCGACCGAGCCGCCGTGGTTGGCCGCGACGTGCTTGACGATGGCCAGGCCGAGCCCGGTGCCGCCGGTGGCGCGCGAGCGGGCCTTGTCGGCGCGGTAGAAGCGCTCGAACACCCGCGTCTGCTCGTCCTCCGGGATGCCGATGCCGCGGTCGGTGACGGCGACCTCGACCATCCCGTCGGCCAGCCGCCGGGAGATCGAGACCGGGCTGCCGGCCGGCGAGTACGCGACAGCGTTCTCCAGCAGGTTCGACAGCGCGGTGACCAGCAGCGTGCGGTCACCCTCGATGAGCAGGCCGCTGGCCGCGTCGGTGGTGATGGTGATCTCGGCGGACTCGGCCGAGAGCGTCGTCCGGCCGAGCGCTTCGCGGACGACGGCGTCGATCTCGACGACGTTGAGGTCCGGCAGCCGCTCGGCGCCCTGCAGCCGGGACAGCGCGATCAGCTCGGTGACGAGCTGGCCGAGCCGGGTGGACTCGCGCAGGATCTTGCCGCCGAAGCGGCGGACCTCCTCGACGTCCTCGGCGGCGTCGAGCACGGCCTCGGTGAGCAGCGCGATCGCGCCGACCGGGGTCTTGAGCTCGTGGCTGACGTTGGCGACGAAGTCGCGGCGCACGGCCTCCAGCCGGATGGCCTCGGAGTGGTCGACGGCCTCGACGACGGTGAAGCCGTCCCCGAGCGGCCGGACCTCGCCGAGCACCGCTTCCGGCTGGCGGCCGCGCGCTTCGAGCGGCGAAAGGTCGATCTCCAGCGGCTCGTCGGTCTCGGCGACCTGCTCGGCGGCCTTGCGGGCCCGCGGGTCGGCCTGGTTGACCTTCACCAGGCCCAGCTCGTAGGCGCGCGGGTTGTGCAGCACCATGTCGCCGAACTTGTTGAGCACGACGACGCCGTTGTTCGACGACCGGACCAGCCGTTCGAGGAGCTCGGCGACGGTCGGGCCCGGCGGCCGGGCCTCTTCGCGGCGGGTGCGCGCCCGCGCGACGAGGTAACCGACCACCGCACCGGCCACCAGGGCTCCGATGGCCAGTGCGAGTGAAACAGGCGTGGTCACAGGCCGATCGTAAGCGGAGAAGTGGCCCTTCGGCCTAGCGTTGTCCGCCTTGTCGTGAGCACCGCGACACCTGGGGAGGACATGTTCGCGTGTGCTTCAGCCGACGTTCACCCGATCGATTCCCCGGCGAGACATTCCGGGTGAATCACGCATCGCCGTCGAGGGTCTTCAGGTCGTCGTCGGTGAGCTCCAGAGCCGCCGAGGCGACGTTCTGTTCGAGGTGCGCGACGTCGCCGGTGCCGGGGATGGCGAGCACGTGCGGTCCTTGGTGGAGGGTCCACGCGAGCCGCACCTGCGCCGGGGTGACGTCGTGCCGGCGCGCGACCTCGGCGACCCGCGCGTCCTCCCCCGCGCCGCTGGCGACGGCGAAGAACGGCACGAAGGCGATGCCGCGCTCGGCGCACATCCGGACGATCTCGTCGTCCTCGCGGCGGGCGGTGAGGCCGTACTGGTTCTGGACGCAGACGACCGGCGCGATCTCGAGGGCCTCCGTCAGGTGGTGCGGCGCGACGTTGGAGATGCCCAGCTCGCGGATCAGGCCCTCCTGCCGCAGCTCGGCGAGCGCGCCGAAGCCGTCGGCGAGCGAGCCTTCCCCGCGGTCGAGGCCTTCGCCGATCCGGTAGTTGGCGACGTCGAGGTGCTCGAGGCCCAGCTCGCGGAGGTTCTCTTCGACCTGGGCCCGCAGCTGGTCCGGCCGGGCGGTGTAGAAGGCGCCGGTGAAGTCGCGGCCCGGGCCGACCTTGGTGGTGATCGTCAGGTTGTCGTACGGCGCGAGGGCGCGGTTGATCAGCTCGTTCGCCGAGCGCGGGCCGGCGAAGTAGAAGACGGCGGTGTCGATGTGGTTCACGCCGAGCTCGACGGCGCGGCGGAGCACGGCGATCGACGTCTCGCGGTCGCGGATGCCACCGTCCGAAGTGGACATCAGGCGCATGGCGCCGAAGCCGAGCCGGTTGACTTCGAAGGAGCCGAGCTGCCAGGTGCCCGCCGCGGCGGCGGGAAGGGTGTTCGTGGTCATGGCTCCAGCTTTCCGGCGCGGGCTCGCCACCACCGGTTTTGGCAGTTTGCTGCCACACTGGAATGCGTGGAGAGAGTCAGTGACGTCGCCGTGGTGCGGGGCGAAGCGGAGCTGTTCGAGCGGACGGCCCACCTGTTCGCGGCCGCGACGGAGGTTTCGTGCGCGGCCCGCGACCTGCACACGTGGTCGGTGGCGCACCCGACCGCGCCCGAGCGGGAGCAGGCGGTGCGGGACATGAACGTCCGCAAGATGTACCTGCCCGGCGTGCTGTTCGACCCGAAGCTGGCCGAGCACCTGCGGTTCATGGCCACGCACGGCGCCCGGATCCGGATCACCGAACGCGAGATCAACGAGACGATCCTGCTGGACCGCCGGATCGCGATCGTGGCCGGTGACAACGTCGGCGGCGTCCGCAGCTACACGGTGGTCAGCAGCCCGGAGCTGGTCCAGGGCATCCAGTCGCTGTTCGAGGCGGCCTGGGCCGGCGCCACCGAACTGGAGTCCTACCAGGCCCGGTTCACCGAGCTGGGCGCGCGCGAGATCCTCGTGCAGCTGGCCTCCGGCTGCAAGGACGAGACGGCGGCGCGCGCCCTCGGTGTCGGCCTGCGGACCTACCGGCGGCGGGTGGCGGAGCTGATGGAGCTCCTCGGCGCGTCGTCCCGGTTCCAGGCCGGGGCCCGGGCCCGCGAGGCCGGCCTGCTGTGAAACGAGCGCTCCTGGCACTGGTCCTGGTGACGTCGGCGTGCTCGTCGGCGGTCTCGGGCACGGCCGCGCCGGTCCCTGGCGCGGAGAACCGCGCGGTGATCGACGCCCCGGCGACGGCCGCCGCGCTCGCCGCGGTGAAGACCGCGGCCGAAGCCGTCTTCAGCTACGACTCCGCGAACCCGGCCGCGTTCGACCAGACAGTGGCCGCGAACGTCACCGGAGGGGCGAAGGACCAGCTCACGACGTTGTTCGACCATGTCAGGAAGAGCCCGCAGGCGATTCTGCTGACCACGCAGGTGCGGCAGGCGGCCGCGGTGGAGTTCACCGGCGACCGCGTCCGCGAACTGGCCGTGCTCGAGCAGCACACCGGTGCAACGGTGGGCCTGGCCGCGGTCTCGCTCACGGCGGTGAAGGCGGACGGACGCTGGCGGCTCTCGGACATCGTGGTGAACCCGGTCCTGCCGGCCCCCGCGCCGCGGCCGGACGACGGCACACCGTCGGGCGCGCGCGACTCGGCACTGGCGGGGGCCCGCACGATCGCCGGCGCCGTGTTCACGACCGACAGCGCCGACCCGGACGGCTCGTACGCCCGGGTCGAGGCCGCCCTCGCCGATCCGCTGTTGAGCAACTACCGCGCGAACAAGGCGAGCAACGTCGACGCGATCCGCCGGAGTGGCACCAAGGCCACCCTCGGGCCGAACCCGGTGGCCGGGGTCGTCGCGCTCACCGGCGGGCGGGCGATCGTGCTGTTCTTCACGAACCTTCAGGTCACCGACGCGACCGGCAAGGCCACCAGCAAGCCCTTCACGGTCGAGCTGGACGTCGTCCGTGAAGGGGCGAGCTGGAAGGCGACCGCCATCCGGCCGGTCACGTGAGTCAGCGGCCCTGGTTCGCCACCGCGGCGGCGGCTTCCTTGGCGGCCTCGGGGTCGAGGTACTCGCCGCCCGCCTTCACCGGCTTCAGGTCGGCCGTGAGGTCGTAGCGCAGCGGGATGCCGGTCGGGATGTTGAGGCCGGCGATGTCGGCGTCGGAGATCCCGTCGAGGTGCTTGACGAGCGCGCGCAGCGAGTTGCCGTGCGCGGCGACCAGCACGGTCTTGCCCGCGCGCAGGTCCGGCACGATCTCGGACTCCCAGTACGGCAGCAGCCGTTCGACGACGTCCTTGAGGCACTCGGTCAGCGGCGCATTGTCGCCGAGGTTCGCGTACCGGGCGTCGCCGGCCTGGCTCCACTCGTCCTTCGGGTCGATCGCCGGCGGCGGGGTGTCGTAGGAGCGGCGCCAGAGCATGAACTGCTCTTCGCCGAACTCGTCGAGGGTCTGCTTCTTGTTCTTGCCCTGCAGCGCGCCGTAGTGGCGCTCGTTGAGGCGCCAGTCGCGCTTCACCGGGATCCAGTGCCGGTCGGCCGCGTCCAGCGCGATGTTCGCGGTGGAGATCGCGCGCCGCAGCAGCGAGGTGTGCACCACGTCCGGGAGCAGCCCGGCGCCGGCCAGCAGCTGCCCGCCCAGGCGGGCTTCGCCCTCGCCCTGCTCCGACAACGGCACGTCCACCCAGCCGGTGAACAGGTTTTCCGCGTTCCACGTGCTCTGCCCGTGCCGCAGCAGCACCAATGTCCCAATCTCGGCCATGCGCCCAGCCTGCCAGAACGGACCACCCGGCCCACCGGTGACCTCATAACCTACGCAGAGTGTGTTACTTAGGAGTAACACCTCACTCTTCGACAAGTCCAGGTGCCAACAACGCGCAAAATCCCGGTCGCAGACTGCACACCGTTATCGCTCAGCGGTAATTTCACTCGAACGGACTAGTGAGTAGTCTTGTGATTACAGGTCGAGATCTGACAGGTTGACTACGTCCCGAGCGGTCGGATTCCACGCACTCCCCGGCCGGTTTCGGGCTTTGACCGCGGCTCGTCTCCCCCCTGCCGAGCCGCGGCCCGCCGGCCCCGTTGGCACCCCCCTCGTCACCGGGTCCTGATCGGCGGGAACTTCAGCGGGGCGGCTCGAGATCGCGACTCCCCCCTCCCTCGAGCCGTCCCGCCTGCCCGCTTCACGCCTCGGTCGGCTCCGGGTGCGGCCGTGCCGCGCGGCGGCGCCGGTTCAGCCGCCAGCCCACCCACGCGAGCGGCCCGGCGATCAGCAGGAACGGCGCGATCGCGCCCAGCACGGTCAGCAGGCCGCCACCGAAGGTCAGGAACGCGTCCCAGCCGCCGGCCAGCCCGCCGAGGAACCCACCGGCGGACTCTTCTTGCACCGGCGGCGGCGCGGCCACGCTCCGGATGCTCATCGCGACGGTCGCCATCGCGACACTGCCCGCCAGCGAGTTCCGCTGCTGTTCGAGGGATTCGAGCGTCGATTCGCGGCTCGTGAGCTCACTTTCGATCGACGTGATGTCCGACACCGAAGTCGCCTGCGAGAGCAGCGCACGGATCCGCGCGACCGACGCGCGCTGCGTCGTCAGCCGGGCTTCGACGTCGACGACCTGCTCGGTGACGTCCTGGGTGTTCAGCTCCCGCTTCACCATGGCGGTGCCGAGGTGCGCAAGCTGGTCGAGCACGGGGTCGAGCTTGTCCGCGGGCACCGCCAGCGAAAGGGTCGCCGACTCGTCCGCGGTGCTCTCCTGCCCGGTGTAACCGCCGGCGCTCAGCGCGATCCCACGGGCCTGCGCGACGACGTCGACGACCTTCGTCGCGGTCAGGTCGATCCGGGCGCTGCGTGAGAGCTTGCGATCGGTGGCTCCGGCCTGCGGCGGGGTCACCTGCGTGCCCTTGCCCTGCTCGGTCTTGCCGGTGCCGCCGGTGCCCTGCTGCGGCGCGGCGGGCACGCGTGCCGACCCCGCACTGTCCGCCGTGGACGCTCCGTTTTCCGCCGCCGAGCAGCCGGCCAGCACGAACGCCGCCGCGGTGATCGCCAGCGCCGCTCTCCATCGAGTCCGCATCTTGGGTCTCCCTCCAGTTTCGACTGGCGGTGAGACGGATGTCCGGTTCAGCCCCGTTGCACGGACTGGGTCACGACTCGGTCAAGCCCGGCTCGTGCGGCTTCTCGGGCGCCACGAGGTGCTTGAACGCCTGGAGGTTGGCGAGGGACTCGCCGCGGGAGACGCGCCAGTCCCACTCGCGCTTGATCGACGTCGCGAAGCCGATCTCGAGCAGCGTGTTGAAGTCGCCGTCGGCGGCCTCCAGCACCTGGCCGAGCACCTTGTCGAGCTCGTCGGCGCTCATCGTGTCCTTGCCGAACCGGCCGACCAGGTAGATGTCGCCGAGACTGTCCACTGTGTAATGAACGCCGTAGAGCTTCGCGTTGCGCTGCAACAGGAACCGGTAAACGTCCTCATGGGACTCGTCGGGGCGGCGGCAGACGAACGCCTCCACGGAAAACGCGTGGTCGCCGTCGACGAGCCACGCGTTCGTCTGCAGCTTCTTCGTCCCCGGCAGCGTGACGAAGTACTTGCCAGGACCGCGTTTGTCGTACTCCAGCTCGGCTGAGTCCAAAGTAGACTGGATCAGCTCGTCCAGGCTCACACCGCCACCTCCGTGCGCACTTCCAGCGCGTGCCGGAAGGCGCTGGTGGCCTGAGCATAGATGTCCAGCAGCGCGTCCGTCGTGCGACGCCAGGAGAACCGCCGCGCGTGCACAACGGCGTTGGCGCCGAGCTCGGCGCACCGGTCGGGGCGCAGCGCGACCGCGGCCAGCGCGTCCGCCCACTCCTCGGCGCCGTGCCCGGGCACCAGCAGCCCGGAGACGCCGTGCGGCACCGCCACCGGCAGCCCGCCGACCTCGGCCGCGACCACCGGCGTCCCGCAGGCCTGCGCCTCCAGGGCGACCAGGCCGAACGACTCGTTGTAACTGGGCACCGCGACGACGTCGGCGGCGCGGAAGACGCGGGCGAGCGCTTCGCCGGGCTGCGGCGGCAGAAACCGGACCTGCCGCTCGATGCCGAGGGAGACGGCGAGCTCGCGCAGGGCCTGCGGCTGCTCCAGCCCGGTGCCGGACGGCCCGCCGACGATCAGCACGACCAGCTTCGACGCCAGCTCGGGACGCCGTCGCAGCAGCGCTTCCGCCGCGTACAGCAGCACGTCCGGCGCCTTGAGCGGCTGGATCCGGCCGGCGAAGGCCAGCACGACGGCGTCGTCCGGCAGGCCCAGCTCGGCGCGCGCCAGGTTCTTCGGGCCCGGGGTGAACCGCTCGAGGTCGACGCCCGGCGGCACGGCGTGCACGGCGTGCGGCTCGGCGTCGTAGAGGTCGATGAGCTGACGCGCTTCGACCGCGGTGTTGGCGACGAGCCGGTCGGCCTCGGCGACCACCTGCTCCTCGCCGATGACGCGGATGCGCGACTCGGGCTTGTCCCCTTCGGCGAGCGCGGCGTTCTTCACCTTCGCCAGCGTGTGCGCGGTGTGCACGAGCGGGACGGACCACCGGTCGCGGGCGAGCCACCCGACCTGGCCGGACAGCCAGTAGTGCGAGTGGATGAGGTCGTAGTGCCCGGGCTCGTGGAACGCCTCGGTGCGCAGCACGCCGGAGGTGAACGCGCACAGCTGGCCGGGCAGTTCGTCGCGGCTCAGCGGCTCGAACGGCCCCGCCTGCACGTGCCGGACGGTCACCCCCGGCGCCAGTTCGGCCACCGGCGGCTGGTCGGACGACGTCGCGCGGGTGAACACCTCCACCTCGACGCCGCGGCGGGCCATCTCGGTCGCCGTCTGGCTGACGTAGACGTTCATCCCGCCGGCGTCACCGGTTCCCGGCTGTTCGAGCGGCGAAGTGTGCACGGACAGCACCGCGATCCTTCGCGGCGCAGCACGGAACCCCCGGATGGAGCTGGTCACCTTGGTCGTCTCCTGCGTTACTTCAGCATTCCTCGGCGAACTGCCGCAGTGCCACGTCGAACTCGTCCGCGGACTCGGCGAAGGGCGCATGCCCCCCGTCAAGGAACCAACGCCCGACGGCACCCGGAATCTTCCCGAGGTGGTGTTCGGCCGCGGACGGCTCGATCACGCGGTCGGCCGTGCCGTGCGCGACGAGGGCCGGTTTGTCCAGCGTGACCAGCACTTCTTCACTGCCGATGTCGCGCCGGAAGAGCGCCGAACGCACCGCGGGAGGCACGCTCAAAGACGCACCGAGCAGGGCCTGCGCCTGGGTGCCCGGCACCGGGCCGGCCACCATCCCGCGGCTGAACGCGGTGAGCGCGGGGACCGCGATGTCCGGATCGTCCGAAAGCATGCCCCGCATGTGCTCGCGCATCAGCGGCCCGACACGTCCGCCCGGCCGTTCGCGGCCGATCTCGGTGATGGCGCCGACGAGCACGATGCCGCGCAGCCGTGCGGTGCCGTGCACCCGGATGTGGTCGGTCAGCACCAGGCCGCCGTACGACCAGGCGACGACGATCGCGTCCGGGCCGGCGAAGTCGAGCACCGCGGCGAGGTCGTCGGCCCAGACCACCGGGTCGTCGTAGCCGGCGGCCGGGACGTCGGAGGCGCCGTGGCCACGCAGGTCCATCGCGACGAGCCGGAACCGCTCGGTCAGCGCGGGGTCGGCCAGCTGCGCCGCCCAGGCCCCGGACGACTGCGCCCAGCCGTGCACGAAGACGATCGGCCTGCTGTTTTCGGCGCCCTCGACCCGCAGGCCGAGCCGCGTCCCGCCGTGCCCGACGACTTCGGTGCGCACCGTTACTTCGCGCCCATCGCCTGCCAGGCCGACCAGGAGAAGTTCCAGTCCTTGACGTCCGAGTTCATCGGCGCGCCCAGCTTGGAGCCGGTGATCTCGACCGGGTCGCCGACCAGCGCGGAGTCGAAGTAGTCCTTGGCGTCGGCTTCGAGCAGGTTGACGCAGCCGTGGGAGTTGTTGGTCTTCCCGATGTTGGCGGCGTTGTCCTGGTTCTCGTGGATGAACTCACCGTGGTTGGAGAACCGGCAGGCCCACTTCTTGTTGACGTTCGTGTAGCCGTAGCGGGCGTTGTCGAAGATCGCCGACGGCTCCTTGCTCATCACGATGTAGGTGCCGTTCGGGGTGTTGCGGTCGACCTCGCCGTCCAGGCCGTTCGCGCACGGGTAGCTCTTGACCTGCGAGCCGCCGCGGTAGACGTGCATCTGGTGTTCCGGCGTGTTGATCTTGACGACCTGGTTGCGGCCGATCTTGAACTTCGTGGTGACGTCGGCCTTGCCGTACGCGCCGCCGCCCAGCTCGACGCCGTACAGCTTCGCCTCGACGCTCACGGTGATGTTCTGCGGCCAGTACTCCTTCGGCCGGTAGTCGACCTGGCTGTCGGACAGCCAGCCCCAGGCGCCCTCGACTTCCTTGTCCGTCTTCACCGACAGCGCCTTCTCGACCGCCTTGCGGTCCTTGACCGGCGACTGGAACTTGACGCTGACCGGCATGGCCACGCCGACCTGCTGGTCGTCGGCCGGGTTGAGCGTGGCGCGGACCTGCTTCGCCGGCGAGATCGTGGTGAAGCTGCCGGTGAACTCGACCGGCTTGCCGTCGGTGCCGGTGGCCTTGGCCGCGTAGGTGTACTTCTTGCCGTAACCGAGCGGCTCGGAGCTGGTCCAGGTGAGGCCGTCGGGCGCGGTGTCCCCCTTGACGTCCTTGCCACCCTCGGCGGTCACCTTGCACTCGGTGAACTTGCCTTCGGCGACCTTGAGCACGACCGGCTTGAGGACGGAGGCGTCCTTCGCGTCGGCCGCGGGCTCGGCTGTGATCTTCGCCACGGGCTGCGCGCCGCCCTCGCCGTCGGCCCCCGCGGCGCCGGTGGGCAGCGCGGTGCCGTCGTTCGTGCTCGAGCAGGCAGCGGCGATCACTGCGGCCCCCGCCGCCAAAGCGGCCTTGAAGACCATGCGCCGTTCGATCACCGAAACCTCCCGAGTTTCCCCCACCGACCAGCGGGTCCAAGCCCTTAGCGCTGGTGACCGCTCTGACGTTACCCGCCGAAAGGTAAAGACCATCCGATCAGGTGGACATGCCTTTGTCGACAAAGACGTCTCATACACGTCCAGGTTGCCCGGTTCGGCTCAAATCACGCAGTTGATCAGTAAAGGTTCCGGGTGCAGCCGGACGCCGAAACGCTCGTACACCCCGTCGCGGACTTCGCGGGCCAGGGCGAGCAGGTCCTCCGTCGTCGCGTCGCCGCGGTTGGTCAGCGCGAGGGTGTGCTTCGTCGACAGCGACACGCGGTTCCCCGGCCCGGGGTACCCCTTGGCGAAGCCGGCGCGCTCGATCAGCCAGGCCGCGGACAGCTTCACGCCGCCGTCGGCCGGGTACTGCGGGACGTCGCCGTCGACACTGCCCGTGATGCGCGCCAGGACGGCTTCCGCCTCGGCCGACGGGACGATCGGGTTGGTGAAGAACGAGCCCGCGCTCCACGTGTCGTGGTCGTCGGCGTCGAGCACCATGCCCTTGCCGCGACGCAGCTTGAGCACGGCTTCGCGCGCGTCGGCGGCCGGGACGCGGGCGCCGATCCCGACGCCGAGCGTGCGCGCCAGTTCGGCGTAGCGGATGGGCGCGGAGAGGCCGTCCCCGCGGATTTCGAAGCGGACCGACAGGACGACGCCGCTGTCCGTGCCCTTGAGCACACTGGTGCGGTAGGCGAAGCCGAGCTCGTCGGCCTTGAGCGTCCGCACTTCGCGCGTCCGCCGGTCGTAGAGCTCCAGCGAGACGATCGACTCCGCGACTTCGCAGCCGTACGCGCCGACGTTCTGGATCGGCGTCGCGCCGACGCTGCCCGGGATGCCGGAGAGGCATTCGAGCCCGCCCAGCCCGGCCTCGACCAGGCCGGCGACGAACGTGTCCCAGTTCTGGCCGGCTTCGACCTCGACGACGTCGCCGTCACGCCGCCAGCCGGTGTTCGCCACCTCGACGAGCGTGCCGTCGAACCCCGCGTCGCCGACCACCAGGTTGGAGCCGCCGCCGAGCAGCAGCACCGGTTCGCCCGCCGCGTCGGCCTCGCGGACCGCCGCGACGAGGTCTTCGCTGGTCACGGCGCTGACGAAGTGGCGGGCGGGGCCGCCGAGGCGCAGCGTGGTGTACGCGGAGAGCTTCGGGAGTGCGGGAGTTCGGGCGGAGTTCACGCGTCTGACGGTACTGTCCGGCTCATGGGATCCCGGATCGAGCACCGTGCTGACTTCACCGCCGACGTCGCATCCGCGTACGCCGCGGTGGCCGGTGAAGACGCGCTGCGAGCGCGCCTGGAGCAGCTCGGCGGGCACGCCGCGGCGCTGCTGTCGTACGAGGTCTCCGAGAAGGGCCTGCGCTACCAGCTGCGGCAGGGCATCAGCGCCGACAAGCTGCCGCAGGCGGTCCGGACACTGCACAAGGGCGACCTGATGGTGACCCGCACGCAGATCTGGCAGCCCTCTGGCGCCGAGTACCAGGGCAAGGCGGCGGTCGAGGTCGGCGGGGTCCCGGGTGAAATCACCGCGCGGACGGCGCTGCTGGTCGACGGCGACAAGACGGTGCTGCGGACCAGCGGCGAAGTGGTCGTGCGGATCCCGCTGTTCGGCGCGAAGCTGGAGGGCGTGATCGCCGAGCAGGTCACGAAGCTGCTGGACCGCGAAGCCGAATTCTCCGCGAAGTGGCTGGCCGAGGCCGCCTGAGCCCGGTCGGCGCGCCGACCCGAGGAACGACCAACCCGAACCGCCTGCGCCGGGTCGACCGGTGGATCGCTTCCGCGCCGCCGACCACGCGCCTGCTGCGTGCTTCGGACTCGCCGCTGGTCGTCGACCTGGGTTACGGCGCGTCCCCGGTGACGACGGTCGAGCTGGCGCGGTGGCTGCGTCAGGTCCGCCCGGACGTGCGGGTGCTGGGCCTGGAACTGGACGCTTCGCGGGTGGCTTTTGCCCAGTACGCGGCATCACCACCGTGGCTTTCCTTTCGCCGCGGCGGGTTTGAGCTGGCGGGGACCCGGCCGGTGCTGGTGCGGGCGTTCAACGTGCTGCGCCAGTACGCGGAGGACGAGGTCGCGGGCGCGTGGCAGCTCATGCTGGATTCGATGCCCGCTGAAGGCTTGCTGGTCGAGGGCACCTGTGACGAGATCGGCCGGCTCTCGACGTGGATCTTGGTATCCCGCGACGGCCCGGTCTCGCTGACGCTGTCGGTGCGTCTGGCGGGCTTGGACCGGCCGTCGACGGTGGCCGAGCGGCTGCCGAAGGCGCTGATCCACCGGAACGTCCCGGGTGAGCGGGTCCACGCGCTCTTGTCGGCACTCGACGCCTGCTGGGCGACGGCGGCCCCGCACCAGGCGTTCGGCGTCCGCTCCCGCTGGCTGGAAACGGTGCGGCTGCTGGTTTTGCGGGGGTGGCCGGTGCTGGGCCCGCCGTCGCGGGTGCGGCTGGGTGAGCTGACCGTCCCGTGGGCCGCCGTCGCCCCCGCCTGAACGTTCACCGAGGCACCCCCACTGCGTCACCCGGAGGTGACCTGGGGTGATCACCATGAGGACGTGGAACTGCTGGCGCACGTCACCGAGCTGCTGCGCGGCGCGCTGGGCTCGCCGTGGCTGTGGGTGCTCGTCTTCGCCGTGTCCGGATTGGACGCGCTGCTGCCGTTCATGCCCAGCGAGACGGCCGTGGTCACCGTCGCCGTGCTGCTCGGGCCCGATCCCGCGGACCTCGCGCTGCTCGCCGTGGTCGCCGCCGCCGGGGCGTGGGCGGGCGACTGCCTCGGGTACGCCGCCGGGCGGTCCGCGGGGCCGCGCGCGATCGCGTGGCTGCAGCGCGGGCCGGACGGGCGCCGCCGGTACGAGTGGGCGCAGGACCAGGTGCGGCGCAACGGCGGGCTGCTGATCATCGCCGCGCGTTACCTGCCGGGCGGGCGGGTCGCCAGCGCGCTCGCGAACGGCAGCCTCGGTTGTCCGCTGCGCCGGTTCGTGCCGCTCGACGCCGCCGGCGCGGCGATCTGGGCGGTGTACAGCGTGCTGATCGGCCTCGCCGGCGGAGCCGCCTTCGCCGACGAACCGGTGAAGGGCCTGTTGCTGTCCTTCGGCCTCGGACTCGGCCTGGTCGTCGCGATCGAGGCCGGCCGACGGCTACGGTCGGCTCATGCGGGAAGCGATCGACATCCACGCGGACGCGCTGAAGCGGGCGGCGCTGAAAGCCGGGCCGGCGGCGCCGGTGCCGAACTGTCCGAAGTGGACTGTCCATGACCTGGTGGGGCACATCGCGTTTGTGCACGGCTTCGCCGTCGGGCTGGCCGTGAACCGGCCGGTGCGCCCCGAGCCGCCTGCGGACTGGGCAGACCTGCTGGGCTGGTGGGACGGCCAGCGCCTGGCCCTGCGCGAAGCACTGGCCCGCGACCCGGAAACCCCGGCGTACTCGCCGTACCCGGGCTTCGGCACGACGGTCGGCGATTGGACGCGCCGGATGGCCCACGAGACGGCGATCCACCGCCTCGACGCCGAATCGGCGCTCACCCCGGCGCCGGCGACGCGCTTCTCACCGGACTTCGCGAACGACGGCGTCGACGAATACCTGACGTACCTCACCCCGCGCCGGGGCATCACGGCCGACGTGCGCGTCACGACGCCGGAGCGCACGTGGACCCTGGGCACCCCGAACGCCGAGATCAACGGCGCCGCCGACGACGTCTACCGCGCGCTGTGGGGCCGTCCGCACCAAGCGTCGGTCACGGGTGACCTCACACCACTGGCAGCACCCTGAACCGCGGCGAGGGAGAATGCCCGTCGTGACCGCTCCCGAACGCCGCTACGTCATCACCTTCGGCTGCCCCGACCGCACCGGCATCATCGCCCGGATCTCCGGGTTCCTCGCCGAGCACGGCGGCTGGATCGTCGAAGCGGCCTACCACACCGATCCGGACACGGGCTGGTTCTTCACCCGCCAGGTCGTGCGCGCGGACTCACTGCCGTTCGACGCCGCCGGCCTGCGCGCCCGCTTCGCCGAGGTGGCCGCGGACCTGTCCGCGGACTCGAGCTGGCAGGTCAGTGACACCGGTGAACGGCGGCGGGCGGTGATTCTGGTGTCGAAGGCCGGGCACTGCCTGTACGACCTGCTCGGGCGCGTGGCGTCCGGGGAGCTGGACGTCGACATCGCGGCGGTGATCGGCAACCACGAGTCGCTCGCCGACATCACCCGCGCGCACGGCATCCCGTTCCACCACGTGCCGTTCCCGGCCGGCGGTAAGGCCGAGGCGTTCGAAGAATTGCGCAAGCTGGTCGACGAGCACGACCCGCACGCGGTGGTGCTGGCCCGGTTCATGCAGATCCTGCCCGCGGACCTGTGCCGCGACTGGGCCGGCCGGGCGATCAACATCCACCACAGCTTCCTGCCGTCGTTCATCGGCGCTAAGCCATACCACCAGGCGCACACGCGCGGGGTGAAGCTGGTCGGCGCGACCTGCCACTACGTGACCGCGGACCTCGACGCGGGCCCGATCATCGACCAGGACGTGATCCGCGTGGACCACGGCGACTCGGTCGAGGACATGGTCCGCAAGGGCCGCGACATCGAGAAGGTCACCCTCGCCCGCGGCCTGCGGTGGCACCTGGAGAACCGGGTGCTGGTGCACGGCAACCGGACAGTGGTGTTCTGACGCGGTTGCCGTGCTCCTTCGTCACGCCCCGATGGTCGAGGCGTCGATGACGAACCGGTAGCGCACGTCGGAGTTCTCGACCCGCTCGTAGGCCTCGTTGACCTTGTCGGCCGAGATCGTCTCGATCTCCGCGCCGATGCCGTGCTCGGCGCAGAAGTCCAGCATCTCCTGGGTCTCGGCGATGCCGCCGATCATCGACCCGGCCAGCACCTTGTTGCCGCCCAGCAGCGAGAAGGCGTTGTAGTTCAGCGGCTCGCCGGGCGCGCCGACGTTCACCATCGCGCCGCCGACCTTCAGCAGGCCGAGGTAGGCGTCGATCGGCAGCTTGGCCGACACGGTGTTGAGGATGACGTCGAACTTGCCCTTGAGGACGTCGAACGTCGCCTCGTCGCTGGTCGCGTAGTAGTCCGTCGCGCCGAGCTTGAGGCCGTCTTCCTGCTTCTTGAGGCTCTGGCTCAGCACGGTCACCTCGGCGCCCATCGCGGCGGCGATCTTGACACCCATGTGCCCGAGGCCGCCGAGGCCGATCACGGCGACCTTCTTGCCCGGCCCCGCGCCCCAGTGGTGCAGCGGCGAGTAGGTGGTGATGCCGGCGCACAGCAGCGGCGCGGCGATGTCGAGGCTGATGCCTTCGGGGATGCGGCAGACGAAGGCGTCCTTCACGACGATCTGGTTGCTGTAGCCGCCGTAGGTGTTCTCGCCGTCGAAGCCGACACCGTTGTACGTCTGGATGTTGCCCTTGACGCAGAACTGCTCGGTGCCGGCCAGGCAGTATTCGCACTCGCCGCAGGAGTCGACCATGCAGCCGACGCCGACACGGTCGCCGACCTGGTACTTCGTGACGTCGGAACCGACCGCGGCGACCACACCGGCGATCTCGTGGCCCGGGACCATCGGGAAGATCGCCTGGCCCCAGTCCTCCTTGGCCTGGTGGATGTCGCTGTGGCAGATGCCGGCGTAGGCGATGTCGATCAGGACATCGTCGGCGCGCAGCTCGCGGCGCTCGATCGTGGTCGGTGCGAGCGGCGCACCCGGCGCCGGGGCGGCGATGGCGTGCGTGGTGGTGCTCATGGAACCCTCCAAGTTCAAGTACCGTGGTGTTCGTAAGAGGTCTCTTACATCTCTACGTAAGAGGGGTCTTACATATTTCGATCGGGAGATGTGATCCAGGTCATGGGCGGCAAGTACCACCACGGCGACCTCCGGGCCGAGCTCGTGCGCGTCTCGCTCGACCTGATCGCCGAGCAGGGCCTCGAGGGCTTCTCGGTCGCGAAGGTCGCGAAGCTGGCGAACGTCAGCCCCGGCGCGCCCTACCGGCACTTCCCCACCCGCGAGAGCCTTTTGGCCGAAATCGCCTGCCACGTGGCCTGTCAGCTGGCGGAACGCGTCGCGGCCGCGGCGGCCGAGCACGAAGACCCGGCGGACGCGCTGGCCGCCGCCGCGGGCGCCTACACGCGCTACCTGATCGAGCGCCGGGCCGGGATGAACGTCATCTACGCCGAGGGCCTCCACGGCCCCGAGTACGTCACCCTCCACGAGCAGACCCGCCGGCTGACGGACGAGTTCCTGATGCGCTGCCTGGCGGTCGCCCCTAATCCGGAAACGGCGCTCGAGCTGATGGAGCAGCTGTTCACCCAGGCCCACGGCTACGGCACGTTCCAGCTCGACGGCGTCTTCGTGAAGCACGGCTATTCGGTGGATCTCGTGGTGAAGAAGTCGACCGAGGCCGCCCGCATCGCGATCGCGGGCCGGACTGTCGGTGGTCCGCGCTAGCTTGGGTCCATGGGGACCATCGAGACGCACGAAGCCTTGCGCGAGCTGATCGGCGAGGCGAAGCCGAGGACGCAGCAGAAGATCATCGACCACCTCGACGAGCACGCCCGGAACCTGATCGCGCATTCGCCGTTCGTGCTGCTGGCGACGTCGGCGCCGGACGGCAGCTGCGACGTCTCACCGCGTGGCGACCCGGCGGGCTCGGTGCTGGTGCTCGACGACCGGACGCTGGTGCTGGCGGACCGGCCGGGCAACAAGCTCGCCGACAGCTTCCGCAACATCATCGACAACCCGCACGCGGGGTTGCTGTTCGTGGTGCCGGGGATGAACGAGACGCTCCGGGTCAACGGCCGCGCGAAGCTGCTGTCGGACGCGCCGTTCTTCGATTCGCTGGTGGTGCAGGGGAAGCGCCCGAAGCTTGCGATAGTCATCGAGGTCGAAGAGCTCTACATGCACTGCGCGAAGGCGTTCCTGCGGTCGTCGCTGTGGGACCCGTCGACGTGGCCGGAGCGCTCGACCTTGCCCACCTTGGGCACGATCCTGCGCGACCAGCTGTCTTTGCCGACGTCGGCGAAGGAGCTGGACGACGACCTCAACGAGCGGGCGATGACCCAGCAGTACTGATCCCGGCGACCACGTCGAGCAGGCCGGGGAAGCGCCGGTCGAACTCGTCCCGGCGCAGGCGGACGAAGGTGCCGTTGCCGGCGTCGCGCTGACGGACCAGGCCGGCTTCGCGCAGCACCCGCCAGTGGTGCGTGCGGGTCGACTTCGCGATCGGCAGCGGGAACGACGAGCAGGCGCGTTCGGCGCCGTCGCCGTCCACCAGTTCCAGCACCACCGCGCGGCGGTGCGGGTCGGCGAGCGCGGACAGCACCGCGCCGAGGTCGACGTCGGCCATCGCCGGGATCGGCAGTTCACCGGGCATGCTGGACATGGTACGACAGCTGTCGTACCTTCGGGCAGGTACGAACACCTTCGAACCTCCGGAGACCCGCATGCTGTGCGTGTTCGACGTCAACGAGACGCTGCTCGACCTCGCCGCGATGGATGCCGAGATCGGCAGCCCCGAGCTGCGGCGCGAGTGGTTCGAGCTGGCCATCCACACCGTGCTGACCGTCACCGCGACCGGCGGCTACCGCGACTTCGCGGGCATCGCCGGTGAAGCGGCGGTCGAGGTCGCCGCCCGGCACGGGCGGGAGCTGGATCTCTCGAAGATCGGCGCGGCCTTGCGCTCGCTCCCGGCCCACCCGGACGTCGAAGCAGGGCTGGTGAAGCTGCGCGAAGCGGGCCACGACGTTGTCGCGCTGACGAACTCGCCGCTCGCCACGGCCGAGGCGCAGCTGCAGAACTCGGGACTGGCCAAGCTCTTCGACCGGATCTTCTCGGCCGAGCAGGTCGGCCGCCTCAAGCCGGCGCCCGAGCCGTACCGGCAGGTCCTGGACGCGTATTCGGTCGAGCCCCGGGACGCGGTGATGATCGCCGCGCACGACTGGGACATCGAAGGCGCGCAGGCGGCGGGCCTGCGGACCGCGCTGCTCGCCCGCCCCGGCGTCCGGCCGCTGCCCGGCAGCGCCGAGCCCACCTACACGGTGTCGACGCTGCCGGAACTGGCCGAGCTGCTGGGTTAGTCCGCGATCCGGACCAGCATCTTGCCGGTGTTGGCCCCGGACAGCAGGCCGAGGAACGCCTCGGGCGCGTTGCGGATGCCGTCGACGAAGGTCTCGCTGTACTTGATCTCACCGGAGCTGACCAGCGGCGCGATCTCGCTGACGAACTGCTGCTGCAGGCCCCAGTGGTCGAGCACCAGCAGGCCGCGGATGGTGATCCGCTTGGCGATGATCTGCGCGAGGTTGCGCGGCGCCGGGGTCGGCTCGGTCGCGTTGTACTGGGAGATCATCCCGCAGACGGCGATCCGGCCGTGGAGGTTGATCGAGTTGATGGCGGCTTCGAGGTGCTCACCGCCGACGTTGTCGAAGTAGACGTCGATGCCTTCCGGCGCCGCCTTCTCGAGCTGCTCGGCGACCGGGCCGTCCTTATAGTTGAAGGCCGCGTCGAAGCCGAGGTCCTCGACCAGGTGACGGACCTTCTCCGCCGACCCCGCCGAGCCGATGACGCGCTTGGCGCCCTTCAGCTTCGCGAGCTGCCCGACGAGCGAGCCGACCGCACCGGCCGCACCGGACACGAAGACGGTGTCACCCGCCTTGAACTCGGCCGACTCCAGCAGGCCCGCGTAGGCGGTCAGGCCGGGCATGCCCAGCACGCCGAGGTACGTCGACAGCGGCGCGGCATCGGCGTCCACCTTGACGAAGCGCTTGGCGTCGAGCACGGCGTGGGTGCGCCAGCCGGCCTGGTGCAGCACGTGGTCGCCGGCCTTCACGCCGTCGATGTTGGACTCGACAACCTCGCCGACCGCCCCGCCGGACATGACCTCGCCCACCGCGAACGGCGGCGCGTACGACTTCACGTCCCGCATGCGGCCGCGCATGGCCGGGTCGACGCTCATGAACAGGTTGCGCACCAGGATCTGGCCCTCACCCGGGCTGGGGATCTCGGTGTCCACGATGTCGAAGTTGTCGTGCGTCGGGAAACCGTCCGGGCGCGAGGCCAGCCGGATCTCGGTCGCCTGGGTGGGTGCGTTCACCGTCGAACTCCTAGGGTCGAGACGTCAAGCGGGGCAGGCGCCCCGGATTTCATCGAGTAGAACCAGCTAACCGGGGCGCACATTCCGATTGTGACGCGCTACACGATCTCCGCAAGTTTTCCGAGCACGCCGTCGTAGATCTTCTTGAGCCCGCCCGGCGCGAAGGTCTTCTCGAAGAAGCCGCCGATGCCGTCCGCGCCGTCCCAGGTCGTCTCGATCCGGACGAGGCTGTGCTCGCCGGCCTCGCTGACCGTCCAGGTGGTGACCATGCTCGAGTTCGCGTCGGTCTCGACCAGAGTGCCGGGCTTCGGCTCGGTGACGGTGGCCTTGACGTCACGCACGCGCTTGGACGTCGCCTGCAGCTTCCACCCCGCCTTGGTCCCGGCGCCGACGCCGCCCTCGGTCACCTCGTAGTCGCGGTAGTGCTCGGTGAGCAGCTTCGGCCGCGTTTCGGCGTAGTCGGCGACGAGCGCGCGGACCTTGTCGGCCGGGGCGTCGATCGTGCGCTCCGCGGTGGCCGTGACCTTTCCCATTTCACTCCTTGTGCCGAGGTACCGGACGGGACCCACGATTCCACCACCGCCCGGTTCCCGGGGAGCCGCCCTACATGGTGAAATCCGCGACATGGCCGGTGGCTCGCCCGGCGAAGGTGGGCACCGGCCGGGCGAGGACCTTCCCGGCCTCCGCCGTCGGCTAGAACCGCGGCCGTCCACCACCGCCCAACCCCGGGGACCCGCCCTACGCGGCGGAATCCCCGACATGGCCGGCAGCTCACCCCGGGAACATGCGCGCCGGCCGGCCCAGGACCTGCTCGACCTCCACCGTCGGCGGGACCTGCGGCCGCGCGAGGTTCGCGGCGTGGCGCGCCACCGTCGCGGCGACAAACGCTTCGGGAGACCGCCGGCCAGCATGCCGCACGCTGCCGCGTCGGCCGGCACCTCGTGGAAGGGGCAGCGGCCGGCCTCTGGAGACCCGCCCTACGCAGCGGAATCCCCGACATGGCCGGTGGACCACCCCGGCGAAGGTGCGCACCGGCCGGCCGAGGACCTGCTCGGCCTCGGCCGTCGGCGAGAGCCGCGGCCACCCACCGCCCAGCCCTCGGGAACCCGCCCTACATGCGTGAAATCCGCGACATGGCCGGCACCCCACCCGCCGAACGTCCGCCGGCCAGCCGAGGACCATCCCCGCCTCCACAACCGCCCACCCCCGGAGACCCGCCCTACACAGCGAAATCCCCGACATGATCGGCAGCCCACCCACCGAACGTCCGCGCCGGCCGGCCGAGGATCTTCTCGGCCTCCGCCGTCGGCGGGAACTGCGGTTGCGCGAGGTTCGCCGCATACCGCGCCATCATTGCGGCGACGAACGGCTCCGGGAGACCGCCGGCGAGCATGCCGCGCGCGGCAGCGTCGGGCGGCACCTCGTGGAAGCGCAGCGGCCGGCCGAGCGCAACTCCGATCTGCCGGACCATTTCCGCGTGGGACAGCGATTCCGGGCCGGTGAGGTCGACGCGTCGGCCGAGCAGGTCGTCGTCGCGCAGGGCGCGGGCGAGGACCTCGACGAGGTCCCGCTCGTGGATCGGCGACTCCTCGAAGCCCGCGTGCACGTACCGGACGTCGTCGCCTGCCCGGATCTGGGCGCCCCACGCGGTCAGAGCGTTGAGCGCGAACGAGCTCGGCCGCACGCTGACCCACTCCAGGCCGCTCGTCGCTGCCGCGTCGTCGGCCTCCTTGTTGCGGTCGCCGCGGAATCGCGACGGTTGCGCGGCCAGGTCGTCGTCCACGTTGGCTGCGGCGAGCGCGACCACCCGGCGCACGCCGAGCTCCCGCGCCAGCGCGACGACCTCGTATGCCGCGTCGCCGACCGCGCGCGAGTGCAGGAACAGCGTGTCCGCGCCGCGCAGCGCGCCCCGGAGGCTCTCCGGCCGCTGTGGGTCGGCTTCGACGACCTCGACACCGGACGCGAAGCCGGCGTCGAGCGGCGAGCGCGTGACGACGCGGACGCCGTCGGTCTCGAGTTCGGTGGTGAGGAGGCGGCCGACCAGCCCGGTCGCCCCGGTGAGCACGATCATGGTGAAACCCTTCCCCCGCGTTACCCTGGTGCCTGAAGTCCAGATGATACGAGGAGCATATCATATGAGTTCCGTAGCGAGTTCCGGCGGAGATGCCGCGCGGCGCCGGCGGAGGTCGACCGTGGCTCTCAAGGAGTCGCTGCGCGATCTGCGGAACCAGCTTTCGCTGCTGAACCACCAGGTCAGCGCCCGGTTGGCGCTCAAGGACGTCGACCTGGACTGTCTCGAGCTGATCGCCCGGAACGGCCCGCTGAGCCCGAGCGCGCTCGCCCGTGGCGCGGGCCTGCACCCCGCGACGATGACCGGCATCCTCGACCGGCTCCAGAAGGGCGGCTGGATCGTCCGGGAGCGCGACCCGGACGCCGCCGACCGGCGCGCGATCGCCGTACGGGCGGTCCCCGGCCGCAACGGGGAGCTGTTCCGGCTCTACTCGGGCATGAACGCCGCGCTGGACGAGATCTGCGAGGAGTACAGCGAGGCCGAGCTCGAGCTGATCGCGGACTTCCTCCGCCGCGCGCGGTCGGCCGGCACCGCCGCGACGGGTGATCTGGCCAACAGCTGACGAGCGTTTTTTGTGCTGTACTCCCCAGCATGTGGCAGTCGGGTGACGCGTACGAGGCTTTCATGGGGCGGTGGAGCCGCCGGCTCGCGGAGACGTTCGTGCGGCGGCTCGACGCCCCGGCGAGCCGCCGCTGGCTCGACGTCGGCTGCGGAACGGGCGCGCTGACGTCGGCGGTCCTGACGGCGGCCGACCCGGCGGAGGTGGCGGGCGTCGACCCGTCGGCGGGCTTCCTGGAGACCGCCCGCGAGCGCGTGACCGACCCGCGGGCGTCGTTCACGCTCGCCGACGCCCGGGAGCTGCCCTTCCCGGACGACCGCTTCGACGTCGTCGTGTCCGGGCTCGTCCTCAACTTCGTCCCCGATCCGGCCGCGGCCGCGGCCGAGATCAAGCGGGTGACCGTTTCCGGTGGATCGGCCGTGGCCTACCTGTGGGATCTCGCCCAGGGCATGGAGCTGCTCCGGCACTTCTGGGACGCCGCGGCGGAGCTGGACCCGGCGGCCGCGGACCTGCACGAAGGCCGCCGGTTCCCGCTCTGCCGCCCCGAGCCGCTCGGTCGCTTGTGGACGGACGCGGATCTCACCGGGGTGTCGGTGAGCGAGATCAAGATCCCGACGGTGTTCGCGGGCTTCGACGACTACTGGCAGCCGTTCCTCGGCGCGCAGGGCCCGGCCCCGGCGTACCTCGCGACACTCCCCGAGGCCCGCCGGGACCAGATCCGTGAACTACTGCGCAGCCGCCTGCCGACGAGCCCGGACGGCTCGATCCCGCTGTCGGCCCGCGCCTGGGTGGTCCGCGGAACCGCTTAGAGACCGGCCTGCGCCAGCCAGTCCTTCGCGACGTCTTCGGCCTTCTCACCGTCGGAGTCGACGCGCTTGTTCAGGTCCCGCATGACGTCGGTCGTCAGCTTCGCGCTCACCGCGTTCACGGCGTTGGCGAAGTCGGCTCCGCGCTCGTCGAGCACCTTCTTGTTCACCGCGGGCACGACGTTCTCGGTCGGCACGATGTTCAGGTCGTCCTTGAGCACCGTGTAGTTCGAGTCGCCGGTCAGCGGGCTGACGGAGTCCACCGGGATCACCGTGACGGCGCCCGACTTGAGCTGCTCGACCCGCGGCCCGGCCTCCTGGATGGTCTGGAAGGTCGCGTTCGTCAGCTTGTAGACGTCCTTGAAGCCCTGGAAGCACGGCAGGCGCTTCTCGCACTCCGGCGGGCCCGCCATCACGACCTTGTCCAGCTTCTTCAGGTCGCTGATCGACGCGATGCCCTTTTCCTTGGCCAGGTCGGACTTGATGATGTAGGTGTTCTTGTCCTCCGCCGCGGCGAAGTTCAGCAGCGCGACGCCGCTGGGCTCGAACAGCTTCGCCAGCTGCTCGTGCTCCTCCTGCGCCGTCTTCCCGGCGTCCTTGCCGAAGCCGGTGGTGATCGCCGCGCCCTGGTACTCCGGGACGAACTGCAGCTCACCGGACTTCAGCGACGGGTAGATCAGCTCCCGCGACCCCAGGTTCAGCTTCTTCGTCACCGGGTAGCCCTTGGCCTCCAGCGCCTGCGCGTAGATCTCGGCGAGGATCTGGCTGTCGGTGAAGTTGAAGGACGCGACGACGATCGGCGCCCCGCCTTTGCTCTGCGCGGCGGGTTTGTCACCGCTGTCGCTGCCACCCCCACAGGCGGCCAAACCGAGCGTGGCCGCGACGGCCACCGCCACCACGGACGCGTTCCGGAACCAGCGCACGAATCCCCACTCCCTCGTCACTCGAACAGACGAAAGGACCCTAGCGCCGCCCACCGACAAGTATCCACATGTTGGGAGAAACGGTCCCAGATTCCCAGCCTTCGGAATTTGACCGCCCGATCGGGGTAGGGTCGGCCGGTGCATGTGACCGCGGTGACCCCGCTGGCCGCCGACAGTGTCGACAACGGGCCCCCGATCTTCCAGTGGCGGTGGGTGGACCGGAACGCCGACGACATCGTCCAGCGCCTCGGCGAGCACGTCTCGCTGACGGCCGCCGCGCTCGGCATCGGCCTGGTCGTCTCGATCGCGCTGGCCGTGGTGTCGCTGCGCTTCCGCTGGTCGTACGGGGTCATCCTGAGCACCGCCGGCGCGCTGTACGTGATCCCGAGCCTCGGCGCGTTCGCGGTGCTGGTGCCGTTCTTCGGGCTGACGTTCGTGACGGCGATGATCCCCCTCGCGACGTACACGCTCCTGATCCTGGTCCGCAACATCGTCACCGGCGTCGACCAGGTGCCGAACGAGGTCCGCGAAGCCGCGATCGGCATGGGCTACACGCGCGGCCGCCTGCTGTGGCAGATCGAGCTGCCGCTCGCGCTGCCGGTGGTGATCGCCGGCCTGCGCGTCGCCGCCGTGACGACGATCGGCCTGGTCACGGTGACGTCGATGCTCGGCCTCGGCGGGCTGGGTTACTTCATCCGCGCGGGCATCCAGACCGCGACGCCCAACCCGACGGAGATCATCGTCGGCGTGGTTCTCTCGGTGGTCCTGGCGGTGGTCGTAGATCTCTTGCTGTGGCTCAGCGAGCGCCTGCTGGCGCCCTGGACCCGGAAGGTGCGGGCGCGATGAGCTTCTTCGACCAGCTGAACGCGTGGCTCGCGGACCCGAACCGCTGGAGCTGGACCGACAAGGCCGGCATCCCGTACCGGACGCTGGAGCACCTCAGGTTTTCTTTGCTGGCCTTGGTGATCGCGGCGGTGCTGACGATCCCGGCGGCGCTGTGGCTCGCCCACTACCGTCGCGGCGCGTTCCTCGCGAGCAGCGCGGTGAACATCGGCCGCGCGATCCCGAGTTTCGGCCTGATCATCCTGTTCTGGTTCCTGGCCAGCCGCTGGGAGCTGGACACGACGTTCTGGCCGTTGCTGCTGGCGCTGGTCGCCTTGGCGATGCCGCCGTTGTTCACCAACACGTACGCGGGCGTGGTGTCCCTGGAACAGGACACAGTGGACGCAGCGCGCGGCACGGGTTACCGCGAGGGGCAGATCATGCTGCGCCTCGAGCTGCCGCTGGCGTCCCCGGTCATCCTGGCGGGCGCGCGGGTGTCGTTCCTCCAGCTGATCGCGACGGTGGCGATCGGCGCGATCGTCAACGACGGCGGCGGCCTGGGCCGCTACATCGTCGACGGCTTCGCGTTGGGAGCCCAGGGTTACGGCGAGATCTTCGCGGGCGGCCTGGCCGCGGTCATCCTGGCGCTGGTGTGCGACGGCGCGTTCGCGCTGATCACCCGTTTGGCCACACCCCGAGGTCTGGCCCTGCAGAACGCCCGGCGGGAATCGTAGGAATCTCACCCTGAGCAGTCACACCTTACGATCCGTGCATGGATCGGCCGAAGCCCAACGCCCGCAAGCGCCTGCTCGCGAACAAGCTCAGACGGCTGCGTGAGGACGCCGGACTCACCCAGGTCGAAGCCGGCGACCCGATGCGGTTCAACAAGAACAAGATGAGCCGCATCGAGCTGGGTCATCTCCCCGACTACAACGGCTTCCTGGCGCTGCTCGACCGCTACGGCGTGATCGTGTCGGACTACGACGAGTGGATCCTCCAGTACGACCGTGCGTGGGAGAAGGGCTGGTGGCACGGCTACGGCCTGAACGACCTGGGCTATGTCCCCCTCGAAGCCGACGCCGACGAGGTCCGCACCTACCAGCTCGGTCTCATCCCCGGCCTCCTGCAGACCGAAGCCTGGATGCGTGCGGCCTTCGGCGGCACGCGCGACCCGATGTCCGGTCGTCGGCTGGAGAACGCGGTCGCCGTCCGCCTGCGCCGCCAGACCCGCCTCACCGAAGACCCGCCTCTCCTGCTGCACGCGATCATCGACGAGTCTGCGCTCCGGCGCGCCGACCTGCTCCCGAACGAGCAGGTCGCGCAGCTGGCGCACATCATCGAGCGCGCGCAGCTGCCCAACGTCACCATTCAGGTCGTTCCGTTCCACCACGGCCTTCACAGCGGCCGGGACGGTAGCTTCACCATCCTCAGCTATCCGCGCCTCAACGAGCCGGACATCGCTTACGTCGAGCACGGTTTCGGCTCGCTTCAGTTCGAGAAGGCCAAGGACGTCAACGCTGCTAGGCTGATTTTCCGCCATCTTGCCGATCTCGCTTTGGACGAACCGGATTCGGTCGAACTGATCCGGCGGGTGATCGCGGAAACCTGACAGGAGGCGACCATCGTGCAGTGGCGCAAGAGCAGCTACAGCTCCGGCGGTAACCAAGGCGACTGCGTCGAGGTCGCCGTCGCAGCTGACGTGGTCATGGTGCGGGACTCGAAGGCACCGGCGTCCGGCACGTTGACCGTGTCGCCCGAAACCTGGCGCCACATCGGGGAAATCGCCCGCTAGAACGCGCCGACCAGGATCAGCACGCCCAGCGCGATCAGCACCACCGGCAGCACAACGTGCCCCCACCGCGCGAGCACCCGCGCGACGCCCGGCCGCGTCGCGAGAAACCGCCCGGCCACGCACCACACGGCCACGCCCACCAGGAACACCACGCTGTAACCGACAAGCCCGGCGGGCCCGGTCGCGGCGAAGGCGGGCACGTACACGCCGACGTTGTCCCCGCCGTTCGCGAAGCACACGGCGGCGATCCCGAGCACCCCGGTCGCCACCGCGGGTTCGTCGTCGTCTTTGCGCCAGGCCTGCCAGGCGGCCCGGATCCCGAGCAGGATGGGCAGCACGCCCAGCCAGCGGACGGCGCCGTCGGGCAGCAACCCGGCCCCGAGGGCCCCGGCGACCGACGCGGCGAGGATCGCGCCGAACCCGAGGAACTGCCCGGCCACGACCGTGCGCCCGGCGGCCCGCCCGAAGAAGACGGCGAGCAGCACCAGATCGTCGACGTTCGTCACGGCGAACATCGCCGCGGCGCGTCCGACCAGCCCGAGGTCCAGGCTCACGAGCCGGCGAAGCCGGCCTCGCGGCAGGCGGCGACGAGCCGTTCGACCTCCGGCCCCAGCGGCCGGTCCTCGTCGACCGGCGGCACCACCGACCGCACCCACTCATAGGCCGCGCCCAAGCTCGGAACGCCGTCCGAAGCCAGGTACCGCGCCTGCGACCCGGTGATCAGCTCAGCCGCCGTGATCGCGAAAAGGTGCGTCGCAGCCGCCCGGAGCTGCTCCCCCGCCGCCCACGCAAACGCTTGCACATCCTCCTGACCAGCCGAGGTGTCGATCGAACCGAGCGTCGCGGGCGCCGCGAGCCGTCGTAACGCGTGCAGCTCCCCCACCGCCCGCTTGTGCAGCGGCACCAGCCCTGCCCGCGGCCCGGGATCGGTCGTGAGCTGCGCCGGGAGGCCGCTGAAGCGCTCGTCGAGCAGCCGGTGCATGCGCTGCACCGAGATCTCGCCGAGGTGGACCAGCGCCGCCGTCACCGCGTCCATCCGCAGCCCGAGGTCCACCGCGTGGTACGCCGTCCCCGGGATGAACTCCCCCTCGACGAACGACGGCGAGTCCCCCGGCATCGTCTGCCAGCGCGCGACCGTCTCGTGCAAATCCGTGTTGGCGCGGGAAGCGTGCGCCAGCGCCCGGGGCGCGACCCGCACCGAAAGCGGCGCCTGCACGACCCCCGCTCGCACCGGACCCGCGCCCACCATCCCGGTCAGGGCTTCCAACAGCCGCCGCAGGTGGTCGTCGCCGCCTGCCATGACCGGGGAGAACACCTCGCGCGGTGCGCCGAGGACGTCGATCGCCATCGCCTCGGTGAGCGTCTGCAGCTGGATGAGTTGCCGCGCTTCGGCCCAGCCGCGTTGCGCGTGCACCACAGCCAGCGGAGAACCCTGAAGCAGCGAAGCACCTTCCTTGGGCCCCAACACGTACGGCGCTACGCCACGCTTAGCGAGCGCGTCCGCCGCAGGGGTCTCGACGCCGTCTTCGAGGACCGTGCCGATGCCGAGGAACGTCTGAAAGGCGTGCGACAGCGGGATGATCTCGCCCGAACTGCCGAGGCCACCCCGCGGAACGGCCGGTGTGAAGCCGTCGTTGATGCGGTCGACCAGGAACTGCACCAGCTCCGGGCTCACTCCCGACCACGGCTGCAGGAAGTCCCGCAGCCGCACGACGAGCAGCGCGCGGACGTCCTCGGGCGGGAGCCACGGCGGCCCGCCGACGGCGCGGCCGATCAGCAGGTTGCGCTGGTGCTCGGCCTGCTGCCGCGCGTCGAGGGTGACACCCGCCAGGCGGCCCATGCCGGTGTTGACGCCGTAGACCGGTTTTTCGCCCTTTTCGAGCGCGGTCAACAGCTCGTTCCGGCGCTGCGCCAGGGCTTCTACCAGCGCTTTGTCCGGAACCCACCGTTCACCGTCGGCGAACTCGCTTCCGTCGACGATCATCGGTACGGCAGCATGGTGCCGACGCCGGAAGCCTCGGCACGGGTGAGGATCATGTTCGCCACCGCTACGTCCGTTGTGGACAGTCCGCGGTGCCAGAACAGGATCCGTTCGGCGTCGTGCTCGCGGCCTGGCTTCTTCCCGGCCACGACGTCACCGATCTCGGCGTGGACCCGGTCCGCGGTGAGGAGGCCGGCGTTGAGCTGCGGGCGCAGGGCGCCGAACCGCGGGTTGCCGGACTGCGATTCGCGCCAGTCGTCGACGACGACCTTGTCGATGTCGTCGAGCAGCGTGAGCTCCAGCGCGCTGATCGTGCCGTAGGGCACCAGGAAGGTGCCCGGCCGGAGGAACTCGCGGCGCACCAGCGCCTCGGGCTCGACCAGCCGGGAGGCCTCGACCTGGATGTCCGCGCCGTCCAGGGTCTCCTCGGCCGTGGCACAGACGCGGACGTCCTTGCCGAGCCGCTCGGACAGCCGGCGGCCGAAGTCTTCGCGGGACTTCGGGCGCTTGCTGGTCACGCGGATCTCGGCGAAGTCGAACAACGAGTCGAGGAGCACGACGTTCCACCAGGCGGTGCCGCGGGCGCCGATGTGCCCGAGCACCCGCGAGTCCGGGCGCGCCAGGTACTTCGCGCCGACGGCGGTCATCGCGCCGGTGCGGGCCTCGGTGATCATCGTGCCGTCGACGATCGCCCGCGGCATGCCGGTGTCCGGGTCGAAGAGCAGGATCAGCGCCATTTCCGAAGGGAGGCCCCGTTCGAAGTTCCCCACGAAGTCACCGACGACCTTCACGCCACTGACCTGCTTCGCGGACAGGTGGCCGCGAAGGATGTTGAAGTGGCCCTTGCCGCCGTTGTCCGGCACGAGGTGCGTCCGCGGCTCGAAGACGACCTGACCACGGCCGTGGTCGGCGAGCACGTCCTCGACCGCGCCGACGATGTCCGCCTCGGTGACGCCGAGCGAGTCGATGTCGGCGCCGGTCAGGTACCGGAGCCAGACGGACGTCACTTGGCGAGGTCCTCGATGACCTCGGCCCCGGGCAGCGCGGCCAGTGCGGCGCCGGAGATCAGCAGCTTGCTGCCGCGGATCCCGCTGCCGATGACGAGCTCGGGCGCGTCGGCGACAGCCTTGTCGACCAGGATCGGCCAGTCGGCGGGCAGGCCGACCGGGGTGATGCCGCCGTACTCCATCCCGGTGAGGGAGACGGCTTCGTCCATCGGCGCGAACGACGCCTTGCGGACGTCGAGGCGGCGCTTGATCACGCCGTTGACGTCGGCGCGGGTGGTCGCGAGCACGAGCGCGGCCGCGAAGCGCACTTCGCCCGCGCGCTTGCCGGCGACGACAACGCAGTTCGCGGACGCTTCAAGCGGCGAACCGTACGTCTCGCAGAAGGCGGCGGTGTCGGCCAGGGCCGGGTCGATCTCCGCGACGCCGACGGCGTCCGGGTCGCCGAGTGCGGCGAGCGCCTTGGCGACGGGCTCGGCCAGCAGGTCAGTACGCGTGGGGGCGGGAACCACGGTGAGGCTCCCGGCAATCGTCCAGGTCACCCCGTCAGGGTAACTACCAGGTCGAGCCGCCGCGCTGGACCTCGATCAGCTTGGGGCGGACGTCCACGATGTAGACCAGCGACGCCGCGGCCGCGGGCACCCAGAAGATCATGCCCGGGGAGTAGGGATCGAGGTAGAACAACGTCATCGCCAGTGTCGCGCCACCGGTGATCAGCATCCAGATGGGCTTGGACTTGCGGTCGGCGGCGGAATAAGCGTCAGCACGCTGCAGCAGCGCGTGCACGAAGGCGAAGAGCCCGACCAGCGCGCTGCCCCAGTGGATGACTTCGATGATCCAGATGGCAACCAGCACAGCGACAGCTTACGGCAAACCGCCCGAACGACCCCGGCCCCGCCACCGTGGTGCGGTGGCGGGGCCGGGGTGTTCACGGCGTTTTTACTCGTCGGTCTTCGGCTCTACTTGTCGGTCTTCGGCGCGGCCGGCTTCTTCGCGGCGGCAGTGGTGGTCGTGCCACCGGTGGTCCGGCGGGCCGGGGAGGCCGTCTTCGGGGCCGTCTTGTTGGCGACCTTGCGGCTCGCCGAGCGGGTCTCGTGGGCGACGTCGTCACCCAGGTCCTCGATGGCCTCGGCGGCGTCACCGGCGACCGCGGTCACCTTGCGGGCGGTCTTCTCGCCGACCGAGCGGGTGCGCTTGGTGAAGGTGGCCAGCACGCCGTCGACGCGCTCGCGGACCTCGGAGGTGACACCCTCGACCTGACCCTGCGCGGTGCCCAGGGCCTCCTCGAGCTGCTCGATGGCCTTCTTGACCTGCGGCTGCGCGGCGATCTTGTCCCACGCCTGCTCGCCCGACTCGGCCAGCTTGTTGTACAGCTTCAGCGCGGCCTCGGTGTACTCGTCGATGACCTTGCGCAGCTCGGCCGGGTCCAGCTTCTCGCGGAGGCTGTCGACGTCGGTCGGCAGTTCCTGCAGGTTCTTGCGGGCGGTCTCGCTGCCCTTGGTCACGTTCTCCTTGGCCTTGGCCACGGCGTCGGTGACGGCCTGGCCGGCCAGGTTGCCGGCGCCGAGCGCGGCGAGCAGCGGGGTGCGGACCTGGTCGAAAGCGGTGTTGACGGCCTTCTTGACGTCTTCGGTCTTGGGGGTGGTCATGCTGACTCCTTCTTGGTGTCTGCGGCTGGTGAGGTGTCTGTGGTGTCCGAGGTGGGGGATTCGGCGGCCGGCCGTGCCGCGGCGTTCTCCCGTCGGAAGGACTCGTAAACGTCGAGCAGGACCTGCTTCTGCCGTTCGGTCAGCTCGGCGTCGGCGCGAATCGCGTCGCCCACCGGACCGCCCGTCGGCAGATCGAGGATCCCGGCCTGCACATACAGCGCTTCGGCTGAAATGCGCAGTCCCTTGGCGATCTGCTGCAGGATCTCGGCGCTGGGCTTGCGCACCCCGCGCTCGATCTGACTCAGGTACGGGTTGGACACTCCGGCGAGCTTCGACAGCTGGCGCAACGAGATCTTCGCGGTGTTGCGCTGCTGGCGGATGTACTCGCCGATGTCGGAAGCGATGTCCGCGACCTTCTCCATGGGACTGCCTGATCCTGGCTGCGTCCCACCGGTTTCTGCCATCCGGTCACCTCCTCGCGACACCAACGACGCTACGCCGACGTGCTAGCTATTGCAAGCACTCTGCTTGCAACTATCGGGCGTGATGGTGCTCACCCGCTAACGTGGGCGCATGACGCGCTCGGCCCGGCTGCGGCGACGCCTCGTCGAGCACTTGCTCGACGAGGACGTCCTGCACGACCCGGAGTGGATCGCCGCCTTCCGCGCGGTACCCCGCCACGTCTTCCTGCCGCGCTTCTTCGCGCCGGCGGGCGGGCTGTGGGCGGCGGTCGACCGCGGCGACCCGGGCTGGCTGGAGACCGTGTACTCCCGCGACGTGCTGGTGACGCAGCTCGACGACGACCCGGACCGCTGGGAGCTCGCCCGGCGCGACGGCCCGGTGCCGGGCACACCGACGAGCTCGTCGAGCATGCCCTCGATCATGGCGATCATGCTCGAGGAGCTGCGGGTGCGGGACGGGCACCGGGTGCTCGAGATCGGCACCGGCACCGGGTACAACGCCGCCCTGCTGAGCCACCGCTGCGGCGCCGGCCAGGTGTCCACAGTGGACATCGATCCGGCGCTCGTCGAGCAGGCGCGCGAACGGCTGGCCGTGGCGGGTTACCGCCCGGCGTGCGCGGTGGGCGACGGCGCGCTCGGCTTCCCGGCCGGCACGCTCTTCGACCGGGTGCTGTGCACCGCTTCGGTGTCTTCGATCCCGCCGGCCTGGCTGGCGCAGACGACGCCGGGCGGGTTGATCGTGACGACGTTGAACCGGCCGATCGGCGCCGGGCTCGTCCGGCTCGTCGCCGGCGAGGACGGCACCGGCAAGGGCCACGTCCTCGCGCGCGACGGCCGCTTCATGCCGCTTCGCGCGCACCGGCTGGCGGACGCCGAGCCGCTGCCGATGCCGTCGCGCGACGACTGGGAGCAGACGCGGCTGGCGATGTCGACGGTGCTCCAGCCGCGCAAGCAGTTCGAGTTCTTCGCCGGGTTGGCGCTGCCCGGCGTCCGGCCGGTCCGCGACGGCACCGACGACGAGACGCCGACCGTCGCGCTGGTGCACGAGGACGGTTCGTGGGTCCGCCACCGCAAGCGCGGTGGCGCGGACGAGGTCGCGCAAGGCGGGCCGCGGGCGCTGTGGGAGCTCGCCGAGGCGGCTTACGTCGAGTGGTGCGAGCTGGGCAAGCCGGAACGCGACCGGTTCGGCGTCACGGTGACCGGGCAGCGGCAGGAGTTCTGGCTCGACGTCCCGGACGGCCGCACCTGGCCGCTCGGCTAAGGCAGCCGCGCGCGGATCCACTTCTCGACGTGGTCGGCGGTGGCCTCGGCCGAGACCTCCGTCGTGTCGAAGAGGTCGACGCCCAGCTCCGACGCCGACTTCTGGAGCCAGTCGTTGAACTCCAGCATCTCCTCGATCCGCGGCTCGTCCCACTCGCGCCAGGCCGGGCGGGCCCGCAAGCGCTTGCGCAGCGACTCCGGGGTGCCGACCAGCGCCAGGTAGTGGACGTCGCTGAAGAACGCGCGCTCCG
This sequence comes from Amycolatopsis sp. NPDC051758, assembly GCF_044453095.1. Lineage (NCBI taxonomy): Bacteria > Bacillati > Actinomycetota > Actinomycetes > Pseudonocardiales > Pseudonocardiaceae > Amycolatopsis > Amycolatopsis sp. NPDC051758. Next base: position 447,585 of record NZ_JBITCJ010000001.1, on the reverse strand, counting down.
GCAGCGGCTCGAACTCCGGCGGCGCGACCGTGCCGCACAGCACGACCGGGCGGCCGTTCTGGTGCAGCATCGCCGCCATCCGGAGCCAGACCGCGCGGAACGCCGCGACGTCGTCACGCAGGGCGCCCGTCCAGAGGACATCCTGCTCCAGCACAACGACGTCACCGGCGAACCGCGCCGCCAGCAACGGCCCGAGCGTCGACTTGCCGGCGCCGCTCGGGCCGGTCAGGGCGAACAGCGGCAGCCGCCGGAACGGCCACCGGTGCCCGCAGCGGGTGCAGTGGATCGACTCGCCGGAGACGACCGGGCGGTCCGCCCGGTCGCCGCACGACGGGCAGATCCGCAGGTCGAGCCCCACCTCAGTCGAAGAGGTTCTCGAGGAAGCCGCGCTTGCGGTGGCCCTGGCCCCCGTGCCCGTAGGGCCGCGGGGAATCCGAGTACCCACCGCCGCGGTAGCCCTTGGGCGAATCCGCGTACCCGCCGCCCCGGTAGCCCTTCGGCGAGTCCGGGTAACCGCCGCCGCGGTAGGGGCGTGGCGAGTCGGATCGGCCGTGGTGCACCGGGCCGCCCTGGTAAGGCGGAGGCTGCTGCCCGTAGAACGAGCTCTCCGCACCGGCGATGGCTTCGAGCTCACCGCGGTCCAGGAAGATCCCGCGGCAGCCCTCGCACTGGTCGATGTGGACGCCGTTCTTGTCCACAGTCCGCATTTGGTTCTGACACTTCGGACAAATCACACATCAGAGCCTACGCATAAACGACTCAGCAGGCGCAGAGGCAGAACGGGTGCCCCACCGGATCGGCGTAGACGCGGAACGTCTCGGGCCCGTCGTCCAGCAGTTTCGCCCCGAGACCGAGCACGCGCTCGTGCGCCGCTTCCATGTCCGTCACCTCGAAATCCAGGTGCATCTGCTGCGGGTTCTCCGCCGACGGCCACGCCGGCGGCCGGTAGTCGGGCACCCGCTGGAACGCGATGCCCGCGCCGCCGGCGGGGTTGGCCAGCGTCACCCAGTGCCCGTCGTCGGCGACCTCGGGCGCGTCCCACTCCAGCACCGCCCGGTAGAACCCGGCCAGCGCCACCGGGTCGGGGCAGTCCAGGGCCACCACGCCCAGCGTCGGTACCGCACTCATCGTCGCTCCCTTCGATCGCGAGTAACCAGCGAACCGATTATGTGGGTTAGTGCACGCGGAGGCAACCGCCTGCCGCCGTACACTTGAGGCGTGCACACCGACGCCACCCTCGTCGTGGAGTTCCTCAACACGGTCAACGTCGAAGAGGGCACTGACCTGCTCGAAGATCCCCGGCGGTGGCGCGAGTGGGCGGCCGGGCACGGCCTGCGGGCCAATCCGGCAACCGAAGCCCGCGCGGCGCGAGACGCCCTGCGCGCCGCGATCGGCGACCCCCGCCTGCCCGGCGGCAGCCTCGACGTCGGAACACGCATCTCCCTCACCGACGACGGACCGGCGCTCGTCGCGGAGGACGTCATCGGAGCGGTGTTCGCGGCCTGCGCCCGCCTGGTCGTCCGCGGCGACTGGATCCGGCTGAAGATCTGCCCGGCCGACACGTGCCTCTGGGCGTTCTACGACGAGTCCCGCAACCGCTCACGCACGTGGTGCTCGATGCGGGTGTGCGGAAATCGCGAGAAGGCCCGCGGCTGGCGCGCCCGAGCCGCAACCGGCTGACCCGCACCGGACGACACGCGTCCCCAGGCGGACGACACGCGTACGCAGCCGGACGACACGATGAGCCGGGGCAGGTCGCGCCGTGTCGTCCATCCCGGCACGCGTGTCGTCCATCCCGGCACGCGCGGGGGCGGAGCCTGGGTCTCATCCGAGCGGCGGACGCTCGATCAGCTGTGGACAACTCGGTGACCCGGCACCACATATCCACGCCCCCACCGGCCCCACCCCCACACGTTGTGGACAGTCATTAGGCCATCACCGTGAAAACCTGTGGATAACCCGGGGGATAACTCAGCTTCCTGTGGACAACTGGTTTGAAGGTCCCCCACGTGTGGTATACGACTCGTCCGTCAGAACAGCAGCTCCGCCACCGCGTAGATGACGAGGCCGGCGAGCGCGCCCACGACCGTGCCGTTGATGCGGATGAACTGCAGGTCGCGGCCCACCTGGAGCTCGATCTTGCGGGACGTCTCCTCGGCGTCCCAGCGCTCCACCGTGTCGGTGATGACCGTGGTGATCTCGCTCGAGTAGTTCTTCACCAGGTACGCCGCGGCGCCCTCGACCCAGCCGTCGGCCTTCGAACGCAGCTGGTCGTCCGAGACGAGCCGCGAGCCCAGTGACATCAGCCCGAGCCGCACTCGCCGGCGCAGCTCGCTCGACGGGTCCTCCGCCGCTGTCAGGAGCATCTCCTTCGCCGTGCTCCACGCCGAGCCGATCAGGCGCTGGACCTCCTCGTGGTGCACGATCTGGCCCTTCACCTGCTCGGCGCGGGCCATCACGTCCGGGTTGGTCTGCAGGTCCTGGGCGAACTCGCCGAGGAACTTGTCCAGCGCGAGCCGCATCGGGTGGTTGACGTCGGTCTTGACCGCCCACGCGAACGACAGCACCTCGCCGTAGACCTTGTCCGCGAGCATCTCGTCGACGAACTTCGGCGACCAGCTCGGCGCCCGGTCGGACACCACGCGCAGCATCGTCGTGTGGTTGTCGCGGACCCACTCGTAGGCCTGGTCGCACATCAGGTCCACGAGCTTGTGGTGCGCGCCGTCGGCGAAGACGCCCTGCAGGATCTTGCCCAGCGGCGGGCCCCACGGCTTGTCGATGATCCGGCGCGCGACGGCCTGCTCCATGATCGCCTGGACGTCCTCGTCGCGGAGCACCTTCACCGCGGCGCGGACGACCGTGGCCAGCTCGGACGTCACGCGCTCGGCGTTCTCCTCCTGCGCGAGCCAGCCGCCCAGCCGGCGAGCGATCTCGACCCGCTTGAGCTTGTCGCGGATGACCTCCTCGGAGAGGAAGTTGGACCCGACGAACTCGCCGAGGCTGTTGCCCAGCGCGTCCTTCTTGTTCGGGATGATCGCCGTGTGCGGGATCTTCAGGCCGAGCGGGTGCCGGAAGAGCGCGGTGACGGCGAACCAGTCCGCCAGCGCGCCGACCATGCCGGCCTCGGCGGCGGCCCGCACGTAGCCGACCCAGCCCGGCCAGCCGGCCGACTGCGCCCAGCTCGTCAGCAGGAACACGACGGTCGCGCCGACCAGGAAAGACAGCGCGACCAGCTTCATCTTGCGCAGCGCGCGCCGCTTTTCCGCTTCACCGGCTGCGCCGCCCGGCGGATCGGCCGGGGTCACCTTGGCGGGGGTCAGTTGCTCCACATCCCCATTGTCCGTGAGGATGGCTGATCGTGCGCGAACCTGCTCTCGTCCCCCGCCTCCGGCCGTTCACCTCGACCATCTTCGCGGAGATGACCGCGCTGGCGGTCAAGCACGACGCGGTCAACCTCGGCCAGGGCTTCCCGGACACCGACGGCCCGGCCGGCATGCTCGACGCGGCCAAGAACGCGCTGTTCGGCGGCGCGAACCAGTACCCGCCGGGGCCCGGCCGCTCCGAGCTGCGCGCGGCGATCGCGCGGCACCGGCTGCGGTACGGCACCGAGTACGACCCGGACACGGAGATCCTGGTCACCACGGGAGCCACCGAAGCCATTGCGGCAGCGTTGCTGGCGCTGACCGAGCCCGGCGACGAGGTCATCGTCATCGAGCCCTACTACGACTCCTACGCCGCCGCGGTCGCGATGGCGGGCGCGGAACGCCGGGTCGTCGGGCTGGTGGAGGGCGAGGACGGCCGGTTCGGCCTCGACGTCGAGGGGCTGCGCGCCGCCGTCACCCCGCGGACGCGGGCGATCCTGGTCAACTCGCCGCACAACCCGACCGGCACGGTGTTCACCCGCGCCGAGCTGGAGGCGCTGGCGGCGCTCTGCGTCGAGCACGACCTGATCGCGATCTGCGACGAGGTCTACGAGCACCTCGTGTTCGACGACACCGAGCACGTCCCGCTGGTCACGCTGCCCGGCATGCGGCCGCGGACGGTGAGCATCTCCAGCGCCGGGAAGTCGTTCAACTGCACCGGCTGGAAGATCGGCTGGGTCTGCTCGACGCCGGAGCTGGTCGCGGCCGTGAAGGCGGCGAAGCAGTTCATCACCTTCGTGTCCGGCGGGCCGCTGCAGCCGGCCGTCGCGTACGCGCTCGACCACGAGCTGCCCTGGGTCGACGGCCTGCGCGACAGCCTGCAGGAGAAGCGCGACCGGCTGTCGGCCGGGCTCGCCGACGCCGGGTTCGCCGTGCGGCCGACCGCGGGGACGTACTTCGTCTGCGTCGACGTGCGGCCGCTGGGCTTCGCCGACGCCGCCGATCTGGCGTGGGAGCTGCCCGGCCGGGTGGGTGTCGCCGCGGTGCCGGTGAAGGTGTTCACCGATCACCCGGACGAGTGGAAACACCTCTTGCGTTTCGCGTTCTGCAAGCGCAATGAGGTCATCGACGAGGCCATCACCCGATTGCGCAAACTCGTCTGACGACGCGGTAAAGGGCGGACGTCTCCGCGCGGCCGCCCGAAGGCATCCGAAGCGCGCCGACGGAGACGGACGACACGCGCGGCCGTCACCGACGCGAGGCCCGGCGGACGGGCGTCCGGCGTCGGCGGCGCTCAACCGGCGCGTCCACCGATTGCCCCAATGCGCCGTCACGCTCCGCGATCGAGCGGGAGTGACCGCGCGAGCGCCGGAGTGCCCCGGCTCCCGCGCTCGCCTGGCGGACGCTCGCGGTGTGACGGCGCCGATCGGCGGCGCGCGATCACGGACCGGAGCCGCGGACGGAACATTTCGCGCCACGGCACTTCCGCGTCAGCCGGGTCCGACTGTCCACCGTGGACCCGGCACGGGACCGTCGGCGCCGGCGCGCAAACCCGTTCGGCGCAGCCGTCGTCCCCCATCCCGGACGACTTTCCGATCGTCCGGCCGGAACCGGTCCACGAGCACCCAGCGCGTACGAACCGGCACGGAAAGCCATCGGGATGCCGGAAACATCAGGTCAACCGCAAAATGTGCAAGTTGCAGAACTGGTCCGAATGGTCGCAGCCGAGCACCCGAACGGCACTGAGAGTGATCAACTTGTCGGCCGCAGATACCTTGCCCGGTAGGGCCGTTCCGCCTTACGGGCTGGATCCGGGGCGGGAGAGATGAAAGACTCCCGAGCGGTGCTAGAAAGAGTGCAGCCCCGGGGGGATCTGCGACCTGGCCGGAGAAAGACCCCAGATTCAACAGTCTCGAGCGTGCATCGCGAGAGTTTCAGGCGCGGACGGTGGTGGTGGCGGTGAGCAGCACGGCGATTGCGCGCCGCGGCGCCCCCACGCGGCCTACGCTCACCGAGGGTGAAACCCCGCACGCGCGCGGGCGCGCCCCACGCCCGTGGGCCGCTCCGCTGCACCGGCCGGCCGCCAAGATCCTGGTCGCCGGCGGCCTGACCCTGGCGGGCTGGCTGCTCACCGCCGCGCTGTCCGGGAGCACCGCGTCGGCCGCCGAAACCGCGAGCTGCCCCGGCGCCCCCGCAGTCTCCACTGTGGACCAGAGCACCGGCCACTCCGCCGCGAAGCCGTTCACCCACGGCAGGCACCACCGGGGCCACCACCGCGAAACCGGCGCCGCCACGTGCGCGCAGCAGCCGGAGACCGGTGACGAAGCGGCGAAGCAGACCGACGAAACCCCGGTCGCCGAAACCTCGGTCGCCGACACGAAGACCGACGAGACGCCGGTCGTCGAGCAGCAGACCGCGGCGAAGCAGACCACCGAGTCCCTCCAGTCGACATCCGTCCAGTCCGCTTCGGAAACCGAAGAGCCGGCGACCGAGACGCCCGCCGCGAAGACGACTTCGTCCGGCGGCGGCCTGCTCGGCGGGCTCGTCGGCGGGGTCCTCAACGTGGTCGGCGGCACGCTGAACACGGTCACCAGCACGGTCGGCGCGGTCACGACGACGCTGTCCCACACCGTGCTCGCGCCGCTCACCCAGCCGCCCGCGAACAACCCGGACGCGCCGGTCGTGCTCCCCCTCGACGACATCCTGGCCCCGGTGCTGGGCACCGGCTCGAACTCCGGCGGCGTCACGGCGATCGTGCCGGGCCTGCTCGGCGGCACCACCACCGAGGCGACGACCACCACCGCCGCCGTCACCCAGACCGTGCCGGGCACGGTGGCCGCGGCGGTCACCCAGCAGCAGACGACCGGCCGGGTCGTGGTCGTGCGCTTCATCGAGCGGCAGCACAGCCTCCCGGCGACGCAGGAGCAGCCGCAGCCGCGTGACTCCGGCGTCCACGCTCGCAACGGCGGTGGCGGCGACTCCACCCCCGGCCTGCCCGGCGGCACCAGCGCGCCGAGCGCGCCGGCCCCGACCGCCGCTCCCGGTCACGACGGCCCCGGTGGCGCCCGCCACCCGTTCGCCGTCCACACCGACCACGCCACCACCACCCAGCTGAAGCTCATCGGCGTCAGCCGCGACCACGAGGTCGACGGCGCGGGCAGGGAAGCCGCCCTGCCCACCACCTCCCCCGACTGACCCGATCCCGGGCAGCCGGGGAGAACTGCGTCCAAAACAAGATCAACTAGACGCACGTCCGCGCCGATGACGCGTGACGAATCCCCTGCACCAGTACGCAATCCGTGGCTCTTTCACGTCTCGTGACGCGTCCGCGCGTCCGACGTACCCCAGGGGCGGAATCCCATGCGAAACCCCAGTCTTTCCGACCGGCCGACCGCGCCCGGCCGGGTCGGATCCCGGTCCCGGCGTCGCGCTGCCCCCGCGACGCCGGGACCCACACCGGGCGAGCTCCGGGAGCCCTTGCTCACCGCGCCGAGCGAGGACTCGCAGTACCGAGAGCACGCCTGAACCGCCGGCTTCCCGGCACGTCGAGGGGCTGTGCCGGGAAGCCAGCGGTTACCCGCGAACGGGGTCACGTCCGTGAGCGGGGGTGTGACACAACGAACCGGTGCGCTGGATGCACCCGAACGCCGCCCATCCCTGGGAGCAGGCTCGCATCCAGCGCACCGGTTCGTTTTTTGTGCCTCAGGCGATCGGCGCGGCGAGCGACTCCGGGGTTCCGCTGACCGAAACCGCCGCGGCGCTCAGCCGGCGGACCGCCTCGTCCATCGTGTCCGGCGGCAGCGAGAACGGCAGCCGGATCCAGCGCTCCAGGCCGCCGTGGACCCCGAAGCGCGAGCCCGGTGCCACCTGGACGCCGTGGCTCGCCGCCGCGACCGCGAGGCGTGAGCTCACCGGCTCCGGCATCCGGCACCACAACGACAGGCCACCCTTCGGCAGCGTGAACGTCCAGTCCGGGAGGTGCCGGCCCACCGCGCCGGCGAGGGCGTCGCGGTAACCACGCAGTTCCTCGCGGCGGCGGACCAGTGCGGTCCCGTCGGCCAGCAGCTCGGTCAGCACGAGCTGTTCGAACACCGGTGAGCCCAGGTCGACGGCGTAGCGCGCCGAAACCAGGCGGCCGAGCAGGTCCTCCGACGCGCGGATCCAGCCGAGCCGCAGCCCGCCCCAGTGCGTCTTCGACGCCGAGCCCACGCAGATCGCCAGGTCACCCGCGAACGCGGCGAGCGGCGGCGGCCCGTCGAGCGGGTCGCCTTCCAGGTCCAGCTCGACGAGCGTCTCGTCCACGACGACCGGCGTCCGGGCCCGCGCGAGCACCGCGCCGAGCCGTTCGCGGCCTTCGGCGTCCAGGCGCAGGCCGGTCGGGTTCTGGAAGTCGACCACGAGGTAGGCGAACCGCGGTGACGTCTGGCGCAGCGCCGCGTCGACGCCGGCGATGTCCCAGCCGCGCTCGCCGGTCGGGTCGAGCGCGACCGGCACCGGGATGGCGTGCGCCGCGCGGATCGCCTCGAGGGCGTTCGGGTAGGTCGGCTGCTCCACCAGGACCCGGTCGCCGGGGCCCGAGAGCATCCGCAGGACCAGGACGAACGCGTGGTGCGCGCCGTTGGTGACCATCACCTGCGCGGGTGTTGTCGGCAGGCCGCGCTCGGTGTAGCGCCGGGCGATCTTCTCCCGCAGCCCGAGCAGCCCGCGCTCCTGGTAGCCGTGGTCCCCGAGGTGGTCGGCGAGCCCGGCGCGGGCCGCGTCGACCGCCGCGGCCGTGCCCGGGATGGCCGGCGAGGAGGCGTGGGTGAAGTCGATCGAGCCGCCGCCGGCCGGGGCGAGCGGGCCGCGGCGACGCCGTCCGGGCGCGGCGATCCACGACCCCGCGCCGCGGCGGCTGGCGACGAACCCGTTCTCCCGCAACCGGTCCAGGGCCGCACCGATGAGCGTCCGGCTGACGCCGAGCGCGTCGGCCAGCTCGCGCTCGGCGGGCAGCCGGGTGCCGAGCGGGAGCTGGCCGTCGAGCACCTGCAGCTCGATGGCCGCGGCCAGGTCGGCCGCGCCCTGCCGTGAGCCTTGGCGCCATGAGCCCAGCATGACGGCCAGTCGAGGACCAGAGATGCGTCCACCCAGTGGGACAGCGGCTTCCATAAGACCAATATCCTGGAATTGGCTATGGTTTACAAGGCCACTTGCGGCGGATAGTGCAGGTGTGGCTCAGATCGATCTCCGGCCCGTCCGGATCTCCCGTGACCCCGCCCGCCGCAGCGTCCAGCTGCTGGCCGGCCTCGCCCTCTACGGCGCCAGCGTGGCCTTCGTGACCCGGGCCGGCCTCGGCCTCGAGCCGTGGAGCGTGCTGGCCGAAGGCGTCCTGAAGCACACCGGCCTGACGTTCGGCACGGTGACCGGCCTGATCTCGGTCGTGGTGCTCCTGCTGTGGATCCCGCTGCGCCAGCGGCCCGGGATCGGCACCATCGCGAACGTCGTCGTCATCTCGGTGATGGTCGACGCGGTCCGCGCGGTGCTGCCGGACCAGCACGACCTCGGCTGGCAGATCGCGCTACTGGCCGGCGGGATCGTGCTGAACGGCGTCGCGACCGCCACCTACGTCGGCGCGCGGCTCGGCCCCGGCCCCCGCGACGGCCTGATGACCGGGCTGGCCGGGCGCACCGGCTGGTCGGTCCGGCTGGTGCGCACCGGCATCGAGGTCACCGTGGTCGCGGTGGGCTTCCTGCTCGGCGGGACCGCCGGGATCGGCACCGTGCTCTACGCCCTCGCCATCGGCCCGCTCACCCAGGCGCTGCTGCCGTTGACCGCGTGGCGCGAAAAGCAGGCGCACTAACCCGCCTTGCGCTGCTGCACGACCCGCCGCAGCGTCACGTAGTCCGCGCCGCGGCGGGCGAGGACGTCGTCGGTGCCGCGCTGCTGGGCCAGCGCCAGCAGGATGTGCTCCTGCCCGAGGTGCTTGTCCCCCAGCCGGACGGCTTCCTTCAGGCTCAGCTCGAGCGTCTTCTTGGACTGGCTCGTGAAGGGGATGTGCCCGCGCTTGGCCGGCCCGAGCCGGCCGGCGAGGGCGCCCGCGCCGTGGGTTTCCTCGACGCGTTCCACGATCTGCTCGACGTTGATGCCGAACTCGGTGAGCGCCTCGGCGTCGGCGTCACTGACCCCGCCGCGGCGCCGGGTGCGCGCCAGCTCCGCCGCGACGTCCTCGGTGGAGACACCCAGCTCGGTGAGCAACGGGACGCCGGTCTTGACCAGCCCGGCGAGCAGGTGCGCCGGGCTGATCTCCACCGACCCGGACTCCCGCGCCACGATCTGCGCCTCGACCACGGCCAGCCGCGCGTCGGCGGTGAACCTCTCGAACATCAGTGCCTCCCGTACTTCTTGTGCACGGCCTGCCGGCTGACCCCCAGCTCGGCGGCGATCTCCTGCCACGACCAGCCGTGCATCCGCGCACTGCGCACCTGCACGGCCTCCAGTTGTTCCAAGAGCCGCCGGAGCGCGGCGACCGCACGCAGTCCCACCCGGGGATCGCGGTCGCCGGCCCGGGCGGCCAGGTCCGTCGCTTCCGTCATGCCTGTCAACCTACGTTGACATCCAGGGGTCTGTCAACTTCGGTTGACGACCGCGTTCACCGCGTGGCCGCCGAACCGCCGACGTACAGTCGGGCCCATGCCCGAGATCGTGTTCGCCGAGCGGGCCGGGGTGGGCGCCGACGGCCACCCCCGCCCGACCGAAGACCACGTCGTCGTGCTGGACAACGCGGTTCTGCTCCTCGACGGCGCCACTTCGTCGGACCCCTCCCTGCCCCCGGGCGGCTGGTACGCGGAACGGCTCGCGCGGCGGCTCGCCGACGACCTCCGCGCGACGCCCGAAGCCGACCTCACCGACGTCCTCACCACCGCGATCGCCGCCGTGACGACGGAAAACGAGCTCCGGCCGCAACGCTCGCCGTCGAGCACCGTCGCCGCCGTGCGGTGGCACGAAGACCGCGTCGACACGCTCGTGCTGGCCGACAGCCCGGTAGTCGGTTTCGGCGGCTTCGGGGTCGACGTCGTCTCCGACGACCGGCTCGCCGGGCTGCGGCGGCGCGGGATGCTCCAGACCGGCGCGGACGTCCGGCGCCGGCGCAACGCCCACGACGGCTTCTGGGTCGCCGAAGCCGATCCGGGCGCCGCCGCGCACGCCGTGAAGCGCAGCTGGCCGCGGGCCGACGTCGACGCCGTCCTGCTCGCCAGTGACGGCGTCTCCATCGGCGTCGACCAGTACGCGCTGTTCGACTGGCGGGAAGTCCTGGCCACCACCCGCGCCGACGGGCCGGACGCGGTGCTCGACGCCGTGCGCACCGCGGAGAAGCAGGACCCGGACGGCGAACGCTGGCCGCGGCCGAAGCGGCACGACGACCAGGCGCTCGTCCTCGTCGACTTCGCCGCCTGTTCCGGGGGAATTCAGGGTCTTCCCTGATCACGACGATCCCCTCGGGCGAGGAACCTGGACGCCATGGGGACGGAGCAGGGGAAGCGCACGAGACCGTGGCGGCTCGTGGCACTGGGCGCGATCGGCTGGGGGCTGTTCACGGCCGTGGTGCTGCACATCATCAGTTCGCACGATCCGGTGTACGACACGTTGTCGAGCTACACCGTGACCGACCGCGGTGAAGGCATGCTCGCCGCGAGCGTGCTCTCACTGGCCATCGGCTCGCTGGCGATCCTCGGCGCGCTGCAGGTCGCCGGCGTGCCGCTGTCCCGGACGACCCCGCTGCTGCTCGTGCTGTGGTCGCTCGGGATGGCCGCCGCCGCGGTGTTCCCGGCGAGCTACCCGGCGGCGCCGGACCCGGTGAGCGGCGAGATCCACCTCTACGCGTGCCTGGTCGCGTTCCTCAGCCTGCCCGGCGCGGCGATCTCGCTGCTGGAACCGCTGAAGGGACGGCCGGAGCGGGTGCTGGTCGTCCGCGCGATCCGGCTGACCGCGGTCGCCTTCGCCTTCTTCGCCCTGAGCTTCGTGTTCGTGCGGCTCAGCGAAGCCGGCATCGAGCCGTTCCCCGAGGTCTCGGACATGCTGCCGATCGGCGTCACGCAACGGGTGCTGCTGCTCGCCGACGTCGTGCTGCTGTTCAGCCTGCTGCGGGTGGCGACCCGGCTGGAGTCAGCCTTCGACGGCCGCCGCGAATTCGGGGCCGTAGCCGTACAGGCCGGGCATTCCGCCGGTGTGCAGGAACACCACGTGGTCGTCCGGCGCGAAGTGGCCCGCCCATTCGACCAGCGCGGCGGCCACCTTGCCGGTGTAGACCGGGTCGAGCACGACACCCTCGGTGCTGCCGAAGAGGCGTAGCGCGGCCCAGACCGCGTCGGTCGGGATGCCGTAACCGGGGCCGAGTGTGGAGTCGCCCAGCCGGACGTGGTCCAGCGACGGCGGCTCGACACCGAGCAGCTTCGCCGCGCCGGCAGTGAGTTCGCGCAGGTTCTCGGTGGCCTCGTCGAGCGGGTGGCTGACGCAGGCGACGCCGACGCCGAGGCCGCCGAGCAGCCCGGCGGCCAGCACCACCCCGGCCGCCGTGCCACCGCTGGCGTGCGGGACGACGAGGTGGGCGCGGGTGATGCCGCGTTCTTCAAGCTGCTTCGCGAGTTCGTAGGTCGCGCGGACGTAGCCGAGCGCACCCAGGTCGTTCGAGCCGCCGACCGGGATCGTCGCGACCTTCCGGCCCTCTTCGGCGGCTTCGGCGACCAGGCGGTCGTAGGTGCGGCCGGTCTCTTCGCCGTCGGCGCAGACGTGGACGTTCGCGCCGAACAGCTTGTCCAGCGAGACGTTGCCGCCGCGCTCGTACGCGTCGCCGTCACGCGGGACCTTCGCGGTGAGCACGAGTTCGCAGCGCAGCCCGAGCTTCGCGCACGCCGCAGCCGTCTGACGGCCGTGGTTCGTCTGCAGGGCGCCGAAGGTGATCACCGTGTCCGCGCCGGCTTCGAGGGCCGCGCCGAGGTGGTACTCGAGCTTGCGGAGCTTGTTGCCGCCGGCGCCGAGCGGGTGCACGTCGTCGCGTTTGAGCAGCAGGTTCGGCAGGCCCAGGGTCGCGCCGAGCCGCGGCGCTTCGTGCAGCGGTGTCGGCCAGCCGCCCAGGTCGACGCGCGGGATCGCGGCGAGTGCGGCGTCGGGGAATCCGGCGAAGTCGAACGTCATCGGCCCTCCAGGCTCGGCTTTCTAACCACTATAGGGGGTTACGGACCCGGAAGCGGAGGGCCGTGAACCTCCCGACGTCCCGTGCGTCGATCTTCTCGAGGGTGACGTCCTCGAGGTCCGGGTCGTCGAACAGCCGCAGCCCGGCGCCGAGCAGCACCGGCGCGACGTCGACGTGCAGTTCGTCGGCGAGCCCGGCCCGCAGGACCTGCCGGACGACGCTGGCGCCGATCGCCTTGACGGCGCGCTCCCCGGCGGCCGCCTTCGCCTGCGCGACCGCCGAAGTGATGCCGTCGGTCACGAAGGTGAAGGTCAGGTTCTCGTCGTGCTTCGGCACGACCGGCGGCGGCGTGTGCGTGACGACGAAGATCGGGACCTGGAACTCGTAGTTGCCGGCGTACCAGTCCGGGTCCTCGGCCATCGCGAACGTCCGCCGGCCCAGGACGACGGCGCCGGTCTCGCGGATCAGCTCGTCCATGTACTCGCTGCCGTTCGACGCGGCGGGGTCGGACAACCGCGCTGTGCCGCCCCGCCGGTCGGCGACAAAGCCGTCCAGCGACATGGTCATGCCGGTGTGCACCGTGGCCATGGAGTTCTCCTTCGTTTTGCTGGTGCCCGGGTAGACGGCCCGGGTGAAGAAAACTCATCGGGAGTAGCCGGAGACCGCCGGTATCCGGTAACGTTCGTTCGAACGAACGAGAACCCCCGGGGGCTGCCATGACCGCGACGCCGAAGACGGGCCTCGACTTCACGAGCCTCACCGCCCAGGCCGCGCAGCTCGCCGCGGGCGAGGTCACCTCGGCCGAGGTCACCGCGGCGGCGCTCGGGCGCGCGCACGCGAGCCAGCCCACGCTCAACGCCTTCCGCTACCTGCGCGACGACGAAGCCTGCGCCGACGCCGCCGAAGCGGACCGGCGGCGGGCCGCCGGGGACCACGCTCCCCTGCTCGGCGTGCCGGTCGCGATCAAGGACGACGTCGACCTCACCGGCCTGCCCACGGCGTTCGGCTGTGCCGGCGAGTTCCCGTGCGCGACGGCCGACGCGCCCGCCGTCGCGCTGCTGCGCGAAGCCGGTGCGGTGATCATCGGAAAGACGAACACCCCCGAACTGGGCCAGTGGCCGTTCACCGAGGGCCCGGCCTTCGGCGTGACGCGCAACCCGTGGCACACCGGCCACACGCCCGGGGGTTCTTCGGGAGGGAGCGCGGCCGCGGTGGCGTCGGGGGTCATCGCGGCCGCGCTCGGTTCCGACGGCGCCGGTTCGGTGCGCATCCCGGCCGCGTGGACCGGGCTCGTGGGCATCAAGACCCAGCGCGGCCGGATCCCGACCGACGGTGAGCTGTTCCACGGCCTGACCGTGCTCGGCCCGCTCGCCCGCACGGTCGAGGACGCGGCCCTGCTGCTCGACGCGACCGCCGGAACACCGAACACGTTCCGGGCGGCCGCCACGCGCGAACCCGGCCGGCTCCGGATCGGGCTGTCCACGCGGATCCCGTTCACCGCCACCAAGACCCGGCTCGACCCGGTCGTGGAGGCCAACGTGCGCCGCCTCGCCGAGTCGCTCGCCGGGCTGGGCCACGAGATCGTCGAGGTCGAGCCGGACTACGGGCTGATCGGGCTGACGTTCCTGCCCCGCTCGCTCACCGGCGTCCGCGACTGGACGCTGCGGGTGCCCGACCGCACCGGGCTCGACCCGCGCACCCGCAGCAACGCCGGCCACGGCCGCCTGCTGGCCGGGCCCGCGCTGCGGCTCGCCCGCGCGCTCGAGCCGGGACTGCACCGGCGGATCGGTTCGGTCTTCGGCCGCGTCGACGTCCTGCTGACCCCGACGACCGCGACCCCGCCGCCGCCGATCGGCACGTTCGACGGGCTGTCCGGCTGGGAGACCGACCAGGCCATGATCGCCGCCTGCCCGTACGCTTGGCCGTGGAACGTGCTGGGCTGGCCGGGGGTCAACGTCCCGGCCGGGCTGACGGACGGCGGGCTGCCGCTCGGCGCGCAGCTGCTCGGCCCCTCGCACGCCGAGGAGCGGCTGATCTCCCTCGCCGCGCAACTGGAAGAGGTCGAACGGTGGCCGGAGCGGCATCCCGAGACAAGCTGGTAAGCACCCGGGACGCCATCCTGCGCGGCGCGCTGACCGTCGTCGGCGAACACGGGGTCGGCGGGCTGACGAACCGCCGGATCGTGGCCGCCGCCGGGGTTTCGCTCGGCACGCTCACCTACCACTTCCCCAGCCAGACGGCGTTGCTGCGCGAGGCGATGCTGCTGTTCGTCGAGCAGGAGACGGCGAAGCTCGGCGCGATCGTCGACGGTTACCGCTCGGACGGCCTGAGCCTCGAGCAGGCGGCGTCGATCGTCGAGCACGTGATCGCCCAGCTGCCGTTCGGCGCCGACGAGCTCGGCGCGCACGAGCTCTACCTCCAGTCCGCGCGCGACCCTGGCCTGCACGAAGCGTCTTCGCGCTGCTTCGCGGCGTACGACGAGCTGGCCGTGACGATCCTCGAAGCCCTCGGCGTGCCCGATCCGCGCCGGCTGGCCGGGCCGGCGGTGGCGCTGATCGCCGGGCTGCAGCTGCGCCGGCTGGCCACCGGCGACACCGACACCCCGGTCGCCGAGCCGCTGATGATGCTGATCCGCGGGGCCTGATGGCACCACCGGTCGTCCGCGGCACGGCGGCGTGGAAGTACTTCGGGGACTTCCGCGACGCGCTGCTGGCGGGGCAGGTGCTGGTGCTACAGGTGGCGCACCCGGTTGTCGCGGCGGGGGTGCGCGACCACTCGGACTACACGTCGGACCCGTGGACGCGGCTGATGCGGACGGGCGCGTCGCTCTCGATCTACGTCTACGGCGGTGCTGCCGGCGCCCAGGTGGAAGCTTCGCGGTTGTGGTCGTTGCACCGCTCGTTCACCGGCACTTCGGACGGACGCCGGTACAGCGCGTTGAACCCGGAGGCGTACGCGTGGGTGCACGCGACTCTGGTGAAGGTTCCCGTTGACGCACAACGGTTCTTCGGGAAGTCACTGTCCACATCGGAGCTGGACGAGTACTACGCGCAGATGTGCGACATCGGCCGGGTGCTCGGGGTGCGTGAGCGTGATCTGCCACCGGACTGGGCGGCTTTCGAGTGCTACTACGACAAGATGGTGGCCGGGTTCGCCGGGAACCCGACGATCGACACGCTCTTCGAGACGATCCAGACGGTGCAGAAGCCGGTGACGTGGCTGCCGGATTCGTGGTGGCACCCGCTGCGCCGGGCCCAGGCCCGGGGGCAGTTGTTCTTGATCCGGGCCACTTTGCCGCCCGCTCTCCGGGCCCGGCTCGATCTACAGTGGACTGACCATGACCAGCGGAAGTTCGCGCGGTTCGCTTTTGCCGTGAGGATTCTCGCGACGCCGATCCCGGCCGGGCTGCGGACGGCGCACATGCGCTGGATCGGGAAGCTCAACGTCTGGTTCCGCGCCCATCCGAAGGCCTACCGACGGCTGGTAGGCGGCAACGGCCCCGGCTCGGCGCACGGCTCGTGAGTGTTCCGGGCGGTTCCAACCGTCCGGAACACTCACGACCGCTGACCGGCGCGTCCGGTGCTCAGTCGTCGCGGCCGCTGACCCGGGCGTAGTGGGCGCGGGCCTTGGCCCGGTTCCCGCACCGCGACATCGAGCACCACTGCCGGTTCCGCCGCGGCGAGGCGTCGCAGAACCGCAGCCCGCAGTCGTCGGCCGCGCAGACGCGGACCTCCGCGTCGCTCGTGGCCAGGTCGATCGCGTCCGCCGCCAGCGCCGCGAACGCCGTCGCCACCGGGTCTTTCGGCGCCGGGACCTCGCGACGCAGGCCGTCTTCGGTCAGCACCAGGCGCGGGGGCGGCGCCGGGGCCGAAGCCGCCGCGTTGTTCACCAGGTCGACGTCCATCGTGTCGGGCCGCTCGACGGCGAGCAGCACCCGGTTGACGGCCTCCCGCAGCGCCTTCGCCGCCAGCACGTTCCCCGCCGTCACCGGCACTTCGCCCGTCGTGAACCCCGCGAGGGACAGCCACTCGGCCAGCGCGCCGGGGCCCGTCAGCAGCTCCACACCCCCGTCGTGCCGGCTGCGCAGCGTGTTGACGAGGTCGAGGCACGGCCGTCCGCCGTCGAAGACCCACTCCATGCCGACATTCTAACCCTTGAAGACAGTTAGAAGCAGCGCTACCGTCTAACCCCATGAACAGGTTAGAGAACATGGCCACGGTCAACGGGCTCCGCATGCACTACCTCGCGGCCGGCGACGGCCCGCCGCTGTTCCTGCTCCACGGCTGGCCGCAGACGTCGCACTGCTGGCACCACGTGCTCGAGCCGCTCGCCGGGACGCACACCGTCATCGCCCCCGACCTGCGTGGTTACGGCCGCACCGACAAACCGAAGTCCGGCTACGACAAGCGCACGATGGCCGCCGACGTCGCCGCGCTGGCCGACCACCTGGGGTTCCCGAAAGTCGCCGTTGTCGGCCACGACCGCGGCGGCCGGGTCGCCCACCGCTGGGCCTTGGACCGCCCGGACCAGGTCGAACGCCTGGCCGTCCTCGACATCGCCCCCACCCGCGCGATGTGGCAGCGGCTCGACGCCGGTGTTGCGAAGGCCTACTGGCACTGGCTCTTCCACCTCCAGCCCGACCTGCCGGAGCTCCTGGCCGGCCAGAACATCGCGGCCTACCTCGGGTACTTCTTCGAACGCTGGACCTACCAGCGTCACGGCCTCGACGCGGACTCCGTCGCCGAGTACGTCCGCGCGTTCTCCCAGCCCGGCGCGCTCCGGGCCGGCTTCGACGACTACCGCGCGTCCTTCCCGGACGACGCCGAACTCGACGACGCCGACTTCGCCGCCGGGAAGCGCATCACCCAGCCGCTCCTCGCGCTCTGGGGCGCGAACGGCCTGCTCGGCACGCTGCCGACCCTCGAGATCTGGCAGGAGTACGCAACCGACGTCACCGGCGGGGCCCTGGCCGAATGCGGCCATTTCCTGCCCGAGGAGCAGCCCGGGGAAGTTGTCGCCCACCTGCGAGGATTCCTGAACCCCTGAGATCCCCGGGGCCGCCGGTCCCCCGGACTGGGGACCGGAGTTCCCTCCCCGCCGTGACGCCCGCCACCGGCCGCCGTCGCTAGGTTCGAACCACGATGGGGACCAAATCGAAAGCCGCGCTGCTGCTTCTGCTGGCCGTGCTGGGCATCGCGCTCGGCGGCGGGACCGCGCACGCCGACGGCGCACCGACCGGCGCGGACATCCAGGTCGCGCAGACACTCGGCGTGCGCGAGCTGACCGTGATCATCCGCCGGGTCGACGTCACGCCGTCGCCGCTGCGGGTCGACGTCGTGACCCACCAGGGCACCGCGCCCGGCACGCTGCACCTGACCGCGGCGGCCGACGGTGTGATGTCGTCGCAGGCCGACGTCGTCCTGGGCGACGAACCGGGTGTGTACTCGGGGAATCTCCAAGTCGACAAACCCGGCCCGTGGCTGCTTTCGCTGAGCGACGGCGCCGGTCCGGCCGCGACGATCCCGTTCCTCGTGCCCGCCCGCGTGGTGCCGCCGTGGGAAAAGGCGACCTACGGCGGGTTCGTCGCCGCGGGCGCGTTCCTGCTCATCGCGCTCGTGGTGGGAGTGCGGGCGAAACGGACCGCGTACGCGCTGATCCCGGCGGGCGGGATGATCGCCGCGATCGCCGTCGCGGTCACCGGCGCGCTGCTGTCGGCGAGCACTCCCCCGCCGCCCGCGCCCGGCAGCCAGCTCGACCCGACGTTCGACAACGTCACCGACCCGTACGCGAACGCACAGCTGTCCACAGTGGACTACTCGCGGCCGCCGGTGAACCTCGCGGTGCACACCGCGCCCGGCGGCCTGCGGCTCGCGCTCACCGACGGCGCGACCGGCCTGCCGGTCGACGACCTGCTCGTCCACGACAACGCGCTGGTGCACCTGGTGCTGGTTTCGCCGTCCGGCCGGATGCGCCACCTGCACCCGGTGCGCGTCGGCCCCGGCGACTACCGCGTCAGCCTCGCCGATCCGGAAGCGGGCACGTACGCGGTCGCCGCGGAACTGGTCCGGCGCGGCGGCGGGGTCCAGCTCGCCCGGTCCACTGTGGACATGAGCGGCACCGCCGCGCCGGCGCCCGAACCACCCGGCGCCGGACCGCGGACGGTCGACGGCACCCCGGTCGAGCTGACGATCTCCCCCGGCACGCCGACCACCGTCACCGCGCACTTCCGGACCGGTGACCTCCAGCCGTGGCTGGGCATGCTCGGCCACCTCATCGTCGCCGGGCCGATCACCGGGCCGGACGTCGGCGCGGCCGCCGCGAAGGCGCCCACCTGGGCGCACGTCCACGCCATGACCCCGCCGGTCGCCGGCCAGGTCGACCGGCCCGACGAGACCGTCGCCGCCTACGGCCCGGACGTCAGCTTCACCTACACCTTCGCCACGCCCGGCCGGTACCGGATCTGGCTGCAGGCCGAACGCGGCTACCGCGTGCTCACCATCCCCGCGGTGGTCGACGTCCCGACGACAGGAGCCGGCCGATGAAACGCCCGACGTTGCTGATCACCGTGGTCGTGCTGGTCGTCGTGGCCGGGGCCGCCTGGCTGCTGTGGCCGAGCGGCAGCGCCAAAGCCACCACGCAGCAAGCGGTTTCCGGGCCGTACACGGTCCAGTTCTCCGCGGACCAGCCGCGCATCGGCGGCAACACGTTCGCGGTGGCGGTGACCGGGCCCGCGCCCGACGCCGTCACGGTCGCGCCGGTCATGGCGCAGATGGGCCACGCGTTCCCGGCCGTGCCCGCCGGACCGGACGGGCCCGGCCGGTTCCGTGCCGCGGACGTCGGGCTGCCGATGGCCGGGCAGTGGGAGATCACCGTCTCCTTGCGCGGCCCCGGCGGGCCCGCCCAAGTCGTTTTTCCCGTGTTGGTCAAGTAGAAGGAGGAGGTCGGGGGAATGGATCTCACCGCATCCGGGGTCAGGACGACCGCGGTCGCGAAACAGGCGCGGACGGGCTTGCTGCCCGCGAACGTCGTGCTCGGGGGGTCACTGCTGTCGCTGGTCGGGCTGACCTGGGACATCCAGTGGCACAGCGACGTCGGGCCGGACACGTTCTTCACGCTGCCGCACCTGTTCCTGTACGCGGGCAGCGCGGTCGTCGGCCTGGCGAGCCTCGCCGTCGTGCTGCTGACGACGGCGGCGCGCCGGGCCGGGCGGCCGGTCGACCCGCGGGTCGGCGGGCGCGTGGTCAACGTGTTCGGCAAGACGTTCGCGGCACCACTGGGTTATCTGGTTTCCGGTGTGGGCGCGGCGACGTTCCTGCTGTACGGCCTGTGGGACCAGTGGTGGCACGGGCTCTACGGCTTCGACGCGGTGATCGACTCGCCGCCGCACATCGGGCTGCTGCTGTCGATCACGGTGTCGCTGATCGGCACGACCGCGGTGTTCGCCGCGGCGCGGGAGCACCGCTGGGGCCGGATCGGCACGCTGGCGTCGCTGACCGTGCTGCTCACGTTCGGACCGGTGCTGGCGCTGGGGCTGCAGCAGGTGCCGGACGACTACGCCGACGCCGTCTCGGTCGGCTGCTCGATGATGGCGGTGCTGCTGGTCGCGGTCGGCGCGGGCTTCTTCCGGCGCCCGGGCGGGGCGGTCGGCACCGCGGCGATGGTCGCGGCCGTGCAGGCGGTCTTCTGGTGGTTCTCACCGTGGGCGGCGGTGGCGTACGCCGACCTGGTCGGCCTGCCGCTGCGCGACGCGATCTCGGGGGTGCCGCAGATGCCGTCGCTGACCCCGATGGCGCTGCTGCCGGTGGCCGCGCTGATGGAGCTGATCTACTTCGCCGGGCGACGCCGCGGATCGCGCGTCGGCCGGGTGTCCGTGCTCGCCGGCGGGATCGCCGGGCTGCTGCTCGGACTGAGCCTGCCGGTGCAGCGCACCCTGCTCTACACCGGCGCGCACCTGCCGCCGGGCTGGTACCTGGCGACGACGGCCGTCCTGGCCGGCCTGCTCGGGCTGCTCGGCGGGTTCGCCGGGTGGCGGTTCGGCGGGATGCTCTGCCTGCTGGCGCCCGCGAAGAAGGGGGAAACCGCTGATGCGTAAGACACTCCTGGCCCTGGCCGCCGTGGCCGGGCTGCTGTTCGCCACCGCGGCGCCGGCAAACGCGTACGAGCCGGTCAACATCGTGCACACCGAGCACGTGCAGGCCGGGCCGTACGCGATGACGATCGGGTTCAGCACCTGGCCGCTGAAAGCCCAGCAGTCACTGGACTTCACCTTCATCCCCGACGGCGGGATCGAGGACAAGTCGGGAACGCTGACGATGATCAACCCGGAGGGCGGGAAGAACCGCGTCCAGCCGCTGGTCCGCCACCCGCGCAAGCGCGACGTCTGGGGCCTCGACGTCCGCTCGATGCCGCGGCCGGGCGAATGGACGTTCCGCTTCACCGTCAACGGGCCCGCCGGGTCCGGCACCGGCGACCTGCGGGCGCTGCCGGTGCTGGAACAGCCGGGACCGCCGATGGGCGTCAGCTGGGCGATCAGCACACTGCCGTTGATCGGGCTCGTGGTGCTGGTCGTGGTGGCCTGGCGCCGGACCCGCAGCCGGTTGCGCGGTGGGGAGCTTCCGGCAATCGGGTGAGATTCCGCTCACAATCGGCGTTCGAGCGTATCCACGCCGTCGCGAGGGCCTCCTTCATCCCAGAGGGGAAGGGGGCCTTCGCCATTTCTGTACACGGGTGGGTGATCATGATCACCTCCACGGGGGAGGGATCAGGCGGGCAGATCGAACTGCCCGGCCTTGACGGCGATCAGGAACGCTTCCCACTCGGCGGTGTCGAACACGAAGACGGGGCTGGTCGCGAGCTTGGTGTCCCGGACCCCGATTCGGCCTTCGGAGCCCAGGTTGACCTCGACGCAGCTGCCACCGTTGGGCTCACTGGCGAACGACTTCTCCCAGGCAGCCTCTTCGAACAGGGACACGGCCGTGCTCGGATCGTAATCCGCGAACGACGGATAATCCGCCATGGGTCGTACCTCCGTGGATCGATGGGGGGCGCGGCCGCGACTGGGTCGAAGGTACCCGCTCCCGGCTACTCAGTGTCTCAATGGAGTACGGCGCAGGGCCAAGCGGGTGATCAACTAGCTCCGGCCTCGACATAAAGATTATTCCAGGAGTAGGATTAATCGCATCGGCCGGGGCACCGGCGTCGGTGAACGACTTCCTGCATGCGGCAGGCGGTAGATCGGCGCAGGCCACTGGCCGACGACTGACCAACCCACCACAGCGGACCTCATGGGGGAGGATCAGCGTGATCGTCGAGGACAGCGCGCCACCGAGCGTGCTGATCGTGGGCAGGCTCGCCAAGGGAACCACCGGCGAGGCCCGCCGGGTGGTCCACGTCTTCGGACTGGACGACGCCCGGAGCACGAGCCAGCTGGTCCGGACCAAGTGCGGGGAAGCGCTTTCCCGTGCCGACGTGGAATGGCTGGCCCCCGGGGCCGGCATGCCGTGCGAACCCTGTCTCGGACTGACCGGCGGCGAACGCACCCGGTCACCGCGACGAGAGCTGGGGGTGTAGACGATGGCCGTCCGGCTGAACTCGCTCTTCCGCCGCGAGGAGGAAGAGCACCGCGGTCGCCAGGGAATCGGGAACGAGCTGCGCAACCGCTTCGGCTTCAGCCTGATCCAGGCGCCCCTGCGCAAGACGACGACGTGGGCGACGGACCAGGAACTCCCGCGCCGGCGCTATTCCGACGGCGTCCGCACGACGCGGCCGCTGGAAGCCGCGATCGACCTGAGCCCGCTCCTGCGCGGCCGGGTGGGATCGCGCGCCTGAACGCCTGAACTGCCGTACCACCACAAAGAGCCCCGGTTCCCTGTTGGGACCGGGGCTCTCCTCGTTGTGCGGCTACGGTTTCCGCAGTAAGCAGCCCTCGCCCGCACCTTCCGGCGTTGTCGACGCGCCCGCCGCGACCTTGCCGGTGAACCAACTTTGCCGGAGCCCTGGCGTCGGACAGGGTGCATGACTCGTTCACGGCATCGCATCGCCGGACAACGGGCGACGACCATGCGCCAATGCCTGTTTTGGTGCACCGAGCGCACCAAAACAGGCATTGGTCGCGAAGGCGAAGCGTGCCCCGCGGCGCGCACCGAGGGGCGCTACTGAGAAACCCACGTTGAGGGACTCAGAGTCCCTCAACGTGACATCCACGGACTTTTGCCTTCCCGGCTACGGTTTCCGCAGCAAGAGGGCGCCGTGGCCGAAGCGTTCCTGCTCGCCCGGCTCGCGGTGGATCCGGCCCACCTCGGCAAGTCCCGCCGCGCCCGCCAGCCGCGCCAGCTCGGACAGCGACCAGCGGTACGCCGTCGTGACCGCGTGGTCGAACGGCGTCACCACGTCGTCCTCGGCTTCGAAGCACCCCACCAGAACGTGACCGCCGGGCGCCAACGTCCGGGTGAACTCGGCGAAGTAGCCCGGGACCTCCGCCGGCGGCGTGTGGATCATCGAGTACCACGACAGGATCCCCGCCAGGGACGCGTCTGGGATGTCGAGCGCGGCCATCGAACCGACTTCGAAGCGGAGGTCCGGCGCGTGGGCGCGGGCCAGCTCGACCATCGCCGGGGTGAGGTCGACGCCGAACACGTCCAGGCCGAGGTCGCGCAGGTGCGCCGTGACGTGGCCGGGCCCGCAGCCGAGGTCGGCCACCGGCCCGGCGCCGCGCACGCTGTCCGCGAACGCCGCCCAGGCCGCGCGGTCCAGCGCCGAGGAGTCCCAGACCTCGAGGGAGAACTCGGCGTACCGGACGGCGAGGGCGTCGTAGGCGGCCGCCGTCACGGTTTGCGGCCGAGGCCGCAGATGTGGCCGACGAACGACGGGTCGTTCGCGAGCTTCTTCGTCGCCCGGGACTCGATCTCCTCCGGGTGCCACTCCGGCAGGTACACGATGCCCGGCTCGACGAGCTCCAAGCCCTCGAAGAAGGTGGTGAACTCCGCCTTGCTGCGCAGGTGCAGCGGCGTGCTCGACTTCTTGTACTGCTCCACGATCGACGCGCGGCTGTCTTGGTCGGCCAGCGCGTCGAGGCCTTCGGTGGTCAGGTGCGAGGACAGGAAGTACGAGCCGGACGGCAGCAGCGACAGGTACTTCTGGATGGTCTGGGCCACCGGCTCGTCCTCACCGAGGAAGTACAGGACGCCGACGATGATCAGGCCGATCGGCCGGTTCGGGTCGAGGACGCCGGTGTCGAGCGCGCGCTTCCAGATGTCGGCGGGGTCGCGCAGGTCGCCCTGCAGCACCGCGTGCCGGTCGGCGACGCCCTCCTTCTCCAGCAGCACCTGCGAGTGCGCCACGGCGACCGGCTCGTTGTCGACGTAGACGCACCGCGCGTTCGGGTTCACCTCCGCCGCGACCTCGTGCACGTTGCCGACCGTCGGGACGCCGGAGCCGAGGTCGAGGAACTGGTCGATGCCGTTACGCGCCAGGTAGCGGACGCCGCGGCCGAGGAAGTCGCGGCCGACCCGGGCGACGGTCTTGATCATCGGGAAGGTCTTGACCGCCTGCTCGCCGAACTGCCGGTCGATGGCCCAGTTGGCGTTGCCGCCCAGGAACCAGTCGTAGATGCGGGCCGCGTTCGGCCGCTCGAGGTCGACGCCTTCCGGGGCTTCTGGATCCTGAGTCGTCATGCGTTCCGTCCTCCAGGCTTGCGGCCGACACCGCCGACCACGCTCGCGAGGGGGACCGTGGCGGCGCCGGGCTCGGGGCGCCACTCTCCCACAGGCACGATCCCGGGCTCGACGACGTCGAAGTTACCGAAGAACCCGGCGATCTCGTCGAGCGACCGGCACACCGCGGGCGAGCTCGACCGTTCGGACAGCTTGACGAGCCGCCGGCTCTGCTCCAGCTCCTGGCCACCGACGCCGGATTCGGTCGCGTGCGAGAGCACGTACGCCGATCCGGGGGCCAGCAGCGTCCGGAAGTCGCGGATCGCTTCGCGCACACCGGTGACGTCCGGCAGGAAGTGCAGCACCGCCACGCTGAGCAGGCAGATCGGCTGCTCCGGGTCGAGCACGCCGGTGGCCAGCGCGGCTTCCCAGACCTCCTCGGCGTCGCGCAGGTCGGCGTGCAGCACAGCGTGCCGCTCGGGGTCGCCCTCTTCGTCGAGCAGGATCCGCCCGTGCGCGACGGCCACCGGCTCGTTGTCGACGTAGACGCAGCGGCTGTCGTCGGCGAGGTCGTCGGCCACCTCGTGGACGTTGCCCGCGGTCGGGATGCCGGACCCGAGGTCGAGGAACTGCGTGATGCCCCGGGAAACGCAGTAGCGGACGGCCCGGCCGAGGAAGGCGCGGTTGCTCCGTGCGAGCGTCTTCGCCAGCGGGAAGACCTGCAGGGCCTGCTCGCCGTACTGCCGGTCGACGGCCCAGTTCGCGGTGCCGCCGAGCGCCCAGTCGTAGATCCTCGCCACGTTCGGCCGGTCGAGGTCGACGGCATCGGGGAGGAAGTCGGGGTCCACGATGTCCCCTTCGGGCGGCACTTCCGGTGAACTGGGGCGCAACAGAGTCACTCTACCGAAAGTTGTTCACCGGCCGAGGGATTCGCGCCGCCGTTCGCCCTATTGGAGCTGCTGCATCTGGCCGCGGTAACCCTCCGCGAGCTCCTTGAGGAACTGCCGGGTCTCCTGCCGCTCCAGCGCGGCGCCGCGCAGCCTGTCCCACGAGTCGACGAAGATGTTGAAGTCCTTGACGTCGTCGAGGTACAACCCGCCGGCGGAGTGCTCGATGTAGACGAAGTCCCGCGTGCGGTCCGGGAACCGCATGATCGTGAAGTCGTTGGGCACCGCGGCCAGCCGCGCCCCGAACGGCAGCACGTGCACGTAGACACGCGGGTGGCGTTCGAGCGAGAGCAGGTGCTCGACCTGGTCCAGCATCACCGCGGGCGCGTACCCGCCGGGCGCCCGCCGCAGCGCGCCCTCGCTGATGATGAAGCGGTAGTACGGCGGCTGCTGCTGCTCGAACACCGCCTTGCGGTCGAGGCGGTTGCGCACCAGCGACGTCACGTCGGTCGCACCCGCTTCGGTGAACTGCTTGAGCATGTAGTGCTCGGACTGCAGCGGGCCGGGGATGCGCTCACCGTGCCAGGTGAGGATCTCCGCGGCCGCGGGCTCCAGGTCCGTGAAGGTGCGGAACCAGTGCGGCACCACCGAGCGGTAACCCGACCAGTGGCCGCGTTGCCCGGCGGCGGCCCGCGCGAGGTTCATCAGCGTGTCGGCTTCTTCGCCGTTGATCCCGAACGCGTTCAGCATCGATCGCACATCCCCGAGCTTCACCCCGACGGCACCGGACTCGATCTTGTTGACCTTGCCCTGGGTGCAGCCGAGAACCTCGGCGACCTGCTGCTGTGTCATCCGCGCCGCGGTGCGGGCATGCCGGAGCTCGTTTCCGAGCTGCTTCCGGCGCGAGGTGACGGTGCTGGCCATCGCCCTGCTCTCCCGGACCACTACCAAGCGACGGCGGCCTCCCGGTCGCCGTCGCGCGCGAACTATCGAACCCACCCAGGCTAGTGCTTGACCTTGCGGATCTCGATGATGACATCGCGCAGCGTTCCAGGAAATGACGCGGAATGCCAGTCACCTTGGTCTTCACTCGCCTGGACCAGCGGATTCGTGACCTTTCGCCCAACCGGCGGGCAGCGGTCTGGGGCATAGTGGTGCGCGTGACCGATCGCTCGCCCTCCGCTGCCGCCGTCACCCGGCTGGCCGACCGGGTCCACGGCTACGTCCAGCCGGACGGCTCCTGGTACATAAACAACTGCGGGATCATCGACGCCGGCGACCACACGGTGCTCGTCGACACGTGCTCGACCGAGCGCCGGACGCGCGCCCTGCTCGCGTCCGTCGAGGCCGCCACCGGCAGCCCGGTGACGACGCTGGTGAACACCCATCACCACGGCGACCACACCAACGGCAACTACCTCGTCGAGGGCGCGACGGTCATCGGGCACCGCAAGACCCGCGAGCTGCTGGTCGCCGAGGGCATCCAGACGTTCGACGGTATCTTCACCGGCAGCGACTGGGGTGAGCTGCGGTCCCGGCCGCCCGAGGTCGTGTTCGACGACCGGCTGACCGTGCACGCCGGCGACGTCACGTGCGAGCTGATCCACCCCGGCCACGCTGCGCACACCACCAACGACGTGCTCGTCTGGCTGCCCGCGGAGCGCGTGCTCTACGCCGGTGACCTGGTGTTCAACGGCGGCAGCCCGTTCGCGCTGATGGGCTCGGTGGCCGGCTGGCGCAAGGCGCTGGACGTCGTCCGGGAGCTGGAGCCGGCGGTCATTCTGCCCGGGCACGGTCCCGCGTGCGGGCTCGAAACCGTCGACACCGTGGACGCGTACCTGGCCTTTCTCCAGGAGACGGCGAAGCGCGGGAAGGCCGCCGGGCTGTCGCCGCTGGAGCTGGCGAGGGACACCGACCTCGGCGAGTTCGCGGAGCTGAGCGAGCAGGAGCGGCTGCCCGGCAACCTGCACCGCGCGTACGCCGAGCTGGACGGCGCCGAGTGGGGCGCGCAGATCGACCTCGCGGCCGCGGTGATGGACATGGTCGCGATCAACCGGGGCCCGATCCGCTGCTTCTCCTGAACTGAGTGAGCCACCGCTCCGTGCCCTTCCTTGAGGCGTCGATCGGACTAGTGTCTGAATCGAGAGAGTCTTCGAGAGGATGCGGATGAGCAAGAAGGCGAGCATCGGGGTCACCGGCCTGGCGGTCATGGGCCGCAACCTGGCCCGCAACCTGGCCCGGCACGGGCACACGGTGGCCCTGCACAACCGGTCCGAGGAGCGGACCCGCGCGCTGGTGGACCAGTTCGGCGACGAGGGCGACTTCATCCCGGCGTACTCGGCGCAGGCGTTCGTCGACGCGCTGGAGCGGCCCCGGCAGGTCGTGATCATGGTGAAGGCGGGCGGCCCGACCGACGCCGTCATCGAGGAGTTCGCGCCGCTGCTGGAAGAGGGCGACGTGATCATCGACGCCGGCAACGCGCACTTCGCGGACACGCGCCGGCGCGAGAAGTCGCTGCGCGAACGCGGGCTGCACTTCGTCGGCAGCGGCGTCTCCGGCGGCGAAGAAGGCGCGCTGCACGGGCCGAGCATCATGCCCGGCGGCTCGAAGGAGTCGTACGAGTCCCTCGGCCCGCTGTTCGAGGACATCTCGGCCAAGGTCGACGGCGAGCCGTGCTGCACGCACATCGGCGCGGACGGCGCCGGCCACTTCGTGAAGATGGTGCACAACGGCATCGAGTACGCCGACATGCAGCTGATCGCGGAGTCGTTCGACCTGCTGCGCGGCGCGGGTGGCTACTCCCCCGCGGAGATCGCCGACGTGTTCCGGACCTGGAACACCGGGCGGCTCGACTCCTACCTGATCGAGATCACCGCCGAGGTGCTGGCGCACGTCGACAAGTCGTCCGGCAAGCCGTTCGTCGACGTCGTCGCGGACGCCGCCGAGCAGAAGGGCACCGGCCGCTGGACCGTGCAGATCGGCCTCGACCTCGGTGTCCCGATCTCGGGCATCGCCGAAGCCGTCTTCGCGCGTTCGCTGTCCGGCTCGACTTCGCTGCGCTCGGCGGCTCGTGGCCTGGGTGGTCCCACCCGGTCGCCGCTGTCCGGCTCGGAGCTGGAGCGCTTCGCCGACGACGTCGAGCAGGCGCTGTACGCGTCGAAGGTCGTCGCGTACGCGCAGGGCTTCAACCAGATCCAGGCCGGCGCGACGGAGTACGGCTGGGACATCGACCTCGGCAAGGTCGCCTCGATCTGGCGCGGCGGCTGCATCATCCGCGCGAAGTTCCTCAACGACATCACCGCGGCCTACGCCGACGAGCCGGAACTGCCGACGCTGCTGACGTCGGGCGGCTTCCGCAAGGCCGTCGAGGACGCGCAGGACTCGTGGCGTTCGGTGATCTCGACGGCGGTCCGCCTGGGCATCCCCACACCGGGCTTCTCGACGGCGCTGGCGTACTACGACGGCCTCCGCGCGGACCGCCTCCCGGCCGCGCTGGTCCAGGGTCAGCGGGACTTCTTCGGGGCCCACACGTACCGCCGCGTCGACCGCGACGGCTCGTTCCACACGGCCTGGGCCGCCGACGGCCGCCCGGAGTCCGAGGCCTGATGCCGTGCTCTGACCGGGAAGACCCCCTGGTCCTTCCCGGTCAGAGCAGCGTCACCAGGACGATCGCGAGCAGCGCGGCCAGGCAGAGGAGCCTCACTGCCCTCGAGCGGCCAGGATCTCCGCCAGGACCGCGACGATCTTCGCCTCGGCCTTGTCCTTCTTGATCCCCAGGCCGTCGAGCACCTCGAAGCCGACGCCCTCACGCTGCTCCAGCAGCGCCAGCAGGATGTGCTCGGTGCCGATGTAGTTGTGCCCCAGCCGCAGCCCTTCGCGCAGCGTCAGCTCCAGCGCCTTCTTCGCCTCGGCGCTGAACGGCGTCGGAGTGGGCACCGCCTCGGCCCGCTCGGGCAGCCGGGCTTTGGCGGCCTCCTGGACGGTTTCCAGCGTGACGCCCTGGGCCAGGATCGCGCCCGCCGCGAGGGCCGCGGGTTCGCTGAGCAGGCCCAGCACGAG
This sequence comes from Amycolatopsis sp. NPDC051758, assembly GCF_044453095.1. NCBI lineage: Bacteria > Bacillati > Actinomycetota > Actinomycetes > Pseudonocardiales > Pseudonocardiaceae > Amycolatopsis > Amycolatopsis sp. NPDC051758. Next base: position 418,457 of record NZ_JBITCJ010000001.1, on the reverse strand, counting down.
GTGCACGGTGTCGATGGCCGGGCTGGCGTTGTCGATGGCCGACTTCTGGGCCGCGACGATCACGTGCCGCGCGCGGTCGGTGTAGCGGCCGTAGACGCGCTCGATCGCGCCGGAGACGTCGCCGCCCGGGTCCACCTTGGGCACGAACCGCTTCTGGGCCGCCTGCTTCGTGACGCCCATGCTCTTGCCGATCTCGGTCCAGGAGGCGCCGGAGCGGCGAGCCTGGTCGACGAAGTGGCCGATCAGGTGGTCGGCGAGCTCGCCGAGGTGCTCGCCCATGTAGACGGCGTCGGACAGCTGGGCCAGTGCGTCCTTGTCGTTGTTGCTCTTGATGGCGGAGATGAGGTCGTCGAGCTTGATGGGATATTCAGGTGGGGTCATGCCGTCAACTGTAGGTTGACGATCTCGGATCGTCAACCACAAGTTGACGCACTCAGGCGGCCCGCGACTTCAGGTGCTCCTTGAGGTTGAACTCGCTCGCCGCCAGGTCCGCGTACGCCGGCTTCGGCTCGGCGGTGAACAGGCGCCGCGCGGCGATGTGGTCGGCCGGCCGGTTCACCGACTCGACCGCGATCAGGACGTCGTCGCGGAAGGACAGCACCGAGAACTTGCCCGCCTCGCGGTCACCCGCGATCACCGTGCGGTCGGCGTCCGCCAGGATCCCGGCGATCTGCAGCTTCGCGCCCGACTGGTCGGTCCAGAACCACGGCAGGCTCGCGTACGGCTCTTCCGTGCCGGTCAGCGCCGCGGCCACGCACCGGGCCTGGTCGACGGCGTTCTGCACCGACTCCAGCCGGGTCGCCGCGCCCGCCTGCACACACGGGAAGTTGGCGCAGTCGCCGATGGCGAAGATCGACGGATCGGACGTGCGCAGGTGCTCGTCGACGACCACGCCGTTCGCGACGTCGAGCCCGGCGGCCTCGGCGAGCGCCGTCTCCGGCACCACGCCGACCGCGACCACGACCAGGTCCGCGGGCAGCCGCGAGCCGTCGGACAGCTCGACCTCGCGCACCCGCGAGTCGCCGTGCAGCGCCGACACACCCTGGCCGAGCAGCACCGTGTGGCCGGCTTCGCGGTGCAGCGCGGCGAAGTAGCCGGAGATCTCCGGCGTCGCGACACGGTTGAGCAGCCGGTCCTGCGCCTCGACGACCGTCACCGGGCGGCCGGCGTGCGAAGCGAACTCCAGCCCGATGAAGCCACCGCCGACCACCACGACGTTCTGCGCCTCGGAAAGGGACGCGCGGAGCTGGTCCGCGTCGTCGCGGGTGCGCAGGGTCAGCACGCCCGGCAGGTCCGCGCCCGGCACGGGCAGCGTCCGGTTGCGCGCGCCGGTGGCCAGGACGAGGTGGTCGTAAGCCAGTTCCCGGTCGTCTTCGAAGTGGACGCGGCGCGCGGCCCGGTCGATCGACTTGACGCGCGCGTCGACGAGCTCGATGTCCTTCTCGGCGAAGAAGTCCTCGTCACGCAGGTGCAGCTGTTCCGACCCGGCTGTCCCGGCCAGGTAGGCCTTCGACAGCGGCGGCCGCTGGTACGGCACCCCGGGTTCGTCCCCGATCAGCACGACCCGGCCGGCGAAGCCCCGGTCCCGCAGCGACGCCACGGCCTGGAACCCGCTCTGCCCGGCCCCGACCACCAGAACGGTGCCTGCTCCCTGCTCACCCATGGTTTCATCTGAGCACACCCCGCCCCGGATCGTCGAGGCGCGAAGTTGATCAGTGAGGTTCGCCGCTGGTCCGCAACGCCCGCGGCGCGCCCAGCACCCGCGAAATCCCGCGCGCGGCCGCCCGCACCGCCGGGACCAGCGTCCGCGGGTCCGTCCCCTCGGCCGGGACGACCACCGAAATCGCCGCCGCCACCGCGTCGTCCGCGGCGAAGACCGGCGCCGCGACCGACAGCGAGATCAGCTCGATCTGGCCGTCACTGATCGCGTAACCGTTGCGCCGGACGTCCGCGAGCACCCGGCGCAGCTCACCTTCCGAGCCGATCGTCTTCGGCGTGAACGTCTTGAGCGGACCGGCCAGCACCTCGTCCTGGACCTCGACCGGGGCGTGCGCGAGCAGCACCTGGCCGACCCCGGTCGCGTGCGCGGGCAGGCGGCCGCCCACCCGCGTCAGCACGTTGACCGCGCCGCGGCCGGAAATCCGTTCCACGTAAACCACTTCCGGCCCGTCGAGCACCGCGAGCTGAACGTTCTGGTGCGTGGCCTCGTAAAGGTCCTCCAGGAACGGCATCGCGCTCTCCCGCAGCTCCGCACCGTGCGGGGCGAGCGAAGCGACTTCCCACAACCACAGGCCGACGCGGTACAGGCCGGCTTCGTCCCGGACGAGCGCGCCGCGTTTGGTCAGCTCGCCGGCCAGCCGGTGCGTCGTCGACAACGGCAGCCCGACGCGGCGGCTCAGCTCCGACAGCGTCAGCTGCGGCCGCTCGGCCGTGAACGCGCCGAGCAGGTCGAGCACCCGGTCGACGACCGACGGCGGCCGCCGCGCGCTGTGGCGCACGTCAGTCGTCGTCCGGCAGCAGCGGGCGCATGAACGTCCGCCGGTACCGCACCACGCAGCCGCTTTCTTCGCGGATCTTGTCGGCCTCGATGAAGTCCGGGTCGACGCCGAACAGCGTCCGGTAACGCTCGTAGGCGGCGAGACTTTCGAAGCTGAACAACGCCCGGGCTTCGTCGCTCGCCCCCTCCGCCGGCAGGAAGTAGCCGTGGTGAACGCCGCCTTCGCGTTGCACCAGCCGCATCCACGCCGCGGCGAAGCGCTCGAAGTCGGGCAGCTTCGCGGGGTTGATGACGTAGTCGACGACGCACGTGATCACTGGCCGCCCCAAACGCGGTCGGCCGTCTTCACGATCAGCTCCAGCTTCCGCAGCTGGTCGTCCGTCGTGAGGTCGTTGCCCTCCTCGGTCGAGGAGAACCCGCACTGGCCCGACAGGCAGAGCCGGTCGATGTCGACGTACTGCGACGCCTCTTCGATCCGCCGCACCAGCACGTCCGGGTCCTCGAGCTCCGGCCGCTTGGTCGTGACGAGGCCGAGCACGACCTTCTTGTCCTTCGGCACGAACCGCAGCGGCTCGAAACCGCCGGAGCGTTCGTCGTCGTACTCCAGGAAGAACCCGTCGACAGCGAGGTCGCCGAACACCGCTTCCGCGACGAATTCGTAGCTCCCGGAGGCGGCCCACGAGGACCGGAAGTTGCCGCGGCACAAGTGGGTCGTCACGGTCAGCCCGTCCGGCCGGCCGGCCAGCGCCGCGTTGATCGTCGCGATGTTGCGCAGGTGCTGGGTGTCCGGGTCGCCGCCCATCCGCGCGACGAGCTCCCGCTGCGCCGGGTCGTTGAGGTACGCGAGGCTCGTGTCGTCGAGCTGCAGGTACCGGCAGCCGAGCTCGGCCATCGCGGAAACCTGCGCGCCGTACGCCGTGCTGAGGTCGGTGAAGAACTCTTCGAGATCCGGGTAAACGCTTTCGCTGACCGCGGCCCGCCCGCCGCGGTAGTAGACCATGCTCGGCGACGGGATGGTCAGCTTCGGTGTCACCCCGGGTTCCACATGGGACTGCAGGAACCGGAAGTGGTCGGCGAAGATCGGCTCGTCGAGCCGCACCTTGCCGTCGACCTGCAGCCCCGGCGGGCTGAACTCGAGGTCGCCCGCCAGGTTGTGGAACTTGACGTGCAGCCGCTCGTCGCTCTTCGAGATGCCGCCGAGCGCGTAGATGAAGTCCATGTGCCACGAAGCGCGCCGGAACTCGCCGTCGGTCGCCGAGCTCAGCCCGGCCGCGCGCTGCATCTTGATGACGTCGCGGATCGTGTCGTCCTCGACCGCGCGGAGCTGCTCCGCGCCGATCTCACCGCTTTCGTGCCGCCGTCGCGCGTCGCGCAGCACCGGGGGCCGCAGGAGGCTCCCGACGTGATCGGCGCGAAACGGCGGGCCCACCTGGGAAATACCACCCGAAGTCATGCACCGATGGTCACACATCCGGGGCCGTCGCGCCGCCCCCTGAAACAAGATCCTGACGTCCGGGGTCTTGCCACCGTCACACACACGGCGTTAGGTGTGCCGCGGGAAGGGGCGTGATCATGACAAAACCCGAGGTCCACCCGGTCGACCAGGGCCTGCCCGCCGGCCGGCTCGCACTGCTCGGCCTGCAGCACATGTCGATCATGTACGCCGGCGCGGTCGCCGTGCCGCTGATCGTCGGCAGCGCGTTGAAGCTGGACCCGGCGACGATCGGGCTGCTCGTCAACGCCGATCTGCTCGTCGCAGGCATCGCCACGCTGATCCAGTCGGTCGGCATCGGGAAGCTCCTCGGCATCCGGCTGCCGGTGGTCGCGGGCGCGACGTTCAGCGTGGTCAACCCGATGATCCTGATCGCGTCGCAGTACGGCCTGCCCGCGGTCTACGGCGCGATGATGGCATCCGGCGTTTTCGGGCTGATCATCGCGAAGCCGTTCGCGAAGCTGATCCGGTTCTTCCCGCCGCTGGTGACCGGGACGCTGCTGCTCGTCATCGGCGTCTCGCTGCTCGGCCCGGGCGCGGGGCTGATCGCGGGCAACGACCCGAGCGCGCCGGACTACGCGGCCCTGTCCCACATCCTGCTCGCGTTCGGCGTGCTCGCGTTGCTGGTGCTGTTCACGCGGGTGCTACGCGGGTTCGCCAACCAGATCGGGCCGCTGCTGGCCCTGGCGATCGGGCTGGTGATCGCGATCCCGATGGGGCTCGTGCACTGGGACGGCCTCGGCGCGGCGAGCTGGTTCGGCCTCGCGTCGCCGTTCCACTTCGGTGCGCCGACCTTCCCGGTCGCCGCGGTCCTGTCGATGTGCGTGGTCATGCTGGTGACGTTCACCGAGTCGACCGCCGACATGATCGCCGTCGGCGAGATCACCGGGCGCCCGCCGACGGACTCCGACCTCGCGCGAGGCCTGGCCACCGACGGCTTCTCGGCCGTGCTCGGCGGCGTGCTGAACTCCTTCCCCGACACGGCGTTCGCGCAGAACGTCGGCCTGGTGCGGATGACCGGCGTGCGCAGCCGCTGGGTGGTCGCGGTGACCGGCGGGATCCTGGTGCTGATGGGCCTGGTGCCGAAGATCGGCGCGTTCATCGCGGCGATCCCGCAGCCGGTGGTCGGCGGGGTCGCGGTGGTGATGTTCGCGATGGTCGCCGCGGTCGGCGCGCAGAACCTCAAGAAGGTGGAGTTTTCGGGCAACCACAACACCTTCATCGTCGCGGTGGCGCTCGGCGTCGGCCTGCTGCCGGCGTTCGCGCCGAAGATCTTCCAGCACTTCCCCGCGTGGCTGCAGACGATCGGCGGCAGCTCGATCACGGTGGCGGCGGTGCTGGCGTTCGTGCTGAACCTGCTGTTCAACCACCTCGGCCGGCGGGCGGAGCCGGATCTGCTCGAAGCGCCGTGAGCAGCCGTTCGACGAGCCGGGCCCCGGCGCCCGGCTCGACCGGGCGCCGGAACAGCACCCGCAGGTAGAGCGGGGCCAGCACGAAGTCGAGCACCTCGTCGACCGTCGGCGCCGGCTCGCCGCGGCCGGCGGCGGCGTCGATCATCCGCTGCAGGTCGTCCCCGCGGGCCCGGAGGTACTCGACCGGTTCCGCGCCGGGCGCCAGGGTCGCCACGAGCGCGCGCAGCAGGATCTGGCCGTGCCGGTCGCGCATCGCGGCTTCGACCCCTTCGGCCCAGCCGAGCAGGTCGCCGCGCAGCGAGCCGGTGTCCGGGATCGGCGACGTCGCCCGCAGGCGCGTCACGGCCGCGTCGAGGAGCAGGTTGTCGCGGCTGCCCCAGCGCCGGTAGATGCTGGTCGGGTTGACGCCGGCCCGGTCGGCGATCTTCGGGATCGCCGCGTCGATCTCCCCGGCGGCGAGCAGCTCGACGACGGCGTCGTGCACCGCGTCGCGGACGCGGGCGCTGCGGCCGCCGGGTCGGGTCATCCGCTCATCTTAAAGCAAACACACTTGCCTTAACTCGCCGAGTCTGCGTAGCCTTAAGGCAAATCAGATTGCCTTAAGGAGCCGGTGATGGCCCGCAAGATGACCAAGGAAGAGCGCGAAGCGTTTCTCGCCGAACCGCACGTCGGCGTGCTGAGCGTCGTCGCCGAACCCGGCCGCGCGCCGCTGACCACGCCGATCTGGTACCGCTACGCCCCGGGTGGCGACGTCCTCGTGATGACGTCGCCCGGCCTGCGCAAGACCCGGCTGATCGAGGCCGCCGGCCGGTTCGCGCTGTGCGTCCAGCAGCAGGACGGCGTCTACAAGTACGTCTCGGTCGAGGGTCCGGTGGTGAAGACGTGGCCGATGACCAAGGCGGAACGGCACGAGGTGGCGGCCCGCTACCTGCCGCCGGGGGTGAGCGAGGCGTACACCGACGCGACCGACGGGACGCACGGCAGCAACATCGCGATCGTGATGCGGCCGGAGCGCTGGAACACGTCCGACTTCAGCGACCTCGCCGAGCAGCTCTCCTGATCACCAGCAGATGATCAGGATGCACGTCGGCCGCGGCGGCGGGGTCGTCCGCGGCGGTGTCTGACCGGCCGGCGGAGCTGTGGTGGTCGGAGTGACCGAAGTGCCACTGGTCGTGGTGGTCGTCGTCGCCGTTTCGGAGGTGCTGCTCTCCGTCGCCGGCGTGCTGCCCGGCACCTCGGTGACGGTTTCGCGGGGCACTCCGGCGCCCGGGACGACGTCACCGCCGCCGGTGCCGCCCTCCGGCGGTGAGTCGGTGGCCTGGTCCGCGCCGCCGAGCCCGGTGGTGCGCTGCGGGAAGGGGATGACCTGGATCTGGTCGACCGGGGAGGCGTCCTGGCTCTCCTTGCCGCCGCCGAAGGCGACCAGCACCGCGGCGGCGCCGCAGCCCAGGACCACGGCGAGCATGACCGCGAGCACCCGCCACCGCGACTGCCCCGGCGCATCGCGGTCGCCCCAGCCCTCGCGCACGAGCAGCTCGGCGACCGATACCTCGTCGTTCACCCCGACAGACCCTCCCGAAAGGCCTTTCGGCCGACATCGTGGCCGTATTTTTACCGCACAAAGCACCCGAACGGGTGAGGTATTGGCAAAAATTCGTCACGTAACGCCAGATCTGACGGTGAGTGACAATCCACAGCGTTTTCACAGCTGGCTTTCGTGATACTCCCAGCATGACCGGCGAGGCTCAGTCCATGCTGTTGAAAGCCGATCGGCCGGTCCCCCGGACCGCCGTCGCGCGGCGCAGCGTGCGGTCGCTCGTCCGGTTCGTCCCGAACCCGAAGACGACCCCCTTCACCTTCGGCTACCTGGTCCTCCTGCTCGGCACGACCCTGCTGCTCCGGTTCGCCGACCCGGCGTTGACCGACCGGCTGCTCCAGCTGTCCAGCACCGACGCCCACAACCTGTGGCGGCGGCCGCTCACGTCGCTGCTGACCAGCGCGATCTGGCTCTCGGACGAAGGCTGGCTCGCCTACGTCGTGATCTTCGCGATCGCCGTCGCGCCGCTGGAACGCCGGTTCGGCGCCCGCCGCGCGGCGACCGTGTTCTTCTCCGGCCACGTGCTGGCCACGCTCGTCACCGAGCTGCCGGTGATGGCCCTGATCAGCGCGCACCTCCTGCCGAGCTCCGCCGGACACTGGCTCGACATCGGCGTCAGCTACGGCTTCTTCACCACCGCCGGCGCGCTGGTGTTCCTGCTGCGCGGCCGGGCGCGGCTCGTCGCGCTGGCCGTGATGGAGGCGTTCATCGCGGTGATCTGGCTCGGCGACGACCCGGCGAGCCTCGATTCGGTCGTCACGCTGCTCGGGCACACGTTCGCCGCGCACTTCGGGCTGCTGTTCTGGGGGCCGCGGCTGCGTCGCGCATCCGCAGGCCGGGCCCGGATTCCGGCGGGTATGCACAAGCCGGAGTCGGTGGTGTAATCGACGGGCCACAGCCGCGGAGCATGGGGGGCGGACGCACATGGAGGCAGACGCCGTCGCCGAGAACGGGCCGGCCGCGCCTTCCACCGCCGAGCTGGTCGAGCTGAGCCCGGACGCGATCTGCGTGCACGAGAAGGGCGTCGTCACCTACGCCAACCGCGCGGCCCTCGAGACGTTCGCCGCGCGCTCCGCCGACGAGGTGGTCGGACGGCGCTTCACCGACTTCGTCGCCGAGGAGTCGCGGGGCGCGCTGGTGGAGGAGCTCACGCGGCTGAGCGAGCCGGGCGCCGCGACCGCCCCCGTCGAAGCGCTGATGACCCGGCTGGACGGCAGCAAGTTCGCCGTCGAGACGGTGTCGGTGCGGCTCGGCGGGCGGCACGCGTACCAGGTCGTCATGCGGGACATCACCGCGAAGAAGGCAGCGGCCGACGCCCTGCGTTTCCAGGCCGCGCTGGTGTCACACGTCAGCGACGCGCTGATCGCGACCACCGGCGAAGGCGTCGTGACCAGCTGGAACCCGGCCGCCGAAACGGTGTACGGCTGGACCGCGGCCGAAGCCGTCGGGCGCCGGGCGAGCGAGCTGGTCGGCGCGCCCCTCGACCTGTGTGGCGGCGGGGTCACCGAAGCGGTGCACCGGCGGCGGGACGGCGCGCCCCTGGCGGTCCGCGTCTCGGCAGCTGAGATGAACGACGGTTACGTGCTCGTCTGCGCGGACGAAACGGCACGACGGCGGGCCGAGCAGAACTACCGCACGGTGGTCGCGTCCCTCGACGAAGGTGTGCTGGTGATGGGCCCGGCCGGCCTCATCGAAGCGGCGAACCCGGCGGCGTGCCGGATCCTCGGTGTCGCCGAAGCCGAGCTGATCGGCGTCCCGTGCCACACGCTGGTGCTGTTCACCGAGTCCGGGCAGTGGATCCCGCCGGACGAGCTGCCGTCGGTGCAGACGCGGCGGACCGGCGTCACGCACAACGGCCTGGTCGTGCGCCTGCGCCGGCCGGACGGGCGCGACGTCTGGGTGTCGCTGACGTCGCGGCTGCTCAACCCGGACGACCCGACGTCGATGGCCGTGCTCACGTCGTTCACCGACATCACCGAGACCCGCGCGATCAGCGCGCAGCTCGCCCACGACGCCACCCACGACCCGCTCACCCGGCTGGCCAACCGGACCCTGGTGCTCGACCGGCTCGACTTCCACGGCCGCGGCGTCGTCACGGTGCTGTTCCTCGACCTCGACAAGTTCAAGGTCATCAACGACTCGCTCGGGCACTCGGTCGGCGACCAGGTGCTGCGGATCGTCGGCGAGCGCCTGCGCCGCTGCTCCGGGCGTGACGACCTGGTCGGCCGGCTCGGCGGTGACGAGTTCGTCGTCGTCACCGGCGAAGTCACCGAACCCGGCGAGGTCCGTGCGCTGGCCGAGCACCTGCGGGCCGCGCTGGCCGAGCCGATCGGCGTGCTCGGCCGGCAGCTGCACCTCGACGCGAGCATCGGCGTGGTGCTCGTCGGCACCGCGGACCGCCGCAGCGCCGAAGACCTGCTGCGCGACGCGGACGTCGCGATGTACCAGGCGAAGACGCTCGGCCGGGGCCGCCACCACTTCTTCGACGTCGGCCTGCGCGAGCGCATGCAGCGGCGGCTGCGGATGGAGCAGGACCTGCGCGACGCGGTGCACGACGGCCAGCTCTGGCCCGCGTACCAGCCGGTCGTCGACCTGCGGACCGGCGAGATGGTCGCGGTCGAGGCGCTGCTGCGCTGGACGCACCCCCGCTACGGCGCGATTTCGCCCGCGGAGTTCATCCCGCTCGCCGAAGAGAGCGATCTGATCAACGTGATCGGCAAGGAGATGCTCCGCGCGACCACCCGCGAGCTCGCCGCGCGCCGCACCCAGCAGGGCTTGAACCTGACGCTGAAGGTCAACTTGTCGACCCGCCAGCTCGACGACCCGCACCTGGTGCCCGCGGTCCAGGACGCACTGGCGAGCACCGGCCTGCCCGCCGGCGCGCTGTGCCTGGAGGTCACCGAAAGCGCGTTGATGCGTGACCAGGAAGCGGCCGCGGAAGTGCTGGCGTCCCTGCGGGCGCTGGGGGTGCTGCTGGCGATCGACGACTTCGGCACGGGGTATTCGTCACTCGCCCAGCTGCGCCGGTTGACCTTGGACACGCTCAAGATCGACCGTTCGTTCATCACCGGCATCGCCGAATCCCGCGACGCGGCGGCGATCGTCACGAGCATCATCGCGATGGCCCACGCCGTCGACCTGACGGTGATCGCCGAAGGGGTCGAGTCGGCGGAGCAGCTGGACCTGTTGCGCTCGTTGGGATGTGACCAGGCGCAGGGGTACCACCTCGGCCGGCCGGTCCCGGCGGCCGAGCTGTTCGGGAGTCAGTAGACCTTTTGCAGCCGGGCGAGTTCGCCGGATGTCAGTTCGATGCCGAGGTCCTTGAGGGTGACGTCGAGCTCCTCCGGCGCAACGGTGGTGGTTTTGCTGCTGCCGTCCGGTTTTTCGACGGTGAGCTCGCGGCCGAGCAGCTTGCGGCTGAGGCCGGGTTCGAGCGTCATGACCACCAACCGCCCGGTGAACGGCGACTTCGGGTGCGTCGAGGTGTAGTGGTGGTAGACCTCGTAGTCGATCGGGTGCATGCCGTTGAGGCGGAACTCGAGCAGGTCCTCGGTGTCCTTTTGCAGCGTCCACCAGCCGTTCTCATGCTTCAGCCGGTGCGACCAGCCGGCCTGGTCGACCTCCTGGCCGTCGACGAGCGGCATCGGGGCGAGGATCCCGGCCCCGAACCCGACGTCGGCGAGGAACTGCCGGCCGTCGACGTCGACGACGAGCGTCATGTGCGTGTAGGGCCCCGGCCGCCGCGGCTGCACCCGCGCGGAAAGCCGGTGCACGGTGTAGCCGAGTAGCTCGAGAACGGCGGCGAAGAGGCCACTCTGCTCGTAGCAGTAGCCGCCCCGCCGCCGTCCGACGAGCTTGGCGCTCACGACGTCGAGCGAAATCCCTTGGTGCTGACCGAGAACAACGTCGACGTTCTCGAACGGGATGGTTCCGACGTGGGCCTGCACGAGGTCTCGGAGAGCTTCCTCCGACGGCGGCCGCTTCGGTTGCCCGATCCGCTCGAGATACGCGTCGAGATCAACGGCTTCGATACCCCATTCAGTGCCCATGGTGTCCAGGATGCAACCTCGACCAAGATCGAGGTCAACCTTCGTGGACGACCTTCCGCACCTCGACGGCGGTGTACTGCGCGTCGGGGATCTTCGCCGCGAGTTCGAGCGCGCGCTCTTCGCTGTCGACGTCGACGACGTAGTAGCCGCAGAAGAAGGACTCCGCCTCGACGTAACCGCCGTTGCTGATCTGCGGCGCGCCGTTCCTGACCTGGACGGTCTTGCTGTCGTCCGGCTCGGCGAGCGCCTTGGTCTCGACCATCTCGCCGGACTCGGTGACCAGCTTGATGAAGTCGCCGTGGCCTTCGTAGACGCCGTTCTTCTGGTCGTCGGTCAGGGTGGCCCAGAGGGTGGGGTTCATGTGGAGGGTCAGGAGGTATCGCATGGTCGGCTCCCCGGTGGGTGGCGGCCCCGGTTGGGCTGCGTTTCACCCGGAGGTCGGAGCCTGTCGCCCAGTCCGGACACGGGCTCTCGGGGTTCACTCGTTCGGCCTAACGGGCAGGCTGACCAGCCCGCGGATCCGGATCCCTTCGTGCCACGCGAGTGGTGCCGTCTCGGCCAGTCTCAACCGCGGAAACCGGTGCACGAGCTGGGAAAACGCAATCTGCGCCTCCAACCGCGCAAGCGGCGCGCCGACGCAGTGGTGGATGCCGTGGCCGAACGCGACGTGCCCGGCCGGGTTGCGCCCGACGTCCAGCCGATCGGCGCCGTCGAACCTCGCCGGGTCCCGGTTGGCCGCGCCGAGCGCGACGTGCACGAACTCGTCCGCGGCGATGCGGACACCGCCGATCTCCAGGGGCTCGCCGGCGTAGCGCAGGGTCGCGAAGCCGACCGGCCCGTCGTAGCGCAGGAACTCCTCGACGGCGGCGGGCACCAGCGAGGGGTCCGCGCGCAGGGCGTCGAACTGGTCCGGGTTGCGCAGGAGGGCGTACACGCCGTTGCCGATGAGGTTGACGGTGGTCTCGTAGCCGGCGAAGAGCAGCAAGAACGCCGTGGCGACGAGTTCGCGCTCGCTGAGCCGGTCGTCCTCGTCGCGGGCCCGCACCAGGCGCGAAAGCACGTCGTCCGCCGGCTCTTCACGTTTGCGCCGGACGAGCTCGACGAGGAGTTCCTTGAGGTGCCGGACCTGTTCCGGTTCCGCGCTGCCCGCCCCGAAACCGGCGGTGCGGCGCCGGAACTCGGCGCGTTCCCCCGGGGCGACGCCGAGCAGTTCGCCGATGACGGTGATCGGCAACGGCACGGCGAAGCCGGCGAGGAGGTCGGCTTCGTCGTGGCCGGCCAGGTCGTCGAGGAGCGCGGCACTGATCTCTTCGACCCGCGGCCGCAACGCCTCGACGGCGCGCGCGGTGAAGGCCTGGTTGACGAGCTTCCGGAGCCGGGTGTGGTCGGGCGGGTCGGCGTCGAGCATGTGGGTGCTCCCGGTCGAGGCGACCCCGGCCCACCGCGCGTTGGCCCCGGACTTCCGCAGCCGCGGATCGGCGAGCGCCGCCCGTGCCTCGGCGTACCCGGTGACGACCCAGCCGGTCCGTCCGTCGGGAAACCGCACTCGGTGGACACTGCCGCGCGCACTCCACTCGCGGTAGGCCCGGTGCGGGTCGGCGAAGAAAGCGCTGTCGAGTTCGGCCACCCCGGTCATCGCCCGATCGTCCCGCGGCCGCCGCCGAGGAGACAAGGAGCGCGCGACTCAGTTCCCGGGTTGCCCGAGAACACCGCTGACGTAGCGCACGCCGCCCATGCGCAGGTCGTCTTCCTCGAGCGGCGGCAGGTTGATGGCGGTGAGCAGGTCCCGGACGGTGCTCCCGGTCAGCGTCCAGCCGAGGCCGGTCAGGTAGGGCGCCGCTTCGTTGCGCTCGCCGAAGTAGCGCAGCTTCGCCATGTCGGGGTCAAAACCTTGGGCACGCCAGCGTTCGGAGAGACGGTCCAGGTTTTCCTTCGTTTTGTCCTCGTCGCCCGGTTTCGGGGTGGGCCGGCTTTCGGTGGCGACCCGGCTGCCCGGCGCGCTGAGTTCGGTGATGGTGTCCAGCAGGCGGTCCTGCGCCTCGGGCGGCAGGTAACCCAGCAGGCCTTCGGCGCTCCACGCGGTCGGCCGTGCCGGGTCGAAACCGGCGGCGCGCAGGACGGCGGGCCAGTCGTCACGCAGATCAACCGCGGCCACCCGCCGGTCGGCAGTGGGCTCGGCGCCCAGCTCGGTCAGCGTCCGGGTCTTGAACTCGACAACCTGCGGCTGGTCGAGCTCGTACACGACGGTCCCGGCCGGCCAGGGCAGCCGGTACGCGCGGGAATCCAGCCCCGAAGCCAGGATCACGACCTGCGTGACGCCCGCCTTCGTCGCGTCGAGGAAGAAGTCGTCGTAGAACTTGGTCCGCACCTTGGCAACGTCGATCGCCGCCCGCGCGACCAGCTCACCGGGCGGCTCTTCGCCGCTCGCCAGCCGGGTCAGGAGGTCGATGCCGACCGCCCGGACGAGCGGTTCGGCAAACGGGTCGTTGATGAGCGAGCGATCCTCGCGGGTCGCGATCGCCCGGGCCGCCGCGGCGGCGGTGGCGGTCGTGCCGACGCTGGACGCCAGGTCCCAGGTGTCTCCGTCGTGCCGGGTGGAAGTCATGCTCTGCCCTGACTTTCGAGGGTTGCGGGTTCGTAGCCCCGAGATTGGCCGAGCCGTCCCGGCCTCGCAACGTCGAGCAGGCCCCCAACCCCGAGGGCTGGGGGCCCGTCTCGGCTACGCCTTGACGACCGGTCTCAGGAAACGCACTTCCACCGCACCGGCAGCGTCTTCCCGGTCACCGCGTCGACGTAGCTGCCGCCGACAACTCCGGATTCGGTGATCGAACCGGCGGACGCACTGCTGGAGCCCGCCGGGGCCGGCAGGTACTGCCAGTCCGCACCGGGACTGACAACAACCGGGACCGTGGCCTGCCCGGCCGGGTTCCGGTAACTCATCAGGACCGTGCCGGCCGAGGTCACCGCGATCCCCTCGGTCGTCGACGTGCCCGGCGCCGCGAGCAACGCCCCGGACAGGTCCCATTCGACCGCCCCGTAACCCCAGGCCGACCCGATGATCCGGTCTCCGCGGATGCCCGCCACCCGGGAGATCGTTCCGCCGATCGGCGTGGTGAGGGTCCGGCGGGTTCCGTCGGGGGCCCAGACGTAGCCGTAGGCAGCCGACTCGATCACGCCGAAGATCGCGACGCTCCCGTCGTCACCGATCTGCGGAACCGTCGGGAAGAACCCGTCCGGCGTCGACAGGACGGCCGGCGGGTCCGCCAGGTGCCCGGCCCGCCACACGGCGACCTTCTGCGCGCCGTTCCGCGAAATCAGGCCGACGATGTCCCCGGCGGCGTTGATCCCGTGGAGCCTCGGCGATTCGTCCCCGAACACCCCAGGCGACTGAAACGCTCCGGCGTGGTACCAAAGCGGCGAGCCGGTCCCCACTTCGACGGACCGCCCACCGACCAGATCGCCGGCCGCGTTGACCCCGGTCAGATCCAGCGAACCACTCGGCGAGGGCAGCGCTTCCGGAACACCGTCATGCCAGACGATCAGCTGCTGACGGACCGTGGTGAGGCTCCGCCCGGCAAAAGTGGTGCCCCCGTCGGTCGCGGTCGCCGCCGCGCTCGTCACACCCGCGGGCAGCGCAAGAGGTTCGGCAACGTAGGCGCAAGCCGCCGCGGCTGCCGGTGTAGCCGCGGACACGAGCGTGACCGAAGCAGCAACGGCGGCCGTGGCCAGCGCGGCCAGCCTGGATCTCAGCATTGGCAAGGGTTCCCTCCCAGTCGGACAAGCCGGGAGGACTCCACACTTCGGGCGCCGTACATCAACGACACCCGCATCCCCCCGGTTCGGCCAGCTTCGCGGATCACGACCCTAGGCCACAAGTGTTAGAACAAATGTTCGATCACTTGGCCTAGTGTCAGCCCTCGACAGGCACCTCGATATGAAGGGCACATGGCCTACGTCAGGTTCCAGAGCGCCGAGCCCAACGCCGAAGGGCGCCACCCAGGCTTCCTGGGCTTGATCAACAATCTGAGCAAGGCCGGTCGCCTCACCGCCGAGCAGGAAGAGTTCCGCCGGACCAACCACGCTTGGTACGAGTCCCACTACGCCAACCCGGCAACGGTCGATCCCACCGTCTACGACCACTCGGTCAACCCGGGCGCAACCGCGTGGTTCAAGGAGTCGGCCGAAGCGCTCGTCGCCCGCGCCGCCGGCTACCTCGAAGTCCTCGATGCCCATGGCGTTCGGTGCGACAAGCTGGTCTCGCGCCACGCGCCCGGAAAGATCATCTACGAGGACGCCGACCAGATCGTGGTCGTTCCTTTCAGCGCTTGACGATGCCGGACCTGGGCCACAGCGGGGCAAGCCGGATGACTGCTGCGAGTTCCGAGAGCGCCAGGCCCGCCGTGCAACATGCATGCAACTAGCGAAGGCCAACGGCGGCGGTCCATCAAGGTCAAGATCGGCCCCGGATACGAGAAAACCGCCCTGACCTGAGTCAGAGCGGTCTCGTGAGCGGTGGCCAGGGCCGGGGTCGAACCGGCGACCTTCCGCTTTTCAGGCGGACGCTCGTACCAACTGAGCTACCTGGCCGGGAACGCCGGCCTGGAGCCGAACGATCTTGCGACCCTGACGGGACTCGAACCCGCGACCTTCGCCGTGACAGGGCGACGCGCTAACCAACTGCGCCACAGGGCCTTGCATCTTGCTTCTACTACAGTACTGCGTACTCCCAACGGGATTCGAACCCGCGTTGCCGCCTTGAAAGGGCGGAGTCCTAGGCCGCTGGACGATGGGAGCCCGGCCGGTTTCGGGTGACCGACCGACCGCGCTCTCAGGTCCCCCCGGGAGCGATTACAAGCATAGGGCACGCCACCACCGCTTTGCACAGGGGGTTCCTTAAGCCCCAGCCGAAGCCGGGACCTGCGCAAACGACTCCAGATCCGCCAACCGGCGCGCCAGCTCGGCCTGCTCCGCCTCCGTCAGCGCCGACGCCAGCAGTTCGCCGACGCGGTCGTCCGTCAGCGCCTCGGCTCGCCGGTGGCGGTCGAGCAGGTCCGGTTTGCGCGCCGCCGCGGCGATCAGCTCGTCCGCCGCCTCCTCCGGCCACGCCGTGCGCAGCAGCCGGGCGCGGCCGCCCTCCGGGTCCGCGACCACCGCCTCCGGCACGGACAGCCCCAGCGCCCGCAACGCCGCGAAGTGCAGCCCGCCGCGCAGCTCGCGGAAGACCATCAGCGCGAACCCGAGGCGTTCGACGTCCACGGAAGGGCGCGAAGCGTTCTTCCAGCCGGCGAAGAGTGCCAGCCCGCTGGCGTCCGCGGAGTCGACTACTCGGAACAGCAGGTCTGCCAGCCGCCCGGGCTCCGATACGGCCGAAAGGTGGACGCGTGACCAACGCGCCGATGACTCCGCGTAGGCGCGGACGGCGGCGGGTGCGTCGAGGACCTCGGTCGCCGGCGGCAGCACGAAGTCGAACAGCCAGTGCGGGAAGATCCCGAACAGCTCCGCGGCCACCTTCGGCGGCACGTCGCCGAGCACCGCCGAACGCCCGCGGAGGTACAGCGAACGCGGCGGCAGCCCGGCTTCCGCCTCGACCGCCGCCAGCTCCGGCGACGTCATGAACCTGCCGCCCAGCACCTGCACGACCGGCCGGATCCGATTGGCCAGCCCGGCCCCATCTTCGAGCGTCGTCATGACGTCCCCTTTCGACGCCGCAACCGTAACACTGTTACGAAACTAGCGTCAAGGAAGTTCCACGACCTCGGGAATCACCGACCAAAAACGGCTACAACCTGCAGGAACATCACCGGAGGAGCCCGGCGGCAGACATCCGCCCACCGGGCCCGACCCCGCTCACCGCTGAACCGGCGCCTGCCCGTCCTCGTCCACGTTCAGCCCCAGCATCTCCAGCAACTGGGCACAGTCCTCGACCCCCAGCGCACCGTTCGCCACCGCCAGCCGCGCCCGCCGGACCTGATCGTCCGACACCCGCTGCGCATCAGCAGACCCGCTCCGCTGCGCCGGCAACCCCCCGGCGAACGGAGCACTCCCCCCATCGGCACCTTCGTACCGAAGGAGGAACTGCCGCACTTCAACAGACCCGCCCATAGCCCCTCCATACGGCTCAGAACAACTTGGCCGCGAGGCTAACCAGCGCCGGCCGCCGCACACAGCCCCCCGGAGAGTGAACCTGAGGCCACGCTCCGCTCAACGCAGCGCAATCGGCAACCACGGAGAAGAACACCACCCGAACGACGGTCACCCCCGGCCCCGAGTGACACCGGACGCGGAAATTTCCCGCTCTCCACTCGCCCAACCAGCCAACTCGTGCAACAATCGAAGTGCTGACACACCCCCGGTCAGCGCCTGTGGAGATCCCCTCCGACCCCCGCGTTCCTCCCCCTGGCGCGGGGGTCCTCCATTTCTCGGGCCTGCTTCGGGCTTCGCCCTTCGCCGCCCCGGATCATTTCGGTTTTATCGCCCGGGGGCCGAGCCCCCGGAGCCCCCGCGGTGCCGTGCGTGCGGCTTTTGGGGTGGTGGCTTCGGGCGCTTTGCGCCCTTGCCTTTTCTTTGTGTGATCGACTCGTACTGTTAGTGACCGGTTGCAGCGTGTTTGTTTCTGTTGGGCTGAATGGGTGGGGGTTGGGCTGATTGGGGAATGTTGGCGGCGTGTTGTGGCTCACAGTGGTTTGTGTGGTGAGACCTAACCGTTATCGTGGCGTTCGTGCCTCTTCCCTCCCTTGGCCGCTTGAGCAGCCGGACGAACCTCAAAGCCGCGTCCTCCGGACGCCATCGTGGTGCCGCTAAGCCGGCGGATGATGGCGTTGTCGAGGACACGGAACTCACCTCGTATCTGGCGGCACTGGCGCCGGATGCCGACAACGAAAGCACCGGGACCGGTAAGCGCTTCGGTGAAGCGCAGGTCTTCCAGCTGCGGATGAGCCTCATCGCCAGCCAGCAGCTGAAGGACATCGCCGAAGCTCGGGACATCTCGCCCCAGGCGCTCGCTCAGGAGTGGATCCTCGAGCGGCTCAACTGGGAAGGCCAGGCCGCGTCGCTGCAGGACCAGCGGCAGGTCGACGCCGGCGAGCTCACCGACCTCACCGACGAGTTCCACTTCCCCGCCGACGCCTTCGAGGCGCCGGTCGTCGGACGGCGCTGAGCGCCGCCCTCCCGCTCCCAAGAGAAAAGGCCCCCGGCAAGATCGCCGGGGGCCCTTCGCTCAGGCCTTAAGACACGCAGAGGGCCTGTTGTCAGATCGCGCGGACCTTCTGGGCCTGGGGGCCCTTCTGACCCTGGCCGACCTCGAACTCCACTCGCTGGTTCTCCTCGAGGGTGCGGAAGCCACGCCCCTCGATCTCCGAGTAGTGAACGAACACGTCGCCTTCGCCGCCGTCCTGCGCGATGAAGCCGAAGCCCTTCTCCGCGTTGAACCACTTCACAGTGCCTTGCGCCACCGCTGTTCTCCTCGTTACACAGATCCGCTTCGAATGCCACCGAAGCGGCACCCCGGCCGTCCCGGGCGGTTCCAACGAGTCGAGTCAAGAGCGTGTCGGCTCCATGGCTCGCGTCAGAAGTTCCGCGAGTGTGAAGCCACGAACACGCAAAACGACGGCCTGCAAGCAGACTACCGGGATCTGGCCAAAGTTGA
Organism: Amycolatopsis sp. NPDC051758; assembly: GCF_044453095.1. Taxonomy (NCBI): domain Bacteria; kingdom Bacillati; phylum Actinomycetota; class Actinomycetes; order Pseudonocardiales; family Pseudonocardiaceae; genus Amycolatopsis; species Amycolatopsis sp. NPDC051758. Next base: position 399,765 of record NZ_JBITCJ010000001.1, on the reverse strand, counting down.
ACCCCGTGATCGAGGCGAAAAACGCCGGTCCGGGCCAAGGTCACCGGAACGTCGTAGGGCTCCCCGCCGCGTTCTGTCGGACCCACCGGATAGTCTTGCGCAGCACAGCGACACCGTGATCACCGGATACGGCTCGGAGTCGCCCGTGCCCCCTCAGTTAGAGCACCCGCGCACCGTTGTGACCTTCGTCACGCGACTTTTGCTCAACGTCGCAGGTCCGCGGGACGTCTCGAAGAGGGGTAGCACCAAAGGGGCAAAGGGGAATGGGTGTGACGGTGAGGACTTCCACGCGGCGCCGGGGCGCGGCTGTGGCACTGGGCTTGGTCGCTGTGCTCGCGCTGGGGGCGTGCAGCAGCAACGAGCCGACGGTGTCGGCGAGCGGATCTTCGGGCGGGGGCCCGACGCAGGCGCCCGCGCCCACCGCGCAGCCGGCGAAGCTGACGGTGACGCCGGCCGGCGGCGCGCAGGACGTGCCGCCCGGCGAACCGGTCGTGGTCAAGGTCGACAGCGGCACGATCGTCTCGGTGGCGCTGACCAACCCGGAGGGCAAGCAGGTCCAGGGGCAGACGTCGGCGGACAAGAAGAGCTGGAACACGACCGAGCAGCTCGGTTACGGCAAGACCTACACCTGGTCCGGCCAGGCGCAGGGCGCCGACGGCAAGAACGTGCCCATCGGCGGCGCGTTCACCACCGTCAAGCCGAAGCGGCAGATGCAGGCCAGCCTGAACGTCGGTGACGGCCAGACGTACGGCATCGCGATGCCGATCGCGCTGACCTTCCCGAGCCGCGTCACCGACAAGGCGTCCGTCGAGAAGGCGCTGTCGGTCGAGACGACGCCGAAGACCGAGGGCTCCTGGGCCTGGCTGAACGGCGACACTTCGGTGCACTGGCGGCCGAAGGAGTACTTCAAGCCCAACACGCAGGTGAAGGTCAACGCCAAGATCTACGGCGTCAAGATCGGCGAAGGCGTGTACGGCAAGCAGGACGTGTCGGCCAGCTTCGCCATCGGGCGCTCGCAGATCGTCAAGGGCAACACCACGCAGCACACGATGCAGGTGATCCGCGACGGCCAGCAGATCGCCGACTACCCGGTGAGCTACGGCCTCGACTCCGACCCGGGCCGCGTCACCCACAGCGGTGTGCACGTGGTGATGGGCAAGCAGTCGACGTACGCGATGAGCAACCCGAAGTACCACTACGAGAACGTCGTGGTGCCGTGGGCGGTCCGGATCTCCAACAACGGCGAGTTCATCCACGGCCTCGCGGCGTCGGTCTGGGCGCAGGGCAAGAAGAACGTCTCGCACGGCTGCCTGAACCTGTCACCGGCGCGGGCCAAGGAGTACTACGACGGCGTGCTCACCGGCGACCCGGTCGAGATCACCGGCAGCACCCAGACGCTGACCGCCAAGGACGGCGACTACAGCGACTGGACCTACGACTGGGCGAGCTGGCAGAAGCTGTCGGCGCTCGCCGGCTGAGACCACCTCTCGAACCCCGGGCGGCCGGGAAGTCCCCAGCGGACTTCCCGGCCGTTCGCGGTTTCGGGGCAGCTCGACCGGCGGCCCGCGACTCGGCGCGACGCACCCAATGTGGCGTTGGGTGCGTCCGACGCACCGAACGCCACATTGGGTGCATAACCCTGCTACCCCAGGGACCGGGCAGCCGGCTCGCCGCGCCCGCAGATCCCAGGACCGGCCGCCGCAACTCCGCACCCGCGCCGAACGTCTTCAAGATCGGCCGGAACTCGATGCAACCCCGGTGATCACCCACGGCATGACTAAGGGCAGAGGCGCGGCGACCCCAGCCGCGCCCGCGAGAAGAGGAGCTGTCTTGCGTATCCGTATCGCCCTTTCCCTCGGCGCTCTCGTGCTCGCCGGTGGTGCCCTGACCGGTGGCATCGCGCTGGCTTCGGAGGCGCAGCCGCCGGCCCCGACCGCGACGACCCGGCCCACCGCGCCGCCGTCCGCGATCCCGACCACCAGCCGCAAGCCGACCGAGGCGCCAACCGCCATGCCCGCGCCGCCGCGTGAGGCGACGAAGGCGCCGTCCGCGCGTCCGCAGCGCGTTCCCCGGGCCGTGCCCGCCGGCCCGACCGGTGACCTGCACCTGCCCGCCATCGGGGTGTCCCGGTAACCAGGTGATCTCCCGCTCCCGTCCGTCGACCGGGCCGGGCTCGCCGTGGGACGGCGAGTTCGCCCGGTACTTCGGCGAGCGCGCGCACAGCCTGCGGTCCACGGCCTTCCTGCTCTGCGGCGACTGGCACCAGGCCGAGGACCTCACGCAGGCCGCGCTGCTCAAGCTGTACCTCGCCTGGCCGAGGCTGTCGCGCCACGACGCCTTGGACGCCTACGCCCGCAAGGTCGTGCTGCGCACGTTCCTCGCCGAGCACCGGCGCAGCAGGTGGAAACGGGAGCGGCTCACCGACACCCTGCCCGAGCTCCCGGCCGAACCCGCCGGGAGCGACCAGGACATGCTGGTCCGGCACGCGCTGGCCGTGCTGGCCCCCAAGCAGCGCGCCGTGCTGGTGCTGCGGTACTTCGAGGACCTGAACGTCGAGGAGACGGCGCAGGCGCTCGGCTGCAGCACCGGCACGGTGAAGAGCCAGGCCTCCCGGGGCCTGGCGACGCTGCGCAACCGGCTCGGCCCGCACTACGAAGCGCTGACCTTCAGCGCGACCACGGAGGGGAGGTGACGAACATGGACCCCGAAGACGACGTCCGCGCGATCCTCACCGGTGCCACCGGTGACACTCCGCCGATGCGGCTCGAGGCCGCCGACGTGATCGAGCGTGGCGGCCGGATCCGGCGACGACGCAAGCGCCTGGCGGTCGCGGGCACCTCGACCGCGACGGCGGTGGTCCTCGCGGTGGCCGGTTTCCTGGCCGGGCACCGCGTCGGACCGCCGGAGCCGGTGCAGCCCGCCGGCCCCGTGCTCTCCACGATCGGCACCACCGCTCCCAGCTCGCCGCCGCCCACCGAGGTCCCGGCGACCTCGATCGCGCCGCCCGCGGCCGAGCCGGGCCGGACCCCGCGCGCGTCGAAGACGACGCAGCCGACCCCGTCCTCGGCCCGGAAGGTGGAGCGGCCGACGTCACCGCCCTCGGCGAACCCGACCTCGACGATCCCGGAAGCGCCCGTCGCGACCACGTCACGCTAGCTGTTTCCGCAGGTCAGCGACGTGGCGCAGATCACCGTCCCGAAGTGGGTTTTTGACGAAATGCCCGAGCTTCTCGTGGCGATGAACCCGGTGGTGTTCCGATCGGACGCCGGACAACCTGCTCAGCCGGACGCTCTGCCGCCGGCCCGAGAACCCGAGGAGGAAGCACATGGTGTTCGCCGCACTCGTCGTCGAAACCGGAATCGCTGTTGTGGTCGCGGGCGCGCTCGCCGCTTGGTCTCGTAAGCGCTTCACTCCCCGGAGCGACGCGAACTGACCCACGACGCACCTGTGCCCCGCCCGGTGATCCGGACGGGGCACACGTGTTTCCGGCGCGAGCCGCTCAGCGCTGAGCGGCCGCGGAGGTCAGCTTGCCCCCGCTGCCTTCGGTGTCGATCTCGTCCATCGGCACCTGCGACGTCTCCGGGATCTTGATGATCGGGATGATCGCGATCAGCGCCGCGGCCATCAGGTAGTACGCCGGCCAGTCCGGGTTTCCGGTGCTCTGGATCAACGCCGTCACGATGACACCGCAGGTGCCGCCGAACAGCGACGTCGAGACGTTGTAGCCGATCGCGAACGAGCCGTACCGGACGCGGGTCGGGAACATCGCCGGGAACGTCGAGCCGATCACCGCGAGCATCAGCACCAGCAGGAGCGCCACGATCAGGAACCCGACGAAGAGCCAGAAGATGCTGCCGGACTGCATCAGCTTGAGCGACGGCCAGCTCAGCACCAGGAACCCGATGGCCGCGGTGAGCAGCAGCGGTTTCCGGCCGATCTTGTCGGACAGCGCGCCGAGCGGGATGATGATCGCCATCTGGATGACCTCGACCGCGATGATGATCAACGTCGAGGTGTTGTCGTTGATCTTCAGCGTTTCCGTGAAGTACGTCGGCATCGTGGTCAGCAGCAGGTAGTCCGCGACGTTCAGCAGCAGCACGATGCCGATCAGGTTGAGGATCATCCGCCAGTTGCGGGTGAAGATCTCCTTGAGCGGCGCCTTCTTCGGCGCCTCGCCCGCGGCCTCCATCCGGCGGAACTCGGGGGTGTCCTCGAGCTTGTTCCGCAGGTAGAGCCCGATCAGACCGAGCGGCAGCGCCACGAAGAACGGGATCCGCCAGCCCCAGGCGTCGACCTGGTCGGCCGACAGGGAGAGCGTCACGGAGAGCACCACGAGGTTGCCGAGCACGTAGCCGCCCAGCGTGCCGAGCTCGAGGAAGCTGCCGAAGAAGCCACGGCGTTTCGTCGGTGAGTACTCGGCGATGAACGTCGCCGCGCCGCCGTACTCACCACCCGTGGAGAAGCCCTGGATGATCCGGAGCAGCAGGATCGCGATCGGCGCCGCGATACCCATGCTGTAACTACCGGCGTACGTCGGCAGGACACCGACCAGGAAGGTGCAGCCGGACATCAGCAGGATCGTGATCGCGAGGACCCGCTTGCGGCCGATCTTGTCGCCGAGCGGCCCGAAGAACGCCCCGCCGAACGGCCGCACGATGAACCCGACCGCGAGCAGCGCCAGCGACTTGAGCACCGCGTTGCCTTCGCCGGGGAAGAACTCCGAGCCGATGCTGACGGCGATCGCACCCGAGGTGAAGACGCCGTAGTCGTACCATTCGGTGGCGTTGCCCATGGCGGACGCCCACACCGCGCGCTTGACGGTTCTCTCGTCCACTGACGGTTTCCCCGTCGTTGCTGCTGGTTCGCTCATGCCGGCGACGACCTCCTCCGTGCAGTGCCCATTGGGCCGTTCGAGCTCATCCCTTCAGTCTTGCGTGGGTCCCTGACCTCGGCAGTCTGAACCGCGAAACATCTACGGTGGGGAACTTTCCGGCTACTGAGAGGTGTACGTTGCCTGCATACCGCGCGGGTCGCGCGCGGGCGCCCGCTACCGGCGAGTTAACGTCAGCGCATGAGTCGTGTTTCTCAACCCTGGCCGCCGGTGGCCGTGGAGCCGGCGGTCCCGCACCCGAAGGCGCCGGCGCCGGGCACCGAGCTCGGGGTGCACTTCGGCGAGTGCTTCGGGTGCGGTGACGAGGCCGACGCCGGGCTGCACCTGCGCTCGACCGTCGGCGAAGGCCAGGTCGTGCACTCGCGGTTCACCGTGACCGCGGCCCACCAGGGCGCGCCCGGGCTTGCCCACGGCGGCCTGCTGGCCTGCGCGTTCGACGAGGCCCTCGGCTCGACGGTCGGCAACCTGATGCGCCGCCCGGCGGTGACCGGCAAGCTCGAGACGGACTTCCGCCGTCCCGTCCCGGTCGGCTCGACGCTGTTCATCGAGGCCCGCCTCGACGGCATCGCGGGCCGCAAGATCTACGTCAGCGCGGACGGCCGTCTCGACGCCGAAGACGGCCCGATCGCGGTGAGCGCCCGCGCGCTGTTCATCGTGGTCGGTTTTGAGCACTTCAGCACCCACGGTGACCCGCAGGCGCTGCAGAAGCTGGCCGAGCAGCACGAGAAGAACCAGCGGCAGCGCGGCGACTGGGAGATCAACCCGTAGGGCTCAGGTGAGGGTGCGCGGGCGGATCGCGTTCGCGCGGTCCACCAGCTCGACGCGCTGCTCGATCGTGCCCGCCAGCCGTGCCAGGGCGCGGTAACACCGCTCCAGCCCGAACCGGAGCTCACGTTCCTCGAGCGAACACCCCAGCACGCGCGCTCCCTGCGTCGGACTGCCCTGCTTCGGCCCGCGAAGCCACTCGTACGCGGCTTCGAGCACGCCGGCGCTGAGCCGAGTCTGACGTTCGACGTCCAGGCGGAGCCGCTCGAGCCGGGCCGACGCGTCGAGCAGGTCGTGCTCGGTCACCGGGGTCTCGCGGCCGTTCGCCTTGGTCGCCGTCGTCTTGATCTTGATGGCGGCGACCTGCGCGTCGACGTAGTGGGTCGAGGACGGCGGCACCGTCTCGAGCACCTCGACGGCGCTCGACCGCGCGCCCTGCGCGAGGTACACCCGGGCGAGGCCGAAGGCGGCGCTGACGTAGTTCCGGTCGGTCCGCCAGACCAGCTCGTAGAACCGCGCGGCGGCGAAGTAGTCGCCGACACCCTCGGCGCTGATGCCGAGCGCGAGCTTCGGCGCGATCTCGCCCGGCAGGTCGTCGTACACCGCTTCGAACGCGACGTGCGCAACGCGGGAGCGGCCGCCGGCCAGCTCGATCAGGCCGCGGTACCAGTCGATCCGCCAGTCGTGCGGGAAGCCGTTCTTGATCGCCAGGTACTGCGCGGCCTGCAGCTGCCGCTGCGCCTCGGAGAACTCGCCCAGCTCGATGCGGGCGCGCACGATCCGCAGCCGCACCTCGATCGACTCCCGCGGCGCGCCGGCCAGCGCCTCGATGGCGCCGCGCGGGTCGAGCGCGGTGGTGGTGGCGAGCACGCCCGCCGCCGGGTCGTCGGTGTCCACCTGCGGGATCGGCAGGCCGGCGACCACCTCGGCCGCGCCGGGCAGCGGCACGCTGGCGCCGGCTTCCGGCACCACCAGCTGAACACCGAACGTACGGCTCTCCGGGCCGAACACAGTGGACGCGCCAGGCCGTGGCTTTCCGGTGCCGAGCGCCATGATCTCGCGCAGCACGCCGGTCAGCTGGTCGGACATCTCCTCCGCGGAGAGGAACCGCCGGTCGGGGTCGGTGTGCGTCGCGCGGCGCAGGAACCGGTAGTACGAACCGAAGAGCGCGAACAGCGGGACCGCGTCCGGGCTGGGCAGGGTCGTCTTGAACTTGGTGGTGTAGCCGGTGAACTCGAAGCTCAGCACCGCGAGCGTGCGCCCGACGGTGAACAGGTCCGACGCCACCGACGCGCCCTGCGTCGCCAGCTCCGGCGCGCTGTAGCCGGTGGTGAAGAACAGCGGGCTCTCGTAGTCGTCGATCCGGCGGACCGCGCCCAGGTCGATCAGCTTCAGCTGCTCGTTGGTCTGGATCACGTTGTCCGGCTTGAGGTCGCAGTAGAGCATGCCCTGGCTGTGCAGGTACCCCATGGCGGGCAGGATCTCCAGCCCGTACGCGATGACCTGGCCGATCGGCAGCGGCTCCGGCCGGCGGCTTTCCCGGTGGTGCGCCAGCGCGAGCTGCCGCAGCGACTGGCCGCCGACGTACTCCATCACGATGTAGCCGACGGTCGTCTCGCTCTGGCGGTCCGGGTGCTGCACGAAGTTGTGGATCTTGACGATGTTGGGGTGCTCGACCTCGGCCAGGAAGCGCTGCTCGTTGGCCGCGGCCGCCAGCGCCGTCGGGTCACCGGAGTCGATCAGTCCTTTGAGGACGACCCAGCGGTCGCTGACGTTGTGGTCCTGCGCCAGGTAGATCCAGCCGAGGCCACCGTAGGCGAGCGCGCCGAGCACTTCGTACTGGCCGCCGACGAGCTCGTTCGGCTGCAGCTTCGGCAGGAACGAGAACGGCGTGCCGCAGTTGTCGCACTTTCCTTCCGCCGCACCGGGTTTCCCGTCCTTGCTCCGGCCGACCTTCGCGGAACACTTGCTGCAGAAGCGCTTTTCCTCCGACACCATCGGGTTCGCCAGCACCGCCGACGCGGGGTCGCGCGCGGGCACCGGCGGGACGTCGACCAGCCCGGCGCCGAGCCGGCCGCGCCGCGACCGGGTGCTGCGCGACGACGTCCGCCGCGAGGTGCCGGGGAACGCGCCGGGCCCGGAGCCCGATGCGCTCCCGCTGCCCGTGCCGGTGCCGGTGTGCCGGCCTTCGCTGGGGCGCTCGGGCAGCACGCTTTCGGTGCCGGGGTCCGGCAGCGGCATGCCCGGCCCGGTTTCCGGGCGGGGCGCCGGCGGCATGATGCTCTGGGTCTCCGGCGCGGGCGCGGCGAGCACGCTCGTCGGCTGCGGCGCGTTCGGATCCGGGCGGACGACCTGCGTGGGCTGCGGTACCGCCTGCACCGGCGGCGGCACGGGGGTGAAGCTGCCCGGCGGGCGCGTCGGGTCTTCCGCACCCGGAACTCGCCCACGCGGCGGTGCCGGCTGGCCGCGCGGCGGCGTCGGCGGACGGCGCACGGGCGCGTGGAAGACGGTCTCCTCCCCACCGGACGCGCCGGACGGCTCGCCGTCGTCGAGGCGGCCGGAGATCGACGGCTCCGGCGTCTCCCACCGCACCGGCGGTGGCGGCTGCCAGCTCGGCGCGGCCACCTGCTGCTCGTCGTCCGGCGCGGCGTGCCGAGGACGGCGCGGCTCCTCCGACACTGCTACCTCCCAGATCCCGGCGACGTGCGCGGGTCGATCCTAGTCACTGGTACTGCGGCGACGGCGGGCTCGCGGCGCCCAGCGACGGCTCGACCCAGCGGCGGTAGCTGTCCTGCCAGGCGCCACCGTTGCGGACCTCGTCGAGCACGGCGTTGACGAACCGGACCATGTCCTCGTTGTCCTTCGGCACGCCGATGCCGTAGTTCTCCTCGGTGAACTGGCCGCCGACGACCTGCAGCGTCGGGTCCTGCGCGGCCATCCCGGCGAGGATGGTGTCGTCGGTCGACACCGCGTCGACCTGGCCCTGCTGGAGCATCACCAGGCAGTCCGACCAGTTGTCCACCGAGACCGGCACCAGCTTCGCCGGGTCCGTCGCGATCTTCGCCGCGGACGTCGACTTCTTCGCCGCGCACACCCGCTTGCCGGTGAGGTCGGCCAGCTTGGTCACCTTCGACTCCTTGGTGACCAGGATCCGCTGCCCCGCCTTGTAGTAGACGGACGAGAACTGGACGTCCTTCTTGCGCGAGCAGGTGATGCTGTAGGTCCGGACCACGATGTCGACCTGGTGCTTTTCCAGGACCTCCTCGCGCTGCCCCGACGTGATCGCGCGGAACTGGACGTGCCCGTCCGGCGAGCCGAAGATCGCGCGCGCGATCTCGTTGACCATGTCGATGTCGAAGCCCTCGAGGTTGCCCGACGTGGGGTTGCGGAAGCCGAACAGGTAGGTGGTCTGGTCGACCCCGGCGATCAGCTTCCCGCGCCGTTTGATCTCGCCCATGGTCGAGCTGTCGGGAACGCTGGTGCTGCTCGGGGAGAGGCTGGCCAGCGGGTTGCAACTGGTGTCGGAGCCGCCGCCGGCGCTCGTGTCCGGCCCGCCGACGTGGGCGGGCTGCGGCCAGGCCGCGTTGCTCACCGGCGCCGGGTCGACCGGGTTCCCGGGACTGCCGCAGGACGCCGCCAGCAGCGCGACGACCGCCAGCACACCCGCCCGGACCGTGTTGCCGCGCCTGCTCACCGGTACTCCCTCAGTCGCTCCCGCGTCCCCATGGTGACACCCGCCGCGGCGACGATCGCCAGCACGGCAAGGCCGGGCGCGAGGAACGTCAGCGCGCGGTCGCCGTTGTGCGTGTCGTCGAGGAACTGCTGCCTGCCGACGTCGATCGCCGCCTGGAGGCTGTCGTCGAGCCGCCGGAACGCCGGCGCCGAGCCGCCTTCCTTGCTCTCGAGCACGGCGGAGTCGACGGCTTCCTGGTACAGCCCGCCGTTGTCCTGGGCACGCACCTGCGCGTGCGCCTTCAGCCAGTCGTTCGCGGCCTTCGTCGCGTCGGCGACCTTCGCGGCGCCTTCGCCGTCCGGGATCAGGCCACGGGCTTCGCCGAGCAGGCCGGCCTGGCCGTCGGGGCCGAGCAGCTGGGCCGCGTTGGTGCCGAAGTCCCGCTCGTACGTCGCGCCGTCGCCGCGGGCGACCAGCGTCAGCGTTTCGTCCGCGCGGGCCTGCAGCGCGGCGATCCGCGCGCGCACCAGGACGTCCACCCGGTGCGAGCCGTCCTCCTGGCCGCTGGCGACCAGGGTGCCCTGCAGGATCAGCGCGACCGCGCCCCACAGCAGCGACACCACGACGGCGACCGTCGCGACGACGAGCCCGACGTTCAGCAGCCGGTTGGTGCGCCGGGTCAGGTAGACCTGCGCCACGACGAGCGCGGCGAGCAGCGCGACCATCAGGATCGTGGCGAGCCACGGGAAACCGGTGGCGCTGTCCTGCTCTTCGATCAGCCGCGCGGTGTCGACGCGGTAGAGGTCCTGCGCGGCGGGCAGGATCTTCGCCCGCATCAGCTCGGACGCCTCGCGCAGGTAGGACGCGCCGACCGGGTAACCGAGCCGGTTGTTCGCGCGCGCCGTCTCGACGAGCCCGGTGTAGACCGGCAGCTGCTGGTTCAGCATGTCGACGGGAGCGGCCGCGTCGGCGACGTCGGAAGCGTCCGAAGCCGCCTTCGCGAGCGCGGCGCCGGCTTCGGCGACGTCACGCTCGTAGCGCTGGCGGAGTTCCGGCGGTTCGGTGCCGATCGAAAGGAACGCGCTCGCCGCGGTCGCGTCGGCGTCCGAGAGCGAGCGGTAGACCTGCTGCGACGCGGCGGCGAGCGGCTCGCGGTGGTCGATGACACCGCTGATCGTGTCGTCGCGGTCCTGCACCGACAGGGTCGCGACCAGTCCGGAGACGAGCGCCAGCAGCACCAGCCCGACGGCGATCACGGTGAGCCGGCCGGGTGTGGTCGCGGCGGACCGGATGATCGCGCGCACCCCCTGGCCGGGCAGGTCCAGCAGCCCCAGCAGACCGCTGCGGCCCCCGGCGCGGTCGCGGCCGTCCGGTGGCGACGGTGGGGGTCCCGGCGCGGGCGCCGTGGGACCCGGGGCCGTCGCAGTGCTGGTCATCCCCGATTCCTCCCCAAAAGCGGTACCCGCAGAAGGTAGCCGAGTCGCGGTCGGTGCAGCCACCGGCACCGCCCGCTGTCATCAGCACGTGATCTCAGAGGCGGTGCGTCAACGCGTATCTGACGGCCTCCGCGCGATGCCGGGCGCCGATCTTCGCAAAAGTGTTGTTGATGTGCGTTTTGACCGTGGCTTCACCGATGTAGAGCTCGGCGGCGATCTCCGGGTTGGTCAACCCGCGCGCGACCAGCACGAGGACTTCGGCTTCGCGGGTGGTCAGGCCGTCCGGCAGTTCGGGCTTCTCACGGGGCGCGGACCAGGTCCCGAGCGCCGCGACCAGACGGTCGGAGACTTCGCCGGTGAAGATCGCCTGCCCGGCCGCCGCGGACCGGAGCGCGGCGGCGATCTCGGTGCGCCCGGAGTTCTTCGTCAGGTAACCGCGGGCGCCGGCGCGGAGTGCGTCCGCGATCGACGCGTCGTCGGCGTACGTCGTCAGCACGACAACGGCGGTGCCGGGGTGGTCGCGCCGGATCAGCCGGGTCGCGGCGACGCCGTCGAGGCCCGGCATGCGCAGGTCCATCAGCACGACGTCGGCCGGGTGGGCGGTGAGGATCTCGACGGCTTCGCGACCGTTGCCCGCCGACGCGACCACGTCGACGTCGTCGAGCAGGCCGAGCAACGCGACCAGACCCTCGCGCACCGCCTGCTGGTCGTCGGCCACGACCACCCTGATCAACTCCGCACCTCCGCGAGCACGCGCCAGTGGCCGTCTTCCGGGCCCGAAGCCAGCGTGCCACCGGCGAGGGCGAGCCGCTCGCGCATCCCGGCCAGCCCAAAACCTTCACCTGTCCGAGTGAATTCGCCGAGCGCGTTGCGGACTTCGAGCCGGACCGCCTCCGGTGCGTACGTCAACCGCATCCGGACGTCCTCGCCCGGCGCGTGTTTCCCCGCGTTCGTCAGTGCTTCACGCGCGATGCCCACCAGCGCGACGACCACCGCGGACGGCAGCGGCCGGGCCTCACCATCGGCGTCGAAGGCCACGGAAACGCGGTGGTCACGGGCGTGTGCGGCGGCCGTCGCGGCAAGCGCGTCGGCGAGCGGCAGGACGTCCCGGCGGAGCGCGGTGACGGCGTTGCGGGCTTCGACGAGCCCGTCGGCGGCGAGCCGCCGCGACCGGCGGACGGACTTCAGCGCACCGTCCACATCGGACCGTTCGTCGAGCAGCGCCTCGGCGAGCTCGAGCTGGACACCCAGCGCGCCAAGGGAATGCGCCAGGACGTCGTGGAGCTCGCGGGCGATCCGGGTGCGCTCGTCGAGCGCGGCGGCGCGCGCGTGCTCCGCCTGCGCGACCCGGGTCTGCTCGAGCAGCGCCTCGGCCTGCAGCGCCTGGACCTCGTACTGGCGGCGGTTGAGCCCGATCAGCACGAGCAGAAGCATCACGCCGGCGTCGGAGAACGCGCCGGCCGCCGACTGCCCGGCGACCAGGTGCGAGACCACCACCAGCACGATGTCGGACAGCCCGATCCCGAGGATCGCGCCGACGCCGACCGAGGTCAGCGTCGCGAGCCGGCCGAGCGCGATGACGGACAGGACGATCGCCGACGAGTCCTCCGCCCACCCGACGATCACCGCCGGCAGGGTGCCCGCGACGGCGAGCAGCACGGCCGCCGCTTTCGGCGCCCGCGACGCAAAACCGACAAATCCGAGCCAACAGGCGCTCGCGACGCCGTAGCAGGTCCAGATCCACGGGTCCGATTCGTGCGCGGTCAGCAGCGTCGCCGCGAAGAAGAGGGTGCCGAGCAGCTGCACGACGAGCCAGCTCGGCGCGATGGTGTCCGGCAGCGCGGGACGGTTCGGCACGCCCCCATCTTCCCCCGGCGTCAGCCGCGGATGGCGGGGGCCAGCGAATGCGGCAGCACCGCTTCGGGGTCCGGCGGCCGCCGGACCAGCACCTCGACGTCGTCGGCGAAGCGGTACGGCTTCGCGCCGAGGATGCCGCCGAAGTGGCGCCGCAGACGGGACATCTCGGCACGGACGGTGACGGTGCGGCCGGCGTCGCCGAACAGGTCGAGCGACAGCTCGGACGCCGAGCGGCCCTCGGGGCGGCTGGCCAGCACGTACAGCATCTCGGCGTGGCGCGGGCTGAGCCGGTGCGTCCATGTCCCGGAGGCGCCGGCCACGGTCAGCTCGGGTTCCCGCGGCGAACGGACGTCGAGGACAACGCGGGTGGGCGGCGCGGTCTCGTGCTCGGTCAGCCGGATCAGCCAGCCGCCGGGCACCGGCTCGGCCGCGCAGTTGCCGTACGCCGGCAGCCAGACCCGGCCGGGCGCGAGGCCGGTGGGCAGCGCGATCCGGTCGACCGGCGCGAGCCCGGCGGCCGCCGCGACCCAGCCGTGGTCGTCGGCCACGACGGCCCTTCCAGCGACCTTCGCGAGCACCGGGACGGCGAAGCCGCGAAGCCGTTCCAGCTCGGTGAGGTGGGCGGCGCGCAGCTGGGACTCGGCGAGCCGTGTCACGGCGTCGACCAGCGCCAACGTCGTCGCGTGCACGGTCGGGGCCGGGCCGGAGAGGTCGACGACGCCGAGCAGCCTGCCGTCACGCGGGTCGTGCAGCGGCGCGGCGGCGCACGTCCAGGAGTGCTGCGCGCGGACGTAGTGCTCGGCCGAATACACCTGCACCGGGCGGCGCGTCACCAGCGCCGTGCCGATCGCGTTGGTGCCGACGGCTTCCTCCTGCCAGTCGGCGCCTTCGACGAACCCGAGGGCGTCGGCGCGGCGGCGGACCGCGGCGCTGCCGTCGCGCCAGAGCACCATCCCGCCAGCGTCGACGATCACCATGATGTGCGAGGCCTGCTCGGCGAGGCTGATCAGGCCGCCGCGCAGGGTCGGCAGCGCCTCGGCCAGCCGGCTCGTGCGGCGGCGCACTTCCAGCTGTTCGAAGGTCAGGACGGGCGCGGCGGCGCGGCTGTCCGGGTCCATGCCGAGGCGGCGCATCCGCTGCCAGGACGCGCCGATGACGGCCCGCGGGCGGCTGGGCAGCGCTTTTCCGCTCAGCGCCGCTTCGTGGACCTGCGCGAGGACGCGTGCGTGCCGCCGAGGGTCCGCCCCGGCAGGCAACGCTGCCTCGAGGTCTTGTCGCCCCAACCGCCGCTCCTTGCGCTCTTCCTCCTCAGTCTGCCTTTTTGATCCGGTGATCGGAAGAGCGGCGGCACGGCGTCTTCGGCGCCCCGGCTCGTGTGCCTCAGTGCGTCCACTGTGGACGGCAGTCGACCTGCGTTGATGCCTTGCGCGTCGCCGTGCTGGATCATCGCCGGTACTCCACAACCGCCTTCGCCGCGTTGAGCACCTTCTGCGCGTCCGGGATGTAGAGGTCCTCGAGCGCGTCGGAGAACGGGACCGGCGTGTGCGGCGGCGTCACCATCTCGATGGGCGCCCGCAGCGAGCCGAACGCCTCCTTGGCGACGAGCGCGGAGATGTCCGTGGCCAGGTTGCAGCGTGGCGAGGCCTCGTCGACGACGACCAGCCGTCCGGTGTTCCCGACGCTCTCCAGGATCGTTTCGGTGTCGAGCGGGCTGGTGGTGCGCGGGTCGATGATCTCGGCTTCGATGCCGTTGTCCGCGAGCTCTTTCGCCGCCTCTTCGGCCATGCCGACCATCCGGCCGATCGCGACGATGGTGACGTCACCGCCGTCGCGGACGACGTTCGCCTCGCCGAACGGGATCGTGTAGCTGTCCTCCGGCACCTCGCCGCTGGTGTCGTAGAGCGCCTTGTGCTCGCAGAAGATCACCGGGTCGTCGTCCCGGATCGACTGGATGAGCAGGCCCTTCGCCTCGTACGGGCTCGACGGCACGACGACCTTCAGCCCGGGGATGTGCGTGAAGATCGGGTACAGGCACTGCGAATGCTGCGCCGCGGCCCGCAGGCCGGCGCCGTACATCGTGCGGATCACCACCGGCGTCCGGGCGTTGCCGCCGAACATGTACCGGAACTTCGCCGCCTGGTTGAAGATCTGGTCGAAGCAGACACCCATGAAGTCGATGAACACGAGCTCCGCGACCGGCCGCTGCCCGCGCGTCGCGGCGCCGATCGCCGCGCCGACGAACGCCGACTCGGAGATCGGCGTGTCGAGCACCCGGCCCGGGAACCGGTGGAAGAGGCCGTTGGTGACACCCAGGACACCGCCCCAGGCGTCGTCCGCACCCTGGCTGCCGGCGCCGCCCGCGTTGTCCTCGCCCATGACGATGACCGACTCGTCGCGGGTCATCTCCTGCACGAGCGCCTCGTTGATCGCGTCGCGGTAGCTGATCGTCCTGGCCATGACGGCGCTCCTTCAGCTTCAGTACGAGACGTAGACGTCGGTTTCGAGGTCATCCTTCGTGGGTTTCGGCGCGGCCTTCGCTTCGGTGACGGCGTCTTCGATGAGCTTCGCGATTTCGGCGTCGATGTCGTCGAGGACCTGTCCGGGCAGCTCACCGCTCTCGGTGACGCCGGCGCGGAACCGCTTGAGGCAGTCGAGGTTCTTGCGGACGTCGGCGACCTCGCCGGCCCGGTGGGTCTGCCGGTCACCTTCGAAGTGGCCGAAGTAGCGGGTGAACTTGACCTCGATCAGCGTCGGGCCGCCGCCTTCACGAGCGCGTTCGACAGCTTCACCCGCGGCTTCGTGCACGGCGAAGAAGTCGAACCCGTCGACGATCACGCCGGGCATGCCGAAGCCGGCGGCCCGGTCGGCGATGTTGTCCGACGCGACGGACCAGCGGCTCGACGTCGCTTCGGCGTAACCGTTGTTCTCCGCGACGAAGATCGCGGGGAGGTTCCAGACGGACGCGAGGTTCAGCGCCTCCAGCGTCGTCCCCTGGTTGCTTGCGCCGTCGCCGAAGAAGGCGACGCCGACACCGCCGGTGTTCTGCTGTTTCGCGGCGAGCGCGGTGCCGCAGATGAGCGGCGGTCCCCCGCCGACGATGCCGTTCGCGCCGAGCATGCCCTTCGAGAGGTCGGCGATGTGCATCGAGCCGCCCTTGCCGTGGCAGGACCCGGTCCGGCGGCCGTAGATCTCGGCCATCATGCCTTTGACGTCGACACCTTTGGCGATGCAGTGGCCGTGGCCGCGGTGGGTGCTGGTGATCGCGTCGCGGTGGTCGAGGTGGAGGCAGACGCCGGTGGCCGAGGCTTCCTCACCGGCGTACAGGTGCACGAACCCCGGGATCTCCCCGGTCGCGAACTCCTCGTGCACCCGCTCTTCGAAGGCCCGGATGGTGCGCATCACGCGATACGCCTCCCGCAGGGTGTCCGTCATCTTCGACGCTCCTTCCCTTGCTCGGTTTCCGCGCGCAACAGCCCTTTCCGCGCCGCTTCCGCCATCGCCCCCCGGACGTCCACGACCCACGGCCCGTCCGGCTTGAGCTCGACGAACGCGCTCTCGCCGGTCTTCAGCTCGAGTTCGCGCTCACCGTCGAGCGCGATGACACCGCCGGCCGCGGCCAGTTCGACCCGCATGCCGGCCTTGAGCACACCCCACCCGCGCACGCCGACAGGCCGCACGAGCCCGGGCGCGATCGGCGCCTGCACGACGTACGGCGTCTCGCCGACCGGCCCGAGCTGCAGCGCAACGCCGTCCGGGCTCGACCGCGGGCTCGGGCAGAGCTGGCCGGGCACGCTGGAGAGGCCGATGCCGTCCGGCTCGGCGAAGGTGCAGTACAGCTCGGTCAGCGACGACGGGTCCCACAGCGCCCGAGCCCCGATGTGCCTGCTCAGCGACACGCAGACGTCGACGAGCGCGATCTCACGACGCGCCTTCGTGACGACCTCGAGCATGCTGACGCGGTGCGTGACGAGGTCGGGATCGATCTGCCCGGTGGCGATCAGCCCGGCGGCCAGACCGGCGACGGTCGCCTCCCGCATCTGCGGGAAGGCGTTGTTGGTCCCGGTGGAGAGGGCGAGGATCGGCACGTCTTCGCAGGCCGCGGCGGCGACCCGGGCGGTCCCGTCCCCGCCGAGGACGACGATGACCCCGGCGCCCGCCTCGACCATCCGGCGCACCGCATTCGTCGTGTCGGCGGCGGTGCCGGTGATCGGGTCGTCCTCGCAGAAGTCGACCTTCGGCCAGGCCCCGCCCCGGCCCAGGGCCCGCAGGACCGTGGCGGAGATCCCACCGAGATCGGTCGAGACGAGGGCCCGGTCGAGCCCGGTCACGGCGAACGCCGCCAGCAGCCGCTGGACCATGTTGGCCTTCTCCGCGGTGGGGAACACCGAAGCCTGCGCGACCAGCCGGCGGATGTCCCGCCCCGAAGCCGGATTCGCGACGATCCCCGCCACCGTTTCACCCACCTGACCTCCCGACAGCGCATCGGAGGACAGGAGACTCCGAACACGGGGGCGAACGGAAGGGTTGCAGGGCGTTGCACTTCACCCGCGCACGGCGACCGGCGGCCCGTACGAGGTCAGCCCGGTGGGCGCGCACCCGGAGCGTCGAAGATCACACTCGGCGCGGTCCGCGCTCTCGAATGGACTGTCCACCTTGGAGGCGAACGCCGCACGGCCGGAGAAGAACCAACCGGAGCCGAGCCCCGGCAAGCGGCTACGGCACGAGCGGCTACGGCACGAGGTTGGCCGTGCCCTCGAAGGTGAAGCCCGCCTCTTCGACCGCGGCGCGGACGGCGTCTTCCGCCAGCGCGGTTTCGGCACGCACGACCACCCGGCCGGCCGGGACGTCGACGTCCACTTCGGTCACTCCGGGCAGCGCGCTGATTTCTTCGGTGACCGACTGGGCGCAGTGCCCGCAGTTCATCCCGGAGACGGTGTAGCCGTGCTCGATCATGGCGCGGAGTTTACGAAAAGGGCCGCCACCCCGAACGGGTGACGGCCCTTTTTCAAGATCAAAGTCAGATCACGGTGACCGACGTGGCCTGCGGGCCCTTCTGGCCCTGGCCGATCTCGAACTCGACGCGAGCGTTCTCTTCCAGGCTCTTGAAGCCGTTACCCTGGATCTCGCTGTAGTGAACGAAGACGTCGCCGCCACCGTTGTCGGGGGTGATGAAGCCGAACCCCTTCTCGGAGTTGAACCACTTCACAGTGCCCTGAGTCATAAAAAAGTCTCCATGTGTAACACCAAAAACAGGAAGCCACTTCGGCGACCCGGGTCAACCACGGGGACGGTTTGCTTCCTCGGCGAGGAGACACTACGCCCGCTGAATTCTGCGAGCGTGACTCAACACGAACACAAAAATCGAGACCATGTGCAGTAAAGCACACCTTGACCAGGGCGGACAAGCAGTCGTCACCCGGGAGGGGTGAGCTATTCGCCACTCGCGGGGCGCAGACCCTCCGCCGAGAAGGGCGAACGCCAGGTCGTGTCGCGTTCCGCCGCGACCACGGCGTCGTCGTGGGCCTCCGAGCTGGCGCTGAACAGCACCGGTACGACGCCGGAGGACTTCCGCGCTGCTTCGGATGCGTGCTGGTGATCGGTCACGTCGAAACTCCCCTCGTTCCCTGCCCGCTGCGGCGCGGGTCATGACCGTGATGGTGCCATGCGGCACCGACAGAAACCGGCTATTTCCCGCCGGGACCCGGCCGGGAAGGTTCAGCGGCGAACCACCACCGGAACACCGCCAGGCTACCTGAGCCAAGGCCCCGCTACCACACGACATTCCCGGCGTTTTCCGGAATGAAACCGAGCAAAACCCTTACTGGGCGGGAGGTTGCGGGTGCGCCTGGCCCAGCAGGGCCGAAAGCCGCACGTCCGGGGTCACGACGTCGGGGTCGGTCCGCACGTCGATGACGCACGGCCGCTGCCGCACCAGAGCGCTGGCGATGATCGGCTCCAGCTCTTCCCGATCGTCCACCGTGTACCCGGCCGCGCCGAGCCCGCGTGCCCACGAAGCGAAGTCGGTCAACGGGATCGAGACCCCGGAGAGCCTGCCGTGCGTGCGCGCCTGGTGTATCGCGAGCGCCCCGTGAACGCCGTTCTGGAACACCACCACCATCACCGGCGCCCGGTACCGGACGGCCGTTTCGATCTCCTGGCCGGTCATCAGCGTCCCGGCGTCTCCCACCATGGCTACCACGGTCCGCCGCGGCTCGGCCAGCTTCGCCGCCACGGCGGCCGGCACGGCGTACCCCATCGCGGCGTTGCTCGGCCCGAGCTGGCTGCGCGGCGCCGTGAAGCACCAGTAGCGGTGCATGAACTGGGCGAAGTTGCCCGCGTCGCTGGTGACGATGGTGTCCTCGGGCGCCAGCTTGCGCAGCGCGCGCACGACGTCCACCGGGTGGACCCGCGTGTTGCCGCTGGTGTCGGGCGGGGTCATGAAGGTATGGACGGCCGCGTTCGCCGCCGAAGCACGACGCGTCCGCGGCGCCGCCACCTCCCGCAGCTCCCGCAGGAACGGCTCCACCTCGGAGTCGACGCGGAAGGTCAGCCCCCGCCGCCGCGGGCTGACTTCGATGCCTGTCCCGACCATGACCAGCGTCTGCTGGGCGGTCGGGTAGCGGTAGGCCTGGGTGGTCACCTCGTCGAGCTGGGTGCCGAGCGCGAGCACGAGGTCCGCACGTTCCAAGGCGTCCAGCTGCCGGGCCGGGATGCCGAGCCCGAGGTGCCCGGCGTAGCGCGCGTGGTTCTCCGGGAAGGAGTCCTGCCGCCGGAAGGCGTTGTAGACGGGCAGCGCGAGCTCGTCGGCGACCGCGATCAGCTCGTCGCGCGCCGACCGCGCCCGCCCGCCGACGATCACCACGGGGTACTTCGCCTCGTCCACCAGCTGCGCCACGGCGTCCGCCGAACGGCCCAGCGTCCCGGACGCCGGCGGCCGCACCCGCGCCATCGGCTTCGCCGCGTCGTAGGGCATTCCCCAGATGTCGCAGGGCACGCCGAGCACAACCGGCCCCGGGCGCCCCTCCTGCGACGTCGTCAGCGCGTGCGCCAGCAGGCTGGGCAGGCTGTCCGGGTCGGTCACCCGCAAGGTCGACTTGGCGATCGACTCGAACATGTCCGTCAGGTCCGCCGTCGGCAGCTCACCGGAGGACGACGTCATCGGCTCGGTAGCCGGCGTCTCCAGCAGCACGACCATCGGCGTTTCGTCCTGGTAGGCCGTCTGGACGCCGATCGCCAGGCTCGCCGCGCTCGGCCCCCGGCTGGCGAGCAGCACGGCGGGCCGCTCGGTGAGCTTGCCCTCCGCCTCCGCCATGAACGCCGCGCCGGCGTCGTGCCGCGCCGAGACCAGCGTGATCTCCCGCTCGCGCTGAAGCGCGTCCAGCACCTCCAGGAACGACTCACCGACCACCGCGTACACGCGGCGGACCCGCGCCTCGGTCAGGATCCGCACGGCCGTCTGGGCGACGGTCGCTCCCAGTTGGTATCTAATGAGGAGAGCTTAGGCGGGCACCGTTCAGTGCAGTCAAGTGATCTTGGCCGAAACTCGGCAAGGATGGACTGAATGTCCGCTTTGACCGTCTGTCAGCCGATCATGGGAGCGAGGACCGCAGTCTTGACCGCGACCGAACGTGAAACTGTTTTTACTTATGGCGCACCGGGGTTGAAGTACGGCACGGGGGCCAGCGACGAGATCGGGTACGACCTCACGCAGTACGGCGTGCACCGCGTGCTGGTCGTGACCGACCCGCAGGTGGCCGCGACCGGCTGGCCGCGCCGCATCGCCGACGGCATCGCGGGCTACGGCATCGAGACCGAGATCTTCGACGGCGTACACGTCGAACCCACCGATGTCAGCATGCAGAAGGCGGTTGACTTCGCCCGCGGAACCGGTCCGTACGACGCGTTCGTCGCCGTCGGCGGCGGCTCGGCCATCGACACCGCCAAGGCCGCGAACCTGCTCACCAGCAACGACGGCGAGCTGATGGACTACGTCAACGCGCCGGTCGGCGGCGGCCGCGCGCCGGACCGCCCGCTGAAGCCGCTGGTCGCGGTCCCCACCACCACCGGCACCGGTTCGGAGAGCACCACGGTCTGCGTGCTGGACGTGCTGTCGCTGCGCGTCAAGAGCGGGATCAGCCACCTGCGGCTGCGCCCGACCCTCGCGGTCGTCGACCCGCGGCTCACCGTCAGCCAGCCGGCCGGCGTGACCGCCGCCAGCGGCATGGACATCCTCTGCCACGCGGCCGAGAGCTACACCGCCAAGCCGTACACCGAGTTCGACCGCAAGCGCCCGGAACAGCGCGTGCCGTACTGCGGCTCGAACCCGCTGGCCGACATGTTCGCCGAGCAGTCGCTGCGGCTGCTGTCGTGGGCCCTCCCCGCCGCGGTGCGCGACGGCTCCGACCTCAAGGCCCGCGAAGCCATGGCCCTGGCCGCGACGTTCGCCGGACTCGGGTTCGGCAACGCCGGTGTGCACATCCCGCACGCGAACGCGTACCCGATTGCCGGACAGGTCAGGGATTTCCACCCGGACGGCTACCCAGGCGAAGAGCCCATGGTGCCGCACGGCATGGCCGTCTCACTGACCGCGCCCGCCGCGTTCCGCTTCACCTTCGACGCGGCACCGGACCGCCACCTGCGCGTCGCACGCCTGCTGGCGCCCGACTTCGAGTGGCCCGGCGACTTCGCCGACCACCTGCCCGCGGTGCTGATCGACCTGATGCGGCAGATCGGCATCCCGGACGGCATCGGCGCCGTCGGCTACACGGAGTCCGATGTGGACTCCCTGGTCGAAGGAACCCTGAAGCAGCAACGGCTGCTGGCCACAGCGCCCCGCGAGGCATCCGCGGAGGACCTTTCCGGCATCCTCCGTGAGTCGGTGTCGCTGTGGTGAACGGGTACCCGCACTGGCAG
Source organism: Amycolatopsis sp. NPDC051758 (assembly GCF_044453095.1). Lineage (NCBI taxonomy): Bacteria > Bacillati > Actinomycetota > Actinomycetes > Pseudonocardiales > Pseudonocardiaceae > Amycolatopsis > Amycolatopsis sp. NPDC051758. Next base: position 378,230 of record NZ_JBITCJ010000001.1, on the reverse strand, counting down.
ACGGTTCCGTTGCGCTGGAAGGACAACGACGTCTACGGGCACGTCAACAACGTGGTGCACTACTCGCTGATGGACACCGTGATCAACACGTGGCTCATCGAGCAGGGCGGCCTCGACATCGAGACCGGGGAGGTGATCGGGCTGTGCGTCGAGTCGCACTGCGGGTATCACGCATCGGTGTCCTTTCCTGGTTCGCTCCGGGTGGGATTGCGGGTGGCACACCTCGGGAAGTCCAGCGTGCGCTACGAGATCGGCATGTACGCCGCCGACGAGTCCCTGGTCGCGGAAGGGCACTTCGTGCACGTCTTCGTGGACCGCGAGTCCCGCCGGCCGACACCGCTCTCCGGCAAGCTGCGCGCGGCGCTGGAAGCACTGCAACCTGGGTAAAGCGTGGCTCACCTCCTTCCTGACGATGCCGGTTGCCGGGCGATGTTCTTCCCGCGATTCCGATCATGCACCACCGCACCGACAGAACGCGGCGATCGGCTCGAGTTATCCACAGGGGCCGTGCGCATCGGCGTGTTGTCCACAGATCTGGAACGAGCCCTTTCGGCACCCTTCCACGGCGATACAGTGAACGGGTCCACAGTGGATGGGCAGCCGGTTCACCCGGCTCCGCACGCAGCGCAGGTGGCGACCTAGGCGTCGATCGGTGTCTGCGGCGGACCGAGTGTGCAGGCGGCCCGGCAGTGGTAGCGAATCCGCCATCGCGTCGGCGGTCGCGGACCCACTGCTTCATGCGGTCGACAGTGGTGACCGTCCTTGTTGCCGGCAGGCGCCCCGCCCGCGGGGAGGGAACACCCACTGTCGCAGAGAGCTGAACGATGGTCGCCCGGCCGTTCGCGGAAGGCGCCCCGCCCACGGCCGGGAGGACCATCGTCCACAGGACGAAGCGACGGTGCTCGCGGTCAGTCGCCGGCAGGCGCCCCGGCGACGATCGCGACCGCACCGCCCGCAGGCGGTCCGGCGGTACCGGCCGGCCCGTCTCTCTCCGGTCTGGCGACACCGGTGGCTGCTTTCCGAGCCGCCGGTGTCGCCCAGGCCTGCATGAGTTCCGCGTACCGCGCCGAGCCGGCCATCAGGTCGGCGTGGCTGCCCACCGCGGTCTCCCGGCCGTCCATGACGAGGACACGATTCGCGCGCAGGGCCGACGAAAGCCGGTGCGCGATCACCACCAGAACACCGCCACGCGCAGCGAAGGCCCGCTCCGCGCGGGCTTCCGACACCGGGTCGAGATGGGAGGTCGCTTCATCGAGGATCACGAACTCCGCCGAACTGGCGTACACCCTGGCCAACGCGAGCAGCTGTGCTTCGCCCGCGGAGACGCCTTCGCCGCCGTGACCGATCTCGGCGTCGAGTCCACCCAGGCGGCTCAGCAGCGTGCCTGCGCCCACCGCATCCGCGGCGGCCGAGAGTGCGTCGTCCGGAGCTGACGGGGCGAAGAGACCGACGTTGTCCCGCACGGTTCCCGCGAAGACGTACGCCTCCTGCGGGATCAGCGCCACCAGCTGGTGCCGGAGCGCCGCGGGTACGTCCCGGACCGGGACACCGCCCAGCAGCACCCGGCCTTCCTGGGGTGTGAGCATCCCGGTCAGCAAGCCGGCCAACGTCGACTTGCCGATACCGCTCGGCCCGACGACGGCGAGGTGCTCCCCCCGTCGCAGTCCCAGGTCCAGCCCACGGACTACGGGCTCGGCCGCCGCGCCCCAGCCGAACGTCAGGCCGCGGACCTGGACGTCGGTGCCGCGCGGGGTCGCCGTGCCATCGGACACGACCGGTAGCTCGGCCGTCTCCGCCAGCCTGCGCAGCGCGACCAGCAGGCGCAGGACGACCGTGCCGGCGGTAGCCGCCAGGCCGCGGAGAGCCGGTTGCATCGTCGTGGCCAGGTAGACCAGCGCGCCCAGCGCCGCGCCCGCGGTCAGTTCGCCGCGGGCGACCAGCCCCGGGGCCAGCGCCAGCGCCAGCAGCAACGGGACGAACCCGCCGATCGAGATCACCAGCGACCGGAGGGCGCTCGACCGCGCCACGCGGATCGCGGCCGTCGCCTGCTCGTCGACCGCGCCGTACATCGCCAGCGCGGCGATCGGCTCGGCACCGCAGGCCACGATGTCGCGCATCCCGGCCAAGGATGCGCCCGCCGTCGCGGCCGTGTGCTCGTCCGCCAGAGCCAGCGCGCGCTGGCGGCGGGCGAGTGAGGGAAGGAGGCAGACGAAGGCGACCAACGAGACGACCACCGGCACCGCGACCGGGACCACCAGCGCGCCGGCGACCGTCACGAGGCCGGCGAGCGCGGATGCCGTCGTCACCAGCATGCCGCGGGCTTGCACCAGCAGGCCGGCGGTCGCGTCGCGGACCACCTCGACGTGCTGGGTGATCCGGGCGACGCCGCTGGAGTCCGGCTGGTTGCGCGGCGGGGACTCGTCGTGCAACACACCTCGGACGACCGCGGTCACCAGAGCGTCGCGCAACGGCTCGACCACTTTGCCGAGCTGGTGCCAGACCATCCGCGAGCCGAACGCACCGAGCACGGCCGCGAGCCCGAACAACGTCAGCCAGCCGAGGCCGGACGCCGGGTCGCCGATCGAGAAACCCCGGTCCACGGACAGCTCGACGAGCCGTCCCGAGAAGAAAGCGGGTACGCCTTCGAGCACCGAACACACGAGCAGCACCACGCCGCCACGCCACTGCCCGGCGAGCGCGGACCAGTACAACCGGCGCAGGCTCACTCGTCGTCCTCCGTGAAGACGCCCCGGTACCCGGGGTCCTGCCAGAGGGCGGCGTGCGGGGCCACCGCGCGGATCCGGCCCTCCTCGAGCCAGACCACCAGGTCGGCGCGGGCGGCGGTGCCGGCGCGGTGGGTCACGACGACGCGGGTGCGGCCGGGCAACACGCTGGCCAATGCACGCTCGACCGCGGCTTCGGTGACCGTGTCGAGGCTGGCCGTGGCGTCGTCGAAGATCAGGACGCGTGGGTTGTGCACGAGCGCGCGGGCCAAACCGAGCCGCTGGGCCTCGCCGCCCGAAAGCGGCGTCTCGGTCAACGGCGTGTGGTAGCCGTCAGGGAGGCGGACGACGACCTCGTCGACCTGGGCCGTCCGGCAGGCGCTGCGGACCGCGGACTCACCGGCCCAGGAGCCGTAGCCGACCGCGTCGGCGACCGTGGTGCCGAGCAGGGCGGGCCGTTCGAAGGCGTAGCCGACAACGGCACGCAGTTCCTCGCGGCGGAGGCACTCGAGCTGGCGGCCGTCGAGCAGGACCTGGCCTTCGTCGGGCGTGATCAGCCCTCCGAGCACTCCGGCCAGCGCCGACTTGCCCGCACCCGACCGGCCGACGACCGCGAGGAACGTGCCGCCGTCGATGCGCAGGTCGATCTCCGCGAGGGCGCCGGTGACGCCGACGTGGCGGACGTCGAGGGTGCCGTCACCGGCCAGGAGCGGGAGCTTGCCGGGCTCGGGTGCGGACTCGTCGAGGACCTCGACGAGCCGTTCGGCGCAGCCGCGCGCCCGGGACAACATGGTGAGCAGCGGGATCTGGGTGACCAGGCCGAGCGCGAGGGTCACGTAGCCGAGCGTCGCGACGACGTCGCCGACGCTGAGCCGGCCCGCGAGGACGCCGAAGCCGGCCGCGGCCAGCACGGAGATTTCCACCGCGGGCGTCAGCAAGCCGGCACGCCAGACCATGCGGGCCTGCGTGCGCCAGATGCCGAGCCCGGCCATGCCCAGCTTCGGCAGGGGGCGCAGTACGCGCTCGGCTTCGCGGTCGGCTGTGCCGGACGCCGCGATCGTGCGGAGGCCGGCGACCGCGTCGACCATCCGGGCGGCGAGTTCGCCGGAAACCCGCTGGTAGGCGAGGACGTCGTCGGCGGTGTGCTTGAGGTGGCTGCGAGCGAGCAGCAGCGCGAACGGGATGCTGCCGAGGAAGACGAGCGCCAAGCGCCACTCGAGCAGGGCGAGCAGCACCACGGCGCCGGAGGAGATGACCAGCATCGAGCCGCATTGGACGACGATCGTCACGATGCCGCCGGCGCCGACGCAGTCGCCGGTGAGCCTGCTGATCGCGTCGCCCTCGGCGAGGCGTGAACGGGCGCCGAGCGCGAAGAGCTTGTCGGAGAGCGTGCGGCGCAACCACGCGGAGGCGGTCGCCGTCACGCGGGTGGTCAGGATCCCGCCGACGACGTCGGCCGCGATCTCCGCGCCGCCGACGAGCAGCAGCCACGAGACTTCGGGCCAGCTCGGGCGGCCCGCGACCACGGCGTCGACCGCAGCCGCGAGCGCGCCGGGAAGGAGCAGACCGGCCGCGGTGGCGACCAGGGCGGTGAGGACGATGGCGGCGAGTCGCGGTCGGTCGAGGCCGGCTACCCGGACCAGCAACCGATCGGCGGAGCCGCGCATCTCACTCCTTCGGACGAGGTACCGCCGAGGCGGTACCGGGGCCACAATGAACGTGCGGGAGCGGCGCACTTGGCCTGTGCCGCTCCCGCACTGTTCACCTAGGCACTACTTGCGGCGGACTTGCCAGGTCAGTGGCAGGTCAGCAGCGAGAGGGTGCTGTTGGTGCAGGAGGCCAGCAGGCTCAGGTTCGACGGCGCGCCGCCCCCGCCGCCGTGACCACCGTTGAGCACCTCGGGGGTCTCCAGGGCCTGCAGCTCCAGAACGAGTTCCATGGTGTTCCTTTCCTCGGTTTCTTCGTGTCCGCCGGTCTTCAACGACCGGAGGTGTGGGGGGACGGCGTGCCGCCCAGGAAGGGCAGCACCTCCTTGCCGTCCAGGAGGGCGGCGAGTGCGAGGAGGATCCCCGCGCCGCCGGTGGTGACGTCCATCGACAACCGCAGCAGCTGGTTGCCGGGGAAGGCGAGCCCGCCGCGGAACGGCACCGCGTACCAGGCCAGCCGGGCCAGGTGCAGGTCGATCGCGTCGCGGACGCGCTGCTCGGGTTCGGCGCCCATGCCGAGGGCGACCGCGAGCCCGAGCCGGCCGTAGAGCAGGCCGGGGTGGATCACGAACTCGCCGCGGCACGACTGGCGCAGCTCGGGCAGGCTTTCGCAGGCGACGGCGTCCGGACGGTGGCGAGCCAGCTGCTCGGCGACCGTGAGGATCCCCGCGCTGCCGATGCCGGCGTACGGGAGCGTGCGCGTTGCGCCGTCACGAACCTGCAGTGACGCGTCGTCGGCGAGCACGCATTCTTCGAGGTCACGGCGCAGCGCCTGGTCGGCGAACGCCAGCCACGCCGGCTCGCCAGTGCCTTCGAAGAGCCGGATGAACAGCAGCGCCGGGCCGGACCAGCCGGACAGCAGTCCCGCGCGGGCGAACTTCCCGGGCGGCGCCGCGGTTTCGAGCGCCTCGGCCAGCCGGACGGCGGTGGACAGTGCCTGCCGGCCGAACTCGTTGTCCTGCCGGGCCGCGGCGAAGTGCAGCTGCGTCAGGCCGATGCCGGCCAGTCCGCCCTCGAGCGCGTGGTCGGTGGTCTGCTCGACGAGCCGCGCCGACGACGCCAGCAGCCGGCTCGCCTCGTCGTGGTGACCGAGGTTCTCCAGCACGTACGCGATGCCGTAACTGCCGTCGTAGAACCCGGGCCGGGTCGGCGGCTCACGGCGGACCGAGTCGATCAGCCAGCGCTCGTGTTCGGGGAACCGGCCGGCGCCGGTGACGTCGAGGGCGTGCAGCACACCCGCGGCACCGACACCGAAACAGGCGCCGCCGACCCGGAACTGCTCGATGTCGCCGGGGAACAGCCGGTCCTGGCGCTCGGGAGTCGCGCTGGCCAGGATCGCCTCGGCGATCTGCTTGCGGACCAGCGGCCAGTCCGGTTTCTCCTGGTCGAGCTCCGTGTGAACCGGTGCCGGCTCCGCGGTCTTCTCACGCGAAGCCAGCACCGCGACTGCGGCGTCGGCATAGCCCTCGGGCAGGCCGAACCGGCGTTCGACGAAGTCGGCGATGCCATGCAGCTTCGCCGGTGCCAGCTCCAGCAACGCTGACAGCGGCAGGAAGATCCACAGCCGCAGCGCCGCGAGGGCGTGCTCGTCGATCTCGAAGCCGTTGCGGTCGGCCGGTGCGCGGAAGCCCGGCGCGCCGAGCGCGGGCCGTTCGCCGGACTCGACGTCGGCGGCCATTTCGAAGTCGATCAGCGAGACTCGGCTCTCGTCGTCTTCGTCGATCAGGATGTTCAGCGCGTGCAGGTCACCGAAGACAAAGCCGCGGGCGTGGATCGCCTCGATCATTTCCTCGACCTTCGCGAGCACGGCCAGCGCCCGTGCGGCGTACTCGGTGAGGTCGGCTTCGGTCGTGTCGCGCCTGGTCAGCGGATAGTTGCGAGCCAGCCAGTTGCCCAGCGACGTGCCGGGCATGTACTCCATGGCGAGGTAGTGATGTTCCCAGACGGTGAAGTGCTCGAAGGCACGGGGAACGCCGGGGATGCCGGCCAGCGCGTCGAGCACCTCGTGCTCGCGGCGCAGCCGTGCGACGGCGTCGATCTGGGCGCGGTCCAGGCCGGCGTGGGGCCGGGCTTCCTTGAGCACGACCTCGTCGCCGCCCGCCTTCGGGTCGGCGAGGTAGACGCCGCCGCCGTTGGAGAAGTGCAGCGAGCTCGTCACCCGATAGGGGAACTGGCTCGGGTCGCCGGCCTTACGCGCGGCGATGCTGCTCTGCAAACAAGCCGGAACTTTCACCCAGTCGGGGATGGAGAACGTCGGTTCCCGCTTGTCCGGCACCAGCCGGCCGTCCGGCTTGCGGATCGCCAAGACGCGGTTGCCGTCGTGTTCGACCCACTGTTCGGCGAATCCGCCGTAACGCACGTAGAGTGGTCCGTCGCCGTATCGCAGGTCGCTCAGGATATAGGCGCCGTGCTCACCTTCGAGCCGGGTCCCCAGATCTTCGAGAACACGCCCCAGCTCGTCTTCGTCAGCCGGGTAAATGGTGATGAGCTTGGCGCTGCCGTCACGGGGGGCGTATTTCGAATTGCGGGCGAGCAGGATCATCAGCGAGCGAAGGTGCTTGTAGGAGATCCGGTGCTCGATACAGTACTCGTGCACCTGCACGAGCACTCGCCGGGCATTGTCCAGACCAGCGGAAACGTGGATTTTCCAGCCCTGACCAGGCAGCTCGCGACCCTCGGGGTGCAGCACTCGCCAGACCCCGCGACCGGCGGTGACCCAGCCAGTGGCCGGCATCGGCAGTGCCTGGGCAAAGTCGTCGACCGGCGCGCCGATTTCCTGTTGTTCGTCGTAGAACAACGGGTCGGCGAAGCAAAATGCTTCGTAGCGCAGGTCCATCGAAGATACCCCTTCGTGTGTTCCCCCGGGTACCTCGGCACCGGGGACGAGGAATATTCCCCCATGCCGGACGGCCTCGCGCCTATCCGCCAACCCGGGGGTTCAACTGGGCTATCCGAGGTAGGCAAAAAGGGCACATACCGGCCGGTAGTCGAACCCAGCGTGATTCTTGGCCGATGGCCAACCACCCTGTCGGGGTGTAACACGAAGCTTTTTGCAACATTCCCGCAGGTCCACACCAAGATAACACGGAATAAACGACGGAATTGGCACAATGCCATCAAGACCTTCTGGTGATCAATTAACTCGGTGCGAGCACAACTGGTCACCTCGGACAAGTCCACAGTGGAGCGGCCCGGGTGGTCCACGCCACCCCGCGGCACCTCGGCGGACGGACCCATCGGCACTACGGAGTACGTTGGCCCCCGGCGGACCGGAAGGAGGAACGGGTGGTCTTCGGATTCGCCGTGACGGTCGCCGTGGCGGCCACGCTCGTCGCGCTGTGGAGCTTCGTCCAGTCGGCCCGCAACCGGCTGCCCGACAAACCGCTCCTGGTCGCGCTCGCAGTCCTCCAACTGCTCCTGGTCGCCCAGCTGGTGATCGGGATCGTGCTGCTCGCCGGCGGCGACCGCCCGGGCAGCCTGGCGACCTACCTGGCCTACCTGATCGGCAGCCTGGTCGTGCTGCCCGTCGGCGCCGCCTGGGCGCTGGCCGAACGCAGCCGGTCGAGCACGGCGGTGCTCGGCATCGCCTGCATCGCCATCCCGGTGATGGTGTTGCGACTGAACGAGGTGTGGAGTGGAGCAACAGCGTAGGACGGCCACCGGCCCCGGACGGGTGCTCGTCGCCGTGTACGCGATCTTCGCGCTGGCGGCGACGTCGCGGGCCGGCGTCCAGATCGGCACGAAGTTCCACGAAGCCCCGCTGGCGTACCTGCTCTCGGCGTTCGCCGCGGTCGTCTACATCGTCGCGACCATCGCGCTGGCCCGCCGCGGCGACGGCTGGTGGCGCGTGGCCTTGACGGCCTGCTCGATCGAGCTCCTGGGTGTGCTGACCATCGGCACGCTGAGCCTCGTCGACGCGGCCGCGTTCCGGCACCCGACGGTCTGGTCGGTCTACGGCGAGGGTTACCTGTTCATCCCGCTGGTGCTGCCGGTCGTCGGGTTGTACTGGCTGCGCCGGACCGCCCCGGCGAAGGTCACGGCCTGAGCCCGCCGCAGTCGAACAGCACTCCGGCCGTGGCGGCGTCCGCGCCGATCCGCGCGGGTGGCACCGATCGGCAGTGCTTCGCCTCCCAGCCGATCCGCCGGGTGAGCTCGCCCGCGTCCCCCACCGACACCTCGGCCCGCTGCTTCGAGCCGGCGCGCCCGATGTCGACGAACACCTGGGGCAGCAGCACGAACCGCAGCTTCCCGGCCGACACCCACCGCGGCAGGTCCGCGGCGGCCGGCGCCGGGTCGAAGCCGAGGTAACCGCCGAGCGGCGCCACGCGAGCGTCGGTGTTCAGCAGGAACGGGTCCGCGCCGTACGTGCCACCCTCGACCGCCAGCACGATCTCAGCGGACGGCGCCTGGGCCTGGGCGTACTCGAGCACCTCCCGCTGCCCCGGGCCCAGGAGGTACGCACTCTCCATGAACCGGACGTACCCGGCTTCGGCGCCCTGACCGGTGTTGATGCCGACGACGGTGCGCAACGCGGACGTCGACGGCGGCCCGGCACCCGGGTCGGCCGTCTCCAGCACGCTGACCGGCCGCGTCGCAGTGTCGAGGGCGAAGGCCGCGGGACCGGCGACGACGGCGGCCAGTCCGGCCACAACCGCCACGGCTCCCGCACGAAGGAGCGCCGCGACGACCGCGAGCAGCGCCAGGGCGAGCACGGTGTACCGCAGCCACGGCGCCCAGTCCGGCGTCCGGTCGAGGAGGACGTAGGCGAAGACCGCCGACCCGGCCACCGCGGCCGGCAGCACGAACCGGGCCGGTCCCCCGGCGCGGTACCAGCTCCAGGCCGTGACCAGCCCCGCCGCGGCGAGCGCCGCGATGGCGGGGGCGAGCTCGGCGGTGTAATACGCGTGGAAGATGCCGCCGGTGAACGAAAAGACCCCTGCGCCGACGACCAGCCAGCCGCCCCACATCGCCCAGCCCGCCTTCACGAGAGGCGCGGCGCCGCGGGCGCGGCACACGGCGACAACCAGGGAAACCAGCGCCAGCGGCAACAGCCAGGCGATCTGACCGCCGACCTCGGCGTCGAACAACCGCAGCGGCCCCGGCCCGCCACCGAGGGCCGCGCCGACCGTGGCGCCGTAACCGCCACCGATCCCGGTGGCCCCGCCGACCAGGCGCGTCAGGCCGTTGTAACCGAAGGCGAGCTGCCAGACCGAGCCGTCCGTGGTGCTGCCGACGAACGGCTTCGCGCCCGGCCACAGGCTCACGGCCACCGGCCAGGACAGCGACACGGCCAGCGTCACCACGCCCGCCAGGCCGATCTGCGCGAGCCGGCGACCGCGTGACCCGGGAGCTGCGACGAAGTAGGCCAGCGCCAGCCCGGGCAGCACGATCCACGCGGCGAGCATCTTCGTGAGGAACCCGAGCCCGACGAACACGCCGGCCCACACCAGCCACCGCGTCCCGGCCTCCTCGACCGCCCGGGTGACGCAGTAGGCGGCGAGCAGCAGGAGGAGCACCAGCAGGGTGTCCGGCAGGTTGTCGCGGTTGATCGCCGCGGTGATCGGCGTCAGCGCGAACAGCGCCGCGGCGAGCAGAGCGGTCCGCGGTCCCGCCCAACGGCGCACCACCCGGTTCAGCACGAACACGGCGGCGACCCCCTCGACGACCTGGACCAGCGCGATCGCCCAAGGGTGGAAGCCGAACACCGCGACGCCGAGGGTCTGCGTCCAGAACGCGAGCGGCGGTTTGTCGACCGTGACGACGCCCGCCGGGTCGAAGCCCGCGAAGAAGAACGCCGAGATGTCGCGCGACATCGAGTGGACCGCGGAGACGTAGTACGGCTGCAGCGGCCGGCTGCCCAGCGCCCACCCCCACAGCACCGCCGCGACGGCGAGGACCACCCCCACCGCAACCCACTCGCCCCGCCTGGTCCGCACCTCGGCCGTCACCGTCATGTCTCCCCCTCCGGTCCCCGAAAACGCTAGGGCGGCGCGGCGCCGGAGTCCTCAAGCCCCGGATTGAACCCGATGGGTGGGGCCTCCACCCCTGGGTTGAGCGCGGAACAGTACGGGGAACTGCACGTAGCCCGGTCCGGGAAATAAATACGGATTCGACCGGACTTTCGTCGGTTCCGGACATTCCCCGCGAACTCGGACACTTTCGGAGTTCGGTCCCCACCGGCTTTCCCCCGCGCGGTTCTCCGCGCGAAAAGGAGTCAGCGTGAAATTCGGCAAGTTCGTCCTGCTGGCCGCGAGCACCGCACTGGCCGTCGTCGGCCTCGGCGGCCCCGCGGCGGCCGAGAGCACCCCGCAGGCCCAGCCGTCGATCATCGGCGGCAGCACCGCGTCGAGCGGTCCGTGGGCCGCCCGGCTGTTCGTGAACGGCCAGCAGAACTGCACCGCGACGATCATCGCGCCGCAGTACATCCTCACCGCCAAGCACTGCGTGAGCAGCTCCGGCACCTACACGTTCCGGATCGGCAGCCTGGACCAGTCCAGCGGCGGCACGATGGCCACCGGCTCGACGATCACCCGCTACAACGGCAGCGCCGACCTGGCGATCGTCAAGCTGACGACGTCGGTGAACGCGACGTACTCACCGCTCGGCAGCGTCGGCGACGTCTCGGTCGGCCAGAACGTCTCGGTCTACGGCTGGGGCGCGACCAGCCAGTGCGGCTCCGAGATCAACTGCCAGTCGCGGTACCTGAAGGTCGCGACGGTCCGCGTCAACTCGATCGGCTGCAGTGACTACACGGGCGGCGTCGCGGTGTGCGCGAACCGCGTCAACGGCATCACCGCCGGCGGCGACTCGGGCGGCCCGATGTTCGCCTCCGGCCGCCAGGTCGGCGTCGCGTCGACCAGCGACCGGTCGAACAACACCGCGTACACGAACATCACGCGTTATCGCAGCTGGATTTCCCAGGTGGCCGGGGTCTGATTCCCGGAAGTATTCTTCCGGCCCTGCGACGTCAGATGTCGCGGGGCCGGAAGAAAGCAACGAGCCGCGCGCTGGACAGCGCGTCCCAGCCATCGGTGGTGGCGAGCAAGGCCGCGGCACCGGTCGGGAACTTGGCCTGAACCAGCCGGGTGTCTTCACCACGGCCGGCAAGGTGCAGGGTGAAGTCGCTGACACCGGGTTCGTGCCCGACGAGCGCAAGCGTCGTGACTTCCGGCGGCATCCGGCGAGCAGCGTTCAGGAACTCGTCGACGTCGCCGCCGTAGAGGTCTTCGTCGTACTCGACGGGCGGCTGCGCCGGGAGCGCTTCGCTGAGTCGTTGCCAGGTTTCGCGGGTACGGCGAGCGGTGGAGCAGACGACTCGCTCGGGGACGTGCCCGGTTTCGGTGAGCCAACGGCCGAGCTTGGGCGCATCGCGGATGCCACGGGCCGCGAGGGGCCGTTCGTGGTCCGGGAGGTCGTCCGACCAGTCCGACTTGGCGTGCCGGAGAACGATGAGCCACCTGGTCGCGTCCATGGCCGTCACCCTAGCGACGCCAGGCGTCGACCTGGCTTTGAGTGGGCCGCCTGGGGCTCGAACCCAGAACCTACGGAGAATAAGCCCAGGTCAGCGGCTAGTTCTCGTCATCTGTCGATACCAGTCTTCACCTGCATGGACGTCCGCGCCAAACGATCATGCTCGGTCACTGGTTCTCGTCGTTCTGCGTCGTTTCCCGGGGGAAAACCGGGGAGATGATCATGCTCTCTTCGCGGCTCTTGCTGCCAGCTCGCGCGTACCTTCTGTACCGCCCACAGCTCCCCCGCCATCCCGATACGAAGCCAGCACGCGGCCGGTGGCGTCGGGTCAAGGCACGCTTCTCAGCCTTGACGCGGCGTCACCGGCCGTTGTCACGATCAAGCTTCGGGATGGCGCTTACCGCCAGATGGGCGTAACACGGTGGCATCTGGCGGCGACCCGGGTTGTACGACTCATCGGCGAGGGAGGGCTCGACGTTGACTGGATGGCTCAGACACGCCGTCGGCGGGCGGCGCTGCGCAACTGCACCGAAGGCGGCCACGCCGCCCGGCCGGTCGGCAGAGCGGAGCGGAGCCGACCGTGCCGGGCACGGGCGTGGTCGCCAACGGGAGCAGTTACGCCAGGCGACCGGCGCGCCGCCCGGCGGCGCGCCCTTGATCCCATAGAGCCAAATTCGGCAGTATGCTTCGACACAAAGATGACGAGAGGGTTCAGGAATCATGGCAAAGCGAGTGTTCATCAGCTTCGACTACGACTACGACCAGTTTCTAAAGGAAGCTTTAGTTGGACAGTCAAAAAATGCCGACTCGCCGTTTTCAATTTCAGATTGGTCAATCAAGGAAGCCTCCGCGGACTGGAAGAAAAAAGCGCGATACCGAATTCGCGCGTCCGATATTGTAGTCGTGCTATGCGGAGAACATACTCACCAGGCAATCGGGGTCGGCGTTGAGCTTGAAATAGCTCAAGAAGAAGAGATTTCTTACTTTCTCCTACAGGGCTACAGTTCGAAAACTTGCTACAAGCCTACTACGGCGCGCGCATCAGACAAGATGTACAACTGGACCTGGCCGAATCTCAAGAAGCTAATCGGTGGCGCCAGGTGACGGATAAAGCGTCGGAGATCGACCCGCGGGAACTCGAATTATACAAGCTGGCCGTTGAGATGGCCGATCGAGTATCAGCAAGGCGCTCGACCGCGAATACGTTCTACCTGACCGTCCAAACTGCTTTTGTCACAGTTCTGGGAATAGTCACACCTAAGCTAAATGAATCCAATTGGTGGAACTCTTTAGTCGTATCAATTGTCGGGATGGCAATTTCGATATCGTGGTGGCTGCAGTTGAGGAGCTACCGAGATCTGAATAGGGCAAAGTTTACGGTCATCAACAAAATGGAAGATAGACTACCGGTTAGCATCTTCTCCGATGAATGGGAAAGCCTCAAAAGAGATCCAATTCCAGGATGGCGTGGAAGATACGCCGAACTGGGAACAATTGAGCGAATAATACCTGCACTGTTTGCCGTTTTGTACATACTACTGCTGGTTGCTAGACTCACCTAATGTCTAACTACCTGTCCGATCTGGCGGCAAGAGTCAGAGCAGCGGTACCATCGGAAATCGAGCCACCGGCAGATACTGATGACCTGTTCGTCCTGTACGCGATCCTCGTTCGAGCAAAGGGCACAAAGACTTCACTCTCGGACGTACATGATGCATGGTCTGGTTGGATCATCCAGAAGGGTATGCAACACAAGTCTCTTGTACCATTTGATCAACTAGATGCGCGCACCAAGTCAGAAGATGACCCCTACCTAGCCGCAATCCATAAGGTCGCACGCGACCTGGGTAAGAACACCTAAACAGATGCCTGAAGACGAGCATGGCGGCGCAAAAGACGGCCGCTCTTCCTACCTAGAGCCGGGAACTGGGTACGGGGCCTCGATTTTCTTCAGCTTTCCGAAGCCTTACAATGCTGCTCAAATAGCCTTCATTAGGCACTTGTCGGAGAACTTAAAGAGCCGAGGATTTTTCCCACGCACACTAGGGGTCACCGACTACGACATGGACGCACCCCTGCGGGCCGTCAGGCGCCTAATGTTTGAATCCCACGGTCTTCTCGCTGTAGCATTTAGACGGATTTACGTTGAATCCGGCACGGGCAACTTTCGAGCCGACCTCGACCATATCAATCAGTATCCATTGTCGGACGTCTGGCTCAGCACTCCTTGGATCCACATTGAGCCAGCGATGGCTTACCAACTCGGTCTACCCACTTTGATCATGCGAGAAAGCGGCGTTCTCGCAGATGGACTCCTCGAAAAGGGTGTAACAGGTCTGTACGCACCAGAGTTTGACCTTACAGGAGATCCACTCAACTACCTGAAGTCATCGGAATGGAATCAAATACTAACTCGCTGGGAGCATCAAGTGCGAACAGTGCTTGAAAGAAAAGGGAATCCGCCCAGGCTGTACGACTAGCCGGTCATTGATTCATTCTGCAAGCGCGGCCGCATTAACGGATTTCCATTACATAACGCAGTTCATAGCGATCAGCTGGGAAAAGAATATCCGCTGTCTCCACTGCAAGGTCGTCTTCCGCGCCGAAACGATCGGCAATGCGGAACGTCTGCGTGATCTGCACGACCGGCCGGTTCGCCGGGATGTCTAGAAGCTTGGCCTCCTCGGCAGTCGGCGTGCGGATGTCCAGGCGCTCTTCAACCTGGTTAACCTCGTGTCCGATCGCCGAGAACCGGTCGACGATGCCCTTGTCGGCGTGCAGCCCCTCGTGCGGCAGCTCGATGTCCGTCCCGCCCGTGATGGCCAGCGGCTCCCAAGCCAGGCTGCTCGTGACAGGCTGCGGCGGGTTCCCCATCCGGATGAAGTAGCGGGTACAGGTCACCGGGTCGCCCTCGTTGATGCCCAGCCGCTCGGCGATGTTGGCCGGCGCCGTCGTCTTGGTCGTCTTGTGCTCGACCTGCATCTCGACGTTCGCAGCCTCGGCCTCGCGCACGTACGTGCGGGCCTCTTGGCCTCGGAAGTAGCGCAGCGGCGCGATCCGGGTCAGCTTGTCCAGGCGCCGGACGAACACACCCTTGCCCCGGATGCCGTTCGCGAAGCCCCACTCCCGTAGCAGGCGCATCGCAGCGCGCGCGGTGATCGGCGAGACGTCGTGGATCTCGCAGAGCTGAGCCTCGCTTGGCAGCTTCTCCCCATCCCGCAGCTCGCCGCTGATGATCCGGGCCCGGTACTCCTTGGCGATCTGCTTGTAGCGGGGCTCGTCGTTGTCCGGGAACTCCGGGTGGTCGCCGAACAGCAGCTCTGACATGTCTCCTCCTGGTCGTTGCCTGTCATCGTCTCATGAACCTCGTATGTTGACAGCTTCACATACGAGGTTTACCTTCGTATACGAGGTTGGTTCGAACGGACCAACGCAGGCCCGGACGGCGGGCACCACGAAGAGCAAGGGACACACGATGGCGATCACCAGGGGACACCGGTTCGAGATCGGCTTCGACCACGCCTTCCCGCAGGGGTTGGTGCTGGTCGGCGAGGTCTCGCCGGACAACGAGTACCAGTCTCGGGAGGACAAGGCGGCTGGCCGGCCTGCTCGACAGCGGGTCGACGAGATCACCGGTAAGCGGCAGTGGAAGGCCACGGTCACTGACCCGGATGAGACGAAGGCGAAGCGAGCATCGTTCGAGATCACGCTCTTGGCCGACGTGCAGCCAGTGCCGACCACGGCGGAGGCGCTGCCGGGGATGCGTCCGATCGAGCTGGACGGCCTGACGGCTGAGCCGAAAGTCGCTGGTCAGGGTGAGTTCAAGTACCAGTCGTACGTCTACCGTGCCACCGGCTTCAAGTCCGCGGCTTCCGGTGGCGGCACGAAGTCGGCTCGGACGAACACCGAGTCGACGCCCAAGGCCGCGTGATGGGTGCCCTGGTGCCCAGGAACGGGAGCATTTCGCTCGCACCTGGGTACCTGGTCGAAGCCTGGGAGGCGGCCTACCGGCGCTATGGCGACCTGTCGACACGGGCAGGCGACCAGGCCGACGGCCGTACCGCTCATGCTCTGGCTGCCGCTTCGGTCGACGTCGCGACTGCCTGGCGAGGTCTCGCGAGTCAGGGCCAGCTTTCCTGGTGGGTGCTCGCGGCCGTCACCGCCGCAATCGAAGGGTTCGAGGAACAGGCGCTCCTGTGGCAGGCGCGCTCGGACAGCGAGGAAGGACAAGGCCATGGCGTTCAACGCGACGTGGGCCCCTGGGCCGGAAGCGGTCGCGGGGATGCAGGTCGTCGGAATCCACCACAACCAACCGGCGCTCGTGATGTACCTGGACAAGGACAGCATCGCGATCACGACACCGGGTGGCCCGGCGACGTGGCCGGAGTTCGTCAGGTTCCTCCGCGAACTCCGCGACGCGGCTGACGAAATGGTCAAGGTTCTGCAGACCGAGCCGGGCGAGTCCGGCACCTAAGTCCGGCACGGGGACGGTTGGAAGTTTGGCCCTGCCACCGTCCCCGTGCCTCCCGTCCACGTTCCACAAGGGAGGTGAAGCGGTGAGTGCCAGGCTACGGCTCACCCGCTGGCGACGCGATCACCCGTACCGAGCCAAGCGCCTGCGTCGCGTTCGGCTCAAGTGGCTCGTCTGCCGCATGTGCGGGTACGGGTCGTTCCTCCAGCTTGACGGCTACTACGTCTGCCGCAACTGCGTCGCCCATATCGATCGGGCGATAGCCGACCGCGAGCGACGGTACCGAGAACAGCACAAGTCCAACTAGAACAGTCCACATTAGACAAAACGTGCGCTGGGGTCGCGCGGCGATGCCGCACGCCCAAATGCGGCGACCAAAAGGCAAGGCGCAGAAGCGGAAACTCGGCTACCAACCATGCCGCTCCTGCGCTGTCCACAACCGCGAGGTGTGAACAATGCAGACGCTAGACGATGACAAGCAACCATCGCCAGTGGGGGTCACCCGCTCGCGATGCTCGGAATGCAAACGGTTCGCCCGGCTGCTGCCGGGTGAGACCAAGTGCGCCCCTTGCTTGGGTGCGTTGCCGCTGGATCTCTCGGCGGTGTTGGGTGGTGGTCGGCGATGACCTCCCCCGGAATGCTCGTGATCGCCCTGGCCGGCCTCGGCCTCGGCGTGTGGGTGCTGGCCAAGATCGGGCGTGCGTTGGCGTCGATGGCTGAGGCGCTGGCTGCGATGGCGGTCGTGTTCTTCGCCTTGTGGTGGGCCTGCAAGGTCGTGTTCTGGCTGTTCTCTCAGGTCGTGATCCACTGGCGCACGTCGTTGACCGTGATCGCGGTCTACCTGTGGTGCGTGTGGCTTGGCTGGGTTTGGCTCGTCGTGAACCTCGGCGGCCTGGCGCTGATCTTCGGGGTGTGGCGGCTGCTCGATGTGACCTCGTTCGACCAGTGGTGCGGCCGGCCTCTGCGGTCGTGGTGGCTGCGCTGGGCGGTCTATCACCTCAAGCTGCCCGGCTGGCTGCACGCCTGCGGCCTCAGTGTCCGAGACGCCGCCTTGCCGGTCGAGGTCACCGTCAACCTGGTCGGTCGTCGGAAGGCTTCACGGGCGACGGCCCGGCAGTCCGGGGTGCAGATCCCCAAGGTTCTCGGCGTCCGCTCTGGCCCGTCATGGGATGAGGTGCGGGTTCAGCTCGTGCCCGGCCAGAAGCCCGAAGACTTCGACGAGGCCGCCCGTGCACTGGCCTCGGCGCGGAACGTCGCACGCTGCCAGGTACGGGAGCTGAAGCCGAACGTGGTCTCCGTCGACTTCCAACGCCGTGACCAGCTGGCCGCGCTCGTGCACACCCCTGCGCTTCCTGAGGGGGAATCCGCGGTGGACCTGCGCAAGGTCTGGGCCGGTCGAACCGAGTACGGGCACGACTGGCAAGTCCCACTGCTCGGCTCCGGCGCGCACTGCCTCACCGCCGGTGCCTCGGGCGCGGGCAAGAACAGCGTGATGTGGTGCCCGCTCGTCGCGGCGGCACCCGCGATCCGCTCGGGCCTCGTGCGCATGTCCGGGATCGATCCCAAGGGGATGGAGCTGGCCTACGGGCGTGGGATCTTCGCCCGCTATGCGGTGTCCGGGAAGGACGCGCTCGAGGTGCTCGACGGCCTGGTCGAGGAGATGGAGACCCGCAAGCGGGAGTTCGCCGGCCACGTCCGCACCATCCCCCTGTCCACCGACTATCCGCTTGAGCTGCTGGAGTTCGACGAGATCGGCGCTCTGACTAAGTACACCGATCGCAAGACCCGCGAACAGATCGTCGAGCGCGTGGCGCTGTTGAACACTCAGGGGCGGGCTCTGAACATCTCCGTTCGCGGCTATGTGCAGGAGCCGACCAAGGACACCGTCCCCGTGCGGGAACTGTTCACTCGCCGGGTGTGCCTGCGAGTGACCTCGAAGACGCACGTCGGCATGGTCCTCGGCGACGGCGCTTACGAACGGGGCGCGTGGGCCAACCGGATCGGCGATTCCGAGGCCGGAGTCGGATTCGTGTGGGGCGAGGGCATCCGCGAACCCCTGCGAATTCGTGCGGGTTGGGTCTCAGACGAGACGGTCAAGGCGCTGGAGCAGTACGTCACCAACGGCGGCGTGGCCCGCCCTGTGCTTGGCGGCGAGGGGGTGGCGGCGTGAACCGGCTGATGGTCTTCCTCGACACCATCCGAGACCACCTCGACCTCCACCAGCTCCCGCCGGTGGCGACGGTGACCGTGCGGACCTGGTCGGACCCGCTCACGGTCCAGCTCGATGCCCACCGGCTGCCCGACGTCGCCGGGGCCTTGCTGACCTGGGCCAACACGCTCGACGGCGTGGCCGCACAGCTGTGGCGGACCCGTGACGGCCGTTCAGTGCACCTGTCGGTCACTGGTCGGACGCCGTGCGGGATTCCGGTCCTGGTCTACGGCGGCGTCTCGCACGACCCGGCGATGTTCCCGGACCTGCCCGCCGGTGAGCGGCAGGACATGCCCGTGTTCCAGCTCCGGCAATGGTCCCGCCCCGGGGAGGTGGCTGCCTGATGACCGATCAGGAACAGAGCCAGCCGGCCACGACTGGTACGCGGGCCGAACGGATGCGATCACCGCTGGCCGCCGAAGTCATCCGGGCGACGGCGGAGAAACACGGCGTCTGCGTCCGCCCGTTCACGATGGAAGTGGGCGACACGGAAACGGGCGAACTTCGCTACGTCCCGGTTCCCTGCGGCTCCACAGTGGAATCGGTGTGCCTACCCTGCGCCCGGAAGGCGAAAGCGCTTCGGCAGGCGCAGTGCCGCGAGGGCTGGCACATGACCGAAGAACCCGTCCTCGCCGCCGAGCCTCCGTCCGAGGACCACAAAGAGCTGCTGACCTACCGCGCGGACCTGGTCGCGGCCTACCGGGAGGTGATCGAGCACGACCAGGCGGAGGCCGAGGAGCTGCGAGAGGAGGTCGCCGGGGTTGACGCGGAACTTCGGCAACTCGGGATGCGGGGCCGGCTGCCCACTCTCGACGTCCCGACCAAGCGGGCGGTGAAGCGCTCGACCAGGCGGAGGCAGGACGCGCCGAACTTGCCTCGGCAGAAGGTCGCGAAGACCACCGTGGGACGGGAGTACGCGGGGAAGTTCCGTCCGTCGATGTTCGTCACGCTGACCTGCGACACCTACGGCCCCGTTCGAGATGGGGCACCGGTCGACCCGGCCCGGTACGACTACCGGCGGGCCGCTCGGGACGCGGTGCACTTCTCGGCGCTGGTGGACCGGTGGTGGCAGAACCTCCGTCGCGTGGTCGGCTGGGATGCGCAGTACTTCGCGACCGTGGAGCCGCAGAAGCGGACGGCTCCGCACCTGCACGCGGCGATTCGCGGGGCGATCCCGCACGACGTCATCCGGCAGGTCACCGAAGCCACCTATCACCAGGTCTGGTGGCCCAATCACGACCAGATCGTCTACGTTGACCGGCTGCCCGTGTGGGACGGCGACACCCGGATGTTCCTCGACCCGGACACCCGTACGCCGCTGACCAACTGGGATGACGCGGTTGAGGCCGTGGAGGACCCGGCGCATGTCGTCACGTTCGGGCGGCAGGTGCACTCGAAGGGCATCCTCGGCGGTACCGAAGAGGCTGGCCGCCACATCGGCTACCTCACGAAGTACCTGACCAAGTCCACCGGGGAAGTGGTCGAGGCGGACACGGCGCGGCTGCGGGATCACCACGACCGGCTGCACGCCGAACTGTCGGTCACGCCGTGCTCGCCGCGCTGCGCAGTCTGGCTGCTGTATGGAATCCAGCCGAAGGGTGCGGGCAGCAAGACGACTCCGGGGCACTGCAAGGGACGGGCTCATCGGCGGATCACGCTCGGGCTTCCCGGCCGTCGGGTGCTGGTGTCACGGAAGTGGTCGGGCAAAACCCTCGACGATCACAAAGCCGACCGGAAAGCCTTCGTCACGCAGGCGTTGGCGGCGATCGGGATTGAGAAGCCGCAACCGGACCCGGCCCGGCTGGTCTGGCGGAAGGTCGAGCCCGGCGACCCGCAGGTTCCGCCTCGGCCGCACCTGGTCATGCGCGCGATCGCGGAACGGATCACGTGGAGGGCCGAGTACGACCGGGCGCTACTCGCCGCCGGACCACCAGGGGACGGTCCGGAAGCTTCGGCAACTCAGCTCGCGGCTTGATTGGAAGGGGGAGGCATGAACAACTTCGCGGGGTTCAGTCGGCTGTGGACGGTCGAGGACGTCTCGAACTACCTCGGCGTCCCGGTGTCGACGCTGTACCAGTGGCGGACTAAGGGCTACGGTCCGGCCGGCCGTCGGATCGGCAAGTACGTCCGGTACCGGCCGGAGGACGTCAGTTCGTGGGTCGACCAGCTGTCGGACGAGGTGGCGTGATGCCTCGCCCTCAGCTGGAGATCGGGACGTACGGGGAGATCCGCTATTCGGCAACTGCAAAGGGCTGGCGGGCTCGGGCGCTCTTCCGCGACTTCGACGGCCAGACGCGGGAGGTCGAGCGCTCGGGGAAGACGAAAACCCAAGCCGCAAACCGGCTTCGGGCCGCCTTCCTCAACTGGCAGGGCTCGACGGTCGGCGAGATCACGCGGGAGACCCGGCTCAAGGATCTAGCCGCTGTGTGGATCGAACAGGTCCAGCAGGACGTCCGGGAGGGCATCAAGTCGCCGACGACCATCAACACCTATGAGTCCATCCTCAAGCGCCACGTGGTCCCGGGGATGGGTGAGCTGCGGGTGCGCGAGGCGACCGTGATGCGGCTGGACCGGTTCCTCGGCGCCCTTCAACGGACCGTCGGGGCCTCGACCGCCAAGACCGCGAGGACGGCGCTGTCCGGGATGCTCGGCCTGGCCGCTCGGTACGACGCGATTGACAGCAATCCGACGCGGGACACCCGGCGCATCCCGAAGAGCAAGAAGAAGCCCCGCGCCCTGGACGCTGAGGAGCGCACGAAGTGGCTGGCGAAGGTCGAGGCCAGCGAGAAGGCGCGGCGCTGGGACCTGCCGGACCTCTCGCGCTTCATGATGGCGGCGGGCGTCCGGGTCGGCGAGGCCCTGGCGACGTACTGGGAGGACGTCGACTTCGTCGAGGGCACGATCGACATCACGCACACGGTCGTGCGGGTCAAGGGCGAGGGCCTGCTCCGCAAGCCTCGGCCGAAGACGGAGTCGAGCATGCGCGCACTCCCCCTGCCGTCCTGGGCGCTGGCGCTGCTGGAGCGGCGGTGGGCTGAGGCGAAGGCGGATGGCCGGCCTCTGGCGAGCCCGATCTTCGCGAGCACGGTCGGCACGCTGCGGGACCCGAACAACGTCCTGCGGGTGCTCCGTGAAATCCGGGGATCGGACGACTTCCTATGGCTCACGTCGCACAACTTCAGGAAGACGACGGCGACCGCGCTGGACGACGCGGGCGTCCCGACTCGGCTGATCGCTGATCACCTCGGCCACTCGCGGGTGTCGATGACGCAGGACACCTACCTGGGCCGGAAGACCGTGGACCCGATCACGGCGAAGGCCCTCGAAGGGCTCTTGGACGTGGCTAGTACCGGCAGTGAAAAAGAAGCTGAACGGCGATGTGATTCGTAAGCGCATAATCGGATTCATGACAAATCAATGGATTGGCGTCTCGGTAGCAGGATTCCTCGGTCTAGCTGGCATGTTCTTCACGTGGCTCAGTTCAAAACAGGGGCGAGATCACGCTGAACGCCTTGCTCAGCAGCGGTCGCGACACGAACGGCAACTTGCCAAAGAGGCCCGAGAGCAGGAGCGACTAGGGGGCGCCTACGTCCGATTACTTGTCATGGCTGAACGTAGTGGCGCTTGGGCTCAGTCAGTGAAGCCGATGATGGACACTGACCCGCCGCAACCCGTCCCACCACTTCCAGAAATCGAGGCGCAGACCGAAGTGGAAGCAACCGTGAGCGCATTCGGATCGCACGAGGTCCGGTCACGCCTTGATCGTTGGCGGGAGGTCGTGAGAGACATCATTTCAGCGGTGGGGCTGATCGACCTAGAACGAGACGCCGCGCAGAAGGGTCACAGCGGAAGTGTTGACTTCGGGCAGCCGTACATGAAGCTGCGCGAACTCCGTCCGGTCGAACGCGAGGCCCGTCGAGCACTGGCCGACCAGGTGGCGGCCGAGCTCGGTCACCGCACCGCTGACGCCAGGCCGCCTACTCCAGTGCGCCAATCAGACGAGCCGAGTGACGCGGAGCACACCGTCCCGCAGCCAGCCGCTCCCCCAGATAAACCGTCGGACCCCAATTCCGGGGATAACCCGGGGAGCCGATCTTGACCAGTAGCGACCAACAGGCCGCTGACCAGGGAGTTTGAGTGGGCCGCCTGGGGCTCGAACCCAGAACCTACGGATTAAAAGTCCGCAGCTCTACCAATTGAGCTAACGGCCCGCGCGTCCAGTTTAGCCAGGGGCTGGTCACCCACCCGCACACCGGGTCCGGCTCAGGCGTCGCTGAAGGTCAAGACTGGTTCTTGGCGGGGTGGCCGCCCATGATGCGTTCATGCTGGGTTCGCTGCTGATCCTCACCGGGCCGCCCGGGGCCGGGAAGTCCACCGTTGCGCGGCTGATCACCGAAGATGCGCCGCGGGCGACCGTTCACCTGCACACCGACAGCTTCTACGTCTGGATCCGGACCGGGTTCGTGCCGCCGTACCTGCCCGAGGCCGCGCGGCAGAACGACGTTGTGCTCGGGGTGATCGCCGAAGCCGCGTGCGGTTACGCGCGCGGGGGCTACGACGTGGTGCTCGACGGCATTGTCGGGCCGTGGGCGCTGGATCCCTTCCGCGACGCTGCGAAGCGGGACGGTCTGGACCTCTGCTACGTCGTGCTGCGGCCGAGTCTTGATGTCACCCTCGCCCGGGGGACCGGTCGGGAAGGCCGGGAGCTCACGGAGATCGAGCCCATCAAGGGGATGCACGGCGCGTTCGCCGAACTGGGCGAGCTCGAACGGAACGTCATCGACACCACCGAGCAGACCGTCGAAGAGACCGCCGACGCGGTGCGGCGCCGGGTCCTTCGAGACCGGGCCTGAGCTGGCATGATCCGAAATTGTCAGACCCCTGTGGCACGCTCCGCTCATGACCGAACACACGACTCCGGTGGCGGCCCCGGCACGCTTGACCGGTGACCGGATCGATCCGACCCCGGTCGCCGACGAACGCCAGGCCCTGACCGAAAGCCTCGACTACTACCGGCGCACCTTCGAGCTGAAATGCGAAGGCCTGGACCCGGCCCGGCTGGCCGAACGCTCCGTGCCACCGTCGACGCTGACCCTGCACGGATTGCTGCGGCACCTCACCGGCGTCGAACGCTGGTGGTTCCGCATCCAGTTCGCGGGTGAGGACCTCCCGAACCTCTACTACTCCGACGACGACCCGGAGCAGGACTTCACAGCGCTGGACGGCGACGTCGACGAAGCATTTTCTTTGTGGCACAGCGAATGTGCGCGGTCGCGGGAGATCGTGGCCGCCAGCACTTTCGACCAGACGGGCACCCGCATCAGCACCGGCGAACCGTTCACCCTGCGCTGGCTGATGCTGCGGATGATCGGCGAGTACGCGCGGCACCTCGGCCAAGCCGACCTGGTCCGCGAACGGATCGACGGCGCGACCGGCGAATAACGGCTCAGGCTTCTGCCGCGGCGCGACGGCGGAACCGGAAGAGGAGGCTGCCCACGAGGGGAACGACGATCCAGCAGGCGTACGCCCAGTGCGTGAAGAAGGCGACCGGGATCGAGACGGCGAAGGCGGCGGCCATCGTGCCGACCCCGCGGTAGATCCCGCCGAAGAGCTCCGGCGGGGTGTCCGCGCGGTAGAGGCGGTGACGCTGGATCTGCCGGGTCATCACGAGGAACAGCGTCAGCGCGACGACCTGCACGAGCGCGTAGAAGACGAAGCGGAACTCGAAGCCGCCGTCCTCACCGATCACCTTGGTGGCGAAGGGCATGACCACCTGCATCAGCAGCCAGCCGAAGCTGAGCTGCACGAGCCCGCCGCCCAGCGTGGTGACGTGGTGGAACAGGCGGTGGTGCGCGCGCCAGTGGCCGCCGATCACGGCGAAACTGATCAGGAAGGAGATGTATTCGGATTGATGATGCCCGAGTGACCGCAGCAGTTCGGCGCTGGTGGCGCCCTCCGGTAGCGGCAGCTCGAGCGCGAGCAGGGTGATCGCGATGGCCACGACGGCGTCCGAAAAGAAGGTGAGCCGCTCGGCGGCGATCCCCCGGGTTTCGGAGCCGACGGCGTCTTCGTCGGACGTGACGCTGCTCATGGCCGAGGAGCGTGCCAGACGCGGCTGCGCAGCCGTCGCGGAGGTCGGGTGCGTGCGATGCTGGCGCCCATGAGCGTCGACCCCGATTCCGGACTCCTGTCCCCGGTGCGGGCCGGTACGCCGGCCGAAGCGTCGACCGGCGACGAGGCCTGGCTGCGCGCCATGCTCGACGCCGAAGCGGCGCTCGCCAGAGCGCAGGCGCGGCTCGGAACGGTGCCTTCCGAGGCCGCGGCCGCGATCACGGAGGCGGCGGGCGGTGCGCGGATCGACGTCGTCGAGCTGGCGCGCGAGTCGCGGGCGACCGCGAACCCGGTCGTCGGCCTGGTCAAGGCGCTGATGTCGGCGGTCGGGGAGATCGCACCCGGGGCCGCGGAGTACGTGCACCGCGGCTCGACCAGCCAGGACATCTTCGACACGGCGATGATGCTGGTCGCCGACCGGACGCTGCGGCCGCTGGTGGCGGACCTCGACACCACCGCCGAGGCGCTGGCCGAGCTGGCGCGCGCCCACCGGGACACGACGATGGCCGGCCGGACGCTGACGGCGCACGCGGTGCCGACGACCTTCGGGCTCAAGGCCGCGGGCTGGCGGCAACTGGTGCTGGACGCGGCCGTCCGGGTCCGGCGGGTGCTCGACGGCGGGCTGCCGGTCTCCCTGGGCGGCGCGGCCGGGACGCTGGCGGCGTACGTCGAGTACGCGCGCCTGGCCGACGCCGTGCGGGGCGACGCGACCGACGCGGCCGCGGCAAAAGGCGGGGGCGGGGGCGGGGGCGGGGGCGGGGGCGGGGGCGATGATCGCAACACCGTCGATCCCACCTACGTCGATCCCACCTACGCGGAACGCCTGACCGCCGCGTTCGCCACGGAAACCGGCCTGGCCGCACCGACGCTGCCGTGGCACTCGCTGCGCACGCCGGTCGTGGACCTCGCGAACGCGCTCGCCTTCACCGCCGGTGCGCTCGGGAAGCTGGCCGTCGACGTCGAGACGCTCACCCGCACCGAACTGGGCGAAGTCGTCGAACCAGCCGCCGATGGCCGGGGCGGCTCGTCGGCGATGCCGCACAAGCGGAACCCCGTGCTCGCGACGCTGATCCGTTCGGCCGCGCTGCAGGTGCCGGTGCTGGCCGCGGGTGTCACGCAGTCGATGCTGACCGAGGACGAACGCTCGGCCGGGGTCTGGCACGCCGAGTGGCAGCTGGTCCGCGAGTGCCTCCGGCTGGCCGGCGGGTCCGCGCACACCGCCGCCGAGCTGGCGCGCGGGCTCACCGTGCAGCCCGAGCGGATGCGGGCGAACCTGGCGTCGACGCACGGGCTGATCGTCTCCGAACGGCTTTCCGCCGTGCTCTCGCCGCTGCTCGGCAAGGCGAAGGCCAAGGAACTGCTGGGTGAGGCGTCACAACGAGCCGTGCGCGAAGACCGGCCGCTGCGGGACGTGCTGGACGACCTGCCCGCGATCACGGGCGTCCTCACCCCGGCGGCGCTGGACGACCTGCTCGACCCGGCCGGCTACACCGGCGCGGCGGCGACGCTGGTCGACCGGGCCCTCGGCGAGGTGCCCCGGTGACCGCCCCCTTCTGACCAGGCGTGCGCTCCCGTCGAAATTTCTTTGAACCGCCTTCGCCGGGTGTCCGTGTAGTGGGTATCAAGCAGCCGCACCGAGCGGCGGGAAACCCCAACGGACACAAGGAGAACTTCCATGCTTCGCACGCGCATCGCCGTCTCCGTCGCCGCGGCGGCAGCCGGGCTGGCAGTGCTCACCGCTTGCTCGGGTGCAGAAACTGCTCAGCCGGTCATCGCCCCGGCGGCCGCCGGTGGCACCGGAGGCGGCCAGATCGCCAACGGGCAGGTCGGCAACGCCGCTCCGGCGTCGAACGAGTCGAAACTGGTCGTCGCGGATGTCGCGGCCGTCGGGCAGGTGCTGACGGACCAGAACGGCATGACCCTCTACCGGTTCGACAAGGACACGGCGAAGCCGCCGAAGTCCAATTGCGACGGTGACTGCGCCAAGGCCTGGCCGCCGATGCTGGCCACCGGGGACGTTCAGGTCCAGGGGGTCGACAAGAACCTCGTCGGGAAGGTGACGCGGTCCGACGGCACCGAGCAGATCACCGTCGGTGGCTGGGCGCTCTACCGCTACGCCAAGGACGCCAAGGCCGGTGACGCGACCGGCCAGGGTGTCGGTGGCGCCTGGTACGCGGCGAACGCCAAGGGTGGCAAGGCCGGGCAGGCCGCTGCCGAAGCCGGCGTGGTCAAGCTGAGCGCCAGCAAGATCGACGGCCTCGGCGACGCGATCGTCGACCAGAACGGCATGACGCTCTACCTGTTCCAGAAGGACACCAAGAAGGCCAAGACCTCCGCCTGCAACGGTGACTGCGCCAAGACCTGGCCGGCGGTGCTCTCGAACGGCAAGGTCGAGCTGCAGGGCATCGACTCGAAGCTCCTCGGCAGCATCAAGCGTGCGGACGGCACCGAGCAGGTCACCATCGGCGGCTGGCCGGTCTACACCTTCTCGAAGGACACGAAGCCCGGTGACGCGAACGGCAACGGCGTGAACGGCACTTGGTTCGTCATCGAGCCCGCCGGCTGCAAGGTCGGCACCAACCCTGCCGGCGCCGCCGCCAGCCAGGCTCCTGCTCCGGCTGACAGCGGCACCGGGAGCGGCGCCGGTGGCACCACTTACTGAGCCACCTCGAACTTCCTAGTGGGCGAGGCCCGGCGGACGCTCTTCACGAGCGACCTCCGGGCCTCGCTCCTTGCGTCCACGACGCAGGAACGAGCGGGTGCGGGGCTCGTCGGCAACCCGGTCGTCGTCAGTGACATGGCCATCGGTGACGCGGTCGGTGCGCTGCTCGACCACCGTCGGCTCGTCGGCGATCCCGGTCTCCTCTTCGGGGACGAGGATGGTGCGGCGGGCCGGCAGAACGGCGATCAGCAGACCGAGCGCGGCAACACCGAGGTGCAGCCAGGTGTCGGCGCGGCCCATGTCCATCGGGTTGCCGGCGGTGGCGAACGGGTTGTTCGAGATGAGGCCGTCGATCATCAGGCCCCAGACGAACAGCGCGCCGTAGCCGATGAACAGCAGCCAGCCGAAGATCCGCGCGCGGCCCGAGCCGAACGCCAGCAGCAGGCCGACGACGCCGGTCACCACGCGGACCAGGCTCATGAGTGGATTGCCGGAGAACCGCCAGATCCCGGCGTCGTGGTGCCCGGCGAAGTTGCCGAGACCGGTCCTGGTGAATCCGATGATGCCGACGACGAGGAACGCGATCCCGGCCAGTCCGGCCAGCACCTGCGCCGGCTGCAGGCCGCGAACCCGGATGCGTGCGCCTTTCGCGTGAGTCATGACTCCAGTCCTTCCCAGCATGTGGTGACGACCGTCACCGCACACAGGTACCCCGTGAACACGGGGAGCGAAACGATGCCGCTTGCCCGCAGGGCCCCGCGGCGTTCCCGGATCCGGGCCGATCCGAGAGCTATCCCACAAACCCACCCGATCCGGGGAACGCCGGAGCGCGGTTCCGGCAATCCGGATCATGCGCAAGCTGAGCGGCATCTTCCTGGTGGGGCTGTGCGTGGGGGCGATCGGCGCGGTGGTCGTGACGGCGAGTCACGGCACCGTCGCGGCACCCAAGCCGATCGCGGTCACCGAAGCGGTGACAACGATGTCGGAATCGGCCACACCGACCCCTACACCGACGCCGAGCCCCACTCCGAGCCCGAAGGCGTCGCCGCCCCCCGAGAAGAAGTCCGAAGTGGACGCCGCCGCGCTCGACCGCCTGGTGCCCGGCGGCCACGTCAGCGCCGTCGTGTTCGACCGGGAGCGGGGCGCGGCGACCGTCTCCGCGCACGCCGATCGCGCCTACACCTCGGCCTCGCTCGTGAAGCTGCTCATCGCGCTCGCCGTGCTCGATCGGGGCGGGCCCGCGGCACAGGTGCAGCGGATGCTTTCGCGCAGCGACGACGAACTCGCGAGCCGGTTCTGGTCGTCGTACGGCGGGCCGGCGATCGTCACCGGCTGGGCCAAGAAGATCGGCCTCACCGGCACCCGCGCGCCCGCGGATCCCGGCCGCTGGGGTGACACACGGATCACCGCGGCGGACGTCGTGCGGATCTACCAGTACATGCTGGCCCACGCGCCGGGCACGATCCTCGCTGCCCTGCGCGGCGCGACCGAACGGGGCTCGGACGGCTTCCGGCAGTACTTCGGCATCCCCGACGCCGCCGGGCAGCAGCCGTGGGCGGTCAAGCAGGGCTGGTCGTGCTGCGGGCCGACGCGGATGCTGCACACCTCCGGCGTGGTCGGCGAAAACGGCCGCTACATCGTGGTCGTGCTGAGCGAGAACCCGAGCTCGGTCGACTACGCGACCGGCTCGAAGCGGGTGACGGCGGTCGTCCGGGCGCTGCTCGGCTGAGAAGCAGCTACTGGTCCATGTCCGCCAACGAACCGTGCGCGCCCGAGCGCGGCAGGGGCCACGGGAGCACCCCGCCACCGGTCTCCACCCGCCGTCCGGCCGGGGCCGGCGCCGTCGTGTGCGCGCCGATCCAGGCCAGGACATCCGGGATCTGCGACTTGAAGGTGTTCATGTTGTGCCCCGCGTCGGGAACCCGCCACGTCGAAAGCTGGATCGGCGGCCGCGCCGCCGCGCGGATCCGGTCGATCGCGGAGTTCTCGGAGTTTTCCTTGTCACCCGAAATCGCCAGGATGTCCACCGGCGACGGGTGCAGACGCACGTTCACGCCGACGTTGTTGGCGTCGTTGATGTCCTGCCGGCCCTTGAACAGGTCCTCGGTCTCCGCGTCGATCTGCGCCTTGTCGTAACCGCTGACGCTGACCGCTTGCCCGTACCACTGGGGATGCCGGGTCGCCAGGTTCATCGCGCAGAACCCGCCGGACGACCAGCCAGCGATCGTCCACGCCCGCCGGTTCGGGGAGACGCCGAGCTTCTGCAGCGCCCAGTCCCGCAGGTCCGCGGTCAGGTAGGTGTCGTTGGCGGTGCCGTCGACCTCGTCGACGCACTCGGTGTCGTGGCCGATCTTCGGGACGCCCGTGGGGTCCGGCACGATCACGACCGCCTGCGGCAGGGCGTGCTTGGCGATCGCCGCGTCGAGCTGCTCCGGCATCTGGTAGCCGCTGGTGAAGACCTCGGGGCCGGACGGGTAGTTGGGGATCCATTCGACGGCCGGGAACCGCAGCCCCTGGTACGCCGCGTCGAAGTACAGCGGCGGCAGGTAGACCGTGACGTCGCGGGTCAGCTGGGTGCGCCGCCCGGTCACCTTCATGTGGACGACCGTGCCCTTGCCCCGGTGCCCGCGCGCCGCCCCGGTGACACGCAGGTCTTCCAGGCCTTCGCCGTTCTGCGCCGCTTCGGCGTCGGTGCCCTGCGCGTCGTAGGCGCCGGTGCCGAGCACCGACCCGACCGTCGGGAAGAACCCGCCGATCATGTTGCCCGTCAGGCCGGTGGTGAGCACCACGAGCACCACCGCGAGCAGGATCGTGGCGCTGCGCCACAACCGCTTCCGCTTCCACCGGTCCCAGAACCACGGGACGGCGATGATCGCGAGCAGCGTCAGCACGACCACCACGATCATGGTGAGCGACGAATCCAGCCGGATGCTGCTCAGGTGCATGGGAACGGTCCTTCCGGGCGGCGAGAAATGCGCGCCCGGATCACGGGACTCGCACATATATCACGTTTGACCACCCGTGCACGTTGCGGCCCTGTGAGTTCCGTCATAGGGCCGCAACGAGCGATTCACTCAGCGATTTCTCAACTATTTCCGGAGCGCCCGGGACAACACGGTGATCGCCTGGGTGATCGCGGCCTCGGCGGCGTGGGTTTCGCGCAGCGCGTTCACCATCACGAAGTCGTGGATGATCCCCTGGTACCGGACGGCGGTGACGGGCACCCCGGCCTGACGCAGCTTCGCCGCGTACGCCTCACCTTCGTCGCGGAGCACGTCCGCCTCCCCGGTGATCACCAGGGCCGGCGGCAGGCCGGCGAGCTCGTCGAGCGACGCGCGCAGCGGCGACGCGGTGATCTCCGCGCGCTGGGCCTCGTCGGTCGTGTACTGGTCCCAGAACCACTTCATGCCTTCGCGGCCGAGGAAGTAGCCCTCGGCGAACTTCAGGTACGACTCGGTGTCGAAGTTCGCGTCGGTGACCGGGTAGAAGAGCACCTGCTGCCGGAAGGTGACGTCGCCGCGCTGTTTGGCCAGCAGCGTCAGGGCCGCCGTCATGTTCCCGCCGACGGAGTCACCGGCGATCGCGATGCGCGAGGTGTCGAGACCCTTCGACGCGCCGTGCTCGGCAACCCACTTCGCGACGGCGTAGCTCTGCTCGATGGCGACCGGGTAGCGCGCTTCCGGCGAGCGGTCGTACTCGGGGAAGACGACGGCCGCGCCGACCCCGGCGGCCAGTTCGCGGACCAGGCGCTGGTGGGTGTGGAAGTCGCCGAACACCCAGCCGGCGCCGTGGATGTAGACGATGACCGGCAGCGGACCGGAAACGCCGACGGGGCGCACGATGCGGGTCTCGACCTCGCCGGTCGGACCGCCCGGGACCTTCAGCACCTCGATGTCGGCGTCGGCCATGGCGACTTCGCCGTCCTGGACGCCGTCGACGGCCTTGCGGCCCTCCTCCGGCGGCAGCTGGAACAGGTACGGCGGCTGGTCGGTGGCCTCGGCGAACGCCTGCGCGGCCGGTTCCAGGGCGAGGTGGTGCGGGTTGGCGGTCATGTCTGCCTCCTCGGGGCGGGTGGAGCAACCTGATGACGTAAAGGTAGCTCCCAACTGAGTTGTGCACAACTGAATGACGTCCAATGAGATTTATGGCACTTAAGTTGCCGCGCGCACCCGGGTCCGGGACCATGGAGAGTTACGGGCAAGAGGAGGACGCCATGACGGACACCGGCTCACTGCGGCTGGACGACCAGCTCTGCTTCGGCCTGTATTCGGCGTCGCGCGCGGTGACGTCCCTGTACCGGGTCGTCCTGGCCGACCTCGACCTGACCTACCCCCAGTACCTCGTGATGCTCGCGCTCTGGGAGCGCGACGACCGCCTGGTCAAGGAGCTCGGCGCCGAGCTGAACCTCGACTCGGGCACGCTGTCGCCGCTGCTCAAGCGGCTGCACTCGGCGGGGCTGGTCGAACGCAACCGGCAGGTCGACGACGAGCGCGCGGTCATGGTCAGCCTGAGCGACGCCGGGAAGGCGCTGCGCGAGAAGGCCGTCGGCATCCCGGACGTGATCGGCGCGGCGATGGGCCTGGACGAAGCCGGACTCGCCCGGATGCGCGCGGAGCTGGACCGGTTGACGGAATCCGTGAACGCCTATCGGGAAGCGCTCGCCCCGGCTGGTTAGCATGGCCTCGAAGGGATGGTCATGATCAACCACGACGACGCGCTCAAAGCCGTCGAGAGCAGCCTCGACCGGCCCTCCGCCGCCCGGATCTACGACTACTTCATCGGCGGCAACACGAACTACGCGATCGACCGCGCGTTCGCCGAAAAGGTCCGCGCGCGGCTCCCGCTCATGGGCGAGTACTGCCTGACCAGCCGCCAGTTCCTCGGCCGCGCGATCCGCGAGTGCGTGCGCGCCGGCATCCGGCAGTTCGTCGACATCGGCTCCGGCCTGCCGACCGCCGGCAACGTCCACGAGGTCGCCGACGAAGAACGCGACGAGCTCGACACCCGCGTGCTCTACATCGACAACGAGCCCATCGCCCTCGCGCACTCGACGCTGCTGCTCGCCGACACCGCCGACCCCGAGCGCCACCACGCCATCGCCGCGGACTTCCTGCAGCCGGAGGACCTCTGGGAGCGGGTCGCCACGTCGGACATCATCAACGTCCGCGAGCCGATCGCCCTGGTGATCAACGCCGTCATGCACTTCATCAAGGACGACGCGAACCCCGACCGGCTGCTCGCGTTCTACCGCAGGAAGCTCGCGCCCGGCTCGCTGCTGGTGCTCTCGCAGATGACCAACGAGAACCCGGTCAACGAGGACGAGCGGCAGGCGCTGATCGACCTGCTCGAGTACTACGAGACCACGACGAACCCGGGTTTCCTGCGGCCGATGGCCGAGTTCGAACGCTTCTTCGGCGGCTGGCCGATGCTCGAGCCGGGGCTCGTCTACGCGCCGGCGTGGCACCCGGACGAGCACACCGTGTTCGCCGGCTCGCCGTCCGAGTCGCGGGTGATCGGCGGCATCGCGCGCAAACCCTGATCCACCTGGCTTCCACCCCCGGGTTGACGTCTTGACGCCGTCGCGCGGGCACCGTGGTGATCAAGAGATCGTCGCGGAAGGGAAAGCTCGTGGACAGCTCGGCCAACATCCTCATCGGACTCGTCGTCCTGGCGTGGCTGCTGTGGCGGCAGACGCAGAAGCGGCTGGTCCGCGAAGACCGCAAGCCCACCGTGCTGCTGATCCTGCTGGTGCTCGGGGTGGTCCAGCTGAGCACGTACCTGAAGACCGCTTCGACGTCGGCCACGGTGATCCTGCTGCTGGTCGGCAGCCTGGTGCTCGCGGCGGGCTTCGGCGTCGTCCGCGCGCACAGCGTCAAGCTCTGGCGCCAGGACGGGCAGCTGTGGCGCCAGGGCACCTGGCTCACGATCGCGCTGTGGGTGGTCGCGATCGGTGTCCACATCGGACTGGACGTCCTCTTCGACAGCAGCGCGAAGGGCCTGTCCGGCGCGTCGATCCTGCTCTACCTCGCGGTTTCCCTGGGTGTGCAGCGGCTGGTCGTGCAGTCCCGGGCCACCCGGCTAGCAAGCTTCGCGTAGCCCTTCGAGGACGTCGAGGACCGCGCTCTTGCCCAGGTCGACGGCCTTGTGCAGGACCTCGGGATCACGCTCCAGCGCCACGACGTCGGGTGCCCCGGCGGGCGGGCGGATACTGAGGATGCGCGGATCGGACGCGAGGACCTCCTCGTCCTCGACGTCACGGCGGTAGGTGTCGCGCCAGGCGGGAATCGCCCCCGGGGCCTGGCGGCGCAGGAACCGCGGCACCACGACGTCGTACGCCCGCGGCGGCGGGAGCGGCAGCTCGTCGGCGCGGCGGGTGCGCAGCACCAGGACGTCCGTGGCGTCCTGGGCCAGCGCCGTGCGGTACGGGATCGGCTCGGCGACCCCGGCGTCGACGAACCGGCGGCCCGCCATCGGGATCGGTGGCCCGGCCAGCACCGGCATGCACGACGACGCGGCGAGCGACACCTTGATCGCGTCGACGTCGTCCAGGAGCGGGTGCAGGTCGGTCGGCTCCCCGGTGTCGGCGTCGGTGGCCAGCGGGTGGAACGTCACCGGGTTGGCCAGGATCGCCGGGAAGTCCATCGGCTCCAGCACCGAGTAGACCTGGTGGACGAGGTATTCGAGGTCGATCACCGCGCGGCCGCGCAGGGTGTGCAGCGGGTTGATGATCCGGCGCATGACGACCGGGTTCCACCAGGTCCGCACGCCGGTGGACGACCGGCCGCAGAGCAGCCAGGCGCCGTTCAGCGCGCCGGCCGACGAGCCGTAGACGGCGTCGAACGCGGGTGTGATGCCCAGTTCGTCCAGCGCCAGGACCATGCCGCTCGAGTAGGTGCCGCGGCTGCTGCCGCCTTCGATGGCCAGCGCGAGGCGCCGGCCGTCGGTGCGTTCGCCCGGGACGCTGCCGGTCGCCATCCGTTCGGAGATCAGTTCGAGTACCGGGTGCACTCCTCCCATCCTGGTCTTTTCCGGCGATTCGTCGACCCGATTTGTGAACAACGCAGGGTGTCACTCGCGCGGGTGAAGTGACGTGCGCCTCGTTGCACTGCACCTAGTTGCATATGCATGCTGAGGCGCATGGCACTGGAGCACGCGATCCTCGTCTCGCTGTCCGAGCGCGCCGGCTCGGGCTACGAGCTCACGCGCCGGTTCGAGAAGTCGATCGGGCTCTTCTGGAGCGCCACCCACCAGCAGATCTACCGCGTGCTGAAGCGGATGGAAGAGGCCGGCTGGGTCGCCGTCGACGTCGTCGCGCAGTCGGGGCGGCCGGACAAGAAGGTCTACACGGTCAGCGAAGGCGGGCGCGCCGAACTCGTCCGCTGGCTCACCGAACCGAACCCTTCGGCCGGACCCGTCGAGCTGGCGCTGAAGATCCGCGGTGCGTCCTTCGGTGATCCCGGCGCCGTCGCGGCCGAGATCGTCCGGCACCGCGCGGCGCACGCCGAGCGCCTCGACGTCTACCGCCAGATCGAGAAGCGCGACTTCCCCGCGCCCGCCGGCCTCCAGGGTCAGCACCTGCACCAGTACCTGGTGCTGCGCGGCGGAATCCGCGTCGAAGAGGGCCAGGTCGAGTGGTTCGACGAAGTCCTCGCCGCCCTCCACCACACCAAGGACGCCTGATGAGCCAGTACCCGAACCTGCTGTCGCCGCTCGACCTCGGTTTCACGACGCTGCGCAACCGCGTACTGATGGGGTCGATGCACACCGGCCTCGAGGACAAGGCCGCGCACTTCCCCGAGCTCGCCGAGTACTACGCGGAACGCGCCCGCGGTGGTGTCGGGCTGATCGTCACCGGCGGGTTCGCGCCGAACCGCACCGGCTGGCTGCTGCCGCTCGCGTCGAAGCTGACGACGTCCGCCGAAGCCCGGGAACACCGGCAGCTCACCGCGCCGGTGCACGAGGCGGGCGGCAAGATCGCGCTGCAGGTCCTGCACGCCGGGCGGTACGCCTACCACCCGCTGAGCGTGTCGGCGTCGAGCATCAAGGCGCCGATCAACCCGTTCCGGCCGCGCGCGCTGACCGGCTACGGCGTGCTTCGCCAGATCCGCGCCTTCGCCGACTGCGCCGCTCTCGCACGCGAAGCGGGCTACGACGGCGTCGAGATCATGGGCTCCGAGGGGTACCTGATCAACCAGTTCCTGGCCGAGCGCACCAACAAGCGCACCGACGCCTGGGGCGGCACACCCGAGAAGCGGCGCCGGTTCGCCGTCGAAATCGTGAAGCGCACGCGCGAGAAGGTCGGTGCCGACTTCATCATCATCTACCGGCTTTCGATGCTCGACCTCGTTGCCGGCGGCCAGCGCTGGGAAGACGTCGTCGCGCTCGCGAAGGACGTCGAAGCCGCCGGCGCGACGATCATCAACACCGGCATCGGCTGGCACGAGGCCCGCGTGCCGACGATCGTGACGTCGGTGCCGCGCGCCGCGTTCACCTGGGTCACCGGCAAGCTCAAGCCGCACGTCGGGATCCCCGTCGTCACGTCGAACCGGATCAACATGCCGCAGGTCGCCGAGGAGGCGCTGAGCAGTGGCGACGCCGATCTCGTGTCGATGGCGCGGCCGTTCCTCGCCGATCCCGAGTGGATCCGGAAGGCCGAGACCGGCCGCGAGGACGAGATCAACACCTGCATCGCGTGCAACCAGGCCTGCCTCGACCACGCCTTCAAGCGCAAGCTCGTGTCCTGCATGGTCAACCCGCGCGCCGGCCACGAGACGACGCTGACGCTCTCCCCGGCCCGGCGTTCGAAGCACGTCGCCGTGGTCGGGGCCGGGCCCGCCGGGCTGTCCGCCGCGACCGCGCTGGCCGAACGCGGGCACAGCGTCGAGCTGTTCGAGGCGGACGACGAGATCGGCGGCCAGTTCGGCATCGCGCGGCAGATCCCCGGCAAGGAGGAGTTCGCCGAGACCATCCGCTACTACCAGCGGCGCCTCGAGGTGACCGGCGTGAAGCTGCACCTCGGCACCCGCGTCACCGCGAACGACCTCGCCGGCTTCGACGAGGTCGTGCTGGCCACCGGCGTCACACCGCGTGTGCCGTCGCTGCCCGGGATCGATCACCCGAAGGTGCTGTCCTACGTCGACGTCGTGCGGCACGGGAAGCCGGTCGGCGAGCGGGTCGCCGTGATCGGGGCCGGTGGCATCGGCGTCGACGTCAGCGAGTTCCTCACGCACTCCGCGTCGCCCGCGCTCGACCGGGACGCGTGGATGGCCGAATGGGGTGTCACCGACCCGGAACAGGCGGCCGGCGGGCTCACCGAGCCGAAGCCCGAGCCGTCCCCGCGACAGGTCTACCTGCTGCAGCGCAAGAAGTCCGGGATCGGCGCCGGGCTCGGCAAGACGTCCGGCTGGGTGCACCGCGCCGCGCTCAAGGCGAAGGGTGTCGAACGGATTCCCGGCGTCACCTACGAACGCATCGACGACGCCGGCCTGCACATCACCGTCGACGGCGCGCCGCGGCTGCTCGAAGTCGACACAGTGGTCGTCTGCGCCGGTCAGGAACCCGTGCGCGACCTCGACGGCGACCTGCGGGCCGCCGGGCTCGCGGTGCACCTCATCGGCGGCGCCGACGTCGCGGCCGAACTGGACGCGAAACGCGCCATCGACCAGGGCACCCGGCTGGCCGCCACGCTGTAGTTCCACCGCCCGTCCCGGGCTCCGCACTGGCAGGATGAACCCCGTGCGAGACGTATGCGTGATCGGGCTCGGGCTGATCGGCGGGTCGCTGCTGCGCGCGGCGACCGCGAGCGGCCGCACCGCGTGGGGAGCCGCGGTTTCCGAAGTGGACGCCGACGCGGCGAGCAGGGCGGGGTTCGACGTCACGACCGACGTCGAAGCGGCTCTGCACCGGGCCGCGGCCGAGGACGCGATGGTCGTGCTGGCCGTGCCGCTCCCGGCCGTCGAAGACCTGCTGCGGCTGGTCTCGCAGCACGCGTCGCACTGCCTGCTCACCGACGTGACCAGTGTGAAAGCCCCGGTCCTGGACGCCGTCCGCCGCCGGGTGCCGTACACGCGGTACGTCGGCGGGCACCCGATGGCCGGGACGTCGGACTCCGGCTGGCCGGCCGGTGACGCCGCGCTGTTCGAGGGCGCGGCGTGGGTGGTCGGGGTCGAAGAGGACACCGACCTCGAAGCCTGGGCCGAGGTGGCGCGGTTCGTGCTGGACGTCGGGGCGCACGTGGTCCCGCTGCCCGCGGAGTCGCACGACGAGGCCGTCGCGCGGATCTCCCACCTGCCGCACCTGTTCGCCGCGATCCTCGCCACGATCGGCGCCGAAGGCGGGCCGCTGGCCATGTCGCTGGCCGCCGGGTCCTACCGGGACGGCACGCGCGTCGCGAGTTCGAACCCGCACCTCGTCCGCGCGATGACCGAAGGCAACCGGGACGCGCTGCTGCCGATCGTCGACGAGGCGCTCGGCCGGCTCGGCGCGGCCCGCGGCTCGCTGGCGTCCACCGGCGGGCTCGCGGCCACGATCAACGCGGGACACGAAGGCGCGCAGGCGTTCGCGGCCGGCTTGGACGTCGAGCGGGCCGGCGTCCGGATCAGCCTGGCGGCCCCGGACGCGCGGCAGGGCCTGATCGCCCTCGGCGAGCGCGGTGGCCGGATCACCGGGCTCGCCGACGGGACCGCGACCGGCGAAGTCCAGTAGGAACGTCCATGAGGGGCACCCTCATGGACTTGAAAGCCATGAGGGTGCCGCTCATGACTTCGGGCTACTGGGCGGCCGGCGGCGGGTTGTCCGGCTTGTCGTCGAACTTGTTGAGGAAGTCCTTCGCCTTCTCGACGCCGCCGTCGATCTGCGAGTCGTGGCCGGTGAACTTCGACTTCGCGAAGTCGGCCGCCTTGTCGAGCCCCTGCTCGATCTTGTCGTTGTGCTCACGCAGGGCCTCTTCGGCCTTGCCCTTCAACGCGTCGAAGTCGATTCCCATGAGGCCAATTGAACAGCACGCCGGTCAGGTACGCCGGTGATAGGGCAGGAACCGCCGCACGAGCCGCAGCGGGGTGTGTTCCACCAGGTCGGGACCGCGGACGGCGTCGAACGCCGACTCCAGCTGGTCGACCACGCCGGACAGCTGCGGCGCGTCCGGCAACGGCATCGACCGCGGCTCGCGCTGTTCGCGGATCGACGCGGCCAGCTCGTCGATCGCGGCCGTGAGCAGCTCGACGTCACCCGCCGCCGGCGGCGGCACCCCCCGCCCGATGGTCACGCCGACCTCGGTGACGGCGTCCGCGACGCGTTCCTGCGCGGCGATCACCGGCCACCACGCCACCGCCTGGCGGCCGTTCGCGGACGGCTCGACGACCACCTGCTGGAACGCCGTCCGCAGGTCGGCGAGCGCCCGGTAGGCGCCGCGGCGGGCCCGCGAACGCGCCAGCCGGGCCTCCCCTTCGGACGCCTCGACCAGCGCACCCGAGACGTACTTCGCAACCGCGTCCAGCCCGTCGGCGAGCCGGCCGCCGACCTGGGGACGCCGGCTGCCCGGCCACAGCAGGTAACCGAAAACGAGGACGATCGCGCAGCCCAGCACGGTGTCGATCAGCCGCGCGACCACGACGTTCCAGCTCCCGCTGTTGGCCAGGTCCATCTGCAGGATGATCAACGGCGTCACGAAGGCGCTGAGGATGCCGTAGTTGCGCACCTTCCCCACCGCGACCCCGCCGGCGAAGATCGCGATCAGCGCGACCAGCACCCAGCCGTGCCCGCCGGCGGCCAGCACGACGGCGCCGATCCCGACCCCC
The DNA here is from genome assembly GCF_044453095.1 of Amycolatopsis sp. NPDC051758. Taxonomy (NCBI): domain Bacteria; kingdom Bacillati; phylum Actinomycetota; class Actinomycetes; order Pseudonocardiales; family Pseudonocardiaceae; genus Amycolatopsis; species Amycolatopsis sp. NPDC051758. The sequence continues at coordinate 339,083 of NZ_JBITCJ010000001.1, read as the reverse complement.
ACCACCGTGCCGATCCCGCGCAGCACCGCGCGGCCGAAGACCGACCCGAAGTCCGGCTTGAGCACGATGCCGACGGTCAGGGTGAGCCAGTACGACCGCTCCAGCGGCACGAGCAGGCCGACGACCTCGGCGATCGCGACACACAGCGTCAGCCGCAGCGCGGCGATCCACGTCAGCGGGCCGGACGCCAGCGACCCGGCCCACGCGCGCAGCCGCCGGTACCAAGGGGTCGGCTCACGGCGCTTCCGGTCGTCCCCCTTCCCGATCCGGACCAGCCCCGCGTACAACGCCGTGAGCACCGGGTCGGCGTCCTCGGCCGGCCGCGGCGGCGGTTCCGGCAGCGGCTGGCTGGCCAGCACCGACGCGGACAGCGCAACGAAGTGGTCGATGACCTCCGGCGGCGTGCGGCGGCCGGCGTTGACCATCGCCACCGAGGCCTCGACCGCGGGGGTCGAGGCGGAAAGCAGGTTGAGCAGCTGCCGGTAAGCGGCGTCGCGGCCGGACAGCCACGAGCGCGCGGTGAGCAGCTGGTCGTAGGCGGTGTTCATCGCCGTGGTCAGCCGGTGGCGCGCCACCCGCGAGACGGCTTCGTCGGTCGCCGAGAGCATCGCGGCCAGCTCGACGTAGACGTGCGCGACGGCGGAGCGTTCGGGGCTGGTCGCCCGGAACGTCCAGCTGGCAAGCGCGACCAGGAAGCTCCAGGCGGCGCCGATGCAGAAGAAGCCGAACAGGACCTCGACGCGGACGCCGGTCGCGTGCTGGCCGGTGCCGAGCACGCAGAAGACGAACATCTGCAGCCCGGCGACCGAGGCGTTACTGCCGGCCGCGCTGATCAGCGCGGACACCGCCGCGACCAGGATCACCGCGGGCACGGACAGCGCGGGGGTGCCGCCGGTGAGCAGCCCGACGAGGTACCCGGCCGTCGCCGCTAGCGTGGCGCCCCCCAGCCGGCGCGCGCGGTAGCGGTACGGCCCGGCCGACTCGGACAGGACGGCGGGCAGCGCGCCGGTCGAGATGAGCGCGCCGACACCGATGTCCCCCGCCGCGTAGGCCACGGCGAGCGGCACGGCCAGCGCGACGACGGCGCGGGCGACCATGTTCCACGGCACCGGGACCGGCTTGCTGCGCAGGAGCTGGGTCAGCCAGTGCGGCGCGGCGATGTCGGGGCGCGTCGTGCTCACGCCCCCATCTTGACCTACGCTGCCGGAAACGCTTAATTATCAACCTGTCAACAACGCGGGAGGTTCCGGTGGGCCGCAAGTACTCCTACGAGGTCAACCGCACGAGTAGTGCGCCGCCGGCCGCGCTGTTCGCGCTCGAGACCGACGGCCCGCGCTGGGCGGAGTGGGGAAAACCACTCATCGTGCAGGCCCGCTGGAAGCGGCCGGGCACCGAAGAGCCGGCCGGCGTCGGCGCCGTCCGCGAGGTCGGGCTCTGGCCGGTGCTGATCCGCGAGGAGACGCTCGAATACGAGCCCGGCCGCAAGCACGTCTACACGTTCTTCGGGGCCAACCCGATCAAGGACTACCGCGCCGAGGTGCTCTTCACCCCGACCGCCGACGGCGGCACGCACCTGCGCTGGACCGGGTCGTTCACCGAGCCGGTCCGCGGTAGCGGCCCCGTGCTGGCCGCCGGTCTGCGCGCGACGATCCGGCTCTTCTCGGCCAAGCTGGTCAAGGCGGCCGAAACCGGGCGCTGACCTGGGTGGCTCCGGCCACACAAGATCAGCCGGCGCAACTTCGTCCCCCACCTACGCGTCACCCGATCGGGTAGTTCTGAACTACGCGAAAGGGGGCGCGGATGAAGCGCGTGGCAGCGGTCGTCGTCGCGGCGGCACTGGTTTTGACGGCCTGTTCGGCGAACGAACCGAACCAGCGGGAGCTCGGCACCAGCCAGCCGAACCCGGCGCCGGGTGGTGGTCCCGGCGCGACGACGTCGGCGCCCTACCCGTTCGGCACGGTCCAGCAGAAGGCGCCGGCGATCACGAACGGCCAGGTCGGGGTGGTCCGCCGGATCACCACCGACAAGCCGTACGTCTTCCTGACCATGGACGACGGCGCGGTGAAGGACCCCGACGCGCTGAAGCTGATGCAGCAGAACGGCACCCACCCGGTGCTGTTCCTGAACCAGAAGTACGTGAAGGGCCACGAGGCCTACTTCAAGCAGATCCTCGACGCCACCGGCGCGACGCTCGGCGACCACACGGTCGACCACCCGAACCTCAAGGGCAAGCCGTACGAGTTCCAGCACAAGGAGATCTGCGACGACGCCGACGACTTCCAGCGCGAGCTCGGCGTGCGGCCGGCGTTGTTCCGGCCGCCGTTCGGCAACTACGACCAGAACACGCTGCGCGCGGCGGCCGCGTGCGGGATGCGCGCCGCCGTGTTGTGGACGGCCGCGGTCAACGACGGGCACGTCCAGTTCCAGGCCGGCGACAAGCTCAAGCCGGGCGACGTGGTGCTGATGCACTTCCGGAAGACGTTCAAAGAGGACTACACGGCCTTCGTCGACCAAGCCAAAAGGGACGGGCTCACACCCGTCCCCCTGGCCGATTTCCTGGGTTAAAGCACGACTGTCGGTGTCACGACCGTGCGCCGGCACGACACGTCACCGAGGTGCACGAGGATCTGCGTGGTCCCGCTCGGCACGTTGTCGAGCACGAACCGGCCGCCTTCGTCGGCGGTCGTGGACGACGTGCCGTGCTCGGCGACCCGCACCTCGACGCCGTACTGGCCCGCGGGGACCAGCCAGCCGTCGATGCGGTGCAGCTTGCCCATCTTCGTGAGGTTGATCATCACGGTCAGGTCGCTGACGGTGAAGGTGATCGTCCCGGTGCCGCCACCGCGGACCCCGGCGAGGTTGTCGAGCCGTTCCCACCGCGCGACCTCGACGTCGAGGTCCTCGAGCGCCAGCGCGAACTGGACCCGCTGCACCAGGTCGTCCGGCGGGGGGTCGAGCTCGTCGAGGAAGCGGCCGATGTCGGCCAGCAGGATCTCGTCGTCCCGGAAGGCTTGGCCTCCCGGCGCCCCGACGTCGTTCATCGGCTTCCCCCTTCGCTGGCGAGGAGATCTCGCATCTGGTCGAGGCAACGCCCCCTGGTCGGTCCGACACTGCCGCGTGGCATGCGCAGCGCCTCGGCGACGAGCTGGTACTCGGCGCGGCCGGCGAGGACGGTCAGCCGGAGCAGTTCTTGACAGCGGTGGGGCAGCCGGACGAAGGCGCGCCAGACCCGGCGGTCACGGTCGGCGCGGACGGCTTCGTCTTCGGGTGCCGGTTGGGTGCTCGGCATGGCTTCGGCGACTTCGTCGCTCAGCGGCACGGGCTGCATGCGCCGGCCGAAGGGGTGGGTGGCCTCGCGCCGGGTGGTGGTGATCAGCCAGGCGGCGAGGGCTTTGGGGTCACGAAGTTTGCCGAGCTGGCTGAAAAGCGCGAGCCAGACGGTCTGGACGACGTCTTCGGCGACCGAGCGGTCGAGACCGTTGGCGCGGGCGACGTGCCAGACCAGCGGGGTCAGCTCCTCGACGAGGCGGGCCATCGCCTGGCGGTCGCCGTCTCTCGCGGCGTGCATGCAGGCGGCATGCAGCTCGGCGCCGGTCAGCCCCTCCCACGGAGGGTCTACCTCTGCAGTTTGCACGTCGGTCACCGTATCTGCCCCTCTTCGGAAACGTCTTCGAGTCGGCTTCGGCAGTATCGCGGGTCCTTCGGGGGGAAGGAGCGTGCAGGTGGATCTCGAATACATCAAGTCACTTACTTCGTCGGTCGCGCTTTCCGGTCAGGGACGGTTGGGGGGAGGTACCGGCCGGCGCGAGCGGGTGGACCCGCGCCGGCCGATACTCCCCTCCCTCAAGGGTCCGCTCCCCAACGGACCCCGCCGGATGTCCCCTCCCCCGAAGGGCACCCGGCCGACGGTGTCCGGGAGCCCCCTCGGCTCCCGGTCACCGCGCATTTCCGAACTCGGCACCCCCTGCCGCGTTCCATCTCCGTGCTTGGCTGCTCCACAGGACGCAGTGGGGGGACCGCCAGATACCGGATCCGCCGACTTTTTTCGAAGATCGACGCAGCGCGGCTAAGCGATCACTGGGTGTGCGTCCGCAAGCGTTTGCGCCCAGCGCGCGTATCCCGCCGGGCCCGGGTGGAAGCGGTCGGACGCGAAGGCCGCCGGGTCGAGCAGGCGCGGGTCCATCGGGAGGTGCGTGACGCCGGGGATCCGCGCGAGGGTGGCGGCGGCGTTGTCGAGCGCGGTCGAGCGGGCCGCGAGGACGTCGCGCAGCGGCCTCGGCAGAGCCGGGAAGCGGGACATCGGCGGTACCCCGGCCAGGAGGACGTCGACCGGACCGAGCCTCCGCCGCAGGTCGATCACCAGTTTCAGCAGGTCACGGCGATAGGCGGGCGCCGAACGCAGCTCGATGGTGTCGTTGACGCCGAGCGCGACCACCACCAGGTCGGCCGGGCGGACCAGCGGCACCAGCTCGGCGCGGACCGTGCGGGCGTTGGCGCCGGTCCGCCCGACCGCCTGCCAGCGCACGGCCCGGCCGTCACGGGCGAGCTCCCGGGCGAGGCAGCCGGTGAGCGCCTCCTCGTGGTTCGCCGCGCCGACACCGTCCACTGTGGATTCGCCGAGGACGGCCAGGCGGAAGGGCTCGCCGTCGCCCGGGACTCGTCCTTCGGTCGGACCGGACGCGCCGGGGAGCCGCGGGGTCTTCCGCTTGACGTAGACGGCTTGAGCGAGGATCACCATGCGTTCGAAGTTAGCCGTGGGCGATCGAAACTTTCGCCCTGATCAGCGTGGGCTCCGCCACGGCGTCGAGGAGGAAGCCGGCGACGTCGGCGCGCCGGATGGTGAAGCTGCCCCGCACGTTGCCGTCCAGCCGGCTCGCGACAACTCCGGTGCGCGCGCCGTTGAGCAGCATCGGCGGGCGGACCACGGTCCAGTCGAGGTCGGCTGCCGTGACCAGGGCCTCCATCGCGCGCATGTCCGCGTAGCCGTGCTTCAGAACCGCGTTGAGCAGCGGTTTCACGAGTGTGCGGGTGAAGACGCCGTCGCCGTCGGCGTCCAGCCCACTGGCACTGACCACCAATAGGCGCTTCGCCCCGGCCTCGAGCGCCGCGCGGGCACCGTCGGCGCAGACCGTGGTCGGTCCGCGGTCACGCGAACCCAGCGCGGAGATCACCGCGTCCCGCCCTTCGATCGCGGCCGTCAGCTTGTCGTGCTCGTGCAGGCCGGCGACGACGACCTGCGCCGGCAGCTTCAGGCGGGCCGGGTCACGGACCACGGCCGTGACCTCCCAGCCGCGCTCCAGCGCCTGCTTGACAACCTCGCCGCCGACGCCGCCGGTCGCCCCCAGAACGGTGATCTTCATGGTGGTTCCTCCTCGGTTAGTGAACACTCACCAGGTAGGGTGAGTGTTCACTAACCACGCTGAGAACACACTCAGGAGCCGTCATGGGAAGCCGTGCGGAGATCGTCGCCGCGGCCGCGAAGGTGATGCGCGAACAGGGTTACGCCCACGCGACGACCAAGGTCATCGCGCAGACCGCGGGCTACTCGGAAGCGATGCTCTACAAGCACTTCCGCGACAAGACCGACTTGTTCCTCAGCGTCATGGCGGAGGAGTTGCCCGCCCTCGGCGCGGCCCTGGCGGACCTGACCGCGGACCCCGGCCAGGCGCCACTGCGGGACAACCTCGTCCGCGTCGCGCGCCTGGGCCTGGCGTTCTACCTCGAAGGGTTCCCGATCGCGGTCTCGGTGTTCTCGTCACGCGAGCTGCTCCGGAACCACCGCGAGCGGATGGGCACGACCGGTCCGCGCATCCCCCTGAAGGGCGTCGCGGACTACCTGCGCGCCGAGCGGGAACTGGGCCGGATCAGCGCGGACACCGACGTCGAGGCGGCCGCGTCCCTGCTGCTCGGGGCGTGCTTCCAGCAGGCGTTCCTGGCCACGTTCGAAGAGAGCGAGCCGGCTGACCTCGCCGTCCGGCTCGCGGACACCCTGCTCGCCGGGCTCTAGGCGTTCTTCTCCGCGCGAAGCTTGTGCCAACGCTCGTACATGCCGTTGAGCTCCTCCAGCATGAACGACAGGAAGTCCCGCATCTCGGCGAGCCGCCGGCCCGCCGGGGAGTCCTCGCCGAGGGCGTCGATGCCGTCGCCCGCGGCGTCGCGCCACATGATGATCATGCGGTCGCGCTTGAGGAACGTGGCGTACCAAAGGTCGTCGAAGAGGCGGTAGTGGTCGCGGCGCTCGCCGGGCTCGCGTTCCTTGGCGACCAGGCCGATCTGCTCGAGGAAGCGCACGGCGCCGGAGATGGCCGCCGGGCTCACCGACAGCTGCGAGGCCAGGTCGGCCGCGGTCAGCCGGGCGTCGTCGGTGGTCATCAGGGCCGCGAAGACCCGCGCGGACATGCGCTGCATCCCGATCTGCGAGAGCACCAGGGCCAGGCTCTCGACGTACCGGCGGACGGCGTCTTCATCTCGCTTCGTGTCAGGCGTCGTCATCGGCCCATCCTCCCGTACCGGTACGTCAAGATCACTCCATCTAGACATTTTCTTAACTTCACAACTTCGTGAAATCAGTGTAGCTTCCGAAGCATGGAAAATGCCATCGCGATCTCCGGCTTGCACAAGTCGTTCGGCCGGACCAAGGCCTTGGACGGCCTCGATCTGCAGGTACCTACTGGGGAAGTGCACGGTTTCCTGGGCCCGAACGGCGCTGGGAAGTCGACCACCGTCCGGGTCCTGCTCGGCCTGCTCCACGCGGACTCGGGGGACGTCCGGCTGCTCGGCGGCGACCCTTGGAAGGACGCGGCGAGCCTGCACCGCCGCCTGGCCTACGTGCCCGGCGACGTCAACCTCTGGCCCAACCTCTCCGGCGGAGAGGTGATCGACCTGCTCGGGCGGCTGCGCGGCGGGCTCGACCAGAAGCGCCGCGCCGACCTGATCGAGCGGTTCGACCTCGACCCGAAGAAGAAGGGGCGGACGTACTCGAAGGGCAACCGGCAGAAGGTCGCCATCGTCGCCGCGCTCGCCTCCCGGGTCGACCTGCTGATCCTCGACGAGCCGACGTCCGGCCTCGACCCGCTGATGGAGGCGACGTTCCAGTACGCCATCCAGGAGGAGCGCGAGCAGGGCCGCACGGTACTGCTCTCCAGCCACATCCTCGCCGAGGTCGAGGCCCTGTGCGACAAGGTCAGCATCATCCGCAACGGCGCCACGGTGGAGTCCGGCACCCTGGCCGAGCTGCGCCACCTGACCCGGACGTCGATCACCGCCGAGCTCGCCGGGCCGCCGAACGGGCTGGCGAAGCTCGACAACATCCACGACCTCAAGGTCGAAGGCAACCGCGTCAGGTTCGACGTCGAGACGCGCTCGCTCGACGAAGCGCTGCGTCAGCTGACCCAGGTCGGCGTGCGGAGCCTGGTCAGCCAGCCGCCGACGCTGGAAGAGCTGTTCCTGCGGCACTACACCACCGAGGCGAGCGCAAAATGACCGCGACCCTCGAGCAGCCCGTCGAGGTCGCGCCGGCCCACGAGCTGGCCGGCACCTGGCACCTCACCCGGCTCGCGCTGCGCCGCGACCGCGTGGTGCTGCCGATCTGGATCGTGCTGCTGAGCATCGTCCCGGCCAGCACGGCCAAGACGTTCACGCAGTTCTACCCCACGGTGGCCGACCGGCAGGCGCTGCAGATCGGCGCGAACACGAACCCGTCGTACGCGCTGCTCTACGGGCCGCCGTTCGACCTGACCACCGCCGGCGGGTTCATCGCCTGGCGCATGTGCGGGTTCCTGGCGCTGCTGACCGGCCTGATGGTGGTCTTCACGGTCACCCGGCACACCCGCGCCGAGGAGGACACCGGCCGCGCGGAGCTGCTCGCGTCCGCGGTGGTCGGCCGGTACGCGGCGCTGACGTCGGCCGTACTCGTGGCCGGGGGCGCGAGTGTGCTGATCGGCCTGGTCCAGTACGGCTCCATGGTCGGCGCCGGGCTGCCCACGGCCGGCTCGCTCGCCTTCGGCGTGTCGGAAGCGTTGGCAGGCTTGGTGTTCACGGCCGTCGCGGCGGTCGCCGTCCAGCTCGCCGAGTACTCCCGGACCGCGAACGGGATCGGCACCGCCGTGGTCGGCGCCGCGTTCCTGCTCCGCGGCGCCGGAGACTCCACTGTGGACGCTCGCTGGCTGTCGTGGCTGTCGCCGATCGGCTGGGTGCAGCAGACCCGCCCGTTCGCGGGGGAACGCTGGTGGGTGCTGCTGCTGTCGGTGGCGGCCGCGCTGGTGGTCGGCGCGCTCGCGTACTGGCTGCTCCCCCGCCGTGACGTCGGGGTCGGCATCCTGCCGCCGCGGCCGGGCCCGGCGACGGCGGCGCCGAGCCTGCGCTCGCCCTTCGCGCTCGCCGTGCGGCTGCACCGCGGCCCGCTGATCGGCTGGACCATCGGCACCGCGGTCGTCGGCGCGGTGTTCGGCTCGATCGCCAGCGGCATCGGCGGCCTGGTCGGCTCGAGCCCGCAGGCGCAGGAGATCATGGCGCGCCTCGGCGGCAGCGAAGCACTCACGCAGGCGTTCCTCGCCGCCATGGCCGGGATGTTCGCGATGGTCGCGTCGCTGTACGGGATCCAGGCGGTGCTGCGCATGCGCGGCGAAGAGACCGCGATCCGGCTCGAGCCGGTGCTGGCCACCAGCGTCGGCAAGCTGCGCTGGGCGGCGGGCCACCTCGTGTTCGCGTTTTTCGGCACGGCGTTGCTGCTGCTGTCCGGCGGCCTGTTCATGGGGCTGGCCAACGGGTTGCGCGCGGGTGACGTCGGCGGCTCGATCGGCGACTCGCTCGCCGGGATGCTCGTCCAGCTGCCCGCGGCCTGGGTGGTGGTCGCGCTCGCGGTGACGATCTTCGGGCTGCTGCCGTCCTTCTCGGCCGCGGCCTGGGCGGTCGGCGCGCTGGCCCTGCTGCTGAGCCTGTTCGGCCCGGTCGTCGACCTGCCCCAGGCGGTGCTGGACGTCTCGCCGTTCCAGCACCCGCCGAAGATCCCCGGCCAGGAGCTCGTCGCGACGCCGCTCGTCTGGCTCACGGCGGTGGCGATCGTGGCACTGGTCGCCGGCCTGGTGGGCTGGCGCCGCCGCGACGTCGGCTAGCGCGGTTTGATCTCGCGGTCGGCCCCGGCCACGAGCTGAGCCTGCGGCCCCGCCTTCCCACAGGCGGGGCCGCCCGGTTCGGTGAAGGCGGGCGTGACGACCGTGGTGTGCGGCTTGCCGTCGTCGAACCGGACGGTGACCCGGATCGGCACGGCCTGCAGGCCCGGGACGTCCGCGAAGCCCTGGAGCCCGCCGGTCGGGACCGCTTGCACACCACAGGCGCTGTCCGGGCCGGTGCCGCTGCAGGTCGCCGGACCGGCGGCCGTCTCGGGCATCAGGTCGACCGGGCGCGTGACGCACTGGTCACCCCAGCACGCTTCGAGCGTCGCGCGGGAGATGCCCGCGGGTTCCGGGACGGTGAGCCCGATGCCGATCCGGGTGCCGATCGCCGGGCAGGCGACCTCCGGGCCCGAGCCGGCCTGGCCACAGCCGGCGGTGAGGGCGAGGACCACCGCGATCCACGGAACAAAGCGCATGCCGGACAAGACGGGCTCAGCGGCCGCGCGGTTGCATCGTCAGTCCCGCCGGCCGCTGGTCAGCGGCAGAGCGGGCGACGTCGAGGTCGGCGTGACCGTCGTCGAGGTGGTCGGTTCCACCGTCACTTCGACAAAACTCGTGGTGGTGGTCGGCGGAGACGTCTCGATCGACGTGACGGTCGCGGGCGACGGCACGGGCGCGGTCACGGTGACCGGCACAGCGGGGCTGGCGGAGGGGGTCGGCGGCGCGGTGACTTCCGCGGGCCGCGGACTGGACCGGCCGGCCACGAGCAGTGCCGCCACCAGCAACCCGGCGACAAAACCCGCCAGCCCGGTGACCGCGGCGGAGCCCCAAGTAGGTCGGCCACTCATCCGGGCACCCCCTCGCCACGCGTAGCGCAGGTTCGAGGACTAACTCGCGTTGATCTTAGCTCGTGTTACACACGGTGCACCCTGAGTCGAGATGACTCAACTTTGGTGCGTCCGCCGCGCGCACGTGCCACGCTGGGATCATGGGGGCACTGGGGAACCGCGACTTCCGCCGCCTGTGGCTGGCCGATCTCGCGAGCCAGTTCGGCAGCCGGATCGACGTGCTCGCGGTGCCACTGCTGGCGATCACCACGCTCGGCGCGTCGGTCTTCGAGGTCTCCCTGCTGCGGACCGCGGAAACCCTGCCCTACCTGGTGCTCGGCCTGCAGGCCGGCGCGTGGTGCGACCGGGTCCGGCACCGCCCGGTGCTGATCACCGCCGACCTCGGCCGCGCCGCGCTGATCGTGTCGGTCCCGGTCGCCGCGCTGCTCGGTGTGCTCGGGTTGCCCCAGCTGCTGGTCGTCGTGCTCGGGGTCGGGCTGCTGAGCATGTTCTTCGACATCGCCCACCAGACCTACGTTCCCCGGCTGGTGCCGCGCGAGCAGCTGCCAGACGCCAACGCCCGGCTCCAGACGAGCCTTTCGACGGCCGCGGTGGCCGGCCCCGGCCTGGCCGGACTGATCGTCTCGGCACTGGGCACCGCCGCGGCCTTGGCCGTCGACGCCGTCAGCTACCTGTGGTCCGCGCTCTGGTTGCGCCGGATCGAGACACCGGACGTGCGCCCCGAACCGCGCGAGCGGCGGTTGCTCCGCGAAATCCGCGACGGCCTGCAGGTGGTCCGGGGTGATCGGATCCTGCTGGCGATCAGCGCGCACGGCGCGGTCTCGAGCTTCTTCCAGTCGGTGCACCTGGCGGTGGTGATCGTCTTCCTCAGCCGCGACGTCGGGCTGTCGCCGTGGGCGATCGGGCTGCTCAGCACGTCGACCCTCACCGGTGCCCTCGCGGGCGGGCTCACCGCGCGGTGGCTCGGCGACCGGATCGGCGGCGCGCGGGCGCTGTGGGGCGCGGCGGTGCTCTACGGCCTGGCCTACCAGCTCTATCCGTTCACCGGCCCCGGCTGGGCGCTCGCCTGCTACGTCGTCGCCGGATTCTTCGCGAGCTTCGGCGTGATCGTGCTGAACGTGTTCGGCATGACGTTCCAGCAGTCGGCCGCCCCGCCCGAACTGCTCGGCCGGATCAACTCGATCACGCACACGCTGGTCTTCGGCGCCGTCCCGCTGGGCAGCCTCCTCGGCGGCGGGCTCGCCGGCGTGGCCGGCATGCGGGCGACCCTGCAGATCGCGGCGGCCGGCGTGCTGGCTTCGGCGGTGATCATGGTGTGCTCGCCGGTGCGGAAGCTGCGTGAGCTGCCGGCGTCGCCGTGAGCCCGTCGACGACCACGCGGACCAGGTGGCGGCTCCCCGGCGCGTACCGCTCGACGGCGAGGCAGCCCACGATGAGCGCCCGCAGGTCGTCGCCGTCGATGTCGGATCGGACGGCGCCCGCCGCCTGGGCGCGGGCCAGCAGTTCGGCCAGGGCCTCGCGGAACTCGCTCCCCGCGCCGGCCTTGAACGCGTGCCCGCTCGACTCGGCGAGGGCGTCACAGATCGCGCGGTTGAGCGAAGCCTGCTTGATGACGCGGACGAAGTAGTCGACGAACGCCGCGCCGGGGTCCTCGGCCGTGGCGAGCTTGCGGGCCTCTTCGGCGAACTGCTCGATGCGTTCGAGGACCACGGCCTGGAAGAGCGCCTCCTTGCTGGGGAAGTGCCGGTAGACGGTGCCGGCGCCGACCCCGGCCAGGCGCGCGATGTCGTCGAGGGGCACCGCGAGCCCGTCGGCGGCGAACGCCTCTTCGGCGGCAGCCAGGACCTTCGCCCGGTTGCGCCGCGCGTCCGCGCGCATCTTCTCCATCAAGCCTCCTCGTTGACAACCGGAGCGCTCGCTCCGTATCGTCCTAAGCGGGTGCACCGTTCCGATTCAACGTCCAGCTTCCCAGGAGAATTCCGATGCCACGCACCGTGCCCGAAATCGCCGCCCTGGTCCGTCAGGGGACGCCCGTGCCGGAAACCGCTCCGTTCGCCGCTGACGCGGTATACGAGCTGCCGTTCCAGTCCGAACGGTTCGAAGGTCGCGAAGCCGTCCTGGCTGCTCTCGCCGCAGGGCCGGACACGGAGCAGGCGCCGATCACCGTGACCTTGTCGGAGACGGGATTCGTGCTCGAGTCGCCGTCGGGGTTTTGACGGTGGCAGCCGGCGAGATCACGTCCTACCGCCACTACCGCCGAGTGCCGGCGAGTCCGGCCCGGGCGGTGTTCGACGCGTTCCTGGCAGCCTCGGTGGAAAACCGCTGGGACGACCTCGCCGACCTGTACGCGCCGGACGTCGTGATCGAGATGCCGTTCACGCCCGCCGGTGTGCCGCGGCTGACGCACGGCCGCGAAGAGCTGCGCGGCCGGTTCCTCGCGGCGGGCAAGGTCCGCCGGCTGGTGAAGGCGGACAACGTGGTGGTGCACGAGACGTCGGATCCCTCGGTGCTGGTGGCGGAGTTCGACCTGCACGGCGAACTGGGCGGCTCGGCGTTCGTGTCGACGTACGTGATGGTCATGACGGTGCGGGACGGGCTGATCACGTACTCCCGCGACTACGCCGATACCGCCGCGGCGGCGGAGCGGATCCGGCAGCTCAGGGCGTCGTCGCCTGCTGGCTCGTCGGCGGAATGAACAACCGCTCGAACGTGGCAACCGTGTAACCCCACACCCCCGGCACCAGCAGCACGCCGAGCAACGCGAACACCGGGAAGATGAGCCGCTTCTCGACCTTCTTGCCGGTGCGGAACCGCAGCGCCTTGGGCGGCCGGATTTCGTACCAGGTCTCACCCGCGATCGGCACCGGGAACAAGAACGGGCAGCCGGCTTCGGTCAGCGCGTCACCGAGGCAGTGGGTCAGGCAGCCGGCCGCCACCGCGACGCCGAGCCAGCCCGTGATCGACTCCAGCTCACCTGCCCGGTCGGGCGGGGCGGTGAAGAACCACCACGCCACCGCCGCCCCGCTCACCGGCAGCAGCCAGTCGCCCAGGGCGCCTTCGGCCAGCATCAACCCGAAGATCACCACGCCGACCACGGCCCACGGGCCGCCGGTGGTGGTGCCCCACGACGTCAGCAACCCCAAGCCGGCCGCGAAGAGGACCGTGTGGGACAGGTGGCGGTGCTTGCCCGTCACCTTCTCGTCGCGCGGGCCCTTGGTCAGCGCGTAGAACGCCGCCGAAACGCGGCGCAGCAGCCAGGACAAGGCACCCGTCAGCCAACCGAGCAGCCGGGACGCGCTCGCGCCGGGGTGGTCCAGATCGGGCAGCAGGGCGAACCCGGCCGTCGTGGCCGCGAAGACCACCGCTTGGTGCACCGAACCGGCCCCGACCGCGGGCGCCAGGGCCAAGCCCGCGCACCAACCGGTCAGGGCGTGCGTGCGCCCCATCATCGTGCCGCCCCCAAGGTCCACGCAGAAAAATCAATCCGCGGAACCGTAGCGGGCGGTCAGGCTTGGGGGTCCTCCGACACGCTCAGGTGTTCGGCCACGCCGGTGAGTTCGATCACCCGGCTCACGGCGGGGCTCGGGACGACTTCGAGCTCGACTTCCTGCTCGCCGGCCTGGCGTTGTGCGCGGAGCACCACGTTCAGCGCGGAGGAATCGAAGAAGGTCACCCCGGTCAGATCGGCCACGACCCGCTGCGCGCGCTTGTCCGCGATCAGCCCGGCCAGGGCCTCCTGCAGCTGCGGACTGGTGAGCAGGTCGAGCTCGCCGGTGACCACCACCCGGGGCTCCGTCGCGTCGGTGTCCAGCGTGATGCCGAACCCGGGCGGGGTGGCGTTCTGGTCGGCTGCGGGCATGCAGTTTCTCCTCGTCAGGCGCTGCTCCTGCGCCGGGTACGCGCCTGTCGTCTCAAGCGGCATCCGTGTCACCGTGCCTTTCACAGCCGGGGCAGGACCCCGCGCCGGACACGGTCAAGGCAACTCCGGGGCCAACCCTAGCCCAGGAAGCGGCCGGGCCCGCCACGGCCGCCGCCCTTTCCCGCTCACTGTTCACGTGTGCTCGAATCCTGCCTGCTCAGCGCCTTGTTCAGTGCGCACCGACGACCTTCCGGGCCGCCCGGCGCTGGCGGAGGAACAGCTGCCGCCGCTCGATCTCGCCGAGGCCGCCCCAGATGCCGTACGGCTCCTGCACGGTCATCGCGTGCGTGCGGCACTGGGCCAGCACCGGGCACGTCTGGCAGATCGCCTTCGCCCTCGACTCGCGCCGCTCCCGCGCCGATCCGCGCTCGTTGTCGGTGTGGAAGAAGAGGCTGCTGTCCGCACCCCGGCAAGAGCCGCGCAGCTGCCATTCCCACTCTTCAGCAACCACATTGGGCAGCCGGCTCACGTCAGCCATGTCGTCCCTGCCTTTCCCAGGATCAGCACGTCGATCGCTATGTGCCCGCCGGTGGAGCGGATCAAACGCGGGTTTGGTTTGCTCACCCCACGGGCATCTCGCTGACCGGGCGTCGGAGGACACCGCCTCTTCACCCCAGCGCGAGCGCGGAGAAAGGAACAAACGTGGAGGACAACGCCCCGCTCGTGCCGGAAGGCGCGCAGGTCATCGAGGTGCGGACGGCCGCGATCCCGCACGTGGTGCCGACGCTGCGGACCATCGTCGCCGACATCGCGATGCGCCAGGACTTCGACCTCGACGCCGTCGAGGATCTGCGGATGGCGGTGGACGAAGCCTGCTCGCTGCTGCTCCCCGCCAGCTCCGACGGCCGGCTCACCTGCGTCTTCTCCTGGAACGGGCCGCGCATCGAGGTCTCCGTCTCAGTGCTTTCGGACACTCCGGACCACGAGGACGATTCCGGCCTTTCGTGGCAGCTGCTGACCGCGCTGGCGACGTCGGCCGAGCGCACCGTGACCCCGAAGGACGGCAGCTACCTGTCCCGGGTCGACCTCGTCCGGGAGAGCCAGGCGGCGGACTCGTGACCGATCCCGCCGGGCGCAGCGGGGACGACGCGGGGGTCGGCGCGCTGTTCTCCGAGCTCGCCGCGCTGCCGCCGGACTCCCCGGAGCGCGAACGCATCCGGGACACGCTGGTGCGCAACCACCTCGAACTGGCGCGCAACCTGGCCCGGAAGTTCCGCAACCGGGACGAGGCGATGGAGGACCTGGTCCAGATCGCCACGGTCGGGCTGATCCACGCCGTCGACCGGTTCGACCCGGCGCAGGGCACGGACTTCCTGGCCTTCGCCGTGCCGACCATCTCCGGCGAGCTGCGCCACCACTTCCGGGACAACAGCTGGTCGGTGCGGGTGCCGCGGCGGCTCAAGGAGCTGAACGCGAACATCTCGGCGGCGCGTGAGGAGCTCACCGTGCAGCTCTCGCGCGCGCCCAAGCCGAGTGAGATCGCGGGCCGGCTCGGCGTGCCGATCGAAGACGTCTACGAGGGTCTTCGCGCCGGTCAGGGCCGCTACGGCGCGTCGCTCGACCACCTGCTGGAGAACGCCGCGCACACGCGGTTCGGGGCGCCGGACGCCGAGCTGGGCCAGGCCGAGCTGCGGGAGGCGCTGCGGCCGATGCTGGAGAGCCTGCCGGACCGGGAGCGCAAGATCGTCGCGTTGCGCTTCGGCTCCGGGATGAGCCAGTCGGACATCGCCCGCCGCGTCGGGGTCTCCCAGATGCAGGTGTCGCGGTTGCTGGCTGCGACGTTGAAGAAGCTGCGTTCGGGCCTGGACGAATCCGAGCTGGCCGACGGCACCTGATTAGCCGTTCGGCCGCCTGGGTACTTCGCGGACGGTACCGAACTCACCGGGAGGGGGACCAGATGACGATGTCGAAGATGCCGCAGCGCACGGCCGTGCCGGCCGCGCCGCTGACGGTGTTCCTCCCGGCTGACGTGACGGCCCCGGCGCGGGCGCGCCACGAGGTCCGCCGGGCGCTGCTGAACGCCGGGCTCCGGGAACGGCGGCTCGCCGACGTCCTGCTGGCGACCTCCGAGCTGGTCACGAACGCCTTCGAGCACGGCGACCGGCCCGAGCGGATGGAGCTGGCCTACGCCGACGGGCGGTTCGCGCTGCGGGTGTACGACACCGGCCGGATGCTGCCCGAGCTGCGGGCGCCGTCGCCGGCCGAGGCACGCAGCCGCGGGCTCGTGCTCGTCCAGGCGCTGTCGGAGGACTGGGGTTTCGAACGCTGCCCCGGCGGCAAGTTCGTCTGGGCGGTGTTCCGCCTCCCCGACGCCTGATCAGGGCTCGAGGAGCTCCCGCGCCGCCTCGGTCTCCCCGATCCGCTGCCGGAACGGCTTCCGCTCCAGCGCTTCGACGATCGCCTGCAGCACCCCGCGCAACGGGTACGGCAGTTCCGCTTCCAACGCCTCCGAGGCCTCGGTGGTCGCCGTCCACTCCGCCTCGATCAGCGGGAGCAGTTCGCGCGTCTTCGCGGTGAGCGACACGATCCGCTGGCGGGCGTCGGCCCCCGGCTCGAGGGCGACGAGCCCGGCCCGGTTCATCTGCGCGACGGTCTGGCTGGCCGCGGAGTGCGTCACGCCCATTTCCGCGGCGAGGTCGCGGATGGCCAGCGGGCCGCTCGCCAGCAGCGCCCGCACGACCGGCGAGTACCGCGGGCGGTAGCCGTCGAGGCCGATGTCGGCGAGGAACTTCGCGACGTCGCCGTCGAGGATCTCGAGGACGTGCCGCATCCGGGTCCCCAGCCCGTCCGGACCCGATGTCAGCGCCATGACGGCCGATCATAGGCGGGGGCGTGTGCTTGGATCGCGGCATGGAGAACCGGAAGATCACCCGGCTGGGCCGCGAGGTGTCCGTCGTCGGGCTCGGCTGCTGGCAGCTCGGCGCGGACTGGGGCGAGGTCGACGAGAACGACGCACTGGCGGTGCTGCACGCAGCGGCCGACGCGGGCGTCACCTTCTTCGACACCGCCGACGTCTACGGCGACGGCCGCAGCGAGACCCTGGTCGGCCGGTTCCTGGCCGACCGCGGCGACGTCTTCGTGGCGACCAAGATGGGCCGCCGGGCCGAGCAGGTGCCGGAGAACTACGTCCGCGCGAACTTCCGCGAGTGGAACGACCGGTCGCGCCGCAACCTCGGCGTCGACACGCTCGACCTCGTCCAGCTGCACTGCCCGCCGACGCCGGTGTACTCGTCCGACGCGGTGTACGACGCGCTCGACGAGATGGTTTCCGAGGGGCGCATCAAGGCGTACGGCGTGAGCGTCGAGACGTGCGAAGAGGCGCTGACGGCGTTGGCGCGGCCGAACGTCGCTTCGGTGCAGATCATCCTGAACTGCCTGCGGCTCAAGCCGTTGGAGCGCGTGCTGCCCGCGGCGGCGGAGGCGGGCGCCGGGATCATCGCGCGGGTGCCGCTGGCGTCGGGCCTGCTGTCGGGGCGCTACACGGCTTCGACGACGTTCGCCGCGAACGACCACCGGAACTTCAACCGCCACGGCGAGGCGTTCGACGTCGGCGAGACGTTCGCGGGTGTGCCGTACGACGTCGGGCTGGCGGCCGTCGAGCGGCTGCGGGGGCTCGTTCCGGAGGGTCAGGCGCTCGCGCAGTTCGCGTTGCGCTGGATCATCGACCAGCCGGGCGTGAGCACGGTGATCCCGGGCGCGCGCAACGCCGCGCAGGCTTCCGCGAACACCGCGGCGGCTTCGCTGCGGCCGTTGTCACCCGAGGCGTTGGCGGGTGTCCGCGAGACGTACGACGAGCTGATCCGTCCGCTGGTGCACGATCGCTGGTGAGCCCGGCATGATGGGCCGATGATGACGCCCGAAGAGCTCCTGACGACCACCAGGACCGTGCGCAAGCGGCTGGACTTCGACCGGCCCGTGCCGCTCGACCTGGTGAAACACTGCGTGCAGGTCGCACTGCAGGCACCGAGCGGCTCGAACACCCAGCGGTGGCAGTGGCTCGTCGTCACGGACGCGGACCAGCGGGCCGCGCTCGGCGAGATCTACCGCCGGGCGTGCCACGAATACCTGGCGTCCCCGAACGCGGCCGGCAAGCAGTTCGCGGACGACCCGGCGCGCGCCGCGGTGCAGAAGCGCGTCGGTGACAGCGTCGAGTACCTGGCCGACCGGATGGGTGACGTCCCGGTCCTGGTGGTCCCCTGCCTCGAGACGGCGGCCGCCGAACTGCCGGCGGGCAACCAGGCGGGGATGTGGGCGTCGTTGTTGCCGGCGGTGTGGAGCTACATGCTGGCCGCGCGTTCGGTCACGCTGGGGACGGCGTGGACCACGCTGCACCTGAAGTACGAGCAGGAGGCGGCGGAGGTGCTGGGCCTGCCGAAGAACGTCCACCAGGCGGCGCTGATCCCGACGGCGTTCTACACGGGCGACACGTTCAAGCCGGCGGCGCGGCAGCCCCTCGAGGACGTCCTGCACCTCGACCGCTGGTGACCGCCGTGAAGGCCTCCCTGCCGGGGCGTTGGGGACGTCGGCAAGGAGGCCTTCACCGCCTTTCGGCGGCCGGGTGGTTCGGCGGCGGCTCTCAGCGCACGGTCAGGGTGAGCCGCTGGATGCCCCACGCGTCAGCTTGAGAGCCGGGTAGCCAGACGTCGACGATGTCGTCCTTGATCCAGCTGCCGATGTCCGCCGCGTAACACTCGCCGTAGCCGGGGACCGAAAACCTGGTGCCCCACGGGATGATCCGGGCGTCGACGGCGCAGAAGCCCGGCCCCGCGCTGTAGCCGAGAGCCGTCTGCGCGACGTCGTTGTAGGACGTGACGCGGTAGTTCAGCGTGGTGCCGGCCGGGACGCGGTAGGGCGCGAGCCGGTCGGCGCCGTCGAGGCGGTAAGCGGTGGAGAGCTGGCCGAGTGAGCCCGGTGAGTTGTCCTCGGCCGTCATCGCGTAGAGCTGGTAGTTCGCGTTCTGGCACGGGCTCGTGTCGGTCACCGTGAGCGTCGGCTGACCCCAGTCGCTGATCCACTGCAGGGCCTGGCCGTTGCGGAACGCTCGGTACGCCTTCGCGCCGGGGACGCGGGCGAAGGTGAAGGTGACCTTGGCGTCGGCGCCGAGGCCGCCGCTGACGGAACCGGGTGCGGGCAGGCGGTTGCTCACGTCCACGGCGCCGACGAGCGTGCCGGGTCCGTGCCCGCCGGTGACCGGGCGGTCGGGGATGGGGCCGGGGTAGAAGTGCTGGCACGCAGGCAGAACAGCGGCGGACGCGGGCAGCGCGGGGGCGGTGAGCAGGCCGGCGGCGGTCAGGACCGCCAACCCGAAGACCCTGGCGAAGCGCATGGCGGGAAACCTCCGTGGTGGGGACCGGGGTGGAGGTGACGCAAGGTGGAGAAGCGCGGGTTCGCCGCTGGAAAAACGGTAAGTGGCCTGGACCACTCAGTCAATAGGTCTAGACCTTTAAGTCCGCGGACACCCCGAACGGCCCAAAGCGGCTCAGAGGTAGCTGACCAGGCGCTCGGCCAAGGCGGCCGGGTGGCTCAGCGGCACGCAGTGCGGGCCGTCGATCTCGTCCGGCTCGACGCCGAGCCGCTCCCGCGCGACGCGCCGCTGGAAGTCCGGGACGAAGAAGCGGTCGTCGCGGCACAGCACCACCCGCGTCGGGACGTCCGGGTGGGCCGGCAGCGGCCACGGCTCGTCCCACTCCTTGCTGACCTGCTCGCGTCCGTGGGCCTGGCACTCCTCGGCGAGCGAAGCCGGGACGCCGTTGAAGAACTGCTCGGCTTCGCTCAGCCCGGCCGGCGACGAGAAGCCCGTGTTCCCCCACCACTGCCCCGGCGGCTCCCCCGGCGCCGGGATCATCCCGGCCAGGTACACCAGCAGCCGCGCCCGCACCTTCGCCGCGACGAGCGGCGCGGTGAACCCGCCGTAGGAATGGCCGACGACGGCGACGTCCGAAGTGTCCTCCAAGGCGTCCAGCACCGTGTCGACGAACGAATCCAGCCCGGCCGAGGAGTCGGTGATCGGCAGGTCCGGCGCCACGAAGCCGTGGCCGCGGGCGACCAACTCCGGGCCGAGCAGGTGGAAGTCCCACCCGCTGCCGCCGCCTCCGTGGATCAGCGCGAACGTCGTCATGCCGGCCAGCTCAGCAGCGGCGCAGCATGTCCGTCAAGGCGGTCTTCTCGCCCTGCGTGACGGTCAGGCCGTAGTAGTGCTTCACGACGATCCAGTCGGTCGCGTAAGTGCACCAGAACGCCACGAGCGGCGGTTTCCACTGGTCGGGCGCCTTGTCGCTCTTCTGCTGGTTCAGGTTGTCGGTGACGGCGAACAGCTGCGGCCGGGTCAGGTCGTTGGCGAACTGCTCGCGCTTCTCGGTCGTCCACGACTTCGCGCCGCTCGCCCAGGCCTGCCCGAGCGGGACCATGTGGTCGATGTCGAGGTCGGTCGCCTTGGTCCAGGTCTCGTCGTCGTAGACGCTCTTCCACGTCCCGGCCGTCGCCTTGCAGTCCTTGTCGGTCTTGACGTCCTGACCGGCGCGCTTGAGCACGACTTCGCGGGTGTCGCAGCCCGAGCCCTGGCTGTCCCAGTGCGGGAACTTCTCGCGCGAGTAGCCGTCCATGGACGTCCGCGCGGCGATGGTGAGCTCGCCGAGCTGCTTCTGCGCGTCCGCCGCCGAGACCGGGACCGGCGCCGAAGACGAGGACGACGACGCGGGCGGGGTCGCGCCCGCACCTCTGCTCGTCACCCAGTACCCGACGAGGGCGACCGCGAGGATCGCGACTACCAGCAGAGTTCGCTGCGTCACGCTGAGCCTAAAACCGCGGGCCGCCAAGATTTTCTCCTCTCACCTGCGGGTGCGCGCGGCGTAGTCTCACCTCTGCCGGCCCGGGACAACCGCGCCGACACGACGACCTGGCGCGAATGTGATCTCGCCCACCCACGGCGGAGATGTCACACCGAGCCGCTCAACTGCGACTACCGGAGCAGGAACCATCCGGAGGGAGCAGCCGATGCCCGGTCGGCTCAAGAAGTTCGACGAGTTTTTCCAGCGCAAGGCCGCCGAGGGCGGCAACGTCGTCGCCATGGCACGGATGGGCTCGGCGATGCGGGAGAGTGGGCAGCTCTCCGAGGCCGAGTCGTGGTTCCGCAAAGCCGCGATGGGCGGCGACCGCGTGTCGATGTCGGCGTTGGCGCACCTGCTGGCCGAACGCGGCGAGCGGGAGGAGGCCGAGCGCTGGTACCACGAGGCGGCGCTGGCCGGCGACCCCCACGGGATGCTGAACCTCGCCCGGTCGTACGAGCGGCGCGGGAAGCGCGAGGACGCCCAGCACTGGTACGGCGAGGCGGCCCGCACCGGCGACCTGCCGTCGATCGCCTCGCTCGGGCACCTGCTGCGGGAACAGGGGAAACCCGAAGAGGCCGAGTCGTGGCTGCGGCAGGCCGCCGACGCCGGGATCACCGGCGCGATGATCGACCTGGGGATCGTGCTGCGCGACCGCGGCCAGGCCGCGGAGGCGTCCCGCTGGTGGCGCTCGGCGGTGCTGGCCGGCGACCTCGCGGCCACCTGCCAGCTGGGCCGGCAGGCCGAGCGGCTCGGCCGGCCGGGCGACGCCGAGTCGTGGTACCGCCAGGGCGCGGGCGGCGGGCACGTCGAGGCGATCGTGCGGCTCGGGCTGCTGCTGCACCGCCGTGGTGACCTCGAAGAGGCCGAGAGCTGGTACCTCGACGCCGCCGAGCGCGGCGACCCGGCGGCGATGACGAACCTCGGTGTGCTCGCCCGCAACCGGGGTGACGAGGGCGAGGCCGCTGCTTGGTACCGCAAGGCCGCCGAACACGGCAGCGTGCCCGCGCTGACCAACCTCGGGCACCTCGCCGAGCACCGGGAGGACTTCTCCGCGGCCGAGCAGTGGTTCCGGCGGGCCGCCGAAACCGGCGACGTCCAGGGCATGCTCAGCCTGGCCCGGATGCTGCGGTCGCGGGGTGCCGCCCATGAGGCGGACGTGTGGCTGGCCCGTGCGGAGCACGTGCAGGACGACCGCGAGCACCACTACTGATCGGCTGCACAGGCGAGCACCCGAACGGCACCACGGACCATTTTCACCCGGGTAGATCTATTGTGTGATCCAACTCACACCTCTAGCCTGGGGTGGGCTCCCACCACCGAGCAGCAGCCCCGAGGAAGTGCCGCGTGTCGTGGTCACCGAATCACCCGGACTCCGTCAACGCCCTTTTCGAACGGCGCGAGGCGCCGGTGCTCGCCCTGGCCGACGACGCGCGCACGGTCGCCGAGGCGTGCCACGACATGGCCCGCCGCTTCCACCGCGGCGGCAAGCTCGTGGTGTTCGGCAACGGCGGCCCCAGCACCGACGCCCAGCACGTGGCGGTCGAGTTCGTCCACCCGGTGATCGTCGGCAAGCGCGCGCTCCCGGCGATTTCGCTGACCGCCGACGTCGCGACGGTCACCGGGGTCGCCAGCCGCACCGGCCTCGACGACGTCTTCGCCCACCAGCTGCGGATCATCGGCGAACCGGCCGACATCGCGCTGGGCATCTCCACCGACGGCGAGTGCGCGGGTGTCAAGCGCGGCCTCGAAACGGCGCGTGACCTCGGCATGCTCACCGTTGCGCTGACCGGTGGTAACGGCGGCGCGATCGCTGCGACTACTGGGCTGGACCACGTCTTCATCGCCCACTCGGACGACCCCCTGGTCGTCAAGGAGGTACACGTGACCACCTACCACGTGCTGTGGGAGCTGGTGCACGTCTTCTTCGAGCAGCCCGGCCTGCTGACCCCGGAGGTGGCGTCGTGAGCGCCTCTGACGCCGACAGAGACGTCGGCCCCGTCTGCCATGACGGGGTGTGCATCACCTGCTCCGACACCGCGGTCGAGGTGACCGTGGTCGAACTCCTGGACCTCGGGTTCGCTGTCGTGGATACCGGCTCGGGCCGGGAAGAGGTGAGCGTGGCGCTGGTCTCGGCCGGCGTCGGCGACCGAATCCTGGTGCACGCCGGGGAAGCCATCGCCCGTCTGGAGAATCCCTGACCAAGGGAGTTGACGCGCCATGACGCGGGAACAGTCCCCCGTGGGCGCGGACGGCCTCGAAGCGCTGTACCCGTTCCTCTACGCGGGTTCCGGTGACGTCGACGCCGTCCTCGATCAGGTCGAACAGTCCACTGTGGACAAGGTGCGCGAGATCGTCGCGCTGCGGGCCCGGGTGCTGGCGGCCGACGGCGAGCGCCTGTTCGCCTGCGCGCAGGACGTCGCCCGCGCGTTCGCCGGCGGCGGGCGGCTGCTCGCCTTCGGCAACGGCGGGAGCTCGACCGACGCCCAGGACCTCGCCAGCCTGTTCCTCAGCCCGGCGGGGGACGCAAAACCGTTGCCCGCCTTCGGGTTGACGAACGACATCGCGGTGGTGACCGCCCTGTCGAACGACATCGGGTTCGACGTCGTGTTCGCCCGCCAGATCGGCGCGTTCGGGCGGGCCGGCGACATCGCGGTGGGCCTGTCCACCAGCGGGAACTCCGCGAACCTGGTGCGCGGCTTCGACGAAGCCGCCCGGCGCGGCATGGTGACCGTCGGCATCGCCGGTTACGACGGCGGAAAGATGGCCGAGCTGGACAGCATCGACCACCTCTTTGTCGTCCCGTCACCGTCCGTGCACCGCATCCAGGAAGCCCAGACGACCCTTTACCACGCGCTGTGGGAGCTGACCCTCGGCGCGCTCGACGACCTCGCCAAGGGTGATCAGCCGTGACGCATGCCGCAGAGCAGACCGAAGAACAGCCCATCCACATCCTCTGGATCAACGCCGGCCTCTCGTGTGACGGCGACTCCGTCGCACTGACCGCCGCCACGCAACCCAGCATCGAGGAAATCGTCCTCGGCGCTTTGCCCGGCCTGCCCAAGATCGCGGTCCACTGGCCGTTGATCGACTTCGAGTGCGGCCCCGACAAGGGGGCCGACACGTTCATCGAGTGGTTCTACAAGGCCGACCGCGGTGAGCTGGAGCCGTTCGTGCTGGTCGTCGAGGGCTCGATCCCGAACGAGGCGATCAAGGAGGAGGGTTACTGGTGCGGGTTCGGGAACAACCCCGCGACCGGTCAGCCGATGACGACCAGCGAGTGGCTGGATCGCTTGGCGCCCAAGGCGCTGGCGGTCATGGCCGTCGGCACCTGCGCCACCTACGGCGGCATCCACGCGATGGAGGGCAACCCGACCGGCGCCATGGGTGTGCCCGACTACCTGGGCTGGGACTGGAAGTCCGGCGCCGGCATCCCGATCGTCTGCGTGCCCGGCTGCCCGACCCACCCGGACAACCTGTCCGAGACCATCACCTACCTGCTCTACCAGGCCGCCGGCCAGGCGCCGATGATCCCGCTCGACGACCACCTGCGGCCGCAGTGGCTCTTCGGCGCGACCGTGCACGAGGGCTGCGACCGCGGCGGCTACTACGAGCAGGGCCAGTTCGCCGACGCCTACGACTCCCCCAAGTGCCTGGTGAAGCTGGGCTGCTGGGGCCCGGTCGTCAAGTGCAACGTGCCCAAGCGCGGCTGGATCAACGGCGTCGGCGGCTGCCCGAACGTCGGCGGCATCTGCATCGGCTGCACGATGCCGGGCTTCCCGGACAAGTTCATGCCGTTCATGGACGAACCGCCGGGCGCGCAGGTGTCGTCGTTCGCCAGCGGCGCGTACGGGTCGGTGATCCGGCGGCTGCGGAAGATCACCGAGCGCAAGCTCGACAAGGAGCCGAAGTGGCGGCACACGGGCAAGAAGCTCAACACCGGTTACAAGTCCTCCTGGCGCTGAAAGGGATCGGGCAATGACGGACAAAGGCGTCAGCACCAAGGGCCGGACCGACCTCGTCGAAATGGCGTGGGACCCGATCACCCGGATCGTCGGCAGCCTCGGGATCTACACGAAGATCGACTGGGCCGCCAAGCGCGTCGTCGAGTGCCACAGCACGTCGTCGGTCTTCCGCGGCTACAGCATCTTCATGAAGGGCAAGGACCCGCGCGACGCGCACTTCATCACCAGCCGGATCTGCGGGATCTGCGGTGACAACCACGCGACGTGCTCGGTGTACGCCCAGAACATGGCCTACGGCGTCCGCCCGCCGCACCTGGGCGAGTGGATCCTCAACCTCGGCGAGGCCGCCGAGTACATGTTCGACCACAACATCTTCCAGGAGAACCTGGTCGGGGTCGACTACTGCGAGAAGATGGTCGCCGAGACCAACCCCGGCGTCCTGGACCTGGCCAACCGCACCGAAGCACCGCACGCGGGCGACCACGGTTACAAGACCATCGGCGACATCATGCGCTCGCTGAACCCGCTGGAAGGCGAGTTCTACCGCGAGGCCCTGCAGGTTTCCCGCAGCACGCGTGAGATGTTCTGCCTGATGGAGGGCCGGCACGTCCACCCGTCCACGTTGTACCCGGGCGGCGTCGGCACGGTCGCCACCGTGCAGCTGTTCACCGACTACCTGACCCGGCTCATGCGCTACGTCGAGTTCATGAAGCGCTGCCTGCCGATGCACGACGACCTGTTCGACTTCTTCTACGAAGCCCTGCCCGGCTACGAAGAGGTCGGCCGGCGGCGCGTCCTGCTCGGCTGCTGGGGCAGCCTGAACAACCCGGAGTACTGCGACTTCAGCTACGAGAACATGGAGTCCTGGGGCCGGAAGATGTACGTGACGCCGGGCATCGTCGTCGACGGCAAGCTCGTCACCACCAGCCTGCTCGACATCAACCTCGGCATCCGGATCCTGCTCGGCAGCTCGTTCTACGAGGACTGGGCCGACCAGCCGATGTTCGTCACGCAGGACCCGCTGGGCAACCCGGTCGACCAGCGCCACCCGTGGAACCAGCACACCATCCCGCGCCCGGCCAAGCGCGACTTCGACGGCAAGTACTCGTGGACGATGTCGCCGCGCTGGTTCGACGGCAAGGACCACCTCGCCCTCGACACCGGCGGCGGCCCGATCGCCCGCCTGTGGGTGACGGCGCTCGCCGGGCTCGTCGACACGCCGTACGTCAAGTCGACCGGGCACAGCGTGACGATCACCCTGCCGCGCACGGCCACCAAACCCGAGGTCGCCTTCGAGTGGAAGATCCCGCAGTGGAGCAACG
Organism: Amycolatopsis sp. NPDC051758; assembly: GCF_044453095.1. Lineage (NCBI taxonomy): Bacteria > Bacillati > Actinomycetota > Actinomycetes > Pseudonocardiales > Pseudonocardiaceae > Amycolatopsis > Amycolatopsis sp. NPDC051758. Next base: position 313,092 of record NZ_JBITCJ010000001.1, on the reverse strand, counting down.
CGCTCGAGCGCAACCGCGCCCGGACGTACTTCCAGGCGTACTCGGCGGCGATGGCCCTGCACTTCGCCGAGCAGGCACTCGGTGAGGTCCGCAAGGGCAACACGAAGACGTGGGAGCCGTTCAAGGTCCCCGACGAAGGCGTGAGCTGTGGGTTCACCGAGGCGGTGCGCGGTGTGCTGTCGCACCACATGGTGATCAAGGGCGGCAAGATCGCGAACTACCACCCGTACCCGCCGACACCGTGGAACGGCAGCGTGCGCGACAGCTTCGGCACGCCGGGGCCGTACGAGGACGCCGTGCAGAACACGCCGATCTTCGAGGAGAACACCCAGGAGAACTTCAAGGGCATCGACATCATGCGCGCGGTCCGCAGCTTCGACCCGTGCCTGCCCTGCGGTGTCCACATGTACACCGGCAAGGGCAAGGTGATCGAGCGGCTGCACACCCCGCACGCGTTCGGCGGGGAGATCGCCTGATGGCCGACGTCGACCAGGTCGGCGAGCGCATCGAGCGGCTGCTGAGCGAGCTTTCCGGCAAGGACGCCGAACTGGCCGAGGACCTCGTCCACACGCTGCTCGAGTTCTACGGCGCCGGCCTGGCCCGGATCGTGGACGTCGTCGGCGAGGCGAACCGGCCGCTGCTGGACCGGCTCGCCGAGGACGACCACGTCCGCGGTCTGCTCGTGCTGCACGACCTGCACCCGAAGTCCACCCACGAGCGCGTGACCGAAGCCCTCGACAAGGTCCGGCCGTACCTGGGTTCGCACGCCGGCGACGTCGAGTTCGTCGGGATCGACGACAACGGCGTCCTGCGGCTGCAGCTGCAGGGCACCTGCGACGGCTGCCCGTCCTCGACGGTCACCGCGAAGTACGCCATCGAACGGATGGTCCGCGAGGTGGCGCCGGAGATCTCCGACGTCGTCGTCGAGGGTGTGGTGCCCGAGGAGACCGGCCCCGGCGGCCGGCCGCTGCTGCCGCTCGAAGCCCTCGAGTGCCCCGTGGAGGTCCGGTGACCGGCGGCCTCCGGCGCTTCCGCACGCCCGCACCGCGCGCCGCCCCCGGCGAGCGGTGCGAGATGTGCGCGGAGCCGATCGGCGCCGAGCACGGGCACGTGATCGACCTCGAATCCCGGACGATCCTGTGCGCCTGCCGGGGCTGCTACCTGCTGTTCACCCACCGCGGCGCGGGCGGGAAGCGGCACCGCGCGGTGCCGGACCGGTTCCGGCACGTACCGCGCTTCGGCCCCGGCACGGCGTTGTGGGAGTCGGCGGGGATCCCGGTGAAAACGGCGTTCCTGTTCCGCAACTCGGTGCAGGACCGGCCGGTCGCGTTCTACCCGAGCCCGGCGGGGGCGACCGAGTCCCTGCTGGAGCTCGGCACGTGGGACGAGCTGCTGGCCGGCACGCCGGCGTTCGCGGACATCGCCGACGACGTCGAAGCGCTGCTGCTGAACCAGCTCGACCTCGGGTTCGAGTGCTTCCTGGTGCCGATCGACGTCTGTTACGAGCTGGTCGGGCTCGTCCGGACGACGTGGCGCGGCTTCGACGGCGGCACCGAGGCGCACGAAGCCATCGACGCGTTCTTCGCGAAGCTGCGGGAGCGCAGCGAGGTCGTGACGGATGGCTGAGCTGACCTTCGACTGCGTCGACGTCCGGCCGCTGAAGTACGCGGCCTCGCCGACGCTGGCGTTCAAGCTGCGGATCACCGAGCTGACCGGGCAGCCCGTCCACGCGATGGTGCTGCGGGTCCAGATCCGGATCGAGCCGCAGCGCCGCCGGTACTCCGATGAGGAGTCGGAGCTGCTCACCCATCTCTTCGGCGAGCGCGCCCGGTGGGGCGAGACGCTGAAGCCGTTCCAGTTCACCACGGTCTCGGTGACGGTGCCCGGGTTCTCCGGCGCCACCGAGGTCGACGCCGAGGTGCCGTGCACCTACGACCTGGAAGTCGCGGCCGGAAAGTACTTCCACGCGCTGGCCGAAGGGGTCGTGCCGATGGTGCTGCTGTTCAGCGGCACGGTGTTCGGCAAGGGCGGGCCGGGGTTCTGGGTCGAGCAGGTGCCGTGGCACACCCAGGCCGAGTGCCGGATGCCGGTGACCGTCTGGGACGAGCTGATGGCGCGCTACTTCCCGAACGTCGCGTGGATCAAGCTGCCGCGCGAGACGGTCGACGCACTGCTCAAGTACAAGGCGGCGAACGCCATCCCGACCTGGGAAGCGGCGATCGAGCAGCTGCTGGCCGGTGGGCCGTGAACGCCGGGGACCAGGCCCGCGCCATCGGCGACGCCGTGCTCTACGAGGGTTACCTGCTCTACCCGTACCGCGCGTCGGCCGGGAAGAACAAGGTGCGCTGGCAGTGGGGTGTGCTGATGCCGCCGTCCTACGCCTCGGCGGAGATCGGCGAGCACGCGTCCGCGCGCGTCGAGTGCCTGCTGGAACCCCTGGCCCATACGATCCTGCACGTCAAGGTGCGATTCCTGCAGACGCGGACGTTGCTCACGTGGGACGAGGCCGTCGAGCACGAGATCAACTTCGAGCTGCCGCTTTCGGAACTCCCGGCCGAGAAGGCGTTCCACGTGCCAGGCGAAGAACGGACACACCCGCTGTCCGGCGTCCTCACTGCGCGCGTCGAACCGCTCGACGGGCCGTTCGGCGGCGCCCGCCTGCGCGTCGAGGTGCACAACACGACGTCGTGGCCCGCCGACGGCGTCCGCGAGCACGCTCTCCGGCATTCGCTGCTGGCCGCTCACCTCGTGCTCAGCGTCGACACCGGGCACTTCCTGTCCATGCTGGACCCGCCGGAGTGGGCGAAACCCGCGGTCGAAGCCTGCCGGCAGGAACGGCTCTGGCCGGTCCTGATCGGCGACACCGCCCGCAGCACGGTCATGCTCGCGTCGCCGATCATCCTCTACGACAACCCGTCGATCGCCGAGGAAAGCCCCGGGGACCTCTTCGACGGCACCGAGATCGACGAGATCCTGACGCTGCGCACGATGACGCTGACCGACGAGGAGAAGCGTGAGGCCCGGGCGACCGACCCGCGCGCGGCGGCCATCGTGGACCGCGTCGACTCGATGCCGCCCGAGCTGCTGGAGCGGCTCCACGGCGCGGTCCGCTCCCTTCGGCCGGTCGAACCTTCAGTGGTCGTCGCCGGGGTGCGCGTCGCCGCGGGGTCGCAGGTTCGGCTGCTGCCGAACCTGCGGGGCGCCGACGCCCAGGACATGTTCCTCACCGGCAAGACCGCGACCGTGCACGTCATCTTGTCCGATGTGGACGGGGCAACACACATCGCGGTGACGCTCGACGACGACCCCGGTGCCGACCTGCAGCACGCGCAAGGCCGGTACCGGTACTTCTCCCCCGACGAGATCGAGCCCTTGGAGGTCGCGGAATGAGGCCACGTGTACTGGTCGCCGGCATCGGCAACATCTTCCTCGGCGACGACGGCTTCGGCGTCGAAGTCATCAAGGAGCTGGAGCAGGCCGAGCTGCCGGAGTGGGTGCAGATCGCCGACTACGGCATCGCCGGCATGCACCTCGCCTACGACCTGCTGGGCGGTTACGACACGACGATCCTGCTCGACGCGACCCCGCACGGCCGGCCGCCCGGCACCCTCTCGCTCATCGAAGCCGACACCGACGACCTGGCGACGGCGTCGTCGATCGACGCGCACGGCATGCAGCCCGAAGCGGTGTTCCGGCTGTTGCGGCTGCTCGGCGGGGACGCCGGGCGGGTGCTGATCGTCGGGTGCGAACCGGACTGCCTCGACGAAGGGATCGGCCTTTCCCCGGCGGTCGCGGCGGCGGTGCCGGCCGCGGTCCGCGCCGTCATCGAACTCACCTGGGGCACCAGCCCGCAGCTGCCGGTCAAGGAAAAGACGGAGGTCTGAGCCATGTGCCTCGGGATCCCGGGCGAGATCATCGAAATCAGCGAGGAGCGCCCGGACCTCGCGAAGGTCGCGGTCAGCGGTGTCAAACGGCTCATCAACATCGGCCTGCTCGAAGACGACCCGCCGAAGCCCGGCGAGTGGATCCTCATCCACGTCGGCTTCGCACTGTCCAAAATAGACGAGGCGGAGGCCGCGGCGGCGCTGGACTTCCTGGAAAGCATCGGCAAGGCCTACGAAGACGAAATGGCCGCGTTGCTCGAATCCCAGATCGAATAGGAGTGACCATGCGTTTCGTCGACGAATTCCGCGACGCGGAGAAGGCGCGGGCGCTGTCCGCGAAGATCACGTCGCTGTGCGAGCCGGGCCGCCACTACAAGTTCATGGAGGTCTGCGGCGGGCACACGCACACCATCTACAAACACGGCCTCGAGGACTACCTGCCCGAGAGCATCACGCTGGTGCACGGGCCCGGCTGCCCGGTGTGCGTGATCCCGATGGGCCGGGTCGACGACGCCATCCACATCGCGCGGCAGCCCGGTGTGCTCATGACGTCGTTCGGCGACATGATGCGCGTGCCCGGGTCCGGCGGGAACTTCTTCGACTCCAACGCCGAGGGCACCAACATCCGGATGGTGTACTCGCCGCTGGACTCGCTGAAGATCGCGCGGCAGAACCCGGACCTGCGGGTCGTGTTCATGGCGATCGGCTTCGAGACGACCACGCCGTCCACCGCGATGACCCTGCTGCGCGCGGCTTCCGAAGGCATCGAGAACTTCTCGGTGTTCGGCAACCACGTCACGATCATCCCGGCGATCAAGGCCATCCTCGACTCCCCCGACCTGCGGCTCGACGGCTTCATCGGCCCGGGGCACGTCTCGACGGTGATCGGCTGCCGGCCGTACGAGTTCATCTCGCGTGACTACGGCAAGCCCGTCGTGGTCGCCGGGTTCGAGCCCCTCGACATCCTGCAGTCGATCTACATGCTGATGCTGCAGCTGTCCTCCGGGCGGTCCGAAGTCGAGAACCAGTACTCGCGGGTCGTGCCGTGGAACGGCAACATGGTCGCGCTGAAGGCCATCAACGAGGTCATGGAGCTGCGGCCGTACTTCGAGTGGCGTGGCCTCGGGTTCATCACGCACTCGGCGATGGCGATCCGCGAGAAGTACGCCGAGTTCGACGCCGAACGGATCTTCGAGATCCCCGGCCTGCGCGTCGCCGATCCCAAGGCGTGCCAGTGCGGCGAGGTGCTCAAGGGTGTGCTGAAACCGTGGGAGTGCAAGGTGTTCGGCACCGCGTGCACCCCGGAGACGCCGATCGGGACGTGCATGGTCTCCCCCGAAGGCGCCTGCGCGGCGTACTACAACTTCGGCCGGTTCAGCCGCCAGCGCGTCCGGGAAGCGAGCCGCGCATGACCACCACGGAACGCGAACAGCAGGTCCTCGACCGGATCGAGCGGGCGCGGCGCCGGCGTGCGAAGGTCCGCGAAGAGCGCATCACGCTGTCCCACGGCGCCGGCGGCAAGTCGACACACACGCTGATCGAGGCGGTGTTCCTCGACGCGTTCCGCAACCCGCTGCTGGAACCCTTGGAGGACTCGGCGTCCCTGACCATCGGCGACGCCCGGCTGGCCCTGACGACGGACTCCTACGTCGTCTCGCCGCTGTTCTTCCCCGGCGGCAACATCGGCGACCTGGCCGTGAACGGCACGGTGAACGACCTCGCCGTTTCCGGCGCGCGGCCGCTGTACCTGACCTGCGGGTTCATCCTCGAGGAGGGTTTCCCCGTCGAGGACCTGCTGAAGATCGTCGACTCGATGAAGACGGCGGCGCTGGCGGCCAACGTCCAGATCGTCACTGGCGACACGAAGGTCGTGCAGCGCGGCAAGGCCGACGGCGTGTACATCAACACCGCCGGGGTCGGGGTGCTCACCCGCACCGGGCTCGGCGTCGCCACCGTGAAGCCCGGGGACGCCGTCCTCGTCTCCGGGCCGATCGGCGACCACGGCGTCACGATCATGCTGGCCCGCGGCGAACTCGACATCGACGCCGACCTGGAGTCCGACACCGCGCCGGTGCACGAACTGGTGGCCGGCCTGCTGGCCGCGGTGCCCGGGGTGCGCGCGATGCGGGACGCGACCCGCGGCGGTGTCGCGACGATCCTCAACGAGATCGCGAAGGCCGCGGACGTCTCGGTGGTCGTCGACGAGAAGGCCGTTCCGGTCCGCACCGAGGTTCGCGGCGCGTCGGAGCTGCTCGGCATCGACCCGCTGTACGTCGCCTGCGAAGGCCGGATCGTGGTGGTCGTCGACGGTGCCCAGGCCGGGGACGCGCTGGCCGCGTTGCGCTCACACCCGCTCGGCGCGGACGCCGCGGTGATCGGCCGGATCGCCGACGACCCGCCCGGGCTGGTGCTGCTGAACACCACGTTCGGCGGCACCCGGATCGTGGACCTGCTGGTCGGGGACCCGCTGCCGAGGATCTGCTGAATGCACGAAATGTCGATCACGCAGTCGGTCGTCGACACGATCGTCGCCCGCCTCGGCGACGCGACCGTGACGAGCGTGCGGCTGGAGATCGGGCGGCTGTCCGGCGTGGTGCCGGACAGCGTCCGCTTCTGCTTCGACGTCCTGTGCGCGGGCACTTCGCTGGCCGGCGCGCACCTGGAGATCAGCGAGCCGTCCGGCCGGGCGTGCTGCCGCGACTGCGGCGAGGAGTTCGGCCTCGACGACTTCATCCTGCTGTGCCCCTGCGGCAGCGCCGACGTCGAGGTGCTGGCCGGGCGGGAACTGCGCATCACCTCGGTGGAGGTCGGACATGTGTGACACCTGCGGCTGCTCGGACGGCGACGTCCGGATCACCGACGAAGCCCACACAGTGGTGCTGGAGCAGGACATCTTGGCGAAGAACGACGAGCTGGCGACGCACAACCGCGCGCACTTCCGCGCGTCCGGCGTCTTCGCGATCAACCTGATGAGCTCTCCCGGCGCCGGGAAGACAACGCTGCTGGAGCGGACCATCCAGGCTCTGGACACGCCCTGCGCGGTGGTCGAGGGTGACCAGGAGACCCTGCTGGACGCCGAGCGGATCAAGGCCACCGGCGCGCCGGTGGTGCAGATCAACACCGGCGCCGGCTGCCACCTCGACGCGTCGATGCTGCACCGGGCGGTGCATTCGCTGGCGCCGGCGGAGGGGTCGACGCTGTTCATCGAGAACGTCGGCAACCTGGTCTGCCCGGCGCTGTTCGACCTCGGCGAGGCGGCGCGTGTGGTGATCCTGTCGGTGACCGAGGGGCCCGGGAAGCCGTTGAAGTACCCGCACATGTTCGCCGCGACGGACCTGGTGCTGCTGAACAAGGTCGACCTGCTGCCCTACGTCGACTTCGACGTCTCCGAGTTCGAGCGGGACTTCCGCCGCGTGAACCCGTCGGCGGCGTTGCTGCCGGTCAGCGCGACCCGCGGCGACGGCCTCACCGAGTGGTACAACTGGCTACGGCGACCTGACCGAAACTGATCCCGCCGTCGTTGGTCGGCACGTTCCGGTGGGTCAGGACGTGGAAGCCCTTTTGTTCCAGCGCTTCCACGGTCCGGTCGAGCAGGAGGACGTTCTGGAACACCCCGCCGGACAGCGCGACGGTGGTGCTGTGGTCCCGCAGCCGGTGGCAGGTGTCCGCGATCACCGCGGCGACCCCGTTGTGGAACCGCGCGGCTCGCTTGGCCTTCGTGGCGGTGTCGTCCAGAAGAGCGGCGATGAGGTCCTCACCGTGGACGACGTCGTCCACGCGCGCCGGGTAGGCGGCCTGCTCGGCGGGGTCGGCCAGCTGTTCCAGCTCGATGGCGGCCTGGCCTTCGTAGTTGATCGTGTCCCGCACGCCGAGCAGCGCGGCAGCGGCGTCGAAGAGGCGTCCCGCACTCGACGTCAGCGGTGAGTTGAGGCCACTGCGTTTCAGCTTCACGATGGTTTCGTCGGCGGGCCGCCCCAGTTCGTCCACATAGGACGCGGCCATCCGCCAGGGCTGCCGGATGGCCATGGCGCCGCCCGGCATCACGACCGGCCGCAGGTGGTTCAGCCGCTGGTAGCCGCTCAGATCGGCGAGAAGGAATTCCCCGCCCCAGATGGTGCCGTCCGGCCCGAAACCGGTGCCGTCGAAGGCGACGCCGAGCACGGGGTCCTGGTGATTGTTGTCGGCCAGGCAGGCGGCGATGTGCGCGTGGTGGTGCTGCACACCCAGCAGCTCGACGTCCTGGTCGAGTGCGTACTTCGTGGACAGGTACTCGGGGTGCAGATCGTGCGCGACGAGCACCGGGTTGATGTCGAAAAGGTGCTTGAAGTGGTTGATGCCTTCGGTGAACGACCTGAGCGTCTCGTAGTTCTCGAGGTCGCCGATGTGGTGCGAGACGAAGGCGTGGCGGCCTTTGGCGAGGCAGAAGGTGTTCTTGAGTTCGGCGCCGCAGCCGAGGAGGTGCAGTTTCGTCTCGTGGTTGAGACGGACCGGCTCGGGTGCGTACCCGCGTGACCGCCGTTGCAGCTGGGGTGCACCGCGGGTGATGCGCACGACGGAGTCGTCGGTGCGGATGTGGATGGGCCGGTCGTGAGTGAGGAAGGCGTCGGTGATGGTTTTGAGGCGGCCGAGGTCGTCGTCGCGGTAGACGATGGGCTCGTCGGAGACGTTCGCGCTGGTCAGAACGATCGGCCCGGTCAGTTCCAGCAGAAGGTGGTGCAGCGGGGTGTAGGGCAGCATGAGCCCGATCCGCCGGTTCCCGGGCGCCACGGCGTCGGCGAGTCCGGCCTTCTTGGGGAGCAGCACGATGGGCCGCCGCCTGCTGCTTAGCGCCTTCTCAGCCGCTTCACCAACTTCGGCGAGCTCCCGGGCCTGCTCCAAGTCGGCAACCATGACGGCAAAGGGCTTGTCCTCCCGGTGTTTCCTCGCCCGCAGGTTCTTCGCGGCTTCCTCATGCCTCGCCCCGACGGCGAGGTGATAACCCCCGAGCCCTTTCACGGCGACGATCGCGCCTTGGTTGATGGCCGCCGCGGCTTCGTGGATCGGATCACCATCGCCGGGCTCGAACCGCAGGGTGGGCCCGCAGGCCGGGCAGCAGACGGGCTGGGCGTGGAACCGCCGGTCGGCCGGGTCTTCGTACTCCTGCTTGCAGTCGGCGCACATCGCGAAGCCGGCCATGGTGGTGAGCGGCCGGTCGTAGGGCACCCCTCGGACGATGGTGAACCGCGGGCCGCAGTGGGTGCAGTTCACGAAGGGGTACCGGTAGCGCCGGTCGGCGGGGTCGCGGAGTTCGCGCAGGCAGTCGTCACAAGTGGCGGAGTCGGCCGAGATGAGCGTGTCGGCGGCGCCCCCGTCGGGGCTCTCGACGATCCGGAAGCCACGCTCCCCCGTCACCAAGATCTCGCAGACCTCAACCCGCTCAACCACCGCAAGCGGCGGCGCCTGGGTCCGCAGCGCTTGGACGAACACCTCTACTTGGGCCTGTGTGCCTTCAGTTTCAAGGAAAACGCCATGCACATCGTTCCCCACGAACCCAGCGAGGTGGTGCCGGAGCGCAAGCTGGTAGACGAAGGGCCGAAACCCCACGCCCTGCACCACCCCAGCGACCCTGATCGCCACCCGCACCCGCTCAGTCTGCGCCTGGTCCGAGCAAAGATCGAGCGGGCTACCGGCAGAGATCGGCGAAGTTCGCGCCGAAGGCATCCTTGAACTGCTCAGGAGCACAGAACGACACTGGTCCGGCGTGGGTGTGACCGGTACTGAGAGCTGAGACCATCTCACTGGGCGCCACCACAAAGGCAACACCGGCATCGATCATGATCGTCCGCGCTTCAACGAGGTAGGTCAACGCTTGACTGTAGCCACTGCGAACGTATTCAGAGTCGTCGCTGTACTTGCATTCAACGATGAGAGCACGACGAGTCTTTTCGTTGATGAGGAGGATGTCCGGACTTTTTGTCCCTCCCGGGCTCTTGAGTCCTTTTGTTGCGTTCACATAGGGCTCAACTCGACGAAGCTTGGACCAGATTCCGGCGCCTTCGAACCACAGTGACCAGGTCTGACCTGAGAACTTCAGCTCGTAGGCGGCGCCGGTAGCGCCTCCACGCAGCGGGCGAAGGCTGACCGGCTTGGCGCCGCTCTCCTTGAGCACGCTGAGGACGAGGCCGAACACCCCCAGGTGGAAAAGCGCGGCGGCCATCGTCGCGTCCGGCATGATCTGGGCCTTGGCGAGCGCCATAAGATCGCTGGTTTCTTCCTGGCGCAAGAGATCAGCCAGATCGCCGATGAGCCGCCACTTCGGTCCGGAGCGTTGCAGATCCTTGATCGTGGCTCGGTCGGGCATGGCCGCCTCGACCTGTTGCAATTCGGGCCGACCGACGAGCCCATCGAGGGCCGCCAACTGCTTTTCGACGACCGGCTTCTTTTCGCGCAGACGACCGTAGCGCGCATCGCCGTACACCAGGAGCATGCGTTCAACCGTCCACCGCAGCCCACTCAGCAACGCGTCGTCGGAAGTTCGCTGCCGCGTCCGCCCGACAAACTGGCGAGGCGGCCACCCGGTCTGCCTGGTCGCCGCCCAGTCGATCCGTCCGTGTGGCGCCGGCGTTGCCGCGGGGGTCACTTGCGAGTGAACCGGGATGATGGCCAGCCAGTCGCGCGTTCGGACGGGCATGCGCTGAAGACTCACCACGCAGTTCTCGAACAACACGCGGTGGGCACGCCGCTCGACGTCACGTTTGGTCCACCGGCTGAATTTATCCTCGCCCAGTGCGGCTGCCAGCCCGTCGAAGAGGTCGCCCTTCCCCGACCAGCTGTGGAACAGCTCTCGCATCCCCTCCCAGGGGATCGACAGACTCGGAGCCTTGGTACTCAACGCCGGCGACGTCACTGCAGCTCAGTGAGCCGACTGCGGATCCATTCCCACTCCGCACCGAGGACCTCTTCCCCACTCAGCCGGGCTTCGAAGGAACCAGCCGTGTCGAGCCCGACCAGCCAAGTGCCCATGCCGGCCAAATAGGCTTCTGCGACGAGTTGGGCCAACGGGACGTCGACGCTGTCCTGCCGCCCAGCCGCCACGTACTGCGGGATCGACAACAGCGCGGCCGGCCCCATCGTCTCGCCTTGCTCGAGGTGAGCACGATAAATCTCCGCAAGTATCGTCGCCAGCCTCGACTTCTCCTGGTCTTCGAGGTTCGGCGTGACGTCGTTCAGCCGCACGTCGAGGGCCGCAGTGAAGGCAGTACCGTCCGGGACAGGCACCGGGATGTGGTCGAATCGGCGACCGAGCGCCTGGCCAAAGCGGAAGACCCGCTGGGCGTCAACGGCGTTGTACGTCCCTAAGAGCCGCCAATCCTGGCCGGCCAGGTAGTAGATCGGGCCGCCTGTCGTGCCGCCGTGACGCAGGCGGTTCGCTCCGATGACTTGGCTGTGCCGGGTATCGGCCCAGCCGAGCATGATCTTGCTCGCCCCCGGGGCTGCGCTCGCCCGGCCTACCTCCACCGTCTGCCCGGACAGCCAGGTGAACAGGCCGGCAAAAATGCGGTCGAGGTCTGCGCGGTTCGCCTCGTCCAAGATCAGCCACCGATCGCGATGGATGGCTTCCAGCACGTGGCCGGGACTGAAGCGGAGCCGTCCGTCGTCATCCACGGTGTCCCCGCCGACCAACTCGCGCGCGGTCCACGACTCGTCTGGCGTGACCAGCATGGGCTTTCGGATTCGGGTCAACCCGTAGGTCTCCGGCTCCTGAGAGATGGCGAAGACCAACTCGGTGAGCAAATGCGTCTTCCCCGTACCGGGCGGCCCCACGAGCATCAACGCTGGCCGCGAACGGACCGAGAGCCTGAGCATGCGCCGAACACGGTCATCGAGGTGGAGCTGGTACCTGGGTCTGGCGATGGGCGCGACTTCTTCCGCCTCAATGCCGAGGAACTCACTCAGCACCGTGGCCGTGGCTCGCGCGACTTCGGCATAACCGAGCCAGACGGCTTCCCAGCCACTCGACTTCCGACCGAAGATCAAACCAACGTCGACCCGCTCGGGAGCAGGCGCCACAAGCAGATCCCAGAACTCCTCTGAGAGGCCGGCGACTTGGTTGCCACCAGCCTCCAGATCCACCAGCGCCACCCCGAGGACGGTATCGGCGAGCCGGCCGGCCTTCCGGAACTGCTCGATGAGCTCCTCGCCGTCAACGCTGCGAACAGCAACAACCTTGTCGATCGGCAATGACCCGGCGTTTGTAGCTAACAGCACTTCCAGCAGTCGAAGCCCTTCACCGGGCTTGGTGCGATCGGCGTCAGCAAGTTCACTACGCGCGAGCTCGTCCAAGAGCCGCTGCGGCAGTTCGGTCATGACAGCCAACCGTACACACTGCGTCACCGTTGTCCTGCTCAATAGTGCAGGACACGGTCCGCTTAAGCCGTGCGAAGCGTGCGTACGCGTGCTTCACACGGCTACACTCGGTGGCCGGAATGCACGGAGGGGTGACTTGGACGAGAGGCAGGCCCTGGCCGCAGTAGGGGCATTTCAGGGACTAGGGGGCAGTCTGCCGGTGTCCCACAAGTCCCTCTTCGCGCTCGCGCTCGTACAAAGATTCGTCCTATCCCGCGCGTCGACCGTGACCTACGCCGAGGTCGAGACCTCCGTCGGAAAGCTGATCCATAAGTACGCGCCGGGTCCGCACAGCGTCGATGTGGCCGCAGCGGCGTTCATCAACTTGGAACGCACGCTCTGGGACGTGACGGACTCGAGGGGGACGGCGATCGCAAACTCCCCCTTGCAAAGCGGCTCCTGGCTCAAGGCGCGTCGAGCACGCGGTACATTGAAGCCAGAATTCGTCCGGCTCTTGAACTACCCAGAAACGCTACTTGCCGTCATCGAAACGCTTCTTGGCGATTATTTCAAATCTGATATCGCCGAAGATATCCGCACGGAGCTCGGATTGGACCTGCTGTTCCGTGCGCCGGCCACTTCACCACTGCGTCGATACACTTCCACCGTCACCCGGCGGGTTCAGCCCGTCCGCGACGAGAGCTTGGAGTTCGACACTCGACTTCGCTTGCAGGCCTTCACCTGGCTTAGCGAAGCGAGCAAGGAGTACGGCAACCGCATACCTTCGAGCCAACTCGGCCTTTTTACCTTTGAGGACGAACGGATCGCACTGGCTGACCAACAGCAAGGTATCCGGAAGCCGAAAGTACTGAAGGCCGCCCTTTCGATCAAGACGGCGTATACGCCACCAAGCCGGCGCCGGCCTTACGACGACGAAGAGAGCGACGACGGACTAGTCCACTACAAGTACCGAGGCGACGATCCGAATCTATTCACCAATGTTGCCCTCCGTCGCGCCTTCCAAGAAAGGCGACCGCTGATTTATTTCGTCGGCGTGGCCAGCGGTCTTTACGAAGCGAAGTTCCCGCTCTGGGTCATCGCTGACGAACCGGACAAACTCGAAATCGTGGCGAGCTTCGACCCACCCGAATACACGGACCCGATCTGGCTGCCTTGGGTTCAACCCGGCCCACACGTCAATCGAGGGTAGATTCGGGTTGATTACCCCCATTGTCGGCCCATTCGGCCAGCGCCGGCAGGTCCGGCTGCTGCCGCAGGGCGTCCAGCACCACGTTCACCGCCGCGCGGGTCGGCGAGCCGCGCCGGACCACCGCCGCGATCGTGCGGTTCACCGGCGTCGCCAGCTCGCGCGTCACCACGCGATACCGCCGGTCGACCGCCAGCCCGGGCAGCAACGCGATCGACAACCCGGCCTCCACGTGCTGCAGCGTCATCAGGTAATTGCTGAAGCGGCACACCACCCGCGGCTCGAACCCCGACTCGCGGCACAGGCGCAGCGTCAGGTTCGCCATGTAGGACTGCGGCGCGTCCAGCGCCCACGGCTCGTCCGCGTAGGCCGACAGCACTGCCGGGCCTCGCGGGGCGTCGCCGGAGGAAACCAGCACGATCGGGTCCGTGGCCAGCGGGACGATGTCGAGGTCCGGGCCCAGCGGCTGCTCGACGAAGTCGGTCGTCGTGATGATCACCTCCGCGTCGCCGCCGCGCAGGGCCGGGATGCTCTCGTGCGGCTCCAGCTCCAGCAGCTCGACGTCCAGATGCGGGTACGTGCTCGCGAGCCGGGTCACCGCCGGGACCGCCATCGTGTGGATGGCGCTCTGGAACGCGCCGAGCCGCACCAGCCCGACCGGCTCCTCGCCGAGGCTGCGCAGCTCCGCCTCGACGGTGTCCAGGTGGTCGAGGATCGCCCGCGCGCGCCGGGCCAGCATCAGGCCCGCCGGGGTCAGGCGGACCCTGCGCCCCGTGCGTTCCAGCAGCTGGGTGCGGGTTTCCGCTTCGAGCACGGCCAGCTGCTGCGACACGCTCGACGCGCTCAGGTTGGCGTCCTGCGCCACCGCGCGGATCGTGCCCAGGGAGTCGAGGCGGCTCAGCAGCCGCAGGCGCCACGGGTTCAGCATCAGCCCATTGTTGTGCGGAAGAACCGAACAGCAAAGCCGGAATTGTGAGCTGGACGTGACGCTCGGAGCGGACCTACCGTCGAGCGCATGAACCCCACCGCCACGTTCTGGGCCGACGCCGACCGGCACCTCGTGCGCTACGCCGGCGCCGGTGCGTTCACCCGCGAGATCATCGACCACGCCGAAGGCAGCTTCGTCTTCACCGAGGACGGCCGCCGGATCCTCGACTTCACCTCCGGCCAGATGAGCGCGATCCTCGGGCACTCGCACCCGGAGATCGTCGAGACGGTCCGGCGCCAGGTCGGGCGCCTGGACCACCTGTTCAGCGGCATGCTGAGCCGCCCGGTCGTCGACCTCGCGCGCCGGCTGGCCGAGACGCTCCCGGCGCCGCTGGAGAAGGCGCTGCTGCTGACCACGGGAGCCGAGTCGAACGAGGCGGCCGTCCGGATGGCCAAGCTCGTCACCGGCAAGCACGAGATCGTCTCGTTCGCACGCTCGTGGCACGGCATGACGCAGGCCGCGGCGAGCGCCACCTACAGCGCCGGCCGCCGCGGGTACGGGCCCGCCGCGCCGGGCAACTTCGCCATCCCGGCACCCCACGCGTACCGGCCGGACTTCACCGACGCCGACGGAAAGCTGGACTGGCGGCGCCAGCTCGACTTCGGTTTCGACCTGATCGACGCGCAGTCGGTCGGGAGCCTGGCCGCCTGCCTGGTCGAGCCGATCTTGAGTTCCGGCGGCATCATCGAGCCACCGCCCGGCTACTTCGCCGCGCTGCAGCAGAAGTGCCGTGAACGCGGCATGCTGCTGATCCTCGACGAAGCCCAGACCGGGCTCTGCCGCACGGGCACCTGGTACGCGTTCGAGCGCGACGGCGTGGTCCCCGACATCCTGACGCTGTCCAAGACCCTCGGCGCCGGGCTGCCGCTGGCCGCGGTGCTGACCAGCGCCGAGATCGAGCAGGAGGCGCACGACCGCGGCTTCCTGTTCTTCACCACGCACGTCGCGGACCCGCTACCGGCGGCGGTCGGCAACACGGTCCTCGACGTGCTGACCCGCGACCGCCTGGACTCGCGGGCCCGCCAGCTCGGCGGCGTGCTGCGCCGGGGCCTGGAACAGATTGCCGAGTACCACGACGTGGTCGGCGACATCCGCGGCCGCGGCCTGCTGGCCGGGTTGGAGCTGGTGGTGGACCGCGACACGAAACAAGGCTCGGACGAGCTGGGCGCCCACGTCACGCGGCGCTGCCTCGAGCTGGGGCTGCACATGAACATCGTGCAGCTGCCGGGCATGGGCGGGGTGTTCCGGATCGCACCACCGCTGACGGCGACCGAGGAGGAGATTTCGCTCGGGCTGTCGATCCTCGACGAGGCGATCGGGGACGCCGTCAAGACACTTTGACGGCGGCTCCGCCCTAACTGCTCGGCAGGTCGCGCCGCAGGGCGGTGCACATCCAGTTCGACGAGCCCATCCAAGCCACCAGGTACGTCTCGCCGGCCCGCTCCCGCTGAGCCACCTTTAGGCACCCGTCCGGACGCAGCAGCCGCGTCTCTTCGCGTAAGCCGTCGGCGAACGGGTTGCCGACCAGGTAACACGAAGCGAGGTCGACGAGGGCGCCCGCGCCGGTCCGGACCACCAGGACGACGCCGAGCGACCAGCCCGCCTCCTCGTGCTGGTAGACCGCCACCGCCAGGCGGTCCGCCTCGTAGAAACAGCGGGTTGTGTCCGCCGCGGCGATGAACCTGCCCGCCATCCCGCGGACCTTTCCGGCCAGCTCCTTCGCTGCGGCCTTCTCGGTCTCCTTCGCCTCCGGGATCAGCTGCTCGACGTTCGACGCCAGGTCGAGGAACGGCGGGCACGGGTTCTTGCCCACGGCCTTGACGCCCTTCGCGTCGTAGCGGCCGTCGAACTTCGGGAGCCAGTGCGCGACCTGGGTGCCCGGCCGTCCGCAGCCGGCGGCCGTCACGCTCGGCGCCGCCGTCCCGGCCCTCTCCTCGATGCCGGTGTTCTCGAGCTCGCAACCGGTCAGGGACGCGGCGAGCAACAGCGTGCAGACCACGGTCTTCAGAGATCTCATGCCGGACAGAGCCGCGCCGGGGAGGCGCTGATACACACGAAGGCCTCCTTGCCGGCCCGGGGAGCCGGCAAGGAGGCCTTCTTTCACAACGGCGTCAGAAGCCCGCCGTCACCTTCGTGAAATCCCAGTCGTTCTGCGCGATGCCGCTACACGCGGACTGCACGCCGCCACCGGGGCAGCCGCGGTCGCGGTTGACCGACCAGAACGCCAGGCGGCCGATCTTGTTCGACTTGGCCCAGTTCGTGATCTGGGTCCACGTCGAAAGATCGGTCAGCTCCTGCTGGTCGGACAGGCCGTTCATGCCCGAGATGCCCAGGTGGCTGTACGCCGTGGCGTCGTTCCACCCGAACGTCGACTTCAGCTTGTCGCGCAAGCCGTTCGCCGCGTTCACCGTGCTCTGGTACATGTTCGAGCCGCCGCCGAAGTCGAACGGCATGATCGTGTAGACGTCCACCCCGGCGCCCAGCGCCTTCGACTGGTCGATGAGCCGGTTGCCGTAGTAGTTCGGGCCGGTCGTCGAGGTGCCGAAAGTGAGGATCGTCTGGATCCCCGGGTTGTTCTGCTTCACGATCTTCAACGCGTTCAGGATGCGGTCCTGCACGGCCTCGTTCTCGAACTCGTCGGAGTTCTCGATGTCGATGTCGATCGCCTTGAGGCCGTACGCGTTGATCACCTGCTGGTACGCGCCGGCCAACGCGGCAGGCGTCGAGCAGTTCGGGCCGAGCTTGTTGCCGCTCCAGCCGCCGAACGACGGGACGATCTGGCCGCCCGCCGCCTTGATCTGCGAGATCGCCGTGGCGTCGGCACTGCCCGAAAGCGGACGGCTGCTGTCCCACGCCGGGTTGCAGCCACCGGAGGCGTTGATGAACGCCATGGTGAACCACTTGACGCCGGTCGCGTTCATCACCGTCTGCGGGTTCGGCGGGCTGCCCCAGCCCATGTAGAGGTACGGCGCGCCCTTGCCGCCGGTGCCCGGCGGCGGGGTGGTCGTGGGCGGGGGCGTCGTCGTAGGCGGCGGTGTCGTCGTGGGGGGTGTCCCCCCGGCCGCACACGACCCACCGTTGAGCTTGCAGTTCGACGGCGCGACGTACGAACCCGAGTACGTCACGTTGAAGCCGAAGCTCGCGCTACCGCCGTTGCCGACGTTGCCGTTCCAGGTGTTCTTGACCGTGACGTGCTGGCCGGCCGCCGTGTAGCTGCCGTCCCAGAGCGACGAGATCTTCGCGCCGCTCGGCAGGTCGAACTCCACCGTCCAGGCGGACAACGTCGAGCCCGAGCCGTTGGCGATCGTGTACTTGCCCTCGTACCCGGTGCCCCAGTCGGAGCCCTTGGAGAAGGTCGCGGACACGCCGCCCGCCGCGTTCGCCGGGGCGATCACGAACATCGCGCCGATCGTGGCGGCCGCGGCCGCCAGCCCGAGTGCGGGCAACCAGCGGCGCCTCACGACAGGCCGTTCTTCATCGCGGTGATCAGCTCACCGTTGGTGGTGTCGCCGGTCAGCTCCCAGAAGAAGGCGCCACCGAGGCCCTGCTGCTTGGCGTAGGACATCTTGCCGTTGATGGTCCCGGGGGTGTCGTAGCTCCACCAGTTGCTGCCGCACTTGGCGTACGCGGTGCCGGCGAACGTGCCGGTCGACGGGCAGGTGTTCTTGAGGACCTTGTAGTCCTCGATGCCCTGCTCGTACGTGCCCGGCGCGGGGCCGGTCGCGGTGCCACCCGGCGTCGCCTGCGTGACACCGGTCCAGCCGCGGCCGTAGAACCCGATGCCCAGCAGCAGCTTGCTCGACGGGACACCCTTGCTCTTCAGCTTCTGGATCGCCGCGTCGGAGTAGAAGCCCGGCGTCGGGATGCCGGTGAAGTTGGTCAGCGGCGAGTGCGGGGCCGTCGGACCCTGCGCCGCCCAGGCGCCGAAGTAGTCGTAGGTCATGACGTTGTACCAGTCGAGGTACTGCGCGGCGCCGCCGTAGTCGGCGACGTCGAGCTTGCCGCCGTTGCTGCCGTCCGCGGTGATCGCCGAGGTGACCAGGAACGACGAGCCGAACTTCGCCCGCAGCGCGCCCATCAGGTTCTTGTAGGCCGCGGCACCGCTGGTGTCACAGGAAAGGCCGCACGAGTTGGGGTACTCCCAGTCGATGTCGATGCCGTCCCAGATGTCCGCCCAGCGCGGGTCCTTCAGCAGGTTGTAGCAGGACTGCGCAAACGCGGCGGCGTTCTGCGCGGCCTGGCCGAAGCCGCCGGAGTAGGTCCAGCCGCCGAACGACCAGATCACCTTGAGCCCGGGGTGCAGCCTCTTCAGCTTGCGCAGCTGGTTGAAGTTGCCCGCCACCGGCTGGTCCCAGGTGTCGGCGACACCGTCGACGCTGGTCGAGGCGTCGTAGGTCTTCTGGTAGTCGGCGTAGGGGTCGTCGTTGGCCGTGCACTGGCCGTTCTTGACGTTGCCGAACGCGTAGTTGATGTGGGTCAGCTTGTTCGCCGAGCCCGACGTCTCGATGTTCTTGACGTGGTAGTTGCGGCCGTAGACGCCCCACTGCACGAAGTAGCCGACGTTCTTCAGGCCGCCCGGCGGGGGCGGCGTCGTGGTGGTCGTCGTCGGGGGTGTGGTCGGCGTGGTCGGGGTGGTGGTCGGCTGCGTCGGGGTCGTCGGCGTGGTGGTCGGGGTGCCACCGCCGGCGTCGCACGAGCCGCCGTTCAGCCTGCAGTTCGAGGGGGCGCTGTAGGTGCCCGAGTAGCTGACGTTGAAGCCGAAGCTGGCGTTCGCGCCGTTGCCGACGTTGCCGTTCCAGGTGTTCTTGACGGTGACGTGCTGGCCGGCCGCGGTGTAGCTGCCGTCCCAGAGGGAGGCGATCTTCGCACCGGACGGGAGGTCGAACTCGACCGTCCAGCTGGGCAGCGCCGAGCCGGAGCCGTTGGCGATCGTGTACTTGCCTTCGTAGCCGGAGCCCCAGTCGGAGCCCTTCGTGAAGCTGGCGCTGACGCCACCGGCGGCGCTGGCCGGCACGGTGACGAGGCCGATCGCGATCGCGCCGACCGCGGTGAACAGACCGAGGAGGTGCCATCTCTTTCTCGACATAACTCTCCCTTGAGCCAGGGGCAGGAACGGCGGGGACCAACACCGCCGGCGGGGACCAGGACGGTGTTTTGTGCCGTTTGCGAAAACGGTACGTGGTCCAGACCAATTATGGAAGCACCACCACGGAGAGTGCCGAACAGCCGCCGAACGACCGAAACCGGTGATCGGCGTTGCGCGTGCACTGGTCCAGTCCAGTTACGCAAAGCAGCCGAGCCCGGCGATCGGACTCGGCTGCTTTGTCGGTCGGGCTCAGCGCTGGGCGGCGGTCCCCAGCCCCGCTGCTGCTGGTTCCAGCCCGGCGCCTGCCCCGGCTGCGGCCACGCGGGCACGTGCGGCGCCATGTTGGCCAATGACGAACAACGTGGGCCGCCGCTTACCCGGAACAGCAAGAAGCCCCCCTGCAAGCAGGAGGGCTTCTTGTAGTGCTGTCTCAACCAGACGTGCGCCCGAAGGGATTCGAACCCCTGACCTTCTGATCCGTAGTCAGATGCTCTATCCAGCTGAGCTACGGGCGCGTGTTCAGTTGTTCTCTAACCTAGCACCCGGCGAACCGGGTACCAGCGGAGGCTCCGGGATTTGAACCCGGGAGGGGGGGTTACCCCCAACCGCATTAGCAGTGCGGCGCCATAGACCAGACTAGGCGAAGCCTCCTGGGCCCAACGACCACTGCTCAGATAGGTTACACACCCCCCGGACCACCTCCGAAGGCACCCCCCTCACGCTCGGCGCAGCAGTCTGAGCAGGCGTGGAGATCGTCCGCCGAGCCCTTCGGCCTCGAACGTCGCGATGCCGACACGCGGGAGTTCGCGCACGCCCGGGTACACCAGGTACCGGGGCACCCAGCGCGGCTGGAACTTCGCGTTGAACTTGTACAGCGTCTCGATCTGGATCCAGCGGGAAAAGAAGTGGAGCACCTTCGCGGACATGCGCGCGACCGGGCCCGCGCCGATGCGCTGGCCCTGTTCCATCAACGCCCGGAACGCCGCGAAGTTCAGCGACACCTGCTCGACGCCGTGGCGGTCGGCGGCCAGCAGGAGCTCCGAGATCATCAGCTCGTTGACGCCGTTGTCGGCCGTGCGGTCGCGGCGCATGACGTCCAGGGACAGCCCCTTCGCGCCCCACGGCACGAACTGGAGCACGCCGCGGACCCGGCCGCCCTGCTCGGCCGTCACCAGCACCGATCCCGCGTCGCCCATGCGGCCCAGCGCCATCGAGAAGCCGCGCTCGGTGTCCGTGCCGCGCCAGTTCGCGGCCAGCGCCTCCAGCTCGGCCAGTTCGCCGGGGCGCAGGTCCTCCGTGCGGCGCACCAGCACCTTGTAGCCCGCGCGCTTGGTGCGCGCCGCGGCTTGGCGGACGCCGCGCATGATGCGGCCGTCCAAAGTGAACCCGGCGACGTCGACGACGGCTTCGTCGCCGATCTCCAGCACCTCCAGGCCGAACCGGGCCCAGACCGTCGCGCCCAGTTCGGAGACGCCCATCGCCGCCGGGACCCAGCCGTTGCGGCGGCAGACCTCCAGGTACTCCTCGATCGCGCCGGGCCAGGCCTCGTGGTCGCCCAGCGGGTCGGCCGAACACAGCGCCACCCCGGCGATCACGCGGTAGGTGACCGCGGCCTTGCCGGTCCGGGAGAACACCACGAACTTGTCGCGGCGCAGCGCGAAGTACCCGAGCGAGTCACGCTCACCGTGCTCGTCGAGGAGCTTGCGGAGCCGGTCGACCTCGTTGTCGGTCAGCCGCGGCGCCGGTTCGGCCGAACGCAGCAGGAAGTACGCCGACACCAGCACCGCGGCGAGGCCGAACAGCAGGCCGACGGCCGCCGTCAGGTCCTCCAGCCACATCTCGCGGAACACCGCCGGCCCGCTGGCGCCGACCAGCGCCAGCGCGGATTCGGCCAGGCGGTCCGGAAAGCTCATCGGCGCCAGCACGTTCCGGGAGGCCACCGAGAGCAGGATGAGGTTGATCACGAACCCGGCCAGCACGAGCTGCACGAACACGCGCATCGCCCGCCAGCGCCCGACCACCGGGTCCGGCTTCGCGACGAAGTAGCGCCGGTTCACGATCAGGCCCACCAGCAGCACGACCGAAACCAAGCCCGCGGCGAAGACGTGCTTCAGCCCGATGTGCGACACCGTGAGCAGCACCGTCGCGCCGATCGCGAGCTGCCAGGCCCGGCGCTTGCGACGACGCAGCCCCGCGGCCAGCAGCACCAGCAGCACCCCGGTGACCAGCGCCACCGTCGCGGCCGCGACGGTCGCCTCCTGCGGCAGCTCCAGCCACTCCGACAGGTGCCCGCGCAGGTTGCGGCGCCCGGCCGGCACCAGGACCGACACCAAGGTCATCAGTCCGGCCAGCCGGGTCACCCAGGTGATCACCCCCACGGTGGTGGCCCCCGCCACCCGCCAGGTGGTCTGCGCGCGAGTCCCCGTCACCACCCGTACAACCCGTTATGGACGATCATGCTTCCCCCGTCTACCCCCCGGCGAGCTCCACGAACGGCGTCAGCGCCGCCGGGTTGGCCAGCGCGTCGCGGCTGACGGCCCGGTCGGGAGCCACACCGGCGAGGATCTTCTTCACCGGTACCTCACACTTCTTACCGTTCAAGGTACGAGGTATCTCGGAAACCACCACGAACCGATCGGGTACATGGCGCGGCGACAGGGCGCTACGGAGCTCCTTCCGCAGCCTGGGCTCGACGTCTTCGAGCTTCACGTCGCCGGCGAGCACCAGGAAACAGATCAGCTGCCCGTCGTCGTTCCCGGCCGCCGAGGTATCCACGACCAGGGAATCCGCGACTTCGTCGTAGCCCTCGACCACCCGGTAGAACTCCGCGGTGCCCATCCGGACACCGCCGCGGTTGAGCGTCGAGTCGCTGCGGCCGTAGATCACCGCCGAGCCGCGGCCGGTGACCCGGATCCAGTCGCCGTGGCGCCACTGCCCCGGGTACATCTCGAAGTACGCCTCACGCAGCCGCGAGCCGTCGGGGTCGTTCCAGAAGAACACCGGCATCGACGGCATCGGCTTCGTGATCACCAGCTCGCCGACCTGCTCGACAACGGCGTTGCCGGCCTCGTCGAACGCGTTGACCGCGGCGCCGAGCGCGGGGCAGGACAGCTCGCCCAGCCAGACCGGCACGTCCGGCGCCGACGCGACGAACGCCGCGCACAGGTCGGTGCCGCCGGAGACCGAGCAGATCTGCACCTTCCTGCCGATCTCGTTCACGATCCACCGGAAACCCTCGACGCTCAGCGGCGCGCCGGTGGATCCGAGCGCCCGCAACGCGGTCAGGTCGTAGCGCTCCGCGGGCTTGATGCCCGCCTTCAGGCAGCTCTGGATGTACGGCGCCGACGTGCCGAAGTACGTGACGCGGTGCTGCTCGGCGAGGTGCCAGAGCGCGTTCAGGTCCGGATGCCCCGGGCTGCCGTCGTAGAGCACGATCGTGGTGCCGACCAGCAGGCCGGAGATGAGGAAGTTCCACATCATCCAGCCGGTGGTGCTGAACCAGAAGAACCGGTCGCCGGGCCCGAGGTCGGTCTGCAGCCCGAGGGCCTTGAGGTGTTCCAGCGTGATGCCGCCGTGGCCGTGCACGATGCCCTTGGGCAGGCCCGTGGTGCCGGACGAATAGAGCACCCACAGCGGGTGCGCGAAGTCGACCGGCTCGAACAGCAGCGGCGCGCCCTCGTGCTTCGCGAGCAGTTCGGCCCAGTCGTGCGCGCCCTCCAGCCGGCCCTCGCCGACGTACTCGACCACGACGGTCGCGGCCAGCGACGGGAGTTTCTCCCGCAGGTCGGCGACCGTCGGCCGGATGTCGAACTGACGGCCGTTGTACGCGTAGGCGTTGACGGCGAAGAACAGCTTCGGCTCGATCTGCACGAACCGGTCCGCGACCGCGCGGACGCCGAAGTCCGGCGAGCACGAGGACCAGACCGCGCCGATGCTCGCCGCGGCGAGGAACGCGACCAGCGTCTGCGGGCAGTTCGGCGCCAGCGCGACCACCCGGTCACCCTTGCCGACCCCCAGTTCGAGGAACGCCGCCCGGGCCGCGGCGACCTGCGCGCGAAGCCGGCCGTAGGTCAGGTGGCTCGCGAAGCCGTCTTCGCGGTGGAAGATCACTGCTGTCTCGTCGTCAGCCTTCGCGGCGCCCGCTATACCGGGGGTGAGCGCGTGCTCGGCGTAGTTCAGCGTGCCGCCCTCGAACCAGACGGCGTTCGGCATCTCGCCCGAGAGCACCTCGCCCGGCTGGTCGTGCCAGCGGACACCCAGGAAGTCCGCGACCGCCGCCCAGAAGTCCGGGCCGCGCTCGACCGAGAACTCCCAGAGCGAGCGGTAATCGTCCACCTCGACGGCACGTTCGGCGCGCAGCCACTGCCGGAAGGCTTCGATCTTGGTGTCGGCAACGTGGCTCGGCTCAGGGCGCCAGAGCACTTCGGGGGCGTCGGCGGTGTGCGTCACTCCCCGAGGGTAATCCGCCTAGCGCAGGTGCGCGTCGAACCAGTTGAGCGTGCGCTGCCAGGCTTCGGCGGCCGCGCCCGGGTCGGCGTCGAAGCGGTGGTTCGCACCCGGGTAGTGGACGACGTTCGTCGCGACCTGCGCCGACGCGGCGGCGTCGCGCAACCGCTCGACCTCGGCCCCGCCGGCCTCGTCACCGGCGTCGCCGTACATGCCGAGCCACGGGCTGGTGAGCTTCCCGGCGATCTCGACCAGCGCGGGCAGTTCGGCGACCTGCTGCCCGCCGACGCTGACGGCCGCGCCCAGCTTGCGGTGCGACGCGACCACGAGCGCCGCGGTGCCGCCGAGGTCGAAGCCCATCACGCCGAGCAGGTCGGCCTGGACACCGCGCTCGACGAGCCAGGCGAGTGTGATGTCCGTCGCGTCGAGCAGGTCCTGCTGCGTGAGCTGGTCGTTCTCGAGGTGCGGGGTGACGGTCAGCCAGCCCTCGAGGGCGAGGCTCGCGAGCAGCAGCTTGACACCGTCGGTGACCCCGTCCGCCTCGTGCAGCACGACCAAACCGCCGCGTAGCGCGGCTTCGGGTTCCGAGAAGGTCAGGCGGAGGGCACGGCCGTCGGTGCGCTGGTAGTCCACGGTGCTGGTCGACGTCATTGCGTCACTCAATCACTACTTGGTGAACGGAAGGAACCCAGTGTGGCAGCTCATCGCACCCTTCACCGGCTGAAGGGACTCGCGGGGCGGCGGGCGGAAAAGATACGGTGACGGGGTCGTCCCGTCGAAATCCAGGAGCGCCGAAGATGTCGTCCGTGTCCCCGCGTGCCGATCTCGAATCGTTGCCGAAATACGTCCCCGGCCGGACGATCGAAGGCGCCATCAAGCTGGCGAGCAACGAGGTGCCCGGTGGCGCCCTGCCGAGCGTCGCGCGGGCGATCGCCGAGGCCGCGGCCGGCATCAACCGCTACCCGGACACCGGTTCGCAGGTGCTGCGCGAGCGGCTGGCGCGCGACCTGGACGTGCCGGTCGAGCACGTCGCGATCGGCTGCGGCTCGGTTTCGCTGTGCCAGCAGACGATCCAGGCGGTCTGCTCGCCCGGCGACGAGGTCATCTTCGCCTGGCGCTCGTTCGAGGCCTATCCGATCGTCACGCAGGTCGCGAACGCCGTGTCCGTGAAGGTGCCGATCACCGAGGGCCAGGAGCTCGACCTCGACGCGATGCTCGCGGCGATCACCGACCGGACGCGCGTCGTCTTCGTCTGCAACCCCAACAACCCCACCGGGACGGCGATCCGCCGCACCGAGCTGGAGCGGTTCATGGACGCGGTGCCCGAGCGCGTGCTGATCGTGCTGGACGAGGCGTACAAGGAGTTCGTCACCGACCCCGAGGTCCCCGACGGTGTCGAGTACACCCGCACGCGCCCGAACGTCATGGTGCTTCGCACGTTCTCGAAGGCGTACGGCCTCGCGGGCCTGCGGGTCGGTTACGCCGTCGCGCCCGAGCGGATCGCGGATGCGCTTCGCCAGGTGTACGTCGCCTTCTCGGTGAACATGCTGGCCCAGGTCGCGGCGCTGGCGTCGCTCGACGCGGCGGACGAGCTCCTCGAGCGGTGCAAGGAGATCGTCGCCGAACGCGGGCGGGTGCGCGAAGCGCTGATCGCGGCCGGTTACCAGGTGCCGGAGACGCAGGCGAACTTCGTCTGGCTGCCGCTGGGTGCGCAGGCCGTGCCGTTCGCCGAGCACGCGCTCGACCGCAAGCTCGTGGTGCGGCCGTTCGCCGGCGACGGTGTGCGGGTGACCATCGGGACCCGCGACGAGAACGACCTCTTCCTGGCCGCGGCGCGGGAATTCACTCGCTGAACTGCTTGACCACCAGCTGGATCACGGCGGCGACGCCGATCACGACGATCACGCCGCGCAGCACCGCCGGCGGCAGCTTCCGGCCGATCTTCGCGCCGAGGAAGCCGCCGGCGGTCGAGCCGACGGCCAGCCACAGCACCACGGGCCAGCTGATCGGCGCGACAAACGCGTAGATCACCCCGGCGACGACGTTCACGACGGCAGCGAGGACGTTCTTGACGCCGTTGAGCTTCTGCAGCGGCTCGGACAGCAGCATCCCCATCACGGCCATCAGCATCACGCCCTGCGCGGCGGTGAAGTACCCGCCGTAGATGCCGATGAGGAAGATGAAGAACATCAGCAGCGGGCCGGCTTTGTGCTCTTCGCCGTTGCCTTCGCGGCGCTTCGCGACCCATTTCGAGACGCGCGGCTGCACGATCACGAGGATCACGGCCAGCCCCACGAGGATCGGGACGACGGCCTCGAAGGCGTCCTTCGGCAGCGACAGCAGCAGGATGGTGCCACCGATGGCGCCGAAGAACGACGCGACGGCGAACTGGGCGGTCTGCCGCCAGTAGCCCTTGAGCTCGTGCCGGTAACCCCAGGCGCCGCTGAGGGTCCCGGGCGCCAGCCCGATCGCGTTGGACGTCGTCGCCGTCACCGGCGGATACCCCAGCGCGACCAGGACGGGGAAGGTCACGAGGGTCCCCGACCCGACCACGGCGTTGATGGTGCCGGCCCAGATCCCGGCGACCACGACGATCACCGCGTGCCACCACGTCATGAAGCACTCACGTGCGGAGCCTAAGCATCGTGGGCCGGTCCCGCGACGCAGATGTGTCTGGTCGAACAGTCACCGCGGGGTGAAGACGCAGAACTCGTTGCCTTCCGGGTCGGCCATCACCTCCCACTCGAGGTCGCCGCCACGGGCGCGGATCAGCGTCGCTCCCAGGGCTTCGAGTTCCGCCGGGTCGCCGAAGACGTCCAGGTGCATGCGGTTCTTCACCGTCTTCTTCTCCGCGACCGGGTTGAGCCAGATCAGCGGCCCGTTGCCGGCCGGGTCGACGATGGGGACGGGCCAGTCGTCCGGCCGCGTGTCACCGGTGAGCGAGTCGCGGCGGACGTAGCCCATGGCGCGGCACCACCAGTCCGCCAGGGCCTGGTGGTCGTTCGCGTCGAGGGCGAGGTCCTTGAACTGCGCGGTCATGCCGCTCCTTCCGGTACGTGGGCGGGGACGACGTCGGACAGCACGCGCCAGCCGAGGGCGCCGTACAGCCCGCGCCCGGCCGTCGACGCCAGCAGCACACTCGAACGCGCCCCGGCCGCGGCGCCCAGCCGGTGCATCACCACCCGGCCGAGCCCGCGGCGACGGTGTTCGGGCTCCGTGACGATCCGGTCGAACACCGCAACGCCCGAGGCCACCGCGACCCAGCCGCGCGCCGCCGGCGCCCCGTCGGAAGTCACCACCACCTGCCACACCGGTCCGTCCCCGGTCACCGCCACCGCGTACGGCGCCGGAACCTCGACCGGCGGGAAGCCCCCGTCGAAGCTCATCAGGTACTCCGTCTCCCCCACCACCCACTCGGCCGTCAGGCCCGCGAGCACGGCGGAGCGCGCGCCGCACGTCTTCAGCCACGTGCCCGGCGCATCCACCGTGCGAGCCCGCCGCGCCACCGTCGACGGCGTCCGCAGCAGGTAGCGCACCCGGTGCCCGGGCAGGCCGACGTCGACGCGGTGGCCGTCCGGCTCGTCGACCGGTGGTGGCGCCGCCCGTGACACCGCCCAGCCCTGCACCCACGCCCCCAGCATGTCCATGCCCGCGATCATGGCAGCCACCCCCGACAATTCCGGGTGGGCTGTCAGGATGGGAGCCGTGGGAGAGGACACCGAGCAGGTCTGGAGCGCGACCGTCGACCACCTGCGGTCGCTGATCGACTCCGGCGCGCTGGCGCCGGGCAGCAGGCTGCCCGCCGAACGGGTGCTCTGCGAAGAGCTCGGCATCAGCCGGGGGTCGTTGCGGCAGGCGCTGCGGGTGCTCGACTCCATCGGGTACGTCCAGATCCGCGCCGGCTCCGGCACCTACGTGCGCGAACAGGAGGAGCCGGACCAGCCGCTGCGGACCTGGTTCACCGAGCACGACCAGCTCGTCGAGAAGCTGTTCGACCTGCGCGCGACCGTCGAGCCGACGCTGGCCGGCCGGCTCGCCCGGCACGCGACGGCGAAGGTGGTGAGCCGGCTCGAGGACAACGTCGCCGAAATGACCCGGGCCGCCGAGGACGGGGACATGCTGCGCGTCATCGCCACCGACGCCGAGTTCCACCGGGTCATCGCGCAGAACGCGGGCAACGACGACGTCGCCGGGCTGCTGCGGTCGGTGCTCGCGCTGGTCGGCGAGGAGCGCCGGGCCGCGCTGAAACTCCCCGGGCAGATCCGCAAGGCCGTCGACGACCACCGGGCCATCCTCGACGCGATCCGCCGGTCGGACCCGGCCGCGGCCCGCGAGCTGACCCTCAAGCACCTGGTGGACGCAAAGACGTACGCGCACGACTTCGCCGCGCATCCCGAAGAGCGCTAGACTTTTCACAACATTGTGAATTTTTTGGGGGTCGTGATGGAGAAGGTTCACTTCACCGAAGAAAAGGCCACCATGCTGGCCACGCTGTACGGCCGCGCGCTCGACAGCCGCGAGGCCGAGCCGGTCCTCGGTGACCGGGCCGCCGACGAAGCCGTCCGCCAGATCGACTACGACTTCGCGAAGCTCGGCATCACCCGCGACAGCGCGGTGAGCGTCGTCCTGCGCGCCAAGCCGATCGACGAATGGGCCGCCGCCTACCTCGCGCAGCACCCGGACGCGATCGTGCTGCACCTCGGCTGCGGCATGGACACCCGGTTCCAGCGCCTTGCGCCGCCCGAGACCGTGCACTGGTACGACGTCGACTACCCCGAGGTCGTCGAGCTGCGTGAGAAGCTCTACGCGCCGGCGCCGAACCACACGAACATCGGCACGTCGGTGACCGACTTCGAGTGGCTCGACCAGGTGCCGTCGGACCGTCCCGCGCTGATCGTCGCCGAGGGCCTGACCATGTACCTGACCCCGGAGACCGGCAACGAGCTGGTCCGGCGGCTGGTCGCGAAGTTCCCGTCCGGCGAGCTGATCTGCGACGTCTTCAGCAAGTTCGGCATCAAGGCGCAGAAGCTGAACACCCCGGTCCGGCGAGCGAAGGCGACCCTGCACTGGGGCATCGACGACCCGCACGAGCTGGAGCGCCACGGCCTCGACCTGATGTCCTCTTTGGACGCCGCCCACTGGTCCCAGCCTGAGGTGATGGCCCGGCTGCGGCCGTTCACCCGGTTCCAGCTGCGGATGCTGAAGTACTTCCCGGCGATGGCGCGGATGGCGCACATCGTGCGGTACCGCTTCTAACGGGACTCCAGCACCCGCGCCACGAACTTGTGCACCTTCTCCTCCAGCCGCGCGAGGCGCTGCTCGACCGAGAGCGTTTCGTGCGGCTGCGGCACGTCGGACTTCAGCTCACCGCGGACGTACTGGCAGCACCCCAGGTTTCCGCAGGCGTAGATGCCCAAGGTGTTGCCCTCGCGGCCGAGCTTCCCGGCGCGCTTGCCCGAGAACAGCGTGATGTCGGCGAGGCCGTGGGTCGTCGTGCAGAAGCCGCAGATGTTGCTGCGCAGCCGCGACTTCGGTGACGGCGCGGCCCGCAGCGCGAGCCCGATCACCTCACCGCCGTACGGCAGCACGAGGTAGGCGCGCCCGGGCGCCTTCGGGTCGCGCCAGCCGAGGAAGTCCCGTCGCTCCCACGGGATTTCGTCGGGCCGGGCGGGCAGCGTCACACCCTTGGCCTCGCCGCGGGTGCAGTTGACGAACGAGGCCCGGATCTCGTCCTGGCCGAGTGGCTCCATGATCGGCACCGTAACGACCGGGCACCGGCGGTGGCCACGCATTTTCGGCCGTACGATCACCCTCGTGCGCAAGATCGCCGTGAAGAACTTCCGGGTGGTGTTGCGCACCAGCCTGGGCTTCGCCGGGCTGGGCATCGGCTCCAGTGTTGCCGGGTCCGGTGTGGTCGCACTGCTGCTGGTGCTGCAGGGCTTGCCCAAGGACGTCGGGGACCGCGGCTGGGTGCTCGGCCTGACCGCGGCCGGGATCGTCGCCGTGGCGCTGCTCGCCGGGACACTGTGGACGGCGTGGCTGCAGCGCCGCACCGCCATCTGGTTCGTGCTCGGCCGGCCGCCGTCGGAAAGCGAGGCGAAACGCGCGCTGCGGCTGCCGGTCGACATGGCCGTGGTCAGCGGCACGCTCTGGCTGATCGGCACCGTTGTCCTCGCGGTGCTGGCCGGCGTGCTCGGCTCCGGTGAGGACGCCGCCGGCATGGCGACAGTCATCGGGCTCGGCGGGCTCACCACCGTCGGCCTCACCTACCTCGCCGCCGAGTGGGTGGCGCGGCCGGTGATGACGATCGCGCTGGGGATCCTGCCGCCGCGTGGCTCGCTGCCCGTCACCGTGCTGACCCGGCTGGTCGTCACCTGGGCGCTGGCCAGCGGTGTGCCGTTCGTGGGTGTGCTGCTCATCGCCACCCCGCCGGACCTCGGCACCGGCAACCACACCGCGAGCCTGGTCATGCTGTCGGTGATCGGCCTCGTGGTCGGCGCGATCGGCACCGCGCTGCTGGCCAGGGCGGTCGCGGCGCCGCTGCACCGGCTGCGCGTCGCGCTCGACCGGATCGCCCGCGGGGACAACACCGTCGCGGTCGACGTGGACGACTCCAGCGAGATCGGGCTGCTCCAGACGTCGGTGAACCAGCTCGCTTCCGGGCTGCGCGAGCAGGCGCGGATGCGGGACCTCTTCGGCCGGCACGTCGGCGCCGACGTCGCCCGCCACGCGCTGGAGTACGGCGCGTCGCTGTCGGGTGACGTCCGCGAGGTGACGGCGTTGTTCGTCGACGTTGTCGACTCGACCGCGCTGGCCTACCGCACGCCGCCGGAGGAGCTGGTCGGGAAGCTGAACCGGCTGTTCGCCGCCGTCGTCTCCGCGGTCAACGCCCGCGGTGGCCTGGTCAACAAGTTCCAGGGGGACGCCGCGCTGTGCATCTTCGGCGCCCCGACGCGGCTCGCGGACGCGCCGACCGCCGCGCTGGCCGCGGCCCGGGCGATCCGGGACGCGGTGCGGGAAACGGGTGAGCTCGACCTCGGCATCGGCGTCTCGAGCGGCCCGGTGTTCGCCGGGCAGCTCGGCAGCAGCAGCCGGCTCGAGTACACCGTGATCGGCGACGCGGTGAACGAGGCCGCGCGGCTGACCGAACTGGCCAAGGCGGTGCCGTCCCGGATCCTCGCCAGCGACGCCGTCGTCTCCGCGGCATGGGAGAGCGAAGCCGCGCACTGGGCGAAGCACGGCGAGCTGGAGCTACGCGGCCGCCAAGCCGTCACGCCGACCTGGACGGCCGGCCCGGAACCTCAGGACAGCTGACCCAGGTCCGGCCAGCGCAGCACGGTCGAGCCCCAGGTCAGGCCGGCGCCGAACGCGCTGAGCAGCACGCGGTTGCCGGGCGAGAGGGTGCCGTCGCGCCGGGCGTCGTCCAGCGCGAGCGGGATGGACGCGGCACTGGTGTTGCCGACGCGGTCGATGTTGGCGACCACGGCGTCGGCCGGCATGCCGAGCTGCTTCGCCGCCGCCTGCAGGATCCGGATGTTCGCCTGGTGCCCGACGAAGCGGTCGACGTCGCCGACCATCCAGCCCGCCCGCTCCAGGACCGTGCGCGAGGACTCCGCCATCCGCGCGCAGGCGTGGCGGAACACCGCGGTGCCCTGCATCGCCAGGAAGCGGTCACCCGGGTCGTCGGAGAGGCGCTTGCGCGCGCCGCCGGCCTCGACCCACAGCAGCTCGGCGTGCTCACCCTCGCTGTGCAGGTCGAACGGCCCGAACGCGCCGGGCTCATCGGCGTCACCGGCTCGCAGCACCACCGCGCCGGCGCCGTCACCGAAGATCGGCACGGTCGTGCGGTCGGCGGGGTCGATCAGCGTGGTGAAGGTGTCGGCGCCGATCACGAGCACGCGCTCGGCGAGGCCGCCCGCGATGAAGCCCGCGGCGGTGGCCAGCGCGTAGACGAAGCCGCTGCAGACGGCGTTGACGTCGAACGCCGCGGCCGTGCCGAGCCCGAGCCGGGCGGCGACCTGCGGCGCGCTGGCCGGGCAGGGCTGGTCGGGGGTCGAGGTGGCGAGCACGACCATGTCGGCCGAGCCGCCGGAGGAGGCCAGCGCCTTGCGCCCCGCCCCGACCGCCAGGTCCACAGTGGACTCACCGGGCCCGGCGACGCGGCGCTCGCGGATCCCGGTGCGTGTGCGGATCCACTCGTCCGAGGTGTCGAGCCGGGCGGCGATCTCGTGGTTGTCCAGGACTTTTGTCGGCAACCACGAACCGAGGCCGGTCAGCACGGCGGCAGGTGCGGGCACGGGAGAGCCTCCCCACGCCGGCGGGTTGGCGGAGCGTCCGGCTGGTCTTCCACTTGTATGGGCTACCCCCTGGTAGACCGGTGAGTTGTGTTCCAGCTCACTCAGAAAGTTGTTTCATCTTCCCGGCGTACGGAGTAGTGAGCAGGGTCACGGAGGGGTGAGCCCAGCGCGAACTCGCGGCAAATCGTCGGGGGTCCCGGTTAGCCTGCTGAGGTGCAGACTCCCGACCTCGACCAGCTGGACACCGCCATCCTCGCCTGCCTCCAGGAGGACGCCCGCACCATCGCCGAAACGATCGGCGCGAAGGTCGGTCTCTCGGCCGCGGCGGTGCAGCGGCGGATCAAGCGGCTGCGCGAGGCCGGCGTCATCGAGCGCGAGGTGGCGGTGCTGTCACCGCAGGCGCTCGGGCTGAGCATGACGTTCGTCGTCATGGTCGAGATGGAGCGTGAGAACCTCGCGGTGCTGGACGCGTTCCGCCGCCAGGTCCTCGGTGACGACTGCGTCCAGCAGTGTTACTACGTCACCGGCAACGCGGACTTCGTGCTGATCGTGACGTGCCCGGACATGGCCGGCTTCGAGGCCTTCACCCGGCGGATGTTCTTCGACAACCCGAACGTCCGGCACTTCACCACGAGCGTGGCGATGGACCGGGTGAAGGTGGGGCTCAACCTGCCGCTGGGCCCGTAGGCGGGGTCCAGGCCCAGAGCTTCTCCGTCTGCTTCCGGATCACCGCCGCGGGCGCGCGCATGCCGAGCCGGTTCACCGCGTACCCCAGCCGTGACGTCGTCAGGGCCAGCGCGCCCTTCTGCCGGGCCATCCGCGCGATGCCGTGCGTCCGCGCGAGCCGGGCTTGGTCGTAGCCTTCGAGGCCGACCGCGGCCAGCGTGACGGCGTCTTCGATGGCCTGGCACGCGCCCTGGCCCAGGTCGGGGGTCATCGCGTGCGCCGCGTCGCCGAGCAGGGCCACCCGGCCGCGGACGTACGCCGGCAGCGGCGGCAGGTCCGTGACGTCGTTGTGCAGCACCTTCGGCGTCGCGTCGAGGAACTGCTGGACGGGCCAGCCCCGCACGCGGCGGCGAACTTCGGCGAGGTCGTCGTCGTAGCGAACGCCTGGCCGCCGTTCGCGCCCGGCTAGCGCCCAGTACACCCGCCCGCCGCCGACCGGGTGGACCAGGAAGTACGCGCCGCGGCCGAAGGTGAAGGTGCCCGCCTCGGTGAAGGCGGGTTCGGTCACGCCGCGCCAGACCGTGTACCGGAACCGGGGCGTCACGCCGGGCCACAGCGCCTCCCGGACCGCGCTGTGGATGCCGTCGGCGCCCACCACCAGATCGGCCCGCAGCCGTCCGTGTTCGTGGACGACCTCGCCGTCCGGGGTCACCGAACGCACCGCGCAGCCGGTCCGCACGATCCCCGGCGGCAGCTCGGCGACGAGCAGCCGGTGCAGGTCAGCGCGGTGGAAGCAGGACAACGGCGTGTCGTGCGCCGGGTCGAAGCGCCGCAGGAACGCCCCCGATGGCACCCGCAGGTTGTAAGCGGCCTGCGACGGTGTCGCCGCCTCGCGGACCTTCTCCCCGATGCCCAGCGTGTCCAGCGCACGCAGGGCGTTCGGCGCGATCGAGAGGCCGGCGCCGACTTCGCCGAGCTCGGGCGCGCGTTCGAGCACCTCGACGTCCCAGCCGGCCCGGGTCAGCGCGAGCGCCGCCGTGACGCCCCCGATGCCGGCGCCCGCCACCACTGCCTTCATCGCGGTCTCTCCAGTGCCTCGGCCAGCCACGCGAACGTGTCGCGAGCGGCCTGGACCCGGGCAGCGCGCTCGTCGCCGGGTTCGAACAGCGCCAAGCCGTCGTCGGCGATGTCCACGAACGAGGCGAGCGTCGCGATGCGCTCCCGGACCACGCGTGGCCACGCGTCGTCGTCGATCCGGAAGTAGGTGGTGCGGTCACCCGGCAGGCGTTGCTTGCGGACCAGCCGCGACGCCGTCAGCAGGTTCGTGTTCGAGGTGAGTGACGCCCGGCTCGCGCCGATGGCCTCGGCGATGGCGGTCGCCGACTGCGCGGGCGGGTCGCAGACCATCAGCCAGCCGAGGATGCGGCCGGCGATCGGCGGGATGCCGTACTGCTCGGCGAAGAAGGCCGCGGCCCGCTCGGCCCATCCCATTCGGTCTTCCATGCTAGTAGACACTAGCATCTTATGAAGTCGGGTACGCTGACCTTCTTGGGGGAAGCATGCTTCGACATCGCCGGATCTTTCTGGCCGCGACTCTGATCGACGCGCTCGGCAGCGGGCTGTGGGTGCCGTTCGCGCTCCTGTTCCTCGTGCACGGCCAGGGCATGGGCCTGCTCGACGCGGGAACGTCGCTGAGTACCGGCGCGCTGCTGGCGCTCGTCAGCGGTCCGGCGACCGGGGCCGCGATGGACCGGTTCGGGCCGCGGGCGCTGCTCGTCGCCGGGAACCTCGTGCGGGTCGCGGCCTTCTGCGCCTATCCACTGGTCCACACCAGCTGGCAGGTGATCGTGGTTTCGGTGGTCGCCGGCTTCGGCGACCGGCTGTTCTGGACGTGCAACGCGCCGATGGTCACGCGGCTCACGTCCGGGAGCGGG
Source organism: Amycolatopsis sp. NPDC051758 (assembly GCF_044453095.1). NCBI lineage: Bacteria > Bacillati > Actinomycetota > Actinomycetes > Pseudonocardiales > Pseudonocardiaceae > Amycolatopsis > Amycolatopsis sp. NPDC051758. Next base: position 278,259 of record NZ_JBITCJ010000001.1, on the reverse strand, counting down.
ACGGACCGCATGCTGGCGACGCAGACGGTGGGCCGGTTCGCGGGCGCGGGGATCGGGGCGGCGGCGACCGCGGTGCTGCCGACGATCACGAGCCCGTGGGCGTTCCACTTGCTCGCGTACGTGAACGCGGCGAGCTTCGCGGTGGCAGCCGTGCTGATCGGGTTGCTGCCGCGCGCCGAAGCCCGCAGCCACCCGCCGTCCGGACGCTGGCGCGCGGTGCTGGGCGACCGGCCGTTCACCGGGTTCTGCGTCACCCACATGGCTTTCACGCTCGCCAGCGCGAGCAAGTTCGCCGTACTGCCGATCGTCGTGCGGGATCTGCTGCACGGTCCACAGTGGATCGCCGGGACCGCGATCACACTCGGCACCGTGGTGGTCGTCACCGCGCAGCGCCCGATCGTCGCGCTGCTCGCCGGCCGCAGCCGGACGGCCGGGCTGATCGGCGCCGCCGTGCTCTTCGCGGTTTCCTTCACCCTGCTGGTCCCGTTGGAAATGGTCCCTCTGCAAGTTGCGACGGGCTTGATCCTCGTGACCAGCCTCGGCTTCTCGGTCGCGGAAGCGATGTTCGGCCCGACCGGCACCGCGGCGGCGGCCGCGGCGGCTCCCCCGGGCGCCGAAGGCCGCGCCAGCGCGATCTTCCAGCTCTCCTGGGGCCTGCCGGTGGCACTCGCGCCGGGCCTGCTGGCCGCACTGCTCAGCGTGGACAACGCGCTCACCTGGTCCGTACTGGCCCTGACCTGCGCGGCAGCCGTCCCGGCCCTGCTCGTGCTGCGGAAGAAGCTGCCGGTCGCGCTGCGCGAACCGTCACCACCAGTCGCCGCTTGAACGCAAGGGGTATGTGCCGGGCGTTACACCACAATGGACGGATGCAACCGATCAAGTGAACGTGGGAGTTCCTTCGTCATGGCGGAGCTCCCCGGTCATCTCCTTGCCGAACAGTTCGCGCCGCGCGAACCACCCGAGACTCCAGGAGGGGCCGTGCACACCGACGCCATTCACCAGAGCCAGTTCGTGGTGCTGAACGAGAGCACCACGCCCGTCCTTTCGCGCCTCTCCTACCACGCCCTCGAGCCGTTCGCGGTCACCGTGGCGTTCCGGACCGAGCGCGGCCGGTGGATCGAGTGGACCTTCGCGCGTGACCTGCTCGTGTCCGGGCTCGACGAGCCGGCCGGGCTCGGCGACGTCCGGGTCCGCCCGGACCTGTCCGAGGACGAAGACTTTCTCACCCTCGAAATCGAGTCACCGGACGGTTATGCGTCGTTCGAGCTCGAAGTTGAAGACGTCCGGACGTTCCTCGAGGCGTCCTACGAACTGGTGCCGCTCGGCGAAGAGAGCGCGCACTTCGACGTCGACGGGCTGATCGAGGAGATCAGCAACGTCTGACCCCTGAAACCTCCCATTCCCGCGGCGAGGACAAGGGCGGGTTTCGAGTGCGCTGGAGGCACTCGAAACCCGCCCTTTCGCCGTTTTCAGGAGGTTCAGCCGAGCCGCAGCGTCGTGCCGGTCGCCGACAGGGCGGCGCCGATCGGGTAGAAGTACGTCACGGACGTGTTGCCGCCGGACAGGATGCCCTGCGCCGAGTTGCCGGCGATGAAGCCGCCGCCCGAGTCACCCGCGGCCGAACGGACGTTGGTCGCGGTCATGCCGTTGACCGTGCCCTCGGCGTAGCGGACGCTCTGGTTCTTGGCGCCGATGGTGCCGCAGGTCCAGCCGGTGGTCGAGCCCGCCTTGCAGACCGAGGTGCCGGTCGCCGCGTTGGACGAACCCGTCACGCGGGTGCCGTTGTTCATCTGGCCGACCGGGGTCCAGTTGCTGTTCGTGTTCACCCGCGCGTAGTCGGCGCCCGGGAACCGGTAGGTGCCCCACGAGCCGAGCGAAGCGCCGTTGGAACCGGTCAGCGAGCCGCCGCCGGTGAGCGCCGCGCAGTGCCCGGCGGTGAGGAAGCCGGTGGTCGTCGAGAACCCGACCGAGCAGCGGGACGAGCCGCCGATGTAGTAGGCGTCACCACCGCGGATGTTGGCGTAGGTGGTCGGCTTGCTCGCCGTTTCGAGGATCGTGATCGAAGACTTGTCCACACCGGACTGCGTGAGGAACGTGTCCGCGGCGGCGCGCTGGCCCTGCAGCACGGAAAGCGTGACGCGGTTGGTGGTGTCGTCCACACCCCAGCCGGTGATCGCGGCCGGCGCCGCCTTGTCGGCGGCGTTCAGGGTGTCCACAGTGGAGCTGAGCTGCCGGGCGCTGAACTTCACGACCTCGGCTTCGGCGCCGGCTTCGCGGATCTTGCCGACCAGCGTCGCGTTCGTCGTGGTGACGTGCGCCTTGCCCGAAGCCGCGTTGTAGGTGACGCCGCCGAGCGCGTCGCCGAGCGCCGCGCTGAGGGTCGCGGTGACCTTGCTCGCGACGTCCTCGCTCTTCAGCCGCGCGAGCGCCTGGTCGTGGGTCAGGCCCAGGTCCCGCTGCATGGCGGGCACGATGTCCGGGTTCAGCAGGTCCTGGCCCGACGCGGGGACGGCGAGCGCGGTGAGCGCGCCCGTCGCCATGACCGCGGTGGCAGCGGCACCGAGAAGTCTCGCGATCTTCATGCTTCTCCCTAGCTGGTTACGCGCGGCTCTGCACCGGCCACGCAGTGGTACTCCCCCGGGTGAGGGTCCCCGCAGTGGGCGTTACGGTGCAATCCGGGCGCCCGGCGAATGGGTATACGCATTGACGACGGACGAATCCCTGCTCCAAGCGATCCCCGCCGGCGCTGTCACCCGGTCGGACAGGTCCGTAAGTAGGGTTTCCGTGAATTACTTTCGGTAGTCACGCTCAGCACACGAACGCGTTAAGCGACGCCTGAAAGCGCTAGACGCCGACGTTTCGCACGCGGCGTAACCCCGTTCCCGCGGTTCCACCGGCAAACCGGTGACGGCGCGTAGGCGGACGTGTGAGCGCGGTGGCCACCACCTATTCGGTGAAAGGTTTACGGACGGTTGAGCGCTGCTTAGGCTCCGCGCACAGTCCTGGTGCGTCGAGGAGGTCCCTGTGTGGCTGACCGCGCCCCGTCCGACCTCGGTCTCCGTCCGGTCCGGGCCCACAAGGCTCACCGGCCGCGACGCCGAACTCGACGCCATCGTCGAGGTGCTCTGCCGGCGACCCGCCGCGGTGCTGATCGAAGGTGAGCCCGGCATGGGCCGGACCCGCCTGCTCGCCGAGATCGGGCGACGCAAGGAGTTCAGTGCCGGCCGCGTGCTCACCGGCGCCTGCCAGCCACTGCGGGAACCGTTTCCCTACGGCCCCGTTCTGGAAGCGCTTCGCGCGGTGGGTGACGGTCCGCTCGGGCCGCTCAGCCCGGTCGCCGGGGTGCTGCGGCCGTTGCTCCCGGAGCTCGCGGAAGCGCTTCCTCCGCGGCCCGAGCCGCTCGCCGACCCCGTCGCCGAACGCCATCGTGTGTTCCGCGCGGTGCGGGAGCTGCTCGCCGCGTGCGGGCCGGCGCTCGTGCTGATCGACGACCTCCAGTGGGCCGACGAGGACACCCGCGACCTGATGCGGTTCCTCGCCGGCGCGATGCCGCCGGAGCTGGCCGTCGTCGCCACCTACCGGTCCGCGACGGACGTCCGCCCCGGCCCGCTCGGCTCCCCCTTCCGGACCGACCCGGCCGTCCACTCCGCCCGTGTCGCGCTCGGCGCGCTCGACGTCACGGCCGTGCGCCGGCTCGCCGTCGAAATCCTCGAACTCCCCCGCGTCACCGACGAGTTCGCGGCGAAGCTGCACGAGTGCACGGCCGGGATCCCGTTCGTGGTCGAAGAAACCTTGCGGGCGCTGCGGGAAGCGGCCGAGCGGCTGCCGGTCGGCGAAGTCCTCTCCGACCGGCTGTTGGAGAACCTCGAAGTCCCGGCGCTGCTGCGAGAAGCCGTCACCGAACGGCTGGCAACACTGCCCGAAGCCGCTGTGCGGTTGGCCGGGGCGGCCGCGGTGCTCGGCGTCGGCGCCGAAGCCGCTGTGCTCGGCGAACTGGCCGGGCTCTCCGACGACACCCTCCGCACGGCGCTGCTCGACACGCTGTCCGGCGGCGTGCTCGGCGAAGTCGGCGACGGCAAGTACGGCTTCCGGCACCCGTTGGCGCGCAAGGCCGTCTACGACACGGTCAGCGGACCCGAACGCGCGTTGCTGCACGCGCAGGCGATCCGCGTGCTCGCCGCGCAGCCGTCCCCGCCGCTCACCCTGCTGGCCCGGCACTCGCGCGCCGCGGGACGGGTCGACCAGTGGCGCCACTATGCCGAAGCAGCCGCCGACGAGGCGATCACCCGCGGTGAGACGTCCCGCGCGATCGACCTGCTGCAGGCGGTGCTAGCCGAGCCCGGCCCGGCGCAGTCCGACATCGGGCGCGTCGCGGGCAAGCTGAGCCAGGTCGCGTTGCGCGGCTTCCGCCCGGACGTGATCGGCACGCTCGAACGGGTCCTCGAAGAGGTGACGCTGCCGGCCTCGGTCCGCGGCTCGATCCGGCTGAGCCTCGGCATGCTGCTGGTCCGGACCATCGGCGGGCTCGGCCGTGGCCGGCTCGAGGTTGAGCGCGCGATCGGCGAGCTGACCGACCGGCCCGACCTCGCGGCCCGCGGGATCACGCTGCTCGCCCAGCCGATCGACGGGCTGACCCCGCTGTCGTGGCACGAGTCCTGGCGCGCCCGCGCGGGTGAGGTGTACGAGCGGCTCGACGACACCGAGCTGCGGCTGGCGCTGACCGCCGACCGCATCGCGGCCGCCTCGCACGTCGGCGACCCGTCGGCGTGGGCCGAGTTCGAAGCGATGTCGGACACCGTCGGCACGGTCGCCGAGCGCGTCCAGCTGGCCCGCCTGTGGTGCAACCTCGCCGACGGCCAGGCCTGGGCCGGGTACCTGGACCGGGCGGAGCGGCTGGTCACCGAAGGCGTCCGGCGCGCGACCGACGCGGGCGCGTTGTACGCGATCGGCCTGATCCAGGGCACCCGCGTCCGGCTGGACTGGGTCCGCGGACGCTGGACCGGGCTCGCCGAAGCCGCCGAGCAGCTGCGGGACAGCTATCCGGAGCTCGGCCCGATCGTCATGGAGTCGTCGCTGGTGCTCGGCGGACTGGCGGCCGTGCGCGGCGAGTTCGCCGCGGCACAACGACATCTCACGGCGGCGAGTGTGCACGCGCCGGACCGTGGCCCGATCCCGGTGGTGCTGTCGGCCGCCGGCGTGCTGATCACGGTGCTGCTCGCGACCGACGACGTCGACGGCGCGTGCGCGGTGGCCGACACCGCGGTGGCCGCGGCCGGGCGCAAGGGCGTCTGGATCTGGGCGGCGGCGCTGGTGCCGGCGGCGGCCCAGGCGTACGCGCGGGCCGGGCGCTGGCCGGAGGCGGACAACGTCGTCGAGGCGTTCGCCCGCGGGATCGAAAGCCGGGACGCGCCGGTGGCCTCGGCAGCGCTGGTGGCCGGACGCGCGGTGTTGCTCGAAGCGCGCGGCAAGCACATCGCCGCGGCCACGTTGTTCGACGAAGCCGCGTCGGGCTACGTGACGCTGCCGATGCCCTATCCCGCGACGGCCATGCGGGAGCGCGCCGCGATGTGCCGCCTCGCCGCGGGCAACCGCGACGCCGTCGAGGAGCTGACGGCCGCGGCCGAGGCGTACGAACAGCTGGGTGCGACGCGGGACGCGGGACGGTGCCGTCACCAGCTGCGAGAGCACGGCGCTTGGGCGCCTTCGCAGCGTGGACGGCGTGGGTACGGGAGTGAGCTGTCGCCGCGCGAGCGCGAAGTGGCGCGGATGCTGGCCGAGGGGCGGACGAACCGGGAGATCGCGGACGGGCTGTTCCTCTCGCCGCGGACCGTCGAGCAGCACGTGGCGAAGGTGCTGCGAAAGCTCGGCGCGCGCTCACGCACGGACGTCGCGAGGAAGTTGCCCGGCGAAGTCACCACCGCCCCGGCCGGCTGACCGAACGGGGTGAGCGCTGGCGGGGTGAGCGGCGCCGTCCTAACGTGGGCCGGTGACTGAAGCTGCCCTTCCCGCGTGGCGCCGGCGGACCGCCGGTGAGACGCGCTGGCCCGCGATGGGCGTTGTTGTCGCCACGCTCGTCCTGCAGGTCGCCTTGCCCGATGACATGGCGCTGCACCCCAAGTGGCTGCTGCCCGCCGTCTCCGGGCTGCTCGTCGTCGCGCTGCTACTGGTCAACCCGGGCCGGATGACGGAGTTCAGCGCCGTCGAACGGGTCATTTCGCTGCTGCTGGTCGCGGCCGTCACCACGGTGAACGTCGCATCCGCGGTGCAGCTGGTCTACGGCATCGTCACCAGCTCCATCGGCGACCGCGCCGGGGCCGTGCTGGTCACCGGCGGGATCGTCTACTGGACGAACATCGTGGCCTTCTCGCTCTGGTACTGGGAGTTCGACCGCGGCGGCTCGGGCCGGCGGGCTGCAGGCCGGGCGGAGTTCCCCGACCTGCAGTTCCCGCAGATGGCCGACCCGGACCTGGCGCACCAGGACTGGGAACCATCCTACCTGGACTACCTCTACTTCTCGTTCACCAACGCGGCCGCCTTCAGCCCCACCGACGTCATGCCCCTGCGGATCTGGGCGAAGATGACGATGATGCTGCAGGCCGTCGTCTCGCTGGTGCTGGCGGTGATGGTGGTCGCCTGGGCGATCAACAACCTCAAGTAGCTCAGTGGCGCGAGATCGTGAAGCTCTGGCCGTCCGAGCCGATCGCGCCCGGGATCCAGGTGTTCGTGCCGCGGTCGTCGGCGTTCAGCGCGGACGGGCTGGTCGAAGCCAGGTTCGTCCCGTTGAACTTGACGCCGGTGAACGTGATGCCGCCCGAGATCGTCGGGTAGGAGTCGGTCGGCGACTCGATGATCGCCTCCGCCGACGCGTGCTTCGAGGTCAGCGACTTCGTGGTCGTCTTGGTCCAGCCCTTGGTGGTGTCGGACAGGTCGAGGCGGTAGGTGTTGGTCGCGGTGCGCGTCACCGTCGCGGTGATGTGGTCCCCGGCGCTGACCGACACGTTGTAGTACACCGGCGCGGCCGGGTACATCTCGTACCAGGCCGAGTAGACCGGACGCCCGCTCGAGCAGTCCGTCTCGACGCCGGTTTGCTCCACAGTGGACGATCCGTCCCCGTCGATGCCGACCCACGGCGCGAAGAGGTCGTTGCTCGACCGGCAGGTCACCGACGGTTCGGTCCAGCTCGCGGTGGCCGTCGTGAAGGAGCCGAAGCTGACGTAACCGCCCCAGTTGCCGCCGGAGAACTGGTGGCCGTGGAAGTGGGACCCGTACTCGACCGCCGCGTGGGCCGTGCCCGAGACGGCCAGGCCGGCCACCGCCGCGGCCGTCACCGTGAGGACGCGGACAGCACGCGAAGAAAGGAATCTGGACATGCGGGAACTCCGTTCACCGAGGGGGACCGGGAAAACCGTGACCTCAAGTGTTGGATCCGCACCGAAAAGAAGGTAGCTACTTTCGAAGGGTCTTCACATTCCGGGAAATACTCACCATTTGCCGGTTTTACGCCCCGCTGAACGAAAAGACCCGTGAAGGCCTCCGCGGGGGAAGAGGCCTTCACGGGTCTCATGCAGCTCACCTACCGCCCGGTCAGGTGAGCGGGGCTATTGCGCGGCCTGCGCGTGCGCCGTGTCCACGAACTTCGTGGTGTACGTCTGCGACAGGTCGATCTTGTCCTTCTTCGGCTTGACGTTGCTGGACGACTCACCCAGCACCTTCAGCACGTTCTGCGCGCCCGCCGGGTCCATCCGGCCGTCCTTCGTGAACATCGGCAGGCTGTCCTTGAGCGACTTCACGTACAGCGCCTTGTCCCCGCCGGCGAACGACGGCGGCATGATGTCGGCGACCTGTTCCGCGGTGTGCGTCGAAATCCACTTCAACGTCTCGACGTACGCATTGGCCAGTTTCTGCACGATGTCCGGATAGCGTTTCACGATTTCGCAGCCCATGTACAGCGAGCTCGCCGGGTACAAACCACCCAAAGCGGCTTTGGTGCCTTCGACCGTGCGCATGTCGTAGAGCACCTTGGCCTGGCCGGTGTTGGTCAGCTGCGCGATCGTCGGGTCGGTGGTCATCCCGGCGTCGATCGAACCCTGGTTCAGCGCCGAGATGAACGTCTGCCCGGCGCCGACCTTCACCGGCGTGTACTCCTTCGAGCTGACCCCGCCGCGCGAGGCGAGCGCCTTCGTCAGGAAGTCCGTCGACGAACCCAGCGACGTGACACCGAGGTTGCGGCCCTTGAAGTCCTTGCCGGACCGGATCTCACCCGCCTTGCCGGTGGCGACCATCTCGGCCTCACCCGGCACGTTCGCGAACTGCACCACGCTCTGGATGCACTGCTCCTTGGCCTGCAGGTCGATCGTGTGGTCGTAGAACCCGACCACCGCCTGCACCTCGCCGGCCAGCAGTGACGTCTCGGCGTTGGCGCCGGACGGCTGGTCGAACAGTTCGACGTCCAGGCCTTGCTTCTTATAGGCGCCGATCTGCGCGGCGAGCTGACCGGGCAGGTAGATGACCTTCGAGAGGCCGCCGATCATGACCTTGATGTGCGGCTGGCCGGTGGTGCCGAGCGCGATCTCCCGCGAGTCGCGGCACGCCGTGACCCCGGCGAGGGTGACCGCGAGCGCGGCCACCACGCCGACTGTCCTCTTCAGGCGCATGTCAGATCCCCGGCCCGGCGTCGGCCGCCCGCGGCCGCCAGCGCAGCAACCTGCCCTCGGCCGTGGCGATGCCCCATTCGGCCAGCAGCGCGACGACGGTGATGATCAGCATCCCCGCGTACACCCCGGCGGTGTCGAACGTGCCCTGCGCGTTGGCGATCAGGAAGCCCATGCCCGCCTTCGCGCCGGTGTACTCGCCGACGACCGCGCCGATCAGCGCGAAGCCGAACGCGACGTGCAGCGACGACAGGATCCACGACGTCGCGCTGGGCAGCACGATCGACTTCAGCACCTGGCCGCGGGTCGCGCCGAGGATGCGGGCGTTGTCGATCACGTTGCGGTCCACCTCGCGGGCGCCGGTGAAGGCGTTGAAGAACACCGCGAAGAACACGAGCACGACGACCGTCGCGACCTTCGACGACAGCCCGAGCCCGAACCAGATGACGAACAGTGCGGCGAGCACGATGCGCGGCAACGCGTTGGCGGCCTTGATGAACGGCGCGAGCACGTCCGCGAGGTAGGCGCTGCGGCCGAGGATCACCCCGAGCACGACCCCGGCGATGGCGCCGATGACGAAGCCGATCGCGGCCTCCTCGACGGTCACCAGGATCTGGTACCAGATCGAGCCGAAGTCCGTGCCGGCGCTGAACCATTCGACGAGCCGTTCCCAGATCTTCGACGGCTTCGAGTAGAAGAACGGGTCGATCCAGTACGTCGCGGTCAGCTCCCAGCTGCCGAGCCACACGACGACGATCGCCAGGCGCAGCAGCCAGATGTTGCGCCGGCGGGCGGACGACTTCCGCTTCTGCTGCGCGATGATGCTCGCTTCGGTCTCGATGACCGGGTTCGGGTTCGCGGTCGGAAGCATGTCAAGCGACATTGCTCGCTCCCTTCTCACGGGCCTTGTCGACCTCGCTGCGCAGTGATTCCCAGATGTCGGCGTAGAGCTTGCGGAACTCCTCGGTGAGCCGCAGCTCCTCGACCTTCCGCGGCCGCTCCAGGGGGATCTCGAAGGTGTCCTTCACGGTGGCCGGCGAGGAAGTCAGCACGACGACCTTGTCCGCCAGCGCGATCGCCTCGTCGAGGTCGTGCGTCACGAAGATCACCGCGGCCCCCGAACCGGACCACAGCCGCAGCAGCTCGTCCTGCATCAGCGCGCGGGTCTGCACGTCCAGCGCCGAGAACGGCTCGTCCATCAGCATGATCTTCGGCTTGGTGACGAGTGTCTGGGCCAGCGCGACACGCTTGCGCATGCCGCCGGAGAGCTGGTGCGGGTAGTACTTCTCGAACCCGGCGAGCCCGACGCGGGCGATCCAGTCGACGGCCTGCGCGCGGGCCTCGGCCTTCGACGCACCGCGGAAACGCGGGCCGGAGGCGACATTGTCCAGCACCGAGCGCCACGGCATCACGGCGTCGGTCTGGAACATGTACCCGACGCCGTCCGGGATGGACTTCACGTCTTCGCCGTTCACCTGCACCCGGCCGGCGGACGGCGGCTGCAGCCCCGAGACCAGCGAAAGCGTTGTCGACTTGCCGCAGCCGGTGGGGCCGACCACGGCGACGAACTCGCCGGGCTGGACGGTCATGGTCAGGTCGCGGACGGCCGTGTGCACGGAACCGGACCCGCTCGGGAACCGTTTGGTGGCTCCGGTGAGTTCGATCAGTGGGGGAACCATGGGGAGGTGACTCCTTCGTCACGTGGTGCCTGTCACGTTGGAAGGCACGTTAAGTACGGGGGTCGCCCAGGTGAAGCTTGTCGACGTTCTGCGTCGCAGCTGCGCGTTCTGAATGTTTTGCTCGTTTAGCGCACGCCCGTGAGCTGGGGGTATGTTCCGACCCATGCCAAAGTGGGCGCTCTTCCCGCGGATGCGGTTCAGCAGGCAGGTGCTGCTGCTGCAGATCGGCGTGGTCCTCCTCGTCGTCGGGATCGGCGTCGCGCTGATCAGCGTGCTGCTGAGCCGCACCCTCACCGACCAGTACGGGCAGCGGGCGCTGGCCATCGCGAAGTCGGTGGCGGCGGACCCGGTCGTCGTCGCCGACACCGCCGCGAAGCGCCCCGGCGGGGCCCTGCAGGAGCGCGCGCTCGCCGTGCGGGAGCGGACCGAGGCGTTGTTCGTGGTGATCACCGACAACAACAGCATCCGGCTGGCCCACCCGACGGCGAGCGAGATCGGCAAGCGTGTCAGCACCCCGGCCGACCGGGCGCTCGCCGGGTTCGACGAGGTCAGCGCGGTGCAGAGCGGCACGCTCGGGCTGTCCGTGCGCAGCAAGACGCCGATCTGGACAGCGGATCACCGGCGGGTGGTCGGCGAGGTGAGTGTCGGGTTCGACGTCGCCGACCCGACCGGCGCGTTCAACCAGCTGCTCGTCACCACCCTGCTGTTCGCGGGCGGTGCGCTGCTGCTCGGCGCGGGGGCGTCGGCGCTGCTCAACCGGCGGCTGCGGCGCGTGACGCACGGCCTCGAACCACACGAACTCACCGAGCTGCTCTACGAACGCGAAGCCGTGCTGCACGGCATCGGCGAGGGCGTGCTCGCCGTCGACGAGGCGAACCGCGTCTCGGTGCGCAACGACGAAGCCGAACGCCTCCTCGGCACCGAGCTCCCGATCGGCGCGGCGATGGCCGAGCTCGAGCTGTCGCCGCGGGTGCACAAGGCCGTCGCCGAGGGCCGGCCGGTGGACAATCTCCTTGCCGTGGCGGGGAACCGGGTCCTCGTCATCAACTCGCGGGCGGTGCACCTGGACGAACGGCCGATCGGCACCGTGCTGACCTTCCGCGACCGCACCGACCTCGACACGCTCACCCGCGAGCTCGACGGTATCCGCGCGCTGTCCGACGGCCTTCGCGCGCAACGGCACGAGTTCGCGAACCGGCTGCACACGCTCTACGGACTGCTCCAGCTCGGCCACCACACCGAAGCCGTCGAGTACCTGCAGACGCTCACGGACTCACCGTCGGCCCGCTCCAGCGAACTCGGTGACGCCGTCGCCGACCCGTACCTGCAGGCGCTCCTGGTCGCGAAAACCGAGCAGGCGCAGGAAAAGGGCCTCACGCTCACCCTCGCCGACGACACCTGGGTGCCCACGACGGTGACCGATCCGATCGCCGCGAACACCGTGATCGGCAACCTCGTCGACAACGCCCTGCACGCCGCGCGGATGGGTCCGCGGCGGCCGGCGACCGTCGAGATCTCCCTGCTCGCCGAGGCCGGCACGCTGCACGTGTCCGTTGTGGACAGTGGCCCCGGGGTGCCCGAAGACCTGCGGCGGACGTTGTTCGACGAAGGCGTCTCGACGAAGATCGCGCCCGGCCACGGGCTCGGCCTGGCGCTCGCTCGCCAAGCCGCCCGCGCCCGCGGCGGCGACGTCTGGCTGGCGAGCCCCGGCAACGGCGAGACCGGCGCCCTGTTCGTCGCCAAACTGCCCGGAATGCTGACGGAGGACGGATGATCCGCACGCTCATCGTGGACGACGACTTCCGGGTCGCCGGGGTGCACGCCGGGTTCGTCGAGGAGGTCGACGGGTTCGCGGTGGTCGGCACCGCGCACACCGCGGCCGAGGCTCGCGCCCGCGTGCGCGAGCTCTCGCCCGACCTGGTCCTGCTCGACGTCTACCTGCCCGACGAGTCCGGCCTGGCGGTGTTGCCGGAGCTGCAGACCGACACGATCGTGCTGTCCGCGGCGACCGACAGCGCGTCCGTGGCCGCGGCGATCCGGGCCGGCGCACTGAACTACCTGATCAAGCCGTTCACCACGCGCCAGCTCGCGGAACGCCTGACGTCGTACGCGCGCTTCCGCGGCCTGCTCACCGCCGACCGGCCGATGGCCCAGGACGACGTCGACCGCGCGTACCGGGTGCTGCACGATCAGGACCGGACGTCCGCGCCGAAGGGCCAGTCGACGGCGACGTCCCGGCTCGTCTCGGAGCAGCTGCGGCGCGCGGGGCGTCCGCTGTCGGCGGCGGAGGTCGCCGGTGAACTGGGCATGGCGCGGGCGACGGCGCAGCGGTACCTCACGGCGCTGGCGGAGTCCGGGACGATCCAGATGCGGCTGCGCTACGGCGCCACCGGGCGCCCCGAGCACGAGTACCGCTGGTCCGGCGCCTGACTCAGCGGCGGGTGGTCGTCTCCGAGCGGTACTGGTACTGCTGCATCATGCTTTCGGCGGCGTTCACCCAGACCTGGACCGGGTTGGTGGTCGACGGCGGCGGCGGTGACGGCAGGTCGACGCGCGGCACGTCCTCCTCGGAAGACTTCTTCTTCGGCTGCGGTTTCGCCTGCGCCTGAACGGTCTTCGGGGCCGGCTTCGCGGGCACCGCCACGTACACGGTGGTCGGCGGCGGCGTGACCGCCGGCGCCTGCGGGGCCTGCGGCTGCGGCGCGGGCCCCTCGGCGACGGCCGGGCGCGGGTCCAGCTGGGCGACGTCGTCGGCCGGCGGCGAGCCGGCCAGGCCACCGGACAGCATTCCGCCACCCAGCCATCCGACCGCGACGAGCAGCACCGCGGCGCCGCTGCCGAGCCACGTGCGGGCGCGCCGCCGGATCACCACCGACTTGGGGCGCACGTCCTGGTCGCACACCGGTGGCCGGGTGTAGATCTGCTCGAGCTCCGGCAGGTCGTCGTCGGTGCGGCGGCGCTGCGGCAGGCTCGCCGCGATGATGCCGGTGCGATCCAGCAGCTCCACCGCGGTGTCGCCGGACGGACGGGTCGCACTGCGGGTTGCGGTGCGAAGCATCAAGGACCTCCGGTACGGGGCTCGTGGACCCCAAGCATTCTGGACCATTTCGGACGGTCCTGTCAGAAACGCAACTCCATTGAGTGAAGCAGCTCTCCGACGGGCAACCCGAACAAGGCGATCCAGAGTGTCCTGAAGACTCCTTCCCCGGCCAGGGGGTTCGCCCGAAAGTCGCAATACGAAAAGCTGTTCAGCTTTCCATCTGCTTGAGGCCGAGCCGCGCCAGCACCGCCAGCGGCCGCTGGTAAGCCGAGCCCAGGACGCGCGGGATGGCGTCGATCACGTAGGCGTCCGGTCCGATGAGGATCCGCGCCGACTTCCGCTCGATCCCGCGCAGGATCGTCTGTGCCGCCTTTTCCGGTGTGGTCTTGGCGATGCGCTCGAAGCCCACGGCGGCCTTCTCCTGGTCGTCGCCGATGCTTCGCGCGTTGCGCACGATGTTGGTTTTGATCCCACCCGGGTGCACGCAGCTGACCGCGACCGGGTGCCGCGCGATCAGCATTTCCTCGCGCAATGCCTCGGTGAATCCGCGGACCGCGAACTTCGCCGCGTTGTACGCGCTCTGCGTCGGCACGCCGACAAAGCCGAAGACGCTGGAAATGTTCACGACGTGCCCGTCGCCGGAGGCGATCAGGTGCGGCAGGAAGGCCTTCGTGCCGTTCACCACGCCGCCGAGGTTGATCCCCATCAGCCAGTCGTAGTCCTCGAAGGTCATCTCCTCGACGGTCGCGCCGAGCGCAACACCGGCGTTGTTCACGATGACGTTGACACCCCCGAACTCACCCGCGACCTCCTCGGCGTGCGCGAGCACGGCGGCCCGGTCGGCGACGTCCAGGGTGTAGGCCCGCGCTTTGTCCCCGGCCAGCTTCGCGGTCTCCTCGGCGTTCGCGGAGTTGACGTCGGAGAGGGCGACGCGCGCCCCGCGCCGGGCGAACTCCAGCGAAAGCGCCCGGCCGATCCCCGAGCCCGCCCCGGTGATCACCACGACCTTGTCCGCGAACTGCTTCATCGGCCCTCCCTAGGTGTTACTCCCGAGTTACGGATACTAGCGGCTGTGAGCTTGCTGTGGGTGTGCTCGTTGTGCCGGAGCGAAGTCTTATGGTGATCTGGTCGGAGCCCGGGGACGAGCGGACAGGAGGCGATGCGCGTGCGGCGGCCCGCCGTCCTGCTCATCCTCGCCGCGGTCCTGCTGCTGGGCGCGGCCTTCGTCGTGGTCTTCGCCGGCCGGCGGACGCAGCCCGCGGCCGCCACGGCTCCGGAAGCCGCTCCGGTCGTGGCCCCGGACTCCAGTCCCGCGGTCGGCGCGCTGTTCCTCGACGGCTCGCACTACTGCACCGCCAGCGTCGTGCACAGCCAGCAGGGTGACGTGCTGCTGACCGCCGCCCACTGCATCCACGACGGCGAGGGCGGCGACTACCTCACCGGCGTCACCTTCGCGCCCGGCTACCACGACGGGGTGGCGCCGTTCGGCTTCTGGACGGTGTCCGACGAGCTGGTCGCGCCGGGCTGGACCGCGTCGTCGGACCAGGACCTCGACGTCGGCTTCGCCACCGCGCACCAGACGGGCGCGACGAAGTCGCTGGAGAGCCTGGTCGGCGCGAACACGCTGGCCACCGGCGGCGAGTTCGAGCAGGCCATCACCCTCACCGGCTACCCGGACGACTCCGAGACCCCGGCCGTCTGCCGGAACACCACCAGCCGGCAGGACACCTACCAGCTGAAGGTGGACTGCGCGGGCTTCCCGACCGGCACGAGCGGCGGCCCGTGGGTGGCCGGCCAGGACCCGCGGACCCGGCTCGGCACGGTGATCGGCGTCATCGGCGGTTTCGAGTACGGCGGCGACGACCCCGACACGTCGTACTCGAGCTACTTCGACACGGACGTCCAGGCGCTCTACCGGCAGACGACCGCCCGCGCCTGACCCGGCATGATGCGGGGTATGACCGACCCCGTCGACGTACCCATCACCGGCGAGCCGATCCGGCTCGGCCAGTTCCTCAAGCTCGCCGGCCTCGCCGAAGACGGCTCCCACGCGAAGGACCTGATCGACGCGGAGGAGGTCACGGTCAACGGCGAGGTCGAGACCCGCCGCGGCCGTCAGCTGACCGACGGCGACGTCGTGGCGGTGGGCCCCGACCGCGGCAGGGTCGTCCTGGTCCGCTAACCCACGCTGGTCAGCGGCGGCAGGCCGAGTGACGCGGCCAGCGCGTCCAGCTCGCGCCGCACCGGCCCGCCGAGTGGCACGCCGAGCGCCCGGCACTGCTCGAGGTGCTGGGCCTCGCGCCAGCCCGGGTAGCGGATCGGCGCGCCGCCCTCCCAGCCGAGCATGCTGCCGAACAGCGCGCTGGCCGCGCGGTAGAAGCCGTCGGCGCTGCGCAATGTGGTCGGGGCGATCGCCAGGACCAGCAGGCCCGTGTCGTGCTCGTGGTCGGCGACGCCCGACAGCACACCGGCGAGGACCTCGACCAGCAGCGTCAGCCCGGCGCCTTCCGAGCCGGAGCGGTCCATGTCGAAGACGAACTCGGGGTACGCGCCGCCCGGGGCCGCCATGCCCAGCGGGTTCATCGGCTGGCCGGGCTCACCACCCGCGGCCAGCACCAGCCCGATCATCGCGTGCGGCAGGGCGCGCGCGGCGTGGTGCCCGGCCCGGCCGAACGGCCCGATGCCACGCAGGGAAACGAGCCCGACGCCGAAGCGGCCGGCCCGCGTCACCGCCCGGTCCATCGCGTCCCCGACGGCCCAGAGCCCGGACGCGCGGCGGTAGTCGATCAGCGCGGCGGCGCCGCGGTCGGCGATCATCAACGGCTCGGCGCGCGGCACGACGAGCCCGTTCTCCAGCATCGGCAGGTGGACGCGGGTCAGGTCGGCGACGCCGGTCTCCGGCGACCCGGTGAGATCGCCGTGGCACAGCGCTTCGGCCGCGATGCGGGCGCGTGCTTCGGGGAAGCCGTGGGCGGCGAAGACGTGTGCCACGAGGGTGACCAGCTCGTCGGCCCGCACGCGGGGCCAGGCCTGTTCCGGGATCGGGGTTTCCGGCGGAGCTTCTTCGAGGATGCCGGGATCGGGACGGGCGGAGCGGAAGGGACGCGGTCTGAGAGGCACTTCCCCGACACTGCCCAACCGCGGGCAGCAGCGTCAACGACGCCGGGGACAGCCAACCCGACCGTGTGATCGGGGGCTCCGAAGCGTCGTACCCTGGGCGGCATGTGCCGAAACATCACCACCCTCCGAGGGCTCCAGCCGGCCGCGACGGGCGAGGAGATCGAGGCCGCGGCCCGCCAGTACGTCCGCAAGGTGACCGGGGTCCAGTCCCTCTCGGACGCCACGCGCGAGCCGTTCGAAGCCGCCGTCGCCGAGATCACCGAAATCACCACGCGGCTGCTGGAGCAGCTGCCCGAACGCCGCCAGCCGCCGGCGACCGTGCCGCCGCTGCGCCGGCCGGAGGTGCAGGCGAGGATCGCCGCGAAGGCCCTGCGCCAGCCCTGATCCACCAAAACTGTCGGTCCCGCTCGATACGCTGCCGGCATGAGCGGACAGGCTTTGGTGCTGGGCGGCGGCGGGCTCGCCGGGATCGCGTGGACGACGGGGTTGCTCGCCGGGCTGGCCGGCCACGGCCAGGACCTCACCGGCGCGGACCTGCTCGTCGGGACGTCGGCGGGTGCGGCGGTCGCGGCGCAGGTGACCAGCGGCGTTTCCCTGGAGGAGCTGCTCGCCCGCCAGACCGACCCGGCGCGTCAAACACCCGAGATCCCGGCCGAAATCGACTTCGAGCAGTTCGCCGCCGACTTCGGCGGCGCGGTCACGGGCGCCACCTCTCCGGCTGAGGTGCGCCGCGCGGTGGGCAAGCTCGCGCTGGCGGCGGACACGGTGTCCGAAGCGGACCGGCGCGCGGTGATCGCGGCTCGCCTGCCGGTGCACGAGTGGCCGGCGCAGCGCTTGGTGATCGTCGCGGTGGACGCGGAAACCGGGGAGCCGTGGCAGTTCGACCGCGCGTCCGGCGTGCCGCTGGTCGACGCGGTGGCGGCGAGCTGCGCGGTCCCGGGCGTCTGGCCCGCGGTGACCATCAACGGCCGCCGTTACGTCGACGGCGGTGTCCGCTCGGGTGAGAACGCGGACTACGCGACCGGCTTCACGCGGGTCACGGTCGTCTCGCCGCTGGGCGTGGAATCCCCGCTGCCGATGGAGAAACCACTGCTCACGGTGCTCGACGACCTGCGCGCGAAGGGCGCGGAGGTCACGCTGGTCACCCCGGACGAGGCGTCGGTGACGGCGTTCGGCGACAACCCGCTGGATCCGGCGACCCGCAAGCCGGCCGCCGAAGCGGGCCTCGCCCAGGGCGCGGCGCTCACGCTGAGCTGGACCTAGCCCGCCGTCGCCGGGCGAGGAGCAGCAGGCCGCCGAACCCGGCGACGAGCCCGGCCACGGGAATGGCCAGGACCCACGCCCCCGGCAGCCACAGCTCGCCCGCGGTGTCGGTGCAGCCGCCGCCGTCGTGGGGCCGGCAGCGGACTTCGATGCGGGTGCCCCGCACGTAACCGGGGCCGAGCCACCGGTGCTCACGGCGGTCGTACCGCGTGTCGAGCCGCACGTCCCGATACCGTTCGCCACCCGGCTCGTCGACGCGCGCGACCACCTTGTCCAGGGCGACGACCCGGTCCACCGTCGCAGTGGTGACAGCGGAGCCGGCGCGGTCTCTGAGAGCGCCCACGACGACCCAGCTTCCGATGACGGACGCCACCAGGATCACCAGCAAGAGGATCGAGCCCACGGTCGGGGCCGGGCCCCGGGCTTCCGGTCGCGCGTCCATGCGCAGTGCACGTCCCAGGCACGGCCAAGGTTGCCGCGAACTCCGTCGGCTAGGCTCGTGGGGCGAGGTAGCGTGTCCGAGCGGCCGAAGGAACATGTCTTGAAAACATGCGAGGGGGCAACCTCTCCGTGGGTTCGAATCCCACCGCTACCGCTCCGGATCCCGGGCGCGGAGTAGCCGCGCCCGGGTTCAGCCCTCGACCTCCGACAGGTGGTCCAGCACCCGCTCGAACGCCGCGGCGATCGTCGCCTGTTCCGCCGGGCTCAGCAGGTCGATGAGGTGCTCGCGCACCCCTTCCAGGTGCGTCGGCGCCGCGGTCTGCAGCAGGGCGTTG
The DNA here is from genome assembly GCF_044453095.1 of Amycolatopsis sp. NPDC051758. Taxonomy (NCBI): domain Bacteria; kingdom Bacillati; phylum Actinomycetota; class Actinomycetes; order Pseudonocardiales; family Pseudonocardiaceae; genus Amycolatopsis; species Amycolatopsis sp. NPDC051758. Next base: position 259,730 of record NZ_JBITCJ010000001.1, on the reverse strand, counting down.
CCCGCGTCCGTCAGCTCCGTGATGACACCGCGCTTGTCCTCCGGGTCGCGCACGCGCCGGACGAGCCCCGCGTCCTCGAGCCGGCCGACCTGGTGGGACAACCGGCTCTTCGTCGACCCCATCAGCACGGCCAGTTCCGACATCCGCATCCGCTGCCCGGGCTGGAACTCCAGGCAGACGAGCACCTCGTAGTCGGTCAGCGACACCGCGTGCTGGTCGGACAGTTCGCGGTGCAGCCGCTGCCGCAGCCGCAGCGTCGCGACGATGTAGGAGCGCCAAGCAGCCATCTCGGCTTCGTTCAACCAACGCACAGGCCGCTCCTCGGTCATAAGGCAGCCTAGAACGGTGATCAAGGGACCGCGCGGTCCGAGTCCGAACTGCGTGCCGGTAAAAATACCGTCGCAACATCGCCCGAAGGTGGGGTTACGAAAAGGTTGAGACTCGGCCGGAAAAGGCGCATTCTGCTTGTGGCGGAAGGTCGGCCAGGGTATGCGGCTCGGCAACGGTGACGTGCCGGCCCGGCCCCCCGCCGGGAGAGGTCAGGTGGTTGCGTGACGGGTGATTCTCGCGGTTGACCGCCCAGCTGTGTCCCCGCGACCGGAACGGCATCGAACGGGCCGGGCGCGATTGTGAACAGCTCTACGCGCGGGCTTCCATGCGCCTCACGCATTCGGCGTCGATCGGGCCTGGTTCCGGTCACGGCCTCGGCAGCCGTGACGACAGCGCCTGCACGCCGGCCCGAACGCGGCCAACCGCTCGACCAAAGACATACCTCGGTACAGAGCCCGGGTTGCAGCCGTCAGCGCGACGGACGCGGCCCGGGCTCGTTACCGCGCCCGGTGCCGAGCGGCGCAGTACCATCTGCGCGTGAGATTCGACGACGACGCCGGCCTGGACGCTTCCGAAGTCCAGGACCTGCGCGGCAGCGGCGGTGGTGGCGGCGGCGGGATCGGCGGCCGCGTGGCGCTCGGCGGTGGTGGGCTCGGCGTGGTGGGCGTCATCATCTACTTCGTGCTCTCCCAGCTCGGCGGCGTCAGCATCGGCGGCGACGGCGGGAGCGGCCTGAGCGGCGGGCTCGGGAGCGTCGGCTCCGGGCAGCAGGTGGACAACTCCAAGCTCGCCGGTGAGTGCAAGACGGGCGCCGACGCGAACAAGAACCACGACTGCGCGATCGTCGCGATCGTCAACTCCGTCCAGGACTACTGGACGCAGCAGTTCTCGCGCTCCGGCTCGACCTACCGGAAGGCGCCGACCAACTTCTTCAACGGCGGGGTGCGCACCGGCTGCGGCAGCGCGACCTCCGACACCGGGCCGTTCTACTGCCCGGCCGACTCCGAGGTCTACATCGACCTCACCTTCTTCGACGAGCTGAAGACCCGCTTCGGCGCGCAGGGCGGCCTCTTCACCGAGGCGTACGTGCTCGCCCACGAGTACGGCCACCACGTTCAGAACCTGCTCGGCACGTCGAAGAAGGGCACCGGCACCGGCCCGACGTCCGGTTCGGTGCGGCTCGAGCTGCAGGCCGACTGCTACGCCGGCGTCTGGGCCAACCACGCCTCGACCACGCCGACCGAGAGCGGCAAACCGCTGATCAGCGACGTCACGCAGGACGACATCGCGTCGGCGCTGGACACCGCGTCCCGCATCGGCGACGACTACATCCAGGAGAACCTCGGCGGCGGCCAGGTCGACCGCTCGAAGTTCACCCACGGCACGTCCGCGCAGCGCAAGAAGTGGTTCACCACCGGCTTCCAGACCGGCGAGCCGGCACGCTGCGACACCTTCGCCACCAGCAATCTGGGCTAACGCACGACGAAGGGGCCGTCCCGGCGGGACGGCCCCTTCGGTCTGTTCTCAGGCGGTCAGCGCGTGCGGGTCGCCGGCCACGGCGTGCGCGGAGAAGTTCCGCTGCGCACCGCGTTCGGCGGCCTTCTGCTTGGCCGTCTTCGCCTTGCCCGGCTTGACGCCGTTGACGCTCTCGGTGCTCGTCGCGTAGACGCCGAGGGCCCAGGCGAGGCCGTCGGAGTTGCGGTCCAGCGCGACCCGGTCGATGTTGCCCAGGTTGTCGCAGGCCTGGTGGTAGCACGGGTCGAACGCGATGCCGGCCGTGCCGCCCCACTTCGCCGCCTGCGCCGGGGTCTTCAGGACCTCGGCACCGGTGTCGAGACCGCCGGCCGGGATGCCGACGGCGATGAACTCGCCGTAGTCCGAACGCCCGGTGAAGTCGGTGCCTTCGAGGGCCACCCCGCGCGCGGCCTGCAGGTAGTCGACGAAGGTCTTCTCGATCTGCGCCGAGCCGTACGGGCCGGGGCCCGCACCGACGCCGTCGGAGTCGTCACCGTCGTAGGCGAAGTACCCGGCGTTCGGCGAGCCGATCATGTCGAAGTTCAGGTACAGCGCGATGTCGAGCTGCTGCTCGAAGCTCAGCGAGTCGACGTAGTAGGTCGAGCCGATCAGGCCGAACTCCTCCGCGCTCCAGAAGCCGAAGCGGACGGCGTTGTTCGCCTTCGGGCTGCTCCCCAGCTGCAGCGCCGTCTCGAGCAGGGCCGCCGAGCCGCTGCCGTTGTCGTTGATGCCGGGGCCGGCCGGGACGCTGTCGAGGTGCGACCCGAGCATCACGACGTTGTCCTTGCGCCCGGTCTTGGTCTCGGCGATGACGTTGTAGCTGGTCCGCGCCTCCTGGAAGGCCCGCAGCTCCAGCGTCACGGCCTGCCCGCCCAGGGTCGCCAGCTGCGCGCCCGCGGCCGCCGTCACGCCACCGGTCGGGATCTTCGCGTCGGCCGGGTCCCCCAGCGTGCCGTTCAGGTCGCCGTCGGTGTTGTTGTAGACGATGGCGCCGATCGCGCCCGCGGCCGCGGCCGTCGCCTGCTTCTGCGCGAACGAGCAGCCACCGCGCTTGATCAGCGCGATCTTGCCCGCGACGTCCGCGGTGTAGTCGGTGGCCTCGCAGCCGCTGGTGTCGTCGACCGCGACGACGGACAGCGGCGCGGTGATGCCGCCGACCGGGGTCGACGGGGTGTACTCCATCGCGATGATCGGCACGTTCGCGCCGCCCGCGGTGAGCTTCTCGGCCAGGGTCTCCGCGTAGGTGAACGGGAACTCCTGGCGGGTCACCTGGAAGCCGGCCGCCTCGAGCTTGGTGGCGATGTACTCGGCGGACTTCTTGTGGCCGTCGGTGCTGGCCGCCCGCGTGCCGCCGTTGGTGTCGGCGATCCGCTGCAGGGCGATGAGGTGCCGGTTGACGCCGTTGACGTCGACCTTCTTGACGAGCTGCTTGGCCAGTGCGGGGCCGTCGGGGACCGTGCTGACGGCGGCGGCGGCCGGGGTGAGGCCGAGCACCAGCGTCGCTCCGGCGGCCAGGGCCACCGGAGGGAGGAATCTCTTTCGGAAGAGTGACATGGTTGCTCACCTTTGTTCGATATGAGAAGTACGTCAATGCGTCATTCGGCGGGAACTTCGGCGGCCGGTATACGGTCGACGTATGTACGCGATCACCATCCGTGAGCCGGGCGAGCCGGACGTTCTCGAATGGACGCAGGTCGCTGATCCGCGACCCGGGGCCGGCGAGGTCCTCCTGGACGTCGCGGCGAGCGCCGTGAACCGGGCCGACCTGCTGCAGCGGAAGGGCCACTATCCCCCGCCGCCGGGCGCCAGCGAGACGATCGGGCTCGAGTGTTCGGGCACGATCGCGGAACTCGGCGAAGGTGTCGAAGGCTGGAACGTCGGCGACGAGGTCTGCGCGCTGCTCGCGGGCGGCGGCTACGCGGAGAAGGTCGTCGTGCCGGCCGGGCAGCTGCTGCCGGTGCCGGGCGAGGTCGACCTGATCACCGCGGCCGGGCTGCCCGAGGTGGCCTGCACGGTGTGGGCGAACGTCGTGATGCACGCGAAGCTCACCGAAGGCGAGGTGCTGCTGGTCCACGGCGGCGCCGGCGGCATCGGCACGCACGCGATCCAGGTGGGCAAGGCGCTCGGCGCGACCGTCGCGGTCACCGCGGGTTCGGCGTCACGGCTCGAAAGCTGCCGCCAGCTCGGCGCCGACATCACCATCAACTACAAGGAAGAGGACTTCGTCGAGGTGCTCCGCAAGGAGACCGGCGGCGCGAACGTCATCCTCGACAACATGGGCGCGTCCTACCTCGGCCGCAACATCGACGCGCTGGCGACCGACGGCCGGCTCGTGATCATCGGCATGCAGGGCGGGGTGAAGGGCGAGCTGAACGTCGGCGCGCTGCTCGGCAAGCGGGCCGAGGTGTTCGCGGCGGGCCTGCGCTTCCGGCCGCTGGACCAGAAGGCGGCGATCGTCGCCGACGTCCGCGAACGCCTGTGGCCGCTGGTTGCGGAGGGCGCCGTCAAGCCGATCATCGGCCAGGTCGTCCCGATGGCCGAAGCCGCGTCCGCGCACCGCGCCCTGGAAGAGGGCAGTGTGTTCGGGAAGATCCTGCTGGCCGCGAAGTCCTAGCGCAGTTCTTCGAGCACCCGCACGAGCTGGTTGATTTCGAAGACGTTGGAGTAGTGGGCGAGCCCGATCCGCACGGCGCCGCCCACTTCTCCGACACCGAGTGACGCGAAGACGCCTGCTGCGCCGTCATCGGCGAAGGCGCACAACCCCTGCGAAGCCAGGTATTCGGCGACCTCGGGCGCCTTCTTGCCGGCGACGGCGAAGGCGAGCGCCGGGATGCGGCGCATGGCGTTGCCGATGACCATGATGTGCCGCAACGACAGCAGTTCCGTCGACAGCTGCGCGAGCAGCCCGGCGTGGTACGACTTCGCCGAGCCGAGCGAGGTGACCAGCCGCTCGCGCCGGGAGCCGGACGCGGCGTCGTCGAGGCCGGCGAGGTAGTCGATGGACGCGATCAGCCCGGCCAGCAACGGGTAGGCGTGCGGGCCCAGCTCGAGCCGGGCCGCACCGCGCGCCGCCGGGTCGAGCGAGACGGACGAGATGCGTTCGATCAGCTCGGGGTCGCGGAACACCAGCGCGCCCACCGAAGGCCCGCCCCAGGCCTGCGCGGACACGACCATGACGTCGGCGCCGAGGGCGTTGATGTCCAGCGGGAGGAACGGCGCGGCGTACGTGGCGTCGACCACGACCAGCGCGCCGACCCGCTTGGCGAACTCGATGATCGTCGGCACGTCCGGCCGGGTGCCGACGGAGCCGGACGCGAGCGTGACCGCGACGGCCTTCGTGCGCGCCGACACCAGCTGCTCGTACTGCCACGCGGGCAGCTCGCACGTCTCGATGTCGATCTCGCCCCACCGCACGACCGCGCCGACGCGCTTCGCGGCGCGTTGCCACGGCGCGAGGTTGGCTTGTTCGTCGAGCCGGGAGACGACGACCTCGTCGCCGATCGTCCAGCGCTCGGCGAGCGCGTCGCAGAGCCGGCGCAGCATCACCGGCGAGCTCGGCCCGAGCACCACGGCGGCCGGGTCGGCCCCGACCAGGTCGGCCACGGCCCGGCGGGCCGCGGTCACGATGCTTTCCGCGCGTTGTGAGGCCGGAAACGCTCCGCCCGGCCCCGACACCGGGGCGCGCATCGCCGTGGAAACGGCCGAAGCGACCTGTTCCGGGACCAGCATTCCGGCGGCGCCGTCGAAGTGAATCCAGCCGTCACCCAGCGCGGGAAAGAGCCCACGGATACGAGCGACGTCGAACGCCATGGGGACACCGTACGGACGTGCGGTTTCGCCGTGCGTCCGGGGTTGGGTGGAGAGCCACCGGAAAGCCGGAGAGCCGCTACGCTCGGAGACGGACGCCCCTCGGGCGTCGCGGAGCGTGTTGAACGCAAGCCAGGATGGAGCACATGACCGAGCCGAACTTCCGGGAATCGGGCACAGCGGGTGACGCCGACCACGAATCTTCACCCCACGTGGTGGTAGTCGGACCGGACGGCTCACCTGTCGAGGGCGCGGAGCACGCCGAAGCGGTGGGCGAGCTCATCGAAGAGCCCGCGAAGGTGATGCGGATCGGCACGATGATCAAGCAGCTCCTGGAGGAGGTCCGGGCGGCCCCGCTCGACGACGCGTCCCGCACCCGCGTGCGCGAGATCCACCAGACGTCGGTGAAGGAGCTGTCCAACTCGCTGGCGCCGGAGCTGCGCGACGAGCTGGAGCGTCTGGTCCACCCGTTCACCGACGATTCGACACCGTCGGACGCGGAGCTGCGGATCGCGCAGGCGCAGCTGGTCGGGTGGCTCGAGGGGTTGTTCAGCGGGATACAGACCGCACTGTTCGCCCAGCAGATGGCGGCGCGGGTTCAGCTCGAGCAGATGCGGCGGGGGTTGCCGGCCGGGCCTTCGGCGAGTGGTGGGCTTGAGGGGCATGGGCACGGGCCCGGGATTTCGGGGACGGGTCAGTACCTCTGACGGTTTTTGTGAAGGCCTCCCTTTGTCGGCTTTGCCGGTTGGGAGGCCTTCACTGTTTTGGTCTGTTGTCGGGGTTGACTCGGTTCTGGGCCGCGGCGAGGTTGTCCACAGACCGAGGGGGATGTGGACAACTGCTGTGGACAACTCGCCTATCGCGGCCGTCCTCGGCGAGAACGCCATCCCCACCGCAGCGGTCCGAGAGCGAGCCGAATAGCGTCCGGACGTCAGTCCAAGGAACCGAAGAACTCGCGGATGTCGCCGATCAGCGCGTCCGGTTCCTCCAACGCCGCGAAGTGCCCGCCGCGCGGGAACTCCGTCCAGCGCACGATCTTGTCCGTTCGCTCCGCCAAGGTCCGGATCGGCAGGCCGATGTCGTCCGGGAACACCGCGACCGCGGTCGGGACCGTGTTGGCCGGTGGCGGTGCGCCCCAGCCACCCGTCAAGGCCGCGTACAGGCGGGCCGATGAGTTCGCCGTCTCCGTGAACCAGTAGATCGACACGTCGGCCAGCAAATCATCGCGGTCGATCAGGTCCACCGACGTGTTCGAGAACGAGCGGAACTTCTCCGCGATCCACGCCAGCTGGCCCGCCGGGGAATCGTGCAGGCCGTACGCAAGCGTTTGCGGCTTGGTCGCCTGGATGATCGCGTAGCCCGTTCCGGAAGCCGAGAACGCGCGGCCCTTCTCCAGCGAACGCCGGCCGAGCTCCTGGTCCGGCAAGTCCTCGAGGTCCGCCTCGGTGCGGGCGACCGCCGACGCCAGCATCGTCACGTGGATGCCGAGGAGCCGCGAAGGGAACTGCACCGCCAGTTCGCGCGAGATGATCGCGCCCCAGTCGCCGCCGTGGGCTCCGAAACGGTCGTAACCCAGGCGCGTCATCAGTTCCGCGAATGCGCGCGCGACGCGGTCCGGGCCCCAGTCGGCCGTCGGCGTGGGGCCGGAGAAGCCGTAACCCGGGATCGACGGGACCACCACGGTCAGCGCCGAAGCCGGGTCGCCGCCGTACGCGCGCGGGTCCGTCAGCGGCCCGATCACGTCCAGGAACTCGACCACCGAGCCCGGCCAGCCGTGCGTGAGCAGCACCGGTGTTGCGGACGGCTCCGGGGAGACCACGTGCAGGAAGTGCACGTTCGTGCCGTCGATGGTCGTCATGAACTGGGGGAACGCGTTGAGCCGCTCTTCGTGCGCCCGCCAGTCGAAGCCCGTGTGCCAGTACTCGGCCAGCTCACGCACGTAATCCACCGGCGCCCCGAGCCGCCAGCCGGTGTCGGCGGGCTGGTCGGGCCAGCGGGTGTTCGCCAGGCGCGCGCGGAGATCGTCGAGCTGGGCCTGGGGGACGTTGATGCGGAACGGCGTGATCTCTGAGGTCATGCCTCAACGGTAGGCGGCATCGCGGACAGTTCCGGTCCGCGATTCGATTCGATCCAGGACCCGGTCCACCCCGAGGCCGTCCACTGTGGACGACGCTGTTTCCGACAGCGTCCGGCGGAGCGAGGCGTCGGAAAGCAGCGTGTGCAGGGTCGCCGTCACCGCGGGCAGCCGGTCGGCGAGAGTCGCCGCGTGGCCGAGCCCGGCCGCCAGGCCGATCTCCAACGCAGCCCGGTAGCCCGGGCCCTGGTTGTCCACCAGCTGCACCGCCGCCGTCGGGACGCCGAGGCAGCACAGCTCCACGAACGTCACCCCGGCCGCGCTCACGGCGACGTCGGTGGTCGCGAACAGCTCCAGCAGCGCCGGGCTCGGCGCCGCGACCCGGATCGTCTGGTCCGGACGCAGGGCAGGCAGCGACGGCTCCCCTCGCACGAGGACGTCCGCCACGAACGGCAGTTCCGTGTCGCGAAGCGCGCGAAGCAGCAACTCGACCGTCGACGCCCACTCGGCGCCGCCACCCAGGACCACCGTGACGTGCAGTGGAGGCGCAGCCGACGTCCGGCGCGTGTGCCGCACGACGTCTCGCAGCGGCGCGTACGCGATTCCGCGCAGCAGGACGTCAGAGCCGTCGTCCGGACGCGGAGCCGGCGCGAAGCCGGAGTCGACGACGATGTCGGCGGGACGGCGCCCGAACACGTCGTCCTCGATCGAGACGAGCAGCGCACCCGCCGCGTTGACCTCTTTCCGCAGTTCACCGAGGCCGTAGTGGTCGACGATCACCGCCTCGAACCCGGAAGCGTCGAAAGACACGCGCTCGACGCCCAGCTCGTCGAAGCGCGAAGCGAGCCACTCCGCGTTGTCGACCTGGCCCGAGAACGCGACCGAAAAGCCCCGCACCACCGCACGCTCGGCGTAGGCGACCGCCCGCGAGACGTGCCCGGCGCCGATCGACGCCGACGCGTCCGCGCGCAGGAGCAGCCTCACCGGCCGACCTTTTTCTGCTCGACGTGCGCGTTCAACACCACCAGGTCCGGGCGCGACCGCAGCAGCGCCACCACCGCTCGCCAGTCGCCGACACCGTCGCCGAGCTCGCCGACCACCGCGGAAAGCAGGGCCCAGTCCTCGGCGGTGTCCAACGTCACCCGCAGGTCGTCGGCCGCCGGGCTCACCACGATCCCGGTGCACGAATAGCGCGAGGGCTGCGAGTAGATGCCCGAGGTGACGTGCTCGCGGTGCGCGCCGGTGGCCGTGGCGACCTGCTCCGTCAGCACAGAAGCCCGCACCAGCTCGGCGTCGAAGCCGCGCGGCAGCGTCCGGACCAGCGTGGTGCTCACGTAGTCGAGCGACGGCTGGGCGCGCCACAGTGTCGCGAGCTGGCCGATCAGCGACGGGTCCAGGAGCGGGCAGTCGGCGGTGAGCCTGATCACGGCGTCGGCGGGGTGCTCGGCGAGCGCCAGCCCGAAGCGGTCGAGGACGTCGTCGAGTGGGCCGCGGACCACGGCTGCGCCACAGCGAGCCGCCTCAAGAGCGACCTCGTCGTCCGAAGCGTCCGAAGACGTCGCGACCACCACCTGGTCCACGCCGGGAGCGGCCGCCGCGGCGCGGACGACCCAGCCGAGCACGCTCCGGCCGGCCAGCGGGCGCAGCACCTTGCCGGGCAGCCTGGTCGACGACGACCGGGCCTGGATGACGGCGTTGACCACGGGCGCTGCACGCATGGGTGACATGATGGCCGACGGCAACCCACCCCGAACGCGGAGGTCAACGATGTCCGAGCTGGATGGCTCCAGCATCCTGCTCACCGGCGGGACCGGTTCCTTCGGCAAGGCGTTCATCGCCTACGCGCTGGCCGAACTGAACCCGAGCCGGCTGGTCGTGCTCTCCCGCGACGAGCTGAAGCAGTACGAAGCCCGGCAGTTGTTCAACGACGACCCGCGCCTGCGCTGGTTCATCGGCGACATCCGCGACCGGCGCCGGCTCGAGCGCGCCATGCACGGCGTCGACTACGTCGTGCACGCCGCCGCGCTCAAGCAGGTCGACACCGGTGAGTACAACCCGTTCGAATTCGTCCAGACCAACGTCGTGGGCTCGCAGAACGTCATCGAGGCCGCGATCGACACCGGCGTCAAGAAGGTCGTCGCGCTGTCGACCGACAAGGCGTCCAGCCCGATCAACCTCTACGGCGCCACCAAGCTGTGCGCCGACCGGATGTTCATCAGCGGCAACCACTACGCGGCCGCGCACGTGACGCGCTTCTCCGTGGTCCGCTACGGCAACGTGATGGGCTCGCGCGGCAGTGTCATCCCGTTCTTCCGCAAGCTGGCGGAAAAGGGCGAGTCGCTCCCGATCACGCACAAGGAGATGACCCGCTTCTGGATCACGCTCCCGCAGGCCGTGCAGTTCGTCGTCGACTCGTTCGACCAGATGCACGGCGGTGAGCTGTACGTGCCGCGGATCCCGAGCATGCGGCTGGTCGACCTGGCCCAGGCGATCGCGCCGGGCGGCGAGATGCACGAGGTCGGCATCCGCCCGGGCGAGAAGCTGCACGAAGAGATGATCGCCCCGGACGACGCGCGCCGGACGGTCCAGCTCAAGGACCGCTACGTCGTGCAGCCGCACCTCGCCGGCTGGGGTTACCAGGAGCCGGCCGGCGGCACGCCGATGCCGGAGGGCTTCGCCTACCGCTCGGACACCAACGACCTCTGGCTGGACGCGGAGGAGCTGCGCGAACTGGTCGAGCAGTATGGGTGACTTCCTCCCGTACGGCCGCCAGTCGATCAGTGACGCCGACATCGAAGCCGTCGTCAGCGTGCTGCGCGGCGACTGGCTGACCACCGGCCCCGCGGTCCAGCAGTTCGAGACGGACCTCGCGGCGCACACCGGCGGCACACCCGCGGTGGCCGTCACCTCGGGCACCGCGGCCTTGCACGTCGCCTACGCGGCGGCCGGGATCAAGCCGGGTGACGAGGTCGTCACGAGCCCGATGACGTTCGTGGCGACGGCCGCCACCGCCGCGCTGTTCGGCGCGAAGGTGGTCTTCGCCGACGTCGAACCGGACACCGGGAACCTTTCGGTCGAGGCGGCACAAGCCGCGGTCACTGAGCGGACGAAGGTCGTCGCCGCCGTCGACTACGCCGGGCACCCGGCGGAGCTGGACGCCCTCGCCGAGATCGCCCACAACGCGGGCGCGCTGCTCCTGGAAGACGCGGCGCACTCCGTCGGCGGCTCCTGGCAGGGCCGCGCGGTGGGGTCGATCGCCGACCTGACGACGTTCTCGTTCTTCCCGACGAAGAACCTCACGACGGCCGAGGGCGGCGCCGTCGTCACGCCGGACGAGAACCTCCTGGACCGCGCCCGGAAGTTCCGCAACCACGGCCTGGTCCGCGACCGCGCGGAGCAGCGTCACCCGGACGAAGGCGCCTGGCACCAGGAAGTCCACGAGTTCGGGCTGAACTACCGCCTGCCGGACGTCCTCTGCGCGCTCGGCAGCAGCCAGCTCACCCGGCTCGCAGAGTTCAAGAAGCGCCGCGCCGAGATCCACGCCCGCTACACGGCGGCCTTCGCGGACGTCGACGGCGTCGCGACACCGCCGAGCCGCCCGGGCGCCGATCCCGTGTGGCACCTCTACCCGCTGCAGGTCCTCGAAGGCCGCCGCAAGGCGCTGTTCGAGCACCTGCGAGGGGTCGGCATCGGCGTCCAGGTCAACTACATCCCGGCGTACTGGCACCCGGTGTTCGAGGACCTCGGCTACCGGCGCGGCCTCTGCCCGAACGCCGAGGCGTACTACGAGCAGGAGTTGTCGCTGCCGCTGTTCCCGTCGCTGACGGACGCCGACGTCGACCGCGTTGTCGACGCCGTACGCGACTTCTTCTAGATCAGGTCCCAGGTCAGGGGCGTGCCCTTCGCGGCGTCGACGCGGAAGGTGCGCCCCACCACGGCCGTGATCTCGGCCGGGGCCAGCCCGCCCGCGGGCCGGATCGACCGGACGTTCGCCGCCGTGACCTCATCGCCGGCCCGGACGTCCTCGACGACGTAGAGGGACCGGCGCAGCCGCAGGCCCTCCTTCTCGCTCTCGCGCGGGCCCAGCACCGGCTGACCCAGCGCCTCCCACGCGCGGTGCGTCTCGGTGACGAGCGCGGCCAGCTCGGACGGCTCCAGCGAGAACTCCGAGTCGACGCCGCCGTCCGCACGAGCCAGCGTGACGTGCTTCTCGATGGCGACAGCGCCCAGCGCGACGGCCGCGACCGGCGCGCCGATGCCCGGCGTGTGGTCCGACAGCCCCACCAGCGTCTGCGTCAGGCCCGCCAGCAACGGCAGGCCGCGCAGGTTGCTCTCGGACGGCGACGCGGGGTAGCTCGCCGTGCAGCCGAGCACGATGAGCTGGTCATTGCCCGCCGCGCGTGCGGTGCGGACCGCGGCGTCGATCTCGGCGACGTTCGCCATGCCGGTCGAGATGACCAGCGGCTTGCCGGTGCGCGCGCACAGCTCGACCAGCGGCAGGTCGACGATCTCCGACGACGCGATCTTGTACGCCGGCGCGTCCAGCGACTCCAGCAGCTCGACCGCCGTCGGGTCGAACGGGCTGGAGAAGATCTCCAACCCGCGCGAACGGGCGCGCTCGAAGATCGGCGCGTGCCATTCCCACGGCGTGTGGGCCTTTTCGTACAGTTTGTACAGGTTTTCGCCGCCCCAAAGGGAATGCGAGTCGCCGATCCGGAACGCCGGGGTGTCGACGTCGATGGTGATCGTGTCCGGGCGGTAGGTCTGCAGCTTGACCGCGTGCGCGCCGGTTTCCGCGATGGCGTCGACGATGGCCAGCGCCCGGTCGAGGTCGCCGTTGTGGTTGCCGGACATCTCGGCGATCACGAACGGCGGGTGGCCCGGACCGATCTGGTGCGCGCCGAACCGGATGTCGTGCATGGGTGCCTCCCCGGGGTGGAACGGTTCAGTCACCCCAGAGTCTTGCGCAGCTGCCGGAAGCCCCCGACGGCAGGCGCGGCTTCGGCGTACCCGGCGTGCTCGAACAGGGCGGCCGAAGCCGCGTTGTCCTGGTGCACGGCGGCGAGCACGACCCGGACGCCGAGCTGCTCCCGCACCGCCCGCTCGCCCTCGGCGAGCACCGCCCCGGACCGGCCGCGGCCGCGGCTCTCCGGGGCGAGCGTGATGCTGACCTCCCAGCCGTCGCCGTCACGCCGGTCGAACCGGACGGTGCCGACCGGCGCATCCTCGTGCTCGACGACCAGCAGCAACCGGTCCGGGTCCGCCAGCACCCCACGCAGCCAGCCGAGGTGCTCGGCCAGGGTGACCACGGCCGTCGAGCGTGACGACTCCCGCGTGCGGGGGTCGTTGCGCCAGGTCAGCAGCAGTTCGGCGTCCGCCTCGGTGGCCTCGCGGGCACGCACCTACGGCGCGACGGGCTCTTCGACCCGGTCCTCGAGGCGGCGCAGCCGGTCTTCGTAACGGGAGATGCCCGCCAGCCGGGCGCGGATCTGCGCGTGCTGGCGCTGGATCTCCTCGATCAGCGTGCGGGCCTCGGCGACCTGGTGACTGTCACCGGTGGGGACCAGCGAAATCGACTCGCGCAGCGTCTCCAGCCGGCCTTCCTGGGCGGCGACGTGCGGGATGAGCCGGTCCAGCTCGGCGCGGGCCCAGCGCAGGTCACCACGGGCCTGCTCGAGGTTGTGCTCCGCGCTGTCGAGCCGGCGCCGGTGGTCGGCGGTGGCGTGCTCGAGGTTGTTGACCCGCTCGGCGAGCCCGCGGGTGCGCTCGTCCACGCGGAAGTCGACGACCCGGACGATCCGCTCGATCAGGCCTCTGCCCAGCTTCTGCACTGCCATGGGGAGTTCCTTACCTGGAGTGGGGACGCGCGTTCAGCGCAGGAGGGTGGTGTCACCGGTCTTGGTCCAGGAGTCCAGCAGCCGCCCTTCGGCGGCGATCTGGTGCTCCGGCCCGACGATGCAGGAGTCGCCGGCGGCGTGCTCCCACGAGGTCTGGTCCGGGTTGTCGATGAACGAGAACCCGGTGAGCACGAGCTGCGCGGTCGGGAACGACGTCCGCGCGATCCACGCCGCCAGCGTGCCGGTGGTCGACCACGTCGGCTCGTCGCGCGTGGGCAGCCCCAGCGCGTCCGACAGCGGCAGCACGACCTCGCGGTTCGACACCGGGACCGCGCCGAGGTCGGCGGGCCACCAGCCCGGCAGGTCCTCCGGCTCCCAGTGCATCCGGCCCGGCTCGACCAGCAGGTAGAGCCGCTTGCGGTAGTCCTGGAAGACGTACGGCGTCGCCCGGATCGCCCGGTTGAACACCACCACGTGCGTCCGGCTGCCGACGACCTCCTCGCCGGGCTTGTCGACGACGAACCCGTTGACCCGGATCACCAGGTCACAGGCGTCGATCGCCTTGGCCCGCTGGGGGTCGGGCGGGAGCGGCTGGTTGCCGACGACCGCCACCGAAAGCGGGTCGGGCCGGTCGGCGTAGGCCGCGAGCAGGTTGACCATCAAGCTCGCCGCGCCGAGAGCAGCAGTCATAAGCCGAGAAAGTACCAGCACGGACGAGTGACGCCGCCGCGTAGCGGGTCCCTGAGCTCTACCACAGGGGCGGGGTGGGCCGGACGCCGCTCATCCCATCGGTACCCTCGTCCACGTGCATGCCACCAGCACGGTTCAGGCCGCAGACTCACCCGTGACGACCTCGGCCCCGCCGACGTCGGACAGCAAGACGTTCTCGCGCGCCTTCGCCGACATCAAGGCCGGTTTCCACGCCCGCGAGCTGTGGGGTCACCTCGGCTGGCAGGACATCAAGCAGCGGTACCGCCGCTCGGTGATCGGCCCGTTCTGGATCACGATCAGCCAGGCGGTCATCGCGCTCGGGCTCGGCCTGCTGTACTCGCAGCTGTTCAACTCGCCGATCCAGGTGTTCCTGCCCTACCTGAGCACCGGTTTCATCCTCTGGGGCTTCATCAGCGGCTGCCTCGCCGAAGGCATGGAGACGTTCATCTCCAACGAGGGGCTGATCAAGCAGCTCCCGGCCCCGCTGAGCGTCTACATGCTGCGCACGGTGTGGCGGCAGACGCTGCTGCTGGCGCACAACATGATCGTCTACGTCGTGATCCTGGTGATCTTCTTCTCGGCGCTGGACAACCGGTACTCGCTGGGCGATCCGCACGGTGTCTGCCAGGCCGGGCTGTTCTGCCACCCGGGCCTGAGCTGGAACATCCTGCTCGCCATCCCCGGGTTCTTCCTGCTCGCGCTGAACGCGGGCTGGGTGACGCTGCTGCTGGGCATCATCTCGACCCGCTTCCGCGACATCCCCCAGGTCATCAACTCGCTGATCCAGCTGCTGTTCTACGGCACGCCGATCGTGTGGCCGGTCGACCAGCTGCTCTCCGGCGGGACACGCGCGAGCATCTCGTGGGTGCTGCCGATCATCCAGCTGAACCCGCTGTACCACTTCATGCAGGTGGTCCGGGCGCCGCTGATCGGCCAGCAGTTCACCGTGGGCAACTGGATCGTGGTCGGCTCCATCACCATCGTCGGCTGGGCGCTCGCGCTCGTCGCGATGCGCAACTACCGTGCTCGCGTCTCCTACTGGGTGTGACAAATGGTCAGCATTGACGTCCACAACGCCTTCGTCGACTTCCCGATCTTCGACGCGAAGACCCGGTCGATGAAGAAGAAGGTCCTCGGCAAGGTCGGCGGCAAGATCGGCACCGAAACCAAGGTGCCGATCATCGAAGCCCTGCACGACGTGACCCTGAACCTGCGCGAGGGCGACCGCGTCGGCCTCGTCGGGCACAACGGCGCCGGCAAGTCCACGCTGCTGCGCCTGCTCGCCGGCATCTACGAGCCCACCCGCGGCTCGTCGCGGATCGAGGGCAAGATCGCGCCGGTGTTCGACCTCGGCGTCGGCATGGACCCGGAAATCTCGGGCGAAGAGAACATCATCATCCGCGGCCTCTTCCTCGGCATGACCGCCAAGGAGATGGAGAAGCGGGTCGACGACATCGCCGAGTTCACCGAGCTCGGCGACTACCTGCAGATGCCGCTGCGGACGTACTCCACGGGCATGCGCGTGCGGCTGGCGCTGGGTGTCGTCACCTCGATCGACCCGGAGATCCTGATCCTCGACGAGGGCATCGGCGCGGTCGACGCGGCGTTCCTCAACAAGGCGCGCGACCGGCTCAAGGACCTGGTGAAACGCTCGGGCATCCTGGTGTTCGCCAGCCACTCGGACGAGTTCCTGTTCGAGCTGTGCGACTCGGCCATCTGGATGGACGAGGGGCACCTCAAGCAACAGGGCTCGCTGCGGGACGTCCTCACGTCATACAAGGGGCGCGACCCCTTCGAGAACATGAGCCAGGAAACCTTGGCGCGCTTCGGCGTCGAGCCGGCGGCGACGACGAACGGCGGGGAATGATGACCAGCGAGACCCGGCAGCTGCCCGACGGCGCGGTCGTCGGCGTGGTCGTCACGCGGCACCGGCGCGAGCTGCTCGCGGACTCGCTGAAGGTCATCGCCGCCCAGACCCGGCCGGTCGACCACCTGGTGGTGGTGGACAACGGGCCGGACGACTCGGCCCGCGAGGTCGTCGAGAACTACCCGCTGCCGCACACGTACCTGCCGTCGCACCGGAACCTCGGCGGCGCCGGCGGGTTCGCGCTGGGCATGCTGCACGCGCTGTCGATGGGCGCGGACTGGGTCTGGCTGGCCGACGACGACGGCCGCCCGGCCGACGAGAACGTGCTCGAGATCCTGCTGGCCGAGGCCGAAAAACGGAACCTGGCGGAGATTTCGCCGGTGGTGTCCAACATCGACGCCCCGGACAAGCTGGCCTTCCCGCTGCGCCGCGGCCTGACCTGGAAGCGTTCGCAGTCCGAGCTCGGGGTCGACTTCCTGCCCGGCATCGCGTCCCTGATGAACGGCGCGCTCTTCCGTTCGTCCACTTTGGACGTCGTCGGCGTGCCGGACCTGCGGCTGTTCTTCCGCGGCGACGAGGTCGAGCTGCACCGGCGGCTGGTCCGTTCGGGGCTGCCGTTCGGCACGTCGTTGAAGACGAAGTACCTGCACCCGGACGGCTCCGACGAGTTCAAGCCGATGCTGGGCGGCAAGTTCCACGCGCAGGACCCGGAGAACGAGGTCAAGCGCTACTACACCTACCGCAACCGCGGATACCTGTTGTCCCAGCCCGGGATGCGGAAGATCGGCGCGCTGGAGATCGTCCGCTTCGGACTGTACTTCGTGGGTGTCAAGCGTGACCCGAAGGCGTTCCTGCAGTGGCTGAAGCTGGTGCGGCAGGGCCGGGCGGAGAAGTTCTACCGCTACTGAAACTGCCCTTCGAGCGGCACCGGCACGGACTCGGTCCGGACGTCGGTGAGCTCGGCGCCCGGCACGGTCCGGCGCCAGACCCGGTAGTCCACTTCGGACAGTCCGAGGTCGCGCGCGAGCAGGTAGTCCTCGTCGACCAGGTGCAGGTCGGCGGTGTCCCGCGGCCGGCCCAGCACCTCGAAGGTGCCGCCGTGCCACCGGCACAGCGTCCGCACGAAGGTGAGCTCGTCCAGCTCGACCTGGTCGACGGCCTTCATCCGGAAGCCGTAGGTCTCCCCGAAGTCGGCGGGCGCGGCGGCCCCCGGCAACGGGTGCAGGACAACCCGGCCCGGCCCGGCGAACTCGGCGTCGAAGTCGCCCCCGCGGTACCGCGCGGTGTAACCACGGCGCACGAGCGGCGGCAGCGGCACCGGCGGCGGGAAGAACGTGGCCTCGCCGAACGCGTCCTTCTGCTCGGGGATCCAGCCGACCTTCCGGCTGTGGTACTGCCCGAGCCGCTCTGCGGTGTTGTCCGCGCGGCGCACCCAAAGCTCGGCGCCGACGGGAAGTTCGGTCAGCTGCAGCACGTACTCGGGCAGCGGGTGGTCAACGCCGGGGAAGTACCCGGTCCCGAGGAACGGCGGCGGGTAGACGCGGGCGACGCCGAACTCAGCCGCGATCTCCCGGTCCGACGCGCCGTAGGAGGTGCGGAACGGGAAGGTGTGGCCGGCGGTGAAGCGGAGCAGGTAGAGCTCGTCGAGCGGGCCCCAGCCGGGGATCTTCCCGAGGCCGTAGTTCCGGACCATCGCGGCCGTGTCGAGCTCGGAGACGTCTTCGGCGCGGCCGGCGAAGCCCTGGATCCGGTGGGGTTCGAACCGGCCGGGGACGATGACGTTGCCGAGGTAGAGGCCGACGAGCCCGGGCTTGACCGGGAGCTGGACGACGGTGCCGCCGGCCAGGCCGGCCGGAGCGTCAGGACTCATCGGTTTCCTTCGGTTCGAGAATGTCGGTGCGAACCTCGCGGATGCCGGTCACCCGGTCCTTCGGCGCGAGGGCGATGAACGTGTACCTGTCCTGCTGCTGGAAGTCCACGTCCGGATGGGCTTCCGGCTCGGCCCAGACCCGTGCTGCCCACTGGCCGTCCCCGGCCATGAAGAACAGCGAGTAGCGGCCGTCTCGCTCGTCCACCACCTCGAACTCGTGCTCGAGGAAGGTGCCCCAGGTGCGAACCGTGTACCACTCGTCCAGGTCCGTGATCGGCACCAGCTGCCAGGGAGCGCCATCGCGGTAGAGCTGCACGTGGTCGGGCGCCCGCTCGGCCGCGGCATACGTTTCGCCCTGGTAGACCGCGCGTTCGGCGGGCGAAACCCTACGGACTTCCGGCACTGGAGCCTCCTCGGCCACGTACGTCGAACCAGCCGCGGTCGGGCAGGTACACGCCCGCCAGCGATTCCGACCCGTCCGCGTGCACGAGCCACATCTCACCACGGCCCGCATAACCGCGTGGCGAGTGCATCCACTCGGGCACGCCTCCGCCGGTGTAGCCGGTGCCCAGGAACGGCGGGTCCATCGGCCGCGGGTTCGGCTGGCCGGAGAGCGCTTGCATGTCCTTGACCGAGCCCGGGTCGGTGCCGCCGTAGCTGACCTCCATCGCGGACGAATCGCGCGAGGCCGGGAAGCGGAGCTGGTACGCCTCATTGGCCCCGGCCTTGATCGGGGTCCACCCCGCACCCTTGTCGTCGAGGGCGAGCCTGTCGCGGAACTCCTGCGGAGTTCCGTACTGCGCGCTGTCGCTGCCGCGGGCGATCGACCCGGCCACTGAGGTGGGGTAGTTCGTCTCGGTGCTGCCCGTGTGGCGATCTACGTAAGTGGTTTCGTTCGAGAGAGTGGCCTCACCGATCTCCGGCTTCACGACCTTCGTCATGAGCTCACCCGGGTTGGCCTTCAGCTCGTTGCGCACCGCCACGATCTCGGCCCGCTCGGCGTGCGTGAGATCCGTGACCGGCTTGAGGGTCATCGCCAGATGCCGGTCCGGGTCGTAGCCCAGCCTGCTCGCCGCGTCGCGGATCTGGTTGTCCGTCGAGGTCGGGCGGGTCTGCATCGAGTCGCGGGTGTACTGGCCCTGCAGCTCGGCGTCCGTCGCGTGGTGGCCCTGGTTGTTGTGCATTCCGCCGCCGCCGTCGGGCGAATGCGGTGGGGGTGGGTTCGAGCCCGGGGGTGGTGGGTTGGCGCCGCCCCCGGCCGTCTTCGCGGGGGGTGCGTCGACCGGCTTGGCTGCCGACGCGATCGTCGAGGCGTTGTTCGCCTCGGTCGTCTGGTAGTGCTCCTTGACGGCCTTCGTGCGCGCGCCGGCGTCGTCGACTGCCTTGCCGGCCAGGGCGACGTGCTCCTTCGCGCCCGAGACGGCGCTGTTGAGCGTGCCCGTCATGCCGGAGCCGACGACGCCCATCGACTCGGCGCCGAAGCTGGTGCCGGCCACGGTCTGGCCGACCGCGTGGACCTTGTCCTTCGTGCGGCCGAGGTGGCCCTCCATCGTGCCGAGCGAGTCCGTGTGCAGCGCGTACCCGTTGCCGGCGCCGCCCCCGCTCGGGTGTGTTTCGTGCGCCGGGCGTGGCTCGGTGGGGTGCGGAGCCGACGTCTCGTGGTGCGTCGGCGTCGTGTCCGTGTGGTGCGGGGTGCTCGTGTGGTGTGGCGTGCTGGTGTGCGTCGTGTGGTGGGTCGCCATGTCACGCCTCCGCGGGCTGCTGCGTGTCGTACGGCTTCGCGGCCTGGTAGGCGCCCATCGCGAGGCCACCGACCGTGGAGAACCGGTCGAGGCCCTTGGTCAGCTTCTCCATCGCCTCCAGCAGCTTGGCCAGGCGGCCACCCTGCCGTGCGAAACCCTCGAGGAGCTTGCTGATCTTGCCCGCGATCTTCGACGCGGTCGCCGCGGCGCGGGCCGACGCGACCCCGCAGAACGCGGCGATCGACCCGCCGAAGGTGCACACGGCCGACGCCGCCGCGATCAGCGCGTCGCGGATCAGCTCGGCGATCACCGACGAAATCAGGCCGAAGACGATGCCGCGCAGCGTGCAGACGAGCATTCCGGAAATGCCGGCGACGGCCGCGGTGCCGTCGAGCGTCTTGCCGAGCGACTCCAGCTCCTCGGCCATCTTCGTGAGGCTGTCGCGGTAGGCGTCGGCGGCCTGGCCGGTCCATTCGGCGACGCTGCGCAGGTCGTCGCGGTGCTCCTGAGCGAGCGTGTGCATCTCGGCCGCCGCGGACTTGAGCTGGTCGACGTTCGCGTTGATCTCGTCGGGGTTGCCGAGCAGCGCGTCGAGCGGCTCGCGCAGGAAGCTGATGTGCTCGAGGAGCCAGCCGACACCGGCGTTGAGGACGGCGCCGAGCGGGTCGATCGCGGCGCCGACGGTGTCGACCACCGCGCCGGCCGCGCTGATCGAGACCTCGAGGACACGCTCGCCCTCGGACTCGGAGTCGGCCTTGATCGAGTCGACGAGCCCGGCGTAGGTGTCGACGATGCCGGCACCCGAAGTAGCGGTGGTCATGGTCCAGATCCCCCTCAGTCCCGGCGCATGAACGTGTTGTCCCCGAAGTCGTCATCGTCGTCGCGGACGGGCCGCGCCGGACGGCGGACCGGCGGTGGTGGCGGAGGCGGCGGCGCGGCTTCCGGCTCTTCGTGCTGCCAGAGCCGGCGCTCCTGGTAGGCCTCGGGCGCGGGCGGCTCTTCGGGCTCCTCCGGCGGCAGGTAACCGGTGACCATGTGCATCGCCTCGGAGTCACCGCCGAGCGGCTCGAACGCGGCGGCGACGTTGACCGCGGCGTCACGCTGGGCCTTGCGCGCGAGCTTGAGGATCTCCTCGGCGAGCTTGGCGCCCGACTTGCCGGTCAGCGCGGAGTCGGTGAGCTGCAGGTCGGTGAGGGAACCGTTGGGCGCGACGCCGACGCGGATGGTCCCGTCCGGCGAAGCCACGGTCGTCCCGGCGGCCTCGAGCCCGACGCGGAACTGCTCCGCCTTCTCGCGCACGTCGGCGATCTTCGTTTCGAAGCCCGCCAGCCATTCCTCAGGTGTCATCCTCGCCTCCGCGGTGTCCGACGCGCAGCGAAGGCTACTGGTTCCATGACCAGCGTGAACAGACAAAACGGGCCCCGGGAAACCCGGGACCCGTTCGTTTTGTCCGTTATTCGCCGATGACCGGCGGCGCTGTGCGCATGTCGGTGCCGAAGACCTCGTCCGGGTCACCCTCGACCAGGTACGTCGGCCGCGAGTGCTCCGTGTCCTCGTCACCCTCGCCCTTCTGGCCGCGGCCCATGCCGCCGCCCGCGCCCATGCCACCGCGACCGGCACCCGCGCCACCGGCGCCGAGGCCGCCCATCCCGCGGCCCGCGGCCGCTTCGGCCGCACCGATGCCACCCGGCCGGGCCGCACCCGACGCGGCGCCCGCACCGGTCGCGCTGCCGCCGGCGCCGGAGCCACCGGGGCCGAAGCCGCTGCCGCTCCCGCGACCGCCGCCCCCGCCGCCGACCTTGGAGTTGTAGGCCTCGTCGCCGCCCATGTTCATGCCACCCATCGGCATCGGGCTCATCGGCGGCATGCCGCCGAACGACTGGTTCGGGTTCTGCGTCGACCCACCGGGGATCGAGCCCGGGGTGAACCCGGACGGCGTGGTGGTCCCGGCCGGCACGATCCCGGTGCCGGTGGTCGAGCCGGGGCCGGTGATGTGCGGCGTGATGTTCGGCGTGATGTTCGGGCCGGGGACGTTGCCGGTGGTGAAGTTGTTGTTCGTCCCGTTCGGCGTGTTCACCGGGTTGCTGTTCGGCATCGTGACGTTGGTGTTGTGGTCGCTGATGCCGTTCTTGTCCACGCCGTTGGGGTCACCGCCGTCACCCCCGGCACTGAAGCTGGGCGGCGGCGCGAAGGCCGGCTGCTTCGACGCGGCCTCGTAGAGGTTCTTGTCGTAGGTCGACATGACACCGGCGGCCTCGTCGTGCGCCGCCTGGCTGTCCTTCTGCTTCTGGAGGGACTTGTCGACGTTGTCCGGCAGGCTGAACGGGTTCGACGTCGCCCAGTTGGAGAACTCGTCCTTCCAGCTGAACGGGATCGGCGCCGGCATGGCGTTCTTCGCCGTGGACGCGGCCTGGCCCTGGTCGTAGATGGTCTCGGAGGCGAGCTTCGCGTTCTGCGAGTTCGCGTCGGACCACTTGCCGAGGCTGGTGAAGTACTGCTGCGCGCTCTCGGCGGCGCTGCCTTCCCAGGTGCCCTTCGAAGCGTTGACCGCGGTGTTCATCGACGTGGCGAACTTGTCGAAGACCTTGTGCACGTCGTGGTACGCGGTCGAAAGCTCCGAAACCTGACTGACGTCCAAGTTGGTGTCCAGGTACCCCTTGAGCTGCGTGTGGTCGCTGCCCTTGTAGTCCGCGCTCGACGGGTTCAGGCCCTGCACGTACTCGACGTCACGGCCCTTGGTGGCGTCGGCGACGTTCTTGTCGCCGACCTCCTGGGACTGGTTCTTGGCCTGCGCCTGGGCGACGAACCGCTGGACCCACCCGAACAACGGGTCGTTCCGGTCGACACCCGCCTCGGCCTTCGCCTGGAGGTAGGCGTCACGGTCAGCCGGAGCCATGTCCGCGACTTCCGCCGGCGTCTTGATCGGCGGCGGCTGCTTCTGCGTCGTCATCTGGGTTCCCCTATCCCTTCGGCAGCCGCGCCTCGACGGCCTTCGCGACCGCCTCGGCGACCTGGCAGGCCTCGTCCGCCGAGGCGGCGCCGGTCACCGCAACATCCACCCGCGACGCATCTCCCACCGGCAGGGCGAGCGTGCAGGCCGCCACGGAAGCACCACCCGGCGCCTCCTTCGCCTTCCGGCCGTTGACGTCCTTGTCGACCAGGCCGCCGCCGGTGTCGTTGACCTGCGCGACCGACGCGGTGTCGCGGACGTTGACGGCGACCACCGTGGCGTTGTCACTCGCCGAGGTGATCTTCTTCTGGTACCTGCAAGTGCGCACGTCGCCGGTCGTGCCCTGCACCGGGTCTTTGAACTCGCCGTAGCCGCTGAGGTCACCCGCTTCCAGCAGCGAGCAGGCATCGGTGATCGACTGCGTCCCGCCGCCCCCGGCAGCCGGACTTTCCGGCGCCGCCGGCTCACTGGCCGAAGAGGACTGGGCGGGTGACGCCGTTCCCCCCTGCGTCGTGGTGCACCCGGCGAGCAGCGCGCCACCGGCCACGAGCGGAAAGAGAACCCGTACGAGAAGTTTCGTCATACCTCAAGCCTGCTTGGTCTGGAGAGCGGAGAAGGCCTGGTTCTCCGTCTCCTTGTAGAGGCCCGCGGCCCTGGCGAGCGCTTCGTCCGCTTGCTGCGCGACCCGCCTGAGCTGCTCCAGAACCTCGGTCGCCTTGCTGGCGGCCGTCGAGTCGTGCTTGGCGACGGAGTGCCCGTACGGGTGGTTGCCGAGTTGCGGGTTCTGGTCCAGCAAGTAGCTCGTGGCCTGCACGTCGGCGAGGCCGTTCACGAGGTCGGTCAGGGCGTCCCGGATCGGCTTCACACCTTCCGGGGTGATCTTGAAGCCGCCGCTCTTGGCCGCGTCGACCAGCTTCTGGGTCTCCGCCGTGACACCCTGAATGGCGCCGAGGTTCATGACGTCCGCGAACGTGCCGCCGCCCCCGCCGTCAGCCATCTGCATCGCTGTTCCACCCCGAATCACTTCACCCGTGCGTGTGCACCCGGGAGTCTACTAGCCGGGCACCCTGCGCAACGGCCGTTCACCGATCTTCAGCTGTGACGCAGCCGCGCGACGAGCGGTTCCCGAAGGTCAGAACTGCCCGTCGAGCTGGGCGTAGAGCTGCTGGGCGAGCCGTGCGTTGTCGGCCGGCGCGTAGGTGATCCAGCGCTGGCCGTCGGCGGCCGCGCGGGAGGACATCAGCCAGCGGCCGGACGGGGTGTCGAACCAGGCCAGCGGCGGGAACGTGCCGCCGCGGGTCACGGCCGTGAACTGCCCGACGCGCTTCTTCGGCTCCTGGAAGACACGCTCGATCATCCGGAGCTGCGGCCCGCCGCTGCTGCTCTGCGAGCGCGGGCCGCTGACACCGGCGAACGGGTCGTACACGTCGTCGCGGCGCTGGTGGCGCGGCTGTTCGGCCGGGCGCGAGATGGTGACGGACTGGCCGGGCGCGGCCGGCGTGAGCGGGAGCAGGTCGACGATCGCCGGGACGATGCCGGTCGGGCGGACCTCCTCGAAGACGATGAGGTTCTCCTCCTGCCGGGCGAGCACCGCGAACTGGCCGTCGGTGGCGACCCGGGCGAACAGGTGCCGGTCGCCCAGCTCGGCCGCCGCGTTGATCACCACACTGCCCCGGACGAAGGTGGCGAGCGCCAGCTCGGCGTCCGCGTCGAGGCGGCCGCGGCTCCACAGCCCGCGGCCGGACAGGTCGCGCACGACGGCGTCGCGGATCATCGCCCGCTGCTCGACGGTCGTGCCGACGTGCGGAACTTCGAACGGCGTCGGCGCGCGGCCCAGCCCGAGCTGTTCGAGCAGGATGTCCACCGCCGCCAGCGACAGCGAGAACGAGTGCGGCATCTTGTCTTCCCCCCGCGGGTTCCTTGGCCTCCGGAAACGGTAGTCCACGGCGTGCCCCGCCCGCAGCCGGATGCTGCGCCTACAGCGAAACCGCTTGTCAGCGCAAGATCGCCGCTGGTCCGATGGAGGCATGGCTGACCCGAAACCCGCACTCGTGCTCCACCTCGCCACCGGCGGCGAACCGCTGCTGTTCGCCTTGAAGACCGACGAATCCGCGAAGCTGACGGGCAAGCTCGCCGAGCTCGTGAAGACGGGCGCGGTCGAAACGGTGACCACCAAGGACGGCGCGGCGGTGGCGATCAACTTCGCCCACGTCGCCGCCGCCTACGTCGACGACCTGAACCGGAAGTCCACGGTCTTCGGCATGCACTCCTGACGCACGAAGGCCGCCTCACGACGAGCGTGAGACGGCCTTCGTGAGCCTGTGGTCAGAGCTTGTACAGGCGCTGCCAGTTCTCGCGCGAAGTCAGCTCCGGCATGGCGCGCTTGTACTGCTCCTGCACCGCCGCGCCTTCCTTGCGAAGCCGCTGCACCACCTTCGCACCGCGCTTGGCCAGGTCGAACATCTTGACCTTGTCGTACGAGCGGACGCGGACGCCCTCCTGGTTCGCGTCCGTCACGACCGCCGTGTCGAACAGGGCGATGTGCCACCAGTTCGCCTCGTCGATCGGCACCGCGCCGAGGCCGAAACGGCTGCGGCCGAGGACGCGGTCCAGCACGCGCTTGATCAGCACCAGGCGCTGCATGCTGGGCCGCGGCGCGCTGTTGATGATGCCGATGTCGTTGGACGCGATGCCCGGGACGTCGGTGGCCTTGTGGCGCTTGGTCTCCGGGTACTGGTCGCGGATCCGGCGGATCTCCTTCATCGCCTCGACACCGCCGTCACGCAGGACCTCCGGGCCCTCGAGGAAGTCCTCGACGGCCTTGATCAGCGTGGCCGACAGGCCGTACTGCATGCCGAGCAGGTAACGGACCAGCTGGGCCAGCAGCACCCGCGAAAGCAGGTTGAGGTTGAACGGCGAGTGCAGCGCCGCGGTGATGATCGAGTTGCGCAGGTTGAAGTACCGGTGCCACTCGTCCCAGTCCTTCATGTGGAAGTCCGCGTGCCACACGCCCGCACCCGGCAGCGTCACCGTCGGGAAGCCGTGCGCGCGGGCGCGGTAGGAGTACTCCGCGTCGTCCCACTGGAAGAAGAACGGCATCGGGTAGCCGGTGGCCTGCACGACCTCGTAGGGGATCAGGCACGACCACCAGCCGTTGTAACCGGCGTCGAGACGGCGCTCCTGGCGGTTCGGCTTCAGCGTCTCCTCGTCCACGCCGAGCAGGTCGGCGGTGGTGAGCGAGTGCTCGACCGGCTGGCCGGGCTCGAGGGTGTTGAGCCGGGCGTACTCGGCGCCGACGTGCAGCTGGTTCGGGTGGAACAGGTTCAGCATCTGGCCGCCGACGATGATCGGGTTGGCGGCGCGGTTGGAGAACGCCGTCATCCGGATCACCAGGTCCGGCTCGAGCAGCACGTCGTCGTCCATGAACAGGACGTTCGCGTGCTCGGTGGCGGTGTGGCCGGCCACCTCGTACAGGCCGCGGGTGAAACCGCCGGCGCCGCCGAGGTTGGGCTGCTTGATGTAGTGCAGCTTGTCACCGAGGTCCTTGGCGACCTGCTCGAAGCCGTCGCGGGACTCGACGAGGTCGGTGCCCTGGTCGGCGACGTAGATCGCGTCCAGGGTGTCCAGCGACGACACGTCCGCCGCGAGGGCCTGGAGGTTCTTCAGGCAGTCGTCGGCGCGGTTCATCGTGCAGATCGTCACCGCGGTCGGGCGGATCTTCTCCGGCGCTTCGACCGTCCAGCGGACCTGCTCGACACGCAGCGTCTGCCCGCCCTCGGTTTCGAGGTCGAGCCAGAGCGCGCCGCCGTCGTAGAACTTGTCCAGCTTGCCGGTCAGGGTGACCTTGTGCTGCTTGACGTCGGCGACCTGCTCGGCCTCGACGACCCGCGGCTCGCCCTCGACGTCGGAGGCGCCCATCGACAGCAGGCCGGTGCCGGTGACGACGGCCTCGACCGACACCTCGGTCACCGTCGACCAGCGCTGCCAGTAGGAGGCCGGGAAGCGGCCGAAGTACGTGTTGCCCGACACCTTGGAGGCGGGCTCGAGGGTGATCACCGCACGTTCCCGCACGGCCGAACCCCACTCGAGCTCGGCGTAGAGGTCCTTGCTCACGATCGGCGCGGGGCCGGCGTACAGCCCGCGCTGCGCCGTCAAGCGACCCTGCGGAGTGTGCTCGGTGAACCGCGTCTCGGCGGCCGCGCCGGCTGTGGTGGTCGGCGCCGGGGTGGCTGTTTTACCGGGCATTGAGTTCCTCAGTTCTCCTCGGTCGACGGCTCGCGGAAGACGACCCACTTGAGCATCACGAAATTGATCACCGTGGCAGTCGCCTGCGACACGGCCCAGCACAGGGTGTGCTGCCACGCGGACTCCGGCAGCACCTGCAACATCAGCTGGTTCACCCCGACCGCGACGAAGAACGTCACGGTGTAGAGCAGGACGAACGAGCCGACCTGCGCCTTCCCGTCGCGCCGTCCGCCGGAGAAGGTGAACTTGCGGTTCAGGAAGAACGCCGTGGTGGTGCCCACGATGAAACTGATAGCGCGAGCGACGTCGACCCACGGTGAAGTGGCCATCCCGGCCACCTGGGTCAGCAACGTGTACGTGCCCAGGTCGACCAGGGCGCAGAAGCCGCCGATCAGGGCGAAGCGGATCAGCTGCCCGAGCAGTCCGATGGAGGACGGCTGAGCAGCTGCGATGTCGGCTTGCGGATCGGTCGCCACCACTGCTTTACCTCGTTGCCTGAGTCATGGTCACCCGCGCGGGCGCTTGTGCCTTGATGCGCAAAGTGTAGAAGCGAGCACTTCAGGGTCACGTTCCGGGCGTCGTTCGGCGTGGCTACCCTGGTCGGGTGACCCAAGCACCCGAGACACAGCGTCGCACGCTCACGGGCTGGGCGCGGACGGCACCGACCACCGCCGACGTGCTGAGCACCGCAGACGTCGAAGCCATCGCGCGGGCCGTGACCCGGGCCGGCGAGCGCGGTGTCATCGCGCGCGGCCTCGGCCGGTCCTACGGCGACCCGGCGCAGAACGCGGGCGGTCTGGTCATCGACATGACGGCCCTGAACCGGATCCACTCGATCGACCCGGACAGCGCGCTCGTCGACCTCGACGCCGGGGTGAGCCTCGACCAGCTGATGCGCGAAGCGCTGCCGTACGGCCTGTGGGTCCCGGTCCTGCCGGGCACGCGCCAGGTGACCATCGGCGGCGCGATCGCCAACGACATCCACGGCAAGAACCACCACAGCGCGGGCAGCTTCGGCAACCACGTCGTGTCGATGGACCTGGTCACCGCGGACGGCAAGGTCCGCACGCTGACCCCGGAGGGCCCGGACGCCGAGCTGTTCTGGGCGACCGTCGCCGGCATCGGCCTGACCGGCATCATCACCCGGGCCACGATCCGGATGACCAAGACCGAGACGGCGTACTTCCTCGCCGACAACGAGCGCACGAACAACCTCGACGAGACGCTCGAGCTGGTCAGCAACGGCTCCGACGACAACTACACGTACTCGTCGGCGTGGTTCGACACGATCTCGACGGGCTCGAAGCTGGGCCGCGCCGCCTTCGGCCGCGGCTCGCTCGCGAAGCTGGACGAGCTGCCGCCGAAGCTGCGCGCGAACCCGCTCAAGTTCGACGCCCCGCAGCTCGCGACCCTGCCGGACGTCTTCCCCAACGGCCTCGCGAACAAGCTGACCTTCGGCACGATCGGCGAGCTCTACTACCGCAAGACGCCGAAGGAAGCCCGCGGCGTGGTGCAGAACCTCACGGCCTTCTACCACCCGCTGGACATGTTCGGCGAGTGGAACCGGGCCTACGGCTCGAAGGGTTTCCTGCAGTACCAGTTCTCGACGCCGCTGGGCGCGGCCGAGCCGCTGCGCAAGATCGTCAAGAAGATCGCCGAGTCGGGGCACGTGTCCTTCCTCAACGTTTTCAAGCGAATGGGTGAGGGCAACGCGGCACCGCTGTCGTTCCCGCACCCCGGCTGGATGGTCTGCGTCGACTTCCCGATCAAGGACGGCCTGAGCCGCTTCTGCCAGGAGCTCGACGACGACGTCCTCGAGCTGGGCGGCCGGCTGTACACCGCGAAGGACTCGCGCACCTCGCCCGAGACGTTCGCGAAGATGTACCCGCGCCTCGAAGAGTGGCGCAAGGTGCGCGCCGCCGTTGACCCCGAAGGCGTTTTCGCCTCTGACATGAGCCGGAGGCTCGAGCTGTGATCGACGCTGTTGGCAACCCCCAGTCCCTGCTGCTGCTCGGCGGCACGTCCGACATCGCGCTGGCGATCGCCGAGAAGTACCTCGCCGAGAAGCCGCTGCGGGTCGTGCTCGCGGCGCGTCCGTCGCCGCGGCTGGACGCGGCCGCGCAGCGCCTGAAGGACAAGGGCGCCGAGGTCTCGACCGTCGACTTCGACGCGAAGGACCTGGCGTCGCACCCGGGCGTGCTGGACAAGGCGTTCGAGAACGGCGACATCGACGTCGCGGTGGTGGCGTTCGGCCTGCTCGGCGACCCCGAGGAGCTCTGGCAGGACCACGCGAAGGCGGTCGAGGCGGCGACGGTGAACTACACCGCCGCGGTGTCGGTCGGCGTTGCGCTGTCGGAGAAGCTCAAGGCCCAGGGCCACGGCACGGTGATCGCGCTGTCCTCGGTGGCCGGTGAGCGCGTCCGGCGCTCCAACTTCGTCTACGGCTCGACCAAGGCCGGTTTCGACGGCTTCTACCTGGGCCTCGGCGAGGCTCTCGCGCCGCACGGCGTGAAGGTGACGGTCGTCCGCTCGGGCCAGGTCCGGACGAAGATGACCGACGGCCTCAAGGACGCTCCCCTGACCCAGAACGCCGACCAGGTGGCCGAGCAGGCCGTCGCGGCGGCTCGCGCGGGCAAGGACCTGATCTGGGCGCCGGCGCCGTTCCGGCTGGTGATGTCGGTGCTGCGGCACGTTCCGCGGCCGATCTTCCGCAAGCTCCCCGTCTGATCTCTCCACCCCCGGGTTGAGGCGGGGTTCCATCCGGGCCCCGCCCGCACGCCGATGTGTCGTGGCGACCGTCGAAACAGACTGTCACCATGACAACCACGACGAGCGACCGTGGCGGGCTGACGATGCTCCTGCGCGACGTCGCCCTCCCGATGGCCCTGTACTACGTCCTCCGCTCCTTCGACGTCGACGCGCTGTGGGCGCTGCTGGCCGGCGCCGTGCTGCCGGCCCTGCGGACCGGGTACGTCCTGGCGCGGCACCGGCGGATCGACCCGGTCAGCGCGTTCGTGCTGGCTGTGCTGCTGGTCAACAGTGCGGTGGCGGTGTTCTCCGGTGACGCCCGGCTGCTGCTCGTCCGCAGCGCCTGGATCACGCTGCCGCTCGGCGTGGTGATGCTGGTGAGCCTGCTCGTCGGCCGCCGGCCGTTCCTGTTCCGGGCGGTGTGCACCCTCCAGCCCGCCCGCGCCGGCGACTTCGAACGGCTGTGGGGCGTTTCGGCGCCGTTCCGGCAGCGATGGCGTTCGGCGACGCTCTGGTGGGGCGCCGGCTGCGTCCTGCTGGCCTGCGCCGTCGTGGTGATGGCGTTCACGCTGCCGGTGGACGTCGTGCCGATCCTCGACACCGTGCTGACGATCGGGACCGTGGTGCTCGGCGTGAAGGTGACGCGGCAGCGGATGGGCATCAACCGGACGGTGGATGCGTGACCACCGCCTCGACGATGGTGGCGGCCGCGCCCGCCCGCGATGCTCTGAGGCATGGGGAAATCGCTGCTTGCGCTGCTCTGCGACATCGCCGCGCCGGTCGGCGGTTATTACCTGCTGCGGGCGTTCGACGTCGCGCCGATCTGGGCGCTGACGCTGAGCGGCCTCCCGCCGGCGCTGCGGGTGCTCTACCTGGCGGTGCGGCACCGGCGGGTCGACGGCATGGGTGTGTTCGTGCTGCTCATCGTCGCGCTCGGCCTGGTGACGTCGCTGCTGACCGGCGACGCGCGGTTGCAGCTGGTCCGCGGGGCGTGGTTCAGCGTGCTGATCGGCGTCTGGATGCTGGCCAGCCTGCGCATCGGCCGCCGCCCGACGACGTACCAGGCCACGCTGGCCCTGCTGCCCGGCCGCACTGACGAGCTGGAGGCGCGCTGGGCGGACACGCCGTCGTTCCGGCGGGTGTGGCAGGTCCTGACGGTGGTCTGGGGTGTCGGCGGGCTCGTGCACAGCGGGCTCAGCATCGTCATGGCCTACACGTTCCCGGTGGACGTGGTGCCCGGACTCGATACGGTGCTCTCCATCGCGAGTTTTGTGGTGCTCCAGGTGGTCACCCAGGTGCTGCTCGCGCGGGAGGGCACGATGAACCGGATGTGGGCACGCCGATGATCGAGATCCCGCCGCCGGGCGAGTACCGGCTGGACCCCGCGCGCTGCCGGATCGGCGTGTCCGGCACCCACCTGTTCGGGATGTCCACTGTGGACGGCACGTTTCCGTTGGTGGGCGGGGTGGTCGTGGTCGCCGACCCGGTGACGGAGTCGCTCGTGACGGCCGAGATCGACGCGACCGGCCTCACCACGGGCGAACGGCTGCGTGACACCGAACTGCAGTCGCGCCGGTTCCTCCACGGCCGGGAGCACCCGCTGATCACGTTCACCGAGGGCCGGCCGGTGGCGGCCGGGCCGAAGTGGCAGCTCGACGGCATCGTCACGGTCCGCGGGACGGCCGGCCGCGTCCGGTGCGCGATCGACGCGGTCCAGGTGTCCCCGGAGGGTTTCTCGGCCCGCGCGGCGACGGTGGTCGACCGGTTCGCGTTCGGCCTGACGTACGGGAAGCGGCTGGGCGGCCGGGAGTTCACGCTGACGCTGGACGTCACCGCCGTCCGGAGCTGAAGCTCAGCTGCCGGCGGCGTGGGCGGGCATCAGGTACAGGTTCTGCGTGCCCATCCACGGCGAGTCGATCCGCCAGCTCGCCAGCGCCGTCGGCGGTGGGGCGCGGCGGGTCGTCGTCAGGATCAGGTCCGGGCTGATCGGGGCGACGCTGTGGTCGAAGTTGTGGAAGTTGGCCTCCAGCAGCGCCCGGCCGACGTCGCCGCTGCGGCGCTTCGTCTCGGTGATCGCCGGGTCGACCGCGCCGCGGTCGGAGAACTCGTCGACCAGCTCGCAGTCGCACGCGTACGCCAGCGCGCCGACCTCGCCCGCCGTCTCCACCTTGCGGCCGTGGGCGATCGCCGCCAGCTCGTGGCCGATCTCGCGGTACTCGGTGGTCGACGCGTGGTTGCTGGTGATCGGCGCGAACTGGCGTGGAAGGCCCGGCATCGCGTAGGCCGCGACGCTCGCCGCGAGCACCACGCCGGCCGCCGTCCACGTGCCGCGGCGCACCCGTTCGGGGACCGCCGAAGCACACGCGGCGAGGAAGATCGTCGCGCCGATGATGCTCGGCGCGTAGTACCAGTGGTAGGGCGGCACACCGAGGCGGCTGTAGGCCACGTAGTGCAGGGCCCCCGCGACGGCGAGCGCCGCGAACGGCGTCAGGCGGCGGGCGATCTCGGAGCCGTGGCGGTACCGGACGACCCAGACCACGCCCGCAACGCCTGCGAGCAGCAGCGACAGGAACGACAGCGTCGCCTCGACCGGGAAGGTGCGCCAGTACAGGAGCGGGCCGTTGGTGAAGCTGAACGGCCCCCACGACTGCTGGCTGATCTTGATGACGAGCGTGTCCGGCACGGCCGAGCCGAGCACCACCCAGCTGAACCCGAACCACGGCAGTGTCACCGCGAGCGCGGCGAACGCCGTCCGCCAGATGCCCGTCCAGAACTCGCGGCGGGCCGCGAACAGCACCGCCGCGATCAGCAGCAGGTCGATCCGGACCAGGGCGAGCAGCCCGATCACCACGCCGAGCCGGCCCGCGTGCCGCTCCCCCGCGTAGACCAGCGTCCAGACGACACCGGTGGCGCCGAGCGCGACCTCCAGCCCGATCGACGACAACAGCAGCGGATTGACCAGCAGCAGCCCGAACGTCAGCGGGGCGAACGCCGCCGGCAGCCCACTGCGCTCGCCCAGCCGGCGCAGGCCGAGCACAAGCAGCACCTGCGCGACGACAAAGACGAATCCGGCGGCCAGCACGGCGTCGCGGACGACGAACGTGACCACGCCGAGGGCCAGGACGTTCAGCGGTGACGTCGCGGTGTTCGCCGTCCCCTGCTCGATCAGGCCCCAGTGGCCGTGGAAGGCGAGGTTCTTCGCGTAGGACAGCGTGATGTAGGTGTCATCGATGAGATGGCTGCTGACCAGGGCGAACACCAGCGCGGAAGCCACCGCGGCACCCGCCGGCAAGGCCCACGAACGGGCGACGGGCAGGGCCGCCGGCAGCGCACCGGCGACCTTCGGGAGTTCTGCGGAGGCGCTTCGCATCACGAACACCGTACTCTGCTCGTGATGATTCTGTGATCTGAGCGCGGTGCAGGTGGCTCAGACCACAGCGATCAGATGCCGTTCCCGGAGCCAGAATCGCCCGTGTTGCCGGAGTTGCCGGAGTTGCCGCCGCCGCGGCCCGGGAAGCCGGGGCCACGGCCGTCGAAGCCCTGGTTGCCGTTCGGGCCGTCGTACTGGCGGTGGATGCCGGGGCGGCCATCACGAGGACCGTGACTGGTCGCGGCGGCGATCCCGCCGACGATGCCGCCGCCGATCAGCAGGCCGAGGACGCCGACGCCGACGAGCTGGGTGGCGCGGTGCCCGACGAAGCGCCGGAAGCCGCCCGGCTGCCGCTGGGCGGCCTGAGGCGGGCCCCAGGCGCCGTAGACCTGGCCGGGGCCGGGCTGGGAAAGCTGCGGCGTGGGTGGGGCGGGTGGCGGCTGCTGACCGTGGACGGCGGTCTGGTCGGCCGGCGGCCCGGCGTTCGGCAAGGTGTTCCCGGCCGGGGCCTGCGCAGCGGCGGGAGCCGCCTGAGTCGCGGGCTCGCTCTGTCCCGGCGCGGCGGCTGCCGGCTGCTGCGTGGTCGGCTGCTCGACGGTCGGCTGCTCAGCCGCGCCGGCCTGGGCCGTGGGCTGCTCGCCGGTCGGGTGGTCGGCCCCCTCCGGGGCCTTCTCTTCGCGCGGCTGGTCGTTCATCGTGGCTCCCCTGGTCACGGGGACGGGCGCACTGCCCGCCCCCACCACTTCAGGGTGCGCCGCTCAGCTGTGTGTCACCTGAAACGAACCTGTCGATCCGCCATGAGTCACAGGTAGAACGAGAGGAACAGCGTGGCGACCCAGGTCGCGCCGAGCACCTGCAGCACGCGGTCCTTGAGCGCGATCTCCTCGGGCTCGCCCGCGATGCCGCCGTCGACGTCCACCGCGTAGCGCAGCACCGCCACCACGAACGGCACCATCGAGATGAGCGCCCACACCGAGTTGTGCTCGGTCTGGCGGATCTCGAACGCCCACAGGCAGTAGGACATGATCAGGATCGCCGCCGACGTCGCCCAGACGAACCGCAGGTAGCTGGCCGAGTACTTCTTCAGCGACGACCGGATCTTCGCGCCGGTGCGCTCGAACAGCATGATCTCCGCGTAGCGCTTGCCGGCCACCATGAACAGCGAGCCGAACGCCGTGACCAGCAGGAACCACTGCGAGAGCGCGAGGCCGCCCGCGACACCACCGGCGATCGAGCGCATCAGGAAGCCCGAGCCGACGATGGCCAGGTCGACCACCGGCTGGTGCTTCAGGCCGAAGCAGTAACCGAGCTGGACGGCCTCGTAGACGCCCAGCACGATCGCCAGCTGCCAGCTGGCGAAGAACGACACGCCGAGACCGGCCAGGAAGAACACGACCGCGGCCCCGTACGCGACGGGGACCGGCACGATCCCGGCCGCGATCGGCCGGTTCCGCTTGGTCGGGTGGGCCCGGTCGGCCTCGACGTCGACCGCGTCGTTGATGAGGTAGACCGAGCTCGCCACCAGCGAGAACGCCACGAAGGCGACGATCGCGTCGAGCAGGAGGCCCGTGCGGTCGGTCGACTTCGAGAAGGCGAAGAACGGGGCCGCGAAGACCAGCACGTTCTTGACCCACTGGCGCGGCCGCGCCGTCTTGATGACGCCGCCGACCAGGCCGAACGGCCCGCGGACGGCGGTCGCCGTGGTCGTCTCCGCCGTCACCGGGGTCTCCGGCGCCTCAGGAGTCACGGCCGCTTCGTCGCTGTTGCGCTGCTCGGTCGTCTCGCTCATGGGTTCTTCTTCAGCTTCCGTCGTATCAGACCACCGACGAGCCCCCCGAGGGCCGCACCGGCCAGAACGTCTGTCGGATAGTGAACGCCGAGTACGAGCCGCGAGGCGAGCATCGGCGGTACCAGGGCGGGCACCAGGTTACGCCCGGTCAATCCGGAGTAGAGCACCGCCGCCGCCGTAGTGGACGTCGCGTGCGACGACGGGAAGCTCAGCTTGCTCGGCGTGCCGACCAGTACCTCGACGCTCGGGTGGTCCGGTCGGGGCCGCCTGACCACGCGTTTCACCGCGATCGAGGCGGCGTGCGCGCCGACGACGCCGGCCGACGCGACCAGCCAGTCCTTGCGCCGCTTCTTGTCGACCACGGCGCCGATCAGGCCGATGCCGAACCAGCCGATGGCGTGCTCGCCGAAGTGCGACATGCCGCGCGCGGCTTTCACCGAAACGTCACTCTTCAGAAAGCCCTGCGCCTTCGAGAGGACAGCGACCTCGCCCGTCGGGGCGCCCTTCTCAAGCATCGAGGGACCCGTCGAGCGGCGCGCCGTCGGTCAGATGCGGGGCGATCTTGTTGTCGAACGCCGAGAGCGCCGACCCGATCGCCATGTGCATGTCGAGGTACTTGTAGGTGCCGAGCCGGCCGCCGAACAGCACGTTCCGCTCGCGCGCCTCGGTCTTCGCCAGCTCGCGGTAGGCCTCGAGCTTCTCGCGGTTCTCCGGGGTGTTGATCGGGTAGTACGGCTCGTCCTCTTCCTTCGCGAACCGCGAGTACTCCCGGAAGATGACCGTCTTGTCCTTGGGGTAGTCCCGCTCCGGGTGGAAGTGCCGGAACTCGATGATGCGGGTGTAGGGGACTTCCTGGTCGTTGTAGTTGACGACCGAGGTGCCCTGGAAGTCACCGGTCTCGGCGACCTCGGACTCGAAGTCGACGGTGCGCCAGGTGAATCGGCCCGCCGAGTAGCCGAAGTAGCGGTCCAGCGGCCCGGTGTAGACGGTCGGGGTGCCCGCCGGGATGTGCTCGCGGACGTCGAAGTAGTCGACGTTCAGCCGGATCTCGATGTTCTCGTGCTCGGCCATCTTCTCGAGCCACGCGGTGTACCCGTTGACGGGCAGGCCCTCGTAGGTGTCGTTGAAGTACCGGTTGTCGAAGTTGTAGCGGACCGGCAGGCGCGTGATGATGTTCTCGCCCAGGTTCTTGGGGTCGTTCTCCCACTGCTTCGCGGTGTACCCGCGGATGAACGCCTCGTAGAGGGGACGGCCGACCAGCGAGATGGCCTTCTCCTCGAGGTTCTGCGCGGCGCTGGTCTCGAACTCCGACGACTGCTTCGCGATCAGCTCGCGGGCCTCGTCCGGCGTGTGGGACTTGCCGAAGAACTGGTTGATCAGGCCCAGGTTCATCGGGAACGAGTAGACCTGGTCCTTGACCCGCGCGAACACCCGGTGCTGGTAGTTCGTGAACTGGGTGAACCGGTTCACGTACTCCCAGACGCGCTTGTTCGAGGTGTGGAACAGGTGCGCGCCGTACTTGTGCACCTCGATCCCGGTCTCGGGCTCGGCCTCCGAGTACGCGTTGCCACCGATGTGGCTGCGCCGCTCGAGGATGAGGACCTTCTTGCCGAGCTCGGCCGCGGCTCGCTCGGCAATCGTCAGGCCGAAGAATCCGGACCCGACGATGACGAGGTCGTAACCAGCAAAATCGGCTTCAGTAACCTTGGCGGGGTTCGTGTGCGCGCTCACGGGCGTCGAGGGTACGCAGTCCGGTAACCCGGCCCGCACCCGACTATCACATTTCGGCCTACGACACACCTGGAAAGCAGTGCCTGCACCCGAGGACTTCTGGAGTTACTTCACCGCGGTGGTCACTTACCTGGCCGTGCTCGCGGTGCCCGGCGGCGTCGCCGGGTGGGCCGCCGGCCTGCGCGGGTGGGCCCTCGCGGGGCTCGCGCCGCTGCTCAGCTACGCCATCACCGGCCTGGCCGGGCCGTGGCTGGCGATGGTGCACGTGCCGTACGGCGCGCTGAGCGTCGCCGCGTGCACGCTGCTGCTCGCCGCCGTGCTCTACGGCCTGCGCCGGCTGGCGGTGGCGCGCGGGTGGATGACGCCGGGCGCCGAGGAGCCGCCGGTGCCGTGGACGCGCCGGGCGCACCTGGCCGTCGGCGCCTGCGTCGCGATCGCCGTGGGCGTGTCGATCGCCGTGGTGGTCTCCGGCCGCGGCGGGACGACCGCGGTGTTCCAGCGCTGGGACACCGTCTTCCACGCGAACGGCATCCGGTACATCGCCGAGACCGGCGACGGCTCGCTGACCGGCATGGGCACGCTCAACTGGTACCCCGACGGCTCCTTCTACCCGAACGCCTACCACCTGGTCGGCGCGCTGGTCTACCAGCTGTCGGGGACGTCGATCCCGGTCACGCTGAACGCCGTCACGATGCCGATCGCCGGGCTGTTCGCGCTGGCCATGGTCGCGCTGGTGCGCCAGCTCGGCGGCCGCGCGGTGTTCGCCGGCAGCGCCGCACTGGTCGCGGGCGGCGCGACGACGGGCGCGTACGAATCGGTGTCGAGCGGGCTGCTGCCGTTCGCGCTCGGCATCGTGCTGACGCCGCTGGCCGTGGTCGCCCTGCAGCGATTCGTCGTGCGGCCGGGTGTCGACACCGGCGCGGTGCTGGCGCTGAGCGCGACCGGCCTGCTCGCGGCGCACTCGAGCGCGTTGTTCGGCGCGATCCTGTTCGCGCTCCCGGTCGTGGTGCAGCGCTGGTACCGGGCGCTGCGCGGACGCGCCGTCGACGGTGTGCCCGAACGCCGCGCCGCGTGGCGGGTCGCCGGCGGGGACGTCCTGCGGATGGTGCCGGTGATGGTGGCGGCCGGGCTGCTGGCCGCGCCGATGATCCTCGGCGCGATCTCCTTCACGTCCGGGTCGTACCCGTACCACGCGTGGGGCTCGCACATGCCGCTGTGGAAGGCGCTGGCCATGCTGGCGACGTTCAAGCAGGTGCTGCCGGTCCCGCAGATCTGGCTGACGGTGTTCCTCGCCCTCGGCGTGTTCACGCTCGTCCGGCTGCGGCGGATGCGCTGGGTGGGGCTCTCGGCGATCGTGCTGTCGGCGCTCTTCATCGTCGTCGCGTGCTTCGGTGGCGAAGACTGGGTGATCAGCCTGTCGCGGCCGTGGTGGAACGACCGGTTCCGGCTGATGGCACTGGCCGCGATCCCGATGTGCCTGCTCGCCGCGCACGGGATGAGCGAGGCCCAGCAGTGGCTGGCGAAGGTCGCGAGCGGACGTGCGTGGGTGCGGGCGCGGCCGTGGCTGACCGGCCGGGTCGGGCTGGCGTCGGCGGTGCTGCTGGTCGTCGCGATGGGCGTGCTGACCGGCGGGTTCTACCGCGCGGCCAACGCCAAGACGGTGTCGCTGCTGTACTACAACGGCCTGCCCGGCGAGGTGGTCCCGCCGGTCAGCGCGGACGAGATCGACGCCATGGACCGGCTCGCCACCCTCGGCATCCCGGCCGATCAGAAGGTGCTCAACGACCGCCTCGACGGCACGGCGTGGATGTACGCCCTGACCGGCGTCCACCCGGTGGCCGCGCACTACGACGCCGGCGTGGTCCCCCTCGACGCCGACTACCTGGCCCGCCACTTCCGCGACTACGACAGCGACCCGCAGGTCCGCGCGGCGACGCAGCGGCTGAACGTGCACTACGTGCTGATCGGCAGCGGCACGATCCGCCGTGACACCCCGATCGCGCCGGGCCTGCAGCACCTGGACGGGCACGACTTCCTGCAGGTCGTGTACCGGAACCCGGGTGCGGTGATCTACCGGATCGTGAAGTAAAGAGCCCTCGTGGCCGCGGCGCCCCGTGCCGCGGCCACGAGGGCCTCCCGTCCCCCAACCACCCCCGGGGTGATCCTTGACGTCTGCTTTGAAGGACGCCGGGAGGACGGCAATCGGTTTCCCGGCCGCCCGGATGTCACCCGTTCGGCTTAGTGATCAGCCGGCGTGCAGCTCCGGCAGGACCTCACTGGCGACCTGCTCCAGCACGGCCTCGCGGCCCTCGTACGGCGACGACGACCGCGGCCAGTGCGCGATGACGTCGGTGAAGCCCAGCTCTCCCGCCCGGCCCGCGGCGTCGCGGAACGCCTCCACGCTGCTCAGCGAGAACACCGGGGACGCGTCCAGGCTGAGGTGACGCTGGATGCTCGCCCGCTCGCGCCCGACGGCGTCGAGCCGCTCGTCGAAGACCTGCGTGAGCTCCTTGATGCCGCGCCACCACTCGTCCTCGGTCGCGCCGCCCTTGCCCGTGGTCACCCAGCCCGCGCCGAAGCGCGCCGCCAGCGTCATCGTGCGGGGGCCGTTCGCCGCCACCACGAACGGCAGGCGCGGGCGCTGGACCGTGCCCGGCAGGTTGCGGGCTTCGCGGGCCCGGTAGTACTCGCCGTCGAAGTCGAACTTGTCGGTCATGAGCAGCCCGTCGAGCGCCTCGACGAACTCGGTGAACCGGTCCGCGCGCTGCTTGGCCGACAGCTCCGGCGCGCCGAGCACCGCGCCGTCGTAGTGCAGGTGGTCGACCCCCGCGCCGACACCGAGGACGAACCGCCCGTCGGAGACGTCGTCGAGGGTGACCAGCTCACGCATGAACGGCACCGGGTGCCGGGCGACCGGCGACGCCACGAACGTGCCGAGGCGGATCCGGGACGTCACCATCGCCGCCGCGGTGAGCGTCGGGACCGCGGAGAACCACGGCCCGTCGACGAGGTTGCGCCAGCCCAGGTGGTCGTACGTCCACGCGTGGTCGAAGCCGTATTCCTCGGCGGCGCGCCACTTCGGCTCGGCGGCCCACCAACGATCTTCCGGGAGAATCACGATGCCTACTCGCACACCGCCGGACGTTATCGGGAACCACCGGCAGTCGCACGGACGGGCGGCGGCCCACCCGGACGTGTCAGGGACAATGGCGAGGTGGAGAGACCCCAGTTGATCGCGTCCGACGTCGACGGCACCCTGCTCGGCCCCTCCGAATCCCTGAGCGGCCGCACCATCGCGACCGTCCGCCGGGCGATCGACGCGGGGGTGCCGTTCGTCCTGGCCAGCGGGCGGCCGCCGCGCTGGATCGCCCCGATCGCCAAGCCCCTCGAGCTGACCGGGTACGCCGTGTGCGCGAACGGCGCCGTGCTCTACGACTGCGGCACCGAAGAGATCGTCGAGGTGCACGGCCTGCTCGCCCCGACGCTGCTGCACGACATCGCGAGCGCGCTCGACAAGGCGCTGCCGGGCTGCCGGCTGGCGTCCGAGCGGGTCAGCACCGGCGCGGTCGACCACGACATGCGCAACTTCGTGATCGAGCCGGACTACCACAACCCGTGGGGTGACGGCGAAGGCCGGACCGGGCCGCGCGCCGAGGTGCTCGGGCACCCGGCGATCAAGCTGCTGGTCAGCCACCGCGGGATGTCGTCGGCGGAGATGGCCGACGCGGTGAACTCGCTGTTCGAGCACGAGGTCGACGTGACCTACTCGTCGTCGGGCGGCCTGGTGGAGATCTCCGCGCACGGCATCACCAAGGCGACCGGCCTCGCCGACGTCGCCGAGCGCTTCGACGTCGCGGCCGAGCAGGTGATCGCCTTCGGCGACATGCCCAACGACGTCGAGATGCTGCGGTGGGCCGGCCACGGCGTCGCGATGGAGAACGGGCACCCGGCGGTGCTCGAGGTGGCCGACGAGGTCACCGGCCCGGCCGGGGACGACGGGGTGGCGCAGGTCCTCGAGCGCTGGTTCTGACCGTCTTGCGGGGGTCCGAGTGGCGGAGGCCCCCGGCTGTCACAGCCTGTCGAGCTCGGCCGCTTCCTCCGGGGTCGGCGCGGCCCCGCCCAGGTGCGCGGGCAGCCACCAGCGTTCCTCGTCGGACGCGGGCTGCTCCGGGTACTCGGCCTGGGCGCGGTCGACGAGCGCGCTCATCCGGTCGCGCAGCTCCTTCGTCACGACGTCCCAGTCGTCACCCTTCGCGGGGTGCATCGGCTCGCCGATGAGGATCGAGATCGGCACGTGCCGGCGGGTCAGGTCCTTCGGCCGGCCCTTCGTCCACAGCCGCTGGGTGCCCCACAGCGCCATCGGCACCACCGGGACGTCCGCCGCCGCGGCCATCCGGACGGCGCCGGACTTGATCTCCTTGACGGTGAACGACCGGCTGATGGTGGCCTCCGGGAAGACGCCGACCACCTCGCCGTCCTTCAGCTTCTGGAGGGCGGCGCGGTAGGAGGCGAGACCCGCGGACCGGTCGACCGGGATGTGGTGCATCCCGCGCATCAGCGGCCCGGCGATCTTGTTGTCGAAGATCTCCTGCTTCGCCATGAACCGCGTCAGCCGCTTGGCCGGGCGCGCGCCGAGGCCGCAGAAGATGAAGTCGAGGTAGCTCACGTGGTTGCACGCGATGACCGCGCCGCCGGTGCGCGGGATGTGCTCCGCGCCCTCGACCCGGATGCGGTTGTCCAGTACCCGGAACATCGCCCGGGCCGCTCCGATCACGGGCGGGTACACGAAGTCAGCCATTCCGCCAGGTTACGGGACCGTAGGTTACGGCCGGTGGTTCAGCGGGGAAGAACACAAAACGGGCGTAGCTCACGCGGTCCGAACGGCTCGCCGCCGGACCGGGATCGCCAGCACGACGGCCAGCAGGACGGTGAACAGCGCAACGGACTGGTGCTTGATGCCTTCGATGCCGTCACCGAGGGCGGCCGTGCCGAACTGCGTCAGCGAGACGGCGAGCAGGAACGCCAGCACCACCCCGAGCGGCTCGCGACGCTGGAACCACGCCCTGACCAGCACGAACAGCCAGATCGGCACCAGCACGAACAGGCCCAGCGGGGCGATCAGGCCGGTCAGCCACGACACCACCGGCACCCGGTACTCCTGCGCGTGCGGCGCAAAACCGGCGGACTGGTCGAAGCTGCCGAGGTAGTCCGGGCGGGCGGTGAGCTGGTCGGTCGCGGCCCGGTTCAGCACCTCCAGCGTCCGGCCCGGGTGCGTCGCGAAGTAGGTGACGACGTTCCGGCGGCTCAGCTGCCCGCGGTACTGCCCGTAGCTCGGGTCCGTCCGCGCCGGGTGCGGGTGCCACCAGCCGTTGCCCGCGTACTGCGCGAACGACGGCGGCAGCCCGAGCTCGGCCAGGTCGGCCTGGGTGTCGTGCTTGCCGTCGACGATGTTCAGGAAGATCGAGTTGAAGACGTTGATCTCGCGCGAGTCGTCGCCGGGACGCGCGGCGAGCGTGCCGTCGGGGGCGACGGCCGGTTCGACGCTCTGCTGCGCGTAGAGCGTGATGGCGCCGAGAGCACCGATGACCAGCGCCGCCGACGCCCACCGCCGCGCGCCGCGCAGGGTGCCGGGCCGGACCAGGAGGATCGCCAGCACCAGGATCGGCAGGATGGTCAGCGTCTGGACCTTGGCGTTGACCGCCAGCACGCCGCCCACGAGCGCCACCGCCATGCCCGCGTAGCTCCACCGGCCCTCGCGGGCGGTCAGCAGCAGGCCGCCGGCGACCAGCAGCAGGCCGAGGAACGCGGCGCCTTCACCGAGCACCGCGGCGAAGTACCCGAAGAACGCCGAATCGGCGACGACCAGCAGGAGCCCGGCCGCCACGGCGAGCCGCGCCCGGCGGTCGTGCGGCAGGCCGAGCACGATCGTGGTGATCGCCGCCGCGGCGATGATGCTGCTCAGCAGGCCCAGCACGACCAGGCTCAACGTCCCGTGGACGCCGACCAGGCCGCCCAGCCGGACGGCGACGTCCGCGAGCCAGCCCTGCGTGAGCAGGTAGGTCGGCCGGCACGGCGCCGCGCCGGGGTCCGCGCTGTAGGCGAGGTGGATGAACGGCTCGGGCCCGCCGTGCCAGGTGATCCCGGCGCCGCACAGCACGCGGGCGCCGTCGCCGTTGTTGGACATCGCGATCGGGCGCGGCACCAGGAACCGCACCACGAACAGGGCGAGCGACGCGCCGAACACCCCGAGTCCGAGCAGCGCCTCGGCGTCCAGCTGCCGTTTCGGGACCTCGAGCTTCACGAAGGACAGGGTACGTAGCGGAAGTCCGGGCCCTGGTCGAGGTCGGTGACCACGGACTTCGCCTGTTCCGCCCGCGGGTAGACGGCGACCCAGTAGGGCGTACCGACCCGCCGGAACGTGGCGACCTGGTACTTGCCCGCGTAGACCGGGTCGATCGTGCAGTGCTGGCGATCGGCGTAACCGCCGTCCGCGGGCACGGCGACGGTCGGGCGGCGGCCGTTGACGACGTAGTCGTAGTCGGTCGCGACGCCGTCGGCGTGCCGGCCCTCGCGGGCGATGTGGTCGTCGGTGCGGCCGAGGACGTCGATGACGAGCAGCTGCTCGCCGTGGACGGCGAGGGCGCCGGGCGCGGTGCCGCTGACCACCGACCCGGGCGGCAGGTACTCGTCGAGCCAGCCGCCGATTTCGGCGATTTCGGAGCCGTAGGTGCGCCAGTCGCGCACGCGGTCGAGCATCTCGGGGCTGAACACCGAGACGAGCACCGCGATCCCGGCCAGCCCGCAGGCGGTGGCCGGGACCAGCCGTGTCGCGGCGGGCCACGCCCTCGGCCGGGGCGCCGGCTTTGCCTCGACGTCCGCGGTGAGCACGCCGTACACCGCGACGGACGCGACGGCGAGCAGCGGCGGCACCGGGACCAGCAGCCGCCACGACGGCCCCAGGTCGCCGCCGGCCGGCACGGCGACCGCGGCGAGCCCGACCACCGTCGCGAACAGCAGCCAGATCAGGGCGCGCGCTTCGATCGCAACACCCTTGCTGCGGCGCAGCAGCAACCCGACCGCCGCGACCAGGCCGAGGAGCAGGAAACCCTGGTGCGCCAAGGCGAACCCGGACAGGTACGGCCAGCCGGCGGCGACCTGCGAGCCGAGCGGGCCGCCGAGCTTCGCGGCCAGTGGCGCGGGGAGGAAGTGCTGGTAGAACGTCGCCCGCCAGGCCAGCCGGGGAATCAGGAACACCAGCGCGCCGAGCACGTACCCCACCGGTGCCCACCAGCTGTGCTTCTTCTTCAGCGCGGCGCCGAGCAGCCAGAACTCGCCCAGGAAGGCGACGACGAGCCCCTCCGGACTGGTCATCACGGCGAAGGCGACGAGCACGCCGGCCACGACCGGGCGGCGTGCCGCGAGCGAGTAGCAGACGGCCAGGACCAGGAGCACGAACAGCGGGACCTCGGAGCCGGACGGCCCGTAGACGG
Organism: Amycolatopsis sp. NPDC051758; assembly: GCF_044453095.1. NCBI lineage: Bacteria > Bacillati > Actinomycetota > Actinomycetes > Pseudonocardiales > Pseudonocardiaceae > Amycolatopsis > Amycolatopsis sp. NPDC051758. Next base: position 215,654 of record NZ_JBITCJ010000001.1, on the reverse strand, counting down.
CCAGGCCGCCGGCGCTCGCGGTGAGCACCGCGGCGGCAACGCCGATCGCCGGGCGCGGCTCGGCGCCGTCCGGCGTGGCCAGCACAACGATCCGGTTCACCAGAAAGTAGGAAATAAGCACACAACCGAGTGTCGAGACAACTCCGAACACCACGGCGGTCGTTTGCACATCCGCGCCGAATGCGGCCCGCGGAAGTGCGATCAACACCAACCAGAGGAAGTTCGTGTAACCCTCGACGCGTTCACCGGGGTTGAAGACCGGGCCGTTGCCGTCCGCGATGTTCTGCGCGTAGCGGAACGAAACGAGCGCGTCGTCGGTGACGGTCGCGAACAACAGCTGGTGGAGCAGTGAAAGACCCAGCGTGAGGGCGACGACGGTGCCGCGCCAGCCGCGGTCGGTATCCAGGCGGCCCCAGGTCAGCACCACGATCGCGGCGAGCACCAGCCACGCCACCACGACCGCGTAGACCACCCGGCCCCCTCTGAAGATCGCTCCGCCGGCGCCAGTCAAGCAGGGAACTACACTCACCAATATAACCCGATCGGGTGTAACGAAGAGATATTTGTCAATTGTCCCGATGAAACCGTCAACCCCGGAGCGTCCGGCCGGGCATTGTCGGCTTACTCTCCACCGTGCTCTCCGTCACCGTCGCCATTCTCGTCATCGCCCTGCCGGGCCTGTTCACCGGTCTCGCCGCCGGTTTGCGCGGGTGGGCCCTGGCCGGTTTGGCGCCGTTGCTGAGTTACGCCGTCGGCGGGCTGACCGGACCGTGGACCGCCGCGCTCGGGTGGTCGTTCACACCCTTGACCTACGCGCTTTCGACGGTGGTGTTCGCGGCGATCGCTTTTGGTGTCCGGAAACTGACGGTGCGGCGCCGGCCGCCGGAACCGGAGCCGGGTCTGTGGGCACGGCGCGGGCACCTGGCCGTGGTGGTGTGCCTGCTCTTCGCGGCCGCGGTCGGTCTCTACGCGACGATGCGGGGGCTAGGCCGGATCGGCGCGCTGCCGCAGGGTTTCGACGCGGTGTACCACGGCAACGCGGTGCGCTACATCGCCGACACCGGCGACGGCAGCCTGTTCGGCACCGGCCAGGTGAACTGGTACGGCGACGCGGCGCCGGTGTTCTACCCCAACGCGTACCACCTGCTGGCGGCGGTGACCTACCGGCTCAGCGGGTCGTCGATCCCGGAAGTCCTGGACGCGAACACCGTGCTGCTGCCCGGTTTGCTCGCGTTGTCCCTGGTGACGCTGGTGCGCGAGTTCCGCGGCCGCGCGGTGCTGGCGGGTGCGGTGGCGCTGACCGCGGTGGCGCCGGTGATGGGCGTCTACGAGTCGATGGACCGCGGGCCGCTGCTGCCGTTCGCACTGGGTGTGACGCTGACGCCGTTGGCCGCGGTGGCGTTGCGGCGCTACCTGGAGCGCGTCGCGCCGGACACCGGCCTGGTGCTGGTGCTGGCCGCGGTGGGCTTGCTGTGCATCCACTCGTCGACGTTGTTCGGCGCGATCCTGTTCGCCGGGCCGCTGCTGGTGCAGCGCTGGCTTTCGCAGTGGCGCCGGATCGGCCGCGACCTGCTGGCGCTGCTGCCGATCGCGGCGGTGTCACTGCTGGTGGCGTGGCTGCAGTTGTTCGGCGCGCTGGGGCTGGCGACGAGCGCGGTGCCGTACTACGGCTGGCCGAACGAGTACCGCGCGTCGACGGCGCTGGGCGCACTGCTGGGCTTCCAGCACGTCGAACCGCACCCGCAGATCTGGCTGTCGGTGGCGCTGTTCCTGGGGTTCGTGTTCTTCGCGCGCGCGGGCGCGCTGCGCTGGATCGGCCTGACGGCGGCGGTCACCGGCCTGGCCTACATAACCGTGGCGTCGTCGAACGAGCCGATCGTGATGACGCTGTCCCGGCCCTGGTGGGACGACCCGTACCGGTTCTTCTCGATGGCGGCGATCCCGCTGTGCGTCCTGGCGGCGCACGGTCTGGCCTCGACGCAGGCCTGGCTGCGTGACCGGCTGCCGTCCCGGGTGCCGGCGGTGGCGGTCGCCGCGGTCGTCCTGCTGGGGTTCGTGGTGCTCTCGAACGGGTTGTACTTCCGCTCCAACGGCGCGCGCGTCTACACCGGCTACCAGGCCGCGGACCCGTCGAAGCTGGGCGTGACGCCGGGTGAGGCGTCGGCGATGGTGGAGCTCGGGAAGCTGGCGGCGCCGGGCGACTGGGCGATGAACGACCGGTTCGACGGGACGGCTTGGACGTACGCGCTCTCAGGCGTCCGGACGGTGGCCGCGCATTACGACCAGACTTTGCCGCCCACGGACGCGCTGGTGCTGGCGGACCGGTTCCGCGACTATTCGACGGACGCGGTGGTGCGGGCGGCGGTCAAGCGGTTGAACGTCCGTTGGGTGATTTTGGGGAAGCCGTCAACCGTGCCGGGGAAGCCTTATCAGCCCGGGTTGATCGGATTGGCGGGAGAACCGTTTTTGCAGGAGGCGTACCGCAACTCGGATGCGGTGATCTATCGCCTGGTGCGGTGAGATCGGGTTAATTCCCGACACACTTGTCCACATGTGCGTAAGCCCTGTGGACAACTTGGGTACAGCCGGTGGACAACCCGGTCAGGCGGACGTGACCGCCGGGCGGGTCGAGCGGGCGGCCACCGCGGCCATGCCGGCCGTCAGCAGGTCGGCGACCGTGAACATCACCCGGGACGCCACCGCGAACGCCGTGGCCTGGCCGACCGTCAGGCCGCTGGCCGTCAGGACCGCCACCTGCGCCACCTCGCGGACCCCCACCCCGCTGGGGAGGATGAACGCGAACGTGCCCACGGTCATCGCCACCGCCATCGCGCCGACGCACAACACGAAGCCGCTGAAGCCCGGGGCGCCGACCGAGTTGGCCAGCAGCCACAGGTGGACCCCCTGGAGGCACCAGGCCGCCGTCGAGGCGCCGAAGACCTTGCCCACCACACGCCAGCTCAGCGGGTGCTGCAGCGGCGGGCGGCGCAGGATCCGCAGGACCAGCGACGTGCCCCAGGTCAGGATCTTCGGGTGCAGCATCGCCAGGCCGACCGGGATGAGCACGAACAGCCACAGCGCGCGCGGGCTGTTGCTGAACACCGCCGGGGCCGCCAGCAGCGACACGACCAGCGCCGACACCACGCCGACACCGAGCTGGATCAGCGAGCCGGTGAAGATCCGGGCGCGGGCCAGGCCCGCCTTGCGGCCCAGCTCCATCTGCAGCAGGTACGCCCAGACCGAGCCCGGCACGTACTTGCCCAGCGAGCCGACCAGGCAGATCTGCGCGCCCCGGGCGTACCCGATCGGCTTGCCCAGGTCGTCGACCATCACCTGCCAGCCCCAGGTCGACACCATGATCGCGGCGACCAGCGCAACGAGGCTCAGCAGCGACGACTGCCAGGCGACGTCGCTCAGGGTGTGCCAGAACTCGCCCCAGTTCGACGCGAGCTGCTTCGCCGCGAAGCCGATGACCAGCAGGATCGCGACCCACCGGACGACGTCGAGGATCTTCGCCTTGGTGGACTTCGGCTGCTTTTTGGCAGCCGGCGTCTCCCATTCAGGCGACTCCAGTGTCGTCATCGGCGCATCTCCTCAGGTCTGAGGCTTATTCTGGTTAGGCCGCCGCGGCCCGCCCGCATGGTGCTGATCACCGCAGAAGTCATGCGGCGGCCGACGGCTGAATAAGCCTCATTGCACGGTGACCAGGCGGCTGAACTCGGACAGCAGATCGTAACCGTCCCACACCGCGGAGAACGTCAGGGCGCTCCCGAACGGCACGATCCGGTCGACTCCGCGACCGGCCAGTTCGTACGCGAACGCCGTCAGCTCGTCGGCACTGAAGCCGAACTGGCCGACCGTCTGGTCCTTCCGGAGGACGATCGGCACCAGATCGGACAAAGAGGACACGTGGGCGTTGGCGAAGGTGCCGGCGCCGAGCCACTCGCGCGGCATGATCGCCGGATCAGTCAGCTCCAGAGTGGCCAGGCCGTTGCCGTCGAACGCGATCTCCTTGACCAGCCCGTCGACCGCCGCGCCGTACGCCGAGACGCGCTTCTGGACCGCCATCGCCGGCTCGGTGACGTGCTGTTTCGTCTTCAGCACTTCGGCCAGCAGGGTGCGGAACTCGCTCCCCGCGGCCTGCGCGCCGGACTCGTCGCCGACCCAGAACACCGCGCGGGGGGACGAGCAGGCGGCCTGATCGAACCAGTACGAGTCGTTGTAGAAGCCCTCGGCGGCCGCGCGGCGCTCCGCTTCGGACGCTCGCTGCCAGCCCGCCACCGAGGCGACGGCGAACGACGAGCGATCCGGGAACGTCAGGTCACGCGCGTGCGGCGCGAGCGGGTACTTGCGCAGGGCCGCGACCGAGCCGTCGCCGCCCCAGATGACACGCAGGTCGGCGGCGAGCGACAGGGCGCCGCTCACCTCGTCGCTGCGGTCGTAGGTGACCATGCGCTGGGTGGCGGTGATGGCCGCTGCCGTATCGGGGTCCACTTCGGACAGTGCAGCGTTCAGCGCTTCCAGCACCGCCTCGGCGGCACCGGCCGAGCGCGACGACACCCGGACGACGTTGTGGTTGCCCGCCAGCGCGGACAGCGCCCACGAGTAGACGAAGATCGTGTCGACGTTGGCCGGCGGCACGTGGAACACCAGCCCGCGCGGGAACCGCAGCGCGCCACCACTGGTGTCCAAAGTGGACAATGCCTTGGCGATCTCACCCTTGCGCAGGAAGAAGCCGAGGGACGCCAGCTCCGGGAACCGGCGCGCGGTGGCCGGGGCCAGCAGTTTGCGCGCGAACTTCGTGACGAACTCGACAACCCGCGGGTCGCCGACGCGCAACCGGCCGCCGGGCGGCTCGGCGCGCAGCTCGTCGACCAGGTCGCCGGCCTCGATCCCGGAAGAAGCGGGGAAACGCTGGGTCAGAGTGGTCACGCCGCCGCTCCCGAGAAGGTGTCCGAGCAGCCGCGGGCCTCGGCCTTCGGCAGCCGTCCGAGCACGGAGAAGTGCTTGCCGGGCCAGTCACCGTCGTCGATCCCGTTGTACACGCCGAGATCTTCGGTGAGCAGCACGTGGCCGGGGTAGGACCGCGGCAGCGTCGAGACGACCTCGATCACGCCCGGCTCGCCGACCGGCTGCTCTTCCCACGTCTCCGGGTTGCGGATCACGACGTCGGCGAAGTCCGGGCAGTACAGCGAGTTCCCGGACGGGCCCTCGAGGAACACGGTGCCGATCTGCTCGATCATCCCGTAGTAGTTGTGGATCCGGGTGAGCCCGGTGTCCTCCTTGAAGCGCCGCCGGAACTCGGTGTTGTCCACCGCGCGGTCGATCAGCTTCTTCCAGCCACCGGAGTGGATGAGGATGCCGTTCGAGAGGTCGAGCCCGTTGTCCCGCGCGACCTCGTAGAGATACTGCCAGACCATGAACGTGAAGCCGAAGATCAGGAACGGCTTGTCGCCGTACTCGGCCAGGAACTTCTTGACGGCCTCGACGTCCGGCTGGTCGTTCTCGTCGAGCACGTACGTGTGCTTACGACCGAAGTTCGCCATGCCCAGCACACCCGCGCCGCGCGCGGAGAACGAGCGGCGGTTCTTGATGATGCCGATGGTGTCGACCATCAGCATCGGCAGCCGCTCACCGCCGAGAACCTCCTGCAGGGTCGCGCCGAGCTGCTTGGTCTGCGCGCCCGCCGCCTCCTTGTCCAGGTAGATCCGCGACGCGCCGGCGCCGGTGGTGCCGGAGGAGGTGAGGGTCTTGAACACCTCGCTGTCCGGCACGGACTTCAGGTCGTGTGTCTTGAACATCCGCACCGGCAGCCACGGCAGGTCGGCGATCGTGGCAAAGGACGCGTCCGGCGCGATTCCGAGCGACGACAGGATCCGCTCGTAGCCTTCGGAGTTCGCCCGATGGTGTGCAGTGAGGGCGGCGAGCTCAGGCAGCAGCAACGCCTCCCGGTCGGCCTGCGACCGAGTGAACACGCTCATACCTTCGCCTCCAATGACCGGTAGTCGATCTTGCCGCTGGCCAGCAGCGGCACGGTGTCGATCGGGCGCACGTCGAACCCGCTGGCGTGCAGGTGCAGCCGCTCGGCCAGCGCCCTCGACGCGTCCTTGCAGATGGCTTTGTCAACACCCTCCGCGAACAGCACGACCTTGTCGCCGGCGGGCACCGCCGCCACGACGTCGATGCCGACCGCCGCCGTGCGGGCCGCCTGCTCGAGGTCGTCGAGGCTGACGCGGTTGCCGAAGACCTTGCCGATGCGCTTGAGCCGGCCGGTGATGAACAGGAACCCCTCTTCGTCGAGGTACCCGAGGTCACCGGTGGCCAGCACGCCGCCGTATTCGTCACCCTTGGCCAGGCCGGACTCGTCGTCCGCGTAACCCAGCATCACATTGGGCCCACGGTAGACGACCTCACCGACAATTTTCGGGTGTGTGGTCTCCGACCCGTCGTCCCGGCGGACGGCGAACTTGCCTCCTGGCAGCGCCGGCCCGGCGGAACCGAGCTTTTCGGCCAGCCGCTCGGCGGGCACCGTCGTCATCCGCGGCGCGGCCTCGGTCTGGCCGTACATGACGTACATCCGGCCGCCGACGGCCAGCATCTTGTTGTTGAACTCGGCGATCAGGTCGTCGCGCAGCTTCCCGCCGGCCTGCGTCAGCGTGCGCAGCGTCGGGTACTTCGCGGGGTCGAACTTGAGCCGCCGCAGCATTTCGTAGTGGTACGGGACGCCCGAGAGGGACGTGACGCCGTAGGTGTTCACGGCGTCCCAGAAGCCGCGGCCGAGCACGCCGGACGGCTCGATGACGACGGTCGCGTCGCGCACCAGGTGCGAGTTCAGCACCGACAGGCCGTAGCTGTAGTGCAGCGGCAGGCAGGTGGGCGCGACCTCGTCGGAGGTGATGTGCAGCACCTGCGCGATGGCGTCGGCGTTGGCGAGGATCGCCTGGCGCGAGAGCCGGACGAGCTTGGGATTGCCGGTGGATCCGCTGGTCGGGAGCAGCACGGCCAGGTCGGGGTGCGGCGGGACACCTTCGGCGGAGTCGCGGATCCAGTCGTCGCCCCGGGTCGTGTACCCGGCAGGCGCGTCGCCCGAAGCGGACAGCACGGCCGCCGGTCGGAAGCGTTCGACGAGTCCGGCCAGCACGTCGGCGTCCAGCGCGGGGTCGATCAGCGCGATCGCCCGGCCGGATTCGAACGCGCCGAGGTAGGTCAGCACGCTCGGCAGGTCCACCGACATCCGCGCGAACACCACGCCGGTCGGCAGCGACGCCAGCTCTTCCATCCGGCGGCCGACCTCGGCCGACAGTTCCGCGCCCGCCAGCGTGCGGCCCCCGGCCACATCGACCAGCCGGGCTCCCGCACCCAACAGCGTCACAGCACCAAGCCTCCGTCGACGCCCAGCACCTGGCCGGTGATGAAGGACGCTTCATCACTCACCAGGAACCGGATCGCGTTCGCCACGTCTTCCGCCCGGCCGAGCCGGCCGAGCGGCGTCTTGCCGGTGTTCTCCGCCTTCGCGTCCTCGCTCAGGCCCGCGGTCAGGTCGGTCTCGATGACGCCGGGCGCGACCGCGTTGACCCGGATGCCGGACCGGCCGAGTTCCTTCGCGGCCGAGCGTGCGATGTTCGCCACTGCCGCCTTCGACGCCGCGTACACCGTCTGACCAGCACTTCCGTGTTCGCCGACGATCGACGCGAGCACCACGATCGAGCCGGTCTTCTTGCGCATCATCGCCCGGGCCGCGGCCTGGACGGTGTGCAGCGTGCCGGCGACGTTCGTGCTCAGCGTGGTGTCGACGAGCTCCTCGCGGATCATCCCGAGGAGCGCGTCCTCCATGATCCCGGCGTTGGCGACCACGATGTCGAGCTTGCCGTGCTCCTTCGCGACGCCCCTGACCAGCGAAGACACCGCCTTCGCGTCGGTGACGTCCAGCGCGAGCCCGGCCGCGGCACCAGCCGCCGAAGCGGCTTCCTTGGCGCGAGCCTCGTCGCGGCCGGTGAGCACCACCGTCGCGCCCGCCTCGGCGAGCGCGCGCACGGTGGCCAGGCCGATCCCCCGCGTCCCGCCGGTGACGAGCGCGACGCGACCTGCCAGATCAGTCATTCTTCGACTGCAGCTCGGTCACCATGTCCACGGCGACCTTGAAGCTCGACATGTCGATCACCTGGTCGGTGTCGAACTCGACGTCGAACTCGTCCTCGATGGCCGCGACCAGCGCCATGTGGCCGACCGAGTCCCACGCCTCGAGGTCGCGGTACTTCAGGTTCTCGACGTCCACGTCGCCGTCGAGGTCCAACGCCTCGACGAAGACCTCACGCAGCTTGGGGGCGACTTCCGACATCAGACAGCTCCTAGTGCTCTTCGCGCGGGCGGGCGTCCCACGCCTTTACCAAGGTAGAGAGTTCCGCGGGCAGCGTGTTGTCCGGGAGCCCCGCCTTCCCCTTCAGCCACGGCCCGAGCGCCTCGATGGTCTCCTCGTCGAGGCCGCGGCGGGACAGGCCCACGACGTTGATGCCGGTGACGCGCGCCGGGTTGCCGACGGCGATGGTGAACGCGCCGATCTCGCGCCGCACCGCCGAGCCCATCCCGATCATCGCGCCCGGCCCGATCACGACCTTCTGGTGCAGGATCGCGCCCATGCCCAGGTTGGCGCCGTCCCAGATGTGGCAGTGGCCGCCGGTGACGGCGTTGGAGGCGATCGTCACGCCGTCGCCGACCAGGCAGTCGTGCGCGATGTGGGAGTTGCGGAGGAAGTAACCGTCGCTGCCGACCGTCGTCGTCCGCCAGGTCCCTTGGTGGACACTCACGTACTCGCGGATCCGGTTGCGGCTGCCGATGACGACCCCGTGGCCGTCGTGATCCGCGTCACCGGCCGGAGCGTCTTCCCAGGCCGCCGGGTGGGGCCGGCCGCGGTCCTCGCCGGGCGTGCCGATCGTCACGTGCGGGCCGATCCAGTTGCCGTCGCCGATCCGCGTCGGGCCCACGACGACGGCGAACGGGCCGATCACGTTGTCCTCGCCGATTTCGACGCCTTCACCGAGGACGGCGGTCGGGTGGATGCGGTTGGCCACGGGCGGGTATCCGTTCGTCGGCGGCTGGGTACTGGGCGTGCTACCGCGCCCGGTAACGTGTGGCCCGCGTTCATGCAGGGCGGCCGGGCGCAGAACCGGCGGCTCACTGTACCGGACGCGCCGAAATCGCCTGCCGAGAGAGACTGCCCATGATCCCCATCACCGTGGTCGACGTCCGCGACGCGGAGGACCTCGTCGTCGAGGTCCTGCGTTCCGGCGCCATCGCACAGGGACCGATGGTCAAGCGCTTCGAAGACGCCTTTGCGGCGGTCTCCGGGACGAAGCACGCGATCGCGGTCAACAACGGGACCACCGCACTGGTCGCCGCGCTCCAGGTCCTCGACCTGAAGCCGGGCGACGAGGTCGTGACGTCGCCGTTCACCTTCGTCGCGACGCTGAACGCGATCCTCGAAGCCGGCGCGACCGTCCGCTTCGCCGACATCCGGCGCGACGACTTCGCGATCGACCCGGACGCCGTCGCCGCGGCGGTGACCGATCGCACCAAGGTGCTCATGCCGGTGCACCTCTACGGCCAGACCGCGGACATGGGCAAGCTCGCGCCCCTCGCGGCCGAGCACGGGCTCAAGGTGATCGAGGACTCCGCGCAGGCCGTCGGCGCGTCGTTCGAGGGCAAGCAGGCCGGCTCGTTCGGCATCGGCTGCTTCTCGCTGTACGCGACGAAGAACATCACCACCGCCGAGGGCGGCGTCATCACGACGGACGACGACGCGCTGGCCGACAAGCTGCGCGTGCTGCGCAACCAGGGCATGCGCGCCCGCTACCAGTACGAGGTCGCCGGGCACAACTACCGGATGACCGACCTGCACGCGGCCGTCGGCATCCCGCAGCTGGCGAAGCTCGACCAGCTGACCGCCGCCCGCCAGGCCAACGCGAAGCGGCTCTCGGAGGGCCTCGCGGGCACGCCGGGTCTCGAGGTGCCGAAGGTCCTGCCGGGCCGCGAGCACGTCTGGCACCAGTACACCGTGCTGGTCGGGCCGCACGCGTTCCTCTCGCGCGACGAGCTGGCGGCGGCGCTCACCGAGCGCGGCATCGGCAACGGCATCTACTACCCCAAGATCGTCTTCGACTACGACTGCTACTCCGGTCACGACCTGATCCCGGGTGCGCGCGTCGAGGACTTCCCGGTCGCGAAGGCCGTTTCGGAGCAGGCCGTTTCGCTGCCGGTGCACCCGCACCTGACCGAGTCCGACCTGGACACCATCATCGAAACCGTTCGCGAGGTACTGGGCGCATGACGCATCGGATCGCTCTTGTCGGGACCGGGAACATGGGTTCCCTCCACGCCCGTGTGCTCGCCGCCAACGAGCGGGTCGACCTGGTCCGCGTGATCGATCCGCGCGAAGCGGCGGGCAAGGCCGTCGCCGAACGGTACGAGACGAAGTGGACGCCGGAGATCGGCTCACTGTCCGATGTGGACGCCGTCGTGCTGGCCTCGGCCACCGAGGTGCACTACGACCTGGCCCAGGAGATCCTCGGCCAGGGCAAGCCGATGCTGGTGGAAAAGCCGGTGTGCAACAGCTTCGAGCGGTCGCAGGAGATCGTCGCGCTGTCGAAGAAGCAGGACGTGCCGCTGATGTGCGGGCTGCTCGAGCGCTACAACCCCGCCGTGATGACCGCGCGGGCGCTGGTCCAGGAGCCGATCCACCTGATGGCCCGCCGCCACGGCCCGTACGCGCCGCGCATCAAGACCGGCGTCGCGTGGGACCTGCTGGTGCACGACGTCGACCTGGCGATCCAGTTCTTCGGCGGCGCGACGCCGGCCCGCGTGACGTCCGGCGCGGGCTACTTCCACCCGCAGTCGGTCGAGGGCGCCGAGGACACCATCGAGACGGTGCTGTCGTTCCCGACCGGCCTGGCCACGGTTTCGGCGTCCCGCCTGGGGCAGAAGAAGGTCCGCTCGCTGGTCGTGTCCGAACTGGACCGCCTGATCGAGATCGACCTGCTGCGCCGCGACGTCACGATCTACCGGCACATCTCGCACGACTCCGTCACCCCGGACGGCCTCGGCTACCGGCAGCAAACGGTGATCGAGATCCCGGAGCTCGTCACGGCGCGCGAGCCGCTGGCCACCCAGCTGGACCGCTTCTGCGACCTGCTGGAAGGCAAGATCGACGCCGAGACCGAGCGGGATCTGATCCTGCCTTCGCACCACGTCGTCGAGCAGGTCCTCACGCAGGCCGCCGCCTGACGGTCGTGTGCCACGCCACCAGCCGGCGCCGGGTTTCCCCGGGGTAGTCCCCGAACCCGGCCCCGGCGGCCGGCCGGCGTGAGCCGCTGTCGGTGACGACCCGGACGCCGCTGGAGACCTGCACTAAGTCGTCGATCGCCGTCGCGGCGACGGTGAAGTCGCGGAAGTACCCGCGGTTGACCAACCCGCCGGCTGCGAGTGCAGCGTCTCCAGCACCGGCAGGCCCTGCGGGCAGAGCTGTCTCGCGGCACCCGCTGTTGAACCTTGATTGACCGGCCTGAATGGCAGGCAAATGGCATGACCAGCGGCACACCCAGCCCCCCCCCGCCACCCCGATACGAAGCCAGCACGCGGCCGGTAGTGCCGGGTCAAGGCACGCTTTCCCGCCTTGACGCGGTGCTGCCGGCCGTTGTCACAATCCGGCTTCGGGGTGGGTCGGCGGCCACTTCTCGGGCTGCGCAAGCGTAGTTGGCCTCCGTGCACAGGAAGGCTGGAGCGGCCTGTGACCGGTAGCAGGGCAATCCGTGTGGTGTCCATTCATACGGCGTGGCGTCCATAGGATCAACGCTAGAGACTCCGAAGACCACCGCGGCGACTTCGCCGTCCTCTTCAACGGCGTAGTTCCCGTGCCCACCGCGAAAAGCAGCAGCCAGCCGCTCGGCGCGATCAGTGCCAGGAACCCCGCATACGCGAGGTGAGCCCCGCTGCTGCTCACACGCGCCGCCATCGGCACAGCATGCCGAGCAGTGGCGGACCCGCTAGCTGACCGGCACCGGGAAGGCCGCCGGGCTTCGGCGGCCGTCCGGGCCCACCGCGCGGACGGCGAAGAAGACGTTGTCCTTCGACAGGTCGATCTTCGCCGTCAGCGCCGGGCCGACGTTGATGGTGTGGGTCCAGTCCGGGGCCGTCGTCTCGCGCCAGACGACCTCGTAACTCGACGCGCCCGGCGTCGCGTCCCACAGCAGCTCCGAGTCGTTCGTCAGCGCCGCCGTGCGGATCTTCACGCCCTTCGGGGTGCCCGGCGCCGTCGCCAGTGACCACAGCGCCGCGCCGTTCACGCGCGCGACGCGGGTGATGAACGGGAAGTCGCAGAACTGCGGCAGGTCCCCGATCTGGACGCCGTTCTCCACGCGGACGTTCTGGTGCTGGTGCGCGAAGTCCTCGGCCGGCTCGGTGAACCGCGCCGCGGGGTAACCCTGCTCGAGGAACCCGATGTGGTCACCGCCGCGCAGGTAGCGGTCACGGCGGTAGATCACGCGGACCGTCATGCCGGTCGCATCGTTCTCCGCCACCGACTTCACGAACCGCGCGAGCTGCCGCGGCGGCGAGTCGTTCTCCCCGCCGATGCTGCGGCGCAGGTTCGCCTCCGCCGGTGTCTCCGCGGTCGGGACACCCTCGGCGAACAGGCGGATCGTCGACGGGTCCCGCGTGCCGTCGTCGGCGCGGCTGGAGCCGACGATGTCGTCGGTGAACATCGCCTGGACGTCGGTGCCGGCCGCCTTGAACTGCTGCGCCATGTACCGCGAGCCGTAGAGGCCCTGTTCTTCGCCCGCGACGGCCGCGAAGACGATCGTGGCGGCCGGTTGCCGGGTCGACAGCACTCGCGCCAGCTCCAGGGAAACCGCGACACCCGAGGCGTCGTCGTCCGCCCCCGGCGCGTCGCTGGTGAAGTCCATGACGTCGGAGCAGCGCGAGTCGTAGTGCCCCGAAACGACGTACACGCGGCCGGGATCGGTGGACCCGCGCAGCGTCGCGACGACGTTGGTGATCTTCGTCGGCACCGGGATCCGGTCGGCGGGCGGCTGGACGTAGGACTGCAGCTCAACGCTCATCCGGCCCCCGGAAGCGGCCGCGACCTGCTGGAACTGCGCGAAGAGCCAGTCGCGGGCCGCGCCGATGCCACGCACCGGGTCGTCCTGCGACGAGAGCGTGTGCCGGGTGCCGAACGCGGCCAGCCGCCGGACGGTGGCCTCGATCCGGCGTTCGTCGACCTGCCGCAGCAACGCCCGCAGCTCCGGGCCGGGCGGCTGCGGCCGGACCGGGCCGCCGGGGCCGCGGTCACCGAGTTCGGCGGCGCCCGCCGGGACACCCGCCGCGGAGGCCACGCCGAGAGCGGCGGTGGCGGTGAGGAACGCTCGTCGAGAGGTCACCGTTCACGTCTTACGCCCGCGCCCCACCGGCGTGTACCGCCGACCGGACGCCCGGCTACTTGGTGAGCCGTTTGCCGTTCGCGTCGTAGGCGACCAGCGGGGTCAGCGCGCCGGAGTCGGGGACCTCGGTGCGGTCGAACCAGAAGAAGACCACGTTCGGGTCTTCGGTCCACTTCGCGAGGTTCGCCTCGACGGTCTTGCCCTTCACCGTCGTCGTGATGCGCGCGACCGGCCCGGCGAAGTAGCCGAAGACCGGGATGACCTGGTCGTTGACGAGCTCGCCGCCGTCGGTGGCGTGGAAGCCGAACGACCGGTCGGAGCCGCGGACCTCGTTCGTCGCCAGCGCACCCTGCAACGACGTCCCGGAGCGGAACCCGGCCACCAGGCCGAAGTGGATGTCCGGGAGCAGCCGCGGCTCGTCGACGGCCCGCGCGAAGAGGACGATCTCGCCGGCACCGGTCTGGATGCCGGTGCCGACGACGTCGCCGAGCGGCACCGACTGTGGCGACCCGGTGGTGGTCGTCGGCGGTGTAGTGACCGAGATCGACGGCGGCTGCGCGACCGGCGCCGGCGCGGGCTGCCGCAGCTGGACGGCGAACACGACCACCAGCACGACAACGGCCGCGGCGGCGACCCCGGCGGTGCTCTGCAGCACGCGGCGCCGGCGTCGGATGCGGGTGCCGTCGGCCATGATCTTGGCCAGGTCCGGCTCGGCGAAGGGCTCACCCGGCGGCCGGCGGAGCGCGGCACGGAAGTCGTCGAGGTCGTTCATCGCCCGCTCCCTCCGATCAGCGTGTCTTCGGTGCCCGCTTCGATCCGCAGCTTGGCCAGCGCCCGCGAGTTCGTGCTCTTCACGGTACCCAGCGAAACGCCGAGTTCACGGGCCACGTCGGCTTCCGGCAGGTCGAAGAAGTGGCGGAGCACCACGACGGCGCGTTCGCGGGCGGTCAGCGTCTTGAGCACCGCGGTGAGCCACGCGCGCTGGGTGACGGCCTTGTCGACGTCGAGGCGGTCCTGCTGCTCGGGCATCGCCTCGGTGGCGTACTCGCGGATCGGGCGCCGCCAGCCGTCGATGACGTGGTTCATCAGGACGGTGCGGGCGTACCCGTAGGCGTCCTTGTGCCGGACGCGCGACCACGCCGCGTACGTGCGGGTGAAGGCGGTCTGGGCGGCGTCCTCGGCCTGGTGGCGGTCACCGGTGAGCAGGTAGGCGGCGTGGGTGAGCCGAGCCGACGACGCGCGGACGAACTCCGCGAACTCGTCGTCACCGCGCGCCATGCCCACCCCGTTTCCTTCTCCCCCAGCGACGGCCGGGCCGCGGAAAGGTTGCTCTCAACCTTTCCGAGCGTACGCCCGTAGTTCCCTCCGGACGATCTTGCGACTGAGGGAGGAACCATGAAGAAACGCCTCGTCATCGCCGGTGCGGTGACCGCCGCGTGCGGTGCGCTGGTGGTGTCCGGCGTCCTGACCGTGGCGAACGCCGAGACCGCGCCGGTCGCGGTGGCGGCGGCGCCGGTTGCCGCAGCGCCGGTTTCGCCGCCGCCGACCCGGGTCGCCGCGCCCGACCACGAGGTGCTGGGCGACGTCATCCCGTCGGGCCTCGGCGACCTGGTGTTCTACGGCGTGAAGGTGCAGGAGCCGCGCCTTCCGCAGACGACGTTCGGCATCATGGCCGGGACGCGGGACGCCGGCGGCCTGAAGGACCTCGTCATCGCGAACGAGACGAACGGGTCCGACAGGGCGGCCGGTTTTCACGCGGTGACCGGCGGCCTGAACGCCGACGGCCAGGACGTGCCGAGCTTCGGGTACTACTACGGCCCGGCCGCGAAGATCACGGCGCAGTCCGGGGTTGCGCACCAGGCGCAGTGGAGCGTGGACCCGAACGTCGTGGTGTTCTGGTTCGATTCGGGTGTCGCGGAGCCGGAGGGCCTGAAGGCCTTCGACGCGGCGGGCGCCGAGCTTCCAACGGGTGACACCGGAGTGGGACACGGCTGAAACGTTGCGTAACCGATATCCTGCGTTCAGTTACCGAGCGCTAGATTACTTCCGGTGCGCATCCCAGGGGGAATCTTCGCCGCCGCATGCCTGCTGACCTGCGTCACAGCGTGTTCGGGCGGCTCCACGACGGCGGCGCCGGCGATCACGTCGGCGCCGCCGTCATCCACTTCGGTGAGCAAGCCGAAGCCGGCCACCACCGCACCGCCTGCTTTTGCACCGGCCGTCTCGCCGGCGAAGGTGACCGGGGCGTGCCCGTTCCTCGGGAACGCCGAGTTCGCGCAGGTGCTGGGCACCGCGTGGAACGTGCGGGAGCCCAGTGAGATGCCGCCCGAGCCGATCGGCCCCGGCAAGGCGTTCCGCTGCTCCTACGCGTTCGGCGAGCTGTACGTCCTGGCGGTGGCGGGCAGCAAGTCGGCGAGCTCGATGGTGAAGCAGCTGCAGTCGGAGTGCGACGACCCGGCAAAGCCGGTGCCGGGCGCCGGTGAGACCGCGAGCTACTGCTACGGCTCGGGCGCCAGTTCGCTGGTGTTCGTCGCCAAGCACGCCCACGGCCAGCTGCGGGTGGCCGAGATCGAGATGGGCCGCAGCCGCGCCGACGTCTGCGAATCCCTGGCGAAGCTGCTCGGCGACCGGCTCTGAGCTACTCCGAGAAGTCCCCGGACGGCGCACCCCAGCCGGAAGCGTCGCCGCCGCGTTCCTCGGCCAGGGCGCGGCGGCGGGCGTTCTCCGCCTGCACCCGGTCCACTTCGGACTGGATGTACTCCTCGTCGTACCGCTGGAAAACCCGAGCCGGATTACCCGCCACCAGCGTCCGCGGCGGGACGTCCTTGGCCACCACCGAGTTCGGCTGCACCGTGGCGAAGTCACCGATCGTCACGCCGGCCATGATGACCACCAGGCCGCCGATAAAGCAGCCTTTGCCGATCTTGACCGGCTTGCGCTCGATCAGGTCGCTGCCCGAATGGTTCTGCAGCGTCATGTTCGCGAGCCAGCTCGAGTGCGTGAAGATCAGCGTGTTCAGCCCGATGCTGGTGTGCTCGCCGATCTCCAGGCCGCCGCTCGCGTCGAGCGCCGCGCCTTCGCCGATCCAGCAGTGGTCGCCCATCTTGAGGTTTTCCGGGCTGATGATCTTGACGCGCTCGCGCACGCGGCACGTCGAGGGCAGCCCGTAGAACTGCGCCCGCTCGGCGTCGTTCATGTACTGCGAGACGAGCTCGGTCAGGATCTGCGGGCGCAGCTTGTGGCTGCGCTCGTCATC
Source organism: Amycolatopsis sp. NPDC051758 (assembly GCF_044453095.1). NCBI lineage: Bacteria > Bacillati > Actinomycetota > Actinomycetes > Pseudonocardiales > Pseudonocardiaceae > Amycolatopsis > Amycolatopsis sp. NPDC051758. The sequence continues at coordinate 198,971 of NZ_JBITCJ010000001.1, read as the reverse complement.
GAAGAACATGGGCGTCCGACACCAGCTTCTCGAAGGTCCGCAGGTGCTCCTCGGCGACCACGTCGAGGCCGAAGTTCGCCCGCACCATCTCGCTTTCGCGCTGCGCGATCTGCGCGCGCCGGTCCGGGTCGTCGAGCAGCTCGACCACCGTGCGCGCCACGGCTTCCGAGTCGTCCGGGCGGACCAGCAGCACGTTTTCGCCGTTGCGCAGCTCGATGCCGGGGTAGTTGTCCTCGGTGACCGACGCGATCGTCGCCGTGCCCGAGAGCATCGCCTCGAGCGACGCCGTGCCGCAGCCGCCGTTGAGGTCGTGCGTGACGATGTCCGCGGCCGCGAAGTACGCCGGGACGTCTTCCTTCGGCACCGCGCCGGTGACGACCAGCGCGTCCGAAACGCCCAGCTCAGCAGCACGCTTCAGGAACGCGTCGTGGTAGACGCGGCCGACGACGACCACCCGCACGCCGGGGTGCTTGTCCAAAATGGACGGCAGGGCCTCGATGAGCGGCAGCCGGTTCCGCAGCGGGATGACGTGCCCGAGCGAGACGATCAGCGGCGCGTCACCGATTTCGTGCTCCGCGCGGACGTCCTTCGTCACCGGCTTCGCGAAGTGGCCGGTGTCGACCGCGATCGGGAAGTACTCCGAATTCGCGTCACTCGTGCCGTAGCGGTCGACGCAGTAGTCGACGCCCAGCTTGTCGAGGATGACGTAGCGCGGCTTGATGTAGCTGAGGATCGGCCGCACCAGGACCGCGTCGAGCAGCCGGAACACGCCGCCGTACAGCTTGTTGTCGCTGATCAGGAGCGTGTGGATGGTCAGCAGCACCGGGATGTTCCGGCGCCGCGCGTAGATCCCGGCCAGCCACGACAGGTCGAAGAACTGGCCGTGCAGGTGGATCGCGTCCGGCTTGAACTCGTTCAGCAGCTTCCACAGCCGCCGCCAGTTGCCCGGCCGCAGCGACGCGAAGCTCATGTCGAAGTCGATCGACAGCCCGACCTGCGGCATCTTCGTCGCCGGGAGGCGCACGACGCGGTAACCGTCGCGCTCCTCCTCGGCGGGGGCGTCGGCGTACGCGGCCGTGATCGCCAGCACCTCGTGCCCGGCTTCGACGAACTGCGCCGCCAGCGACGCCGACATGTGCGCGCTCCCGCCCACCCGGGGCGGGAAGAAGTTGTTCACCACCGCGATGCGCATCGCACGTCCTTGGGCCGGCCCCGCGGTGGCATTCACTCGGATTCCTCGACCAGCTGCCGCATGCCCTCTTCGACCGTGATCCGCGGCTCCCAGCCGAGCACGTCGCGGGCGCGGGTGATGTCGGCGGCGCGCCGCGAGACCAGCACGTCACGCTCGTTGAACAGCGGCTCGACGTCGACGCCGACGGCCTCGATGAGGATCTTCGCCAGCGCGGCGATCGACGTGTCGATGCCGGTGCCGATGTTGATCGGCAGGTTCGCCTGCTCCGACTCCAGCGCCGCGACGACGGCCCGCGCCAGGTCCGTGACGTGCACGAAGTCCATCGACTGGTCACCGCGGCCGTCGATGATCGGTGGCTGGCCGGCGCGCAGGCGCTGGATGAAGTGGTTGATCACCGAGGTGTAGTACGCCTCGATCTTCTGGCCCGGGCCGTACACGTTGAAGAACCGCAACGCGTTCCAGGACAGGCCCTTCTGGCGCTCGTAGAAGCCGAGCATGTCCTCGCCCGCGCGCTTCGAGATGCAGTACGGCGTGAGCGGCTTGAGCTCGTCGTCCTCGTGCATCGGCAGGCGCTTGGGCTCGCCGTAGACCGACGCGGTCGACGCGAACACCAGGCGCTCGACACCTTCGTCGGCGGCCGCGGCGAACACGTTGTGGTTGCCGGTCATGTTGATGTCGAACGACTCGTGCGGGTCGGCGATCGACTTGTTGATCGAGACCGTGGCGAAGTGGATGACGTGCGTGCAGCCGCGCATGGCCTCGCGCACCGCGCCGCCGTAGCGGACGTCCTTCTCGACGAGCTCGACCTTGCCGGTGGCGACGAACTCGTTCACCCGCGCGCGGTCACCGCGGGTCATGTTGTCGAAGATGCGCACGGTGTAGCCGCCCTCGATGAGCAGCGGGATCACGTGCGCGGCGATGAACCCACCCGCCCCGGTGAAGAGCACCTTCTTGTCGGACACCAATTTCTCCTCGGTCGGCGGGTTCAAGACAGGGACTGCACGGCTTCGCGCACGACCTCGCCGACGCGCGCCACTTCGGCGTCCGTCAGGTTGGCGTGCATGGGGACCGCGAGCTGACGCGCGAACGCGTCGGCGGAGACGGGCAGCGGGGTCTGGGGCCCGTAGATCGGCTGGAGGTGCGAGGCGTAGGTGCCGAAGTTGCACTGGACACCCTGCTCGCGGATGCGCAGGGCGAGGGTGTCGCGGCTGACCTCCGGCGCGACCGTGAGCAGGTAGGCCTGCCACGGGTGTTCGCGATCGGACAGTTCGACCGGGACGGTCAGCGCGCCGACGTCCTCGAAGGCCTCGTGGTAGCGCTTCGCGACGGATCGGCGGGCGGCGAGGAGATCCGGCAGGCGGTCGAGCTGGACGTTCATGATCGCGGCCTGCACGTCCGACATGCGGAAGTTGTAGCCGAGCTCGTGGAACTCCGGGATCGGCAGCGTGTTCGAGCCTTCGCGGCTGATCGCCGGCTCGATGCCGTAGGTGTGCAGCTTGCGGGCGTGCGCGATGAGGTCCTCGCGGTCGGAGACGAGCGCGCCGCCCTCCCCGGCGGTGATGCCCTTGCGGCCGTGGAAGGAGAACGCGGCGAGGTCGGCGAGGCTGCCGGCCGGGCGCGTCTTGTACGTCGCGCCCGCGGCGCACGCGGCGTCCTCGAACAGCCAGAGGCCGTGCTTGTCGGCGATCGCGCGGTACTCGTCGAAGTCACCCGGCTGGCCCGCGACGTCGACGGCGAGGATGCCGACGGTCCGCGGGGTGATCAGCGTTTCGACGTGGGCCGGGTCGGCGCTGAAGACGTCCGGCCGGATGTCGGCGAACACCGGGGTCGCGCCGGCCTGCACCACGGCGTGGCCGGTGGCCGGGAACGTGTAGTCACCGACGATCACCTCGTCGCCGGGCTCGACCCCGAGGACCTTGAGGCCCAGGAAGAGCGCCGAGCCGCAGTTCGCGGTCGTCAACGCGTGGGCGGTGCCGGTGACCTGGGCGAACCGCTCTTCGAAACGACGGCACGCCGGGCCGGCGCCCGCCAGCCAGCCGGACCGGAAGACCTCGGCGACCGCGGCGAGCTCTTCTTCGCCCACCGTCGGCTGACCTAGGGCAATGCTGTCGAACGACATACCTCTCCCATTGCGTGGGGACCCGGCGAAGTGTATATACGCACGCTCAGCTGATTCACAGGCCCACGCCGAACCCCTCTTTCGTGTGACGCCCACCGCAGGTCAGAAGACGTCCTACGCTGGCCACATGCGATTCGGGGTGCTGGGGGCCGTCACCGCGTGGGGCCCGGACGGCACGCAGGTGGCGGTGGGCGGCCCGCGCTCGCGGACGCTGCTCGCGCTGCTCGCCCTCGAGGCCGGCCGGTTCGTCCCGGCCGAACGGCTGATCGACGGGATGTACGGCGAACACCCGCCGGACGGCGCGGCGAACGCCCTCCAGTCCCAAGTGTCCCGATTGCGGACGGCGCTGAAGGAACTGGCGCCGGTCGAGTTCACCGCGGCGGGGTACCGGCTCGTTGTCGAGCCGGACGAAGTGGACGTTCACGCCTTCGAACGTCTCATCCGCGAAGGCCGTGCGCTGCTGAAGAACGGGGAGCACACGCGGGCGGCGTCCATCTTGGGCGAAGCGCTGGCGTTGTGGCGCGGACCGGCGTTCAGCGACCTGGCCGACGCGCCGTTCGCGGCCGCCCAGGCCACCCGGCTCGACGAGCTGCGAGCCGACGCGGCGGACGACCACGTCGAGGCCCGGCTGGCGCTGGGCCAGGCCGAAGACGTTCTCGCCGGGCTGCGCGAGACCGTCGCCGCACAGCCGCTGCGGGAACGGCCGCGCGCACAGCTGGTCCGGGCGCTGGCCGCGGTGGGCCGCTCCGCCGACGCGCTGGCCGCGTTCGAAGACGCCCGCCGCACGCTGGCCGACGAGCTCGGCGCCGACCCGGGCCCGGAACTCGCCGAAGCGCACCTCGCCGTGCTTCGCGGCGAAACCGAGAAGCCGGTGATCTCGGCCCTGCCCGCGCAGCTGACCAGCTTCGTCGGCCGGGCGGACGAGCTGCGGCAGGTCGCTGAGCTGCTCGCGCGCAGCCGGCTGGTGACGCTGACCGGGCCGGGCGGCACCGGCAAGACGCGGCTGGCCGTCGAGGTCGCCGCGGCCGAAGCCGGACCGGTCGCGTTTGTCGAGCTCGCGCCGCAGGACGGTGCCGACGTCGCCCGCGCGGTGCTGGGGGCGCTGGGCCTCCGGGACGTGTCACTGCGGCGCGGTACCGCACAGGACCCCGTCGAACGGCTGGTCGCGGCGCTGAGCGACCGCACGACGCTGCTGGTGCTCGACAACTGCGAGCACGTCGTCGACGTCGCGGCCCGGCTGGCCGCGCGGCTGCTCGCCGCCTGCCCGGGGCTGCGGGTGCTGGCCACCAGCCGCGAACCGCTCGGCATCACGGGTGAGCAGCTGGCGCCGATCCCACGGCTGGCCGTCCCGCCGCCGGGGACGCCGGCCGCCGAGGCGTTGACGTATCCGGCGGTCCGGCTGTTCGCCGACCGCGCGGCCGCGAGTGACCCCGCGTTCACCGTCGACGAGTCGACCATCGGCGACGTCCAGCACATCTGCGCGGCCCTCGACGGCCTGCCGCTGGCTCTGGAGCTGGCCGCGGCGCGCGTCCGGGCGCTGGCCATCGGCGAGATCGCGACCCGCCTCGACGACCGGTTCCGGCTGCTGGGCCGCGGCAGCCGGACGGCCGAGGCGCGGCACCGCTCGCTGCGCGGCGTTGTCGAGTGGAGCTGGGACCTGCTCGGCGAGGAGGAACACGAACTCGCCCGGCGCCTGACGGTGTTCCCGGGCGGCGCGACACTCGCCGCGGCGGCCGAAGTCTGCGGCGCGGACGCGGACCTGGTGCTCGAGCTGGCGGACAAGTCGCTGGTCGAAGCGGTCGGCGGCCGGTTCCGGATGCTGGAGACGATCCGCGCGTTCGGCGCGGAAAAGCTCGCCGAAGCGGGCGAGACCGAGCAGTTCCACCGCGCGCACGCCGAGTACTTCCTGCGCTTCGCCGAAGAAGCCGACCCGATGCTGCGGACCGCGTCGCAGCTGGAGTGGCTGGACCGGATCGACGCCGAGTACGACAACCTCCTGGCGGCCCTGCGCTGGGCGACCGAGCACGACGTGGCGCTCGCGCTGCGGCTGGTGCCGTTGCTGGCGATGTACTGGTGGATGCGCGGGCGGCGGTTCGAGGGCGCCGGGCTGTCGCTGGCCGTGGTCTCCCGGTGCCCGCCGGAGGTGCGCGAGGAGTACGTCGAGGAGTTCCTCGTGTGTGTGCTCGGGGCGATGTCGGGGTCGGCGCACGAGTCGCTGGAGCAGTACCTGCCGCTCGTCCGGCGGTACGCGGCGGACGGCGACTGGTCACCCCGCAACCCGATGCTGGTGATGCTCCTGGGGGTGGTCGTCGGCCCGCCCGGCGACGACGCGGAGCTGGCCGGCCGCGGCGAGGGCCTGCTGGCCCAGGGCGACGCGTGGAGCTGGGCGCTCCTGCCGACGGGCATGGGCCTGCAGGCGATGATGAACGGCGACCTGACCGGCGCCGAAGAGGGCCTGCGCGAGGGCGCGACGCAGTTCCGCGCGCTCGGTGAGCGGTGGGGCCTGTCGATGGCGCTTGATCATTTGTCACAGCTGCTGACGTGGCGGGGTGAGCACGAGGCGGCGCTGCCGCTGATGGACGAAGCGCTCGGCCTGATGCACGAGATCGGCGCGACGGACGACGCCGCGGACCTCATCAGCCGCCGAGCCTGGGCACGCCTGTTGTCGGGCGACCGCGACGGCGCTCGTGTCGACTACGAGCTGGCGGTGTCAACGGCCCGCCGCACGGGGATGCCGGAGTCCCGCGCGGCGGCGTACATCGGGCTGGCGAACCTGGCCCGGTACGAAGGTGACTTGGCCGCTTCCCGCGCGTTGTGCGAGCGGGCCCTGGCGGAGTGCCCGGGCGGCTCGTTCGCAGCCGAGACGGCCCGCGCGGCGGCGATGATCTCGTTGGGCTGGCTGGCTTTGGACGAGGGCCGGGTGGCCGAGGCGGTTCAGCTGCATCGGACGGCGTTGCTGACCGGGCATCAGTGGCACGCGGGCGACTTGGTGGCGTTCGCGTTGGAGGGTCTCGCCGGGGCGGCGGAGTCGCCGGAGCAGGCGGCGGTGTTGTTGGGCGCGGCGGCGGGGGTTCGGGGGATCGCGATCAGCGGGGATCCGGATGTGACGTCGGTGCGGGGCCGGGTCGTCGAGTCGCTGGGGGCCGGTGGGTTCTCGCGGGCTTATGAGGCCGGGTTGGGGATGAGTGCGCAGAAGGCGCTGGAGCACTCGATCGAGGGAGAGGTGTCCGCGAGTTCGGACACGTAAATTGCGTGCATGCCGAGGACGAACACGGTCACCCCGCGATCGCGGACCCTGGCCGCATCGATCCGCGAGGTACGCAAGGAGACCGGCTCGGGCGTGCGAGAGCTCGCCCGCCGGATCGGGGTCCTTCCCCAGCTGCTCAGCCAATGGGAGTACGGCCACCGCACCCCACGGCTGGAGGACGTGACAGCCATCTTGGGCGCGCTCGGCGTGGTCGGTCATCGGAAGCAGCAGATCCTGACCCTCGCGAAAGGGGCCTCGGAGCCGGGCTGGATCACGTACGGCACACCCGGGATGCAGCTCGCGGCGGTGATCGAGTGCGAGAAAGCGGCCGGCTCGATCGTCGAGTGGTCGGCAATGGGCATTCCCGGCCTGCTCCAGACACCCGCGTACGCCCGCGCGCTCTTCGGCTCCTGGTCATCGTCCGAGCACGAAGTCGATCAGAAGGTGATGGTGCGGCTGGAGCGGCGCCGCATCATCGTCGGGAGTGAGCCGACTCCGTTCGAGGCTCTGATCGGCGAAGCGGCCCTTCGCGAACGTCTCGGCACTCCGGCCGTCATGGCGGAGCAGCTGCGCTTCCTCGCGGAGATCTCCGAGTTCCGCACGATCACGGTCCGGGTGGTCCCGGCGCGCTGCGGGTGGCATCCGGGAATCCCCGGGCCTTTCATCGTGTACTCGTTCCCGGACAAGAGCGCGGTGGTCTACTTCGAACACTTGAGTTCCGGCGCATTCGTGCCCGATGACCACGATGTGCGGAAATACCGCGCGGCTGTCAAGGGCATCCAAGCGGTCGCGATGAGCCCGGCAGAGTCCTCGAGCTTCCTCATCGGGCTGGCGGAAGAGGTCGATCGCGGCGAGGACTGGAGCTGAAAGCCGACGGCGGGCGTTCCTCACCCAGCTCGGCCGCTGACCAGCGGGACCGCGTGCCGATCCCCCGACCGCACCATCGCCAGCAGCGGCTTCGCCAGCACGCTCAGCACCCGCGCCGCCAGGGGGCGACCGTTCCTCCGCGCGATGTCCGGGCCGAAGCGGTCCATCAGCGCCACCAGGCCCGGCAGCGTCCGCACGAACAGCGTTGCCTCCGAGATCAGGCCGGCGGCGTTCAGCTTCACCACCGTTGCCTCTTCGATCGGCTCACCGCCGATCCGGGCCGTGTAAACCATCACCCGAGTCCGCGCGTCGCCGACGTCCGTGTGGAAGTGGATCTCCGACAGGTGCGTGTACGCCACCTCGATCAGCGCCCTCAATTCCTCATGCCCGGTGAAGCGCACCCGCGAAGTCAGCGGCGAGTGCAGCACCGCGTCCGGCGCGAACGCCGTCAGCGCCAGGTCGGCGTCGCCCGCTTCGGCCGCTCGGCGATAGATTTCCGTGCTCATCGGTCCCCCTTGGTCAGCGTTCCCAGTCCGCGCCACAGCAAATCCACCGTCAGCGCCACGACCTCGCCGCGCGGCACCTCGCGGTGGCGCCACCACCACGTCGCCACCGCGTTCAGCGCGCTCTTGGACGCCTCCGCCAGCACTTCCTCGGCCAGCGGGCGCGGAATGCGGGCCGTGAGGTCGAGCGGCACGCCGTGGAACAACGCGGCCAGGTTGGCCGTCGCGCGCTCCTGGCCGGCGCGGTGCACCGAGGCGACCGCCGGGTCCGACGGCGTTTCGGCGAAGATCATCCGCCAGCCGCGCTCGTGGGATTCGATCCACGCGAAGATCGCCGACACCCTGCTGCGCAGCAGGACCTCCGGGTCGTCCGACGGCGGGAGTGCGCCCCAGCCGGCCAGCAGGTCGTCCACTTCGGACTCCAGCAGTGCCGCGTACAGCTCCGCTTTCGCCGGGAAGTGGTCGTAGAGCACCGGCGTGCTGATGCCGGCCGCCGCGGCGACCTCGCGCATGCCCGCCGCGTCGTAACCCGCTGACGCGAACACCGAGCCGGCGGCGGCGAGGATTCGCTCGCGCCGGGCTTCCCGCGTCAATCGCTTACCTGACATCGGTTAGGTACTGTACCTGACGACTGTTAGGTAACGCCAGGGAGCGGCAGCCGCAGCACACTCGCGTAGCCTGGTCGATCGTGCGCAACGTGGTGGTCGTCGGGGGTGGGATCGTCGGTCTGGCCGTGGCCTGGGAGCTGACCAGGCGCGGGCTGGACGTCACGGTGCTGGAAAAGGAATCCCACTGGGCGGCGCACCAGACCGGGCACAACTCGAACGTCGTGCACGCCGGGCTCTACTACAAGCCGGGCTCCTTCAAGGCGCGGATGTCCGTCGCCGGCAACCGGTCCATCGTGGACTTCGCGCGCCAGTACGGCGTGCCGGTCGAGGTGTGCGGGAAGCTCGTCGTCGCCACCGACGCGAAGGAGATCCCCGCCCTCAACACACTCGCCGAGCGGGCCGAAGCGAACGGCGTCCCGGCGAAGAAGGTCTCCCCCGCCGAAGCCCGCGAGTACGAGCCCGAGGTCGCCTGCGTCGCCGCGCTGCGGGTCGAATCCACCGGGATCATCGACTTCCCGGGCGTGTGCCAAGCGCTCGTCCGGCTGCTCGACGAAGCCGGCGTCGACCTTCGCCTCAACAGTCCCGCGCTGGCCATCCGCGCCGGGAGCAACGGCGGGGTCGAGGTCGCCACCGGCAATGACGTCATCGTCGCGGACGGGCTCGTCAACTGCGCCGGCCTGCACTCCGACCGTGTCGCGCGGCTGGCCGGGCTGACGCCGTCGGCGCGGATCGTGCCGTTCCGCGGGGAGTACTACGAGCTCAAGCCCGAACGCCGTGGCCTGGTCAAGGGCCTGATCTACCCGGTTCCGGACCCGACACTGCCGTTCCTCGGGGTGCACCTCACCCGCATGCTCGACGGCAGTGTGCACGCCGGGCCGAACGCCGTGCTCGCGCTGCGCCGCGAGGGTTACCGCTGGAGCGACTTCTCCGCGAAGGACGTCGCCGAGGTCGCCGCCTTCCCCGGCGTCTGGCGGCTCGCGAAGAAGTACGCGTTCCCGACCGGGCTCGACGAGGTCCGGCGCTCGTTCTCGAGGAAGCGGTTCGCCGCCAGCCTCGCGCGGCTCGTCCCGGCCGTCACCGAAGACGACATCGTCCGCCACGGCTCCGGGGTGCGTGCCCAGGCGATGCGCCGCGACGGCTCGCTCGTCGACGACTTCCTCATCGAGACCGCGCGTGACCAGGTGCACGTCCTGAACGCGCCGTCGCCGGCCGCGACGAGCGCGCTCGAGATCGCGCGCCACATCGCCGACCAGGTGTCCGCCTAGCCCGGCAGGTTCGCCGTCACCAGCGGCAGGCCCTTCTTCACCAGGTCGCACGTCTTGGTGTCGTCACCGATGAACCCGCTGACCACCTGCACCGACGACGTCTCGGTGATCGCCAGGGTCGCGCCGCAGGTCGCGCGGAGGCCGCCCATGTTCGGGAAGAGGCCCCACTTCTTGCCGCCGACGTCGAGGGTCTCGGTCGCCGGGACACCCTTCGCGCCGGGCCACTCGGTCACCGGGGTGCTCGGGCCGAACCAGACCTCGAACGCCTTCTGGCCCTGGTCGCCGTCGGTGTCGTCCCACAGGCAGTAGGACGCGTTCGGCACCGCGGACGAGTTGTCCTTCTCACCTTCGGGCTTGATGCCGGGCAGCTGCGCGACCTGCTCCGGCTTCAGCATCGTGCACGGGTCGACCGAGAGCAGCGGCCCGCCCGGCTCGGCCTTCGCCGGCCCGGTCGGGGTGATCGACGGCGCGTCCTGCCCGCCGGGCAGGTGGGCCGCGACCCGCGGGATCGTCACCTTGGCCATCTCGCAGGCCTTCTCGAGGGGCGGCTCGGAAACGCTCACGTACGCGAAGGACTTGTCACCGAGGATGGCGTACATCACGCAGTCGTCCCCGATGATCGACGGGTACTGCGTCCAGGTGAAGCCGGCGATCTGCTGCGGCCCGGACTTCGGGACGGCGCCGGCGATGTACTCGTTGAAGTCGATGTCCGTGGTGTAGCCGACGTTGAGGATCGCCGACGGCTCGACGTCGTCCTTCGTGTTCCACAGGCACATCGGCGTCTGGAGCCGCTCCTTGTTCTCCTCCACCGAGCGGCCCTTGGCCTCGTAGCCGAGGGCGTCGAGCTGGGCCTCGTCGAGCAGCGTGCAGGCGTCCATCGCCTTGGCGATCGGGCCCTGGCCCGGCACCGGCGCCGCCGAACCGCTGACGGCCACCGTGCAGCCGGACACCACGGTCAGGGCGGCCAGCGCCACCACGACCTGCCACTTCATGCGCATGCGATGAGTCCTCTCCCGTTCGGCCCGCACGATACTGGGACGAACGGGAGAGCACCGGGGATCCGCCCGATTCAGCGCGGCGTGAGGACTTCCTTGCCGCCGACGAACGGACGCAGCGCCTCCGGCACGCGCACGGAGCCGTCCGCCTGCTGGTGGTTCTCGACGATCGCGACGATCCACCGGGTGGTCGCCAGCGTGCCGTTGAGCGTCGCGGCGATCAGCGGCTTGCCGTTCTCCCCGCGGTAGCGCACCGAGAGGCGGCGGGCCTGGAACGTCGTGCAGTTGGACGTCGAGGTCAGCTCGCGGTAGGTGTCCTGCGTCGGGATCCACGCCTCGCAGTCGAACTTGCGGTGCGCGGACGTGCCGAGGTCGCCGGTCGCGGTGTCGATGACCCGGTAGGGCACCTCGATCTTCGCGAGCATCTGCTCTTCCCAGCCGAGCAGCCGCTCGTGCTCGGCTTCGGCGTCCTCCGGCTTGGTGTAGACGAACATCTCCACCTTGTCGAACTGGTGGACGCGGATGATGCCGCGGGTGTCCTTGCCGTAGGAGCCGGCCTCGCGCCGGTAGCAGGACGACCAGCCCGCGTAGCGGTTCGGGCCGTCGTTGAGGTCGAGGATCTCGTCGGCGTGGAAGCCGGCCAGCGGCACCTCCGACGTGCCGACGAGGTACAGGTCGTCGTCTTCGAGGTGGTAGATCTCGCTGGAGTGCTGGCCCAGGAAGCCGGTGCCCGCCATGATCTCCGGGCGGACCAGCGACGGCGTGATCATCGGCGTGAAGCCGTTCTCGAGCGCCTGCGCGATGGCCATGTTGAGCAGGCCGAGCTGCAGCTGCGCGCCGACGCCGGTGAGGAAGTAGAACCGCGAGCCCGAGACCTTGGCGCCGCGTTCCATGTCGACGCCGCCGAGCGCTTCGAGCAGCTCGAGGTGGTCCTTCGGGGCGAAGTCGAACTTCGTCGGCTCGCCGACGTGCTTGACGACGGCGAAGTCGTCTTCGCCGCCGACCGGCGCGTCCGGGTGGACGAGGTTGGCCACGGTGCGGAAGAGCGTGTCGAACTCCTCCGAGGCGGTGTTCTGTTCTGCCTCCGCGGCCTTGACCTGCGCGGCGAGCTCCTTGGCCGTGGCCAGCAGCTGCTGCTTCTCCGCCGGCGGCGCCTTCGGGATCTGCTTGCCCAGGATCTTCTGCTCGTTGCGCAGCTTGTCCGCGGCCGCGATCGAAGAGCGGCGCCGGGAGTCGAGGGAGAGCAGCTTGTCGACCACTCCCTCGTCTTCACCACGAGCGCGCTGCGACGCGCGCACGGCTTCCGGGTCATCGCGCAGAGTCCTGGGGTCAATCACGAAGACAGAGGGTAGTCCGTACAGACTGTGCGTCCCTACTGGGTTATCCCGACAGTCTGATCGTTGAAGCGCTGTTCGCGGGCTCCTCATACTCCAAGAAACCCCGGAGGAGGCGTCTGATGACCGACGAGCTGCTGGCCCGGCACCGCGCTGTCATGCCGTCCTGGATGTCGCTGCTCTACGAGGAGCCGATCGAAATCGTGCACGCGCACGACCGGCGGATGACGGACTCGCAGGGCCGCACCTACCTCGACTTCTTCGCCGGTGTGCTGACCAACTCGATGGGTTACGACGTCGCCGAGATCGGCGACGCGGTCCGCAAGCAGCTCGACACCGGCATCCTGCACACCTCGACGCTGTACCTGATCCGCTCGCAGGTCGAGCTGGCCGAGCGGATCGCTTCGCTGTCCGGCATCCCGGACGCGAAGGTCTTCTTCACCAACTCCGGCAGCGAGGCCAACGACACGGCGTTGATGCTCGCGACGCAGTTCCGGCGCAGCAACCAGGTGCTGGCGATGCGGAACTCCTACCATGGCCGGTCCTTCGGAACGGTCGCCATCACCGGCAACCGCGGCTGGTCGGCGTCGGCGCTGAGCCCGGTCAAGGTCAACTACGTCCACGGCGGCTACCGCTACCGGAGCCCGTTCCGGGACATGTCCGACGCTGACTACATCAAGGCCTGTGTCGCCGACCTCGTGGACGTCCTGGAGACGGCCACGGCGGGCGACGTCGCGTGCCTGATCGCCGAGCCCATCCAGGGTGTCGGCGGGTTCAGCCTCCCGCCGGACGGCCTGTTCCGGGCCATGAAGGAGGTGCTGGATTCGTACGGGGTGCTGTTCATCTCCGACGAGGTCCAGACGGGCTGGGGCCGCACCGGCGAGCACTTCTGGGGCATCGACGCACACGGCGTCACGCCGGACATGATGACGTTCGCGAAGGGCCTGGGGAACGGCCTCGCGGTCGGCGGCGTGGTGGCCCGCGGGGACGTCTTGGACTGCTTCCAGGCCCAGTCGTTCTCGACGTTCGGCGGCAACCCGGTGTCCATGGCCGGCGCGACGGCGGTGCTCGACTACATCAAGGACCACGACCTGCAGGCGAACTGCGCGGCGCGCGGCCGTCAGCTGCTCGACGGGCTGCGTTCGGCTGGTTCGCCGCTGGTGGCCGAGGTGCGCGGCAAGGGGCTGATGATCGGCGTGGAGCTGATCAAGCCGGGCACGACCGAGCCTCACGTGGCGGCGGCGGCCCGGATGCTGGAGGAGACGAAGAAGCGCGGGTTGCTGATCGGCAAGGGCGGTCTGCACGGCAACGTCCTGCGGCTGGGGCCGCCGATGACGCTCACCGCCGAGGAGGCCCAGGAGGGCCTGGACATCCTGGTCGACTCCCTGGCGGCGACGCACGCAGCCCTCTAAAACCAAGGAGCTGGGTGGTCATCCCGTCGCCTGAGGCCGTGAAATCACTTTGAGCCGGGCCCGCAACCCACAGCGCACCACAAGACAGCGACGCAAGCTTGCGGGCCCGGCTCAAAGTGATAGGCCTCGTTCAGGCGACGGGATGACCACCCAGCGGCCCATCTCACAGAGGTGAGAAGACAGCGGGACCGGTGGTCATCCCGGAGCCTGCCCGTCCGGCGAGGACAATCTTTTTGTTCTGCCGCGGCAGAACGACGGGTCCGACCTCCCCCGCCCCTCCGGTAGGAGTTTCAGTCGACGCTCAGCTTTGTCAAGGCGGGAAAGCGTGCCTTGACAAACCCGAGCGTCGACTGAAGTGCAGCTTGGGACGAGGGGCGGGGGAGGTCTGGTGACCTCGTGGTCGGCTTGCGTTGCCGGCTTCCGGCGGGCTGCTTAGCCGCGGATGAACCTGACCACGTGCTCGGCCAGCTCCTCGCCCTTGTCCTCCTGCAGGAAGTGGCCCGCGTCCGCGATCACCGGGTGCTCGCGGCCCTGGGCGCCCTTCATCGAGCGCTGGAGGATCGGGGCCAGGCCGCCGGTGATGGGGTCGCCGTCGGAGAACGCGACCAGGAACGGCAGGTCCAGCTCGGAAAGGGTCTTCCAAGCCGCGCGGTTGGCCTCCGTCGCCGGGTTGTCCGGGGAGTACGGGACCAGGCCGGGCATCGCGCGCGGGCCGGCCTTGTACATCTCGTTCGGGAATGGTGCGTCGTACGCCGCCCGGACTTCGTCGGACAGCTCGGAACGGCAGCCGGACTGGACGAAGCGGGCGACGTCCAGCACCTGGGCCTTCTCGATGGCCTCGCGGAACGCGTGCCAGACGGCCGGCATGTCGTGGTCGCCGCTCGGCAGGCCGGTGTTGGACGCGACGACCCGGGCGAAGCGGGACGGGTGCTCGGCGACCAGGCGCAGCCCGATCAGGCCGCCCCAGTCCTGGCCGACCAGCGTCACGTCGTGCAGGTCGAGGGCGTCGAAGGCGAACCCGCGCATCCAGTTGACGTGCCGCGCGTAGGTGTGGTCCACCAGGTCGCCCGGCTTGTCGGACCGGCCGAACCCGACGAGGTCCGGCGCGATGGCGCGGAGCCCGGCGGCCGCGAGCACGGGGAGCATCTTGCGGTAGAGGTACGACCAGCTGGGCTCACCGTGCAGGAGGAGCACGGGCTCGCCGTCGGCCGGGCCGGCCTCCACGTAACCCACTCTGATCACGCCGCCGTGCGGGTCGTCGAGCTCGACGTACTTCGGCTCGAAGGGGAAGTCGGGCAGGTCCGTGAACCGGTCGTCCGGTGTCCTCAGCAGGCGCACGCACCCCACGCTAGTGGGAACGACAGAGCCGGGCCATGTATCTGGCCCGGCTCACGGTCGATCGTAGGGTGATCGTCAGGAGATGCCGACCGCCACCACGAGGCCCAGGCCGATGTGCGCCGCCGCGACGACGATGCTGACCGGGGCGAAGTGCTCGCTCTCGATGGTCGACGCCACGTCGATGCGGGTCGCCCACTCCAGCAGCCGGACCGCGACCACCTGGACGATGATCCCGAGCAGGCCGTAGACCAGCGACGTGATCAAGCCCTCGGTGAGGTCGCTCGCCGAGTTGAAGATCGCCACGACGACGATGAACGCCATCGAGAGCATCCCCGACGCGGTCACGATCACCGCGTTCGGCAGGCCCTGCGTGACCAGCTTCGACAGCTTGCCGGGGGTGGTCCAGTCGATGGCGTAGAAGCCGGCGAACATCAGCAGCAGGCCGATGACGCCGTAGAGCAGGATCGCGCCGATCCCCCGCACGAGGTCGGAGCCGAACGTGTCGGACAGCGCAAGGGTCGTGTTCACGAGTTCTCTCCCAGGAAAAAGAGCTGATCAGCAGCGGTGTTGTATCACGACTCGGGGATGCGGTGTGGGACAAATGCCGCACCGTCATCGGTCACCAGGCCGCCGGTTTCCCGGATGCCCAGCCCCGCGGAGCTGTCGCCGACGATCCACGCGCCGAGCGCCGGCCGGTAACCGTCGAACTCGGGCAGCGGGTCGAACGCCTGGTAGACGAACCCTTCGGCGCCGTAGACACCGTCGGTCTGGGTCTCGTAACCGGTGGCGACGATCTGGACGTTCGCGCCCTCGCGGCCCAGCTTCGGCTTGCGGACGTACTCGGTGAGGATCCCGGGGTCGTCGGCGAACGCGGGCAGCAGGTTCGGGTGGCCCGGGTAGTTCTCCCACAGGACCGCCAGCAGCGTCTTGTTGGAGAGGATCATCTTCCAGAGCGGCTCGATCCACAGCGTCCGCGGCAGCGACTCGACGGCGTTGCGGCCGAACTCCTCGTCGACCACCCACTCCCACGGGTACAGCTTCAGCACGGTCGCCATCTGCGACTCTTCGAGGTCGACGAACCGCTTGAGCAGCGGGTCCCAGCCGATCTCCTCGATCGCCAGGCCGACCGTGTCGAGCCCGGCCTCGGCCGCGGTCTCCTGCAGGTACGCCGTCGTGACGTTGTCCTCGCCGGAAGGGTCGGCCGCCGACCAGGTGAAGTGCAGCTCGTTCGACGGCAGCTTGTCCTGCAGGAACGCCCAGCGCTCGACCAGCTTCTCGTGGATCGAGTTCCACTGGTCGTCGTCCGGGAAGACGTCGGTCTTCCAGTGCCACTGCAGCAGCGACGCCTCGAGCAGCGTGGTCGGCGTGTCGGCGTTGTACTCCAGCAGCTTCGCCGGCGACTTGCCGTCGTAGCGCAGGTCGAACCGCCCGTAGACGTGCGGGTCCTGCCGTTTCCACGACTCCGCGATGTGCGGCCAGACCCACTCGGGGATGCCGAAGCGCTGGTAGCCCTCGGTCGTCACGACGTTGTCGACGGCCTCGAGGCACATCGAGTGCAGCAGTTCGACGTCGGCTTCGAGCGAGAGCACCTCGTCCATGTCGAAGACGTAGTGCACCGACTCGTCCCAGTACGGCCGCATCCGGCCGCTGCTGTCGCGGGCCGGCGTGCCGTAGACGAGTCCCTGCTCCTCGACGATCCGCTGCCAGTCTCGCCGCGGCTCACGCCGGTCCCGGTACACCTACGATCCCCCGCTCTTGCCGCTGTCGCCGCCGGTGCTACCGCTCTTGCCGCTGATGCCGAAGCCACCGCGCTGGACGGACTTGCCCGACTTCGTGTTGACGCTGGTGCGCGATGACGGCGCGTCGTACGTGCCGCCGGACACGCGCTGCCCGATCGTGCCGGTGCCGCCGTAGTTGTAGCGGTAGCTGTTGAAACCGCCACCACCGATCGGCAGGAACAGGAAACCGCCGCTTACGTGGCCGCCGTGACTGGTCACGTAGTTCTCGTCGCAGTTGTCGTCGTTCTGGATGACACCACTGGCGTCGGTGCAAACCGCCGTGACGGTGCCGGCCGGCTTGGCGACCGTGTAGAACGTCGCGACCAGGCCGACGAGGCCGACGGTGACCCCGCTGCCGATCAGGATCTTCCGCCGGGTCTCCGCCTTGGCGTCGGCCTGGCGGGCCAGCTCGGCGTCACGCTCCTCCTGCGCGAGGGCCTGCTGACGCGCTCGCTGCTCCGCGACCGACGGCTGGCGGGGCTGGGTGCTCGAGTCCTGGAATCTCATCGAACCGCGCTGCGGCGGTTCGGGGGGCGGCTGGTCCCCAGTGTTGTTGTCCTGCGTCATACACGCTCCGTAATCGCTGCCACCACGAACCCGTGGCCCACCCTAACCACCCGGATCGCGCACGTCACACGCGGCGCGGGCATCATGGACTGCGATGTCTCCCAGCGCCGATCGGTTCCCTGCCGCCACCACGCAGACGCTGCGCACTCGCGTCGTGATGGGCGGGATCTTCGCGGGCGCGCTCATCGCGCTCGCCCTCAGCGTCCTGTTCACCGGCAGCGGCGGCTTTGCCGGCGGGTCCGGTGGCGGGGCGGGAAAGCTGTCCCCGGAGGCGGAGGAGGCCTTCCACTCCCCGCCCGGCAGCTGCCTGACCTGGACGAACCCCGACGCGAGCGACGCGCGCAAGGTCGCCTGCACGCAGCCGCACAAGTTCGAGGTGACCGCGCTCGTCGACATCGGCGCGCAGTTCCCGGAGGGCGCGCCGGTGCCGTCGCTGGAGCAGTGGCAGCAGATCGCGCAGCAGAAGTGCACCTCGGACGTGAAGCCGTACCTCGGTCACAACCTCGACCCGTACGGCAAGCTCACGACGAACCTGCTGCGCCCGACGCCGTCACAGTGGGACGACGGCGACCGCCAGCTGCGGTGCGGCCTGCAGTGGGCGGGCCCCGGCGGCACGCTGCTGGCGACCACCGGACCGGCGAAGGAGCAGGACCAGTCGCTCGTGTTCGAGCCGGGCACCTGCCTCGCGCTGCAGGGCAAGGGGGTCGGCGACCCGGTCGACTGCACGAAGCCGCACTCCTACGAGATCATCGCGACCCTCGACCTCAAGACGAAGTTCAAGGACGGCTACCCGTCGCAGGACGACCAGAAGGCCTGGCTCGACACCGAGTGCACCAAGCAGGCGTCGGACTACACCGGCGGCGCCGACCTGGACGCGAAGAAGCTGATCCTGACCTGGGACCTGCGGGAGCAGGAGAGCTGGGACGCGGGGTCGGCCAAGGTCAACTGCAAGGTCGCGGCGCTCCTGCCGGACAAGAGCGGGCTGCAGGCGGTGACCGGCAGCATCAAGGCGGCGCCGGCGGGCGCCGACGGCGGCCAGCCGCAGGACGGTGGCCAGCCCCAGGACGGCGGCCCGCCGTCGGACGGCGGCGGCGGTCCGGCGACGTCGAGCTCCGCCCCGCCGACGTCGAAGCAGAACGGCTGATGCCCGTCGAGATGAGCCGGGAGCGGTTCGAAGAACTGGTCTCGGAGGCCCTGGACGAGGTGCCCGCGGAGTTCGCGAAGGCGATGGACAACGTCGTGGTGCTGGTCGAGGAGTTCAACGACGAGGCGCCGGACATCCTCGGGCTCTACCACGGGATCGCGCTGACCGAGCGGACGTCGTCGTACGGCGGGGTGCTGCCCGACCGGATCTCGATCTACCGGCAGCCGATCCTCTCGATGTGCGAGGACGAGGACGAAGTCGTCGAAGAAGTGCTGATCACCGTGGTGCACGAGCTGGGTCACCACTTCGGCATCGACGACGCCCGGCTCCACGAGCTCGGCTGGGGCTGAGCTCGCACACGTAGTGACACCGTGACCACGAACGGGTGACAGCGCCTTTATCCTGTTACCCGAAGTCATGGGGTGACTGCGAGCAGTGCCGGGGGGCCGATGGAGAAGACCCGCGGACTCAATTGGCTGTTGACGTCGAGCGCCGCGTCGAACCTCGGCGACGGCCTCGGCAAGGTGGCCCTGCCCCTGCTCGCCTCGACCCTGACCCGCGACCCCGTGCTCATCGCCGGGCTGTCCGCCACCCAGTTCCTGCCCTGGCTGCTGTTCGCCGCGGTGGCCGGCGCGCTGGTCGACCGGATCGACCGGCGGCGCGCGATGATCGTCGCGAACACCGTGCGCGCGGTGGCGGTCGGCGTGCTGGCGGTGGTCGTCGCGGCCGGCGGGATGACGATCTGGCTGGTCTACCTGACCGCGCTGGTCATCGGGACGGCCGAGACGATCGCCGACAGCGCGGCCAACGCGCTGGTCCCGGCGGTGGTCGGCGACGGTTCGCTCGACGCGGCCAACAGCAAGCTGCAGGCGTGCGAAATCGTCGGCCAGACGTTCCTCGGCGGCCCGATCGGCAGCCTGTCGTTCGCGCTCTTCGCCGCCTTCCCGTTCTTCCTGAACTCCGCGGGGTTCGCGATCGCGGCGGCGGTGCTGCTCGGGCTGGCCGGCACCTACCGCGGGACGACGGAGGTGGCGGAGGTGGCGGTCCGGCCGGCGAAGCTGCGCACCGAGCTCGCGGAAGGCCTGCGCTGGCTGCGCGGGCACACGCTGCTGCTGCGGCTGGTCACGATCGCGGGCCTGCTCAGCCTGGTCAGCGAACTCGCGCAGGCACAGCTGGTGCTCTACGCACTCGAAGACCTCCACCTGTCCGAAGCGACCTTCGGGTTCTTCGCGTTCGTCGGCGGCATCGGCGGCCTGATCGGCGCGGGGGTGACCCCACGGCTGGTGCGTGCGGCCGGCCGCCGCGCGGTTGTGGTCGGCGGGATCATCGGGTGCGCCGCCGGGTTCGGCGGGATGGGCCTGGTCCGCTCGCCGGTCGCGGGCGCGGCGCTGTTCGGGCTGTTCGCGGCGGCGGTGGTCGCGGTGAACGTCGTGCTGGCGACCGCGCGGCACCGGCTGGTGCCCGGCGCGCTGCTCGGCCGCGTGCTCGGGGTGTGGCGCACGGTCGTCTGGGGCGCGATCCCGCTCGGCGCCCTGCTCGGCGGGGTGCTGACCGAGGCGCTCGGCACGGCCGCACGGACGTTCGCGGTGTCCGGCGTGGTGATGCTGGTGATCGCCGGGCTCGCGTTCGGCGCGCTGCGGCGGTCCTCGCTGGATGACGAATCGGACTCAGCCGGGGCACTACTGCACCAGGATCCGGGTTTGTGAGCTGAAATGTCTCATCACCCAGGTGGTGGGAGGCGGCTTATGCGCACCGTGGACCCGGGCACCGGCACCGAGGCCGGTCCCGACTTCGACGAGCCCTCGGACGAGACGTCGGCCGAGACCGGCGAGGTGACGGCGGGCCCACCGCCGTCACGCCGGATGCTGGTGCTGTGCGCGGTCGCCGGGTTCGTCCTGGGCGGCGGGGTGCTCGGCCTGCTCTGGGGCCTGTCCGGCGTGCACGCGGGCGCCCTCGACGACGCCCTCGCGGCCTGCCAGGCGCTCGACCGCATCGGCGAGCTGCCGGACACGAGCCGGGACGCGCAGCCGTCGCTGACGCCCGGCCTCAGCGGGGAGCGCCTGCACCGGATGACGGCCGCGCGCGAGCTCGCCGCGGCGGCCGCCCAGGTGAACGCCACCTACCAGCCGCTGGCCGACCACATCGACGGTGTCAGCCGGATGGTGCTCAGCCTGCACTTCAACGACATCTCCGGCCAGCGGCACCTGGTCGAGGCCAAGGAGATCTGCGGCCGCATCTAGGCCGGGTGGACCGTCTTCACGGCGAGCTGGTTGCCCGGGATCTTCGTGCTCGCGCAGCCGGTGCCCTCGGCGGGCACGAAGTTCGACGCGGTCTCCTGCGGCAGGTAGATCCGCAGGCCCTTCACCGTGGTCGGCTGGCAGGTGCCCGAGTCGAAGTTCCGCACGTTGACGAACTGGATGTCGGCGGCCGCGGTCTGGCCCGGGTCGAGCTTGACCGCGTTGCCCTTGGTGCCCTCGCGGAAGGCGTCCTTGCCGACCTGGTGCCCGTCCTCGCCGGCCACGTACGACACCCCGGGGAAGCCCTGGATGGTGCACGGCTTCGAGCTGGAGTTGGTGATGCGCAGCGGGCGGTACAGCGAGCCGGCGCCCGCGTCACCCTGCCCGAGCGCGAGCTTGACGTCCCCGGCCTTGCACAGCCCGTTGTCCACCGGCGCGGCGCTCGGCGCAGGGGCCGGTGCCGAGCTGCTGGGACTCGAGGCGGCCGTGGTGGCCGTCGTGGAAGTCGGCGACTCCGACGTCGTCGGTGTCGAACTGCTGGCGGCCGGGGTGGCTCCACCCCCGCAGGCGGACAGCGCCAAGACGCCCGCCGAGGCCGCCACGACCGGGAACAACCGTGAAAGCTGCATTCCATTCGCCTCCCTAGTTGGGTGTTCCTGGTCGGTAGACGTACCGGCCCCCGGGTGGGTTGGCTCCCACTCGTTAATTACCCACAGACTCTAAATCCATGTGGTGCACTTCCGCGATCGCGCGACCACGTTCCGGTGATCGTGCGGGGCGCGGTCAGAGGGGGGTGTCGACCCAGGTCAGGCAGTACCACTCGCCGTCCGGGCGGGCGTCGAACTCCACCAGGCCGGTGTTCGGGATCAGGGCGGCGTTGGCGACGTCCGCGTGGACGTTCGGGGCCAGCCACTCGCCGGTCAGGCGGATCGCGCCGCCGTGGCTGACCAGGGCGACCACGCCGTCCGGGTCGGCCTGCTCGTGCTTGGCGCGCAGCCGGGTGACCGCGTCGAGCATGCGGGTGCGGACGCTCGTGCCGCTCTCGCCGCCGGGCAGGGCCGGCGCCAGCTCGCCGAGCGTCCACCGCCGGACCGTCCCCATGTACGTCCGGATCGACTCGTGGTCGGTCGCGCCCTCGAGGTCACCGGCGACGACCTCGTGGACGCCGTCGACCACCTGCACGTCCAGGGAGAACCGCGCGGCCAGCGGCGCCGCCGTCTGCTGGGCGCGGATCGCCTGGGACGCGTAGACCGCGACGATCGGCTCTCCCGCCAGCCGCTCGGCGAGCGCGTCGGCCTGCGTGCGGCCGAGGTCCGTCAGCGGCGGGCCGGGCAGGGCGGTGTCGAGCGCGCCCCGGACGTTCCCGTCGGTCTGGCCGTGGCGGATGAGCAGCAGCCTCACGCCAGCTCTCCCTTGCGGACCGCCTCGGCCCACGTGGCCGCTTCGACGAACTCGTTGTTGCCGAAGCCGGGTTCGATCGTCGAGCGGATCCCGTCGGCGCGTGGGTGCGAACCGAGGAAGCGCAGGTTGCGACAGTGCCGGCGCAACGCGGTGAGCGCGTCGAGGATCCGCGGCTCGGCCACGTGCCCCTCGAAGTCCATGAAGAAGCGGTACTCGCCGAAGTTGTTGCGGGTCGGCCGGGCGTCGAGGCGGGTCAGGTTGATCCCGCGGTCGGCCAGCGCGGTGAGCAGCTCGGCGAGCGTGCCGGTGCGGTTGACCGCCGCGGCCACCACCGACGTCCGGTCGGCGCCGGTCGGGGCGGGCAGCTCACCCGGCTCGCGGACCAGCAGGAACCGTGTGGCCGCGTCGGTGACGTCGGCGACTTCGGTGGCCAGCACCTCGAGGTCGTAGTGCTCGATCGCGACCGGCGCGCAGATGGCGGCGTCGAAATCGCCGTCCAGCACGCCGACCGCGGCCGCCGACGTCGACGACGACGCCACCGGGTGGGCGTCCGGCAGGTTCGCCGCGAGCCAGTCGCGGACCTGGGCGAGCGCGTGCGGGTGGCTGGCGACGGTCCGGATCGGCGCGCCGCCGCGCCGGGTCAGCACGCTGAAGTGCACCGGCAGGATGGCCTCGGCGACGGCGACCAGCGGGGTCGCCTCGCTGAAGCCGTCGAGTGTCCCGGGCACCACACCTTCGACGGAGTTCTCGATGGGGACGCACGCGGCGTCCACCTCACCCTTGCGGACGGCCGCCATCGCCAGCCGGATGGTCTCGACCGGGACCAGCTCTTCGCCGGCGGCGAGGACCCGCGCGGCCTGTTCGGTGAAGGTCCCCTGGGGGCCGAAGTATGCGATCCGTGACACGCCACCAGGCTACGGGGGTGGCGACTTTCACTCGGACAGCCGGTACGCCACCCGGTTACGCCGGGTGGCATTTTTTGCGATGCTTAGGTGCGTGACCGCCGACTCGGGCACGCACACCGGCCGTGAGGGCGCACACCCGCCGGTCTCCCCTCGCACACCGGAGCTGGTGCTGTGCGCCGTTGACGAACCACTCGCCACCGCCTGGACGACTGCTGCCGAATCAGTGGTCGGCCGGGTCCGGGTGCATCGCGGGTCGGTCCTCGACGTCGTCGCCCAGGCCGTGGTCAGCCCGGCCAACTCCTACGGCTGGATGCGCGGCGGCATCGACGCCGTCTACGCGCGGGCGTTCCCGGGTGTCGAGCAGAGCGTTCGCAGTGCCGTCCTGGCCTTTCACGGCGGCGAGCTGCCGATCGGCGAGGCCGTGATCGTCCCGACCGGCGAAGCCGAACCGGCGTGGCTGATCAGCGCGCCGACCATGCGGGGACCGGGCGAGCGGCTGCCCGCCGACACCGTGCACCCGTACCTCGCCGCCCGCGCGGTGTTCCTGAACTGGCGCGACGGCCGGCTCGACGACGGGCCGGTCCGGGAGTTCGTGGACACGATCGCGATGCCCGGGCTGGGCACCGGCGTCGGCGGGGTGGACCCCGCCACGTGCGCGCGGCAGGTCGCGGCGGCCTGGGACGAGGTCTTCGGTAGCCGTCACCCTCGGTGATCACCCGAAGTTAGGGGGTGGACTACATCACAGCGCGTTCACCGGCCGTAAGCCCTACCGTTAATCACGCAGGTGAAACGTCCGCCAGTGCAGGCGACGGCCGGAGGAGTGTGCGATGACCCGGGTCCGCGAACTCAGCCCGTATGTCGAGCTGCACCGGGAACAATGGAAAGAACTACGAAGTTCGACGCCCTTGCCGCTGACCGCGGCGGAGCTGCTGCGGCTGCGTGGTCTCGGTGAGCAGGTCGACCTGGCCGAAGTGGCCGACGTCTACCTCCCGCTCTCCCGCCTGATCAACCTCCAGGTCGCCGCGCGCCAGCGGCTCTACGAAGCGACCACGACGTTCCTCGGTGACGACTCCCGCGGCACGAAGGTCCCGTACGTGATCGGCATCGCCGGGAGCGTGGCGGTCGGCAAGTCGACCACCGCCCGCATCCTGCGCACGCTGCTCGCCCGCTGGCCGGACCACCCCCGCGTCGACCTGGTCACCACCGACGGCTTCCTGCACCCGCGCGCCGAGCTGATGCGGCGCGGGATCATGCACCGCAAGGGGTTCCCGGAGAGCTACGACCGCCGCGCGCTGCTGCGGTTCGTCACCGAGGTCAAGTCGGGCGCCGAGCGGGTCGCCGCGCCGGTGTACTCCCACCTCGCCTACGACATCCTGCCCGGCCAGGAGCAGGTGGTGCAGCAGCCGGACATCCTCATCCTCGAGGGCTTGAACGTGCTGCAGCCGGGCCCGCGGCTGATGGTGTCCGACCTCTTCGACTTCTCGATCTACGTCGACGCGCACACCGACGACATCCAGCGCTGGTACATCGAGCGGTTCCTGGAACTGCGGCACACGGCGTTCGCGGACCCGGCGTCGCACTTCCACCACTTCGCCGGCCTGCCGGACGACGAGGCCCGCGCCGAGGCGCGGCACCTGTGGCGCTCGATCAACGAGCCGAACCTGATGGAGAACATCAAGCCGACGCGGCCGCGCGCGACGCTGGTGCTGCGCAAGGACGCCGACCACACCATCAACCGGGTCCGCCTGCGCAAGCTCTGATTCGTCGGATCGGTGACGCACCCCGTCACCCACATGCCGATCATTCCCACACTGGGCGAACACCCGGGCACTCGGTGTTGCGCGCGGCGACGTTCCGCGTCCGTTCACCGGCCGATCGGCCGAGGCGGGGCCGTCAGGCGTAACCGGTTGGCCGATACCGGTGCCCCGTTCGGAAAGCGACCCTGAAGGAGACCGGAAAACGACTCTGAGCTGGGGAGGAGGCCCACGATGTTCGAGATGATCCTCACGTGGGTCGGTGCGGTGCTCGGTCTGGCCCTGCTGATCGCGATGGCCGCCGGAACGTTCGTCGTGGACTTCGACGACAAGATCCAGGAGCGCCGCCGCAAGACCAAGCCCGTCGAGCCCGCGGGCCCCCTCCCGTGACTCAGGCCAGCTCGGCCAGCGCTTCCAGGTAACCGTCGGCGTCGTATTCGAGGCTTTCCGAGTCCAGCAGGCTGCTTTCCAGGGCGTCGATCAGCCGCTCGAAGATCTCGTCGCGGTCGAGTTCGCCCTCCTGCAGGCGCTGCACGACCTGCCAGACCTCGGCGGGCTCGTCGTCCCACAGCTGGTCGACGATCGTCGCGCGCAGCACCAGCCGCTGCTCGTCCTCGTCTTCGTCGGCTTCGGCAATGACGAGCGCACGGCGCTGGTCGGGGTCGGTGGGGTCGAGGTCGACCTCCTCGTCCTCGATCTCCGTGGTCAGCGACGGCACCGCGAACATCCGGCGCTCCAGCGCGTCCGCCAGCTCGGTGGGCGACAGGTCGCCGACGTCGCCGAAGTAGCGCTCCAGCGGGGAGTCGTCCTCGTCGGCGTACTCGCTCAGGTAGTCGGCGACGGCTTCGTCGAGCGCGGCGATCGCCGTCTCGGTCAGGCCGGCCCGCTCCGCCGTCCACTGCACCCAGGCCAGGACCACCGGCTCGACGGCTTCCTCGTGGTCGGCGTCGAGCTCGTACTCCTCGCCCAGCAGGCCCTCGAGGAACCGCGCGAGCTTCTCCGGGCCGACCCGCAGCGGGTTCGCCGGGTCGGTGCGCACACCGTGCTCCAGCAGCAGGCCGCCGATGGCGCGCGCGGCGTCCGCGTCTTCACCGCTCGCCGCGACGAACTGCTCGACGACGGCCGC
Organism: Amycolatopsis sp. NPDC051758; assembly: GCF_044453095.1. Lineage (NCBI taxonomy): Bacteria > Bacillati > Actinomycetota > Actinomycetes > Pseudonocardiales > Pseudonocardiaceae > Amycolatopsis > Amycolatopsis sp. NPDC051758. The sequence continues at coordinate 173,179 of NZ_JBITCJ010000001.1, read as the reverse complement.
TCGCTCGGTCTCGGACCATTCGGCGATCTCGGGGACGAGCGCGGGCTCCGGCAGCGCGCGGCTCCAGGTGAGCGCGACGGCGTGGAAGCGCGCGTAGTCCTCGCTGACGTCGGCCTCGTCGAGGTGGTCGGTCGCGGCGAGGCCGTCCGCGAGCAGGCGGTGTGCCTCGGCGGGCTCGACCGCTTCGAAGACGACCAGCTCCGGGTCGGCGTCGGCCTGCGCCCGCATCTCGGCGAGGACTTCGCCGGGCTGCTCGATCACGACGAGGTCGCGCACGCGGCCGGCCTCGCTGAAGTCGAGCAGCGCGAGCAGGCCGTGCTGCTGGTCGCCGTGGGAGAAGACGCAGAGCAGGGACGACTCGTCGCCGTAGACGTCACCGGTCCGCCAGCACTCGCCGGCGGTGGCCCGGCCCAGCCCGGCGGCCCAGGTGGGCTCGGGGATGCCGCGGCCGAGGACAACCTGGAGGCCGTCTTCGGCGGCCTTGCGCTCGACGTCGGATTCCGCGACGACCTTCAGCGCGGCCAGCAGCGCGGCCGCGCCCGGCGTGATCTTGCGCTGCGCGAAGGCGATCAGCTCGAGGCCCAGCGGCTCGTCGCCCTCTTCGAGCGGGACGTCGTGGAACTGGCCGAGGACTTCGGACGTGAGGAGCTCGACGTCGACCGGGGAAGGGTCGGCGCCCAGCGCCGAGAAGTCGTTCAGGACGTCCTTGAACAGTCCGGTCACGCTGTGGGTGACGGGCTGCGGTGCCTTCTTGCGGGCGCGACTTACCGGGCTCATGCCTTCATGCTTTCAGAGCTGGTCGCGGTGGCCCTGGCGCGGGTCCCGCCGCGGGCTCGGCGGGGAGGCGCCGAGCCGGACGGCGGAACAGGGCCACCGCGACATCGCTGGCCAAGAGCGTCGCCGTCTTGGCGGGACCTTCGATGTCCCGGTGCACGTGAAACACCGGTTCACCTCGGTCAACGAGGCGTGCGCGGCGAGGATACGGCTTTCGGCAAGGCGATCCGCGCGGTACGGATTTCCGTGATCAGGCGGGTTTTCCGGCGGTGGGTTTCCACCAGCGCGGCAAGGTAAGCGGTGAATTCGTCCGGGGTTTCGGCGCGCTTGTGCAAGCTGCGCAACAGCTTCAGCCGGCGCGCGGCTTCCTGGTAGGCCTGCGGGTCCTTGCGCTCGATGAGCTCTTCGACGTGCTCGCGGAAGACCGGGATCGTCTCGGCCGGGTGCTCGGCGGCGCGCTGCTCGGCCAGTTCGAGCCGCAGTTCCGGCGAGGCCCCGAACCGCACGCAGGCGCGCCAGGCTTCGTCGGGACGGCCGTCGTCGAGCAGGACGCGGGCGAGCTCCTCGGCCTGCTCGGGCCCTTCGGCGGCCAGTTCGCGCAGGCGGGCGAGCGCGGCTCGCCGTTGCGACGTCCACTTGCCCGCGGCCGTGGCGGCTTCGCGCAGCGCGGCGTACGTCTCGCGGTCCGGCCGGGCGTCGAAGTCCTTGCGACGGCGGGAAACGTCGTCGTCCTCCTCGACCGGTGCCGGCGGTGGCGATGGCGGTGGCGGTGGCGGCGCGTGGCCGTTCTTGTCGTGGAGGAACGCGCGGGCGGCGTGCGCGATGGCCTCGCTGTGCCGCCCGGCGGCCCGCAGCACCCGGACGATCTTGAGGCTGACGTCGCGCCGCGGCGGCTTGGCGGACAGGATCGCGACCAGCTCGTCGACGTCGCCGAGCACCTCGGCGAGCTGTTCCCGGAGCCGTTCGGCCACGTCACGGCGGTGCCCGGCCTCGGTCGCGGTGAGCACGTCGTCCACAGTGGACTTGATCCGGCGCAGGCCCGGCTCGCCCAGTGCCGTGGCGAACTCGGCGAGGTCGATGACCGGCCAGCCCGGGCCGTCGAACTCGACCTCGAGGATCCAGTCGGCCAGCTTCTCCGGGTCCGGCGGCCGGGCGGTGCACGCGCGGGCGTACAGCTCGACGGCCCGCTCCAGCCGGTCGCCGAGGTCGCCGGTGTGGTCGCCGGACTGTTCCAGCACCTCGCTGATGTCGTCGACCGTGCGGCGGGCCAGCGGGGCCAGGTCGGCGCGGCTGCCGAGGTCGAGCATCCGCTGCAGCGTGTCGAGGACCGCGCCGATCTTCGCGGTGTACTCGACGTTCCCGTCGGTCACCGCGGCGTCGAGCAGCCGGTGCGCCTCGCTGACGTCACCGGATTGGGTGGCCGCGCGCAGTTCGAGCGAGTGGCGCAACTCAGGGTCACGCTCGGCGTGGGCGTGCAGCAGGTCCGCCAGCGTCTCCGCGTCCAAAGTGCGCAGGTAGGGGCGAAGATCCGAGTGGGGACTCACGCGCCCCAGTCTGCCCGACCGCGACGGCGTGGCGTGTGGGCCAACCGCGTGCTCTTTTCGGCCTAATCCATGACGCTCCGTCATCGGCCTAAAATCGCCGCAAGTCGTCGAGCACGGCTTTCAGCGGCCACGGCTCCGGCGTGCGCGGCCGTCGTGACCGTGCGTGCCGGGGGCGCGGGATGGCCGCGTGCGCCATCGGCACCATGATCGGCACGACCGGCACCGGCACCCGCGCGACCAGCCGGCGCACGACGACCAGCAGGAGCCCGGCGAACAGCAGCAGCGCCGTGCCCGCGGCGAGCGCGCCGGCCAGGGTGCGGCGGCCGTCGTCGAGGGTCAGCTGCACGGCGTACTGGCTCTGCTGCGAGTACAGCCGGCCGAGCTGCTGGGACACGGTGTAGGCGGCGCTGCGCCACGTCGATTCGGGGACGGGCAACGGTTCCGCGGTGGCGAACGCGTCCTCGACGGCCGCCAGCCTGCTCCAATCGGCGCTGCGCGTGAGCGACTCGTACGCCGTCCGGCCACTCTCGGTGAGCTGGGGCGCAACCCGGGTCAGGTCGGCCCGGTAGGCGGCCACGGCGGCGGCGTACGGCCGCCGTGTCACCCCGTCGATCCCCGCGAGGGCGAGGGAATCGGAGCGGTCCATGCCCTCGGCGACGGAAAGCAGCTCGACGGCGGTCGTCTGCTGGTACCCGGATTCGGCGTTCGGGGCGCGGCGCGCGTAGTCGCGCAGTCCGGTGATCGCGCCGTCGATCCGCTGGGTGAAATTCGCGTACGCCCCGGCCCGGTGGTCGGGCGCGGCCATCGCGTCACTGCGCTGGGCCTGCAGCACGCCCACCGAACGCGCCGTCCGGTCCGCGGCGCCCGCCGTCTCCATCGCCAGGTCGCTGGTCCGAACCGCTTGGTGGACCAGGAAGAACGCGATCACGAGCGCCACGACGACAAGCCCGCCACCGGGGATGAACGCGATGCACAGCATGCGGCCGCGGACGGATCGCAGGTACTTCAAGACGTTCCTTCCCGTGCCCTGGGCCCCGCAGGATCCCGACGAAGTTCAACCTATTGAGTGAGAGATTCACCGGTCAACGGCAGTCCGCCATACGGCCGTTAGCGGACCGTGACCACCGGGGACAATCGTCCCCGTGACCTTCGACGACGTGACCCAGCGCCTCCGCGGCTTCGCGGCGGCCCGCTCCTGGGAGCCGTACCACACCCCGAAGAACCTCGTGATGGCGTTGTCCGGCGAGGCCGGCGAGCTGACCGCGCTGTTCCAGTGGCTCACGCCGGAGGAGTCCGACGCGTGGCGCGAAGATCCCGCGCTGGAAGCGAAGGTGCTCGACGAGATCGCCGACGTCACGCTGTACCTGCTGCAGCTGGCGGACCGCCTCGGCGTCGACCTCGCGGCCGCGGCGCACGCGAAGATCGACCGCAACGAGGTCCGCTTCCCGCCACCGTCCTGAGTCAGAGCTGCGCCAGCAACGGCGGCGGCGTGCTCGCGACGGGCGCGTCCGGGTCGGCGAGCCACCCGCCGGCGCCGTCGGGCCGCAGCATCGACCAGATCCCGAACTCGTCGAGCGACAACTGCGCGATTTCCCGTTCCCCGGCGTCGTCCAGCCGTTCGACGAGGACAACGGCACGCTCCCGCACCCGGCACTCGACGCGGCCGCCTTCGGAACCGCGCTGGGCACACCACCGTTCGATCTGCCGCATCGCGAATTCGGGGATCGCCGCCATGCCGACCAGTGAACCCGACCTGCTCAGCTCGCGCGCAGCTGGGCGAGGACGGCTTCGTAGGTCGCTTCGGGCGCGAGCCCGTCGGTCGGCACGACGGCGCATCGCGGCCGCTGCGGGAGGTAGGCGGTGAGCTGGTCGTGGATCCGCTCGACCACGGCGGTGCCACCGCGTTCCTGCACGACGTCCTCGACACCCTTGGTCGCGGCGTCCCCGCTCGCGGCGCGGACGGCGAACCGCTCGAGCGCGACCGGTTTGTCCGCGGTCAGCAGGATTTCCCGGTACTCGGCCCCGCACTGCGCGGCGGCCGTTTCGAACGCTTCGATGTCGACGACGCGGGTGGCGAGCTGCGGCATGACCACGTCGTGCCCGGTCCGCAGGTGCGTCTCGGCCATCGCGAGCGTGAGCAGCTGCGCGGCCTTGAACGTCTCGAAGAAGGTGTCCTGCCAGCCGCCGATGAGGCAGACGACGCGGTCGGTGTCGAGGTTGAGCACCCCGGGATGCCGCTCGGCGTAGGACCGCGCGATCGTCGACTTCCCGATCCCGGACGGCCCGTTCAGGTGGATCAGTCGTGGCACCGGACCGACGGTACCGAAATCCGGCTCACCGCGGCGCGGGATCGGTGATCCACCAGCCGCCGAGCAGCGCGCCGACACCGAGCGCGGCGATGAAGATCCCGCCCGCCAGCGGTGTGCCGCCGAACATGCCGATGACGATGAGGAACATCAGCAGCAGCCCGACCCCCATCAGCACCCGTCCGCCGAGCACCCGCATCGAGCGGTCCGGCGTCGTGGCGACGGCCCGCAACGGCGGTGGCTCGAAGCCGAGCGCGACCGGCGCAGCGCGGACGTCGAGCACGGCGGCGCCCAGCTCGGCGGCCCGGGCCAGCCGGGGCTCGTCGGCCGGCACGCTCGGGTCGGCCACCAGGTGCGTGACGCTCGCGGTCAGCTTCTTCGCCAGCTGGACACCCTCGGCGAGCACTCGCGCCCGCAGCTGGTCCGCGGCGACAGAGGTGCCGAGCACCAGCACCCGCATCGGCTTCCCACCGGCGGTCGGCTGCGGATCGACACCGGTGACGCCGAGCGCGGTCGCGACGTGCCGCAGCCCGCGCGCTTCTTCGGCGGTCACCACGCCGTCCCGTTCCGCGATTTCCTGCAGGGCGTGGACGAACCGCTGGTGCGTTGTGCGCACGCGGTCCTCGGGCCAGCCGGCCTCGGCCGCCAGCGCGGCCAGCGCCGACACCTCGTCCGCGGAAAGGTGCTGGTCGGCGACCACCCCGGCGAGCAGGTCCAGGTACGCGTCGGTGTTCCGGCCGGCCACGACCCGCTCGACGGCCTCGGCCATCCACCCCGGTTCGGCGACCGGGACGTCGGGACGCGGCCGCAGCGGCCCGACGGCGAACTGCGGCAGCGCCGGGAGGACCGGCGGAGTCGCGAAGGTGAAGCCGTGTCGCCCGAAGAGGGTCGAGACCAGCTGCGCGACGGTCCGTGCGCCGGACAACGCCGATTGCCCCGGCCGCGCCGGGATCCCGAAGGCATGGGCCACGGTGGCGAGCCGGTAGTTGGGCAGCTGGACGGCGGTGCGCGCGGCGTCCGAGGTGCCCACGCCCGGCAGCACCGGCACCCGGGCGCCGATGCGCGAGACCTCGTGGTCGAGGAAAGCCGTGACAAAACGCAGGTCGTGCGCCACGACCACACTGCCGCGGCAGAAGTTCAGCAGCGAGCCCAAGGCCGCGCCGAACGACGGCGCGCCGTCGAGGTCGCCGCGCGTGAGGCCGTGCACCACCGCGGGCCCGGGTGAGACGCCGGGCCCGGGGTCGACAAGCGTCGAAAGCTCGCCGGCGATCGAGCCGTCGGGGCGGATCCGCACCGCGGCCAGCTCGACGACGTGGCCGGGCCGCAGCCCGGTCGTCCGGATGTCCAGTGCGGTGAAGTCGACGCCCCGCGCGGAGTGGCCGCCGGCGCCGAGCAGCGAAAGGGATTCGATCACGCCCGCTGGTCGTTCCCCGCGGGCTCGCTGTGACAGCTTTTCGGCGTGGAACCGTTGTTCGTGACGCGATCGTGACGGCAACAATCCACCGGATAACAACTGGTGGTCCATCACCGGCCGGGGCGTAACAACGGCGGGAGATTTCCCGAGTACACCGTCAGCACGTCGCGTCGAGGAACGAGGAATCCCGGGATGAAGCGTTTTCCGAACTGGCTGAAGATCGTCTTGGCCGCCTTCGCGGTCCTGTTCGTGCTCGGCGCGATCTTCGGGAAGGCCCCGGAGCCGAAGCCGGTGCCCGCCGCGGCTCCGGCCACTCCGACCAGCACGTCTGCGACCCCGACGCCCACGCCGGTCGCCGTCACCTACACGGTCGGGACCGTCACCGACGGCGCGACCGTCGTGGTGAACGGCAGTGACGGCACCAGCAAAACGGTGCACGTCCTCGGGGTCACGGCGCCGGTCGTCACCACCGGGTGTTATTGGACGGATTCGCTGACCTGGGCCACGACGACGCTTTCCGGCAAAGCCGTGACGCTCGGCGCGGAAACGGCGCAGGGTTTTGCCTTGACGCTCGCCGGCGGTCAGGACTACGCGGCGCTCGCGCTCCAAAAGGGTTATCTCAAGTACGCGGCAAGTGCCGCCCTGCCCGCGCTCGAAGCCGCCGAAAACACGGCGAAGCAAGCGGTCAGCGGGCTCTGGGGACCGCCGTGCAACGGGACCATCAACGCCCCGGCGGCGCCCACCCCGACCCCGACGCCGGCCCCGGCCGCGCCGGCCACGAAGGCGGCCCCGAAGCCGCCGCCGGTCGTGGAGACCACCGAGGCAGCGCCGGAGCCCGACACTTCCGCCGCGTACTACAAGAACTGCACCGCCGCGAAGGCCGCCGGCGCCGCGCCGCTGCACCGCGGCGAGCCCGGCTACCGGCCCGCGCTCGACCGCGACGGCGACGGCGTGGCCTGCGAGCGGTGATCTAACCTGAGCCGATGACCACCGCCGACGAACTGCTCGGCAGGCTCACGGGTCTCGGCCGGGACGAGCTGGCGAAGGTGCTGGCCAACCGGCCGGACGTGCTCCAGGAGCCGTGGCCGCGACGGCTCGACGTCGTCGCGGCGCGGCTGGCCGCTCCGGAATCCGTGGACGAAGCCCTGCTCGGGTTGCCGCTGCCGCAGGCGCAGGTCCTGCGCGCCCTCCAGCTCTGCTACGCGACCGGGCCGCGGCCGGCCCCCGTCGCCGGCATCGCCCGGCTGCTCGGTGCGGAACCCGGTGCGATCGAGTCCTTTGTGGACGCATTGGCCGACCGAGCGCTGGTGTGGCGCGAGGGCGACGGCGTCGTCCTGCTGGAACTGCTGCGGCGGAGCAGTTTCCAGGCCGAAGGCCTCGGCCCGCCGATCGCAGACCTGCTCGAGGAGATCGGCGGAACCCGGCACAAACAGCTGTCACGAGCCCTCGGCCTGCCGCTCGGCCGCCCCGAGATCGTGCGGTTCTTCCGTGACGGCGACCGCGTCCGCGAGCTGTTCTCCACCGCGCCCGAGCCGACGCGGAAACTGTTGCAGGACATGGCCGACGGTGTTCCCGAGGTCAACGGGATGGCGCCGTTCGACACCACCGGCAGCTGGGCGTTCGAGCACGGTTTCCTCTTCGGCACCTTCTACGGCAGCACGGCCATGCCGCTCGAGGTGGCGCTGGCGCTGCGCGGCCCGGACCACCGGCTGCCGTTCACGCCGGACGAACCCGAGTGTCCCGTCACGCACATCGGCGTCGAGACGGCCGAGGCCACGTCGTCGGCCGCCGCGCTGCGGCTGCTCGACCGGGTGTCCGCGATCCTGGAGCTGGCCGCCGCGGAGCCGTTGCCGCTGCTCAAGGACGGCACGATCGGCGCCCGGCTGATCAAGAAGATCGCCAAGGAGACCAAGGGCACGCCGGCCGAGATCGAAGTCGCGATCGACCTCGCGGCCCAGGCCGGGCTGCTGCTGGCCGACGAGCCGCCCGCGCCGCGCCGCGGCCAGAAGGCGCCGCCGCCCACGCTCGCGCCGAACCCCGACCTGGCCCGGCCCGCGCCGGCGCTGCTGTACCGCCTGCTGCTGACGACCTGGTGGGACCCGGCGCCGCCGGAGTTCGAGACCGACGTCGCCGCGCTGGTGCGCCGGCTGGTCGTGCGGCTGCTGGCGAGGCTGGAACCCGGCACCGCGATCGCCGACGTCGCCGCGCTCACCCCGCTCGCCGGGTGGCACGCGCCGATGCTGCCGGCCGAGGACTTCGCCGGGCACGTCGAAGACGCGCTGGCCGAAGGTGAGCTCCTCGGGCTCATCGCGCACGGCGCCGTCACGTTCGCCGGACGCGCGCTGCTCGAGCCGGACGGCCTCGTCGACGTCACCGACGAGCTGATCTCCCGCGCACGGACGACGGCGTTGTTCGGCACCGACCTGACCGCGATCGTCCCCGGCTCGCCCGACGCCGGGCTCGCCGCGCTGCTGGACCGCGTCGCCGACCGCGAGGCCCAGGGCACCGCGACCAGCTGGCGGTTCACCCCGGGGACCGTCCGGCGTGCGTTCGACCAGGGCGCAACGGCGGCCGAGCTGCTCGACGAGCTGGCGTCGATCGCCGCGGGCGAGCTGCCGCAACCGCTGGTGTACCTGGTCAACGACGTCGCGCGGCGGCACGGGGAGGCGCAGGTGATCGACGTCGCGAGCGTCGTTGTCGGCGAACCGGCCGTGCTCGCCGAACTCGCGGCGCACCGCAAGCTCGCGAAGCTCGGCCTGCGCGCGGTGGCGCCGACCGTGCTGACGTCCACTGTGGACGCGTCCGGCACGCTCGACGCGTTGCGCGAAGCGGGTTACGCGCCGACCCGGCACGCCGCCGACGGCAGCATCGTGCTGCCCGCCCGCGAAACGGCCGAGCCGAAGGCCACCGTGCGCGACGCCGGCCCCGGCGAGCTCCCGCCCGATCCCCTCGACCACGCCGACCGGCTGCTGGCGGCCCCGGCGACCGGCCCGAGCCTGCTGCGCGGGCAGCTCGCGCGGGCGATGAGCGACCGCTACGCGGGCCGGCTCACACCCAAGCAGCAGCAGCTCTGCTGGCAGCTCGAAGCCGGCATCCCGGCGGACGTCGTCTACCAGGCCGACAGCGGGCCCACCCGGCTGGTGATCGCGTACCCGGAGCTCGACGGCGACGTCCTGGACGTCTGGTCGCTCGGCGACCGTGCCTACCGCCGGCTCGAGCTGGCGCGGATCGACCTCACTCAGGCTTCGACGGCGGTGAGCCGCGCGTAGACCACGACGTTGTCGAGGTAGTTGCCGCTCGACCGGTCGAACTCGCCGCCGCAGGTGATAAGCCGCAGTTCGGGGTCCGCCGTGTCGCCGTAGACCTGATCCGTCGGGAACTGGGCCTTGGCGTAGCGGTCGACGCGGTAGACGGTGAAGATCGTCGTCCGGCCGTCCGCGCGGCCGACCCGCACCTGCTCGCCGTCCCGCAGCTCCTTGAGCCGGGAGAAGGTGCCGGGCACGTGCTTGTAGTCGACGTGCGCGGCCAGCACCGCCGGGCCGGCTTCGCCGGGCGACGGTGCGCCGGTGAACCAGCCGACCGTCTTGGCGTCACCCGGCACCTCGAGCTCACCCTGCGGGGTCAGGCCGAGGTCCTTGATGCCCTCGGCCTGCACGTCGATCGCCGGGATGGTCAGGGACGCCGGTTTTGCGGCCGGGAGCCCGGACGGCGTTGCGGCGATCGGCCCCGGCTGCGACGTCCCCTGCTGGCGCGCGGGCTCCGGCAGCTGCGACTGCGACTGCTGTTGCGGCGCCGAGAAGACGAAGATGAGGGCAACAACCACGACCGCGGCGAGCGCGGCGCCGACCGCCGTGACCGCGGGCCACAGACGCGGGTGCCTCAACTCGGCCGCCGGCGCAGGTAGAGCACCATCCCGCCGGACGCCGCCGCGGCGAGCAGGGTGCCGCTGAGCACGAGGAACGCGGGTGCGCCGCTGTCGGGCTCACCGCCGCCGGTGGCCACGCCGCCGACCGGCTTCACCTTCACCTGGCTGCCGGTGGCGGGCTTCTTGGTGGCGGTCGACTTCGGGACCGTGTGGGTGCGGGTCGCCGACGGATTTCCGGACGTCGGCGTGGTGGTGGTGTTCTGCTGCCCTCGCTTGGGAAGCGATTCGCAGGCGATGCCGTCCTTGGGCGCGCCGTCGAGCCCGTTGGGGTCGGACGGATCCTGGTTGTAAACGGCCTGCGCGTCTTCCTGGTACTTGAAGTCCTTGCAGTCCAGGTCACCGGCGAGGGGCGCCGCGGAAGCGAAGGGGACGGGGCCGAGGAGAGCGAGCCCGGCGACGGCCGTAGCCGTCGTCAGGACACGACGAAACAAGGACACCGGAAGTCCTTTCAAGGGAAAATCGGGGCGAACGCGGCCGGAAGTGCCGCGATTGTGTGGTTAGTATCGCGGCGGCGTCGGGGCTGTTACGGACTATTCCGGGATTTCGGAAATGGCGCTGTCCCACCGGATTTCCGGCGGCTCGTGATTCTTCACCATTTGCCGCTGACCTGCGGGATCAGCGGCCGGAAATACGTACCGGCCGGAATGTTACGGGTCCGCGGTCACACGTTGGGGTACTACCCCGTAACCTCGGGGTATGCCGATCCAGGTACTGCTTGTCGACGACCACGAGGTGGTCCGCCGCGGGCTCCGCGACCTCCTCGGCGACGAGCCCGACATCGAGGTCGTCGCCGAGGCGAGCAGCGTCGAAGAGGCGCTGGCGGTGGCGATGCACGTCGAGCCGGAGGTCGCGGTGGTCGACGTCCGCCTCGGCGACGGTGACGGCGTCACGCTCTGCCGAGAACTGCGGTCCAAGCCGAACCCGCCGGCCTGCCTGATGCTCACCGCGTTCGACGACGAGGAGGCGATGGTCGGCGCGATCATGGCCGGCGCCGCGGGCTACCTGCTGAAGCAGGTGCGGGGGCAGGACGTGGTGAACGCGGTCCGTGAGGTCGCGGCCGGCCGCTCGCTGCTGGACCCGGTGAGCACCGCGCGCGTGCTGGACAAGATGCGGCACCCGCCGACGGACGAGCTGGCCACACTGACCGAGCGCGAGCGCGACGTGCTGGAGCTGATCGGCCAGGGCCTGTCGAACCGCGAGATCGCCGAGCGGCTGTTCCTCGCCGAGAAGACGGTCAAGAACTACGTCACGTCGGTGCTGGCGAAGCTCGGCATGCAGCGCCGGACGCAGGCCGCCGCCTGGATCGTGCGCCGGGAGAAGTAACTCCGCGCGGCGGTCCTGTCCGCAAGCCGCCGTTCGCTGCGTCCTTTTCACGGCCATGTCACGGTGAGCCACGCCGACCCGGGGTTCGCGCGGCCGGGATTCACTCGAACGTGAGTCGAATATATGTTCGAGAATTCGATAAGATCCTTCCCGAGGACGTGGGAAGGAGGCTTGGATGACCCGAGAAGGGTGAGACCGAGTCGATTCGTAGTTCAGTCGAGCGGCAGGTCGAACGCGACGAGTGTGCCGAGGCTGGGCGAGGAGTTCAGGAAGAACTTCCCGCCCGCGGCGTCCGCGCGTTCGGCGAGATGACGCAGGCCACGGGTGGCAACCCCTTGCGGGACACCGGAACCGTTGTCCCGGACCCGGAGTTTCACACCGCCGGAGTCCCTGGTCAGGGTCACGCGGGTTTCGCTGGCGCCGGAGTGTCTGACCACATTGGACAGTGCTTCGCGCAGGGCGGCCCGGATGTGGTCGGCGCGTTCCGCGGGAACGTCGGCGAATTCGCCGGACAGCTCCAAGGTCGGTGGGTATCCGAGCAGCTCACCGGCGATGCGGACCTCGCCGCGCGCCGACTCGGCGAGGTCGGCGGGCGTGCCGGTGTCGTGGCGAGGCTCCGGTGACCGCAGCGCGCGCACGGTGCCCCGGATCTCCTCGATGGTCTGGTCGAGCTGGTCGATCGCGTCGGAGAGTCTCGCGCCGTCGGCCTGGGCGAACCTTTTGCGCATGTTGCGCCGAACCCGGTCCAGCTGCATGCCGGCGCCGTAGAGCCGCTGAACGATGACGTCGTGGAGCTCCCGGGCGATGCGCTCCCGCTCTTCGTACAGCGCGACGCGGTGGCGCGCGTTGGCGCCTTCGGCGAGAGCGAGCACCACTCCCGCCTGGGCGGCGAAGGCGACGAGCATCTCGACGGTCCCGGCGGAGAAGGGCTCACTGCCCCGCTTGCGGTAGACGGTCAGCGCCCCGAGCACCCGTCCCCCGGACCCGAACGGCGCGGCCGCGAACGGCCCGTAGCCGTGGAGCTCGGCGGGCACGAACGGCGCGGTCCGCGGGTCGACGGTGAAGTCCTCGCTGGCCACGGGCTCACCACCGCGAGCGACCCGGCCCGCGGCGGAGTCGGCGGGGAGCGCGAGGCCCCGGAGGGATTCCGCGGCGCCCTCCAGGACAGCTGCGGCGTCGGCCGTCTCACCGTCGCCCGGATCCGGACCACGCGAGGGTTCTCCCGCGCGGCCGGCACCGCTGCCGGTCGGGTCGGGGTGGGCGGTGGCGTAGTGCGCGGCCTCGACGACCACACGTCCGTCGTCGGCGCTGACCATGGCGAGCCCGAGGTCGGCGTCAGCGAGCTCGGCCGCCCTGGCGACAACGGTGTCCAGCACCTCGCCCGGGTCGTCGCCGGACAGGGCGGTGCTGGTGATCTCGGTGGCGGCGGACAGTGCCCGCGCGGCAAGCGTCGGATCCATGAGTTCCGTCATTATCGCGCGGCGAGGCAGCGGCGCGGCAAGCACACAGCGCGAATCGATCACAACACCGGCACCCGGGTCAGGACGCGACCGTCACGGACCTCGAGCACCACGTCGGCACCATCGGCCTCGTCGGCCCGGTGGGTCACGTGCACCACGGTCCGTCCGGCCAGCGCCGCACGCAGGTGTGCGCGCACAACCTGCGCGGTCGGCTCGTCGAGGTGCGCGGTGGGCTCGTCGAGCAGCACAAGCCCGGCCGACGGTGCCCCGAGCAACGCCCGCGCCAGCGCGACCCGCTGCGCCTGCCCGCCGGACAGGCCACTGCCCCCACTGCCGAGCAACGTCGCCGGATCGAGCTCGTCGAGAGCGGCCTGCCGCAACGCCTGCCGCAGTTCCTCTTCGGACGCGGTCGGCCGAGCAAGCCGAAGGTTCTCACCAACAGTGGTCCCGGCCAGCATCGGCTCCTGCGGCGCCCAGGCGACTCCATCCGGGACCACAACAGCCCCGCGCCGAGGAGCAAGGAACCCGAGAAGAGCGGCAACAAGCGTGGACTTGCCCGCCCCGCTTGGCCCGACAACGGCCGCGTAGGTGCCTGGCGCCAGGTCGACATCGACGTTGTGCAGCACGACTGGTCCGCCGGGCCAGCCGAGGTCCGCGCCTCTCAGCGAGACTCGCTGCCCTGATCCGGTCCCGTTCAGCCCGTCCTCGTTCACAAGCGCAGCCGGGGTGTCACCCAAGCGAAGGCGAGCGCGCTGCAGGGTGTCCCAGTGCTGTGCCACCGATGGGAGCAGCGCGAGGACCTCCGCCAGCGCGAGCGGCACCAACGCCAGCACCGGCGCCAAAACCGGGTCGAGCCGTCCGCCCGTAACCGCCTGCGCCGCGAGCGCCGTGCTGGTGACCGCCGCCGCTCCACAAACCAGCGTCACCAGCGCTTCCGCCGCGCCGGCGCCGAAAGCCTGGCGGCGCGCCTGCGTCACCAAACGGGTGTCGGCCTCGGTGAGCGCGCGGCGGTGCTCGCGAGCCGTGCCGAAGGCGAGCAGCTCGGCCGCCGCCTCGAACAGCACCAAGACTCGCGACGACACCTCGCGTCGGCCGACCGCCAGCACCGACGTCGCCCGGCGTTCGGCGTGCAACGCGACCCATGGCGCGCACAGTCCAACTGCCACTGCCACCGCGAGTGCCAACCCCGCCGCGGGCAGCACCCACGTCTGCACGGCGATCGCCCCGGCCGCGACCAGCGTGACCACCAGCGGCGGCGACACCACCCGGGGCAGGAGGTCGCGCACGGTGTCGACGTCGGCGACCAGCCGCCGCTGCCCCTCCCCCGCGCGCAGGCTCCGCGCGGGCCCGAGCCGGACCAGTGAATTCCACAGCCGCACCCGGAGACGGCCGGCGATGCGGAACGCGGCGTCGTGCGTGACCAGCCGTTCGACGTACCGGAGCCCGGCGCGGCCGAGCCCGAACGCGCGGACGCCGACCACCGCGACCGTCAGCGTCAGGATCGGCGGCTGCTGGGAAGCCTTGGCGATGAGCCACCCCGACGTCGCGGTCAGCGCCACCCCTGCCAGCAACGCCACCGCGCCCAGCGCCGCGCCGCCGAAGATCCGGCCGTCGAGGAGCGCGCGCCACCGCAGCGGCGCACTCGAATCGTCCTCTGTGGACACTTCGGGAACGATCACGTCGGACGACGACATGTCGACCGCGGCCGTGCGTTCGTGCGCCGCGATGATCGCCGCCGCGCCGTTGTCGACCGCGCGCTGCACCGCGTCGAGCACCAGGCGGGCGCTGGCCTCGTCGAGGTGCGCCGTCGGCTCGTCGAGCAGCAGCAGCCAGGCGCCGTCCCGCACCCGCTGCAACGCGCGAGCAACCGCGACGCGCTGACGTTGGCCCAGCGAAAGCTTCGTCACCGGACGGTCCGCGAGCCCGGCCAGGCCGAGTTCGGCGAGGTCAGCGTCCGAGCCGGCTTCTTCGCGGACCGTGCCGCCGGTGAAGACCGGCGACTGCGGCACCCACGCAACCTGTTCGCGCCAGCGCACGAGGTCGGCGTCGGCGAGGTCCGTCGGGCCGACCTTGATCGCGCCGTCGTGCGCCGGGACAAAACCGAGCAGGGCCGAGAGCGTTGTCGACTTGCCGCCGCCGCTCGGGGCGCGGAGCCAGACCGTCTCGCCGGGGCGGACCGCGAACGTCTCGCCGTCGGGCGCGAAGCCGCCGCGTCGCGCGACGCGCAGGCCCGAAACCCGCAGCTCACCGCGTTCCGGAACGGCGGTGCCGGCCGCCGGCGCCGGCACGGCCAGCAGGTCGGCGACGCGCCGGACCGCTTCGACGCCGTCCTCGCTGGCGTGGAACGCGGCGCCGACCGCGCGCAGCGGCTGATAGCACTCCGGCGCGAGGATCAGCACGCCCAGCCCGATGGCCAGCGGCAGGTCGCCGCCGACGAGCCGGACGCCGATCAGCACCGCGACGAGCGCAACCGACAGCGTCGCGATCAGTTCGAGCACAAACGCCGAGGAAAAAGCGACCTTCAACGTCTTGAGCGTGGCGCGGCGGTGGCGTTCGGACAATCCCCGGACGGTTTCGGCCTGCGCGGCCGCGCGACGGAACGCGGTCAGCACCGGGAGCACGCGCACGAGCTCCAGGAGCCGTTCGGACAGGCGGTGGGTCGCGTCGGTCGCGCCGGCGACGCGTCCGGCCGTGTACTTGCCGACGAGGATCGCGAACATCGGGAGCAGCGGCACCGTCAGCACGACGATCACACCGGACGGCCAGTCGGCGAACAGGATCGCCGCGCCGGCGCCGAGCGGCACGACGGCCGCCGTCACCAGTGCGGGCAGGTATTCGCGGAAGTACGCGTCGAGCGCGTCGAGGCCGCGGGTGGTGAGGGCGGTCAGCTCGCCGTGGCCGCGGCGGGCGATCCACTCGGGACCGAGGCGCAGCGTGTGGTCGACGGCTTTGGCGCGCAGCTCGCGTTGCGCCGTCGCGGCGGCGCGGGCCGAGACCGTACGCACCGCCCAGCCGGTGATCGCGCGCGTCACGACGAGCGCGAGCAGCGCGGCCAGCTGGGCGGTGCGTCCCCCGGATCCTGCTCCGACGATCGCCGCGAGGACGTCGGCGAGCAGGAATGCCTGGGCCACCAGCGCGGCGGCGTTGAGGAAGGCGAGGAAACCCACCAGGGCCAGCGCTCGGCGCACGGCCGGCACGAGGGCCGGCAACGCGCCGAGCGGGCCCTTTCCCGGCCGCGCCGAGTCCACTGTGGACTCCGAGGCGGGAAGGAGAGCGCGACCGGGAAGCTTGCTCATGGCGCGTGGACCGCCGGGATGTGCTGGGTGCCGATGCGCTTGCGGAACACCCAGTACGTCCAGCCCTGGTAGATCAGCACGGCTGGGGCGCCGAAGACGGCGACCCAGGTCATCACGGTCAGCGTGTACGGGCTCGACGCGGCACCTTCGATGGTCAGGGTGTTGGCAGCGTCGAGCGTCGAGGGCAGCACGTTCGGGAAGAGCGCCCCGAACATCGTGACGGCGACCCCGGCGATGACGACGGCGAGCGCGGCGAAGGCCTGGCCGTCGCGGTCGGCACGCAGCCGCAGCCAGGCGACCGCCGCGGCGAGAGCACTGATCCCGAACGAGAGCAGTGTCCACAGGGTGCCTTCGCGCCACTGGACGACCGACAGGAACGCGACGATCGGCACCATGGCGATCGGCAGCAGCCTGAGCGCCAGGGCGCGCGCCCGTTCCCGCAGTTCACCGCTGGTTTTGAGAGCGAGGAACGCCGCGCCGTGCGCGAGGGAGAAGGCCATGATGGCGACCGCTCCGAGCAGGGTGTCCCACCGGATCGCGGCGAACGCGGAGCCGACGCGGTTGCCTTCGGCGTCCAGCGGCAGGCCGAGGACGGTCGTCGCGAGGATGAGGCCGACGCCGAGCGGCGGGATCCACGAGCCGGCCACGATGACGCGGTCCCACGTGCGGCGCCAGCGCTCGGAGTCGACCTTGCCGCGGTATTCGAACGCGACGCCGCGGCCGATGAGGGCGAGCAGCACGAGCAAGAGCGGCAGGTAGGCGGCCGAGAAGAGGCCCGCGTACCAGGCGGGGAAGGCGGCGAACATGGCTCCACCGGCGACGATGAGCCAGACCTCGTTGCCGTCCCAGACGGGCCCGATGGTGTTGACCATGACGCGGCGCTCGGTGTTGTCGCGCGCGAGGACGGGCAGCAGCATGCCGACGCCGAAGTCGAAGCCTTCGAGGAAGAGGTAGCCCAGCCAGAAGAAGGCGATGACGACGAACCAGATCGTTTCGAGGGTCATCGGGCACCTCCGGCTGCTCGGTGGCTGCGAGTTATCCACAATGAGTCGAGTTGTCCACAGACCCGCTGTGGGTAACCCGTGAGAGTGACGAAGTCAGCACTCTGAGTGCAGTTCACTGCCCACCCCTCAGTACGCGAAGGCGAGAGCGTCGCCGTCGGTCTTGTCGGAGTCCTTCTTTTCCGGGGGCATCACTGCGTCGACGCCGCCGCGGATGTACTTGCGCATCAGGTACAGCTCCACCACTCCCAGGGCCGCGTACACCGTGGTCAGGGCGATCAGGGAGGTCCACACCTCGCCCGTGGTCAGGCGCGAGACCGCCTGAGCCGTGAACATCCACACCCCGTCGACGCCCGATGGGTTGGGCACCACCACGAAGGGCTGACGGCCCATCTCCGTGAAGATCCAGCCCGCGCTGTTGCCGAGGAACGGTGTGGCGATGCCGCCGAGGACCAGGAGGGGGAACCAGCGGCCGCGGGGGATGCGGTCGCGGCGGGTCAGCCAGAGGGCCAGGAGCCCGATGCCCGCCGAGACCGCGCCGAAGCCGATCATCATGCGGAAGCCCCAGTACGTCACCGGCAGGTTGGGGACGTAGTCGATCGGCTTGCCCGCCAGCGAACCGAGTTCAGGGTCGTTCGGGTAGTTCGTGCCGTACTTGGCCTGGTACTCGGTGATCAGGTCCTCGACGCCCTTGACCTCGGTCTTGAAGTCGTTGTGCGCCAGGAATGAGAGCAGCGCGGGCACGTTGAACGTCTTGACGTCTTCGCAGTTGGAGCCGGCGACGTCGCCGATCGCGATGATCGAGAAGCTGGCGGGCTTTTCCGTGTGGCACAGCGCTTCCGCCGACGCCATCTTCATCGGCTGCTGCTCGAACATCAGCTTGCCCTGGGTGTCGCCGGTGATCGCCAGGACGGCGAACGCGGCGATGCCGACCCAGCCGCCCAGGCGCAACGACGACCGCCACACCTCGGCGTGGTCGCCGCGCCGCCAGAGGTGCCAGCCGGCGACGCCGACCAGGAAGGCCGCCGCCACCGAGAACGCGCCGGCGAGGGTGTGCGGGATCGCGGCCAGCGCCGTGTTGTTCGTCAGCACCGCCCAGATCGAGTTCATCGTCGGCTTGCCGTTCTCGAACGTCACGCCGACCGGGTGCTGCATCCACGAGTTCGCCGCGAGGATGAAGTACGCCGAAGCCATCGTGGCCAGCGAAAACGCCCACGCGCACGCCAGGTGCACCTTCTTCGGCAGCCGGTCCCAGCCGAAGATCCACAGGCCGAGGAACGTCGACTCGACGAAGAAGGCGACCAGCCCTTCCATCGCGAGCGGCGCGCCGAAGACGTCGCCGACGAAGCGCGAGTACGCGCTCCAGTTCATCCCGAACTGGAACTCCTGCACGATCCCGGTCACCACGCCCATGGCGAAGTTGACCAGCAGCAGCTTGCCCCAGAACTTGGTCATCTTCAGGTGCCGCAGCTCGCCGGTGCGGACCCAGCGGGTCTGCATCGCCGCGACCAGGATCGACAGCCCGATGGTCAGCGGGACCATCAGGAAGTGGTAGACGGTGGTGATGCCGAACTGCCACCGCGCTAGCTCAAGGACCTCCACGTGGTCCAGCGTGCTCCGGGGCCGGGGGCACAGCCAGATCAAGTGGTCCCCTCTGGCCCAGGACCAACGTCCTGGGTGACTACAGCTGGTCGAGTGCCTCGCGCGCCTCGTCCGCCGCCGCCCGTCGCGGGCCGTCGCCGCCCAGCTCCAGCACGTGCGTGAGGGCCAGCTGGTAGGCCGTGTCGAACGCCTTTTCCGCGGGCACCGGGAGGTCCGGGCGGACGCCGGTGCCTTCCCAGTTCTCCCCCGTCTCCGGGTGGAACGACCTCGCGATCGACACGGTCACGTCGAGGTAGGTGTCCACTTTGTACTGCTCACGCGGGTGGGCGCCGCCGCGGGTGGCCTCTCCCACCGTCTTCGCGCGGCCCTGCTGCTGCAGGGAGAACGCGAGGTCTTCACCGCCGGAGAAGGTCTTCGGGCCGGTCAGCACCCAGACCGGCTTCGTGCCGCCGAACCGCAGGCCCGGGACGTAGGGCAGCGTCCACATCTGGGTGGTGCGGTGGCCCTCGCGCTCGTAGATGTCGAGGTAGTGGACCTGCTCGTCGACGAGGTAGGTCTGCAGCAACGCGCTGGTCCCCGGGGTCCCGCCGCGGTTGCGGCGCACGTCCAGCAGCAGCGCGTCGGTGGGCGCGAGCAGCGTCATCGCCGCCGCGATCGCGGGGCCGGCCAGCTCGGGCGGGTACAGCAGCGTCGTGTCGAGGTAACCGACGTTGCCCGGCAGGCGCCGCACCTGCGCGATGCCGAAGCCCTCCAGCTCGGCTTCGAACCGGAACGCGTCGGAGTTCATGGCCTCGTCGCCGTCTTCGGCCACCGGGTCGAGGTGGTGACGCAGGCGCAGGTGCTTGTCGCCGTTCACCGACTGCAGGTCGGCTGTGACGAGGGTCGCGAACTCGGCGTCGTCCAGATCGGCGTAGCTGCCTTCGCCGAGCCGCTGGTGAAGCACCTCCGCCAGCTTCGTCGCGACGTCGGGGAACACGTAGTGCGCGTCCAGCCGGCGGATGACCTCGTTGACCTGCGCAGTACGCGCCTCAGACCCCATGCCCGTCAACCTACCCCAGGACACAAACCAAAATTCGGCGTGCCGAAAAAATATGTGCGCCCGGCCTGGATGACAAATTCATGGGCACCGACCGTTCGAATTCGCGGAAGAGATCAGCTTGCGAGGTTCTGAATCTCCCCTTTATCGTTGCAGTGAAAGGGGCGAAATCACTCATGACTGCCGCAATGGTGGCGCTGATCAGCGCGTTCGGCCTGGTCCTCGCCGTGGAGCTGCCGGACAAGACGCTGGTCGCCACCCTGGTGCTGACCACCCGTTTCCGCGGCTGGCCGGTTTTTGCCGGGGTGTGCGCGGCGTTCGCCGTGCAATCCGTCATCGCCGTCGCGTTCGGCAGTGTGCTGACGCTGTTGCCGGATCTGGTCCTTTCCCTGGTCGTCGCCGCGATGTTCGGCCTCGGCTCTTTCATGCTCCTTCGCGAGGGATTCCGCGAAGCGGACGAAGCGGGCGAAGACGCTTCGCGCGTCGGCCCCTCGCCGCTGTCCTTCGTGCGCTCCGCGATGACGTCGTTCGGTGTGCTCTTCGCCGCCGAGTGGGGTGACGCCTCCCAGCTCGCGACGGCGAGCCTCGCCGCCCGGATCGGCAACCCGGTCGCCGTCGGCGTCGGCGCGTTCGCCGCGCTCGTGGTGGTCGCCGGCCTGGCCGTGTTCATCGGCGCGAAGATCCGCAGCCGGATCCGGCCGAAGCTGATCCAGCGCTGCGCCGGGTTCGCGTTTGCCGGGTTCGCGGCGTTCGCCCTGCTCCAGCTGGCCTTCTGACCGCTGTTTCACAGGTTCGCCCGGTAACCTTTCGGAAACGAAAGGGTGGAAGCCGGGTGAACAAGCCATTGCCTGCGGTCTCACCGGTGCACGGCCGGATCGCGCTCGGCGGCATCGGCCTCGCCGTGGCCATCTCGATCGACCTCCACCTGCGGTTGTCGGCCCAGGTCAGCCCGATCTGGCAGACGCTCTCGGAGTACGTCTACGGCAAGCTCGGCTCGTCGTCGGCCGCGCCGCTGTTCAGCGTGATGTGCCTGGCGCTCTCGCTGGGCTCGGTCGCGTTGCTCGCCGGGATCGCGAAGGCGCACCGGCCGGGCACCACCGCCGTCTGCGTGCTGCTCGGCGTCTGGTCGGCCGGGCTGTTCGTGTGCGGCCTCGTGCCCGTCGACCCCGACGGGCAAGCGCGTTCGCTGTCCGGACAGGTGCACAACATCGCCGCGCTCACGGCGTTCGTCGCGCTGCCCGCCGCCGCGTTCGTCCTGACGCGAAAAGGCCGTGACCGCTGCCCGTGGGAGCCGCGCCGCACCACGATCCGGCGCCTGGCCACCGCGAGCTTCGCCAGCATCGCCGTCGTGCTCGGCGGGTTCGTCCTGACGCTCGTGCTCGGTCCCGCGCAGCAGGACGTCACGCTGGGCCTGTTCGAGCGCCTGCTGTTCACCGTCGACGTCGCCCTGCTGCTGACCATGGTGCGGCCGCTGCTGGCGGTCTCGCGGCGTTAGGCGTCCGTCCGGAGGATGTCGGCCAGCCGGGCGGCGGCCGCCACGACCTGCGGCCCGACCTCGGCGGCCTTGAGCGGCTCCATCGAGACGACACCGACGCTCGCCTTCAGGCCCGGCACCCCGCGGACCGGCGCCGCGACGCCGGACGCGCCCGCCTCCAGCTCGCCCGTCGACGTCACCCAGCCGTCGCCGCCCGGGCGCAGGGACATCGCCTTGCCGGCCGCCCCCGACGTCAGCGAATGCCTGCTCCCGACGCGGTAGGCGACGTGGAAATTCGTCCAGGAGGGCTCGACGACGGCCACCGCAAGCGCTTGCGGCCCCTGTGCGACCGACAGGTGCGCGGTCGCGCCGACCTTCTCGGCCAGCTCGCGCAGCACCGGGCCGGCCGCGTCACGCAGCTGGGGCAGCACCTGGCCCGCCAGCCGGAGCAGGCCGACACCCAAGCGCACCTTGGTTCCGTCGCGCCAGACCAGCCCGCGCTCCGACAGCGGCACGAGCAGCCGGTAGACGGCCGCGCGGCTGGCCCCGATGGCCACGGCCAGCTCGGAGATGGTCGCCGCGTCCCCGCCCGCGTCGGCCACCGCCTGCAGCAGCGCCAGCCCCCGGTCGAGCGTCAGCGACCCCTCCCGGCCGGTCACAGCAAGCCGAGTTCGCCCATGTCGGCGACCGGCTCGTCGAACGAAGCCGCCGCGTACGACGCGAAGAGCGCTCGCACGGCCTTCGCGGCCGGCTCGGACAGCGCCCGGGCCTCGTCCGCCAGCACCTGGCCGTCGGTCTCCTCCAGCGCCGCCCGGACGTCACCGCCGGAGAGGCTGCGGGCGGACGCCACGAGCAGGTTCAGGAAGCCGTGGTGCATAAAACCGCTGGTCGGGTCGGCGTGCCGGACCGCGCGGTGCAGGCTGTTCGTCGCCTTGAACGACGCCCCGCTGGACCCGCTGACCACGGCGAGGAAGTCCGCAACCTCGTCGACGCTCGGGAAGTTCTCGCCGGCCTGGCCGCCGCAGCGGATCTTCGGCCAGCTGCCGTGCTCGATCACCTTGCGCACGCCGTCCAGCCAGCCGACGCCGCGGCGCGGCTCGACCACCCGGATGACGTCCTCGGGGACGAACTCCGAGACGCGCTCCAGCCAGACCTCGTCGACGTCCGACGGCGCGGGCATCTCGACCATCCGCAGCGCCAGCAGCTCGCTGCGCGACTCGACGATCGAGATCGCCTTCGGCACCCCGCCGAGACCGGTGTCGATGATCAGCGAAAGCGGCAGCGGCTGCTTCGGCTTGATCTTGATCAACTCGGTGATCAGCTCCGGCAGCCGGGAGGCCTGACAGAGGAAAACCCCCAGGACACCCGCGTGTTCGGACTCCCGGCTCGCGAAGTGCGCGCGCAGGGCTTCGGGCATGGCCGCATCGCCCGGAGGGAACAGCGCCGAGTCGTCGACGAGCCTCGCGAACAGGGGAGGAATCCCACGGGGGCCGGGGGGCGTGAGTTCCACAGCGCTTGACACGAATGACACGCTAGTAGCGTACGACATGAGGACAAAATCGTTCGCACAACGGACACGTCAGAAGGGGACGTCGATGCCTTACTACCGGCGAGTAGGCGAGATCCCGCACAAGCGGCACACCGCGTTCCGGAAGCCGGACGGCGGCCTCTACGCCGAGGAGCTGATGGGCGTCGAGGGCTTCTCCGCCGACTCCGCGCTGCTCTACCACCGCGGGCTGCCGACGGCGATCGTCGACGCCGTCGCCGTCGAGGAGGACCGCGGCTCGCTCACCCCGAACCACCCGCTCAAGCCGCGCGCGTTCAAGACGCAGGACCTGAAGTTCGGCGGTGACACCGACGCGGTGACCGACCGGCGGCGGCTGTTCGGCAACAACGACGTCACCATCGGCTTCGTCACCGCGACCGCGCCCAGCCCGCTGTACCGCAACGCGGCCGGCGACGAGCTGTTCTACGTCCACGGCGGCTCCGCGACCGTCGAGACGATCTACGGCAGCCTCGAGCTCGGCGACGGCGACTACCTGGTGATCCCGACGTCGTGCACCTACCGCGTGCTGCCGCACGGCGAGGTCAACCTCTTCACGCTGGAGGCGCGTGGCCACATCGGGCCGCCGAAGCGCTACCTGTCGGCGAAGGGCCAGTTCCTGGAGCACTCGCCGTACTGCGAGCGCGACGTCCGAGGGCCGTCGGAGCCGCTGCTGGAAGACGGCGAGGACGTCGAGGTGCTCGTGCGGCACCGCGCCGGGCTGACGCGCTACACCTACGCGACACACCCGTTCGACGTCGTCGGCTGGGACGGCTGCCTGTACCCGTGGGCGTTCAACATCGACGACTTCGAGCCCATCACCGGGCGCGTGCACCAGCCGCCGCCGGTGCACCAGACGTTCGAGGGCCCGAACTTCGTGGTCTGCTCGTTCTGCCCGCGGAAGGTCGATTACCACGAGGACTCGATCCCGGTGCCGTACAACCACGCGAACGTCGACTCCGACGAGCTGATGTTCTACGTGCGCGGCAACTACGAAGCCCGCAAGGGCTCGGGCATCGGGGTCGGCTCGCTTTCGCTGCACCCCTCCGGCTTCACGCACGGCCCGCAGCCGGGCGCGGCGGAGGCGTCGATCGGCGCGGAGTTCTTCGACGAGACCGCGGTCATGGTCGACACGTTCGCGCCGCTGGAGCTCGGTGAAGCCGCCGACGCGGCCGAGGACCCCGGTTACGCGTGGACGTGGTCGCGCCGCGGCCCGTCCAGCTGACGGAAGCGGGCCCCTCCCCGCTCTTGCGAGGAGGGGCCCGTTCGCGGGATCAGCCGTCGTACCAGCCGTAGGTCCGGATCGTGCCGTTGCCGTAGCAGTTGCCGGCGAAGACCCAGTAGCCCGGACCCTGCAACGGCCCGTGCTTCTCGGTGCCGTCCGAGCACACCGTCCAGGCGCCGCTGCGGCCGTAGTCGACCCGCACGTTGGCCCGCCAGTCGTCACTGTCGAGGTGGGTGGTCACCCAGGTCTGGACGTGGTCCGTCTGCGCTCCGCCCGGCACCTGGGTCACCACGTGGTGGGTGACCCCCTTGTCCGCCTCGTCGGCCGAAGCCGGACCGGCCCCCGCCAGCCCGACCGCGACCAGGGCGCCTGCGCCGAGCACCGCGGCGCCGGCCCGCTTCATCGTGTTGCCGTTCATCGTTTCCCTCCAGTGTGTCGGTGTTCCGACCAGTTACCGGTCTAGTGCGTTGGGGTTGTTCTGTCCGGGCCGGTGGACAGCGAACGACAAACCGCGAACAATGGAAAGCACACTTTGGGGGTGTGCGGGATGCCGCGTGGGGAACGGCCGATTGATACGGAAGACGAAGTTCTGTCACAGTTCGCCGGGGATTTGCGCCGATTACGCGAGAAGGCGGGCAGTCCTCCTTATCGGGAACTGGGGAAGCGAGCGCATTACTCGGCGGGGACATTGTCCGACGCCGCGGGCGGACGGAAACTGCCGACGCTCGCGGTCGTTTTGGCTTATGTCCGCGCCTGTGACGGACCGGTCACCGAGTGGGACGAAAGGTGGCACGAAGCCGCGGCGGAATTCGCCCGGCGCCGGCGGTCGCCCGGCTCCGCCGGGGAGCCGCCGTACCCGGGTCCGGCCGCGTTCGGACGCGGAGACGCCGGCCGGTTCTTCGGCCGCGAAGACGTTGTCGAACTGCTGCTGCGGCGGCTGGCCGAGGAGCGGTTCCTGGTCGTCTCGGGGCCGTCCGGCAGCGGGGTGACGTCGGTGTTGCAGGCGGGCCTCGGGCCGTCCGGACGGCCGGTGGTGTTCCTGCGGCCGGGACGGCGGCCGCTGGAGGAGTGCGCGGCGCGGCTCGCGGCGCTCACCGGCACGCCGGCGGTCCGGCTGCGGGCGGAGTTCGCGGCCGACCCGGGAAACCTGGGCCTGCGGATCCGGCAGGCCGTGGCGGACGCCGAACTCCTGCTGGTCGTCGACCAGTTCGAGGAGGTCTTCGCCGCCGCCGAGAACGAGCGGTCGTGGTTCTTCGCCGCGTTGCTGCGGGCGGCGCAGGGCCCGGCGCGGGTGGTCCTCGGCCTGCGCGCCGACTTCGCGGACGCCTGCGTCCGGCATCCCGTCCTGGCCGACGCGGCGCGGAACGCACTGGTGCCGCTGGGCCCGTTGACGGCCGGGCAGGTGCGTTCCGCGCTCGTGCGGCCCGCGGCGGACGCCGGTCGCGGACTGGAGAACGCGCTGGTCGCGACGCTGATGGCCGAGGTCGCGCGGCAGCCGGGGGCACTGCCGTTCGCCACGGAAGCGCTGCGCCGGACGTGGCGGGCCACCTCGGGCGTGACCCTGACACTCGCCGGGTACGACGCGACCGGTGGCCTCACCGCCGCCCTGGTCGACACGGCCGAAGCGGTCTACAGCCGGCTCACTTCGCCGGAGAAGACCGAGGCCAGGGACCTGTTCCTGCGCCTGGTCACCTTCGGCGAAGGCACCGCGGACACCCGGCGGCGCGTCCCGTCCACCGAACTGGACTCGACGCTGGTGGAGCGCTTCGTGCGGGCTCGGCTGGTCACGGCCGACCGGACCGGACTCGAGCTGGCGCACGACGCGCTGATCAACGGCTGGCCGAGGCTGCGCGGCTGGCTGGCCACTGACCGGGCCGCCCTGCGGGTCCACCGCCGGCTCACCGAGGCCACCCGGCTGTGGGAGAGCGCGGACGGCGAACCGGCCGCGCTCTACCGGGGTGCCCGGCTCGACGAAGCGCTGAAGTGGGCGCAGCGGGCCGACGCCCGGCCGAACGCCCGGGAACGCCGGTTCCTGCAAGCCGGCGTACGGCTGCGTGGCGCCGAAGAAATGACGAACCGCCGTAGTGCCGTCCGGCGGCGCCGGCTTTCCGCGGCGGCTGCCGTTTCCGCACTGCTGGCCGCCGCTTCGACGGCGGCAGCGGTTCTGCAACACCGCCGGTCGAAGATTTCGACGAACACATAGTTGTGAATGCGAAACAAAAGGGGTGACGGCTTTTTTGCCGTCAGCCCGCTCCGCCGTGCCGGTTTTCCCGGCAACGGTTCGGCAACGCACCCCCGGCCACCCGGCTCCCGCCGGATAATGGACACACGACGCGGATCGGGGGTTCGATGATCAATTCCCAACCAACACGGCGTAAGAGAAAAATTCTGCCCTTCGTGGCCGCCATCGTGGTGGCCGCGGCATTGATCATCGGAATCCGGGCCTGGACGAGCGGGTCCGGTGACGAAGCCGACGCGCCGAAGTGCACGGGCTCGGACGCGATCGCGCTGAACGTCGCGTCGTCGCCGGAGAAGGTCGGCATCGTCCAGGAGGCCGCGAAGGCCTACTCCGGGCGGTCCGTCGCCGGGCACTGCGTCGACGTCATCGTGAAGTCGAAGTCGTCGGGCATCGCCATGCGGGCGCTGGCCAACGGCTGGAACGAAGCCACCGACGGGCCGCGCCCCGACGTCTGGACGCCGGCCGCGAGCGGCTGGGTCAACCTGCTGCGCGTCAACGCGAAGGGTGACACCGGGGCGATCGTGCCCGAGGGTGACACGCAGTCGATCGCGAACTCGCCGCTGACCGTCGCGATGCCGAAGCCGATGGCCGAGGCGCTGGGCTGGCCGGCGAAGCCGATCGGCTGGAAGGACCTGACGGCGCTCGCGACCGACCCCGCGGGCTGGGCCAAGTACGGCCACCCCGAGTGGGGCAAGTTCCGGCTGGGCAAGACGAACCCGAACATCTCGACCGCCGGGCTGAACGCCACCATCGGCGCCTACTACGCGGCCACCGGCACGTCGTCCGACCTCACCGCGGCCGCGCTCGAGAAGCCCGAGGCCAGGCAGTTCGTCTCGAACATCGAGCAGGCGATCGTGCACTACGGCGACAACACGCTGACCTTCCTGACGAACCTGCAGAAGGCCGACGACCGCGGCGCGGCGCTGTCGTACATCTCGGCGGTGACCGTCGAGGAGAGCTCGCTGATCGGCTACAACCAGGGCAACCCGACCAACGACCCGGCGAAGGTCGGCCAGCACGCGCCGCCGAAGGTGCCGCTCGTCGCGATCTACCCGGCGGACGGCACGCTCAACTCCGACCACCCGTTCGTCACGCTGAACTGGGCCGACCCGACCCGCAAGCAGATCGCCGCGGACTTCCTGAACTACCTGCGCGGGCCGGACGCGCAGCCGAAGTTCGGCGCGCTGGGCTTCCGCACCTTCGACGGCAAGCCCGGCCCGCAGGTGACAACGGCCAACGGCACCCAGCCGGACGCGAAGATCACCTTCCTGCGGCCGCCGGCGCCGTCGGTGCTGTCGAAGCTGCTGACGACCTGGACGGACCTGCGCAAGAAGGCGAACGTGCTGCTGGTCGTCGACGTCTCGGGTTCGATGGGCGAGTCGGTGAGCGGCACCGGCAAGAGCAAGATCGACCTGGCCAAGCAGGCCGCGATCGACGCGCTCGGCCAGTTCGTGCCGCGCGACCAGGTCGGGCTCTGGCAGTTCTCGACCCGGCTCGACGGTGACAAGGACTACCAGGAGCTGGTGCCGGTGCAGGCGCTCGGCGCGAGCGGCAAGGACATCCTCGCGGCGCGGCTGGGCGGGCTGACGCCGCAGTCCGGCACGGGGTTGTACGACTCGTCGCTGGCTGCCTACGAATACATGAAGGCGCACGTCGACCCGACGGCGATCAACGCCGTCGTCGTGCTGACCGACGGCCGCAACGAGGACTCCGGCGGTGTCGACATCGAGCACCTGCTGCCGCAGCTGCGGCCGGAGGGCAACTCGGAGACGGTCCGGCTGTTCACGATCGCCTACGGCTCGGACGCCGACCAGGACGTGCTGAAGCAGATCGCGGAGGCGACCGAGGGATCGGAGTACGACTCGTCCAAACCGGACTCCATCAATCAGGTCTTCACCTCTGTGATATCGAATTTCTGATGAAGTTCGCTCGTGAGCTCGCCGAACCGTGGGGGCTGGTGCTCGCCGCCACCTCCGCCGGGATGGCGTGGGCCGTCCAGCTGCCGGTGGTCGCCGCCCTCGGGATCGGCGTGGCGGTGCTCGCCGCCCGCGCGGGTGTGGCCGTCGCAACCCGCGAGAAGGAGCCGGAACGGCGTGAAGCGCGGGTGCTCGACGTCGCGCCCGGGTCGGCCGAAGCGAACTGGCTGCGGCGGGCCGAGGGAGCGGCCGACGGGTTCGTCTCCCTCGGCGACTCCCTCGACGCCGGGCCGCTCGCCGACCGCGTCGCGGACATGGCGCCGGTGGTCCGGGAAACGCTGGCGACGCTGCGGCGCCTCGCCGGCCGCGCTTCGGCCACCGGAAAGGCGCTGTCCCGCGTCGACCTCGAGTCCGTCACGCGGGAACGGCGCACGCTCGAGAAGTCGCTGAAGTCGGCGCCGGAGGAGGTCCGCGGTGACCTCGAGCAGGCGCTGGCGGCGATTCAAGCCCAGGCCGACGTGCACGCGCGGCTGTCCGGTGCGCGGGACAAGCTGCTGGCGCAGCTGCAGTCCGGCGCGCTCGGGCTCGACAGCTTGGTCGCGCGGGTCGCGGAGCTGACGGCGGCGACCACCGACGTCGCGGTGGACACCGGCGCGGTGCGGGAGCTGAGCGACCAGCTGGAGGGCATCCGGCAGGGTGTCCTCGAGACGGAACAGGCGACGCGGAAGTCGCTGGGTTAGGCGGGTATCGGCGTCCGGTCGCGGCGGGGCAGCAGCAACGGCGTCGCCAGCGCCAGCACCCCCGCGATCCCGATCGCGACGCGCGTGCCGGTCAGGCTCGCGAGCAGGCCCCAGGCCGCGGTCAGCGCGGCGACCGCCGCCTTGGTGCTGACCGACCACGCCGACAGCGTCCGCGCGACGCGGTCCGCCGGGAGCTGCTCGAGCCGGTAGGTGGCCACCACCGGGTTGAACACACTGCAGGAGAAGATCAGGCCGAACTCGACGGCCATCACGAAGAGCAGGCCGCCGGCGCCGCTGGGCAGGAAGGCCAGCCCGAGCAGCCAGCACGCCCGCAGCGCGCCCGCCGTCACCAGCACGTGGTGCCGCCCGAACCGCGCGACGAGCCGTGGAGTCAGCCGCGCGCCGGCGAGCCCGCCGAGGCACGGCACCGCGAACGCGAGCCCGTACTGCCACGGCGTGAACCCGAGCTGGTTCAGCATCAGCACGGCGAGCAGCGGCTCGGTCCCCATGATCAGACCGTTGAACACCATGGCGTTGAACAGCAGCGGCCGCAGCCCCGGGTGGGTGAGCAGGGTGCGCCAGCCGTCGGCGAGGTCCCGCGCGCGCAGCCGGGAGGATTCCCGCGGGCGCGGCTCTTCACCGCCGATCGCGCGGATGCCCAGCGCGGAAAGCAGGAAGCTGACGGCGTTGGCGACCACTGCCGTCACCGGGCCGAACAAGGCGAACGCGGCCCCGCCGAGCGGCGGGCCGAGCGCGAGGGCCGTCCAGTTCGTCGACTCGAAGCGGCCGTTCGCGACAAGCAGGTCTTCCGGCGGCACGAGCCCCTTCAGGAAGGCGCCGCTCGCCGACGTGAAGGTGATGTCCGCCGCGGCGACGACCACCGCGACGACGAGGAGCTGCCCGAAGCTCAGCCAGCCGAGCGCGTAGGCGGCGGGCACGCTGACCATGGCGGCGAACCGGATCACGTCCATGGCCATCATCACCGGCCGCTTGCGCCGGTGGTCGACCCACGGCCCCAGCGGCACGGCCACCAGCGCCCCGACCGCCGGCCCGACCGCGGCCAGCGCCGAGACCGCCGCCGGCCCGGCGTGCAGCACGAGGATCGCCAGCATCGGGAACGCGCCGAAACCGAGCCAAGTGCCGAACGCACTCACGGCGTACGCCGACCAGAGCCACCTGAACCGCGGTCCCAGCGACCGCCCGCGCATCACCGGGAGAGCAAAGCGAAGAACGCCGGCGGGATCAAACAACCGACGCGGCGGCGAGCCACAACGGCGCGTTGTGAATCTAGAGTCGGACGCCGTGGACCTCGATGCCGTGCGCACGTTCGTCACCGCCGCGGACGCGGGCCGGTTCCAGGACGCCGCCACCGACCTGTCGATCACCCAGCAGGCCGTCTCGAAGCGCATCGCCGCGCTGGAGAAGACGCTGGGCGTGCGGCTGTTCACGCGCACCGCGCGCGGCGCCCGGCTGACCGGGGACGGCGAGGCGTTCTTGCCGCACGCCCGCGAGCTGCTGCTGGCCGAGGCGCGGGCGGTGGCGTCGGTGCGGTCCGGACGGCGGGCGCTGCGCGTCGACGTGATCGGCAGGCGGCTGGTCCCGGCGGCCCTGTTGCGCGGGTTCCACGAGGAGCACCCGGACGTCGCGCTGGAGGTCGTGACGCTGTTCGACGCCGAAGCGGCGATCGCGGCGGTGCGGGACGGCTCGATCGACGCGTCGTTCCGCGCGGTCGCCGCGTTGTCCGGCGAAGTCCAGTCGATGGCGGTGCTCGACGAGCCGCTCCAGCTGTTGTGCGGACCGGCGCACGCACTGGCGGCGGCGGGCGCGGTGACGCCGGCGCAGCTGGCCGGGCACCGGATCTGGATGCCCGGCATCGTGCCCGGGACGGAGTGGGCCGCGTACTACGCCGAGTTCGCCGCGGCGTTCGGGCTTTCGATCGACGCGGTCGGCCCGAACTTCGGCACCGAGGTCGTGCTGGACACGATCGCGGAATCGGCCGGGGTGGCAACGCTGGTCGGCGCGGGAATCCGGCTGCTGTGGCCGGCCGGGCACGACCTGCGGCGGGTGCCGATCGCGAACCCGACGCCGGTGTACCCGCATTCGCTGGTCTGGCGCCGCGACAACCCGCATCCCGCGCTGGCCGCCCTTCGCGACCATCTGCGACCCGGCGCGCGGGCGGCCGGCGTGTGGCGGCCGGGCTGGGCGAACTAGGTGGCCGATGGCTTCGTGAGCCGGGTGGATCTTGGCGGTGCTGGCGAGTCGAGTCGCCCTCGGGCCGGGCTGCCTGACTTGCGCCGAAGTGCACGCGGAGTCGCCCTCGCACCGGAGGGCCCTTGCCGTCAGGGGCTGCCTGCGTGACTTGCGCCTGCGATGCGCGCGAAGTCGCCCTCGTACCCGTGACTTGCGCCAGCCGTGTCTAGCCCAGCCAGACCGTGCCCAGCACGGGGTAACCCGGCACGCCGGTCTTCGCCGGGTGGCCCGGGCGTGGCACGCCTGCGATCCACAGGCGTCCGGTGGCGGCGATGTTCGCGGCCATCGACGGGTCGGCCTGGTGCATGCGGAAACCGACGATGCTGCCGTCGGCCAGCATCGCCAGGCCGCTCAGCCGGGCCGAACCCTGCCGTCCCATTCGGACCGGGCCGTCCGGCACCGCGCGCAGCTCGGTCCAGTGGTCGGCCGCGAGTGGCCGGCGGTAGCCGAGCGAACGCGTCACCGCGGCCGCCGCGGCGAGCAGTGCGACCACGGCGAAGCCGGTGAACACCACCACGACGAACCCGGTCAGGCGGTCACCCGCCGGGAAGTCGAGGCGCACCCAGGCCGACAGCCCGGCCACGACCAGCAGGAAGCCGGCGCCCGTCCACAGCTCCCGGGCCATCGACCGCCGGTGCGCGGTGAGCACCGGGTCGAGGGACGGCGACGCGGACCAAGCCGTCGGCTGCAGGGTGACGGCGCCCGCGGGTGGCGCGTCGTGGATCCGGGCGCGGCGGACCCGCACCACACCGGGGAAGCCGACGAACACCTTCGGGCCCGAGCCCAGCAGCCACACCCGCCGGTCACCGGCGAGCAGCAGCCGGAACGCCTCGCCCAGCCGGATCCGCAGCCAGCGGCCGTCGGGCAGCCGCACGCCGACGATCCGGCCGGCGGCGACCAGGCCGTCCGCGGCGACGTCGACCCGCCGGAACCGCTCGCGCTTCAGCCGCTTCTCGGGCACCCAGACCCGCCCGCGGTGGAGCCGGGACAACTCGAAGAAGCCGAACAGCGCGATGAGGAACACCGGGATCGCGACGCCCGTCCCGGTGAAGAACTGGGAGACGCCGAGGAGCACGAACGGCCAGCCCGCCAGCCGCTGGTTGGTGATGCTCCGGCCGATCCGGTCCAGGTATTCGCCGAAGATCGGCAACGCTCCGGAGGGCATGGCGGGGTCGAACTCGAACGCGCGCACGCGCTCGGGAACCGGGACGATCTGCACGCTGGCCCCCACCGTGTCGGCACTGGTCACCGGCCTTTTCGGCAAACCGGTCACCGGCGTTACCCGATGCTCCGTTCAGCGTAGCGTTTTCCAGGGCGGGACGTGACGGTCACCGCAACCGGGTGACTATCCAGGCCGCCGGATTCAGGTTAGGCTCACCTAAGTAGGAGGTGAGCCGTGACCGAGGCACCGACATCCATCCGCCGTCCGCCGGCGCCGAACCCCGCCGAGCGCGCCAAGACGATCGCGACCCGCAACGGTCCGGCGTCCTTGATGCCCACCTGCGAACGCGCCGGTCTGGACGGCGAGCGGGTGGTCCCGGTCCTGCACCACGTGCACCACAGCGGCAGTGTCAGCGTGCTGCTGCCCGACGACCACCCGATGGTCGGCGCGGCCAAGCAGACCCAGCGCGGTGAGCTGGCCGTGATGGTCGAGCTCGCCGACCAGGCGCCGGTCGAGCTGCGGGAGCCGATCCGCGGGCTGCTGTGGATCACCGGCTGGCTGCGGCCGCTTTCGCCGGTTTCGGCCCGGGCGCGGGCGGTGGCGATCGCCGAGTCCCGGCCGGACGAACGGCTCCTCGACGTCGGCCACGGCCTCACACTGCTGCGGCTCACCCCGGCGTCACTCGTGCTGGCCGACGCCGAAGGCACGCACTCGCTGCGCCCGCACATGTTCAGCGCCGCGCCGCCGGACCCGTTCCACGACTACGAGGCCCAGTGGCTGCGGCACCTGGAGAGCGACCACTCCGACGTTGTCGAGCAGCTGGCCAAGCACCTGCCGGCGGAGCTGCGCGGCGGCCGGATCCGCCCGCTCGGGCTCGACCGGTTCGGGCTGCGGCTGCGTGTCGAGTCCGACGCCGGCGACCACGACGTCCGGCTGGCGTTCTCGAAGTCCGTCGAGAGCCCGCCGCAGCTCGCGGTGGAGCTGCGGCGGCTGGTCGGCTGCCCGTTCCTGCGGGGGACGTCAGGCTAGTTCGGCGGGGAAGCCGCCCTTCGCGATCGGGCCCCAGCTCTCGATGGTCACGCGGATGATGCTCTTGCCCTGCTTGACCATGGCTTCGCGGTATTCGTCCCAGTCCGGGTGTTCGCCCGAAATGGCGCGGAAGTACTCCACGAGCGGCTCGACGGAGTCCGGGATGTCCAGCACCTCGGCGGTGCCGTTCAGCTGCACCCACTGGTCGTTCCACTCGTCGGAGAGGATGCAGGCCGAGACCTTCGGGTTGCGCTTGACGTTCACGACCTTGGCGCGCTTCGGATAGGTCGAGATGACCAGCCGGCCCTCGGCGTCGACGCCGCAGGTCACCGGCGAGAGCTGCGGGCTCCCGTCGGCCTTCGTGGCCATCAGGATCGCGCGGTGGCGGGTGGACAGGAACTCGACGAGCGCGGCGCGGTCGACGGTTTCATTGGTGGCGATGCTCCTCGGCATACCCCGAAGGTAGCGTGCGCACATGACGTTCACCGCGCGATCGTGGCTGGCCCCCGCCCGCCCCGAGTTCCCCGGGACGATCGAGGACCCGCGGGAACGCCGGGCGGTCAAGATCGAGCTGCTGATCGTCTTCGGGATCACGCTCGGCCTGTCGGGCGTGCGCAGCCTGTTGTCCCTTGTGGACTCGCTGCTGCAGCCGGTGCCGCTGGCCCAGCAGCAGGCGCAGCTCAACGTGCCCCAGGCCGCGGCGAGCCTGATCGACCTGCTCAAGCAGCTGCTGTCGGCGGCGCAGCTGGTCGGCTGGGGCGCGCTCGGGCTGTACTTCCTGTGGCGCGCCGGGATCAAGATGGCGCAGGTCGGGCTGGACCGCCGGTCCCCCGGCCGCGACGCGCTGCTGACCCTCGGGCTGGCCGCGCTGATCGGGATTCCGGGCCTGGCGCTGTACTTCGTCTCCTACCACCTCGGCTTCAGCCTGGCCGTGCAACCGTCCACTTTGGGCGACACCTGGTGGCGGCCGATTTCGCTGACGCTCTCGGCGTTCGGCAACGCCTTCGCCGAGGAAGTGCTGGTGATCGGGTACCTGCTGACGCGGTTGCGCCAGCTCGGCGTCCGCGAGAACAACGCGCTGTTCGGCGCGGCCGTGCTGCGCGGTTCGTACCACCTGTACCAGGGCTTCGGCGGGTTCGTCGGCAACTTCATCATGGGGCTGGTGTTCGGGCGGCTGTGGCAGAAGACGAACCGGCTGTGGCCGCTCGTCGCGGCGCACACGCTGTTCGACTTTGTGTCCTTCGTCGGATATGCCCTGCTGAAGGGGCACGTTTCCTGGTTGCCCTGACTAAGCTCGGGGGGTGATCGACGAAACGACACCTCCCCGGGTGGACAGCGAAGTCGGACCTCTGCGCGCGGTGCTGCTGCACCGGCCCGGCAACGAGCTCAAAAGGCTGACGCCCCGCAACAACGACCAGCTCCTGTTCGACTCGATCCCGTGGGTCGACCGGGCCCAGGCCGAGCACGACGCGTTCGCCGACGTGCTGCGCAGCCGGGACGTCGAAGTCCTGCTGCTGGCCGACGCGCTCCGGACGGCACTGGAGGACGACCGGGCCCACGCGGCCGGCGTGCACGCGGCGGTCGACGACCGGCGGCTCGGCGGCGACCTCGCCGACTCGCTGCGGTCGCACCTTTCCGGCGTCGACGCGGCCGGCCTCGCCGAGGTGCTGATGGCCGGGATGACGTTCGAGGAGCTGCCGTCCGCGGAGGGCGCGTCGCTGGTGCGGATGATGAACCACCCGCACGACTTCGCCGTCGACCCGCTGCCGAACCTGCTGTTCACCCGCGACTCGTCGGCGTGGATCGCCGACCGGGTGGCGATTTCGTCGCTGACGATGCCCGCGCGCCGCCGCGAGACCGCGGTGCTCGACCTGATCTACGCCTACCACCCATACTTCCGGCACGCCGCCCGCGCGTACGGCGCCCATTCGGCGCCGATCGAAGGCGGCGACGTGATGCTGCTGGCGCCGGGTGTGCTCGCCATCGGCGTCGGCGAGCGGACGACCGCCGCCGGCGCCGAGTCGCTCGCCCGGTCGGTGTTCGCCGACGGCATCGCGCACACCGTGCTGGCGGTGCCGATCGAGCAGTCGCGAGCGACCATGCACCTGGACACGGTGTGCACGATGGTCGACGCCGACGCGGTGGTGATGTACCCGCTGGCGCGTGACTCGCTGACGGCGTTCACCATCCGCCCGACCGGCGACGGCGGGGTCAAGGTGGCCGGCCCGACGCCGTTCCTGGTGGCCGCGGCCGAGGCGATGGAGATCGACCGCCTCCGTGTCATCGACACCGGGCTCGACCCGGTGACGGCCGAACGTGAGCAGTGGGACGACGGCAACAACACACTCGCGCTGGCGCCGGGTGTGGTGGTCGGTTACGAGCGGAACGCCGAGACGAACGAGCGGCTGGAAGCGGCCGGCATCGAGGTGCTCCCCATCGCGGGCTCCGAGCTGGGCTCCGGCCGGGGCGGGCCGCGGTGCATGTCGTGCCCTGTGCGCCGAGACCCGCTTCGTTGATCAAGGTAAGCCTTCCCTAAATGCGATTATCCTTTTAGGGAAGGCTTACTTAAATTAGGTTTGTCTTCTTTAGGAATGGTAACCCTAATAGGGGGTAGATCACCAGCCAAAAGTGGTGTTGATTCGAATTCTGTCGTACCGTATGGCCATGGCCCTCACCAAGAAGAAAGAACCGCGCTCGAAGTTCTACGAACTGCTGCAGGCGCAGATCCACAACGAGTTCAACGCGTCCCAGCAGTACATCGCGCTCGCGGTGTGGTTCGACGCCGAGGACCTGCCGCAGCTGGCGAAGCACTTCTACAAGCAGTCGGTCGAAGAGCGCAACCACGCGATGGCGCTCGTGCAGTACATGCTCGACCGCGACCACCACGTCGAGGTCCCCGGCACCGGCGAGGTGCGCAACGAGTTCTCCGGCGTCACCGAAGTCATCGAGCTCGCGCTCGAGCAGGAGAAGGAAGTCGCCAGCGACATCTCCGCGATGGCGAAGGCGGCCCGCGCCGAAGAGGACTACATCAGCGAGCAGTTCACGCAGTGGTTCCTCAAGGAGCAGGTCGAAG
Organism: Amycolatopsis sp. NPDC051758; assembly: GCF_044453095.1. Taxonomy (NCBI): domain Bacteria; kingdom Bacillati; phylum Actinomycetota; class Actinomycetes; order Pseudonocardiales; family Pseudonocardiaceae; genus Amycolatopsis; species Amycolatopsis sp. NPDC051758. The sequence goes on along the minus strand of NZ_JBITCJ010000001.1, from coordinate 136,847 downwards.
AGATCTCCCAGATGAACACGCTGCTGAACGTCGTCAAGCGCGCGAACGGCAACCTGTTCGAGGTCGAGAACCACCTGCACCGCGAGTCCGTCGGCGACAACGGCGCCGACTCGCAGATGCCGCCGGTCGCCGGCGGAAAGCTCTGACGCTCTCCCACCACGCAGCAAGACAGCAAGACCGGAAACCCGGGCTCTCCCCCTGTGGACAGCCCGGGTTTCCGCATGGGGCCGGCGCTCAGCCGGCGCAGTCCTGGTTGAGACTCATCAGGCTGGTCTCGACCACCCCGGTGCCCCCGAGGCGGAAGTGGTACTCGGCCGCGGCGCCGGTGGGCGCGGCGACCCCGCCCGACTCCTCCTTGGCCGCGGGGTAAGCGGCGAGGATGTCTTCCTTCGTCGACCCGCCGCCGATGCCCTCGGCGGTGTGCGCGACCTGCGCCGGGGTGACCACGGTGAGCCCGACGGCCTTCGAGATGACGACGGTCGCCGACGCGGGGACTCCGCTGCCCTCAACCGTGTAGACGCTGCACGCGGCCCCCGCCTGCGTCTCGCTGAGGGTGACGGCCTGCGCGGCGACCTCGGCCTCGGACATGCCCAGCTTCAGCCGGCCGAAGCCGTCGGAGGCGAGCAGCGGGCCGTCCGTCACGCGCGGGAGCGTCGACGGCTGCTCCGACGGCCTCGGCCGGCCGGGCTTCGACGTCGAGGCGGGCGGTGGCGGGGAAACCTGGATGTCCTGGGTGCTCGTCGGCCCGGGCGTCGACGGCTCCGGCTGTCGACCGGGCGTCAGGTTCTCGGGCGGCTTGACGCTGATCACGGACCCGTCGGCGGACATCACCGCCGTGCCGTCCTCGGTGTGGAGCCGGAATATCGTCAGCCCACCCGCGATGGCGACCACGCCGGCCGCGACCCCCGCCACGGCCTGCACCGTGTGGCGGCGACGGCGACGCCGGCGCGCACCGGTAACGATGACCGAGCCGGCGTCGGGTGGCGGCGGAAGGTCGAGCCGTTCGTCGGCGAACATCGCGCGCAGGCGCTGCTCGAGCTCGTCCTCGGAGATGTTCAACCCGCGTCACTCCCTTCGCCTTCGCCGTCGACCGACTTGAGCTTCATCCGCAGCGAGGCGATCGCCTTGCTGGCCTGGCTCTTCACGGTTCCCTGCGTGACACCGAGGGCACCGGCGATCTCCGCTTCCGTGAGACCTTCGTAGTAACGCAGCACCATGACGGCGCGTTGCCTCGGCGGCAGCGTTCGTAACGCGCGCCACAGCGGCTCGTGCTCGAACGGGTCGGCCGGCACGTGCGGACTGGTGTCCGGCAGGTCGGCCACCAGGTTCTCCCGGCGCGTGCGGCGCCAGCGGCTCACGTGCGCGTTCGCCATCGAGCGGCGGACGTAGGCCAGCGGGTCGCCGGTCTTTTCGTGCACGTAGGACCAGCGCGAGCCGATCTTCTCCAGCACGGTCTGCACCAGGTCCGCGGCGTCGTGCGGGTTGCCGGTGAGCGCGTGGCCGTACCGCAGCAAGCCCGGCAGGGTGGCCTGCACAAAATCGCCGAAGTCGACCAACTCACCCGGCAACGTCGCGGCCCTCCCTCGGCCTGCGCTGGTCACCCAGGTATCTCCCCCGGTGAAGACGGGTGCCGCAGCGGTCACCGTATCGCCTCCCATCGGGGTCGGGTAGCCAGAAGCCGAGTCGCCTTCCTCCCCAACACGCATCACAGCCCCCTCAGGTTGCCTGCGTTCCCGCCCGGATTCGGAGCCGCACGGACGGGTGATGAATTGTCCACGTCAGCGGTGCGCGAGCGCGTCCGGCAGCCGGAAGCCGCCGTCCGCCGTCTCGCCGAATTCGTGCACGCCGACCACCGCCGCACGCGGTAGCGGGCCGTACACGTGGGGGAACCAGATCCCGGCCGGGTGCGGCGGCTCGCCGTCCTCCCAGCGGACCGGGACGCCGACCTTCGCCGGGTCGATCTCGAGCAGGACCAGGTCGGTCCGGCCCCGGTAGAGCGCGTTGGCCGGCAGGTGCGCCGTGCCGAAGTCGGAACAGTGGATGAACCCGACTTCCCCCAGCGACGGCGGCCGGTATTCGCCGCCGTCGCCCACTCCGGCCCAGTCGGCCGCCCCGCAGATGTGGAGTATCACGCCGAGAATCGTCCCACCGGCGTGCGCCGGCGGCGGTGTCTCGTGCGCCACAAAAGCCCTGGTTGAACGCTCATCGAGCGGTTACGGACCACCGGTTCCCACCGGTAGTCCGGCGCTCGTTGACCGCGCTCAGCGCAGGGTGAGCTGACGGCCGATGAGGCCGTCGCGCGCCCGCCGCTCGGCGGCGTTCAGCGGTTCGGCGTCGAGCGACTTGAACGCCGTGTCGAGACGGGCGCCGAGCGCGTCCTTCGCCTCCGCCCACTCGCGGGCGTGGGCCTCGGGGTCGAGGTCCCACACCGGGACCAGCAGGCCGTGCGCCCGGAAGGAGCCCGCGTAGCGCGAGCCTTCGCCGAGACCGAGTTCGCCGGCCGCGGACAGCCGGGCCAAGGCCTGGAGCAGCAGGTTCTCCGGCTCCGGACGGACCCAGCGCAGGTGCGCCTTCTCGCCGGCGAGGACCCAGTAGGCGCCCGAGCCGAGGCGCTCGGTCGGCATGATCGCGGCGTTCGCGCGCTCGAGGGAGACCGCGACGTCACCGGTCGCGTCCGCGTCCTCGGGCAGCCACCAGGCGAAGTCGGTGTGCAGCGTGACGTCGAGCTCCGCGCCCGGGGTCAGCAGGTCCTGGAGGCGGGCGTGCTCGTCGGCCTCCGGCGGGGTGGTGGTGTCCGGCACGCCGAGGACATCACCCTCCTTGGCGTCCAGCAGCCACTTCAGCGAGCGGCCGAGGTCGCGGCTGATGTCGGAGGAGCGGGTCTGCACCTGCAGGCCGAGGTAGCGCTCACCGTCCGAGCGGACGAAGGCGGCCGCGGCCATCGGCAGCACGGTGCCGAGGGTGACGTCACCACCGTCGGCGAGGGTCAGCTTGGCCGTCGCGGACGGCACGAACTCGCGCAGCGCGATCAGCTCGGGCTCCGCCGCCAGGCCTTCGAACGGCTGGCCGACGAAGACGTCGCGCACCTTCGGCTTGCGGTCCGATGCCTGCTTGGGACCCTTCTTGCGCGCGCCCTTGCCCACTGCTGCCTCCTCTGGCTCGGCTTGAGACGCTATCGAAGGGTTAGTCTCGCGACGTGTTCGACCCCCGCGATCCCGTGTTCCTCGAAGACCCGTACCCGGCGTTCGCCGCGCTCCGCTCACAAGGCGACGTCCATTTCCACGACGGCCTCGGCCTGGCCGTGGCGGTGTCACACGCCGCGTCGTCAGCCGTGCTGCGCCACCGCGGGCTCGGCCGGATCTGGCAGGACGCCCAGCCGCTCGAACGGTTCGCCTCGTTCAACCTGCTGCACCGCAACTCGCTGCTGGAGAACGAGCCGCCGGCGCACACCCGCCTGCGCCGCCTGATCGCGGGCGCGTTCGGCCGCGGCCACGTCCAGCGGCTGCGCCCGATGGTCGCGACGCTCGCCGACCGCATGGCCGACAACCTGGCCAAGGCGATCGCTGCCGACGGCAGCGCCGACCTGCTCGAGCACCTGGCCCAGCCACTGCCGGTCGCGGTGATCGCCGAACTGCTCGGCGTCCCGGGATCCGATGGGCCCCGCATGGTGGAGTTGTCAAACAGCATCGTGAAGATGTACGAGTACGGCCTGCCCGAGGAGGGCCGCGACGCCGCCGAGCAGGCGGCCGAGGAGTTCGTCGCGTACATCCGCTCGGTCGCGGTCTCCCGCGCCGCTTCGCCGGGCGACGACATCATCAGCGACCTCCTGCGCAGCGAGCTGACGCCCGACGAGCTCGTCGCGACCGCGGTGCTGCTGCTGATGGCCGGCCACGAAGCGACAGTCAACGTGCTCGGCAACGGCATCACGGCCCTGCTCACCCACCGGGACCAGTGGGAGCGCCTGCTGGCCTCGCCGGCACTGCTGGACTCGTGTGTGGAGGAGCTGATCCGGTTCGACGCGCCCCTGCAGCTGTTCGAACGGACGGCCACCGAGGACGTGACGATCTCCGGGTACGTCGTTTCGGAGGGGCAGAAGATCGGCGCGCTACTGGGTGCCGCGGCCCGGGATCCGAAGGTGTTCGACGCGCCGGACCGCCTCGACATCGGACGGACACCGAACGCACACCTCGGCTTCGGGCTCGGGATTCACTACTGCGTGGGTGCTCCTCTCGCTCGGGTGGAGATCGCCGCGGCGTTGAGCGCGTTGGCGGAGAAGGTGCCGGGGTTGCGGCTGGCGGAGGCTCCGCCGCGACGGCCGGAGTTCGTGATCCGGGGGTTGCGGGAGCTTCGGGTCACGGTCTGACGCGCTGCGCGTTCCGGCTTGGCGTGATCCGGGGCGGATCTCGCGTGGCTGGAAGCCGATCTCGTGTGATTGAAGGCGGATCTCGCGTGATTGGACGGGCATCTCGCGTGATTGGGGAGGCATCACGCGTGATTGGAGGGGCGACATGGGTCATGGGGTTACTCCGGTGAACAGGTTGTCTTCCAGGTCCGGGCCGGGGGTTGGGTGGGCTAGGTGGTAGTCCTCGTACGGCCAGACTTTTCGTTCTATTTCTCGTGAGTGGGTGAAGAACGGGCCGGCCGGGTCGATCTGGGTTGCGTGGGCCAGGAGGGCGCGGTCACGGGTCGAAAAGTGGGCTTCGCAGCGGATCCTGGTGGTGACCGCGAGTTTGTCTTCGGCGGGAAGTTCGTCGAGGACCGCGCCCATCGAGGACTTCAGGCCGGCGGCCAGGGTCGCGTCGTGGAGGGTTTGGAACCAGGCGCGGCTCAGGACCGCTTGGTAGTACAGCTTTTGTGGCTGCCACGGCTCGCCCGCGCCCGGGTAGCGGGCCGGGTCGGCGGCTGCGGTGAAGGCTTCGCGGGTCACCTCGTGGGTGCGGATGTGGTCGGGGTGGGGATAACCGCCGGTTTTGTCGTACGTGATCACGACGTGCGGGCGGAACTCGCGGATCAGCGCAACCAGCGGGGCGGTGGCCTCTTCCAGCGGCAGAGCCGCGAAGCAGCCTTCGGGCAGTGGCTCGCCTTCGCCGGGTAGTCCGGAGTCGACCAGGCCCAGGAAACGCTGGCGCACACCGAGGATCTCGGCGGCGGCCGCCATTTCGCGACGGCGGATCGCCGGGAGGTCGGCGCGGGTCTTGTCGGTGTCCAGGGCCGGGTTGAGGATGTCGCCGCGTTCGCCGCCCGTGCAGGTGGCGATCAGGACATCAACACCTTCGGCGGCGTAGCGAGCCAGGGTGGCCGCGCCCTTGCTGGACTCGTCGTCCGGGTGGGCGTGGACGCTCAGCAGGCGTCGGGTCATCGGGGGCTCCTTGCCGGGAAGAAGGCTGCGGGGATCAGGGTCAGCGCGGACATGGCCAGCGCCCAGGTGAAGGTGGTGCCGAAGGCCGTGGGTGCGGCCGAAGCCGAGAGTTCGTCGTGGAGGATCGCCGCCAGCAGTGCCGTGCCCAGCGAGCCGCCGATGCGGTTGATCACGTTGAACGCGCTTGCCGCACGCGGAATGCGCGAGCGCTCCAGTGAGCTGTACAGCGTTGTCATGCCCGGGGTGGTCGCCGCGCCCAGGCCGGCCCCGCGGATCAGCAGGGACAGCGTCAGCCAGATCCCGCTGGGCTCCGAACCGAGCTGGGTGAACGCCACCGTGCCCAGCAAGGACAGGACGATGCCGGCCAGCATCATGCGGCGCGGACCGAAGCGGGCCAGCAGACGGCCGGCGAGCAGGACCGCCGCCGACCCCAACGCCTGTGGCGCCAGGAGAAGCCCGGCCTGCAACGCGCTCGTGTGCTCGACCTGTTGGTAATACAGCGGCAGCAGCAACATCGAGCTGTACAGGGACGCGCCCAGCAGGAACGTGCTCCCGCTGGCGACCGCGAACCCCCGGTCCCGGAACAGCTTCAGGTCGAGCACCGCAAAGCGCGTCCGGGAAGCGTGGACGCCGTACGCCAGTAGCAATGCCGCTCCGGCCACCCAAGCGATCGTCACGCCATCGGCCAGGCCGAAGACAAACGCGGCCAGCCCCGGGGAAAGCAGCAGGATTCCCCGGACGTCCAACGGCTCGCGGGTGCCGGAAGGCGGGGGAACCGGGAGGAAACGGCGGGCGAAGACGAACGTCGCCACCCCCAACGGGACGATGCCGAAGAACATCCAGCGCCACCCGAAGTCCGCCACCAGCGCGCCGCCGAGCAGCGGGCCCAGCACCGGGGCCACGGTCGCCGGGAGCGTGATCACGCCGATCATCCGGCCCAGCGCCGGACCCGCCGCCTGCGCGAACACCGCCTGGCCGACCGGCTGCATCAGGCCACCGCCCAGGCCGTGCAGCACCCGGAACACGATCAGCGCGGGCGCCGACCAGGCGAAGCCGCACAGCAGCGTGCCCGCGGTGAAGATCGCCACCGCCGTCAGCCAGACCGCGCGGCCGCCGAAGCGGTCGGCCAGCCAGCCCGACAGCGGGATCGCCGCCGCGGCCGCGAGCAGGTACGCGCTGGCCACCCACTGCACGGTCGGCAACGAGCTGCCCAGGTCACGGGCGATCGAGTCGATCCCGACGGTCACGATCGTCGCGTCCAGGATCGACAGCACCGCGCCCATGATCAGGACACCGCCGAGCCGCCACAACGCCGCATCAGGACGGACTGCCGTCGTCATCTCCACCCCCCAGAAAATTAGGTCGGACCTCAGATTAGGTCCGACCCAGTAGATAGGTCAAGCACAATCTTGGGTCCGACCCAGTAGAGTGACGCCCATGAGCGAGGGACTCCGTGCCCAGAAGAAGCACGAGACCAGGCGAAACATCTCCGACGTCGCAACCCGGCTCTTCATCCGGGACGGCTTCGAGGACGTGACGATCGCGGAGATCGCCACCGAGGCCCGGGTGGCCAAGATGACCGTGACGAACCACTTCCCGCGCAAGGAAGACCTGGTCTTCGACATCCGCACGGACTTCACGGCGTGGCCGACGGAGCTGATCCACGACAGCGTCTTCCACGACACCCGCGAGCTCTACTTCGAGATGCTCGACGCCCAGCACGCGCTGGTCGGCTTCTCGGGCCGCGGCTTCGCGCGGATGATCGAGCAGAGCCCGATCCTGAAGAACGCGCTGCACGAACTGCACCGCGAGCGCGAGGCGAACCTCACCGAGCTCCTGACCCGGCGGCACCCCGGCGACGGGCTCCGGCCGGTGCTCGCCGCCGCACACCTCACGACACTGCTTCGTGTGCTCTTCGAGGACGTCTACGGCCGGGTGCTCGAGGACCAGCCGAGGGACGCGATCGTCGACGCCGTGTGGCCCACCGCGGAACTGGCCTTCGACCAGCTCGAACCGGTCTTCGGGACGTACTGACTAACGCGCCGCGCCGGCCGGGCGCCGGTTCCGCAGCTCCGGCTCCGGGGCGCCGTCGACCTTCAGCACGCGCATCTCGCGCACGGCCCGCGCGTCCGAAGGCGCCAGCAGCGCCGAGAACCGCCGGACCACCAGCGCCGTGACGACGGCCAAAGCGGCAGCGGCCAGGTCGGTCAGGGCGACCATCACGACACTGTCGGCCATCGACTGGACGTCGTCGCGGAAGCGCCAGACGATCGTCACGCCCAGCAGAACCCAGTTCAGCAGCCAGGCGCCCCACCACACGAGCACCTGGCGGGACGGCTTCGGGCGGACTTCGCGGGGGCGGCCGAGCACCGCGTGCTCCAGCTCGCCGACGATCGAGAGCGCCATCGGCAGGTTCGCGATCGGCACCAGGACGCCGACCAGCACCTGCCACACCGGCCGCGGCGGGTCGTCACCCGAGACGTCCGCCGCCGCCTGCCGGGCGACCAGCAGCCACCACACCGACAGGCCGGCGGGCAGCAGCGCGAGGATCGAGGCCAGCAGGCCCGCGGTGAGCACAAAGCCGTCGGAGAAGGCCACCACCGAGCGGGTCAGCGCGGCGTCGCGGCCCTGGACGAGCAGCACGTAACGCCAGATTTCGGCGCCGGCGGCGACCACGGAGAGGACGGCGAACCCGAAGAGCACGCCGATCAGGCTGCGGCTGAGCACCGGCACGCGGTCGATCGGGCGGAGCTCGTCGGACGCCGTGCCGGGCACCGACGTCGGGCGGCGCCAGACCAGGTTCGGGAAGCCCCAGCGCGGGGGCACCGGGTACGACGGCGGCCCGAGGTACCGCTCGGGCTGCGTCACCCGGCGCCGCGGCCACGCCCCGGGCGGCGGGGTCGCCACCCAGCGCAGCTTCGGCCGGTGGGCCGGGCGGCGGTGGTACGGGTACACCTCCGGCTGGGCGGTCGGCGTCCGGCCCTGCAGCTGCTGGGCCGTCGGCGGCGGCGCCGCGGGGCGCGGCCAGTACCCCGGGGGGTACTGCGGAGGCTGACCCGGCTGCAAGGCTAGATCACTTCGGGATCGATGCCGGGGTGCTCGCCGACCATGGGACGGTCTTCGCGCTGCCACGCGCCCATGCCGCCGGCGACGTTCACCGCGTCCCAGCCGCTCTGGTTGAGCCACGCGGTCGCGCGGGCGGACCGGCCGCCGCTGCGGCAGATCACGTGGATCGGCTGGTCGTCGGGCAGGTCGGTCAGCTCGCCGACACGGGCGGGCAGCTCCCCCATCGGGATGTGCACCGCGCCGGGCGCGTGCCCGGCGGCCCACTCGTCGTCTTCGCGGACGTCGAGCAGCACGAGGCCGTCCTTGGGCAGGTCGCGGACCTCGGCGGTCGGCAGTTCAGCAGGGCTCACCACGATCTCCATGCTGCCATGCGAGGGCGTTGCCCGCGCGTGAGGTGGACAAGAGAACGGGCCTCCCGGTGTCCGGGAGGCCCGTTCGCCGGGAAATCAGTGCGTGACGGCCTTCTCGGAACCCGCACCGGTCAGCGCGCGGACCTCCATCTCGGCGTACTTCGCCGGGTTGCGCTCCTTCGACAGGACCGTGCCGAGCCAGCCGAGCAGGAACGCCGCCGGGATCGAGACCAGGCCCGGGTTGTCGAGCGGGAACCAGTGGAAGTCGACCCCCTGGATCATCGACGCGCTCTTGCCCGTCTTCGCGTCGATCGGCTTGCCCGACACGGCCGGCGAGAACACGATCAGCACGATCGTGACGACCAGGCCGCCGTAGATGGACCACAGCGCGCCCTGGGTGTTGAACCGCTTCCAGAACAGCGAATACAGGATCGTCGGCAGGTTCGCCGACGCCGCCACCGCGAACGCCAGGGCCACCAGGAACGCGACGTTCTGGCTCTTCGCCAGGATGCCGCCCGCGATGGCCACCGCACCGATCACCAGCGCCGTGATCCGGGCGACGCGGACTTCGCCGCCGGTGGAGACCTGGCCCTTCTTGATCACGTTGGCGTACACGTCGTGGGCGAACGACGCCGACGCCGTGATCGTCAGGCCCGCGACCACCGCGAGGATCGTCGCGAACGCGACCGCGGAGATGAACCCGAGCAGCACCGGGCCGCCCAGTTCGAGCGCCAGCAGCGGGGCCGCCGAGTTCGTCGTCCCGGGCGCCTTCGAGATCTTGTCCGGCCCGACGATCGCGCCCGCGCCGTAGCCGAGCACCAGCGTGAACAGGTAGAACACGCCGATCAGCACGATGGCCCAGACCACCGAGCGACGCGCGTCCTTCGCGGTCGGCACCGTGTAGAAGCGCATCAGGACGTGTGGCAGCCCCGCCGTGCCGAGGACCAGCGCGATGCCCAGCGACAGGAAGTCGAGCTTCGTCGTGCCCGTCTTGCCGTACTGCTTGCCCGGGTCGAGCAGCGCCGCGCCGCCCTTGCCGCCCTTGTCGACGGCGGCCTGGAAGAGGCTGGAGAGGTTGAAGCCGTACTTGCCGAGCACCCACAGCGTCATCGCGAACGCGCCGACGATCAGCAGCGCCGCCTTGATGATCTGCACCCAGGTGGTGCCCTTCATGCCACCGATCAGCACGTACAGGATCATGATCACGCCGACGACGGCGATCACGACGTCCTGCCCCACCTCACCTTCGATGCCCAGCAGCAGGTTGACCAGACCACCGGCGCCGGCCATCTGCGCGAGCAGGTAGAAGAACGAAACGGCCAGCGTCGAAATCGCGGCCGCCGCGCGCACCGGTGCCTGTTTCATCCGGAACGCGAGCACGTCGCCCATGGTGAACTTGCCGGTGTTGCGGAGCAGTTCCGCGACCAGCAACAACGCGACGAGCCACGCGACCAGGAAGCCGATCGAATAGAGGAAGCCGTCGTAACCGTTGATGGCGATCGCGCCCGCGATGCCGAGGAACGACGCCGCCGAGAGGTAGTCACCGGAAATGGCGATGCCGTTCTGCGGACCGGTGAAAGCCCGGCCGGCGGCGTAGTAGTCGGACGCCGTCTTCGTGTTGCGGCTGGCGCGGAACACGATCACCAGCGTGATCGCGACGAAGACCAGGAAGATGATGATGTTCAGGGTGGAGTTGCTGCCCTCCACGCCCGCGGCGAAGTTCATTTGCCGGGTTCCCCTTCGATCTGGGCGCGGATCTCGTCGGCGACCGGGTCGAGCTTCCGGTTGGCGTAGCGCACGTACAGCCCGGTGATCACGAACGTCGAGACGAACTGCAGGAGGCCGAAGACCAGGCCGACGGTGATGTTGCCGAACAGCTTCGTGCTCATGAAGCTGTGCGCGTAGTCGGCGAGCAGGACGTAGAGCAGGTACCAGAGCAGGAACAGCGCGGTCATCGGGAACACGAACGACCGCAGTCTGCGGCGCAGATCCGTGAATTCGGGACTCGCTTGGATCGTCTCCCAGTCGGTCTGCGGCTCCGCGCCACCGACGTCTTGTCCGGTGCTGCTCACAGCGGATCTCCACCTTCCCGTTCTCGTACTGGCCGTACTGTTTGAAGCCAACGGACCGTAAAGAGTTGACGGCGTAGTTGGTAAGCCCCCAATCGGGCGCTTGACCTTGAGTAGAAGCCCACCGAGAGATTCGCGCGTGATGTCCGGTTGGTGGGCCCGATCTCACACGATCGGGTAAAGAATTTCTGACCGCGTGTCAGTGACTCACTTGCGGTGCCGGCCCCGGCCGGCGATCCGGGTCTTCTCCTCGGCCTGCCCGAACCGCGCGACGGCCCGGTCGCGCATGAAGCCGAGCGGGTCGGGCGCGTGCAGCCGCAGCATGATGTCGTGCACGTGCTCCGGCCGGCCGTACCCCGTCGCGCGGCTGACCAAGTACGTCGTCACGAACGCGACCGGCACCGTGATCAGCGCCGGCTGGTTGACGAACCAGGGCGCCCAGCCGCCGGTGTACCCGCTCACGACGTTGACCACCAGCGCCGCCAGCACCAGCGCGCCGCCGACGAACATCCCCGTCAGCGCCCCGGGCCAGGACAGCTTGCGCCACCAGATGCCCAGCACCAGCAACGGGCTGAACGTCGACGCCGCGAGCGCGAACGTCAGCCCGATGGACAGCGAGATGTCCTCCGGCCGCAGCAGCACGGCCAGCGCGATCGGGAACAGCGCGACGAGCCCGGTCGCCACGCGGAAGTCGCGCACCCGGCCGGGCAGCAGGTCCGTCGACACCACACCCGCGACGCTCACCAGCAGCCCGGACGTGCTCGACAGGAACGCGGCGAACGCACCGGCCGCGGTCACCGCGCCGAGGAGCTGGCCGCCGATCCCCGGCAGGATCGCCGAGGGCAGCCGCAGGATCGCAGCGTCCGTCTTGCCGGTGACCAGCAGCTCCGGCACGTACATCCGGGACAGCGCGCCCAGCAGCGTCGGGAACAGGTAGAACAGCCCCAGCAGCAGCAGGACGTGCACGGTGGTGCGGCGCGCGGCCTTGCCGTCGGGGTTGGTGTAGAAGCGGACCAGCACGTGCGGCAGGCCCATCGTGCCGAGGAACGTCGCGAACATCAGCGAGTACGTCTGGAACAGGTCGGTGAGGCTGCCCGACCCCGGGTGCAGCCAGTTCGAGTTGGTCGCGACGGAGTCGCTGACCACCGGCACCGGCGTGCCGGCCATGAACTTCAGCGTGGTGCCTTCGGAAACCGTGTGCGGCGCCAGCGGCGTCCAGTGCGTCGGCCCGGCGGCCGGGCCGTTGTCGGTGCGGCCGTAGGCGTACAGGAAGGTGTCCGAAGTGACGTGCAGCGTGACGTCGGTCTGCACGTCCACCGTGGTGTCGCTGATGAACACCGGCGGCGCCGCCGCGCCGAGCGGGCGGAAGCCGTCCGGGCCGCCGCCGGCGAAGAAGACCATGCACAGCGCAAAAGCGGGCACCGAGATCGCGAACAGCTTGAGCCAGTACTGGAAGGCCTGGACGACGGTGATCGCGCGCATGCCGCCGGCGATCACGTTGAACGCCACCACGACCATCACCGCGACCGCGCCGGCCCACACCGGCACCGGCAGGATCGTCGCGAGGGTCAGGCCGGCGCCCTGCAGCTGCGGGACCATGTAGAGGATCCCGATGAACACGACGAACGCCGTGGAGAACCGGCGCAGCCCGATCGAGCCGAGCCGCATCTCGAGGAAGTCGGGCAGCGTGTACGCGCCGGAGCGGCGCAGCGGCGCCGCGACGAAGAGCATCAGCGCGAGGTAACCCGCGGTGAAGCCGATCGGGAACCACAGCGCGTCGGCGCCGTCCTTGAGCACGATCCCGGCGATGCCGAGGAACGACGCCGCGGACAGGTACTCACCGGAGATCGCCGCGGCGTTGCGCCGGGACCGCACGGTGCGCCGCGCGACCAGGAAGTCGTGCGTGCTCGTCGCCGACCGCGAGGAGCGGTGACCGAGGTAGAAGGTCACCACGGCGACCAGCACGATGCCGGTCACGGCCCACGGGTTCAGCTGCACGGGAGGAATCCTCGCACGAGTCGTGCGGAGCTAGTTTTCGATCATGTCCACGAACGCGCGTTCGTTGCGCTCGGCCAGCCGGTTGTACCAGATGCCGACCCCGAACAGGAACGGGAACGGCAGCACGCCGAGGATCAGCCAGGCCACCGGGATGCCGACCACGCTCAACCGGGAGAACCCGGGCAGCAGGTAGAACAGCACCGGCAGCGAGCCGAACACGCCGACCACGAGCAGCGAAAGCAGCATCGCCGTCCGCAGCTGCACCTTCACCAGGTGGTCCTTCACGAGCAGCTTTCCCCAGCTGGTCTGCTCTTCCAGCTCGACGCGGGCGCGCAAGGTGCCGGCACCGCGACGCGGGTCGTTGAGGATCACTCGTTCCCGCTTGGGTCTGGCGTGGTGCTCCGGCTTCGCCGGCTCTTCCTCCGGCGCCGGGGGCAGCGACTCGACGACGGCCCGGTCCTGTGGCTGGGGCTGCGGCAGGGGCCGCCGGCGCCGGCCGAGCGTGGGATCGGGTTCGCGGACGCCGTTCGCGCGGCGCTCGTAGAAGTCGTCGGTCATGACCGGGCCCGGTTCAGCCGTTCCGGCCTGAGCCGACCAACCGGTCCTTCAGCGCCCGGGTGTGCCGCCGGCTCACCGGCAGCACCTTCTCCTCGTTGCCGATCACGACCTGGTAGCCGCCCTGGCCCATGCGCAGCTCGGTGATCAGCGGCAGCGCGACCAGGAACGACCGGTGGATCCGGACGAACCCGGCCTTCTCCCAGCGTTCCTCGAGCTGGGCCAGCGGGATGCGGACCAGGTGGCTGCCTTCGGTGGTGAACAGCCGCGCGTAGTCGCCCTGCGCCTCGACCCAGCGGACCGACGAGCGCGGGATGAGCTTGGTGGTGCCGGCCAGCTCGACCGGGATGACCTCGTCGTCGTTCTTCACCCCGGGCTCGCCGCCCATGGCGCCGGGCTGGGGCGCGGCCGCCGAGGCCAGCTTCTCGATCACGCGCGTGATCGCGCGGTCGAGGCGGTCCTGCTGGTACGGCTTGAGCACGTAGTCCAGCGCACCGAGGTCGAAGGCGTTGACCGCCTCCTCCGCGTGCCCGGTGACGAACACGAGCGCGGGTGAAGGACGCAGCGCGGCGAAGACGCGGGACATCTCCATGCCGGACAGGCCGGGCATGTCGATGTCGGCGAAGACGGCGTCGACGATCGGCAGGCCACGTTCCTTGCGCTCGCGTAGCCTCGGGTCGTCCGTCGAGAGGATGCGCAGCGCCTCGGACGCGTCGATCGCCGGGAACACCTTCGCCACGTGCGGGCTGTTGGTCAGGCAGTGGACCAGTTCGTCAAGGCCTTTCGGCTCGTCGTCCACAGCCAGGACCACGAGCTTCCGGGTGTCATCGTGAGCACTCACAGTGAAACGCATCCTGCCCATTGCCGAGTGCAATGTCCAGCCCCCGTCCGCCTGAAGTGGGGGACCCGCGGCCGGGGCCGCGGGTCCCTCGTCTCAATGCACGAACGTGAACCAGTTGAGGTTCACGAAATCCGCGGGCTGACCGCTCGTGAACGTCACGTACACGTTGTGCACGCCCGTCACGCCGCTGATGTTCGCCGGGACCGTCCGCCAGCTCTGCCAGCCGCCCGTGTTGCCGACGGCGAAGCTGCCGATCGGGGCGTTGGAGAGGCTGTCCAGCCGGACCTCGACCAGGCCGCTGACCCCGCCCGCGGCCCCGGACGCGACGCGCGCCTGGAAGTTGGTCGCCGCGGAGCTGCCGAAGTCGACGCCGGGGTAGAGCGCCCAGTCGCCGTTGCCCGCCGGCCCGATGTTCTGGCCGCCGCCGGTGTCACTGGTCGTCTGCTTGGCCAGGCCGTTCTGCTGCGTGTACGACTCGGCCTGGATCGTGCTGTACGCGCTGCCGCCGCCACCCGGAGGCGTCGTGGTCGTGGTGGGCGGTGTCGTGGTGCCGCCACCGCCGGTGCCGCGGGTGGTCACCGTGACGTAGTCGACGACCATCGGGCGCCCCGGCACGATCCCCGGCCCCGGCGTGGTCGTGCCGGAGTTGTTGTTGGGGAACGCGCCGCCGATCGCGACGTTCAGGAGCACGAAGTAGCCGGAGTGGCTGGTCATGTTGGCCCAGGTCGTCGCGTCGACCTGGTTCTGGCTGACCGAGTGGAACTGCTGGCCGTCGACGAACCAGCGGAACACCTGCGGGCTGGTGCTCGCGTCCCATTCGAAGCGGTAGGTGTGGAAGGCCGACTGGCAGCTGCTGCCGGGGCAGGCCCGGTTGGCGACGATGCCGGTGGTCTCGTTGCACGGGCCGCCGGGGTTGACGCCGCAGTGCAGGACGCCCCAGACGGAGTTGATCCCGTTGACGTTCTCCATGATGTCGAACTCGCCGACGGCGGGCCAGTTCCACCAGTTGCCGCGGTACGGGCCGCCGAGCGCCCAGAACGCCGGCCAGTAGCCGAGCGCGGCGGCGCCGGTGACGTTCGGCATCTGGATCCGGCTTTCGATCCGCAGGACCCCGCCCGCCGGCGGCTTGAAGTCGGTGCGCTGGGTTTCGATCCGCGCCGACGTCCAGTTGCCCGCGCCGTCGCGCAACGGCGTGATGCGGAGGTTGCCGGCACCGTCCTGGGAGAGGTTGCTGGTGCTCGACGTGTAGTTCTGGATCTCGCCGGTGCCCCAGTTGCCGGGGCCGCCGGGGTAGGCGTGGCCGGTGTCGATGATCCAGTTCGAGCCGGACGGCAGCGAGCCGGAACCGCCGGTGAAGTCGTCGGCGAAGACCGTGGTCCAGCCCGATTCCGGCGGCGGGATCGACGCCGCGGCGGGCATGGTCAGCGGGATGGCGATGAGCGCGGCGCCGAGCACGGCGCCGGCACCGAGTGCGAACCGTCTTGGGGAGCGGGAGAGGTGGGGCATCAGGTACGACCTCCTTGTCGTCCGGATTTGTTGCCGATCACAACAAAGCCCGTTCACGAGGGAACCTGATGCCTCTCACCCTGACCAGAGGCGTTACGCAGACAGGGTGATCCAGGTCACAAAGTCTGCCCGGAAGTACCCAAACCGGACAGCCCGAGCAGGGCCGATCCGACCACGCGGAGCGCGTCCGCAACACCGGGCAGCGTACGCAGGTGTGGCGTCCGGGCGACGTCGTTGACCACCGTGAGCGCGGCTTGGACCCGCACCCGCGCCGGGCCCGCGCCGAGGTCCGGGTGGACGTCGAGCAGCAGCCGGACCCACGCCTCGACGTACGCGCGCTGGGTGCGGCGCAGCTCGTGCCGCTCGGGTTCCGGCAGCAGCCCGACCTCGGTGATCAGCAGGTCGACCACGTCGTGGTGGGCCAGCGAATACTCGGCGTAGGACCGAAGCAGCGTGGGCAACGACGCCGTCCGCAAGCCCTCGCCGAGCGCGTCGGCGCCGGTGCGCAGGGCCGTCATCAGCAGCTCGGCCTTGCTCTCGAAGTGGTGGTAGACGCTCGGCCCTGCGATCCCGGCCGCCGCGCCGACCTCCTCGATGGCGACGCTGTGGAAGCCACGCTCGGCGAAGAGCCGGGTCGCGGTCGTCAGCAGCAGCTCACGCCGGTTCGCAGGCTCGACGACCGAGACGTCGGTGCGTTTTCCCAGATCCGGGAGGCGGGTCGCGGCAACCGAGGTGGCCAGGGACGTCATCAGCTCGTCGTAGGCCGGGCGCGGCAGGTCGACACCCTGGAAGGAGACGCTGACCAGCACCGCGAGCACCGCCCAGGCCAGCAGCCCGGCCTGGTCGGCGGTCAGCTCCCGGCGCCGGTCCCGCAGCTCCCCGGCGAGCTGCCCCGCCAGCCGCCGCAGTGGTTCGCCGACGCGGTGGCGTTCGGCCGGTTCGAGGTGGCGGGACTCGCGCTGCCACAGGACCCCGACGTCGCGCCGGTCGAGCGCACCGGTCGCCAGTTCGGCGAAGTCCGTGACGGCGAGCGCGGTCAACGCGTCCTCGACCACCGCGGCCAGCAGCTCCTGCTTGCCGCGGAAGTGCCGGTACAGCGCGGACGGCCCGATCGCGACGGCCTCGGCGACGTCGCCCATCGCGACGTGGGGGTAACCGCGGCGCGCGAACAGCTCGGCGGCCGCGGTGACGATCAGCGCGCGGCGGTTGCGCGGCCGGGTGCCGCGAGGGGGTGCGGACAAGTCAGTGGACCCCGCGGTCGCCGTCGGTCCAGTGCCGTTTCCGCAGCTCACGCTTGAGGATCTTGCCCGCGCCGGACATCGGGAGCGCGTCGGTGAACTCGAAGGTCCGCGGCACCTTGTAGCCCGCGATCGCGTCGCGGCAGAAGTCGCGCAGCTCGTCACCGGTCGCTTCGCGGCCGTCCTGCAGCACAACGACGGCGTGCACCCGCTCGCCCCACTGCTCGTCCGGCACGCCGATCACCGCGCACGCGGCCACCGACGGGTGCTTGGCCAGCGCGTTCTCCACCTCGGCCGAGTACACGTTCTCGCCGCCGGACACGATCATGTCCTTGATCCGGTCGACAACGAAGACGTAGCCGCGCTCGTCCATGTAACCGCCGTCGCCGGTGTGCATCCAGCCGCCGCGCAGCGCGGTCGCCGTCTCCTCGGGGCGGTTCCAGTAGCCGAGCATCACGTGGTCACCGCGGCAGACGATCTCGCCGACGGTGTGGCGCGGCACTTCGACGTCGTCCACGTCGACGATCCGGACCTCGGCGTGCGGCGCCGCCCGCCCGGCTGCGCATCGCAACGCGGGGTCGTCGTGGTCCTCCGAGGACAGCAGCGTCGCGACCGGGGACAGCTCCGTCATGCCGTAGGCCTGCACAAAACCCGCGCCGGGGAAGACCTTCCGGGCGCGGTCGAGGACGGCTTCGGAGATCGGCGAAGCGCCGTAGACGACGTGGTTCATCGACGTCAGGTCGTGCTTTCCGACGTCCGGGTGGTCGACGAGCAGCTGGATCATCGTGGGCACCAGGAGCGTGTCCGTGACACGGCGGCCGCTGATCGCCTCGAGCACGCCGGCCGGGGTGAACATCGGGACGATCACGTGGGTCGCGCCGACGAGCTGCCCGGCCGCCCAGGCCGCGCCGTCGGCCAGGTGGAACATCGGCGCGGCGTGCAGCAGCTTGCCGCGCGCGGTGAGGAAGCGGCCGGTGGCGAGGCTGCCCAGCGCCGACGTCAGCAGGTTGCGGTGGCTGAGCATGACGCCTTTCGGCGTGCCCGTGGTGCCGCCGGTGTAGTAGACGCCGAGCAGGTCGTCCCCGCCGCGGCGCGCGTCGTCGACCGGGTCGGCGCCGGCGACGAGGTCTTCGTAGCCGAGCATCCCGTCCGGCGTCGGTGTCTCGCCGATGTGGACCACGGTGGTCACGCCGGCTTCGCGCAGCTTCGGCACCATCGGGACGAAGGCGTCGTCGACGAGCAGCACGCGCGTGTCGGACTCGGTGAGCGAGTAGGCGATCTCTGCCGGGCTCCAGCGGATGTTGATCGGGTTGAGGACGGCGTTCGCCCAGGGCGTGGCCAGCAGGTACTCGTGGTAGCGGTCGGAGTTGAGGGCGAGGATCCCGACGCGGTCACCGGCGCCGACACCGAGCTCCTTGAGCGCCCCGGCGAACCTGGCGACACGCTTCGCGACCTCGCCGACGGTCCGGACGCGGTCGCCGAACTCGGTCATCGGCCGGTCGGGGCCCTGCTGCACGGCCTGGTGGAGGGTCTGCGTGAGGTGCATCCGCCGCTCCTTTGCGGTCCGGTCCCCTAGCGCTGATTCACTTAGGAGACCAGACCTCGACGGCTGACCGCCGTCGAGGGAAGGGTCAGAGACCGAAGCGGGACCAGGCCGCCTTCTGCGTCACCGCGTCGAGCACCGCGGACGCGGCGGCGGGGGCACCCACGCCGAGGCGGGCCAGGAGCGGGCGCTTCGGCTCGGCGACCGAGATGTCCGCGTCCGGGTAGCGCTCGGTGATGATCTGGCGGAGGCTGCCGACGCCGTCGATCAGCCCCAGCTCGGTGGCCTTGGCGCCGAGCCAGACGTCGCCGGTGAAGAGGTCCTCGGTGTCGGTCAGGCGGTCGCCGCGACGCTCCTTCACCCAGCTCACGAACAGGTCGTGGAGCTGGGTGTGCATCTTCTTCAGCCACTCGACGTCTTCGGGCTTCTCCGGCGAGAACGGGTCGAGGCGTGACTTGTTCGCGCCTGCCGTGTGGAGCCGGCGTTCGATGCCGAACCGCTCCAGCAGGCCGGTGAAGCCGAAGCCGCCGCTGATCACGCCGATCGAGCCGACCATCGACGTGCGGTGCGCGAAGATCTCGTCGGCCGCGCAGGCCAGCCAGTAGCCGCCGGACGCGGCGACGTCCTCGCAGAACGCCAGCACCGGCACGCCCTTTTCGTCCGCCAGCTGCCGGATCCGCTCGGCGACCAGCCCGGACTGCGTCGGCGCGCCGCCCGGCGAGTTGATCAGCAGCGCGACCGCCTTCAGCCGGTCGTGGCCGAACGCCCTGGTCAGCGCCGACTCGACGGCGGTCAGGTTGATCGCGCCCCTGGCCAGCGGTGACGGCGACGGCGTGATCACGCCGTGCAGCTTCACCACGGCGACGACGTCCTTGCGCTCGACCCGGTCGGCGAGCCCCGGGATCCGCGAAGCCAGCTTGTTCGAAACGCTCATAACCCCAGGCTAGCCGGATTCAGCCCATGGGGAGGATGCCGGAGCGCGTGCCGTTGACGCCGTTGCCCTCGGCGCCGTTGAGCTGGGCCGGGCCCGCCTGGGCCGGCACGTCGGCGTCGGTGTCGGCGCTGTAGTCCGGCATGTTCGGCCGCACACCCGGGACGAACTTCGGCACCCGCAGCGTCACCTTCATGCCGGCGCCGGGGGCGGTCTCGACCATCACCGCGTAGTCGTTGCCGAACACCTGCTGCATGCGCTGGCTGATGTTGCCGAGCCCGACGTGCGCGCCGGTGCTGTGCGCGTTCTTGACGTCCTTCAGCCGGCGCGGGTCCATGCCGATGCCGTCGTCTTCGACGCTGATCAGCGCTTCGGTGCCGTAGTCCTGCGCGATCACCGTGACGCAGCCGCCGCTGGGCTTGCTGGCCAGGCCGTGCTTGACCGCGTTCTCCACCAGCGGCTGGATGATCAGGAACGGCACGACCACGCTGAGCACCTCGGGCGCGATCTTCATCCGCACCTCGAGCCGGCCGCCGAAGCGGGCGTTCTCGATGGTCAGGTAGCGGTCGATGTTGCGCAGCTCCTCGGCGAGCGAGGTGAACATGCCCGACGTCCGGAACGAGTAGCGCGTGAAGTCCGCGAAGTCCTGAAGCAGCTCTCGCGCCTCTTCGGGGTCCGTGCGGATCAGCGCGGAGATCGTGTTGAGCGCGTTGTAGACGAAGTGCGGCGAGATCTGGGCCCGCAGCGCCTTGATCTCGGCCTGCTGGAGCTGGTGCTTCGACTCGTCGAGCCGCGCCAGCTCGAACTGGGTGCAGACGAACTGCGCGACGGCGTCGGCCATCTGCA
Source organism: Amycolatopsis sp. NPDC051758 (assembly GCF_044453095.1). Classification (NCBI taxonomy): domain Bacteria; kingdom Bacillati; phylum Actinomycetota; class Actinomycetes; order Pseudonocardiales; family Pseudonocardiaceae; genus Amycolatopsis; species Amycolatopsis sp. NPDC051758. The sequence continues at coordinate 116,545 of NZ_JBITCJ010000001.1, read as the reverse complement.
CCAGCCGCCCGCGGGTCCGGCCGACGACGATCAGCGCCGCCTCGGTCTCGCCCTCCACCAGCAGCGGCACGATGACGGCGGTCTTCATCCGGCAGGTGCCGCGGTGGTTGCAGGGCATCCGGTCGTGCGCGACGACCTCACGGCGGTGCTTGCGGATGGCGGCGCCGATCGCGTCGACGAGGTCGACGTAGTGCTCGTTCGCCTCGCCGTCCCAGGACAGCAGCGTGCCTTCGCTGTCGGTGATCCCGACGGCGACGCAGTCGAGCATCTGCAGCAGCTGCGTGGTGATCTTGTCGGCGGCGTCCTCGTCCAGGCCGGAACGGAGGTTCGGCGCCGCCTTCGACATCCGGTGCACCGCCTGCAGCATGGCGTCCTCGACGACGCTGGCCGGCTTGCGCTGCTTCACGAGCAGCACGATCACCACGATGCCGAGCAGCACCGCGATCCCCCACGGAACGATCTGCGCAAGCGGAAACCCGGACACGGCGTCCATGCTCTGCGCTCGACCAACCGGGTGCAAGGCCTGATCCCACTTTCTGTCGAACTGTGATGACCGAGGGTTGAGGAGACCCTACCGAGAGTCGGAACCGCCCCTTCAAAGTCACAGTCCGCAACACGCGAGCGGCAGGTCCTGTTCCACGCTTCCGGGGAAAGTGCCAGGAAGGACGCGGTTTCGGGAACTCCGGTCACGGAACCGGCGACGGCCGGCACAGCACGTGCGGCCGAACGGGGGAATCTGCGCTACTTGAGCAGGCGCGACATCCGCCGGTCGGCGAGCGGCTTGCCGCCGGTCTGGCAGGTCGGGCAGTACTGGAACGACTTGTCGGCGAACGAGATCTCGCGGATCGTGTCTCCGCAGACCGGGCACGGGAGCCCGGTGCGCGCGTGCACCCGCAGGCCCGAGCGCTTCTCGCCCTTCAGCCGCGCCGCCTTCTGCCCCACCGAGCGCTGGACGGCGTCGGACTCGATCTCGACGATCGCCTCGGCGAGGATCTCCAGCGCGCCGTCGTCGAGCTTGCCGATCGTCGCGTACGGCGAGAGCTTCGCGCGGTGCATGATCTCGTCGGAGTAGGCGTTGCCGATGCCGGCGATCAGGGACTGGTCGGTGAGCGCCCACTTCAGCCGGGTGTTCTTCCCGGCGAACAGCTCCCGCAGCTGCGTGGCGTCCAGCGCCAGCGCGTCCGGGCCGAGCCGAGCGACGCTCGAGATCTCCTGCGGGTCCTTCACGATCCACACCGCGAGGCCCTTCTTCGTGCCCGCTTCGGTGAGGTCGAAGCCGGGCCCGGTGGCGGACTCGAGGTGGACGCGCAGCGAGATCGGGCCCTTGCCCGGCTTGAGCGGCGCCGCGGCCAGGCCGTCCGACCAGCGCAGCCAGCCCGCGCGGGCCAGGTGGACGACCAGGTGCAGGTCGCCGGCGATGACGTCGAGGTGCTTGCCGTGCCGGGTCGCGCCGGTGATCTCGCGGCCGTGCAGGTCGGTCCACGGCGGCATCGCCGTCTTCAGCACGCTCAGCGATGCGACATCGATGCGGAAGATCGTCTGGCCGACGGCGTTCTCACGCAGGTGGTGGGCCAGCGCTTCGACCTCGGGTAGCTCGGGCATGGACCCAGTTTCACCCCTTCGGCCGAATTCCGGTACCGGCTACTCGACCGGGTGCAGCGGCCCGTCGAAGTCGGGCAGCGAATGCCGCTGAATGGTCTTGGAGATCTTCTTGACCTCACCCTGCACGGTGAACATGCCGCGGATGGTGCCGACCCAGCGCTCGGACGGCCGGTCGCCGGAGACGTCACCCTCGGTCTCCGCGACCACGGTCCACGGCCGGCGCAGGATCCACCGCAACGGGAAGAACAGCATCACGAGCAGGAGCGCCAGCAGCACCCACGCCGGGATGTTGACCTGGTCCGGGGTCCACACCACGAGGATCACGGCCAGCAGCGCGGTGACCACGATCATCGCGATGCCGGGGCCGTAGCTGCCGGCGACGTCGTGCTCGAAGTCGTCGGCCGTGGCCGGCGCACGCCATTCCATCTGGGCACGGACCACCCAGTCGCGGCCGTCTTCGCCGCGCACCAGCCGGTTCATTCAGTAGCCTCCCGGGCCGCCCGCAGGGTGAGCAGCTCAACGGTACCGTGCGCAGGCTCGACCGCGCGAGGGCGGAACCGGACATCCCACCCGGCGAAGTTGATCACCGCTGATCAGGACCCCGACAGGCTGGTCGAGGTCGAATCGTCCGGTTCGCTCGAACCAGTGACGGTGGACGTGCTGCCCGGGCACGGCTTCCCCGACGTCGGCGTCACCGAGGTCGACGGCTCCGTGGTCCCGGTGTCGCCGTCCGTCGGCTCGGGCTTGCCGGTCGGCGTCTCCTGAGGGCGGTCGACCGGCGAGAGCTCCGGCGCGTCCGTGTCACTGGATTCGGTGATCGTCATGTCCGGGGTCGTCGTCTCGGAGTCCAGTCGCGGTGACGTCGACGAGTGGTCGGGCGTGCTGAACGTCGACGACGTGATGTCGTCGCGCGGGGTCAGCTCGCCCCCGGCCGTACCGGGATCCCCGGCCGGGACGTCGCCGCCCGGCACGCCGGGCACTTCGTTCGCCCCGAGCTGGCCACTCCCGCTGCGCTGGCGGACCGGGACGACGCCGGTGCCGCGGCCGTTGAGCACGCCGATGCCGATCTGCGGGTCCGGCTGCGGCTGGGGCGGCGGCTGGTGGTGGGTCTCGGTCGGCGGCACCACCACGAGCTCGGGTGCGCCGCCGGTCAGCCCGACGTCCTGCACCGGCGTGGTCCCGAACAGCACCGGCCCGGCCGCGACGCCGACGGCGCCCACGGCGGCGGTCGACGCCAGCGCCAGCCCGATCTTGACCTTCGAGCCGACCAGGACACCCTTGACCGTCGCGCCCAGCCCGGCCAGCACCCCGCTGCCGCTCGCCGCGGCACCCGCGGCGGGCACCAGCAGCACCAGCACGCCGGCGTGCGCGCGCAGCGACGAACAGACGTCACGCAGTTCGTCCTGGGTCGCGCGGCACGACGGGCAGCCGTGCAGGTGCGCCTTGATCCGCTCGGCCTCGGCCCCGGTGACGCTGCCCGCGGTGAACCCGCCGAGCTTTTCGACCACCGCGCGGCACGAATCCGGCCCGCGATTGACCGACAAGTGTGCCTGTAAGTACGCCGCGCGGAGGCCCTGACGGGCACGTCGGGCCAGCGCCGCGGTGGCGTTCGCGCTCAATCCGAAGTGCGGGGCGACCATCGCGGGCTGCTCACCCTCGACCTCGGTCTGCCACAGGACCGACCGCCAGCGCTCGGGCAGGCTGGTGAACGCGGTGGTGATCAGCGTGTGCTCGGCCGTGCGAGCGTGCGTGTCGGCGCCCGCGCCGGCCCGGAAGGTCAGCTCGTCGTCGGAGACCGGGACGTCCCGGCGGGCGCCGTGCCACTCCCAGGAGACCCGGCGGGCGACGGTCAGCAGATAGGCGCGGACGTACTCCCTGGGGCCGGCGCCCCGGCGAAGGGCCTGGAGCACGCGGAAGAACGTCTCCGCGGTGATGTCCTCGGCCTCGGACCGGTCGGAAGCCAAGCTCTGCGCCAGTCTCCGGACGGCGGCGGCGTGCAACTCGAACAGCTCCCCGAACGCGGCGTCCTCGCCGTTTCGAAGTCGTTGCAGCAGTGCCTGCTCGTCGGATTCCGAGGCCGCTGGTGGCGGCACCGTGCCCAGCTCGGTCATCCGGCCCGGCACCTCCTCCCCGAAGGTCTCCCCGTTCGGTCGAATGGGGACACCATACGGAGGGAATCAGCCGTCGTCACCCCTTGTACGCCAGCTGTGACACCGAAGCACCGGGTCAGGGCACCGGGGGACCCGCTCATCGGAGCGCTCAAGGGAGGGTATAGAGTCTCTTCCATCAGCAAGGCAGTGCGGATGTAGCGCAGCTGGTAGCGCATCACCTTGCCAAGGTGAGGGTCGCGGGTTCGAATCCCGTCATCCGCTCAAGATCAAAGAACCGCTGCTCGGGACACCCGGGCAGCGGTCTTTGTCGTTTGGACCCCCTGCGCCGGACCTAGTGATCGCCGTCACAGGGGGCGCCGTTACCTTCTGACGGGGTTTGTCGGGGTTCGGCAACTGTTTTCATCTCGTGTTCCGGCCGCGTTCCCGCGATGCCACCTTTTCGGGTGATGCTCGCGCGTGATCGTGCTGGACATGACCGAACTGACTCGCCGCCGTCTTCTCGGTGGGGCCGCCGGGGCGGCCGCCACCGCCGCTGCCGCCACCCTCATGCCGCCGAACGTCCAGCGTGCCCTCGCCCAGGGGGCGCCCCAGCGCGGTTCGCTGAAGGACATCGAGCACGTTGTGCTGCTCATGCAGGAGAACCGGTCCTTCGACCACTACTACGGGACCCTGTCCGGCGTTCGCGGGTTCGGTGACCCGCACGCCGCGAAGCTGCCCAACGGCCGGTCCGTCTTCTACCAGCCCGACGCCGAGAACCCGGCCGGCTACGCGCTGCCGTTCCACCTCGACACGCACGCGACCAACGCGCAGAAGATCCCGTCGACGTCGCACGCCTGGCAGGTCCAGCACGACGCCTGGAACGGCGGCAAGATGGACAACTGGCTGCCGGCGCACCGCAAGGCCGACGGCAAGAACGGCCCGTACGTCATGGGTTACCACAAGCGCGCCGACCTGCCGTTCCAGTTCGCGCTGGCCGAGGCGTTCACCATCTGCGACAGCTACCACTGCTCCGTGTTCGGCCCGACCTGGCCCAACCGGATGATGTGGATGACCGGCACGATCGACCCCGACGGCGAGCACGGCGGCCCGATCCTCGACAACAAGGCCCCGGCCGGCGGTTACACCTGGACGACGTACGCCGAGCGGCTGCAGGCGGCGGGCGTCAGCTGGAAGGTGTACGAGCAGAGCGACACCTACGGCTGCAACATGCTGGAGAACTTCGCGAACTTCAAGAACGCGCCGGCGGACTCGCCGCTCGCGGTCAACGGCCTCACGCACCGGCCCGAGGGCCAGTTCGAGTACGACGCGCGCAACGACAAGCTGCCGACGGTCTCGTGGATCATCTGCACCTCGACGGCGTCCGAGCACCCGCAGTACACGCCGGCCGAGGGCGCCGCGTTCGTCGCCTCGAAGATCGACGCGATCGCCGCCAACCCCGAGGTCTGGGCCAAGACGGTGTTCATCCTCAACTACGACGAAAACGACGGCCTGTTCGACCACGTCGTCCCGCCGACCCCGCCGGCCGGGACACCGGGCGAGTTCGTCACGAAGACGTCGCCGGGCGGCACCCCGGGCAACGGCCTCCCGGTCGGCGCGGGCTACCGCGTGCCGGCGATCGTCATCTCACCCTGGACCGCGGGCGGCTGGGTGTGCAGCGAGAACTTCGACCACACCTCGACGCTGCAGTTCCTCGAGAAGGTGACGGGCGTGGCGGAGCCGAACATTTCGCAGTGGCGCCGTCGCACCTTCGGCGACATGACGTCGGCGTTCCGGTTCAACGACCACAAGGCGCAGCCGCCGGTCCTGCCGGACACGTCCGGCCCGCTGACGCTGTCCCGTTACGAGCAGGCCAACCTGCCGGCGCCGACGTTCCCCGGCGCCAACCAGAAGCCGCCGAAGCAGGAGCCGGGCGGCCGGCCGCGAGTGCCGCGCCACTGACGTTCTGGCGGCCGCCCTCTTGCCGGAGGGTGGCCGTTTTTCTTACACCGCGGGGGTTTTGAAGGGATCGTGCTCGGCGAGGAGCTTGTCGAGCCGGGCCTGGTCGACGCGGGAGAGCACGGAGGTCTCCTCCTGTCTGTCCCGCACGCACTTGGCGAGCGTGAAGGTCGAGGTGACCAGGTAGAGCATGCCCAGGGCGAGGAAGCCCCGGATCCAGCCGTCGACCGGCAGGTACACGATCGCGCCGACGACCGCGGCCAGCGCCAGGGCGAACGAGAGGGCCGCCTGGATGTAGAAGGCCGTCGTGGTGGGGGACGTGGTTCCGGATTTGGTCATGTGACCACGGTCTCGCCGGGCTCTGCGGGTGTCTTGAGCAGAACTACTCAGCCCCGGTTGCGATGCGGCAAACCTCGCGGCGGCCGCGAGCGGTCGTGGTGTGGGCGGCTCCCGCCGCTGCCGCGGCAACCCACTCGCGCGGACCACACGAGGCGTGATGCACCCAATGTGGCATTGGGTGCATCAACCCATCGCACGCAGGCGCCCCCGCCCTCCGGCGGTTCTAGCGGTCATCGCAACACTGCTGGTCGGTGATGGTGAGTAATGCTGTCATGCGTTCGGCGGGTGTGTCCCAGTCGAGGGTCATGCGGGGTCGGTCGTTGAGTTCGGCAGCGACTGCGTCCAGGTGCTCCGCGGTGTGCACCGCGAGGTCGGTGCCTGTGGGGAAGTACTGGCGGAGCAGGCCGTTGGTGTTTTCATCGGAGCCGCGTTGCCAGGGAGCGTGCGGGTCGCAGAAGCAGACCGGCATGCTCGTGGCCTGAGTGAACTGGCCGTGCAGGTGCATCTCGCTGCCCTGATCCCAGGTCAGGGACCGCCGCAGCTGCTCGGGCAGCGTGGCGATCTTCGCGATGAGCGCGTCGCGGACCAGGGCCGGGGTGCGGTCCGGTGGTTGACCCCGACCTGCCGGGCCGCTTCCCTGGTGCCTGTCCCTGCTTCCACCAGGTCAAAGTAGGCCGCTCGCCCGGCGGTCAACGCCCGACCACGCCGATCAGAACCCCGCGAGAGGCATTCCGGGGCACGGTCTCGATCCTGTCCGGACACGAGGCAACTCCTGAACACTCAGGTGTTGCAACCACCCCTAGAAACCGCCTCCCCCTTGGGGGCCGGCCCCGCTTCCAGCGTATCGGTGGGGGCCGACGGAACTCGGGGATCGCGCGAAATCCCGCCGGGCTGTCCACATTCGTGCCGGGCTGTGGACAACCGCGGCCAAGGAGCGAGCCGGGGGCTACAGCTCGTAGACGTCCAGGACCGTCGGGGCGACCGGGGTCAGGTGGGGATCCTCGCGTTCGGTCACCTGGCCGCGGGCCATGCGGTAGACGCGGAAGTCGTTGTCGTGCTCGGTGTCCTGGTCGTCCCAGACGTACAGGAGGCCGTACGAGCCCGCGGCCAGCTCGCCGACCCTGGTGAACAGGTCCAGCAGCTGGGGGCCGAGGCGGCCGCCGTGTTTGTCGAAGCCGCCGAAGTGGAGCATCGGCATTCCGGCGCTCCAGCGGAGGTCGACCAGGTCGAAGTCACCCGCGTCGCGGATCGCGCGGTGGACGCGGTCGACCAGGCGCTCCAGGAGCGCCGCGTCGTCGTCGCCGCTGGTCGTCGCCTGGATGGTCGCCCACCCGTGATACTCGAACACCCGCAGAACGGTAGCAAGAGATCAACGCCGGGTTCAGCGGGCCAGCGCGGACGGCTTCCCGTCGCGGCGCAGGACGTTGGTCAGCACACCTTCGCCGTGCCGCTCGAACGCCGGCACCAGCTTCTCGCCGAACACGCACAGCGTGCGCTCCCACGGGTGGCCGAGCGTGCCGTAGGAGAAGTCCTTCGCCAGGAACAGGTGGTAGTCCGCGCGCGGGAACACCGGCACCGGCCAGCGGGCGCCGTCGGTCATCAGCTGCGGGCGGAGGCGGTAGGACTGGTGCTGCCAGTGCAGCGCCCACAGCCAGTCGTCCGGGCCGCAGACCTCGCGGAACGCGGCCTGCGCGATGGCCGAGATCTGGTGCTCCTCGACCGCGTACGGGCCGAGGCGGAACTCGGCCGACGCGCGGTCCAGGTCGCCGGGTGAGAGGTCCCAGGTCCGTGACGGCGCGGGCTCGCGGAAGCCCGGCCAGGCGTGGGCGTAGGTGCTCGGCCAGAACGCCAGCTTGTCGTACACCCAGTACCAGGCGGGCTCGTCGGCGACGCGGGAGACGGCTTCCCAGGCAGCATTCACTGTTTCGACCTCTGACTTGGCCAGGCACGGAAGAACACGCGAAAGCTTCGTGTTCGGCCTCCGGTTTGTCCAGTCCTCGTCCGCTCCGCGCGAACTGTGTCACTCGACCGGGTGGGTTCTGTCAGGTTGTCACCATGAGGATCCTCTTCGTGCACGGTGCGTTCGTCCGCGACGGTGCCTGGTGGTGGCAGCCGACGGCCGACGTGCTCGCCGGGCACGGTCTTCGCAGTTCAGCGGCGGTGCTGCCGAGTTGCGAGAGCGAGCCGCGCGGTGACCTCCACAACGACGCCGCGGCCGTCCGGGCGCTGCTCGACGCCTCCGACGAGCCCGCCGTGGTCGTCGGGCACTCGTACGGCGGAATGGTGATCTCCGAAGCCGCCGGCCATGCGGCCGTCCACCGGCTGGTGTATGTGACGTCGTTCCTGCCCGACGCCGGCGAGGCGCTGGCCGACTTCGGCAGCGGCGACGCGCCGCCCCGGCACGTGAGCCACGGCGACGGCACCGCGAGCGTCCGGGAGGAGGTGGTGCGGCCGCTGTTCGCCCAGGACTTCGACGACGTCACCTACACCGCGGCCGCCGAGCGCCTCACGCCGCAGAACGAGGCGGTGTTCGGCCAGCGGACGACGAAGGCCGCGTGGCGGGAGATCCCGTCGACCTACGTCGTCTGCGCCGAAGACCTGGCGACACCGCCGGAGACGCAGCGGGTGCACGCGGCGCGCGCGACCGACGTCGTCGAGCTGCCGGTGGCGCACCACCCGTTCGTCACGCGGCCGGAGCTGATGGCCGAAGTGCTGCTTCAGAGCACCAGGTAGCCCATCAGGAACTCCTTGGTCTTGCCTTCACAGCCGGCGTCGAGCGAGTCGAAGTGGCTGGCACCCGCGTTGCAGCGGTAGATCGCCCGCGCGGCCGCCCAGCCCGGCGGGTTCGCGTAGAGGTGGCCGAGCAGGCCGAGCGACTGCTGGCCTTCGCACTTGCCGCTCTGGTCGGTCGAGGTGAACCAGTCCTTCTGGTCCTTGACCTTGCAGGCGAACAGCTTGCGTGTGCCCGGCTCGGCCGTCGCGACGAGCGCGCCGAACACGCCTTCCTTCGTGAAGCCCGCGGGCGGGCCGACCTTCTTCGTGCCGCTGAAGTGCCCGCCGTCCGGGTGGTGGAAACGGGTCAGCGGCACCTTGACCGGGTCGGGCTTGCCCGGCTGCTCCCCCGCGCTCGACGGCGGCGGCGTCGCGGAACTCGCGCCCGGCAAGGCGGACTGGCTGGTGGACGGCGGCGCCGAGGACTTCTTGGTGCTGGGCTTCGCCGAAGTGGGAGCGGCGGAGGACGACGTCGGCGCCGGACCCGGCGCGCCCGCGGCCACCGGCGTCGTGGTGTCCGGCTTGAGCAGGAAGATCGCTCCCAAGGCGGCGACGACGGCGACCGCGACACCGCCGAGCACAACCGGCAGCCGGCGCTTCTTCGGCGGCCGGTCCCAGTCCACTGTGGTCGGTGCCGGCGTGGCGACCTTCGCCGTCACCGGCTCGAAGATGATCGTCGGCAGCTCGGCCGGGTCGACGGCCTGCGTCGGCGCGTCGGTGATCGCGTTGCGCGCGGTGGAAAGCAGGCCCCGCAGGCCGGCCGCGCTCAGCCGGTCCGAAGTGGACTGCGTGAGCAGCCCGCGCACGGCGTCGGCGAGCGGGCCGCGGCAGTGCTCGAACACCGGCTGGTCGTACATGATCGCGTGCAGGGTCGCGGCCGTGGTGGTGCGCTGGAACGGCGCCCGGCCCTCGGCGGCGTGGAACAGCGTCGCACCGAGCGACCAGAGGTCCGACGCGGGAGACGGCCCGGCCCCGGCGAACAGCTCCGGCGCCATGTACCCCGGCGAGCCCATGACACCGCCGGTCTGCGTCAGCGCCGGGTCGTCCATCGCCCGCGCGATGCCGAAGTCGGCGAGCTTCACGCGGTCGCCGGGCAGCACCATGATGTTGCTGGGCTTGACGTCCCGGTGCACCACGCCGGCCGCGTGCGCGCTCTCCAGCGCGCCGAGCACCTGCAGGCCGAGCGCGGCCACGCGGTCGTTCGCGAGCGGGCCTTCACGGCCGACGACGTCGGCGAGCGTCGGCGCGACCACCAGCTCCATCACGATGAACGTGGCGCCGTGCTCGGTGACGACGTCGTAGACCGTGACAACGCCGGGATCGTTGAGCCGCCCGGCTGTGCGGGCTTCACGCAGGACGCGTTCGAGGTGCGCGGGTGACGCGCCCGGCGGCGTGGCCAGCTCCTTCAGCGCGACCTGCCGGCCGAGCACCCGGTCCTCGGCGCGCCAGACGACGCCCATGCCGCCCCGGCCCAGTTCGGCCGAGATCGCGTACCGTCCCGCGACCAGTCTCATCGTCGCCCCCCTGAACGCTCGGGGCGATGCTAAGGGAGGCGCCGGGCGGACCCGGCGCCTCCCCGCCTCAGGCGGCGTCCCAGAGGGTGAGGAACGCCGAGGCTTCGCTGCGGGCCCAGGGCCGCAGCCGTTCGCGATCACGCGCGGAGAGCTTGTACTCCTTCGCCCGGCGGACGTCGATCACCAGCGCCTCCCCGCCCGGCAGGACGTCCGGCATCGCCTGCTCCAGCACCCACAACGCGAGCTGCGCGGAGTCCTTCGTCAACGGCTCTTCCTTGAAGTAGAGCCAGGTCGCGTACCGGCGGCCGTCACTCTTGCGCAGCCCGATCTGCGGGCTGACGCCGATTTCGAGGTCGCCGATCCGGCAGCGTCCGCGGCCGACCTCGACCAGCCGTGGCGACCGGCGGCCGAGGTACTGCAGCCAGCCCTCGGCGATCGCGGCGTAGTGCGGTTTCACCTTCTCGTCGGCGGCGTTGACCAGTGCGCGCAACGCTGTCGCGTCCTGGTTCGCCGCCCGGCCGGACCGCACCGCGTTGGCCGCCCGCCGGTAGTAGTTGAACGCGGCCCGCGCCGGGTCCTCGTACAGCCGGCGTTGCCGCCGGACGAACGACGACCGCGACGGACCGGAACTCGCGCTGTAGCCCACGAACGTGGGCAGGGTGATGTAGGCCATGGCCCTGCCTTCCTCCATCACGCCACCCGCGGGTGCGGGCGGCATCTCCCCTGGACAACGCCCATTTTAGAACATATGTACGACAGTTTCGGGGGCCTGATGGGTGACGGCGGGGACTAGCGCAGGGTGAAGGTGACGAGGTCCGTCGACTCGGTCCGGGTCAGCGGCAGCCCGTCGAGTGGGCGGGTGAGCGCCTGCTCGTACGGCGTCCCGGTCGCGCCGACCTTCAGCACCAGCACCCGGGGGATGCCGAACTTCCGCATGACGTCGACGCTGTGGGCGTCCGGGAAGGTCTTGAACGCCTCGTTGATCTCGAGGTACTCCGGGGGCAGCAGCCCGTTGTGCCCGTTGGCCAGCTTGGGGAAGCCCTCGACGGACCAGAACTGGTAGACGAACTCGCTGAACGGCCGGTCGGGCTCCTGGACCATCGGCAGGATCGCCGCCGGTCGCGGGTCGTCCCGGAAGGTCGCGGCCAGGTCCGGCGGGATCCCCGGCGGTGACGGGTGGGGCACGTCCGGGATGCCCTCCACCAGCGCGAACAACGCCGGAACCACGAGCAGCGCCGCGAGGAAGCGGCCGCGGTCGTAGGTCGTGTCCCGGTCGCGCAGCCACTCGCCGGCGCGGGTCAGCGCGCCCGCGGCGAGCAGGATGAACAGCAGGATCACCCACAGCATCAGGCGGCCGGGCGTGCGCAGGGCGTCCCAGCCCGGCAGGTACTTCCACAGGATGTAGTAGGTGTAGTCGCCGCCGAAGAACTGCGAGCCCAGCGCGAACACGAACACCACGACCGACGCGGCGGCGAGGGCCGCCCGCACCCGCACCGACCACGCGCTGTAGAACAGCCCGATCAGCGCCACGACCAGCAGCGCCAGCCCGGGGAACAGGACCTTCTCGGACGCGCCGGGCTGCAGGAGCCAGTTCGAGTCGACCAGGACGCCGGTGTTCGGGTCCAACGGCGTGCCCTGCCAGAGCCAGGTCGAGCTGAGGGTGGTGAACAGCCCGTCCGCCGGCGGCGAGAAGACCTTCACCTCCTCCCAGGGCCGGTTGAACCCGTAGTCGGTGACGACCTGCCGGAACGGGATGGTCATCAGGTAGGTGACAACGAGGAACACCACGACGCCGGCGCCGTTCAGCACGGCCAGCCGGGTGCCGAAGTCCCGCCACCGCCGCAGCGCCGTCACCAGGATGACCACCCCGACGCCGCCCAGCAGGTAGACGAACGGGAGGCCGACCGCGAACCCGAGCGTCACCTGCCACGCCGCGACCAGCCAGCCGACGAACGCCCACCACGGGCGGGCCAGCTCGGGACGGCGGCCGTGCCGCAGGGAGTAACCGTGGCCGCGGGCCAGCGCGAACAGCGCGAGCGCGATCGCGCCGGAGGAAAGGATGTTGAGGTGGCTGATGTGGGTCAGCCGCCAGGGCGCCCAGGCGAAGGCGGCGCCGGCCAGCGCCGCGGCCTGCCAGTTCCCGCCCAGCTGGCGCACCAGCAGGTACGCCCCGGCGTACGCCATCGCGAAGGCGATCAGGAAGACGATGTTGTAGCGGAAGATCGCGGCGTACTGGCCGTCGCCGAACAGCGTCAGCGGCAGGTAGCCGAGCAGCGCGTCGGAGAAGGCGAAGCTGTCGACCGCCGGGAAGAGCGTGTTGCCCGTCCACAGTGGCCCGCCGCCGGTGGCGAAGTTGTGCTGCCACGCCAGCTGCCAGGCCTGCAGCAGCGGGTCGCCGAGGTCGGCCGTGACGACCGACTTCGGGTGCAGCAGGACGGGGTAGTTGAACAACGCCGACAGGAAGCCGCCGACGATCAGGGCGAACAGACCTTCACGGGCCCGGCTCGTCGGCCGGAGGCGGCCGAGCGGGCGGTGCGGCTTCGGTGGTGCTTCGGTGGTCACGTGGCTCCCCTCTGAACGCCCAGCCGGCTCCCCACCGCCGTGACCTGGGCAGCCGGACCATACCGGAGGCCCGGATCGGATCCGGGCGCGGCGAGGACTCCCGAAAGGACGCCACTTGCGCTACGTTGCCGATCAACCTCAAACCGCAACCTCGCTGGTCGGCCGCACGTGCCAGACTGATGCCCCGAATGGTGGATGGGGGTCGATGGATGAGCTGGCAGGACGATCTGCGCCGACTCGACGCGGACCTGGCGGCCGGCCGGATCGAACCGGCTGCGCACCGAAAGCAGCGTGACGAGCTGCTCGCGCAGGCGTCGGGCTCGACGGTGCCCTCGCCCGTCCCTTCCCCGCTCCGGCGGCCCGCGACCGCCTGGCACAGCACGAACCCCGCCGCCCAGCCGCCGGTCGACCCGCGGACCGCGCCGCCGCAGCGGATGGAGTCGCCGTCCACCGGGCCGCACGCACGGTCGCAGCCGCCCCGCCCGGCCCCGCCGTGGCAGCGCACCGACTCCGGGGCGCAGAAAACGCTCTCCCACTCCAGCGTCCCGCCGGTCCCCGACCACCTCACCACCGCGCCGAGCCCGGCCGACATCAACCCGACGCGCTACATGCGCGTCGAAGGGCAGATGCCGGGCCCCGAGCCGATCAGCCGGTTCCCGCCCGTCGGCCGGCCGGTGCACCACCGGCCGGAAGAGCCCGAGGAGGCGCCCGGCAAGCACCGCGGGTCCACCGGTGGCCGGCCGACCTGGCTGTTCCTCGGCCTCGGGGTGCTGGTCGTGCTCGCGGTGGTCGTCGGCGTGACCGCGTGGATCGGCTCGACGGACGACCCGGCGCCGCAGGGCGCGCCCCCGCCCGGGACGTCGTCCGCCTCCGGGATCCGGCCCGAGCCGCTCGAGGACCGGGTGCCGAAGCTGCCCGGCGAGGCCAACCCGAACAACTCGACGATGGCGATCGAAAAGGCGCGGGACCTCGGCCTGATCCCCGCCCAGACCGCCGAGCTCTTCACCTCGAACGGCGCCAAGGAGATGGTGTTCCGCGGCAGCTCCGACGGCGACGTCAACTACCTCGCGCTGGTCATCCCGACGGCCGGCCCGACCAACGCGCAGACCGTCGTCGAGACGCTCTACCAGCAGGCGCTGGCGTCGGGCATGCGCCAGGTCACCGCCGACGTCCGGACCATCTCCGGCCGCGTCGGCCAGCAGTTCCTCAACACCAGCTGGTACGGCTCGGGCAACAACGCCGTCGTCATCGGTGTCGGGCTCCCCTACCGGGGCCAGTCCGGCATGAGCGGCGAGCTGGACGGGATGTTGAAGCAGTTCGAAAGCGTCCTGCCCGCGGGCTGAGGAGACGGGTCACGAAACGACCCTCCGGGCCCCGGTGAGCAGGGCTGAGTGCACAATGATGCGTGAGCTGGCTCAGCTGGCAACCGCTGACGAGATAGGGGGCCGGGTTTGTCCTGGCAGGAGGAACTGCGCCGGTTGGACGAAGAGCTGGCCGCTGGTCAGATTTCGGCCGACGACTACCGGCTGCGCCGGGACAGTGTCCTGTCCGCGGCCGTCAACGCCGATCCCCAGGCCGCACCGGCGGCGGGCGGTCAGGCCGAGAGCACCCAGATCATCGCCCCGGTGTCACCGCCGTCCGGGCCGACGCCGGCCCAGCAGGCCGGTGGCGCCACGGCGGCGGACCAGACCCAGATCGTGAACTCGTCCTTCGGCGACGGCGAACGCACCCAGGCCGTCAGCCAGGGCGGGGCCCCGCAGGGCTGGGCGCCGGCCCAGGGCGGCGACGCCGACCGCACGCAGGTCGTACCGGGCATGCCGCCGCAGCCGGTCGCCGGCGGGTACCGGCCGCAGGGCCAGGGCTCGGGCGGGTTCCCCCAGCAGGCGCCCCAGTACCACCAGCAGGGCCAGCCGCCGGGGCAGCAGATGCCCTGGAACGCGCCGAGCCAGGACACCGGCACGCCGTGGGGCAGCTCGGAGTTCCCGGCCGACACCAACTGGGTCGCACAAGGCCCGGAGCCCTCGTTCCAGGCCACGCCGTCCAAGGGTGGCAAGAAGATCGTCGCGATCGTGATCGCGGTGGTCGTGCTGGCCGGGCTCGGCGTCGGCGGTTACTTCCTCTTCTCCGGCAACTCGAACGAGACGCCGCCGGTCGCGCAGTCCTCCAGCGCGCCGCCGTCGCCGACGCAGAAGCCGAAGGACGACCTGGAGATCGCCAAGCTCCCCGGGACGGTCCTGTCCACCAACAACTACGCGAGCTTCGACGAACTCAAGGCCGCGAAGGTGCTGACCGAGGGCGAGTACGACGCGCTCACCGACGCGAACCCGACGAAGGCCCGCCAGTCGGTGTCCAAGCTGCCGTCCGGGGCCACCGCGGTCGTGCTGACCGTGCGCGCTTCCGGGGCGGCCGGCGCGACCAACGCCGTCGAGCAGCTCACCGAGCAGCAGGTCAAGTTCAAGCTGGTCAAGTACACCGGCACCACACCGCCCGGCGTCGACGTGCTGCAGCTGGTCAAGGACGACGGCGTGGCGCTGATCCGCGCGCACTACGTGAACAAGCAGACGATCGTCCGCGTGCACGTGGACGGGCCCGACATGGCCACCGTCTCGAAGGTGTTCGACGAAATCCTCGCGAAGCAGCTGGCCGAGCTGCCCGCCAGCAGCTGACATGACACGAAGCGGTCCCCGGATCACCGCCTGCACCGTCGTCACCGGGGACCGGCGGGCCGTCGCGGAGGTGCTGGCCGGGTCTTACCGGGCGCACCACCCGGGGCACGGCTTCACCACCCTCGTCGCCGACGACGCCGCGACGCCCGGTGAGCTCGGCCTGGACGCGGACGAGTTCCACCGGCTGGCCACCTGCCACGCCGGCGCGGACCTCGTCGACGTCCTGCGGCCGCTGCTCGTCCGCACTCTGCTGGACAAGTACGACGTTGTGGTCCTGCTCGATCCGGACGTCGAGGTCCGCGCGCCGTTCGAGGACGTCGCCACGCTCGCCGTGGACCACGGCATCGTCGTCTCGGCGGCCTTGCTCGAACCGGTGCCGCAGGACGGTTTGGAGCCGGAGCACGTGCCCGGCGTCTTCGACGGTTTCCTCGCCGCCGGGCCGGCCGCCCGGCCGTTCCTCGACCACTGGGCCGACCAGGCCCGCCGGCGCCCGCCGCTGCGGACCGAGCCGACGTGGCGCTGGCCGGATCTGCTGGCCGGGGTGTTCGGCCACCACGTCGTCCGCGACCCCGGTCTCGCCGTCGGCTACTGGAACCTGCACGAGCGTGCCCTGGCCGGGCTGAAGTTCCTGGCGTTCCGCGGTTACGACCCCGAGACGCCGTGGCTGCTGACCACCGACTGCGGGCCCCGGCCGCGAGTCCGGCTGTCGGCCGATCCGGCGCTGCGCGAACTCTGCGACAGCTACGGCGAGCACATCGGCCGGGACGACGCGGAAACCGAGGCGGGGTACGGAAAACTGCCCGGCGGCACGCCGATCACCCTGCAGATGCGGCAGCTCTACCACGACACCTGGAGCCGCGCGGAAAGCTTCCGCCACACGCCGGACCCGCTCGGCCGCGTCGCCGAGAAGCTGCCGCCGGACCCGTTCGGCGAGGACGGCGGTGAGGCGTTCCGGCAGTGGCTGACCGAACCCGCGTCCCCGCTCGACGCCGCCACCGGGCTGACCCGGCTGGCCGCCGCCGTCTGGCTCTCCCGCGTCGACCTGCAGGCGGTGTTCCCGTACCCGCGTGGCGCCGACCGCGCCGGCTTCCGGCAGTGGTGCGCCACCCACGGCGCCGAGGAGGGCCTGGTGCCGGAGTGGGCCGTGCCCGCCGAGCCGCCGGCGCCGGTGCCGCCGGTCGAGGACTTCGGGGTCAACGTCGCCGGGTACCTGACCGCCGAGCTCGGACTGGGCGAGATGGCCCGGGTGGTCCAGCGGGCCATCGCCGCGGCCGGCGTGCCGATGGTGTCGGTCGTCGAGGAGCACTCCCTGTCCGGTTCGGTCCGCACCGGGCTGGCCGCGCCGGACGACGTGGGTGTGCCGCGGTTCGGCGTCAGCCTGCTGACCGTGAACTCCGACTTCACCCGGCTGCTGCTCGACACCCACCCGGACACCGGCGCCGACCGCTACCGGATCGGCCTGTGGGCCTGGGAGCTCGAGGACTTCCCGGCGGTGATGCACGACGGCTTTGCACTGGTCGACGAGATCTGGACGCCGAGCGACTTCGCCACTCGCGCGATCGCGACGCACTCGCCGGTGCCGGTCCGGACCATTCCGGTGCCCGTGCCGGATCCGGGCGAGCCGGCCCGTGAACCCGGTGCGGTCACGCAGTTCCTCTTCATCTTCGACTTCAACTCCACCGGCGGCCGGAAGAACCCGTGGGGTGTGGTCGAGGCGTTCCACCGCGCGTTCCCGGGCCGCGAAGACGTCCGGCTCGTGCTCAAGGCCACCAACGGGCACCTGAACACCCCCGCGGTCGAGCGGCTGCGCCGCGCGATCGGCGAGGACCCGCGGATCGAGCTGCAGGAGCGTTACCTCACGGTGACCGAACTCGGCGCCCTGTATGCCGGGACCGACGCCTACGTTTCGCTGCACCGCAGTGAGGGCTTCGGGCTCACCGTCGCGGAAGCGATGGTCAGGGGGATACCGGTGATCGCCACCGACTACTCGAGCACCACGGAGTTCTTCGGGCCCGAACACGGCTGGCCGGTGCCGTACACGATGACCGGCGTCGGCCCGGACTGGCCGCCGTACCAGCCCGGCGGCCGGTGGGCCGATCCCGACCTCGACGCCGCGGCCGCCGCGATGCGCGCCGTCGCGGACGACCGGGAGGAGGCTCGTCGCCGGGGGCAGGCCGCCCGCGCGCACATCCTGCGGACCCGCACGACGGACACCGCGGCGGCGTGGATGCGGGAGCGGCTGACCGAAGCCCACCAGACGTGGCTCGCCGGAAGGCCGCAACCGGCGCCGCGGCGGCATCCATTGGTCGCCGGCGCCCGCCGGGTGCTCCGGCCGGTTCGCGCCGCGGCCCGGCGGATCGGGGTGACGGCATGACCCGCACCGAGGGGCCGAAGCCCACCCTGCCGCCCGTCTACGAGGCGTTCCTCCCGCGTGAGCACGCGCTGTACCGGCCGCGGCACGGCCGCAAGCAGCTGGCCGCGCTGCTGTGCGCGACGGTCTTCTTCGCCACCCCGGCCCTGTCGGCGATCCTCGGCGCGCGGCCGTCGGAGTTCGAAAACCGCAAGCTGACGCCGTTCCCGAGCATCGGGCAGGGCTGGTCGTTCTTCACGCAGCTGAGCCAGTGGACCACCGACCACCTGGTGTTCCGCGAGCAGGCGGTGCACGCCGCCGACGGCATCAGCCGCGGCGTGTTCGGCGAACCGCCGCCGCTGCACCAGGAAAACCAGCAGGGACCGCTCCAGGTGCCCGCCGACACCGCGCCCACGAAGCTGGACCCGCGCCAGTTCCCCGACGTCATCGAGGGCAAGGACGGCTGGCTCTACCTGGGCGACGAAGCCACCAGCCACTGCGTGCAGGCGGTCGACCTGAACACCACGTTCGCCCGGCTGCGCTCCTTCCGCGACGCGGTCGAGGCGTCCGGCCGGCAGTTCGTGGTCGTCGTCGCGCCGGACAAGATCGGCATGGTCCCGCAGCACCTGCCCGACGACTACCTGGGCAAGGACTGCCGCCAGAAGGTCGCCGACGACTTCTGGCACCGGGTGGACGCCGAGCCGTTCATGCTCGACGTCCGCGGCGGGATGCAGGAGTGGGCGAACCGCAAGGGCACACCGCTCTACGGGCCCCAGGACGCGCACTGGGACGACGAAGGCGCCATCACCGCGGTCCGCGCGGTCGCCGAGAAGCTGCGGCCGGGGATCAGCAGGAAGTGGCGGCTGGAGCCGAAGGGCGACTGGCAGCTGCCGGCCGACCTGCCGCCGCTGATCGGCAAGACCGGCGTCACCGAAGGCACCCACTACGCGCTGATGCCGGACGGCAAGACCGACCGGACCCGGACCATGCCCGGCGACTACGTCACCCCGGTGCACACCGACACCACGAGCGGCGACGGCACCTACGGCCTGCGCACGGCCTGGATCGGCGACTCGTTCACCATCCGGGCCCTGCCCTACCTCGCCGCGTCCTTCGGCGACCTGACCGCGCTCCACACGAGCACCGCCGACCACGACAGCGGCGAAGCCATCGCGGACCTGCTGCAGCGCAGCGACGTCGTGGTGATCGAGCTGACCGAGCGCGGGTTCACCTCCGGCTCGGTGTCGCTGCTTTCGCCGGCGGTGCAGAAGAACATCTCGCGCAAGCTCAACCCATGACGAGATCGACCCAGGGAACCCAGAATGCCTGCTGACCGGGTGGCCGCCGCACTGGCCCGCCTCGACGAACACCGCGAGCTGCACCTGCCGCTGCGCAAGAGCGACCTGCTGGGCCGGCTGGCCCTGCGGTTCCTGTGGAAGCGCCAGGTGAAGTGGCAGATCGAGGCCAACCTGGCGATCCGCGACGCGCTCGGCGCCTTCCACGAGCAGACCCAGGACGGGGACGGCCGGCTGGTGCGGCACTCCGAACTGGTCCACGAGATCGAGCAGCTCCGGCGGCACGACCAGACGCTGACCGCCGGGCTCAACCAGCGGCTGTACTCCGGGCTCGGCCGGGTCGAGTCGCAGCTGAGCGAGATGCGGCTGCGCCACGCGGAAAGCGCCGAGGCCGGCGACGACGTCGAGCAGCGGCTGAAGGCCATCGAGACGCAGGTCGCCGCGCTGGCGTCGGCGGCCACCGACGTCCGGCTCCGGCACGCTCAGCTGGATCTCGCGCTCGACCGCGTCCGCGCCGGGCAGGAGCCGGCCGACGTCGAGGCCGCCGACCGCGAGTCCTTCCTCGAGCTCGCACTGATCGAGCTGCTCGACGGTCCCGCGGACCACGTCCGCGAAGCCCGCCGCAGCCACCTGCCGCTGGTCACCGCCGCCCGCGAAGCCGGCGCCACCGGCCCGGTCTTCGACGTCGCCCCGGCCCGCGGTGAGTGGCTCGAAGTCCTGCGCTCGGCCGGGTTGCCGATCGCGGCGGCGTCGGACAACTCGCTGGTCCGGAAACACTGCGCCGGGCTCGGTTTCGACGTCGAGGCGCGGGAGCCGCTGGCCGCGCTCGCCGCCCGGCCGCCGCGCTCGCTGGGCGCGGTGACGGCCTTCCGGTTCGCCGAGCGCCTGGCGCCGGACGTCCTCGCCCGTTTCGTAGACCTCGCCGCGACCGCGTTGCAGCCCGGCGGGGTGCTGCTCGTCGAGACGCCGGTTTCGGAGGCCGACCTGCGGCTGGATCCGTTCGCCCGCAAGGCGTTGCCCGCCGTCTACCTGCGGTTCCTCGCCGAAGCTTCGGGCTTCGCCGACGTCGAGGTCACTTCGGTCGAGGCCCCGCACGGGCTCGGCGAGCGGCTGCGCCTGGTCGCCCGCCGATGACGGGGTCGCGAGCGCGCGCCGCGGTGTGGACGCCGCTGCCGCCGCAGACCAGCGGCATCGCGGACTACAGCTACCGGCTGCTCGAAGCACTTTCCGAACTGGTCGACCTCACCGCGGTGCACAACTCGCCGTCGGCGCGCGTGCCGGACGGCGTCGAGCTGCGCCGACCGGACGATCCCGGCGACGGCGTGCCGGTCTACCACATGGGCAACCACGCGGGGGTCCACGGCGAGATCTACCGCGAGGCGATCAAGAACCCTGGCGTCGTCGTGTTGCACGACCCGGCGCTGGTCGACTTCCACGCCGGCTACTTCGGCAGCTACACCAGCGAGGCGTTCGCGGCGGAGGTGCGGTACGCACACGGCCCGATCTGGGGCCACTCCACCGATCCCGCCCTGCTGAACAGCATGCCCGCCATCGAGGTCGACGGGGTCAAGACGCTCGACTACGCGACGTTGACCATGGAACGCCGGCTCGTCACCAGCAGCCGTGGCGTGCTCGTCCACGACCCGCACACCGCGAAGTTCCTCCAGGCGCGCTACCCGCAGGTGCCGGTGCACGCCGTGCCGCTCGGCGCGACGCTGCTCGACGGCTCCCGGCGCGACACGATCCGCGCCGAGCTGGGCTGGACCGACGACCAGGTCGTGTTCGGCGTGTTCGGCAGCCTGGTCCGCTACAAGCGGGTGCCCGCCGCCGTGCTGGCGTTCGCCGAGCTGCGCCGCCGCTGGCCGAACGCGCGGCTCGTCGTCGCCGGGCACGCCGGTGACGCCGAACTGCTGGCCGAACTCCGGCAGACCATCAACCAGAGCGGCGCGGCCGGCTCCGTCCACTTCGAACTGTCGCCGGACGAAAACCGGTTCGACGAACTGATCCTCGCCACCGACGCGGTGATCAGCCTCCGCTGGCCGACCGCCGGCGAGACCAGCGCCGTGATGATGCAGGCCCTCGGCGCCGGGCGGACGGTGATCGCGAGCGACCTGCCGCAGCACCGGCACTTCGACCCCGCGTTCGTGTGGACCGTGCCGACCGATCCGGCGGGTGAGGCGGCCGGGCTCTACCGGCTGCTGGAACGCGGGATGTACTGGCCGGAAGAGCTGCGCGCGGCCGGGGACCTGGCCCGCAAGTGGGTCGGTGAGAACGCGAGCTGGCCGATCGCCGCCCAGGGTTACACGAAGGCCATCGAAGCGGCACTTCCCGAGCCGGCGCCCGAAATCCGGCGCCCCGGCGTCAACACCTTCGCCGACGTCCGTGCCACCACCGGCCTGTCGGAGTCGGCGCGGCGGCACATCCAGGCCCTCGCCGCGACGGACACGAACCTCACCTTCACCGAGTTCAACAGCCAGGCGCCGTACCGCTCGGTCGAAATCCCGCCGGACATCGCCGCGCTGCGCCGCGGCAAGGAGTTCGACGTCGACCTCTGGATCGTCAACGTCAACGAGTGGCAGCTGATCCCCGAGCACGCGCTCGACCGCTACACGATCGCCTTGTGGGCGTGGGAACTGCCGGAACCGCCGCCGCACGCGTTGCCGCACCTGCCGGGCATCAACGAGCTGTGGGTGCTTTCGTCGTTCGTCTCGGACGCGTTCCGCACGGTCACCGACATCCCGATCCTCGTCGTGCCGAGCGTGGTGCCGCACGCGCCGGGCATCCAGCCCGACCGGGGGCGGCTCGGCCTGCCGGAAGACGGCCTGATCGTGCTGTACACCTTCAGCGCGTCGTCCAGCGACGCGCGGAAGAACCCGTGGGCGCTGATCGAGGCGTTCCGCCGCGCGTTCCCGCCCGAAGAGCGGGGCACGAAGGCCCACCTGGTGCTCAAGGTGAACAACCTCGAGCGCTTCCCGGAGCTGGACGCGGCGTTGACCGCGGCGATGGCTTCGGTCGGCGGCACGCTGCTCCGCCGCGAGATGTCCCGCGACGACATGGACACGCTCCTCGCGAGCTGCGACATCTACGCGTCGCTGCACCGGTCCGAGGGGTTCGGCATGGGCATGGCCGAGGCGATGGCCATGGGCAAGCCGGTGGTGGCCACCGGTTTCAGCGCCAACACCGACTTCATGCCGCCGGGTTCCGCCGCCGTCGTCGGGTACGACGTCCGCCCGATCTCGAAGCACGACCACCGGTTCGGCGCGGAGTTCGGCGATTGGTACACCGTCGGTCAGCTGTGGGCGGAGCCGGACGTCGACCAGGCCGCGCAGTGGCTGCGACGGCTCGCGGACAGCCCCCGGCTGCGGGCGTCCATGGGTGAGCGGGCGATCCGGGCGATCCAGGACTGGTCCAGCCCGGCCGCCGTCGGCAAGGTCATGACGGACCGGCTGGCGCAGCTCGCCCGCGAGCGCGCGGCTCAGTAACGGCGGACGCCGGGCTGGGCTTCCAGCTCGGCGACGCGGTGTTCGAGCGCGGCCGCGCGACGGCGGTGCTCTTCGGCCGTCCGGCGGGCCTGTGCGAGTTCCTGCTGCGCGGCGTCCAGCTGTGCACCCAGCTCGCCGCGTGCCTTCTGCGCCGCTTCCACCGTCTCCTCGAGCCGCCGGATGTACGCAACTTCGGACGGGCGGGCCTGGCGCAGCTGGTCACGCTCTTCGCGCACTTCGGCCGCCGCGTAGCGCTCGAAGTCGTCGAAGACGTTCGCGGGCGCGGCCAGTGCGGCCAGCGCGTCGGTGTCGGTGGCCTGGGCGTAGAAGCGGTTGAGGCCGTCGAACAGCCCGCAGCGGTAACCCGCTTCGAGCAGCATCGGCTCCCACTCGTCGTGCGCTGGCTTCGGTGAGCCCGGCTCGGTCGCCTCGATGACGAGCACCCGCGGCCGGTGCCGGCTCCAGTCGGCGCCCTCGATCACCGCGCGCTCCGCACCCTCGACGTCCACCTTGAGGAAGTCGACGTCACCAGGGTGGTCGTCGAGCAGCTGGGCCAGCGTGACGACCTGGACCTCGAGGTCCCGGAGGCGCCAGTCCTCGCGGTACTGCGCGGCGAGGGAGTCGTCGACCGTCGCGCGGCCCCACTGGCCATCGACGACGTGCAGCACGGTCGTGCCCGGCTCGGCGCCGACGGCGACCCGCAGGTTGACGTCCCCAGGGCGCTCCCGGTCGAGCTCGTCGGCCAGCGCCGGCTCCGGCTCGACGTTGATCCCGCGCCAGCCGAGGTCGTAGAACAGCTTGGTGACCGAGTCGCGTGTCGGATAACCGGCGCCCAAGTCGACATAACGACCGGTCGCCTGGCCCGCAAAAACTCTGGCCAGGACGACGTCCTCCGCGTTCTGCGCGTAGGAGATCACGGGAGCGCGATCCCGGCCTTTTTGGCTTCGAGCTGCAGGTCGTGGTCGACCATCATGGCGACGAGCTCTTCGAACCCGACCTCGGGCTTCCAGCCGAGCTCGGTGTGGGCCTTGGTGGCGTCACCGACCAGGAGGTCGACCTCGGCGGGCCGGAAGAACCGCGGGTCCTGCTGGACGAACCGCTCCCAGTCGTCGAAGCCGGCGTGCTTGAACGCGAGATCGACGAAGTTGCGGACGCTGTGCGTGCGGCCGGTCGCGACCACGTAGTCCTGCGGCTCGTCCTGCTGCAGCATCTGCCACATCGCGCGGACGTAGTCGCCGGCGAAGCCCCAGTCGCGCTGCGGGTCGAGGTTGCCCAGCATCAGCTTTTCCTGCAGGCCGAGCTTGATCCGCGCGACGGCGTTGGTCACCTTGCGGGTGACGAACTCGATGCCGCGGCGCGGGCTCTCGTGGTTGAACAGGATGCCGGAGCAGGCGAAGAGGTCGTAGCTGTCGCGGTAGTTCACGGTGATGTCGTGCCCGAAAACCTTCGCCACGCCGTACGGCGACCGTGGGTAGAACGGCGTGTCCTCGGTCTGCGGTGACTGCCGGACCTTGCCGAACATCTCCGAGCTCGAAGCCTGGTAGAAGCGGATCGGGTTGTTCTGGCTGCCACCGACCATCCGGACGGCGTCGAGCAGCCGCAGCACACCCAGGCCGGTGACGTTGGCGGTGAGCTCGGCCTGCTTGAAGCTCAGCGCGACGAAGGAGATCGCGCCGAGGTTGTAGACCTCGTCGGGCTGCACCTGCTCCAGGACCCCGACCAGGCTCGACAGGTCCTGCAGGTCACCTTCGACGATCTCCACGTACGGGTACTCGGCGCGGATCATGTCGATCCGTGGGTTGTTCTGTCCCTTGACCAGGCCGAAGACCTCGTACTGCTTCTCGTGGAGGAGCTCGGCAAGGTATTGGCCATCTTGACCGGTGATACCGGTGATCAACGCACGACGCACCCGCTGAGCTTAGCCGGGTAGTCACCTGCACTTAGCCCGAAGGTGTGACTTCGCCCGTGTCGATGAACGCGTTCCCCCGCTCGGACGCCCCTTGAGCAGAGCATCGGCGGGGGAAGGAGGCGACATGATCTGGATCTGCCTGGTCGCCGTCCTCGCCGTGGTGTTCCTGGTGCGGGCCGTGCGCGTGGTGCGCCGGGTCAGGCGGGGCGACGGGGTGTGACCAGCCCCGACTCGTAGGCCAGCACCACCAGCTGGGCGCGGTCACGAGCGCCGATCTTCGTCATGATGCGGCTGACGTGGGTACGGGCCGTCGCCGTCGAGATCACCAGGTGGGCCGCGATTTCGTCGTTCGACATGCCGCCCGCCACCAGGCCGAGCACTTCGCGCTCGCGGTCGGTGATCTGGCGAATGGCACTCGTGTCGATGCTGCGGTTCTCCGGGCGGCCGACGAACTCCTGGATCAGCCGGCGCGTGACGGTCGGCGCCAGCAGCGCCTCCCCGCTCGCGACGACGCGCAGCGCACGCAGCAGCTCGACCGGTTCGGTGTCCTTCAGCAGGAACCCGCTGGCGCCCGCACGCAGCGCCTCGTAGACGTACTCGTCGACGTCGAAAGTGGTCAGGACCAGCACTTTTGTCCCGGCGAGGTCGGGGTTCGCGGTGATCCGGCGGGTGGCTTCGAGGCCGTCGACACCGGGCATCCGGACGTCCATCACGACGATGTCCGGCTTGTGTTCGATGGCTCCGGCCACGGCCTGCTCGCCGTCACCCGCCTCACCGCAGACCTCGAAGCCGTCTTCGGTCTCCAGCAGCACGCGGAACCCGGCGCGGACCAGGACCTGGTCGTCGGCCAGCAGGACGCGGATCATGCTTCCCCCTCGATCGGTAAGTCGACGCGGACTTCGAAACCGCCGTCGACCGGCCCGGCGGTGCACTGCCCACCGAGCGCGGTGGCCCGTTCGGACATGCCTCGCAGGCCGTGGCCCTTGGTCGGCTGTGCGGTGCCGCGGCCGTCGTCACGCACTCTCAGTGTGAAGCTTCCCGGCTTCCGCTCGAACCGGACGTCGACGCGTTTCGGCTGGTCGGCGTGCCGGACGACGTTGGTCAGCGACTCCTGCAGGATCCGGTACGCGGCCGCGTCCACCGGGGCCGGGAGGTCGCCGGCTTCCCCGTGGACGTCGACCTCGAGCCCGGCGTCCCGCGCGTGTGCCAGCAGTTCGGCGGCCTGGGCAAGGCTCGGCGCGGGCGCCTTGTCCTCACCCGAGCGCAGCACGGCGAGCGTGGCGCGCAGGTCCTTGAGCGCGGACGCACTGGCCGACTTGATGTTGAGCAGCGCCTCTTTCGCCTGCTCGGGCCGCCGGTCCGCGACGTGCGCGGCGACGCCGGCCTGGACGTTGATCATCGCGAGGCTGTGCGCAACAACGTCGTGCACCTCGCGGGCGATGCGCAGCCGTTCCTGCTCGGCGAGCCGGTGCCGGTGCTCGTCGGCCTGCTCGCGGCGGGCGGCGTTCGCGGCGTACTGGTACCGGACGGCGGTGCCGACCCCGATCACGGCGACCAGCCAGACGACCAGGAACCACGAGCCGATCTGGATCACGAACGACCCGGAGCTGATCACGTGTGCCACGTAGGCCACGGCCAGCGCGGCGGCCCCGGCGATCCCGGCGGTGACGGGACCACGCAGCTTCGTGAGCATGAAGAGCGCGATCGTCGGCACGATGATGATGGGCCCACCGGGCATCCCGGCGGCGTAGTAGCCGAACGCGGACGCGGCGGTGAGCAGGAAGAGCGTCAACGGGAAGCGGTGCACGACCAGCAACGTCAGCGTGGTGGCGACGAGCCACACACCGGCGAGCGGCGTCATCGGCGGCGTCCCGGTCTGCCACCGCGACGCGCCGCTGGTCGCCCCGAGCACGAACCCCGTGACAACGACGGTGCGCGCCACCCGTCCCACCCACGGGGACAGGCGTGACTGCGGCGGCCATCTCATGTCGCGAAAACTACCGGTCGCGGGGCTGCGCCGCGTCCGTCACAGAGCGACAGTCCGCGTACGTCGTCAGTCGAACATGAGCGGGAGCTTCGCCGCCGTTTCCTCGTCGGCCGGGGTGTAGGTCGAGACCGTGATCTCCGAGCGGCGGCCCGAGTAGAGGTAGGTGAAGTTGAACTGCAGCAGCCCGACGTCCGGGTGCATGTACCGCTTGGTGCGGATCGGCTCCGAGTTGACGTCGTGGTGCGGCCACAGCTCGGCGAACAGCGGCGACTCCGCCTTCAGCCGCTTGACCAGCTGCTTCCACGCGGGCTCGGCGACGTGCTCGGCCATCGCCGCGCGGAACGACGCGATCACGCGCGGGATGTTCGTCTCCCAGTCCAGCATCCGCTCGCGCCACTGCGGGTTGAGCAGGCACTGGACCAGGGTGTTGCGGTCCTCGAACGGGATCGCGTCGACGTCGCCCATCAGCCAGGTGTAACCGCGGTTGTAGCCGAGCAGGTCGCAGCGGGCGTTGCGGACCGCGACCGGGTACGGCTCCAGCTGCTTCAGCATCATCTCCAGCTGCGGCGAGATGACCTGGCAGTCCTTCTCACGATCCGGCTCCGGCGCGCCGGCCAGCCGGAAGAGGTGGGTGTGCTCGTGCGGGTCGAGCCGCAGGGTGCGGGCGATCGCCTGCAGCACCTGCTCGGACGCGTTGATGTCGCGCCCCTGCTCGAGCCACGTGTACCAGGTGACCCCGACCCCGGCGAGCTGCGCGACCTCTTCGCGGCGCAGCCCCGGCGTCCGGCGGCGGCCCATGATCGGGAGGCCGAGCTGCTCGGGCGTGATCCGCTCACGCCGGCTGCGCAGGAACCTCGCCAGCTCCTGGCGACGGAGCTCGGATTCGACGGCGGTGGTCATGGTGCCAGGATCGCACGCCCCCGAACCTGGTACCAGGTAGTGGCGGTACCTGGATAAACAACAACTGGTACCAGTTTTGAAGTGGGTCGATCGTAGTACTCATGACCACGACTGAACTCGCGCCGAATACCCCCGGCGCCCCTGCCCGGCCGGGACTGACCCCCGCCGGCCTGGTCACCGTGCTGCTGGGGGCGGCACTGCCGATCATCGACTTCTTCATCGTCAACGTCGCGCTGCCGACGATCGATGCCGACCTCCACGCGTCCACCGCGACGTTGGAGATGGTGGTGGCCGCTTACGGCATCGCGTACGCGGTGCTGCTGGTGGTCGGCGGCCGCCTCGGCGACTCGTTCGGCCGCCGACGGCTGTTCTTCGCGGGACTGTGGCTGTTCACGCTGACGTCCCTGGCCTGCGGAATCGCCCCGACGGCGACGACGCTGGTGATCGCCCGCGCCGCACAGGGGGCGGCGTCGGCGTTGCTGCTGCCGCAGGTGCTCTCGATCATCCAGGCGACAACGGCCGGCGAAGAGCGTTCACGCGCATTGGGCCTCTACGGCGCAACGGGCGGCCTCTCGACGGTCGTCGGCCAGCTCCTCGGCGGCGGCCTGGTGGCGGCGGACCTGTGGGGCACCGGCTGGCGGCCCATCTTCCTGGTGAACGTGCCCATCGGCCTGGTGGTGCTGGTGATGGCCCGCCGCCTGCCGGAGAGCCGCGCGCACAACCCGCTGGGGGTCGACCGCCTCGGCACGGCGCTGCTGGCGACCACGCTGCTGTCGTTGCTGGTCCCGCTGATGGAGGGCCGGGCGCTGGGCTGGCCGGTGTGGTCGATCGTGCTGCTGGCGCTGTCGCCGGTTTCGGCCGCGGCTTTTGTGCACGTGGAACGGCGGCTGGAGCGAATCGGCGGGACGCCGCTGCTGCCGCCGTCGGTGATGCGCCTGCCGAGTGTCCGGAGCGGGCTGATGGTGGCGATCCCGTTCTTCGCCGCGTTCGGCTCGTTCATGTTCGTGTTCGCGATGACGCTGCAGGAGGGCCTGCACTTCGGCCCGCTCGGCGCGGGCGCGGTGCTGACGCCGCTGGCGGTCGCGTACTTCACGGTGTCGATGCTGAGCAGCAGGTTGGTGGCACGGTACGGCCAGAAGGTGGTGCCGGTCGGCGGCGCGATCACGGCGATCGGGATGGTGGCGCTGCTGTGCACCACGCTGTCGGAGTGGCCGCACCTGACCCTGCTTGATCTGGCACCGTCGATGGTGGCGATCGGCGTGGGGAACGCACTGGCGATGACGACGTTGTTCCGGATCGTGCTGTCGCATGTGCCGACGGATCTGGCCGGGGTCGGGTCGGGCGTGATGACGACTAATCAGCAGACGTCGCTGGCGCTGGGTGTGGCGACGCTGGGGAGCTTGTATGCGGCGCTTTCGGGTTCAATCGGGACCCGGGATGCGTTTGCGCTGGTGATCGGGGTGGTGGCGCTGCTGGCGACGGTGGTCGCGGTCACCGCGCGGCGGTTGCCGGACCCTCGGGTGTGAGCTGAGCCGTGAAGGCGAGCCAAGCGGCCGGTGGCACTTCGAGTGCGCCGGCCGCGGGGGCTTTCGAGTCCCGGGCGGCCACGGTTTCACCGAAAGCCACCTCGACGCAGTCATCGTTGTTGGCGCCACCGCTGTAGCTGCTCTTCCGCCAGTCCACGATGCACGCCTCTCGCTAGGGATTACATCTCGGCGATCATCCCCGCGATGCAAGCGCGCGAGTCTTCTTCGTCCAGCGCCAGGTCGGCGAGATGGTCGAAAATCAGCCTAGCAGCGCTCACCTCCGCTTCCTTTTCGATCTGAAGCGCGCCGAAGCCGTAGGGAACGTAGGCCAAGTCGGGCTCGGCTTTGTCCGGGAAGCCCGCGATGATGAAGTTGCTGTACAGCCCATCGTGGGATCCGATCATCCGCGGCAGCACCTGCAGATCGACGTTCGGCAGCTCACCGACTTCGAGCAGGCGGCGCAACTGCGCGGCATCGCACGGCTCGCGCCGGATCACGGACTCGTCGATCACCGCATGCAGCTTCAGCAGCGGCGCCTCGGTCAGGCGAAGCTGGCGGCGCAAGCGAACCTTGATCTGGTTTTCCAGATCGGCGCCCTCGAACGAATCGCGCGCACCGGCGAAGGTGGCGCGCATGTACTCCTCGGTCTGCAGCAGGCCCGGCACGAATCCGAGCTGGTAGTTCCGGATCCAGGAAGCCTCGGCTTCCACGCTCACAAAACCGCGATCGCTCAACCCGAAGGCGTGCCACCAGCCCTTCTCCTTGGCGTAGTCGAACATCCGCACGTACTCGTCGTAGTCCGAGGCGATGATCCCGTAGCGGTCGAGGAGCGCGAGGAAGTCGTTGTAGCCCGGGATGTAGCCCTGCTCGATCCGGCTCAGCTTCGAGGTCGAGAACCGCAGCGGGCGGCCCGCGTCCTCTTGGCTGAGCCCGGCCGCCTCGCGTAACTTGCGCAGGGTGCGGCCGAGCTGGCGTCGCCGGTAGTTCGGCTTGCTCGGCCGATCCATGGTGGTCACCCCTCGCTGTTGATCAACCACGAATCGTAGGCCGGGCGGTCCGAAGTGGGATTCCCGTGTGCAGGCCGCGTCGTGCTGACTTGTATCGAGAACCTGCAGGTCATGGACAGGTACGGCTATCCCCACGAGCTCGAATACCGGCGCGAGGTCGAGGACGGGCGGGTGCACGAGTACACCGAGCTCGTCGACGACATGGGGTTCGTCCTGGAGCACCGCAGTGAGCGTTACCAGGGGTGGACCGTCCGGTACGGCACCGCCTGTGCGCACGACTACCTGTCCCGGAAGCGGGCGCGGCCGGGGACGTTCGTGGTCAGCGTCTACCGGCTGTTTCCCGGGCGGCGTGACCACGTTGTCACCATCCGGGTGAACTGGCCGCCGAAAAAAGGCAAGGTTCACCCGTCGGAAAAGGTGGCCGCCAAGCGACGATGAGGGTGTGACGGAACCTCGGGTACGACCGGACCCGGCCTTCGCGCTGCTCGGGCTCTACGAGACCGCGCTGCCGGAGGTCTACGGGTACCTGCTGTCCCGGTGTGGTGACCGCACGCTCGCCGAGGAGCTGACGTCCGAGACGTTCCTCGGGGCGGTCGCTGCCTGTCGCAAGGAGTACGCACCTCCAGTGAGCACCGGGTGGCTGATCGGCGTCGCCCGGCACAAGCTCGCCGACCACTGGCGGCGCAAGGAACGTGAGGAACGCGGGCTGCGGCTGGTGCACGACAGCGAGCCGGACGTCGACGACCCGTGGGACGAGCGGCTCGACGCCCTGCGCGCGAGACAGGTGCTCGGATCCCTCGGGCCACACCACCAAGCCGCGCTGACCCTGCGTTACGTCGACGGCCTCGGGGTGCCCGAGGTCGCCGGCCACCTGGGCCGCAGCGTGCACGCCACCGAGGCGTTGCTCGTGCGGGCCCGTGCCGCGTTCCGGCGTGCCTACGAAGAGAAGGAGGGTCGCGATGCCTGAGCCTTTCGACGCGCTTCGCCGTCCCTCCGCGCGGGTCGCCCCCGACCCGGACTTCGCCGCCGAACTGCGTGACAACCTGCGTCGCGCCATCTTGAACGGAGCCGATATGACCACCACCGAGACACCGGCGACCACCGCCGAACTGCGCTCGCTGACGCCCTACCTCGCTGTGTCCGACGCGCGGGCCGCACTCGACTTCTACGTCGACGTCTTCGGCGCGACCCGCCGCGGCGAGCCGATCCTCATGGACGACGGCCGCATCGGGCACGCCGAGCTGGCCATCGGCGACGCGGTGCTGATGCTCGCCGAGGAGTACCCGGAGATCGGGCACGTCGCACCGCAGAACGGCGGCGCGTCGGTGCGGGTGGAGGTGCCGGACGCGGACGTCAGCGTGACCCGGGCGCTGGAGCTGGGCTCGACGCTGATCCGCGCGGTGAGCGATTCGCCGTACGGCCGGGGCGGCTCGTTCCGCGACCCGTTCGGCCAGCGCTGGCTGGTCTCGCAGGCGACACCCAAGCCGGCGCCGGCGTCGAAGCCGGGCGAGGCCATGTACTTCACGTTCCAGGTCCCGGAAGCCGAGCCCGCAAAGACGTTCTACGGCGCGGTGCTGGGCTGGGAGTTCACGCCGGGCTCGGTCTCGGACGCGTGGTCGTTCTCGGGCCCGGGCTTGGAAGGCGGCCTGTGGGCCGGCGACCGTCAGGTCGGCTGGAAGCTGATGTACGCGGTCGACGACCTCGCCGCGGCTTTGACGCGGGTCGGCGAGCAGGGCGGCCGGCCGGGCGAGGTCGAGAACCACCCGTACGGCAACACCGCCGACTGCACGGACAACCAGGGCATCGAGTTCTGGCTCTGGGAGCGCCCCGCAAAGTGAGGAATCCCATCCGCCGGGGCCGTCGAGCAGGCGCACACTCGAGGGCATGGCCGGGCAATGGACGCCACGTGACCACGACGAGCTGACCGCGGGCTGGCGGTTGTGGCTCGAACTCGGCTCGTCGGCGTGGCCCCGGCCGGACTGGGACGGCACTCCCGACGAAGCCGTGCGGGGACTGCTGGAGCTGGTCAAGGCCGGCACCACGATCCTCGCCGACTACCTGGCCGCGGGTGGGCGCGACCAGGCCGACGTGGCCGGGCTCATCGCGTCGGTGCACATGGCCGCCAGCTGGATCTGTGAGCTGTGGCGGGGCGACACCGCACCCCTCGACGGGGAGCGGCTCGCCCTGCTGCACAGCGATCTCGCCGGCTTCGCCGAGCACGCCGACAGTGTGCGGACACTGCTCGCCGAGGGCGGTGGCTGGGCCTCGCTGACGCTCTAGGCCCTGTATCGAAGTCGATTAGAGCCATTCGTTGATGGCTGCGATCTGGGCGGTGGCTTCGTAGCGGACGGCGAACTTGTCATAGCGACCCAACGCGTGATCACCAGGCTCGACGGTGACCCCGCCCGGCGGTTCGGCCTGCAGATCCCCTTTTCCGCGCACCGCGGCATGCTGATGCGCCCGCGCGATCGTGGAATCCACGCTGACATCCCACGTTCTCTAGCGGCCCGCCGCGTAGCCCTGCATGCCGCGTGCGTTGGCCGCCGCGCGAAGCAGACCTTCGGAGCGGGAGACCGCCGACAAGCGGCCCAGTGCCCAGTCGCCCGCGTCGATCAGCGAGTGGCCGCGCTCCCGGAGTGCGTCCAAAGTGGACGCTCCCAGGCGCGACTCCACCACCAGCTCGCGCGGGTTCCACGAGCGCGGGTAGAAGGAGCTCGGGAAGGCCGTCGTGTGCCAGGCCGGGGCGTCGATCGACTCCTGGAGGTTCAGGCCGCCGTACACGTGGGCCAGCCAGAAGCACGCCTGCCACTGGTCCTGCTGGTCGCCGCCGGGCGTGCCGAAGGCCAGCGTCGGGACGCCGTCGCGCAGGGCGAGTGACGGTGACAGCGTGATCCGCGGGCGCTTGCGCGGCGCCAGGGAGTTCGGCAGGCCCTGCTCCAGCCAGAACATCTGCCCTCGCGAATCGAGGCAGAAGCCCAGCGACGGGATCGTCGGGCTCGACTGCAGCCAGCCGCCGGACGGTGTCAGTGACACCAGGTTGCCCGCCGCGTCGACGACGTCCAGGTGGACCGTGTCGCCGCGGGTTTCGCCCTGGGGGCCGACCGTCGGCTCGCCCGTCGCGCCCCCCTCGGCCTGCACGCCCTGCAGCGAATCCAGGATCGCCGGGAGCCGCGCCGGGCCGCGGGCGTCCCCGGGGCGAAGCTCCGCGGACGCCGTGTCGGTGATCAGGGCACGCCGGGAATCCGTATATGACGCGGAAAGCAGCACGTCCAGCGGCACGTCGGTGTCGCCGTACCACGCCTCGCGGTCCGCGAAGGCCAGCTTCGCCGCCTCGACCGCCAAGTGCACCGTGCGCTCCGACGCCACTCCGTCCACAAAGGACAGCTCGTCGCGGAAGCCGTGCATCAGCAGCGCCTGCTGCAGCAGCGCCGGCCCCTGCGTCCAGCCGCCCATCTTGACCAGGCGCCAGTCGTCGACGTCGACAAAAGCCGGGTCCTCGTACGTCGCCGACCACGACGCCAGGTCGTCGCCGGTGAGCAGGCCCGCGTGGTCGCGGCCGGAGTCGTCGCGGAACGCCGTCCGGCTGAACTCGTCGATCGCTTCGGCGACAAAACCCTGTGACCAGGCACGACGTCCGGCCTCGATCTGCGCTTCGCGACCCGAGACGGCCTCCGCTTCGCGCAGGAGACGCTCCCAGGTGTCCGCCAGGACCGGGTTCCGGTGCAGACCCGAAGCCGGCTTGCCGTCCGGCATCCAGAGCGCCGCCGACGTCGGCCAGTGCTCGGTGAACAGTCGCGAGACGGCGCGGATCGTGTCCCCCACCCGCGACACCAGCGGGACGCCGTTGCGCGCGTAGCCGATCGCGTACGACAGCACCGAGCGAAGCGACTTCGTGCCGTGGTCGCGGAGCAGCAGGAGCCAGCCGTCCCAGGCGCCCGGGACCGTCGCCGGGAGCAGGCCGCTGCCCGGGATGAGGTCCAGCCCGAGCGACGCGAAGTGCTCCGGCGTGGCCCCCGCGGGCGACGGGCCTTGGCCGGCCAGCGCCCGCGGGGTCGGATCGTCCGCCGTCACGAAGAGGCCGGGGACCTGGCCCGCCGGCCCGCACAGGTGCGGTTCGGCGACCTGCAGGACGAACCCGGCGGCGACCGCCGCGTCGAACGCGTTGCCGCCGTCTTCCAGCACCGCCATCCCGGTGGCCGAAGCCAGCCAGTGTGTCGACGCCACCATCCCGAAGGTGCCGGCCAGCTCCGGCCTCGTCGTGAACATGCCTAGATGGTACGCATTGCTAAGGAACTTCTACCAGGATGCGGGCCGACGCCGCTCCGGCTCGTACGGCTGCGTGATGATTTCCATCCCGTTCCCGCCGGGATCGAGGAAGTAGACACCACGGCCGCCGTGGTTGTGGTTGATTTCGCCGACCTGCTTTCCCATCGGATCGGCGTGATAGGTCACGCCCGTTTCGACGAGCCGCGCGAACACGGCGTCGAAGTCGTCCTCCGGGATCAAGAAGCAGTAGTGCTGCAGGCGAAGGTCCTGCTCGGGGATGGTCGCGAAGTCCAGGCGGACGCCGTTGCGGACCTCGACCGGGATGAACGGGCCCCATTCCTCCCCGACCTCGAGGCCGAGCAGGTTCGCCAGGAATTCGGCGGATTCCCGGTTGTTCCGGGACGGGACGATCAGATGGTTCAATTCAACGGAAACGGATACTGACACGGGTGAAATGCCTCCGGGGCACTCCCGCCACCTCCATGCCTCACCCAGCCGGTGACCGACACGCGATGCCGTGCCGATCATCCTAGCGAGCGAACCGGCGTCAGGAAACCTTGATCCGCGCCGCCGCCCGCGCCCGCCCGACACCCTGCCAGGACAGCCCGGCCTCGACGATCACCCGCGGGTCCAGCAGGTTCCGCGTGTCGACGACGTCGATGCCCTCCATCAGCTCGGCCATCATGCGCCAGTCGAGGTGCTTGAACTCGGCCCACTCGGTCAGCACCACAACGGCGTCCGCGTCCTTCGCCACCTGGTAGGCGTCGTCGACCACGGTCATCCCGTCGATTTCGCCGTCGACGGCCGGGTCGTAGGCGATCAGCTCGGCGCCCAGCGCGCACAGCACCGAGGAGACGGCGAGCGCGGGTGAGTCACGCAGGTCGTTGGTGCCCGCCTTGAAGGCCAGGCCCAGCACGCCGATCCGGGCGCCGGCCAGCGTGCCGCCGACCGCGCCGGCGATCTTCGCGACGATCCGGTCGCGCTGGGCGATGTTCTCGTCGATGGCCGAGGTCAGCATCTTGAAGTCGTAGTTGACCGATTCGGCCACCTTGACCAGCGCGCTGGTGTCCTTCGGCAGGCAGGAGCCGCCCCAGCCCGGGCCCGGCTTGAGGAACGTCCGGCCGATCCGGCGGTCGTGGCCCATGCCCTCGGTGACGAGGTTGATGTCCGCGCCGAGCCGCTCGCACAGCTCGGCGATCGAGTTGACGTAGGACAGCTTCAGCGCGAGGTAGCAGTTCGCGGCGTACTTCACGAGCTCCGCGCTCGCCGCGTCGGCGACGACGACCGGCGCCGCGAGATCGGCGTACAGCTCGCCGACCCACTGCGCGGCGGCGTGGTCGTCCGAGCCGACGACGATCCGGTCCGGGCCCAGGAAGTCCGCCACCGCGGTGCCCTCGCGGAGGAACTCGGGGTTCGACACCACCGGCACGTCGGTCCGGCCGAGCATCTCTTCGATCCGCTTCGAGGTGCCGACCGGCACGGTCGACTTGGTGACCAGCGCGCACCCGGCGGGCAGGACGTCACCGATCTCGGCGGTCACCGCCTCGACCGCGCGCAGGTCCGCGGAGCCGCCGGCGCCCATCGGCGTCGGCACACAAAGGAACACGGCGGCCGCGTCGCGGACCGCTTCCCGCGCGCCGACAACGAACTGGAGGCGACCGGCCGCGAGCCCGCGGGTGACCAGATCGGCCAGCCCTGGTTCGAGGATGTCCACGCGGCCCGCGGCCAGCCGGGACACCTTCGCGCGGTCGACGTCCACGCAAGTGACGTAATGACCGAGGCTGGCCAGGCAGGCCCCCGTGGTCAAGCCGACGTAACCAGTTCCTACCACCACGATCCGAGCTGGCGTCATGGTGCTGAAGGTGACAGCCCGACGTGACCACCGCGCTAACGGGAGCAGTCGTGCCCGAAAGCGGTGAGCGAAGACACGAATCGCCCGTGCGAACGAGCGTTAACCTGGGGCGGCGAACCACAGCGAAAGGAACGGCAACGATGCAGATCACCGACACCGCGGCGCTCGTCACCGGGGGCGCGTCCGGCCTCGGCGGCGCGACGGCGAAGGCCCTCGCGGCCCAGGGCGCGCGGGTGTTCGCGCTCGACCTGGCGCCGTCGATCGAGAAGGCCGAGCAGATCGACGGCATCACCTACGTCGAAGCCGACGTGACCGACGTCGAGCAGGTCGAGGCCGCCGTGGCGACCGCGGCCGGCTCGGGGGCGCCGCTGCGGACCGTGGTGAACTGCGCCGGCATCGGGCCGTCCGCGCGGATCCTGTCCAAGAAGGGCCGCCACGACCTCGCGCTGTACGCGAAGGTCATCCAGATCAACCTGATCGGCACGTTCAACGTGCTGACCGTCGCGGCCGAGGCGATCGCGAAGACCGAGCCCCTCGAGGACGACGCCCGCGGCGTCATCATCAACACCGCTTCGATCGCCGCCTTCGACGGCCAGATCGGGCAGGTCGCCTACGCCTCGTCCAAGGGCGGCGTGGTCGGCATGACGCTCCCCGCGGCCCGTGACCTGGCCTCGCAGGGCATCCGTGTGCTGACCATCGCGCCGGGCATCGTCGACACCCCGATGCTCGCCACCGTCAGCGACGAGTTCCGCGCGTCGCTCGCCGCCGGCATCCCGTTCCCGAAGCGCCTCGCGCGCCCGGACGAGTACGCGCAGCTCGCGCTGTCGCTCATCGCCCACGACTACCTGAACGGCGAGGTCGTCCGCATGGACGGCTCGCTCCGGATGGCCCCGCGCTGACGCCGGGGGCGGCACTTTCCCGGGGAAAGTGCCGCCCAGCGGTCAACGGGTGAGGCGGACTTCCAGGCCGATTCCGTCGGTGGTCACCGAGCAACCGCCGAACGCGCTTTCCGCGGCCAGCTCCTCGAACTGCGCCGGGGTGAACGCGCGGCGCCGCAGCCAGCCGAGCGTCTGCCGCACGGTGAAGCCGCTGACCGTGCCCACGTTCATCCTGGCCACCTCGCGCCCGATGTCCGCGCCGGTGGCCTGGTGGTTCAGGTCGTGGATCACCGCGAACCCGCCCGGCCGCAGCAGCCGGTGCATCTCGTTCAGCGCCGTCACCGGCTGCCGGAAGTTCTTGAACGCGGCCTGGCAGACCACGAAGTCGAACGACTCGGCCGCGAACGGCGCCCGCGTCACGTCCCCCTGCCGGAAACCGATCTCCACGCCGGCCTTCCGGGCCTCTTCGAGCGCGATCTCGACCATCGTGTGGCTGATGTCGAGCCCGGTGACGCGGAAGCCGAGCTTCGCCAGCTCGACGGCGAAGAAGCCCGGGCCGGGCGCCACTTCCAGGATCTCGGCGCCCTCCGCCAGCCCGGCCGCGACTTCGGCCGCCTGCCGCCGGTACTGCGCGAGCTGCGCCTCGGTCCCCCGGTTCTTCGCGTACCAGCGGGCCTGGAACCCCTCCATCTCGGGCACTTTGTGCTTGCGGGTCGTCTCCATGGATCTCTCCTCTTCGGGTGAGCCGAACCGAAGAGCCGCCCGGTTATCCTTGCCGGTGCCACCTCGTGACCGGGCGTGCTCGGTTCGGGGTCGAGGACCCCGGGCGGTGTGCCAGCACCACCCGGGGTCCGTGCTATTCCTCTTTTTCCACGAGCTCCCCCAGGTCAGGCGGGAGTTCGCCGGTCTTGTAAAAGCGGCGCCACGCGTCGATGCCGGGCAGGGCGCCGCTCGTCAGCTCGTCGAGGAAGGCCCGCGCCCAGCGCGCCTCGGCCTCGGTCATCGCGAGGTTGTACTCGACCTCCACCAGGAACAGCCGCGGCATCAGCGGCCGCAGCTGGTCGAGCGTCGCCCGCTGCGCCTCGACGCGGTCGTCGAGCTGCCCGATCCGCTGCCGCAGCAGGGTGATCGTCTGGTCGGGGCCGAGCACGCCCATCATCGACAGCCCGGCCCGGAACCGCGGGGGCTCCGGTTCGACCGTGCCGACGAGCTCGCGGACCCAGTCCTCGAACTCCGCACGCCCGGCCGGGGTGATCCGGTAGACGGTCCGCTCCGGGCGCCCGCCGTCGCGAACGCTCTCGACGGCCTCGACGAAGCCGTGCTTTTCGAGGTTCGCGACCACGGTGTAGAGCGAGCCCCACTTGATCGGCAGGTCGGCGTCCTTGCCGCGCTGCTTGAGCACGGCCGCCATTTCGTACGGGTGCATGGGGCGCTCGAACACGACGGACAGCACGGCCAGCCCCAGGAGATTGCCGACCTTCCGCCGTTTCATCCCCACTCCTCGTCCACGAGTACTCGCAGACGAGTATACGCAGAACGCGTCAGTGGGCAAGTGTCTTAGTCGACGAACTACCTCAGAGGTCGAACATGAACGGCACTTCGGCCTGCGCCCGCGTGCTGATCCACTCGCGCAGCGCCTGCGTCGCGAGGACGTCGTCCTCGTTGTAACGCAGCAGCCGCTCGCGCTGGCCGTCGTCCGGCGTCTCGCCGTCCATGCCCACCGCGTCGCGGTACCAGCGCATCGACGCCTCACCGCCCGCCTCCGGATCGCGCCAGGAGAACCCGGCGACCGGGGCGATCACCTTCAGGCCCTTGCCGTGGGAGCAGAGGAACTGGTCGGTGACACTGCGGAAGAGGTCGACCCACTCCTCGGAGTCCACAAAGGACTGAATGGCCTTCTTCGTGGGAATGCCCGGGTGGTCGCCGAAGCGCTCGACGGAGCCGAAGAGCCAGCGGTTCTCGGCCAGCGCGTTGTAGCAATAGGCGCGGAAGGTCAGGCCGGCCGCTTCGGTGCGCTCGCGGACGTCGGTGAGCCAGGCCCAGAACTCGGCGAACGAGCGGGCTTCGTCGTCGGTGGGCAGCGGGTCCCACGTCGCGAAAGCGCGGTAGCCCGGCTCCAGCCCGATGTCGGCGCCGGTCAGCAGGCAGCCCCAGAGGTACGCGCCGGCGTCGCCGAAGCTCTCCATGTCGACGTCGACCTCGACGTCGGCACGCGGGACGTCGACCTGGCCGACGCGGCGGACCAGGGTCAGGTCGGCCAGCCAGGCGCGGGCGAGCACCACGGCGTCCGGGAAAGTGACGCCCGTCCAGTTCACCGGCGGCGCCTCGCCCGCCGGGTCGAGCGCCGCCAGCTTGTCCACGGTGGACACCCCGGCGCGGCGCAGCTCCACCGCGTCTTCGCCGCGGACCACGAGGCTGACGTCGCGGGTCTCGTTGAGCAGCTCTTCACACGTCGGCCACCACGGGCAGCGGCGGCACTCCAGCACGCGTGACGGCTCGGCCAGCGGCTCCTCGCCGTTCGCGGCCGCGTTCGCGATGGCGAGCCGGTCGGCGAACCGGACCTGGTACTCGGTGAGCGCACTGCGCCCGCCCGGCCAGGTGCCCGCGGTGAGGTCGTGCCAGACGACGACGTCGGCGTCGAGGCCGATCACGCCGCCGAGGACGAGGCTTTCGTCGGCCTGCCCGAGCGTCTGCAGCATGCGGCGGATGTGCACGAGCCGCAGCTGGTCACGCGGCTGCGACCGGACCTTGCGGCCCTCGTCGGCCGCGCGGCGCGCCGGGTCGAGGTCGGTCGGCCCGGTGACGATCGCGCCGGCGCCGCGGTCGGTGATGCGGTGGCGCACCACGAGCACCGGGACGTACCCGCGACCGGTGCGGACGAGCAGGTCGATGCCGCCACGCCGGTGCCCGGCCGGGTCGACCGGCAGCAGCGCACCCCAGATGTAGCGCGCCTCGGCCGCGAAAGCCCTTTCCGTGAGCTCGACACGCTCGTGGGCCGGGAGGCCGCGGTCGATCTTCACCCAGTGGCCGGGGTTGGCGGCCATGAGCCGGGTGACGATGTCCTCGCGATGGGCGGTCGCGTCGTCGATCCGCTGCTGCGCCGTGGGGTCCGGCGGTGACAGCGGAACCTCGCGCATCGACGGGTCGTGTTCGAGGTGCACACGGCGGCGGCAGCGGCTGACCGCGCCCGCGTCGAGTACCACCTCGCCCTTCATGGAGATCACTCTAGTTACCCACCGCCGAGCCGACATGCCCGCCACGTGCACGACCAGTAAGTTCGACCTCGACACGTCGCAGGAGGTGCCATGGCGCGCAAGGCCAAGGTCGAGGGTGAAGGCCGATTCACCCCCAAGAAGGCGAAGAACGCGGTCGCGGTGGCCAAGGTGCTGGGCCCGGCCATGATCCCGGTGGTCGCGCCGTACGCGGTGCGCGCGGCGGGTGCCGCGCGGGAAATGTACGACCGCTACCAGGCACGCA
Organism: Amycolatopsis sp. NPDC051758; assembly: GCF_044453095.1. Lineage (NCBI taxonomy): Bacteria > Bacillati > Actinomycetota > Actinomycetes > Pseudonocardiales > Pseudonocardiaceae > Amycolatopsis > Amycolatopsis sp. NPDC051758. The sequence continues at coordinate 76,115 of NZ_JBITCJ010000001.1, read as the reverse complement.
AGCTCGGGGTCGCGGTCGACCGGCTCGGCGAGTACACCGGCCGCGGCGCGGGGCTGCACGCCCGGATCGCGGGGCTGGCCGAGGGCTGCCGCGACCTCCAGAAGTCCGACAAGGCTTCGAAGGCGGACCAGGAGTTCGCGAAGGATTCGCTCGGGACCCTGGAGCAGCTGTCGGCGACGGTCCGCGCGGCCGAGCGCATGCCGACGGCCCGGCGGAAGTCGGCCCACCGGGCGGTGGCCGGCGAGCTGGAGCGGCTGGAAGGCCAGCTGCTGCACCGGCTGGGCATCTGAGCCGGAACCGAAAGCAGCCCCCGATGCGAGGCATCGGGGGCTGCTTCGAGCGAGCCGTTACTTCACGAAGCCCTTCTTGACCATCCAGTCGTGGGCGACCTTGCCCTGGTCCTCACCGTCGACGTCGACGCGCTTGCAGAGCTCGACCATCTGCTCGTTGGTGATCGCCGCGCTGACCTTCTCGAGCGGGCCGCGGAGGTCCGGGTGCGCTTTGAGGAAATCCGTGCGCAGCGTCGCCACCGCGTTGTACTGCGGGAACGCCTTCTTGTCGTCCTCGAGCACCCGAAGGTTCAGCCCGGCGATCCGGCCGTCGGTGGTGAACACCTCGCCGACCTTGCACGTTCCGCCCGCGACAGCCGAGTAGATCGTGCCGATGCCGAAGTTCTCGATCTTCGGGTTCTGGAACCCGTAGGCCTTCACCGCGGCCGGGAAACCGTCCTGGCGGCTGGTGAACTCCGTCTCCAGGCAGAACACCCCCTGGTCCGGCTTCTGCTTGATGAACGCCGCGAGGTCCGACGTCGTCTTCAGGTTGTTCTGCGCGCCGTAGGCCTCGGTGACGGCGAAGGCGTACTGGTCGTTCAGCGGCGAGTAGTTCAACCAGGTGACGCCGAACTTCTCTTCGTCCGCCTTGGCCGTCGCGTCGTACTGGGCCTTTTCCCCGCCGGGCACCGGGAGCTCGTTGCCCTGGTAGTTGATCCAGCCCGTGCCGGTGTACTCCCACGTGACGTCCGTCTGCCCGGACAGCAGCGCCTGCCGCGACGAGTTCGACCCCTTGATGTCCGACAGGTCGACGACGTCCGCGCCGGCCGCCGTCAGGGCCATCTCGGCCATGTACGCCAGGATGATGTTCTCGGTGAAGTCCTTCGACCCCACCGTCACCTTCAGCCCCTGCAGCGACGGGATCGGCTGGATCGAGCCCGGCTGGATGTCGTACGGCACCCCTGGATTGAGCGACAGCCCGCACGCCGAGAGCGTCGCGCCCAGCACCACCACCCCGAAGAGAGCCTTCAATCGGCGGAGTTTCATCGCAGCCCCTTCGGTCCGAAGAACTGTTCCGCGACCGCGCCCAGCCAGTCGACCAGCAGCGCCAGCGCGACGGCCAGCACCGAACCGGTGACCAGCACCGAGGTCAGGTTCAGCTTGTAGCCGGTGTCGATGAGCAGCCCGAACCCACCCGCGTTGACGAACATGCCGAACGTCGCGGTGCCGACCGCCAGCACCAGGGAGGTGCGCAGGCCGGCCAGGATCAGCGGGACGGCCAGCGGCATCTCGACGCGGAACAGCACCGCCGTCGCCGACATCCCGATGCCGCGGCCCGCGTCGATGAGCGACTCGTCGACCTGCTGGATGCCGACCATCGTGTTCCGCAGCACCGGCAGCAGCGAGTAGAAGGCCAGCGGCAGCGCCGCCACCCACAGCCCGCCGGTCGCGCCGGTGACGATGAACCACAGCACCAGCACACCGAGCGCGGGCGCGGCCTGGCCGATGTTCGCGATGGCCAGGAAGATCGGCGCCAAGAAGCGTGCCCACGGCCGGGTCACGATCACGCCGAGCGGCACCGCCACCAGGACGACGATCGCGGTCACCACCAGCGTCATCAGCACGTGGTCACCCAGGGCCGTGAACAGCGAAGACGCGTTGAGCGTCTCCTTTTCGGTCGCGGTCAGGCCGCTGGAGAACACCCAGATCAGCGTGACGGCGACGATCACCAGCACCACGACCGGCTGCGCGAACAGCCGGACGCGTTCCGCGCGCTTGGAGCCGGATTCGGTGGAAAAGCCGGTATCGACGGCAGCCGTCATGCGGACACCTCCTCACCGTTCGTGTGCTCTTCACGCAGCTGCTGGATGGTCGCGATCACGGTGTCCAGCTGGATGGTGCCCGCGTACTCGCCGCGCGCGCCGGTCACCGGCACCGAGCCGCCCTCGGCGAGCATCGCCTCGAGCGCGTCCTGCAGCGTCGACTGCAGGCTGACGATGTCGCGCAGCGGCCGGCCGACGGTCGCCATCGAGGCCGACGCCGTCAGCTCGCGCACGTGTGCCCAGCGGATCGGGCGGTTGCGCTGGTCGAGCACCAGCGCGAAGTGCTTGCGCTGGTCTTCGAGCTTCTTGCGGACCTCGGCCGGGTCGTCGGAGACCGTCGCCGTCAGCGCGTCCTGCTGGAGCTCGACGTCGCGGACACGCAGCAACGTCAGCTGCTTCAGCGACGCGCCCGCGCCGACGAAGCCCGCGACCGTGTCGTTGGCCGGGTTCGCCAGGATCGCTTCGGGTGTGTCGTACTGCAGGATCGACGACTGGTTGCCCAGCACCGCGATCTTGTCGCCGAGCTTCACGGCTTCGTCGAAGTCGTGCGTGACGAAGACGATCGTCTTCTTCAGCTCGGTCTGCAGCCGCAGCAGCTCGTCCTGCAGGTTGCCGCGGGTGATCGGGTCGACCGCGCCGAACGGCTCGTCCATCAGCAGCACCGGCGGGTCCGCGGCGAGCGCGCGGGCGACGCCGACCCGCTGCTGCTGACCACCGGAGAGCTGGCGCGGGAAGCGGTCGCGGAAGTCGGACGGGTCGAGGCCGACCAGGTCCATCATCTCCTCGACCCGGTCGTTGACCTTCTTCTTGTCCCAGCCGAGCAGGCCCGGCACCACCCCGATGTTCTGCGAAACGGTGAAGTGCGGGAACAGCCCGGCCTGCTGGATGGCGTAGCCGATCCGGCGGCGCAGGGTGTCGACGTCCAGCTTCAGCGCGTCGTCGCCGCCGATGGTGATCCGGCCGGACGTCGGCTGGACCAGCCGGTTGATCATCCGCATCGTGGTCGTCTTGCCGCAGCCGGACGGGCCGACGAAGACGACGATCTTCCCGGCGGGCACGACCATCGAGAAGTCTTCGACGGCCGCTTCGCGGGTTCCGGGGTACCGCTTGGTCACGTGCTCCAGTTCGATTTCGACGCCGGAGACTTCCTCGTTCTCAGCCACGGACACCCCTCGAGATGGTGAAGCGCTTGATCAGGACGTAGATGCCGTCGAGGATCAGGGCCAGGATGACCACCCCGACCGTGCCGGTGACGGCTTGGTTCAGGGAGTTCGTGCTCCCCGCGTTCGTGAGCCCGGAGAAGACCTCGGCGCCGAAGCCGGGCCCCTTCGCGTAGGCGGAGATCACCGCGATGCCCATCAGCATCTGCGTCGCGACCCGCATCCCGGTGAGGATCGCCGGCCAGGCCAGCCGCAGCTCGACCCGGGTGAGCACACCGAAGCGGCTCATCCCGATGCCGCGCGCGGCGTCGGTGATCGCCGGGTCGACGCCGTCGAGCCCCACGATGGTGTTCCGGACGATCGGCAGCAGGCCGTACAGCACCAGCGCGATGACGGCGGTTGTCGGACCGAGCCCGGAGATCGGGATCAGCAGGCCCAGCAGGGCGAACGACGGAACCGTCAGGATCGTGCTGGCCAGCGCGGTGGCCACGGCCGCCCCGATCGGGCTGCGGTAGACCGCCACCCCGATCAGCACGCCCAGTACCGCCGCGAGGATCGTGCACTGCACCACCAGGCTGGTGTGCAGATAGGCCTCCAGCCACAACTTGCTCGCCCGGTCCGAGATGTACTCGAAGAGATTCATCCGTGTCCGCACTCCCGCCCGCGTCCGTGAGGCTTCACCCGAACGGGCTAGCTCCTGACCGACGGCTCAGTACCCACCGTGCGCCGAAGCCAAACCCCCGTTCGCGGCCCCATTGATTCCGACACCGTTCCGTATCCGGCCGTGATCGGCAACAACAACGCTGAACCGATTCGGCCCGGGAGCCGTGAACTTCGTGTGTGCTCACTTGGCGGGATCACGCGATCACCCGTTGGTGCGTCGCTTAGGCTGCTCCCCATGAGCGTTCCGGCACGGCGACCCGCCGTGCTCGGAGCTACCCGGGGCGCCTTGCTCGCCGTGAGCGCCGCGGCGCTTTCCGTCACCGCGCACCGGCTCGCCGACGGCGGGCTGCCCGACCCGGCGATGACCGTGCTGCTCACCGGCCTGTTCGGCTGGACCGCGACCGCACTCACCCGCAAGGCACGCGGAACGCTCGCCACGATCACCCTGCTGGGCGCCGCCCAGCTCGTGATGCACCTGCTGCTCACAACGCTCTCCGGCCACCACGACATGTACACGATGCCCGGCAGCACCGGGCTCGGCATGATCGGCGCGCACACCGTCGCGACCGTGCTCACCGCGCTCCTGCTCGCCCGCGCCGACGCGACACTGCTCACGGTGCTCGCCGTGCTGCGCGCGTTCCTCCCGCGGCTGCTCACCCCGCTGCCGGTGCCGGCCGCGGCCCCCGCGCTCGTCCCGGCCCGCACCGCGGCCCCGGGTCACCTCGTCGGCGTCGACCTGCGCCGGATCCACGGGCGGCGCGGCCCGCCCGTGCACTCCTGAAACCCAGCTCATCCCCCTCACGGCCGGTCCCCGAACCGAGCCGTCCCTTTCTTGAGTTCATCAGGAGTGAACCCATGTCCCAGCACGTCTTCAAGCGCGCCGGTTTCCTCGCCGCCACCGTCGGTGTCGCCGGCCTCCTCGGCGCCGGCGCCGCCTCCGCGCACGTCACCGCCAACGTCTACGGCCCGCAGCCCACGAAGGGTGGCTATGCGGCGATCGTGTTCCGCGTGCCCAGCGAGGAGAAGGCGCCCGTCACCACCACGAAGGTCACCGTCGACTTCAAGGCGGACTACGGCATCGGCTCGGTGCGGACCAAGCCGCTCCCCGGCTGGACCGCCGACGTCGTCAAGTCGAAGCTGCCGGCCCCGATCACCAAGGACAACGGCACGCAGATCACCGAGGCCGTCACCGCGGTGACGTGGACCGCGCAGCCGGGCAGCGAGCTCAAGGCGACCGACTACCAGGAGTTCTCGGTCAGCTTCGGCCCGCTGCCGACCAACGTGGACCAGGTGGAGTTCCCCGCCCACCAGACCTACAGCGACGGCAAGGTCGTCGACTGGAACCAGCCGACCCCGGCCGGCGCCGAGGAGCCGGAGCACCCCGCGCCGGCCGTGAAGCTGGCCGCGAAGGCCGAAGAAGGCGACGCGCACGGCAATATGGCAGGTACGGCGTCGACGACCGGTGAGCACACCGAAGCCGCCGCGACGTCGGACAGCACGGCCCGCTGGCTCGGCGGGGCCGGCCTGCTCGTCGGCGCCATCGGCCTCGGCGTCGGGGCCGGCGCGACCATCCGGGCCCGCAAGGCCACGGCCAAGTCGGGAGGCAACAGCTAGATGCGGAAAGCGCTCGTCGCGCTGGCGTTGACGGTGGTGGCCGTGCTCGGCACGGCCACCCCGGCGCTCGCGCACAACGTGCTGATCTCCTCGGACCCGGCGAACGGCTCGTCCATCGCCGCCGGCCCGCAGAAGATCAGCCTGACGTTCGACCAGTACGTGCAGGGCGCGGACGTCAACCAGATCGCGGTGACCGGACCCGGCGGCGGCCAGTGGGCCGAGGGACCGATCAGCGTGGTGAACAACGTCATCAGCGCGCCGCTGCGGCCGCTCGGACCGGCCGGGAAGTACACCGTCGGCTACCGGGTGCTGTCCGCGGACGGCCACCCGGTGACCGGCGAGCTGACGTTCACGCTCACCGCGGCGGGCACCGGCACGCCGGCGACCGTCGACGCGGCCAAGTCACCCGGCGGCACCTCGTCGCAAGCGACGTCGGAGACGTCGTCGTCCACCGGGGTCCCGATCTGGGTCTGGATCGCCGGCGCGGTGGTGCTGCTGGCGATCGGGCTGACCGTCGCCCTGCGCTCGGGCCGGTCCGTGGAAGAGAAGAAGTAGCGGGATGACCCAGGCCGAGACCACCACGAAGCCCCGCTACGCGACACTCCTGTGCGTCGTGACGGCGGGCCTGCTCGGCGCCCTCATCGGCGTCGCGCTCATGTCCACCACCCCGGTCCCCGGTGTGGTGGAACCCAGCGCGGTGGTCTCGGCCGGCATCCCGATCGTGCGGGTCCTGCTCGACCTGGCCGCGGTCACCACGATCGGCCTCGCGCTGCTCTCGGTGCTCGTCGGTTACGACCGGCCGAAGCTCACCGAGCCGATCATGCGGCTGGCCCGCCCGGCCGGTGTTGCGGCCGCGCTCGTCTGGGCCACGGCCGCGGTCGTGGCGCTGGTGCTGCAGACCGCGGAGTACAAACCGGGCTCGTCCACGCTCTCCGCTGCCGACATCGGCAGTTACATCACCGACGTCGGCGCCGGGAAGGCGCTCGTCATCGTCGCCGTGCTCGCGCTCGTCCACGCCGGGATCGGCGCGCTGGCGCTGCGCTTCGGCGAGAAGGTGCCCGCCGAGGTCCGCGTCGGGCTCGGCCTGTTCGCGCTGCTGCCGCTGCCGGTCACCGGGCACGCGTCGAACTGGAACTTCCACGACTACACGATGATCTCGATGGAGCTGCACGTCATGAGCGCCGTCGCCTGGACCGGCGGCCTCGGCGCGATGACCGTGCTCCTGGTGGCGAACCGGACGCTGCTCGCGCACGCGATGCCGCGGTTCTCGAAGCTCGCGACGCTCTGCCTGATCCTCTCGGCGGCGACCGGGCTGTTCAACGGCCTGGTCGAGATCTCGCTCAACCCGACCATCGGGTTCTGGGCGGCGATCTTCACAACGCCGTACGGGCAGCTCTTCGTCCTGAAGTTCCTCTGCACCGGTGTCATCGCGTTGCTCGGCGCGTACACCCGCTGGCGGCTGATGCCGCAGATCATCCGGCACAACCGCACGGCGCTCGCCGCGTGGGCGACGCTGGAGCTGACCGTCATGGGATTGGCGTTCGGATTTGCCGTGGTGCTCACGCGCGCGCCGGTCGTCGCGTCCTGAAAGCCCTTTCGCGCTGGTAGGACCCGGTGTCATGTCACGGCGAGTAGCTGCAACTTGCGCATTGGGATGACTGGGCATCCATTGGGGGTGACCCGTCGAGCAGAACTTTCTACCCAGAGCTGCATGCATTTGAGAAGCGGCGAACGGTCATTTGCAGTCGCCGAATGCACGTGCAGATTGTGGCCCTGGTCACACCATGTGACAGTCGCCGCTCAGCGGTAACGCGTCCACCGGGCGTCCGTCCGGCCGCTGCGCAGGTCGTCCAAACGGCGGAAGAGCTCGGGCCGCACCTGCGGCCGGCTGCGCAGGATGGGCAGCACGCTGGTCGTCAGCTTCAGCTCGCGGATCGCCCGGAGCACGGCGAAACCGGACCAGGACGTCACGTCGAAGCCGTACGCCGCGGCGAGCGTCCGGTAGCGCACCGGCGGGTCACCGAACCGGTCGCGCCCGACGGCCAGCGGCGTCAGGTCCCACTCCGGCGGGCCGACGCAGGAGGAGTCGAAGTCGCAGAGCACCGGCCCGTCCGGCCCGGGGATGACGTTGCCGGGGTACGCGTCGCCGTGCACCAGGCCCCTGGGCAGCGGGAACTCCAGCTCGGCCAGCGCGGCTTCGAGCTCGGCGCAGCGGTCGAGCAGGAACACGCGGTCGGCGGCGCTGATCTCTTCGGCGTCGGAGACCCGGGCCCGCACCGCGGCGAACGGCGCCCACTCGGCCAGACCGTCCGGCGCGGGCAGCGCGTGCACCTGCCGCAGCAGCCGGGCCAGGTCGGCGGACGTCGCCGCGCGGCCGATGCTCGGCACCTGGTGCCACACGGTCACCAGGTGCCCGCCGACGTCCATCGGCTGCTCGACGGTGCCGAGCAGCCGGATCGCGGGAACGCCGTGGTGTTCGAAGTGCCGGGCCACGGTGACCACGGTCCCGACGCGGTGCCGGAGCCGGGTCGAACCGACGATCCGGACCACCACCGGGGCCGTGACCAGCGCGTACACCGCGTTGTTGGTGAACCGCAGCAGCCGCGCGCCCGCCGGGTCGAAACCCAGCTGCGCGCAGACCTCCGCCAGCACGCCACGCAGTTTCCCGGGGGTGAACCGGCCGTCCAAGACGGTGCCGGCGCCTTCGGCGTTACGCGGCGTAGAAAGCGTGGAGGCGGTCGGCGAGATCACGCGCGTCGGCGTTGTTGCGGCGGCGCTCCGCCTCTTCCTGGAGCGGCCGCATGCGGTCCTTGACCCGCTCGGACTTGATGCCCTCGGCGCAGTCGATGGCCTTGCCGCCGACCTTGGCGCCGTGGTCGAGGTCGCCCTCCAGCAGGTGGTTGGTGGCGAGCGCGCTGAGCATGAACGTCTTGGACCGGGCCATCTCGTCGTCGTAGGACTCGACGGCCCTGGTCAGCGCGGGGATGGCGTACTTCGTGTGGTCGGCGTTCTTCTGCGCGAGCACCGTGTGGACGGTGCCGACCATGGCGTAGACGTCGGTCTCGGTGAAGAACTTCACCCAGGACTCGGCTTCGGCCAGGTTGGCGCGCTCGAACTCGTCCTTGCTCCGGCCGAGCAGCTTCACCGCCTGCTCTTCGTTGCCCATCATCGCGTAGGCCCACGCCTCGTTCGCGCACAGCACGGAGACCGCGAGCTCGGAACCGGACTCCTGGGCGGCGATCTGGCCGAGCTGGAACAGCTTCAGCGCGTCGTTCGGGGCGTCCTGGTGCAGGTAGACGCGGCCCATGCGGTAGAGCACGTTGGCCACCAGCGGGTGGTTCTCGCCCTGCTTGGCCAGGTCCAGCGCGTTCGCGAAGTGGCCGCGGGCGGAATCCATCAGGCCGGTGTCGAAGGAGGTCCAGCCGGCCAGCGAGTGGAGGTCGGCGAGTGCCACGTACAGCCGGTTCTTGACGATGTCGGTGCCGTTCGACTCCAGCATCTGCTGTCCCCAGGACAGCTGCGCCACCACGGCGTCGCGGCAGAACCCGCCGCCGTACTGGTAGTCCAGCGCCCGGAGCGCGCGCGTCGCGGCCTCCACCTGGCGCACGTCGGTCATGCCGATGCGCCCGGGGGCCGGCGTCCGCGCCGGTCCCGCCGACCACGTGCCCGATTCCGGACCGAACACCGCCGCACCCATCGTGACCTGGGCGGCGTGCGCGAGGAACCTCCGTCGCTTCACGGACTCGTCCTCCTCAGCCTGCTGGCCGTCGGCGGAGCCGACGACGCGTATCGCCGTGGCCTCGTCGTAGGCGAGGCCCATGTATCCACGAGGGACACCCAGGCCGTCGGCGATCCGCGTGAGGACGTCGTAGGCCATGACCTGGCGACCCTTGAGGATCTCCGACACCTCGGACTGGGACTGGCCGGTCATCGCGGCGATCTGGCGCTGCGAGACACCGTGCTTGCGAAGGAGCCGGTAGACGGCGCTGATCTCGCGGCTTGCGAGAGCAGCTCTCATTTCGGGCTGCTCCCACGCGTCGGCGGGAACTGCGTGGCTCTGCCGGGCTTCGGCACCGCCACCGCTACTGGCGTCCATCGCGCCCCCTCCACTGTCCGGTCGGGCGTCTGAGAAACAGCGTAAGCAAAGCTGTCGAACCATGTGAACCAGCGGAACCAGGCCCTGATCGGTCCGGGCGAAGTCCGTTGACCGCTTACCGTGGAACCGAGTCCGGTCACCGCTATGACGCCATTTCGACCTTCTATCGCACCCGGTTTCACCTCACTGTAGTTGTCAGATCTCCGTCACCGCCCGGACACCGGCAGCGATCACGGAGAGCTACGAAAACCGCAGCGTTGTGACAAGGCGATGTTGCAGAAGGCATCTTCGAAGACTTCGACAGAGCGGAGAAGGGCGTGGAGTTCGTGGACTCGTTCGCAGGGGGACATGCCGGCACGGCCACCCGCGCCGTGCGGCCGGCGGTCGCGACGGTCTCTCCCGTCTCCGCCGTCCGCCCCGTCACCCCCGCCGCCGCGGTGGACCCCCGCACCGCGAGCGTCCGGCACTACGAAGGCGGACAGCTGGTGTGGCGCGTGCAGTGCGGTGACCTCATCAGCCGCGAGCGCGCGGTGACGGTGTTCGTCGAAGACAACCAGGTGGTACTGGTCTCGCCCCCCGGCGAGACCGCGCGGCTGACGTCCGGCCAGCTCGGCCAGCTGCGCGCCGCGCTCAACGAAGCCGCCAAGATGGCGGAAAGGTAACGGTGAGCTGATCATGGATCAGGTACTCGGGCAGGTCCTCCGCAATGCGGTCTGGGAGCGCCTCGACATGCTGACCGACCTGGCGAACCGCGCCGACGCCCAGTCGCTCGTCTCGGTTGCGCGCTCCGAACTCCCCCGGCTGACCGAGGCGTGGCGCGCGATGCTGAAGATGCACGAGCCCGACGAGCGCGGCGACTGCCCGACCTGTTCGACCCGGTGGCACCGCTGCAAGGCGCCGTGCTCGGTCTGGCAGGTCGCGCACGAACACCTCGTGGCCGGCGGGCTGGCCCCGCAGCAGCAGGCCTCGGCGGACAGCAGGCTGCAGGGCCGTCGTAAGAGCCCGGTGCCGGCCCAGGGCCGTCCTGCCCCGGCGCCCTCCGCGGCCGAGACCACCGGTCGCCATGCGCTGGTGAACCCGCGCCGAGCGGTCACCGCCTGACCCGCCCGGGCCGCCGCCACCTCCCGCGGTCGCGGCCCGGACCCCCGCGTCACCCGTTCCGCCCCTGAGCTGGCGAGCGTGGTCGTCCGATCGCCCCATCGGATCCGCGACTGCTCTCGCCCGGCCGAGGACTGTTTCGCCCGCACCCCCGAGCAGCGCGAACCAGTCCTCGGCCTTCCACTCGGTCCCCATCGCGATTAATCGAAAAAATTACGCGTTAGCCCTAGCCCGGGCGGTAATCGCCCGCTAGATTGATCATCAAGCGCAGCGTGGACCACTGGTTCGTCCCGCTGCCACCCGCCCCCGAGCGGCCCTCGAATTCCGCGGGCCGGTGCCGTTGCACTCCCCTCCCCCGACCGGCACCGGCCCGCGGTTCCACTCCGTCATTTCAAAGATGGCTTCAGCTCACTGCCTTCACACGGAGCACGAGCACCGCGGCCAGCAGGGTCGCGACGGCCGAAGCGGCGAAGAGTCCCGAGTAACCCCCGAGGTAAGCGAGCACCAGCGGCGTCAGCAGCGGGGCCACCACCTGCGGCAGCGAATTCGCGATGTTGATGACGCCCAGGTCCTTCGCGCGGTCCTGCGCCGTCGGGAGCACCTGCGTCAGCATCGCGAGCGCAACAGCCATGTACGCGCCGAAGCCGACCCCCAGCAGCGGGGACGCGGCGAGCGCGACCGGCCAGCTCTGCCAGATCACCAGCAGCAAAGCGGCCAATGCCATCACACCGGAGGCCGCAAGGACGTACGGCTTACGCCGTCCGGACTTGTCCGAGAAGTGCCCGGCGACCACCGCGCCCGCGACGAGCGCAACGCCGTACAGCCCCATCATGATGAGCAGGCCCGTGTCGGGGTCCTCGTAGTGCACCGCGTCCTTGAGGAAGAACAACAAGTAGAGCGTCCCGAACGCGTTGCCGAGGTTGATCATGAAGTGGCAGCCCCACGCCCACGCGAAGTCCGGGTGCCGCCGCGGCGAGACCCAGAGGTTGCGCAGGACCTCACCGGCCGCCGACGACGGGCGGAACGCCACCGGCAGGCGCGCGTCCGGCGTCCGGAGCACGAAGAACGCGGCTCCGACCAGGACGATGCCGGCGCAGACCGCGTAAGCCAGCGGCAGCCCGGCGATGCCCAGCATCACGACGACCACCAGCGCGCCCAGCACCGTGCCGAGCATCTGCGCGATGCCGACCAGGCCGCCGACCTGCGCGCGCTGCCCGACCGGGACGCGGTCGGCGATCGCGGACATCAGGGTGGCGAGCATGCCGTTGAGCCCGGCCTGGACGAGGCACCAGCCGACGATCAGGAGCGTGACGGTCGGCGCGAACGCCAGCACCAGCAGCCCGACCGCGGCGACGGCCGCGCCGACAACCGTCCACGGGTGACGCCGGCCGAACCGCGAGCACGTCCGGTCCGACAGCAGCCCGACAGCCGGGTTGACAACCAGCGCCACGACCGCGCCGACGCCCATCACGAGCCCGAGGACGAACTCCTTGTTCGCCTGGTCGAGCAGCTCGGCCTGCTGCGGCAGCAGCACCTGGATCGGCGCGTAGATCCCCAGCCAGAGCGCGATGTTCGCGAAGAACAGCAGGCTCATCCAGCCGGGGCGCACCCGCACGACGGGCTCGGCGAGGGCGTCCGGCACACCGGTGGCCTCGGTCGTCTCACTACTCATCCCGCACCAGCTTCCGGTACCAGTGGAACGAGTCCTTCGGCGTCCGCCGCAGGGTCTCGTAGTCGACGTGCACCAGGCCGAAGCGCGGCGCGTAACCCTTGGACCATTCAAAATTGTCCATCAAGGACCAGCAGAAGTACCCCCGGACGTCAACACCGGCGTCCATCGCCTCGCGCAGCGCGACGAGGTGGCTGTGCAGGAAGTCGATGCGCTCGGGGTCGTGCACACCGCCGTCTTCGGCGACGACGTCGGCGAAGCTGCAGCCGTTCTCGGTGATCTGGATCGGCGGCAGCTTGTCGCGGTAGCGCCGGTGGAAGTCCAGCAGCAGCTCGCGCAGCGCGTGCGGGACGATCGGCGAGTCGTTGGTCGTCATCGGGTAGCCCTCGACCGGGCGAAGGTCGAAGGGCAGCGGGTTGCCAGGGCTGGGCTTGGCAACACCCTGCGGCTCGTAGTAGTTGACGCCGTAGAAGTCGAGCGGCTGCGCGATCGTCGGCAGGTCGGCGGCGAACCCGGCAGGGAGGTGCTCGTGGAGCTGCTCCGGATAACTGCCGAGCAGCACGGGATCCGCGTAGAGCCGGTTGAGGAGCGCGTCGAGCCACTCGGCGGCTTGTTCGTCTTCCGGCGAGTCGTCGCTGGGCCAGATCGGCGAGTGGTTGTTGGCGGTGCCGACGTTCGTGGCGCCCGCCGCGCGGAGGGCTTGGACGGCGAGGCCGTGCGCGAGGTTCTGGTGGTGCGCGGTCGGGATGGCGTCCAGCAGGAGCGTCCGGCCGGGTGCGTACTCGCCGATCGCGTAGCCGAAGATGGACATCACCATGGGCTCGTTGAGCGGAATCCACAGTTTCACCCGATCGGCGAAGCGCTCCCCCAGGATGCGGGCGTACTCGGCGAAGCGCTCAGCGGTGTCCCGCGCGAGCCAGCCGCCGTCGTCCTCGATCGCCTGCGGGGTGTCCCAGTGGTAGAGCGTGACGGCGGGTGCGATGCCGGCTTCGCACACGGCGTCGATCAGCTTGTCGTAGAAGCCGAGGCCTTCGGGGTTGGGCGCGCCCTTGCCGTCGGGCTGGATGCGGGGCCAGGCGATCGACATCCGGTAGGCGCCGACGCCGAGTTCCGCCATCAGGGCGATGTCTTCGGGGTAGCGGTGGTAGTGGTCGGCGGCTACGTTTGCGGTCTCATCGCGGGCGATCTTGCCCTCGGTGGCGGTGAACGTGTCCCAGATGGACGGTCCGCGCCCACCTTCGCTGGTGGCGCCCTCGATCTGGAACGCCGAGGTCGAGACACCCCAGAGGAAGTCGGGCGGGAAGATCGGGTTCTGCACCGGCTGCTGACCCCTTCGTCAGGCCACCCCTGCGGGTGAACATGAAAAGTTCTCATATACTAGGTCTTCACTCGTCCGGGGGGAAGCCCGTCGGCACGATAAAGTCCCAGATCAGACGAGGAGGAGCGCCGTGTCCGACATCCAGGCCGCAAAGGTGCCGGCGGAAGCCACCCCCTTGCGCCGTCAGCCGGTTCAGCAACGCAGTGCGAAGCGGGTCGAGCAGATGCTCGACGCCAGCGCGGCGTTGATCGACGAGCTCGGTTACGACGCCCTGACCACAACGCTGATCGCCAAGCGGGCAGGGGTGGCCGTCGGTTCGCTGTACCAGTTCTTCCCGGACAAGCGCGCGGTCGTGCAAGCGCTTACCGCCCGGAACCTCGAGCGTTTTGTCGGCGCGGTGAACGAGCGCCTCAAGCAGCTCGGCCCCGAGCACTGGTGGGACGTCGTCGACTCGATCCTCGACATCTACCTCGAGATGCACCGGTCCGTGCCGGGCTTTTCCAAGGTCCACTTCGGCGACATCATCGACCGCCAGCTCCTCGACGAGACCCGCGACAACAACGCGGTGATCGTCGATTCCCTGACGGACCTGTTGTCGGGGCAGGTGGACCGGCCGGTGGAGGATCTGCGGTTCGCCATCGGCATCGCGAACGAGGTGGCGGACGCGCTGCTCAAGCTGGCGTTCCGGAAGGAGCCGAGCGGCGACGAGAAGATCGTGGCTGAGGCCAAGTACGTGGTGAAGGGGTATCTCGCGGCTCGGTTCGGGGAGCAGTCTTAGCTGTCCACAGAAGTTGTCCACAGGTATGCACAGCTGTGGACAAGTCCCCTGGTTGACCCGGGTTTGTCGGTGGGCGCCGATAGACTGGAAGCGGGGGTTCCCCCAGGGAAGGGCGGGCTGCGCTCGGGGGTCGGTCGGTGGGTTGAGCAGCGCTCGGGACTGAGGGGCGGGCTAGCGGAGGCGGGCTGCGCTTCGGGCCGGATCGCAAAGCCAGGCCGCGCTCGGTGCCAGACATTCGGGCGGGCCGCGCTCGGTGGGTAGCTAGGCGATGGGGCGAGCCGCGCTTGAGGCCGACGGCTGGTTGGCGGAGGCGGACTGCGCTAAGGACCGGGGTCGGGCAAGCGGACGACTGCGGCTCGCGGGCTGGGTCGGGCCAGCGGGTGGTTGCGGCTTGGAGCGGGTCGGGCGAGCGAGTAGCTGCGAGCTCGGAGCCGGGCTGGGCAAGCCGGATGGGCCGCGCTCGCGGGTTGGGGATTTGCGGCAAGCTCGTTTCCGTGACCGACAACGATGCGAAGACCTACCTGCACGACGAGCTCCGCTGGATTCGCGAGGCGGTGCTCTCGAAGCTCGACGGGCTCAACGAATACGACGTCCGGCGGCCACTGACGGCGACCGGGACGAATCTGCTCGGGCTGGTCAAGCACCTGTCGACCTGGGAGGCCAGGTACTTCGGTGAGGTCTTCGGGCGGCCGTTCCCGGAACCGCTGCCGGCGCGGGGCACCGACATGTGGGCGACCGAGGACGAGACGCGCGCCGAGATCGTTGAGCGTTATCGGCGGGTTTGGGCGCACTCCGACACGACGATCGCCGGCCTCGAGCTTGATTCCGCCGGACATGTGCCGTGGTGGCCGCGGCCGGACGTGACGCTTTTCAAGGTGCTCGTCACCTTCCTCACCGAGATCAACCGGCACGCCGGGCACGCCGACATCCTGCGTGAACAGCTCGACGGCACGGTGGGGATGGACGCAGAAAGTGCGGCCGCGGGCCAAAACCGTCACGCGGAAGTCGAGCGGGCCGCGAAGGCCGCGGCCGGGTGACTCAGCCGAAGTTCTGGTGCTCGCCGCGGTACGTCGGGACCGTGCGCTCCACCCGGTCGCCCAGCACCAAGTGGTAGTGCGTGAACCGCTCGGCGAGCTCGCCGGCCTTTGCGTGCCGCAGCCACACCCGGTCGCCCAGCTGCAACATGCGGGCCGCGCGGCCCGTCACCGGTGTCTGGACTTCGCCTGCTCCTTCGAAGCCGAGGAACTTCAGGCCGGTCGGGAGGTACGGCGTCGGCTGGCGCGAAGGTCCTGTTGGCCCTGAAGCGATGTAGCCGCCGGAATACAGTGTGGCGATTTTGCGGGTCGGGCGGCGGACCACCGGGAGTGCGAACAGTGCTGCCGGGCGGGGCTTGAAGCGCGTGTAGCCGTCGAAGAGCGTGGGGCCGATCAAGCCCGAGCCGGCTGCGATCTCGGTGACCACCGCGTCGGCGCCCGTGGATTCGATGCTGCCGGTGCCGCCGCCGTTGACGAACTCCAGCGGGGTGACCGACTCGACCGCGCGGACGACCTCGCCGCGACGGCGGTTCAGCTCCGACGCCGAGCGGCGCTGCATCCAGCCGATCACCAGCTGGTTCAGCCGGCGGCCGGCCGCGTCGCCGAGGCCGGCGATCTGACCCTCGTACGCCATGACGCCGACCAGGCGGAACCCCGGCCGCGCCACGATCTGGCGAGCGAACGTCGTCGCCTGCTTCGGGGTGAAGATCGGGGAACGCCGGGTGCCGACGTGGACTCCCGGCAGCGGGCGCCACGACGCGTCCAGCTCCAGGCAGACGCGGATCTCCGGGTGGCCGTGACCGAGGGCGGCGTCCACCAGGTCCAGGTGCTCAGGCGAGTCGACCATGATCGTGATGGCCGCGCGAGCGGGATCGGACGCGGCCAGGCGGCGGAGCGCCTCGTGGTCGGCCGTCGGGTAGGCGACCACGATGTTGTCGGTGGTGCCCTGCTCGACGTGCCAGACGGCTTCGGCGAGCGAGTAGCACATCAGGCCTTCGAAGCCCGGTGTCGCGAGCACCCGCTCCAGCAACGCGCGGCAGCGCACCGACTTGCTGACAACGCGGATCGGCTTGCCCGCCGCGCGGTGGCGGAGGTCGTCGGCGTTCGCGTCGAAGGCAGCCAAGTCGACCACGGCCAAGGGTGGATCGAGGTCCTTGGTCGCCAAGTCGTACACCGTCGCACTGGTCACGAGGTCTAAAGTACGACAACAAAGCTTGAAACGCGAATACTGTTCACATACTGTCTCGGACATTCGACCGATGGAGGGGGCGCGCATGACCCGGTGGACCAACTGGGCGGGCACTGCGTCCGCCTCACCGCAGCACGTTCACCAGCCGCGCAGCGTGGCCGAGATCGCGGCGACCGTCCAAGCCATCGCCGCAGCCGGCCGGACCGTGCGCCCCTGGGGCAGCGGCCACTCCTTCACCGCGATCGCCGTCGCCGACTCCGACGCGCTCGACCTGCGCCACTGGACGGGCGTCGAGCGGGTGGACCTCGAGACCGGGCACGTCACCGTCCGCTCCGGCACCACGATCCGCCGGCTCAACGCCGAGCTCGACACGCTCGGGCTGGCCATGACCAACCTCGGCGACATCGACGCACAGACCATCGCCGGCGCGATTTCCACCGGCACCCACGGCACCGGCGCGCGGCTCGGCGGCATCGCCACCCAGATCGTCGCGCTCGAGCTCGTGCTGGGTGACGGCTCGGTGGTCACCTGCTCAGCCGACGAACGCCCCGACCTCTTCGCCGCCGCCCGCGTCGGCCTCGGCGCGCTCGGTGTCATCACCACGGTGACCCTGCAGTGCGAGCCGTCGTTCGTGCTGCGGGCGCAGGAACGGCCGGAGCCGCTGGAGCAGGTCCTCGAGGGCTTCCACGACTTCGCCGCGGACAACGAGCACTTCGAGTTCTACTGGTTCCCCTACGGCAAGAATGCCCTGGTCAAGCGCAACAACCGGACCGAGACGGCGCAGCCGCTCAGCAAGGTCCGCGAGTTCGTCGACTACCAGATCATGGAGAACGTGGCGTTCGGCGGACTCTGCCGGACGGGCCGGCTGATGCCGCGGCTCGTGCGGTCGCTCAACAGCTTCGCGTCGAACATGCTGTCCGCGCGTGAGTACAGCGACCTCTCGCACCGCGTCTTCGTCACCGCGCGCAACGTCCGATTCACCGAAACGGAATACGCTGTTCCACGTGAATCAGTGCTCGACGTGCTCGCCGAACTACGCGCCGTGGTGCCGACGCTGAAGGACCCGGTGATGTTCCCGGTCGAGGTGCGGGTCGCAGCGGCCGACGACATCTGGCTGTCGACCGCGCAGGGCCGCGACTCCGCCTACATCGCCATCCACCAGTTCACCGGCATGCCGTACCGCGAGTACTTCAGCGCGTTCGAGAAGATCGCCGGCGCGGTCGGCGGCCGCCCGCACTGGGGCAAGATGCACGACCTCGACGCCGGCGTCCTCCGCTCGCGCTACCCGCACTTCGACGACTTCCTGCGTGTGCGCAAGGAAACCGACCCGAACGGCGTCTTCACGAACACCTACCTGGACCGGGTGCTCGGGCCGGCCTAGAAGAGCGCCGAGACCGATTCGCCGTTGTGGATCCGGCGGATCGCCTCGGCCATGGCCGGTGCGATCGACAGGATCTTCAGCTTCTCGGTGCGCTCCTCTTCGGGCACCGGGACCGTGTTGGTGCAGACGATCTCCAGCACCTCCGCGCGACTGCCGATCCGCTCGATGGCCTTCGCCGCGAACAGCCCGTGTGTGCAGGCGACGCGGATCGACCGCGGCTCCAGCTCGAGGAGCTTGTCCAGCAGCTCGATGACCGTGCTGCCCTTGGCGATCTCGTCGTCGAGCACGATCACGTCGCGGCCGGTGATCTCACCGATCACCGAGCTGATCTGGACGCGGTCGTCCGGGAAGCGCTCCTTCGCCCCGGCCGCGACCTGGACACCGAGGAGCCGCGCGAAGTGCGACGCCTCCTTCGCGTTACCCAGGTCGGGTGAGACGACGGTGGTGCGCGAGAGGTCGTACTGCCGGAAGTGCTTGGCCAGCTCCTGCAGCGCGTGCAGGTGGTCGACCGGGACGCTGAAGAAGCCGTGGACCTGCGGCGAGTGCAGGGTCATCGCGAGCACGCGGTTCGCGCCGGCCGTGGTCAGCAGGTCGGCGACCAGGCGGCCGCCGAGGGAGATGCGCGGCGCGTCCTTCTTGTCCGAGCGCGCGTACGAGTAGTGCGGCATCACAGCGGTGATCCGCGACGCCGACGCCCCGCGCGCCGCGTCGAGCATCAGCAGCAGCTCGACCAGGTGCTCCTGCACCGGCTTCACCAGCGGCTGGATGATGAAGACGTCCCGCTCGCGGCAGTTCGCCTGCAACTGCACCTCGAGGCAGTCGTTCGCGAACCGCCGGATTTCCGTCGGCTGCAGCGGGATGCCCAGTTCGGCGCAGATCTCTTCGGCCAGTTCGGGGTGCGCGCTGCCGCTGAAGACGGCGATTTCCCTGGATGCCTGGGTGATCACAGTGCTGAGATCGCTTCGTCGATCGCGACCTCACCGGAGATCAGCGTCAGGGTGCGGCGCGCGGTCTTGGGCGCGTCGAGCAGGCCGACGAGCACCGCGGCGACGTCGTCACGCGGGATCGGGCCGCGGTCGGTCCGCTCGGCGAGCAGCACCAGGCCGGTGCCCGGGTCGTCGGTCAGTGCGCCCGGGCGAAGGATCGTCCAGTCGAGGTCGCGGGCCTTGAGGTCGTCTTCCGCCGCGCGTTTGGCGCGCAGATAGTGCCGGAACTCCTCGGTGACGTCGGGGTTCTCCGGGTTGTCGGCACCGATCGAGCCGACCTGGATGTGCCGGCGGACCCCTGCCCGCTCGGCCGCGTCGGCGAACAGCGCCGCCGCGCCACGGTCCACAGTGTCCTTGCGGGCGGTGCCGC
Source organism: Amycolatopsis sp. NPDC051758 (assembly GCF_044453095.1). Lineage (NCBI taxonomy): Bacteria > Bacillati > Actinomycetota > Actinomycetes > Pseudonocardiales > Pseudonocardiaceae > Amycolatopsis > Amycolatopsis sp. NPDC051758. The sequence goes on along the minus strand of NZ_JBITCJ010000001.1, from coordinate 56,667 downwards.
TGCCCGGTCCGGCGCCGGCCGCGAAGATCGCGGCGTCGGCACCCTTCAGCACCGCGGCGACGGCGTCCACATCGGAGTTTTCGAGGTCGAGCACGACGGCTCGGGCACCGGCCGCCTCGAGGTCCGCCGCGTGGGCGGGATTCCGGATGATCCCGACCGCTTCGTCCCCGCGCGCGGCAAGCAGCCGCTCCAGCCGCAGCGCGATCTGACCGTGTCCACCAGCAATGACGACTCGCATGGAGCCGACCTTAGTGCGAAGCGGGCGCCTCGGCGGTGCGGAGCAGGTGGTCGTAGACGATCTCGTTCATCAGGCGGGAGACCGGGTCCTCGGCCAGCACCACACGCTCGGTGCGGCCCTCGAGGTCGAGGTCGACGACCGCGTTCGGGTCCGCCGTCACGATCGCGAGGCCGTACGCCCGGGCCCGCGGCAGGCAGTTGCCGACGTAGTCCTCGGTCAGCACGGCCGGCGACGGCAGCACCATCGCGGCCTCGCCGTAGCGGGCGAACGGAACCGCGGAGGCCATCGCGGTGCGCCAGTGGCGCGCGACGGCCAGGACGCCGACGATCTCGGCGGCCGGGGCGGGGGCGGTTCCGGCCAGCTCCGGCCAGGTCCAGGTGTCGACGGTGGCACGGTCGGCCACCGGGCCGGCACCCATCGCGATGCGTTCGGCGTGCACGTCGGTGCGCAGCTTGGCGACCACGCAGACCTTGCGGCCCAGGATCGTGATCTCGGGGAGCACCACGCCGTTCCAGCCCAGCTGGGCCGCGGCGGCGCGGGCGAGTTCGTCGGCGCTCGCGGGAAGCTCGATCGGCGGCACCACCCGGCTCGGCATCGACCGGCTGCGCTTCGCGCCACCGGCGACCGTCGAGCGCTCGGTGTTCTGAGGTGTAGCCGCCACGAGTCCGCCTCCTTCTAACCTGCACCGCTTCGTGACCGGTGAAAACCGGCACTCAATCTGTCTAACAGCGCGGCGGCGCGGCGTCGCCGGGTAGTGCGAGTGGCTGCGATCGGCGGCGGCCAGCGGTCGATGACCGGTCGGTAGGCGGTCATGGGACTTCGGTCGAACGGTGCGGCCAACCGAGTGATCGCGAGGTGAGTGGCACTACCGTCCGCCCGCAACCGACTACCGAAGGCACTTCGTCCGATTAGGCCGTTCGGCGCAACCGGGGGAAAATCCACAGTGGACGCAGGTGGCTGAGCTGCGGTTGTCCGCCGTCACCCCCACGGCGGTGACTTGCGCCGCAGCGGTGTCGCGCGCGCCCGACTAAAGTTACCCGCCAGTTACTTAGTCGTCGCTGTGGAGGACCGATGCGCTCCCCGAAGGACTTCTTCGCCCCGCTCGCCCTGGGCGCGCCCGCCCCCGTGCGGGAGATCCCGGTGACGCCGTCCCGGATGATCCACTTCTTCGACCCGAGCAACGAGAAGATGGCCGCGAAGGCGCCCGACATCGCGAAGAAGGTCGACGTCCTGCTCGGGAACCTCGAGGACGCCGTGCGCGCCGACCGCAAGGAGGCCGCGCGCGCCGGCCTCGTCGCGATCGCCAAGGCGAACGACTTCGGGAAGACGCAGCTGTGGACGCGCGTCAACAGCCTGGACTCGCCGTGGGTGCTCGACGACCTGGTGACGCTCGTCACCGAGATCGGCGACAAGCTCGACGTGATCATGGTCCCCAAGGTCGAGGGCGCGCAAGACATCCACTACGTCGACCGGCTGCTGGCCCAGCTCGAAGCGCGGGCCGGGCTGACGAAGCCGTTGCTGGTCCACGCGATCCTCGAGACGGCGAGCGGCGTGGCCAATGTGGAGGAGATCGCCGGCGCGAGCCCGCGCATGCAGGGCATCTCGCTCGGCCCGGCCGACCTGGCCGCGAGCCGCCGGATGAAGACCACCCGCGTCGGCGGCGGGCACCCGGGTTACCTGGTGCGCACCGACCCGACGGGTGACGACCTGAACGAAGGCCGCACGACCTACCAGCAGGACCTCTGGCACTACACGGTCGCGCGGATGGTCGACGCCTGCGCGATGCACGGGATCCTGCCGTACTACGGGCCCTTCGGGGACATCCGCGACGTCGTCGCGTGTGAGGACCAGTTCCGGAACGCGTTCCTGCTCGGCTGTGTCGGCGCGTGGAGCCTGCACCCGGTGCAGATCGACATCGCGAAGAAGGTGTTCTCGCCTTCGCCGTCCGATGTGGCCTGGGCGCGCCGCGTGATCGCCGAGATGGGCGACGGCACCGGCGCGGTGATGATCGACGGGAAGATGCAGGACGACGCGTCGGTGAAGCAGTGCCGCGTGGTCGCCGAACTGGCCGACGCCCTCGCGGCGGACGACCCCGAACTCGCGGCCGCCTACGACGCCGCCACCAAGGAGATCCTGGGATGACCGAGTTGAAGCCGAGACGCTCCGTCCTCTACATGCCGGGCGCCAACGAACGTGCGCTGGAGAAGGCCAAGACCATCCCCGCCGACGCGCTGATCCTCGACCTCGAGGACGCCGTCGCGCCGGACGCGAAGGAAGCCGCACGCGAACGCGTCTGCGCTGCCGTCGGTTCGTACGGGACGCGCGAGGTGACGATCCGCGTCAACGGCCTGGACACCGAGTGGCACGACGCCGACCTGCGCGCGGCCGCGTCCGCCGGGCCGGCCGCGGTCGTCGTGCCGAAGGTGAACTCGGCCTCCGAAGTGCACAACATCGAGCGCGCGCTGGAGCTGGGCGGCGCGCCGGAGCACACGAAGATCTGGGCGATGGTCGAAACGCCGGTCGCGATGCTGCACGCCGAGGAGATCGCGGCGGCGTCCGAGCGGCTGACCGTGCTGGTGATGGGCACCAACGACCTGGCCAAGGAGCTGCACGCGGAGTTCGTCCCGGGCCGCGGCCCGCTGCTCGGCGGGCTTTCGCTGTGCCTGCTGGCCGCCCGGGCGACCGGCAAGGTGATCCTCGACGGCGTCTACAACGACGTGAAGGACCTTTCCGGGTTCGAAGAGGAGTGCGTCCAGGGCCGTCAGTACGGCTTCGACGGCAAGACGCTCATCCACCCGGGCCAGGTCGAGCCGTGCAACCGGATCTTCGCGCCGTCCGAAGCGGAGATCGACCGGTCACGGCGGATCATCGAGGCCTTCGAGCAGGCCGGCAGCGGCGTGGTCACTGTGGACGGCCGGATGATCGAAAACCTGCACGTCGACAACGCGCGCCGCGTGCTCGCGCTGGCCGAGGCGGTCAAGAGCTGAGCCCCGGTGGCCGGGCGCGCAGGCCCGGCCACCGGTCTTTCACTTCGGCAGGCTGTCCGTCCACTCGGCACTGATCCCGAAGGTGGTGCCCTCGGCCGCGGTGGCGATCGCGCCGTCCGCGGTCACGTACGTCGACGTCTTGTTCACCCGGCTGGTCGCCGGGTCGACGACGAGCAGTCCCCCTCCCGGCGGCGGCAGCTGCAGGCCCTGCCCGCCCGGCACCGCGCCGACCGCCCGCACCCCCGGGTACGCCGCGATCGCCCGGAACGACGCGGCCCGGACCGCCGGGGGCGCGGGCAGCGTGGACACGAGCGAGACCAGGCCTTCGAGCACCGCCTGCTGACGCTGGTCCGCGGTCAGCGGGCCCCCGCTCGTCCGGATGTCGCTGTGCGCCACCAGGTTCGTGATCCAGTCCCGCAAGGCCGCCGGCTCGGCGGGGAGGGTCTGGATCTTCGCCATGGTCACCTCCGCGCCACCCAGCCGGAAGGGCAGCTCGCCCAGCGGCATGACCCGGCCCCTGGTCTTCGCGCCAAGGAACCACACGTGCCCGTCGGCCTTGGTCCAGTACTCGTAGGTCTCGGACGCGTTGATCTTGACGTGCCAGTACGTGCCGGTGCTCGCCGGCACCTGCGCGGCCACCGTGGCCGCGGCCAGCAGAACCTCCTGGCCGGTGACGGCGACCGGCGCCGCGGCCTGCGGGGACGGCGCCGGCGCCGGGGTGCCGGGCAGGGTCGCCACCACGACGCCGGCCGCGACCGCGGCGGCGAGCACCCCCGCGCCGAGGGCGATCGGGCCGACACGACGGCGGCGGCGGCCGACGAGCATGTGGTTCTGGAGCCGGTGGCGGCTCCGGTCGGCGACGTCGTGGCTGGGGTCTTCCGGGAGCAGCGCGGTGCGCAGCGTCTCCAGGTCATTCATCGGTGGCCTCCGGGGAGAGAACGGGAGTGAGCTTCTTGCGGGCGCGCGTCAGCCGGGAGCCGACCGTGCCCGGGGAGATGCCGAGTGCTTCGGCGACCTGCGCGTAACCGAGGTCGGCGAGGGCCACCAGCAGCAGGACGTCGCGTTCGCCGGCGGTCAACCGCGACAACGCTTTTCCCAGCTGCCCGGCCACGACGATGCGGTTTTCGTGGCCTTCGGCGGGCCGGGGCACCTCGAGCCGCGAGAGCGCGCGGTAGTGCCGGGCCTCCTTGCGGCGATGCCTCGACACCAGGTTCGTGGCGATGCCGAACAGCCAGGCCCGCAGGTCGCCGCGGGTGGCGTCGAACGTCTTCCGGCGGTCGAAGGCGACCAGGAACGTCTCGGCGGCGACGTCTTCCGCCGCCTGGGCGCCGAGCCGCCCCGCCACGTACCGGTAGACGGCCGCGAAGTGGCGGTCGTGCACCTCGGTGAACGACTCGGCGCCGAGCACCGGGGCCGCCGTCATGTGGCTGCCTCTGTCATGGAGATCCTTCCCGTCGGCGTCAGTTCCACCACCACTTCGCCGCGGGCCCGGATCTTCTTCCCTACCCGATCGGCCAGGGACGCTGAGGCTCGCGAAGCCGCTCGTACGCCGCGGCCGCGCGCAGGACACCGACGTCGTCGAAGCGGCGCCCGGAGAGCTGGAGGCCGATCGGGCGGCCGTCGTCGGTGTAACCGCAGTTCAGCGACACCGCGGGCTGGCCGGACATGTTGTACGGCACCGTGAACCCGATGTGCTCGAACGGCCGCGCCGGGTCGTTCGTCGGGGACGCCCACTCCGCCGGCGGGGCCGCGACCGGGCAGGTCGGCGACAGGACGACGTCGAACGGCTGAGTCGCGCGCAGGGTCGCCACGCTGATCGAGTCGATCTGGGCGAAACCGCGGTAGACGTCGACGCCGGGCACCTCGGCGCCGCCCGCCGCCCAGTCCGCGATGTACGGCAGGACCTTCGCGCGGCGCTCCGGCGGCAGCACCGCCATGTCCGACCAGGCGCGCGTGCGCCAGAAGACGTCCAGGCCGCTGAGCATCTCGCGAGTGAGGAACGGCCCGAGCGGCTCGACCACCGCGCCCGCGGCCTCGAAGACCCGGGCCGCCGCGGTGACGGCGTCGCGGGTCGCCGGGTCCACCGGCAGGCCGGGGCCGGAGTCGAGGTGCAGCCCGACACGCAGTCCCGCGAGGGAGCCGTCGAGCGACGACCACGGCAGGTCCTCCGGCGGCAGGCTCAGGTGGTCACGCGGGTCGGGCGCGGACAGCACGCTCATCAGCAACGCCGTGTCGGCGACGGTGCGGGTCATCGGCCCGGCGACCCGGCCGAGGAACGGCGGGTCGACCGGCACCCGGCCGAAGCTCGGTTTCAGCCCGACCAGGCCGCACCAGCCCGCGGGCAGCCGGATCGAGCCGCCGATGTCGGTGCCGACGTGCAGCGGGCCGTACCCGGCGGCGGCCGCGGCTCCCGCACCCGCGCTCGACCCGCCCGGCGAAGCCGACGTCACCCACGGGTTCCGCGCGGTCGTGTGGAAGCTGGACAGCCCGGACGTCAGCATCCCGTAGTCCGGCATGGTCGTCTTGGCCAGCAGGACACCGCCGGACTCGCGGATCCGCGCGGCCGCCGGGGCGTCTTCGGCGGCGGGAACGAGCGCGGTCGCCGCGGTGCCCAGCGGGACCGGGGTGCCGCGGGTCGCGATGTTCTCCTTGAGCGTCAGCGGGACACCGTCGATCGGGCCCAGCGGTTCGTCGGACGCCCAGCGCGCTTCGGAGGCCTTCGCATCGTCGAGAGCCGCCGAAGGGTCGTACGCGTACAACGCGTGCAGCTCCGGCTCTCGCGCGTCGATACGTGCGAGAACGGCTTCGGTGACCTCGACCGGCGAGAGCGTCTTCGCGCGGAACTGCGCAACGAGGTCGACGGCGGTCAGATCGGGCAGCTCGGTCATGAGCCCTCCTTACGAAGCAGGCGGTTCGAAGCGGCCGTCGACGGCGGTCCAGCCGCCGTCCACCGCCAGCACGGAGCCGGTCACGAACGACGAAGCGTCCGAAGCGAGGTACACCACGGCGCCGGCGAGCTCGTCCGGACGCGCCCAGCGACCCAACGCGCTCTTCTGCGCGTACGCGTCGTACCACTCCGGGTTCGCCTTGATCTGCGCGGTCAGCGGGGTCTCGACGACGCCGGGGGCGATCGCGTTGACCCGGACGCCGGCCGGGCCGAACTCCGCCGCCGCCGTCCGGAACAGCTGGACGAGCCCGGCTTTTGTGGCCGCGTACGGGCCCTGGCCGGGCTCGACGGTGGTGCCGCGGATCGACGAGAAGCCGATGATGCTCCCCCGCCCGCGCGCGACCATGTCGGCGCCGAACGCCCGGACGACCTCGAACGTCACCCCGAGGTTCAGCGCGATGACCCGGTCGAACTCCTCGCGGGTGTAGTCCAGCAACCGTTTGCGGACGTTGGTCGCGGCCGTCAGCACCACGATGTCGAGCGGGCCGAGGTCGCTCGCGGCCTGGTCGACCGCCCCGGGTTCGAGCAGGTTGATCTCGTACGCCTCGCCGACGCCGGCCTCACGCGCGGCCTCGACGTCCCGGTCCGCGCAGATCACGTCAGCGCCGTGCGCGGCCAGCGCCCGTGCCGCCTCGGCGCCGATGCCGCCCGCGCCGAGCACCACGGCCCGGCGGCCGTCCAGCCGGAAGAGGTTCTCGTAGCTCACGGGCGCAGCACCGCCATCCTCGTCACGGTCAGCTCTTCGACGGCGAACCGGGGCCCTTCACGGCCGATGCCGGAGTCCTTCACCCCGCCGTACGGCATGGTGTCCGAGCGGAACCCGGGCACTTCGTTGACCACAACGCCGCCGACCTCCAGCTCGTCGAGCGCGCGGAACGCCGTGTTCAGGGACCGGCTGTAGATGCTCGCGTGGAGGCCGTAGCGGGACGCGTTCACCGCGGCGAAGGCTTCGTCCACATCGGACACCGTGCGCAGGCAGACGACCGGGCCGAAGATCTCCTCGTCCCAGGCTTCGACGCCGTCCGGGACGTCGAGCAAGACGGTCGGCCGCAGCACTGTGCCGTCAACACCACCGCCGACCTGGCGGGCGCCGGACTTCTTGATCCACGCGGCGACGCGGTCGGTGGAAGCAGGGTCGATCAGCGCCGACACCCGCGTCTTCTCGTCACGCGGATCGCCGATGACAACCTCGTCGAGCCGGGCCAGCAGCCGTTCGGTGAAGTCTTCGGCGACCGACGAGACGACCAGCACGCGCTGGACCGAGATGCACGCCTGTCCGGAGGCGTAGAACCCGCCGCGCAGCACGGCGTCCGCGGCCGCGTCGAGGTCCGCGTCCTCGGCGACGACCAAGGCGGCGTTCGAGCCCAGCTCCAGCAACGTCTTCGTCGGAGCCGCGTCGCGGGCGATGCGGTGGCCGACCGCGGCCGAGCCGGTGAACGAGACCGCGCCGATCCGGCGGTCGGTCGTCAGCGCGGCGCCGACGGACGCGTCACCCGTGACCAGCTGGACCATCGCGGCAACCGGCGCGACCGACCGGACCAGGTGGACCAGCCACAGCGTGGCCAACGGGGTCTGCGGCGCGGGTTTGACGATCACCGGGCAGCCCGCGGCGATCGCCGGCGCGATCTTGTGCGACGCGAGCAGCAGCGGGTAGTTGAAGCCCGCGATGCCGACCACCACCCCGATCGGCTTGCGCTTCCAGAACCCGACCAGGCCGTCACCCGAGGGCAGCAGGTCCAGCGGGACGGTCTCGCCGTGCAGCCGTGACACCTCTTCGGCGGCGGCTTCCCAGGTGACGATCGTGCGCGCGACCTCGACGCGGCAGTCGACCAGCGGTTTGCCCGTCTCCAGGACGAGCAGGTTCTCGAACTCCTCGCGCTTCGCGGTCAACGCCAGCGCGACATCGTTGAGCAGCTTGCGGCGGGTCCGCGAAGGCAGCGAAGCCACTTCGCGCGCAACGGCGACAGCTTCGTCGACAGCACGTCGAGCCAGCTCCGGCGTCCCGAGCGGCGCGGTGCCGACCACGCTCCCGTCGTAAGGGAAAACGATTTCCGCGGCGTCCACAGTGGACACCCATTCCGCGCCGACCGGCAGGCCGTCCGGGTACTCAGGCATCGTCACCTCCGCTCAGCCGGGCCAGCTCCGCCCGCAGGTTCGGCGCCGCGGCCAGGAGCTCCCGGGTGTACTCGTGCTCCGGTGCGTCGTAAACCTGGGACACGTCACCCAGCTCGACGATCTCGCCGCGGCGCATCACCGCGACCCGGTCGCAGACGTGCCGGACCACACCGAGGTCGTGCGACACGAAGATGAGCGTCAGTGCGAACTGCTCCACCAGCGAGCCGAGCAGGTCGAGGATCTGGCCGCGCACGGAGACGTCGAGCGCGCTGACCGGCTCGTCGGCGATCAGCACGCTCGGGCTCGGCGCGAGCGCGCGGGCGATGGAGATGCGCTGCCGCTGGCCGCCGGAGAACTGGTGCGGGTAGCGCCCCGCCGCGTCCGCCGGGAGGCCGACCGCCGCCAGCAGCTCGTCGACGAGCTTCGGGTTCCGGCGGCCCAGCGGTTCGGAGATGATGTCGGCCACCCGCATCCGCGGGTCGAGCGAGCCCATCGGATCCTGGAAGACGATCTGCAGCTCCGACCGCAGGAAGCCGAGTTTGCGTTCCGGCAGGTTGTCGATGCGCCGGCCCTGGAACGAGACGGTGCCCGCGGTCGGCTTGTCGAGCGCGGCCAGCAGCCGGACCAGCGTGGACTTGCCCGAACCGGACTCGCCGACGATGCCGAACCGCTGCCCCGCCTCGACGTCGAAGCTGACTCCGCGCAGCGCGTGGACGTCCCGGCGGGCGTAACGACGTTCGAGGTCGCGGACTTCGATGATCATCGCCGGGCCTCCAGGTCCGAGGCGTCCAGGAGCTTGCGCGTGTACTCGTGCTTCGGCTGCGTCAGCACTTCGCCCGTCGAGCCCGCTTCGACGATCTCGCCGTCCAGCATCACGAGGACGCGCTCGCACACCGACGCGACCACCGCGAGGTCGTGCGTGATGAACAGCAACGCGCTCTCGGCGGGCAAAGAAGTCTTGATCAGCGACAGGATCTGCGCCTGGACGGTGACGTCGAGGGCGGTGGTCGGCTCGTCGCAGATCAGCAGTGCCGGCTCGTTGGCCAGCGCCATCGCGAGCACCACCCGCTGCCGCTGCCCGCCGGAGAGCTGGTGCGGGTACGCGCGAGCCGTGCCCGGCAACCCGACCGCGTCGAGGAGCTCCTCGGCGGATCGACGGCGACCGTGGATGCGCCCGGGCTCGGTGACCTGGCGGCCGACGCGCATGGCCGGGTTCAACGCCGTCATCGGCTCCTGGAACACCATGGCCAGCTCGTCACCGCGCAACCGGGACATGTCCCTTTCGGACATTTCCAACAGCTCGCGATCACCGAGGCGCACCGAGCCGGACGCGCGCAGCTCTTCGGGCAGCAAGCCCATGATCGACAACGCCGTCAACGACTTCCCGGACCCGGACTCGCCGATCAGGCCGACCCGCTCACCGGCGCCGATGGTGAAGGAGACATCTTTGACCAGCGAGTTCACGCTGAGCCCCGAAACCGAGAGCGTCATACCTTCGCCGCCAATCGCGGATCGAGGCGGTCGCGCAGGCCGTCACCGAGGAGGTTGAACCCGAGCACGGCCACGGCGATCGCGATGCCCGGCACCAGCGCCAGCCGCGGCTGCACGGTCAGCAGTTCCTGGGATTCCTGCAGCATCCGGCCCCACGACGGGGTCGGCGGCCGCGTTCCGAAGCCGAGGAACGACAGCGCCGCTTCGGCGAGCACGGCGATCGCGAACGACACCGACGCCTGCACGATCAGCAGCCCCGAGATGTTCGGCAGCACGTGCCGCACGGCGATGGTCAGCCGCGACCGGCCGCCGGCGCGGGCGGCGAGCACGAACTCGGTGCTCATCACCTGCAGCGTCCCGGAGCGGGCGATCCGAGCGAACGACGGGATGGTCGCGATGCCGATCGCCACCATCGCGGTCAGCGTGTCCGCCCCGAACACCGCGCCGAACATGATCGCCAGCAGCAGCGCGGGGAACGCGAGCACGAGGTCGTTGACCCGCATGACGAACTCGCCCAGCCACCGCGGCGACATCCCGGCCAGGATGCCCAGCGGCGTGCCGATCACCGCGGCGATACCGACCGCGACCACACCGACGTACAACGTCGTCCGCGCGCCGACCATGAGCTGGCTCAGCAGGTCACGCCCGAACTTGTCGGTGCCGAACAAATTCGAGCCGCCGAAGCCCAGGAGCCGGTGCGCCGCGTCGACCTTCACCGGGTCGAACGGCGTCCAGAAGAACGACAGCACCGCGGCCAGCACGACCAGCCCGACGAGCACCCCACCGATGACGAGATTGCGCATCACGAACCTCGCAATCGCGGGTCGAGCACGGTGTAGAGGACGTCGACGACGAAGTTGACCAGCAGCACGCCGACCACCAGCACGAGCACGATCCCCTGCACGGTCAGCAGGTCGCGCGACGCGACGGCGTCCAGCAGCATCGAGCCCAGTCCGGGAAGCACGAAGACGCGCTCGACAACCACCGCGCCGATCAACAGCGTCGCCAGCTGGAGTCCGAGCACCGTGACCACCGGGACCGACGCGTTGCGCAAGCCGTGGCGCACCAAGGCTTGTCCCGGCCGCAGCCCCTTCGAGCGCGCGGTGCGCAGGTAGTCCTGGCCGAGCGTGTCGAGCACGGCCGAGCGCACATACCGGGTGAGCACCGCGCCCTGCACCAGGCCGAGGGACAACGCGGGCAGGACCAAACCGCGGAAGAACTCGCCGAAGTCCTGGTTCGGCGGTGTCCACCCGCCCGACGGCAGCCAGCGCAGCTGCACGGCGAAGATCTGCACCAGGATGATCCCGGCGAGGAACGCGGGGATGGCAACACCGATCTGCGACAGTCCGGAAACCCCGGCACCGGACGCTTTCCGGTGCTTGACCGCGGCGAACGTGCCCGCCGGGATCGCGATCACCAGCGCCACCAGCATGCCGGCGCCGACCAGCCAGAGCGTGACGCCGAGGCGGTCGAGCAGCTGCGGGCCGATGGTGTCGCGGGTGACGTACGAGCGGCCGAAATCGCCGTGCAGCACACCGCCGATCCAGTCGAAGTACTGCGTCACCAGCGGCCGGTCGATGCCGAACTCCGCGCGCGTCTTGGCGAGCAGCTCCGGTGTCGCGTTGACACCGAGCGCGACCTGCGCGGGATCACCCGGCAGCACGGCCATGAACAGGAACACCACGATCGACGCGACCAGCACGCTGACCACGAAGATCGCCACCCGGCGCAGCACCTTGGCCGTCATCGTGGCGCCAATCCGGTGAGGTCGAACGACTCGCTGACCTGGTTCTGGACGAACCCGCCGACCTTGGCCTTCGCCACGATCACGTTGGGGAACAGGAAGAGCCAGTCCGCGGCGGCGTCGGTGTTCAGCTGCCGCGCCACCTGCTTCATGTCCGCGACCTGCTGCTCCGGCGTCCCGCTGTCGGCCTCGGCCAGCAGCTGCTGGACGCGCTTGCTGTCGTAACCCCAGTAGTACTTCGGCTTTCCGAACGTCGTGATGTCGCGCGCCTCGACGTGCTGGATGATCGAGAGGTCGTAGTCGTGGTCGGTGAACACCTGCTTGAGCCAGACCGCCGGGAAGTCGAGCGGCTCGATCGTGGTCCGCACGCCGACGTCGGCCAGCTGCGACTGCACCACCTGCGCGGCCGAGACCGCGTACGGCAGGTTCGGGATCCGCATCCGCAGGTTCAGGTTCGTGGCACCGGCCTCGCTCAGCAACGCCTCGGCCTTCGCGGGGTCGAACGGGTGGACGTTCGACAGGTCCTCGTACCAGGGATCGGTCGGCGGGACCATGCTGCCGATCAGCGTGCCGCGGCCCGCCCAGGCCGTGTCCAGCAACGCCTTCCGGTCGATCGCGTAGGTCAGCGCCTGCCGGACGCGGGGGTCGTTCAGCGGCGCCCGCGCGTTGTTCATCGCGAGCGTGACCTCACTGTTCGACGTGCCCTGGACGACCTGGAACCGGTCGTCGGCCTGGAACTGCGGGATCGAGTCGGGCGCGGTGATCGCCGAGATGACGTCGATGCCGTTGCTGTAGAGCGCGTTGTTGAGCGCGGTCGGGTCCTTGATGTACTTGAGGACAACCGTGGTGTACGCCGGTTTCCGGCCCCAGTACGTCGGATTCGCCTTGAGCACCACGGAGTCACCGCGCTTGCGCGCCGCGACGACGTACGGCCCGGTGCCGACCGGCTTGTTCGCCAGGTCCGCAACACCGGTCGGGCTGAACATCGCGCCGAGCCGGCTGGTGAGGCTGAACAGCCAGCCGTTCGACGGCTTCGACAGCACCACCCGCGCGTGGTCCGGCGCCACGACGTCGACGTGGTCGACGACGTCCATCGTGGACTTGATCGAGATGGTCCAGTCGGTCTTCACGCGCAGCAGCGAGAACTTGACGTCCTCGGCGGTGAACGGCGCGCCGTTGCTGAACTTCACACCCGGCTGCAGCTGGAAGTCGTAGGTCTTCCGGTCCGGGCTGATCGTCCACGACTTCGCGAGTAACGGCACGACACGCCCCTGCGAGTCGAGCTTCACCAGGCCTTCGTAGACGTTGTAGAGCAGCGCCTGCGGGATCGCGGCGCCGTCGGTCTTGGTGAAGTCGAAGTTCGCCGGCTCCGCCGTGAACCCGACGGAAAGTGTGTCCGGACCAGCGGAAACGCTGGCCGACGAGCCGGCCGAGCAGCCGGACACCACGAGCAGCAGCGCCACTGCCAGCACGTGAAGTCGGGCTTTCATTCGGCCTCCAGGGCTGTAACAACCGGGACTTCGCCCCGGGCCGGGGGCTCCGCCACCCGGACCCCCGAAAAAGTTAGTACACTGGTCTGACCAGTAGCCTGCACGCGACGGACGTCGAGGTCAAGGGATGCGGTTCGAACCGGTGGCTCCGGTCCGCGCGTACGAGCGGGTCGTGGAGCAGATCGAGCAGGCCGTCATCAGCGGTGAGCTCAAGCCGGGCGAGCGGCTGCCGAGCGAGCGGGAGCTGATGACGCAGTTCGGCGTCGGCCGTTCGACGATCCGGGAAGCCCTGCGGGTGTTGCAGGCGGCCGAAATGATCCGGTCACGGCCCGGCGACCCGCGCGGGCCCGAGGTGCTGGCCGCGTCTCCCGTGGCGTTGCACCGGTCCATGCACCGGCTCGCGCGCGCCGACCACGTCGGGCTCGCCGAGCTCCTGCAGTTCCGGATGATCCTCGACGGCTCGGCCCACCTCCTCGCCGCCGAGCTCCGCACGGACGACGACCTCACCGGCCTCGACACTGCGCTGGAGTCGATGCGCGAAGGCGTCTCGCGCGGTTACGCCGAGTTCAGCCGCGCCGACGTCGCCTTCCACGAGGTGATCGCGCGCATCTCGCGCAACCCCCTGCTGGTGGTCAGCGAAGAAGTGGTGCGCGGGGTGGTGCTGGAACTGATCGAGGACAAGCTGGAGCACGCCAGCAACCGCGCGTCACTCATGCGCGCGTGGCTCGCGCACCACGCCGAAGTGCTCGACGCGATCCGCGCGGCCGACGGCGCCGGCGCGGCCCACCTGGCCAAACAGGCGTTGTACGACAACTACGCCGAGTACGTCCCGGCCGGGCAACGGCCACTTCTCACACCTTTGTTGCGCTGACCGCCCTACACTCCGTCGGGTGGATTCCTCGGAACGCGACGGCGTCGGACTGGCGCTTTCCGGTGGCGGCTACCGCGCGATGCTCTTCCACGCGGGAGCGCTCTGGCGGCTCAACGAACTCGGCTGGCTGCCGAAGCTGACCACCGTCTCCAGTGTCTCCGGCGGTTCGATCGCCGCGGGTGTGCTGGCGCACGCGTGGCACAAGCTGTGGTTCGGCGACGACGGCGTCGCGGAGAACTTCGGCAAGGAAGTCGTGGAGCCGCTCCGGAAGCTGGCGCGCACCAACCTCGACATCCCGGTGACGCTGAAGGCGCTGTTCATCCCCTGGCGCAGCGCGGGTGAAGAGCTCGCGCGCCGGTACGCCGAACACCTCTTCGGCGACTGCCGCCTCACGGACCTCGACGCCGCCGGCCCGCAGTTCGTGTTCACCGCGACGAGCCTGCAGGACGGTTCGCTGTGGTGGTTCTTCCGGCAGCCCGGCCCGCACGGGCAGGTGCCGCTGGCCACCGCCGTCGCCGCGTCGTCCGCCTTCCCGCCGATGCTGTCGCCGGTGGTGATCCCGGACCCGCACCGGACCGACCGCAAGATCGTGCTCAGCGACGCCGGTGTGTACGACAACCTCGGCCTCGACCCGATCGAGAACCAGCGCGCGACCATCCTGGTCAGCGACGCCGGCAAGAAGATGAAGCACGACGAGAAGCCGAAGCGGAACTGGCCGATGCAGCTGCTGCGCGTGCTGACCGTGATGGACAACCAGGTCCGTGAGCTGCGCACCGGCTCGCTGCTGAAGTCCTACCAGGACAAGCAGTTCGCCGGGACGTACTGGGCGACCTACAGCAACATCGCGAACTTCGAGCTGCCGGACGCGCTGCCCGCGCCGGTCGAGCAGACCCGCGCGCTCGCCGAGACGAAGACGCGGCTCACGAAGACGCCGGAGAAGGTGCAGGACCAGCTGATCAACTGGGGGTACGCGGTCTGCGACGCCGGGATGCGGCGCTGGGTGTGCCCCGGAGCCGCGTCGAAGCCGGAGTTCCCGTACCCCGGCTCAGGCGTTGGCTAGCTTCGCGTAGACGACGATGTTGTCCTTGTAACTGTGCTCGGCGTGGTCGAACACCCCGCCGCAGGTGATCAGCCGCAGCTCCGGCTGGTCGCTGTTGCCGTAGACGGCGTCACGCGGGAACGTGTCCTTCGGGACCTGGGTGACGCGGTCCACGACGAACTTCACCTTCTTGCCGTCACTGCGGTCGACGTCCACCTCGTCGCCGGGCGCGAGGTCCTTGAGCTTGTAGAAGATGCCCGGCTTCTTGTCGCCGTCGACGTGCCCGAGCACGATCGCCGGGCCGACGTCCCCGGGCACCGGCGACAGCTTGTACCAGGCCGCCTGCATCGGCGTGTGCACCGACGGGACGGAGATCGTGCCGTCGGTCTTCACCGCCACCGCGAGCAAGCTGGACTCGGCGCCGATCTTGGGGATCTTCACCGACGTCGGCCGGAGACCCTTGAACGGCACGCTGACCGGGCCCGACGACGGGACAGGCCCCTTGGGCGCGGCCGCCTGCGGTTCCGCGGTGCTGCACCCGGCCAGCAGGACGGCGAGCGCGGCGACCACCACACCCGCCCGCCGGACGGTCATCCGGCGGTACCGCCGAAGCCGGTCTCGATCCCGCCCTTGGGCGCCACCTTGACCTGGGCCTTCGGCGCGCTGTTGCCGGGCGCCGCCGACGTCGCGGTGGTGACCGGAGCGGTGGTGACCGGAGCGCTGCTCGACGGCGCGGCGCTCGTGGTGGTCGGCGTGCTGCTCGACGAGGTCGGCGGCTGCTCCTGCTCGAACTCGACGATCCCGATGCCCTCGACACCGTCGCAGGTGAAGGCGAACCGGGCGGTCGGGCCGGACGGCGGCGTCGAGACGGTCACCGAGTAGTTCCAGTACCGGCCGTCGGACTCGTCCTGGTCCGGGCCCGACGTGACGCTGAGGTTCAGGCTGAGGATGCCCCCGACCTTGCCGGACGCGCAGGCGACCACCAGGATCCCCTCGCCGCCGAGGCCGACGAAGCCGTGGCCGACGGCGTCCTGGTAGTTCGGGTCGTCGACCGGCGGCTCGCTGGTGGCGGAGGTCGAGGTGGTGCTCGTGACCGGGGTCGTGGTCGTGGTGACGTCGCTGGTCGGGGCCGCCGAAGTGGTGGTCGTGACCGGAGAGGAGGTCGTGGTCTCCGAAGTCGACGGTGCCGTCGTCGTGGTGGTCTCGGACGTGCTGGTCTCCGTCGTCGACGGCGCCGTGGTCGTGTCCGTCTGCGCCAGCGCGGCCGGCGCGGCGACCACAGCGGCGAGCGCACCCGCGAAGACGATCCCGGCCACCCGGCTCAGCGTTCTACCCACGACCACTCCCAAACAGCCAGCGAAACTGCGATGCCGCGACTATCGAGGATTCAGCCGTTGGTGTTACTCCGCGAGGGCGATGGACAAGTCGCGCCAGAGGTCCTCCGGATCTTCGAGACCCACGCTGAACCGGACCAGCCCGGCCGGGACGCGCTCCTCACCCGGCAGCCACGCCCGCCGCTCGACCAGGCTTTCGACCCCGCCGAGGCTCGTGGCGGCCCGGATCAGCCGGACCGATCCGCAGAACCGGTCGGCCGTTTCGGCGTCGGCCAGTTCGAAGGCGACCATCATCCCGAAGCCCGGGTACCGCACCCGGGTCACGGCGGGGTGCGCACCGAGGCGCTCGGCCAGCAGCGCGGCGGTCCGGGACTGCTCGGCCAGCCGGACCGGCATGGTCCGCAGCCCGCGCAGCGCGAGCCACGCTTCGAGGGCGCCCGGCGTCGACCCGACGCGGGTCCGCGCACCACGCAGCTCCTCGGCGACGGCCGGATCCTTGGCCACCGTGATGCCGAGCAGCAGGTCGCTGTGCCCGCCGATCAGCTTGGTCGCGCTGTGCACCACCACGTCGGCGCCCAGCTCCAGCGGCCGCTGCTGCAGCGGCGTCGCGAAGGTGTTGTCGACGACGACCCGGCCGCGCGCGGCGGCGGCAATGGTCCGGATGTCCATCACGTCGAGCGTCGGGTTGGTCGGCGACTCGAGCCAGACCAGGTCGGCCGTCGCGGCCTCGGCCACCCAGGCCGCGGTGTCGGTCGGCTCGAGCTCGGTGACGGCGAGCTTGCCGAGCTTCTGCGCGTGGGCCAGCACCCCGCGGGTCACGGCGTAGCTGAACGTCGGGACAACGACCCGCGACCCGACCGGCAGCAGGTCCAGGACGGCCGACAGGGTGGCGACCCCGGACGCGAACGCCGTCGCGTGACCGCCCTCGAGCGCCCCGATGGTCTCCTCGAGCGCGTGCCAGGTCGGCGTGCCGTCACCCCGCGCGTACACAAAATCGCCACCGGCCTGGTAGGTGCTGGTGGCGACGAGCGGCGTGTTCAGCGGCTCACCGGGTCCGTGCGGCCGGCCGGCGGCGATGGCCTTGGTGCGGGGTGTCCAGTCGTCCATGGATTCACCGTAACCGCAGGTCATGCCCCGGTCACTGTGACGAAGACGGCCGGCTCGCCCGCGCGTCCGCAGGCGAGCCGACCTGGCTTCAGTGGGCGTACACCTCGAACTCGTAGAGCGAGTACCCGTACTTCGTGCCGCGCTGGACACCCTGCAGCTTCACGAACCTGGCTTGCTGCGGAGCGAAGGACACGTTGTCCTGCCCGCCGTTCCCGTCGGTGACGACCGCCGCGTCCGTCCAGGTGACGGCGTCCGGCGAGGTCTGGATCCGGTATCCCTTGCCGTACGCCGATTCCCAGCTGAGCCCGACCCGCGAGACCTGCTGCACCGAGCCGAGGTCGACGGTGATCGCCTGGTCGTCGCTCCAGTCGCTGGCCCAGCGGGTCGAGGTGTTGCCGTCGATCGCGTTCGACGCCGGTGAGTTGTAGAAGCCGGACTCGGCGCTGGTGGCGCTGACCGTCTTCCCGGGCGCGAGGTTCGCGATGTTGTCGCCGCGGTGCGCGGTGTACTCGACGACCTGCTGGAACGTCGGGCGGTTCTGCCAGCTGATCTTGTCCTGCGTGATGCCGCCCAGCGGGTTGTGGATGATCGTGTCGGCACACCACTGGTCACCCGCGGAGCAGTTCGCGTCACCGGGGTAGACGGTGTTCGCGGCCTGGCCCGCGGCGGTGGTCAGCGAGTCGACGAGCGCCTGGCGGCACGCGGTGACGTTGCCGCCGCCGCAGAACGTGCTGCCCAGCGGGCCGGCGACCGGCTGGCCGAGCACCTGGCGGATGTCCTTGCTGACGTAACCCCACCAGCCGAACTGGAACGACGAGCCCTTGTGGGGCTGGCCCGTGTGCTGGCCGTTGCCGTTCTGGAAGCCGGACGGGCTTTCGTTGATGCCCAGCACACCCGTCATCGCGTTGTAGGCGTTGTCACCCATGCCCGGCTTGAACTCCGCCTGGACCAGGAGCGGCCACCACGCGTCGAAGATCCGGATCGCGTCGGCGTCCGCGTACGCCTTGCTGCCGGCCGAAGTCTCCTTGCGCTGCTGGCCGTGGGAGAGCCACGCCTTGAGCTTCGCCTCGGCGTCGGCGGCCGTGCCGGTGGTCGGCGTCTTGTCGAGCACCTGCAGCAACAGCGGCAGCACACGCTCGGCACGCAGGTCGGCCAGTGCGGCGTCCTCCATCGCCTGGGTCAGGTTGACCCGGGTGACCTTGGTGCCGCTGGAGATCAGCTTCTTGACGCGCGAGTCGAGCAGGTCGACGCGGTGCACGGCGGACTTGTCCGCACCCGCGGCCGCGTAGCCGTTCGCCTGCGCGTTGTTCCAGCTGACGTAGTAGTCCTGGTTGACCGACTGCGGGTGCTGCGACGCCGGGGTGTAGTTCGCGACGTTGCCGGTCGGGTTCCAGCCGATCCAGTCGTGCCCCTGGTCACCCCAGACCGGCATGTTCGGGTCCACATTGGACTGCCGCGCCGGGTTCGCGCCCGAGTTGAAGTACGCGATGTCCTTGGAGTCCGCGTAGAACCAGTTGAAAGTGTAGTTGATGTCCGCCGCGGCCTTCTGGAAGTCGGCCGCGGACTTGACGAAGCCCGGGTCGTTCAGCTCCTGGAAGCCGATCAGCGAGTCGACCTCGTGGAAGTACGAGGACCGCAGCTGCGTGTAGGCCACCGGTTTGCCGCCGACGGTCGCCCGGCTGACCACCGGCCCGTACTTCGTCCGGTAGCTGCGCAGGGTGTACGAGCCGGCCGCGGTGCCGTCGGCCACCGTCGGGCTCCAGGCGTTCTTCACCTCGACGGTGTCCATCGGCAGGCACTGGCCCTGGTAGGTGTAGTAGTTCGAGTCCTTCGTCGGCGCGGCGCCGCTCGGGTCGCACAGGTTGAGCGCGTAGGTGTCGATGATGTCCTGCGCCGACGTCGTCGCGCTCCACGAGTAGTCCTGGCCGCGGCCGAGGAGCACGTACATGCTCAGCCCGGCGAAGGCCGCGCCGCGGGCGCTGATGCCCGGGCCCTGCAGTTCCTGCAGCAGGAGCAGCTGCGGCGCGAAGTAGCCGGTCTGCGGGCCGAAGACGGCGACCGGGTGGCCGCTGGCGGTCTTGGAACCGGACACGAGCAGCGCGTTCGACATCCCGTGCTTGTCACTCAGCATGTCGCCCGGCAGCACGCCGTTCTCGAACATCCCGCGGGCGGGCTCCTGCGCGGCGGGCGCCGGGACGTCCACAGTGGACGGCGTCGCGGTCGACGCCGAGCCGGTCTTGTCGAACACCAGCTGCTGCGCGGACACCGAACCCTTGTCCGGCAGGGCCTGCCCGACCGCGTTGGCCGGCGTCTTGCCGTACGGGAAGTTCTGGCCGTCGTGCAGGGTCTTGACGGCTTCGGGATCGTCCTCGGACCGCAGGCTCTGCCAGACCTTCTCCCCCTGCACGGCGCCGTACTGCTCCTGCAGCGCCAGCTTCGCGACGGCGTTCTGCACCTCGCCGCCACCGCCGGCGCCGAACTCCGCGCCGACCAGCGAAGCGAGCGCGACCAGGTCGGTCAGCCGGAACGGGTCGATGGTGCCGGCGTTGGTGATCGCGTCGACGTGCCCGGTGAGCACGTACTCGCCCGGGAAGTAGCGGCCGCTGTGGGAGTCGGTGATGTACTTGTTGATCCCGTCGACGTACGCCTGCGCGTCGGCGAGGCCCTGCGCGCCCCGCGGGCCGCTCGCGGCGACCTTGTCGATCTGCTGCTGCAGCTCGGTGTCGGTGTACGGCGCGTTCGCGAAGAAGTCCTGCTCGAGCTCCCGGTTGGCCTCGGCGCCGCCGGCGAACGGCGTCACCTTGCCGCGGGCGGCGTGGCGCAGGACGTCCATCAGCCACAGCCGGTCCTGGGCGGCGGCGTACCCCGCGCCGAACTCGGTGCCGGCGCGGGTGGTGCCGGTGATGTGCGGGACGCCGAGCGCCTTGTCCCGCACGATCGTCACGTCGGAGCGCGGCTGGATCGTGCTGGCGACCTGGTCGGCGGCGACGCCGAACGAGGAGTCGTTGAAGTACTGGTTGATCGTCGACGTGGTCAGCGCCTGGTAGCCGCCGGCCAGGGAGGAGTACTTGCCGAGCTGGTCGCTCGCGTGCGCCGGGCGGGTGCCGAGCACCTTGTGCGCCAGGATTTCCGCGAGGGTGCCGTTGCCGTTTTCGCCGGGCGGCAGGATGTCGCTGCACTGCCCGCCGCAGTAGTCGTTGGGCGCCGCGGCCGCCTCGGCGGCCGGCGCGGTGACAGCGACCTGGGTGAGCCCGGCGACCAGGCCCGCCAGTGCCGTCAAGGTCAAGGTGCGGATGCCACGTCGCATCAGGGCTCCCTCGCTCAAAGGAGAGTGACGAAGCGCACGCTACCGAGCAGTAGGACAAGTGTGAAGACTTTTCGCGTTTTTCAGTCCTTGGGCGTAGTCCGAACGGCGCAGCCTCGCGCGCGTGGGTACGGTGGCTGCCATGACCTTGGAAAAGCCCCAGATCGACCGCCCGGACGGCACCCCGCCGGCCGACCTCGAGATCACCGACATCACGGTCGGCGACGGCGCGGAGGCCACACCCGGCAAGGCCGTCACCGTCCACTACGTCGGTGTCTCGCACTCGACCGGCGAAGAGTTCGACGCCTCCTGGAACCGCGGCGAGCCGCTGCGCTTCGGCCTCGGCGCCGGCCAGGTCATCACCGGCTGGGACCAGGGTGTCGCGGGGATGAAGATCGGCGGCCGCCGCAAGCTCGTCATCCCGCCGCACCTGGCCTACGGCGACCGCGGCGCGGGCGGCGTCATCAAGCCCGGCGAGACCCTCGTCTTCGTCGTCGACCTGGTCGGCGTGAACTGATTTCCCGGCGGTGGCGGGGATTCCCGCCACCGCCGCGGCGGTCGTCACCGCCGGGCAACGTCCGTCCGGGTGTCACCCGGTGTGCCACCGGGTGACGCCCGGCCAGGGAATTCCCCGCGCCGGGCCGCGGCAATAACCTCGAACGTCGATCACCAACTCGACGAAGGGGAAGAATGCGCCCGCGCGCCCTGCTAGCCGCTGCTGTCCTGACGATCCTGACCAGCACCACCACCCCTGCCGCCTTGGCCGCGCCAGGGGTCGCCCACGGAACGGACGTCCCCCCGGGCCGGTTCGGGTTCGTCGCGAAGCTCGCGATGACGAAGATCCCCCGCCCGGACGGCTCGACGTACAGCAGCTACTGCACGGGCGCGCTGGTCGCCCCCGCCTGGCTCCTGACCACCGGCCACTGCTTCCACGACGCGAACCGCGTCCGCGTGTCCGGCAAGACCCCGTACCCGACCACGGCGACGCTGGGCCTGACCGACGAAGCAACCGAATCGGGCATCGCCCGCAAGGTCACCGAAGTGCGCCAGGCCAAGGAGAGCGACGTGGCCCTCCTCAAGCTGGACACCCCGGTGACCACGGTCACCCCGATGAAGCTCAACCGCACCGCCCCCAAGGTCGGCGACCAGCTGACGCTGGCCGGCTGGGGCAGCCTGACCAGCACCGACCCCAAACCGGCCACCCGGATGCAGCAGGGCACGGTGACGGTGGCCAAGGTCGCCCCGACCACGTTGGGCGTCCGCGGCGCGGCCCCGGAAATCACCACGAGCGCCTGCACCTACGACTCGGGCGCCCCCTACTTCACGAACGACACCCTGGTCGCCCTGGAGGCAACGGGCCCCGGCTGCCCCCACGCGGGCATCGAAACAACCTCGAGGGCGGACGCCATCGCGGACTGGATCACCAAAACAGCGTCGTAATACACCTCGAGGTCCGCCGTGAGCGAACACCACGCAGAGCCAAACGGGTGATATTCCCCACCTGAGCACAAGAACCCCAGTCCGCCCCCAGCGCACAAAAAAGGGCCCCGGCGACCAGCCGGGGCCCTTTTGCTGTGGGCGAGGAGGGAGTTGAACCCTCACGTCCTTTCGGACACACGGACCTGAACCGTGCGCGTCTGCCATTCCGCCACTCGCCCGAGTGCTTCTCTACGACAGCGAGGAGAAGACTAGCAGGTGGTTCCGACCTGTTTCACCGGGGGCCGTGTCGAGGCTCGCTCACCCGGATAGGATCGGTGCGGAAGCACGAGTGTGAGGAGGTTTTCCCCGGTGGGCCGCGCCGAGAGATTCGACAGGCGACTCGAGAACCTGGTGGGGAACACTTTCGCGCGCATGTTCGGTGGCAACGTCGTCACGCAGGAAGTGGCGATCGCCCTGGAGCGGGAGAGTGAGGAGAACGTTCGTGAGCTGGCAGGCGGTCGGCAGCTCGCCCCGAATCACTACATCGTGTCGTTGGGGACGGCTGACCACGAGCGCATGGCCGGTGACGAGCAACGGGTCACCCAGGTGCTGGCCAAGGCGGTGGCGGAACACCTCGCCGCCGAAGGCCTGGACACCTATGGTGACGTCGTCGTATCACTCGAGCGCAACGAGGCGCTGCATACTGGACAGTTCAAGACCCGTTCGTCCGTCGATCCCGACGCCCGCCCCTCAGGCGCCGGTTCACCGCGGTCGGCACGACCCAGCAACGCAGGAGACCCAGCAATGAGCCAGCCCCCCGGCTACGGCCAATACGACCAGGGTGACCCGTACGGCCAGCAGGGCCAGTACGGCTACGGACAGCAGGGTGGCCAGCAGCCCGGGTACGACCAGGGTTACGGCCAGCAGCAGGGTGGCTACGACCAGTACGGCCAGCCGCAGCAGGGCGGTGCCTACGACCAGGGGTACGCCCAGCAGCAGGGCGGGTACGACCAGGGTGGTTACGCCCAGCCCCAGCAGGGTGGCTACGACCAGGGTTACGCCCAGCCCCAGGGCGGCGGCTACGACCAGGGTGGTTACGCCCAGCCCCAGCAGGGTGGCTACGACCAGGGTTACGCCCAGCCTCAAGGCGGCGGCTACGACCAGGGTGGTTACGCCCAGCCCCAGCAAGGCGGCTACGACCAGTACGGCGGCCAGCAGCAGGGCGGCTACGACCAGTACGGCCAGCAGGCGTACGGCCAGCCCGCCGGCGACCCGTACGCCCAGCAGCAGGGCGGCTACGCCCCGCCCGCGGCCGGGCGCCAGCTCGCGGCGAGCCTGCAGCTCGACGACGGCTCGAACCGCACGTACTCGCTCAAGCAGGGCGGGAACGTCGTGGGCCGCGGCCAGGACGCCGACTTCCGCCTCCCCGACACCGGCGTCTCGCGCCGGCACCTGGAGATCACCTGGGACGGCCAGAGCGCGACGCTCGCCGACATCGGGTCGACCAACGGCACCACCGTGAACGGCACTCCGGTCCAGACCTGGCAGCTCGCCGACGGCGACGTCATCCGGGTGGGTCATTCGTCCCTCGTGTTCCGTACACAGGGCTGACTCCGGGCACGGAATACTGTTCCCGCAGAATTGACGTGCGGGGGGACCGCGGCGTACCCGCGTCGCGGCTGCGCGGAAGAGTCGGGAGCGGACACACCAAGTGCCAGAGCTGGTCGTACAACTCACCAGGGTGGGCTTCCTCGTGCTGCTCTGGCTCTTCGTGTTCGCGGCGCTCAGAGTCGTCCGTTCGGACCTCTACGCGGCGTCAGGCATGCGCGTCCAGGTGCCGACCTTCGGGCGCAAGAAGGAGAAGAAGCCGCGCAACAGCAAGTCGCCGCAGCAGCTCCTGGTGACCCACGGCGCGCTGGCCGGGACCCGCATCGCGCTGGACGGGCGGCCGATCCTCATCGGCCGTGCCGACGACTCCACGCTGGTGCTCGACGACGACTACGCGTCGACCCGGCACGCCCGGATCGCCCAGCGCGGTGAGGACTGGTACGTGGAAGATCTGGGCTCGACGAACGGCACGTATCTCGACCGGGCTAAGGTCACTGCACCCCTCCGGGTCCCGCTCGGAGTCCCCATCCGAATCGGCAAGACGGTGATCGAGCTTCGCCCATGACTCTCGTCCTCCGCTACGCAGCCCGCAGCGACCGGGGCCTGGTGCGTTCGAGCAACCAGGACTCCGTGTACGCCGGCCCTCGCCTGCTCGCGCTCGCCGATGGCATGGGTGGGCACGCGGCGGGTGAAGTGGCCAGCAAGGTCGTCATCGCCTCCCTCGCCCCGCTCGACGACGACGAGCCGGGTGACGACCTCCTCGCCCAGCTGCGCGAGGCGGTGGCGAACGGCAACTCGGCGATCGCCGAGCTCGTCTCGCAGGACCCCGACCTCGACGGCATGGGCACCACGCTCACCGCCGTCCTGTTCGCCGGGACCCGGCTGGGCCTCGTCCACGTCGGTGACTCGCGTTGTTACCTCCTGCGCGGTGGCCAGTTCGCGCAGATCACGCGCGACGACAGCTTCGTCAACGAACTGCTCGAGCAAGGCCGGATCACGCCCGAAGAGGCGGCGGTGCACCCCCAGCGGTCGCTGCTGCTCAAGGCGCTGACCGGACACGAGGTCGAGCCGAGCCTCACCGTGCGCGAAGCGCGTCCCGGTGACCGGTACCTGATCTGCTCGGACGGCCTGTCCGGCATGGTCAGCGACGAGACGCTGACCGAAGCCGTGCAGATCCCGGACCCGCAGCGGTGCGCGGACCGGATGATCGAGCTGGCGCTCAAGGGCGGCGGCACGGACAACGTCACGGTGATCATCGCCGACGTCGTCGACGTCGACTTCGGTGAGGACGCGCCCATCGTGGGCGGCGCCGCCGGGGATGGCAGCGACGAACGGCACCAGGGCGACTCGCCCGCGGCGCGGGCCAGGGCGCTGACGCAGCCCCCGCCGCAGCCGCGCCCGGAGCTGCCGCAGCCGACCGAAGATCCCAAGGCCAAGCGCCGGAAGCGGTTCCGCTGGCTGGCCGGCGCGCTGGTCGT
This sequence comes from Amycolatopsis sp. NPDC051758, assembly GCF_044453095.1. Classification (NCBI taxonomy): domain Bacteria; kingdom Bacillati; phylum Actinomycetota; class Actinomycetes; order Pseudonocardiales; family Pseudonocardiaceae; genus Amycolatopsis; species Amycolatopsis sp. NPDC051758. The sequence goes on along the minus strand of NZ_JBITCJ010000001.1, from coordinate 31,495 downwards.
GCTCGTGGTGCTCGCCGCGGCCGCCATCGCGACCCGGTACTTCGTGCTGAGTCAGTACTATGTCGGCGAAGGTGCCGACCAGGAGGTCGTGATCTACCGCGGCGTCCCCGGCAGCATCCTCGGCATCGACCTGCACACCTACGAGCAGGGCTCGTGCCCGCCCAACCAGGTGTGCACGGACAAGCTGCGCGTCGACCAGCTCCAGGAAGACGCGCGGCTGGCGGTGCAGAACGGCGTCAAGAAGGACAGCCTCGACGACGCCCGGAAGTACATCGACGACTTCCTGCAGCTGCACAAGCGCCTGAACAACTGCGCGCCGGCGGGGACCCAGCCGTCCCCGACGCCGACACCTTCGGTCACGCCGACGACAACTCCGTCGGCGCCGGCCGGTTCCACCGCTCCGTCGTCGGCGAACCAGCCAGCGGGGAGGGACTGCTCGACGCCGAGTTCGACGGCACCGACGACGGGAGGCGGTAACTGATGAGCCAGCCCGCCGCAGCGCGCGCCGCCGAGCCGCTCGCCGCGCAGTTCCAGACGAACCCGCCGCGCGAGGTCCCGACCCGCCGCAACACCGAGCTGGTGCTGCTGGGGTTCGCCGCGTGCATCGTCACCATCGCCCTGGTGCTGGTGGAGGCGAACCAGGAGCAGGAGCTCACCAGCTCGATCCTCTGGCTCGGGCTGGCCTACCTCGGCATCTTCGCCGCCGCCCACCTGGCCGTCCGCAAGTGGGCGCCGTACGCGGACCCGGTGCTGCTCCCCTGCGTCGCGCTGCTGAACGGCATCGGGCTGGTGATGATCCACCGGATCGACCTGGCGCTGGCCGAGCGAGCCCTGCAGAACGGCAAGGACTACACGCCCGCCGTCACCGCGCAGGTGCTGTTCACGGTGATCTCGCTGGTGTTCTTCGTCGCCGTGCTGGTCGTGGTGAACGACCACCGCACGCTGACCCGCTACGGCTACACCGCGGGCCTGGTCGGGATCGTCGCGCTGGCGCTGCCCGCACTGCTGCCGTCGAGCCTCTCCGAGGTCAACGGCGCCAAGGTGTGGCTGAAGCTGCCGTTCTTCTCGATCCAGCCGGGCGAGTTCGCGAAGATCCTGCTGATGGTCTTCTTCGCTTCGTTCCTGGTGTCGAAGCGGGACCTGTTCATGGTGGCGGGCAAGAAGCTCGTCGGCGTCGAACTGCCGCGCGCCCGCGACCTGGGCCCGATCCTGATCGCCGCGTTCGTCTGCATCGGCATCCTGGTGTTCGAGAAGGACCTCGGCACCTCGCTGCTGTTCTTCAGCGTCATCCTGGTGATGCTGTACGTCGCGACCGAGCGGGTCATCTGGGTCGTCCTCGGGCTCAGCTTCTTCGCCGTCGGCTGCATCATCGCCTACAACCTCTTCACGCACGTCCAGCAGCGCGTCGCGAACTGGCTGGACCCGCTGGCCACCTACGACGAGGCCGGCGGCGGTTACCAGATCGCGCAGGGCCTGTTCGGGCTCGGAACCGGCGGCATGGGGGGCACCGGCCTCGGCGCGGGCCGCCCGGACATGGTCCCGGAGGCGAACACCGACTTCATCACCGCGGCGATCGGCGAAGAGCTCGGCTTCATCGGGCTGGCCGCCGTCCTGATGCTCTACTTGCTGGTCGCCATGCGCGGCATGCGCAGCGCGCTCGCCGTGCGCGACACGTTCGGCAAGCTGCTCGGCGGCGGGCTCGCGTTCACCATGGTCATGCAGATCTTCGTCGTTGTCGGCGGGGTCACGAAACTCATCCCGGAGACCGGTATCACCGCCCCGTTCCTGTCGAAGGGTGGTTCGTCGCTGCTGGCGAACTACATCCTGGTCGCGCTGCTGCTCCGGATCTCCGACGCCGCCCGCAAGCCCGCCCACCGCCCGAAGCCGCAGCAGCAGCCGCAGGCCCCGATCGCGGAAGCGCACACCGTGCTCGTGCAGCGCCCGCCGGCGAACGGGGGCGCGCAGGCATGAACACCCCGCTCCGCAAGGTCGGCATGGCGATGCTCGTGATGGTCGTCCTGCTGCTGGCGAACGCCACCTACATCCAGGTGGTCAAGGCCGACGACTACCGCACCGACTCGCGCAACGCGCGCGTCCTCTACGACGAGTTCGCCCGCCAGCGCGGCAAGATCGTTTCGCAGGCGAACGGCGAGGTGCTGGCCAGCGTCAACCCGTCGAACGACAAGTACAAGTACATCCGGACCTACGCCGACGGCGCGATGTACGCCCCGGTGACCGGCTACTACTCGATCAACTACGGCGCCGGCGGCCTCGAGCGCGCCGAGGACGACGTCCTCAACGGCTCCGACCCGCGGCTGTTCGTGCGGCGGCTGTCGGACATGGTGACCGGCCGCGACCCGAGCGGCGGCAACGTCCGGCTGACCATCGACCCGGCCGTCCAGAAGGCCGCGTACGACCTGATGATGCAGCGGGGCTACACCGGCTCGGTCGTCGCGCTGGAGCCCAAGACCGGCCGGATCCTGGCGATGGTCTCGACCCCGTCGTACGACCCGAACCAGCTGGCGTCGCACACGTCGAAGGCGCAGACCGACGCCTGGAACGCGAACAACAAGGACCCGAAGAAGCCCATGCTGAACCGGGCGATCTCCGAGACCTACCCGCCGGGCTCGACGTTCAAGCTGGTCACCGCGTCGGCCGTGCTCGAAGACGGCAAGGGCCCGGACACCCCGATCGACCCGGCGCCGAACACGAAGCTCCCCGGCACCAGCGTCACACTGGAGAACTACGCCGGCGCCGCCTGCCCCGGCACCACGTTCAAGGACGCGCTCGCGCACTCCTGCAACGTGCCGTTCGCGCAGTTCGCCGGTCAGCTCGGCCCGGAGAAGCTGAAGAAGACGGCGGCGAACTTCGGTATCGGGCAGACCGACCTGACCGTGCCGATGAAGGTGGCGCCGTCGACGGTCGGCCCGCTGGACTCGCAGGGCGCGCTCTACCAGAGTGGTATCGGTCAGCGCGACGTCCGGCTGACCCCGCTGCAGGACTGCCTGCTCGCGGCGACCGTGGCCAACAACGGAATGGCGATGAAACCGCAGCTGGTGCAGTCGGTGCTGGCGCCGGACCTGTCGACCATCGAGGACTACAGCCCGACCGAGCTCACCGGCACGGCGGCACTCTCGTCGTCGAACGCCGCGATCCTCAAGGACATGATGATCGCTTCCGAGGGCTTCACCAAGGGTGGCGGCAAGCGCCCGGACATCCAGATCGCGTCGAAGACCGGCACCGCCGAGCACGGCACGGACTCCAAGAACACCGCCCCGCACGCGTGGTACACCGGCTTCGCGCCGGCGAACGACCCGCAGATCGCCGTCGCCGTGATCGTCGAGGACGGCGGCAACCGCGGCCTCGCGGCCACCGGCGGCACGGTCGCCGCGGAGATCGGCCGCGCGGCGATCAACGCCAAGCTCGGGGGTGGATAGCGGATGCTGTCCTCCGGTCAGTTGCTGGCCGAGCGGTACAAGCTCACCAGCCGGATCGCCGTCGGCGGGATGGGCGAGGTCTGGCAGGCCAGTGACACCCGGCTGGACCGGACCGTGGCCGTCAAGATCCTCAAGGCGGAGCTCTCCGGCGACGCCGAGTTCCTCCACCGCTTCCGCACCGAGGCGCGGATGACGGCGTCCCTCAACCACCCCGGCATCGCCGCGGTGCACGACTACGGCGAGACCCTCTTCGACGGCGACCTCTCGATCGCGTACCTGGTGATGGAGCTCGTCGACGGCGACCCGCTGGCCGGGTTGCTGGCGAAGCACGGCCGGCTGTCGGCGGAGTTCACGCTCGACATGCTGGAGCAGGCGGGCAACGCGCTGCAGGCCGCGCACGAGCAGGGCCTGGTCCACCGCGACGTCAAGCCGGGCAACATCCTGGTGACCCCCGCGGGGCAGGTGAAGATCACCGACTTCGGCGTGGCGAAGGCGGCCGACGCGGCGCCGGTCACCCGGTCCGGCATGGTCATGGGCACGGCGCACTACATCGCGCCGGAGCAGGCGCTCGGGCACCCGGCGGAACCGGCGTCCGACGTCTATTCGCTGGCGGTGTGCGGTTACGAATGCCTCGCCGGGCACCGGCCGTTCCTCTCCGAAAACGCCGTGACGGTCGCGATGATGCACATCCGCGACATCGCGCCGCCGCTGCCGCCCGACGTGCCGCCCGCGGCGCGCGCGGTGATCGAGGCGACGCTGGTGAAGGACCCGCGGCAGCGCTACAACAACGGCGGCGAGTTCGCGAACGCCGTCGCCGCGGTCCGCGCCGGCATGCCGCTGCCGACGCCGTCCGGGCTGGTCAATGCCACGTACTCGACCGGCCAGCACCCCGCACAGCCGCCGGCTTCGACCGGCCAGCACCCGATCCAGCAGCCGCCGCCGCAGCAGGTCCCGCCGCAGCAGCAGCACATGCCGGTCGGCCCGCCGTCGCCGGCGGTGAACCCGATGGTCGCGATCGGCCCGCCGTCCCGGCCTGTAATGCGTCCGGCCATGGCGCCGATGGCCAAGAAGAAGTCCCAATGGGGCTGGTGGGCGCTCCTCGCGGCGATCCTGCTCGTTGTCCTGGTGGCGGGCATCGTGCTGGTGGCGAAGATGATCGGCAGCTCCGGCTCGCCACCACGCACCGGCCAGACGACGAGCCAGGTGGTCCCGGGCAGACAGCCGCCCGCGGAGGAGCCGCCCGCTTCGAGTGCCTACCCGGCGGACACTCCCGGCACGACCGACGATGGCCAGCAAGGCATCATGACCACACCTTGGACGGAATGGAACGGCACCCAGAGATGAGCACACCCAGACTGCTCTCCAACCGGTACGAGCTGGGCGAAACGCTCGGCTACGGAGGCATGTCCGAGGTCCATCACGGCCACGACGTGCGCCTCGGCCGGGAAGTCGCAATCAAGATCCTCCGTGCCGACCTCGCCAGGGACCCGCAGTTCCAAGAGCGCTTCCGCCGTGAAGCGCAGAACGCCGCCGCGCTGAACCACCCGGCGATCGTCGCGGTCTACGACACCGGCGAGACGAACACCGAGTTCGGGCCGCTGCCGTACATCGTCATGGAGTACGTCGAAGGCCGGACGCTGCGCGACATCGTCAAGACCGAAGGCCCGATGTCGCAGAAGCGGGCGATGGAGGTCATGGCGGACGTCTGCGCGGCGCTGGACTTCTCGCACCGCCACGGCATCGTGCACCGCGACGTCAAGCCGGCCAACGTGATGATCACGAAGAACGGCGCGGTCAAGGTGATGGACTTCGGCATCGCGCGCGCGATGCACGACGGCCAGTCCGCCATGACCCAGACCGCCGCGGTGATCGGCACGGCGCAGTACCTGTCGCCGGAGCAGGCCCGCGGTGAGTCGGTCGACGCCCGGTCCGACGTCTACGCCGCCGGCTGCGTGCTGTACGAGCTGATCACCGGCGAGCCGCCGTTCACCGGGGACTCCCCGGTCGCGGTCGCCTACCAGCACGTCCGGGAGGACCCGAACCCGCCGTCGTCGGTGAACCCGGCGGTGGCGCCCGAGCTCGACGCCGTGGTGCTCAAGGCGCTGGCCAAGGGCCCGGCGAACCGCTACCAGTCGGCCGCGGAGATGCGCTCGGACCTGGTGCGCACGCTTTCGGGCCAGCGCCCGGCGGCGCCGATGGTGATGTCCGAGGACGAGCGCACGCAGGTGATGAACGCCGACCGGCGGCAGCCGCAGCGCTACGAGGAGTACAACGAGCCGGACGACGAGGACCCGAAGGCCAAGCGCCGTCGCCGGACCATCCTCGCCGTGCTGGCCGCGGTGTTCGTGCTGGGCGCGGTGCTGCTCATCATGTGGCTGTCCAACGCGTTCAAGAGCAACGACCCGACCACGGCCGCCATCCCGGACGTGCTGCACCAGTCGTTGCCGCAGGCCCAGGAACAGCTGCGCGGCAAGGGGTTCCAGACGTTCGAAAGCAAGAACGTCCCCTGCGGTGTCACGCCCACCGACGGCAACCCGCAGTGCAGCCAGGACGACATCAACAAGGTCATCCAGGTGAACCCGGCGATCGGCACCGAGGTGGCGACCAGCACGAAGATCATCCTGACGGTCGGGGTGTCGCCGGGCAAGGCCAGCGTGCCGGACCTCAAGAACAAGACGCGTGACCAGGCCGAGAAGGCGCTGACCGACGCGAAGCTGACCCTCGACCAGAACGTCGACGAGGTCGAGGTGGACGACCCGAACCAGGCCGGCCTGGTTCAGCTGCAGACCCCGACCGCGGGGTCCGAGGTCCCCGAGGGCTCGAGCGTGAAGATCACCGTGGCCAAGTCCAAGGAGCTCAAGCAGGTCCAGGACTTCACCGGTAAGCCGTATTCGCAGGCCGACTCCGCGCTGCGGGGCGCCGGCTTCAGGACGAAGAAGGTCGACCAGGCCTCGGACTCGGTCCCGAAGGACACGGTCATCACGCAGAACCCCAACGGTGGTTCGGTGACGGCGGGCAGCCTCATCACGCTGACGGTGTCGAGCGGCCCGGACGACTCCAAGATCCAGATGCCGAACCTCTCCGGCATGACGGTCGACGAGGCTCAGCAGAAGATGGAGAGCATGGGCTGGACCGGGCAGCTCAAGCAGCAGTCCGACAAGACCAGCAACAAACCCGAGGGCACCGTCACCAAGCAGAGCGTCTCGCCGGGTACCGAGATCGAGAAGGACCAGGCCATCACGGTCGGGGTGTCGGAAGGCAACGGGGGCTTCCCGTTCCCGACGACGAGCACTCCCGGTGGCGCGCCCTGATCCCCGTTCACAAGAAGAAGGCCCGCACGGTTCGCCGTGCGGGCCTTCTTCGTTGTTCAGGCTTTGTCGAGGAATCCCCGGACCGCGCCGAGGACCTGTTCGGCGTCACTCGCGGCGCCGCAGTCGAGCTCGAGCTCCTCGGCGGCGCCCGAGCGTTTGACCTTGAGGGAGACGCGGGATTCGCGGTAGCGCCGCAACCACCCGAAGAGCGAGCGGCAGAAGACGCCGGCGGAGTTGCTCGTCACGCCGACCACCACGGCGTCGAAAAGCTGGACACGGCCGCGGAGCTCGTCTTCGCCACGCAGCCAGGCGGCGAGCCCAGGGAGCTCGCCTTCGGAGTTTGGCACGGTGATCGCAACGATCCCAGCCGTCACCCGGTCTCCCTTCACCCAGAATCGGAGAGGACCCGAACTTTAGTCGGCCGCGAGGCCCGGCTGGAAGCCCGTGGGGGAAATTGAATTCTGCAATTTGCAGTCAGGAGCGGCGGCGGACCAGTTCCGAGACGACGAGGAAGCTCGCGGCCAGCACCACCACCGACGTCACGACCGCCAGCACCAGCGGCCCGCCGACCGGTTCTTCGTCGGTCAGGGCGTGCAGCAGCGGGTGGACCAGCGGAATCTTCGCCAGCAGCACGACGATCAGGGTGACCACGGCGGCCAGCACCGTCCAGCCGATGCGGTGCACCAGCAGCCGCGAGCACGGGAGCGCGATCGCGATGCCCAGCAGCGCGCACGCCAGGTGGGCGAGGAGCCCGATGCCGAGCGCCGACGGCTGGACCTTGAACGCCTTGAGCGCCGACCACGCCTCGGTGATCACGGTGAGCACCAGCGAGCAGGCCAGCACGGTGACGATCGCGCCGGTGACCATCCGCCGCCACTGCCGCGCATGGCTCAACGTGATCAGCCGCTGCACCGGGTCTTCGATGTCGAGCAGCGCGATCGTCAGCCAGCACGACACCACCAGCAGGCCGCCGGCACTGACGCCGAACAGCGGCAGCGGCGGGGAGTTCGGGTCGGCGTAGAGGATCACGCACAGCGCGAGGTAGGCCAGCAGCGCCGGCAGGTACCGCTGCGAATGCCCGAGCAGCGCGAGGTAGTACCGCGTCATCGGGAGCACGGCGCGACCTCCCGCACCGACCAGCCGTCCTTGAGGGCGCGCAGCAGGACGGCGTCGGCGGATTCGGCTTCGACGGTCAGCACCACCCGGTCGGCCTCGGCGACGGCGTGCCGCACGCCGGGCTCGTCCGCCCAGTCGGTGCCGCGCCCGCGCAGCACGATCCGCGTTGCCGGGTCGGCACTTTCGGCGGTGAGCCGTCCCTGGTCCATCAGGTGGACCACGTCGGCGTGGTCGTGCACCACCTGCGGCCGGTGGTCGGTGAACACGACGCTCGCCCCGCGCGCCCGCGTCTCCGCGACGAGCTCACCGAGGATCGTGTGCGTCCCGACGTCGAGGCCGGACCACGGCTCGTCGAGGATCAGCAGATCCGGCCGGACCATCACGGCCTGCGCGAGCCCGACCTTTTGCGCGTTGCCCTTGGACAGCGTGCGCAGCGGCGCCGTCGGGCCGCCGACCAGCGCGAGCCGCTCGAGCAGCGGGTCGATCACCGAGAGGTCGGCGAGCCCGTGGATGCGTGCCATGTGCCGCAGGTAGGCCCGCGCGCCCATGCGCTGGCCGGCCGGGAAGCGGTCCGGCAGGTAGCCGATCCGCGGGGTGCCGGTGAGGGTGCCGGTGGTGGCGTGCGAGACGCCGGCCATGATCCGCAGCAGGGTCGACTTGCCGGAGCCGTTGCTGCCGAGGACGCCGACGACGTGCCCGGGCTCGACGCTGAGGTCGACGTCACGCAGGACGAAGTCGCCGCGCCCGTACCGCTTGCCGACTCCCTCGAGCCGGATCACGCAACAGCGGCCTTCTGGAGCGCCCGGGTCGCCCGCTCGAGCTCGTCGACCCGGGCCGGGTCGACGGGGTGCCCGGCGGCGGCCAGCCAGTTCGCGAGCATCCGGTGGCCGCCCTCGGTGAGCACGGACTCCGGGTGGAACTGGACGCCTTCCAGCGGCAGCTCGCGGTGGCGCATGCCCATCACGATGCCGGACTCGGTGCGGCCGGTGATCTCGAAGACGTCGTCCGGGATGGTGTCCGGCACCACGGTCAGCGAGTGGTACCGCGTGGCCGTGAACTCCGCCGGCAGGTTCCTCAGGACGCCGGCGCCGGTGTGGCGCACCTGGCTCGTCTTGCCGTGGAGCAGTTCGGGAGCGCGGTCGACGGTCGCGCCGTAAACGACGCCGAGCGCTTGGTGACCGAGGCAGACACCGAGCATCGGTGTGCGCGTCTCGGCGCACTTGCGGACGACGTCCATGCTCTGACCAGCGCGTTCGGGGGTGCCCGGGCCGGGCGAGACGAGCACGGCGTCGAACTCGGGCACGCGGTCGAGGTCCACGACGTCGTTGCGCCAGACCGTGCAGTCGGCGCCGAGCTGGGCCAGGTACTGGACCAGGTTGTAGACAAAACTGTCGTAGTTGTCGACGACGAGAACGCGCATGGCGCCGAGCTTACCGGCTCCCACCTGGTGGACCGTACCGCAAATCACATTTTAGGTTAGGGCAACCTAACTTACCGTGGAGCGGGTGAGCCGATCTCTTCGCGTAGCCGTCGTGGGCGCTGGTCCCGCCGGCATCTACGCCGCCGACATCCTGGACAAGTCCGACGCCGACGTGACGATCGACCTTTTTGAACGGATGCCCGCGCCCTTCGGGCTGATCCGCTACGGCGTCGCGCCCGACCACCCGCGCATCAAGGGCATCGTGACCGCGCTGCACAAGGTGCTCGACAAGCCGAACATCCGGCTGCTGGGCAACATCGACTACGGCACCGACATCAAGCTCGAAGAGCTCCAGGAGTTCTACGACGCGGTGATCTTCTCGACCGGCGCGTCCGCCGACCGCGCGCTCGACATCCCGGGCGCCGAGCTGGACGGCAGCTACGGCGCCGCCGACTTCGTCTCCTGGTACGACGGCCACCCGGACGTCCCGCGCACCTGGCCGCTGAACGCGACTTCGGTTGCGGTGCTGGGGGTCGGGAACGTGGCGCTCGACGTCGCGCGCGTCCTCGCGAAGACGGCCGACGAGCTGCTGCCCACCGACATCCCGGACAACGTCTACCAGGGCCTGAAGGCCAGCCCGATCACCGACGTGCACGTGTTCGGCCGCCGCGGCCCGGCGCAGGCGAAGTTCACCCCGCTGGAGCTGCGGGAGCTCGACCACTCGCCGAACGTCGAGGTCATCGTGTCCCCGGAGGACATCGAGTTCGACGACGGCAGCATCGCGGCGCTGCGCGCGTCCAAGCAGATCGACATGGTCGTGAAGACGTTGCAGGAGTGGGCGATCCGCGAGCCGGGGACCCGCCCGCGCCGGCTGCACCTGCACTTCTTCCACTCCCCTTCGGAAATCCTCGGTGCCGACGGGCGCGTGACGGGCCTGCGAACGGAACGCACCGAGCTGACCGGCGACGGAAACGTGCGCGGCACGGGCGAATTCCACGACTGGGACGTCCAGGCGGTGTACCGCGCGGTCGGCTACCTGTCGTCCCACCTGCCGGAGATCCCGTTCGACCACGTCGACGGCGTGGTCCCGAACCAGGCCGGCCGGGTGCTGGACCTGGACGAGAACCAGCTGCCGGGCGTGTACGTGACGGGCTGGATCAAGCGCGGCCCGATCGGCCTCATCGGCCACACGAAGGGCGACGCGGCGGAGACGATCGCCAGCCTGCTCTCGGACGCGGACACGTTGAACGCCCCGAAGCACAATTCCCCGGACGCGATCCTCGACTTCCTCGCGACCCGCGGCATTCCGTTCACGACGTGGGAAGGCTGGGGCAAGCTCGACGCGCACGAGAAGTCACTGGGCCTGGCCGCCGGTCGTGAGCGGATCAAGGTGGTCGAGCGTGAAGAGATGACCCGGGTTTCGCGCGGCTAACCGGCACCGAGGTAAGCGAGGACGGCCAGCACGCGGCGGTTCGTATCGTCCGAAGCCGAGATGCCGAGCTTCTGGAAGATGTTCGCCGTGTGCTTGCCGACCGCGCCTTCGCTGAAGTGCAGCCGGGCCGCGATGGCCGCGTTGGAACAGCCCTCGGCCATCAGGCCCAGGACCTCGCGCTCTCGAGGCGTCAACGCGGACAAGGGGTCGGAGGCGTTGCCGGCCACCAGTTTGGCGATCACCTCGGGGTCCATCACCGTGCCGCCGGCGGCGACACGGCGGACCGCGTCGATGAACTGGTCCGAGTTGAAGACGCGGTCCTTCAGCAGGTAGCCGATCGCGCCGGTGCCGTCGGCGAGGAGTTCGCGGGCGTACAGCTGCTCGACGTGCTGGGACAGCACCAAGATCGGCAAGCCCGGCATCTCGCGCCGGGCCGCCAGCGCCACCTGCAGGCCTTCGTCCGTGTTCGTCGGTGGCATCCGAACGTCCACAACGGACACTTCGGGTCGGTGCTCACGCAGTGCCGCCGCCAGTTCGGGACCGCTGCCGACCGCCGCGACGACGTCGAAGCCGTGGGCTGCTAACAGGTGTGTCAGACCGTCTCGGAGGAGGTACTGGTCTTCGGCGACGACGGTTCTGGGTCGATCTGGCACGGGATCTCCACGGTCGCCCTCGTCGGCCCGCCGATCGGGCTGGTCAGGGTCAACCTACCGTCGAAGCCGCCGAGCCGGCGCTCGATCCCGCGCAGTCCGGTGCCCCGCGCCGGGTCCGCGCCGCCCTTGCCGTCGTCGGTCACCACCAGCGTCAGCAGTTCGTCGGCGAAGCCGATCTCGATCGACACTCGCCGCGAGCCGTGTTTTGCCGCGTTGCCCAGCAGTTCCGACACCGTGAAGTACGCGCACGCCTCCACCGGCTCCTCGACTCGCCCCGGCAGCGAGCCGGTGACCTGCGTCTTCAGCGGGCTGTCCAAGGCGAGCGCGCGGATCGCGTCCACCAGCCCACGCTCGGACAGCACCGGCGGGTGGATGCCGCGGATCAGCACCCGCAGTTCCGTGAGCGCTTCCGACGACGCCGAGCGCAGTTCGGCCGCGAGCCGCTTCGCCGCCGCCGGGTCGGTGTCGACCAGCGCCTCGACCGCGCCGAGCTTCATCCCCATCGCGACCAGCCGCGACTGGATGCCGTCGTGCAGGTCGCGTTCGATCCGCCGCAGCTCCGCCGCCTGCGTGATCGTGACGTCGGCGCGGGTCTGCTTCAGCCGTTCGACGCGGTGAGCGAGCCGGGACGACTCGGTCGGCCCGAGCCACACCCGCGCGAACAGCGCCTGCTGCCGCGCGAGCCACGTCGTCGGCGCGAGCCCGGCGACCAGCGCGACCAGGAACAACGGGGTCTGTGCGAGCGCGCCGAGGTGCGTCGACACCTCGGGCAGGAAGACCCACCGGACCGGCGACGTCACGAACGGCCGCCACACCCACAGCGTCCCCAGGCCGATCAGCCCCCAGCCGAGCAGCACGAACGTGGGCAGCGTCAGCGCCAGCGAAACCAGCGGGATCAGGCCGCCGCCGGCGAGGTCGCGCCAGGTGGCCCGGTCTCGCAGGATCCACCGCGAGCGGGCGTGCTGGACCGGCCAGAACGGCTCCTCGTACAGCTGCTTGCCGACCTGGAAGAGCCCGTCCGGGCGGGGCACCGGCAGGCCGGGCGGCGGCAGGTACGGGCGCGGGATCCGCACTCCCGTCCAGTTCCCGGCCTCGCGGCGCAGCGTGTCCGTGATGGTCCGGCTCCACAGCACGACCGGCGCCGCGACCGGCAGCGCGCCGACGATGACGACGAACTGCCACACCGAAAACACCAGCTGCACCAGGGAAAGCGCGAGGATGCCGGCCTGGTGCCCGAACGACTCGAGGTGCCGGTGCACCCAGTTCTTACGGTGTTCGACCACCGGGCGCGGGCCGATCCACCAGCGTGTCCACTGGCCGTAACCCCGCAGCACCACTGGTCCACCGAGCAGCACGGCGACCGGCAGCAGCAGCGTGACCAGCGGGTTGAGCAGCTGCCAGGTGAACTCGCGGCCCGCGGCCGGGTCCTCCAGCGCCCACGTGAGCCGGCGTTGCCAGCGAATCCAGAACACCCGCTTGTAGAGCGTGTTGCCGTCGCGGTACCAGCCGTCCCGCTCGCGCGCCGGCTCCGGCGGCTCGGGCTGGTAGGGCACTTCGATCTCGACGCCGCACCAGCGCGCGGCCAGCGCCCGGGCCTTCGTCGAGCGGCCCCGGGTCCATTCGACCGCGGGACCGAGGAAGAACACCAGGCCGACGCACAGCAGCGCAAACGCGATCAGCTCGACAACCACGTCGACCCAGCTGAGCAACGAGAACGCGGCCAGCGCCAACGCTCGCCCGAGCGCACGCAGGTACGTCATCCGGCACCTCCTTCCCCCGAGATCTTGGCCGACCCGCCCGCGCCCGCGCAGTGCTGAAAGCCCCACAGCGGGGGTGGGCCCAGCCCCACCCCCGCGTCAGCAAAACACTACTTGAGCTGGGGTTTCAGCGTCCTTCTGCGCACGGCCGCCAGTTCGTAGCTTCGTAACCATGCCACTCATCGAAGTCACCGACCTCCACAAGCGCTACGGCAACCGGGTCGCGGTCGACGGCGTTTCGTTCACCGTCGAGCGCGGCGAAATCTTCGGGATCCTCGGCACGAACGGCGCCGGGAAGACCACCACCGTCGAATGCCTCCAGGGCCTCCGCCAGGCCGACGGCGGCACGATCTCCGTGCTCGGCCTCGACCCGGCGACCGACCGCGCGGCGCTGACCCGCCGCGTCGGCGTCCAGCTGCAGGAAAGCCAGCTGCCCGCGAAGCTGCGGGTGCGTGAGGCGCTGGAGCTGTTCGCGTCCTTCTACCCGGATCCGGCCGACGTCGACGTCCTGCTCGACCAGCTCGACCTCCGCGACCACCAGCGCGCCTTCTTCGGGAAGCTCTCCGGCGGTCAGAAGCAGCGTGTGTCGATCGCGCTGGCGCTGGTGGGGAAGCCCGAGCTGGCAGTCCTCGACGAGCTGACCACCGGGCTGGACCCGCACGCCCGCCGCGAAACGTGGCGGCTGGTCGAGGGTGTGCGCGCCACCGGCGTCACCGTCCTGCTCGTCACCCACTTCATGGACGAAGCCGAGCGGCTCTGCGACCGCGTCGCGATCTTCGACGCCGGGCGCGTGGTCGCCACCGGCACCCCGGCCGAGCTCCGCGCCGCGGCCGGAGCCTCCACTTTGGACGACGCGTTCGTCTCGCTCACGAGGAGCTCCCTGTGAACACCTTCGCCAAGATCACCGCCACCGAAACCAAGCTCTTCCTCCGTTCGCCGTTCATGGGGATCGCGGGCATCCTGCTGCCACCCGTCCTGCTGCTCGCGATCGGCGCGATCCCGGGCATGACCGAGCCGAGCCCGGCGGCCGGCGGCTACCGGTTCATCGACGCCTGGGTGCCGTCGCTGATCGTCATCAGCCTCGCGATGCTGGCGCTGCAGTCGATCCCGGCCGCCGTCGCGACCTACCGCGAACAGGGTGTGCTGCGGCGGCTCGCGACCACACCGGTGCACCCGGCGAACCTGCTGGGCGCGCAACTGCTGATCCACGTCGTCGTCGCGCTGGCGGGCATCGCGCTCGTGCTGGGGCTGGCCAACGCCGTCTACGACGTGCCGATGCCGAAGCACCCGTTGGCGTTCGTGGCGACGCTGCTGCTCGGCGTGGTTTCGACGTTCGCGCTGGGCCTGATCGCGGCCTCGGTCGCCCGGACGGCGAAGATCGCCGGCGGCATCGCGATGATCGCGTTCCTGCCGATCATGTTCTTCGGCGGTGTGTACCTGCCGCGGCCGCTGCTGCCGGAGGTCGTCCGCCGGATCGGCGACTACGTGCCGCCGGGCTCGCAGCCGCTGCAGGACGCCTGGACCGGCGCCGGTGTGCAGCCGCTTCAGCTGGTCGTCCTCGCCGCCTTTGCGGTGATCGGAACGGCGTTGGCGGCCAAGCTCTTTCGCTGGGAGTGACCACGCCTTCCGCCATATTGGTGATGATCATCGTTTTCTCTTGTGGCGGGGCCACCCGGCCGGTAGCCAAGAGGGTGGCCCTGCTCAAACTGGAGGTTCGATGTCCCTGGACGTGTCACCCGCGCTGCTGGAGAAGGCCGAGCGCGGGGAGGTCACCGACGCCGAGTTCGTCACCTGCGTCAAGGAATCCCTGCCGTACGCCTGGGAGGTCATCACCGGCGTCATCGCCGACGCCGAGGGCGCCGCGGACGGCTTCGCCGACAACGAGACGCCGCCACCGAGCGAGGCCGCCCGCGGGCAGCTGCTGCGGGCGCTGGCCTCGGACGCGATCCGCGGCGGCCTCGAGCGCCACTTCGGCGTCAAGCTGGCCTTCCAGAACTGCCACCGGGTCGCCGTCTTCAAGTCCGATGTGGACGGTGACCGCTACCGCGCGTTCGTCTCGCCGCGCGGCCAGCTGCTCAACCAGAGCCCGGAGCTGCGGGACTGCTAGCCCGCAGCGCGGGCAGCACCTCGGTGCCGATCCGCGCGATGTTTTTGTAAGTCCCCTCCGGCGTACCGGACGCTTCCACGAACATCAGCACGTGGGAGACGCCGGTGCGCCGGAGGCTCGTTTCCAGGGTCCGGACGCAGTGGGCCGCGTCGCCGACCGGGTGGATCGCGCAGAGCCGTTCGGTGTAGTCCCCCGGATCCCGCGTCGGCCCGGGCCGCCCGTCGACCGTGACGTGCGCACCGAGCCCGGCCGCCAGCCACCCGGGCAGCGCCCGGCGGACAACGCCGGCGTCGCCCACCTGGCAGAGCACGGTCGAGACGTGGGCCGCGGGTTTTCCGTAGGCCGCGACGGTGGCGGCTTTTTCGTCGTCGTCCGCGTGCAGTCCCAGCAGCAACGGCAGGTTCCGCGCCGCGGCCTGCCGCACGGCGTCGGACTTCGGCCCGCCACACGCGACCACGACGTCCGGCCGCCGCTCCGGCGCCGGCACGAGAGGGACGTCCCGGAAGGCAAAGTGTCTTCCCCGGGCGTGCGCGCGGCCGGTCGTGGCTTGCAAGAAGACGTCGAGAGTCTCTTCGAAGCCGGTCTCGTAGCGGTCCAGGCCGGTGCCGAACACCTCGAGGTCCTGCCACGGCCCACCACGCCCGACACTCAGCCGCAGCCGCCCGCCGGAGACGGCGTCGAGCATCGCCCACTGTTCGGCGAGCGCGACGGGGTGAGTCGTCGACAGGACGCTCACCGCGGTGCCGACCCCGATCCGCGACGTCCGCCCGAGCACGTGCCCGGCCAGGGTGATCGCCGACGGGCAGACGCCGTAGGGCATGAAGTGGTGCTCGGCGAACCAGACGTCGTCGAAGCCGGCGTCTTCGGCCAGCTCGGCGGCCCGCACCGACCGGCGGAGGACGTCACCGTCCGACTGGCCGGGGAAACGGCCGCTGACCAGGAAGATCCCGAACCTCAGTTGACCGCGACCTCGTTGAACCACAGCCGCGGCTCCAGCCACGGGAAGATCACGAACATCAGCAGCGCGACAACGCCGAGCGCGAGCACCACCGCGATCGTCAGCTTCACCGCGAACGGACCCGGGAACTTGCGCCAGAGCCACCCGTACATCAGGCCTCCCCGATCTTCGAGAGCAGGTCGCCGTAGTCCTTGACCTGGTTCTTCGGCACCTGCTGGGTCAGCACCGAGGTGATGATGAGCCGTTCCTTGGCGGAGAACTGCGGGTGGCAGGTGGTGAGCGTGAGCAGCGCGGCCTGCTGGGCCTTCGGGAGCACTTCGGCGTCCTTGTACGGGACCGGGTTCACCGCGGTGCCCTGGCTCGGCAGCACGACCTTGCGGCCGAACGTCTCGCTGTACGCGCCGCCGTCCTCGGCGTTCGTGTCGCGCAGCGTCGAGACGCCCTTGCACTTCGGGTCGGCGCCCTTGCCGCCGGCCCAGCCCTCGATCTCGTCGTCGTAGGGCAGCACCTTGTAGATGTAGAAGTCGGTGGACGTCTCGATCACGATCTGGTCACAAGAGGAGAGGTTGTCCAGGTCGTTGAACGGGGCGCCCTTGCCGACGCGGTGGCCGGCGACGGCGAAGTTGCCGGGCTCGCCGGGCAGCGACGTGCCCTTGTAGTGGCCGGGGCCGACCTCGAGGGCGACGTCGTCCGTGCCCTCCTGGATCGTGAAGTTGTAGTCGACGCCGAACGTCGGGATGTGGATCCGGGCGAACGCCTTGCCGTCGATCAGCTCGGGGTGCAGCGTGCGGTCGTGCGCCCACTCGCCGTCGAGCTGGTCGCTCGCCTCGGACTGCTTGCCGGCGGAGAACAGGTCGGTCACGTAGAGCTCGTAGACCATGAAGAGCAGCACGACCAGGCCCAGCGTGATGAGGACTTCGCCGGCGGTCCGGATCGCGACGCCGCCCTTGCCGAGCGGCGCCGGGGCGGGCTTCTCCTTGGTCGCGGTGCCACCCTTGCCGACCGGGGCGAAGACGACGGTCTCTTCGGCCGCGCCGGGCGGCGGGGCGGGGCTGGTGTAGCGACGGGGCGGCGGGCCCTGCGGACGCCGGGGCGGCGGGCCCTGGGGCGGCCGCGGCGGCACCTGGCCGCGCGGGGGCGTGGCGGGCGTCCGACGCTGGGGCACCGGCCGCTGTCCGGGGTGTCTGCGCCGGTCGTCATCCGGTCCTTCGCGCATCGTCACGCAAGCTCCTCTCAAGCCGCGTCGAACCCTGGGTGACGCCCTTGTCACGGTGCGGGAAAATCCGACCACTCCCGGCCGCTGCTTTCCTGCGGTCGTTTACGTTAACGTGTGCACGTGGCGCTGGTTGCGCACCCTCAGCGGGACATCGCCACCAGACGAGCCCGAAGAGCACCGCGAGGAACACACGATGCCCAAGTCCAAGGTCCGCAAGAAGACCGCTTACACCCCACCTGCCGACCGGCGCACGCCGGTGAAGGTGCGGGCCGCCGGCCCCACGGGCCTGGCCTGGAAGATCCCGATGTTCGGGTTGATGCTGCTCGGCCTGATCTGGCTGCTGGTGAACTACATCGCCGGGGACAAGATCTCCTGGATGGCCGATCTGGGCAACTGGAACTTCGCCGGCGGTTTTGCGCTGATGATCGCAGGTCTGCTGATGACCATGCGCTGGCGTTGATTATTACTCCGAATGGCGGCTTGACGCCGAATTACACCGGTGTGACTCATCCCCAGTGTGGATAACCCCTGTGGATAACTACCCCACCTCATGGGCACCGCGTCAGGCCGTTGTGGTATCGGCGTGGGCGGTCACCGCGTTGCTGCTGATCGGCGTGGTGGCCGACGCGCTGACCGGCGACCGCGGCGGGCTGGTGCTGTTCGCGCTGGCGGCCGTGGCCGTCGGGGCGTTCGCGACCCACGCCACGCTCGTCCGGCCGCGGCTGGCCGCCGACACCGACGGCCTGGTGACCCGGACGCTGAGCGGCACGCAGCGGCTGCCGTGGGCGCAGACCCGCACCCGGCTCCGCACCACCCGGCGGATGGGCCGCGACGGCGTCACGCTCGAAATCGAGCACGACGACCAGCTGTACGTCTTCGGGTGGCTCGACCTCGGCGAGGACCCGCGCGAAGTCCTGGACGTCCTCAGCACGCTGCGCGCGCGGAGCTAGCCGCAGCTGTAGAGCTCCTGGCCGCGGTACTGGACGAAGTGGCACGTCTGGGCCGCCACCTCGGTGTCCTTGAAGATCAGCAGGCCCACCATGGCGACGACGAGGATCGTGATCCCGGCCACCTGGTAGGTCGTCTGGCGCGTCCTCGGCGCGTAGAGGATCGCCACGGTCACCAGCGCGCCGGTGACCAGGCCGCCGACGTGGCCGAGGATCGAGATGTTCGCGACGCCGAAGGTGATGAACGCGTTCAGCGCGAGCGTGATGATCAGCCCGGTGGGGTTCAGGCGCAGCTTCAGCACGATGACCGCGTACGCGCCCATCAGGCCGAACAGCGCGCCGGACGCGCCCGCGGTCCCGCCGTCGAGGCTGTCGAACAGCAGCACCGCGGTGGACGCGCCGAGCATCGAGACGAAGTAGAGCGCGAGGTACCGGACCTTGCCGAAGACCGGCTCGAGCGCGCGGCCCATCATCCACAGCGAGAACATGTTGACCGCGATGTGGATGGGCCCGTAGTGCAGGAAGCCCGAGGTGAACAGGCGCCACCACTCGCCGGCGCCGAGCGTCGCCTGGCCCCACAGCACGCCGACCTGGAAGACGCCGGACGTCTGGTTGTCGTTGAGGCTGCGGGCCTGGAGGACGGTGACGGCGAAGACGAGGACGTTGACCGCGAGGATGGCCTGCGTCGCCAGGAACGACTCGGACGGGCGCGCGCCGGCGATCGTGCGCACGCCCAAGCCGGCGCCCTGGTAGCCGCGGTGCTGACGGCGTTGTTCCTGGCTGCCCGCGTGGACGCAGTCGGTGCAGTGGAAGCCGACGGGGGCTTCGCGGAGGCAATCCGGGCACGCCGGACGCCCGCACCGGGAACAGCTCAGTCCGGTCGGGCGGTTCGGGTGCCACCAGCACCCGGGGAGGGCGGCTTCGGGTTGCGCGGCGGGGTTCGGCGGTTGGTTCACGATGGAACCAACCTACCGAAACCTCGTGAACTCAGCCCTCGTGGTCGACGGTGACCTTCTCGATCACGATGTCGGTCAGCGGACGGTCCGCCGGCCCGGTCGACGTCCGGCCGATGTTGTCGACGACGGTGCGCGACTCCTGGTCGGCCACCTCGCCGAAGATCGTGTGCCGGAAGTTGAGGTGGGTCGTCGGCGCCACCGTGATGAAGAACTGCGAGCCGTTCGTGCCGGGCCCGGCGTTGGCCATGGCCAGCAGGTACGGCTTGCTGAACTGCAGCTCCGGGTGGAACTCGTCGCCGAACTTGTAGCCGGGGCCACCGCGGCCGGTGCCGGTCGGGTCGCCGCCCTGCAGCATGAAGCCGTCGATGACGCGGTGGAAGATCGAACCGTCGTAGAAGGGGCCGGAGTTCGTGCCCGCCGCGTTCGGCTGGGTGTACTCCTTGGTGCCTTCCGCGAGCCCGACGAAGTTCGCGACCGTCTTCGGCGCGTGGTCGGGGAACAGGTTCAGGTGGATGTCACCCTGGTTGGTGTGCAGCGTCGCTTTCACGCGCTTCATCGTGCCACCGGTTCAAGCTTTCGGGGGGTCCGGGGGGCTTTGCCGGGTGAGTAACCGGGTACTCACGCAGGAAGACGGAGCGAAGCAGCGCGAAAAAGGGCACGATAGGTTACGGGCAACAAAGCAGTGCCAAAACGATTGATGAGGTGAAGGCCATGTCCCGGGCGACTGCCCAGGCCGTCGACGCCGCCGACAAGCTGGTCTCCGAGGGGGCCAAGTCCGGCCGCCGCGTCCAGAAACAGCTGGCGAAGAAGACGGAACTGACCCGCAAGGAGCTCAAGAAGAGCTCGAAGGCCGCCCGCAAGGAGGCCCTCGCCCGGCTCTCCGAGCTGCGCAAGCCTGGCCGCAAGGCCAAGAAGGCCGCCATCAAGGCGGCGAAGTCGGCCGGCGAGTCGAAGCGTCGCGGCAAGAAGGACTTCAAGGCGGCGAAGAAGGACTTCTACGCCGCTGTGGTCGAGGCGAAGGCCGCGGCCAAGGGCACGCGCAGCCGTCGCAAGTGGCCGTGGCTGCTCGGTCTGGTCGTGGTCGGCGCCGGCGCCGCCTACGCCCTCCGCTCGAAGCAGGAGCCCCCGGTCGCGCCCGCGCCGCCGAAGGCCACCCCGCCCGCGCCGCCGAAGCCGGCCGAAGCGGCGAAGCCGAGCCCGACGGCGAACGGGAAGGCGCCGTCCGCGGCACCGGCCGAGAAGAAGAACTGAACACGACACGAAGAGGCCCCCGGGGTGCCCCGGGGGCCTCTTCAGTCGTGCGTGGGGTCTGATCAGACGGCAGCGGCGTGCTTGTCGATCAGCGCGCCGAGGCGGGGCAGCGCCTCCTCGACGTTCTTCTTGCCGTTCGGGCGCAGCTTGCCGTAGACCTTCTTGATGCTGTCGCGGCTGCTCTTCTCCGCGCGCGAGTCGGTGACGCTCAGCAGCGCGTCGGAAGCCTCGTCCGAGCGGCCGACCAGGTAGGCGCCGAAGTCGTTGCCGCCCTTGGCGCGGTAGTCGCCGTAGAACGGCTCGAGCGCGGTGGCGAAGTCCGGCAGCAGCGTGTCGACGGCCGAGGGGATGATGCCCGGCTTGATCTTCTTGACCGCGGCGAAGCCGGTCTTGACGACGGCACCCGAAACGCCGCCCTTGTCGGAGACCTCGGCGTCGACGAGGTCTCCGAAGTCGGTCACGACCGCCGGGCGACGGCTGGAGTCGAGCAGGATGTCCTTGAGGGTGTCAGCCACGAATCTTGTCCTTTGTCGTTGCAGAGTTGTGCCCCGCCCCGGGGTGGGGATCCCCCGGTGGCTGCGGTGCGCGAGTCCACGAAGCCTGCGCGTGACGCACAGGGTAATACAAGATCAACATCACTCACCCGTGTGGAGGCGCTACCTAGAGCTTCAGGGCGGCGATAGCCTTCTTGACCACTGTGCGTGCCTTCACGCTCTGTTTCTGGTTGGTCGTCGCGATGACGGCCGCATCCCCCTTCGCCACCGCGTAAACGGCGCCGTCGTCGGACGACTGGTAGCCGCCCTTCCAGCCGGAAGGGTCGCTCGCCGGGTTTGTCGAGTCGACCGGCGCGGCCTTGTTGACCAGCGCCGTGGCCGTCGCCGGATCCCCGACGTAGACACGGACGGTGAGCTGGATCTTCCCGTCCGGGCGGTAGAAGAAGCACGCCGGGTGCGGCTGGTCGGCCGACACCCGGACCTTCGACACGTGCTGGCCGTTCGACTCGGCCACGAACTCTTTGTCGAGGTACGGGCAGTCCTCGGTCGCCCCCGGCTCGGGGTCCGGTGGCAGCTGGGCGCCCGCGGCCGTTCCGGCGGACGCCGACGGCGGGCTGGGGGTCGCGGTGCCGGTCACGATGGTGGCGCTGCAGCCGGCCAGCAGGGCCACGGCGGGCGCGAGAAGTACGAGTCGTCGCATAGCGCGCACAGTCAACCATGAAGCATGTGTGAAAACCGCTGGCTGAACTCGCCGTGACCGCCCGGCATGCGACGATGGCCGTGTCTCGACAAGGGAGGTCCCGGCGTGCTCACCCCCGAGCAGTACCTCGGCGTGGTGGCCGAACGCGTCCAGCGCTCCGGCGGCCGGCTGAACTCCGTGCAGATCGGGCCCGCGACGGCCGTGGTCGGGCTGTTCACCGAGTCGGTGATGCTGACGACGATGAACTACTGCGTCGTCGCCGCGCCCGTCCCCGAGGTCAGCGCCGCCGCGTTGTACGACTTCACCGCCCGCGCCACGCAGCACGCCCGGGCGAACATGATCGGCACCATGGGCTGGACCGCGGGATCGGTGGTGATCGCCGGGCTCGTCGCCCCGCGCGTCTACCCGGACGCCGCGCAGGCCGCGTCGGCGAAGACGAGCAACCAGTTCGGCGGCGAGACGCGGATGGTCGCGGTGGACCTGACGGCCGGGCAGACGTACGCGTTCACCGGCGGGAAGGTCTGGGGCGCCGCGATGCACGGCGCGATCCGGGCCAAGCTGACGTTCTGCTTCCCGCAGCCCGCCGAGGCCTACCAGCAGGCGCAATGGCAGGCGCAGCAACCACAGCCGCCCCAGCAGCCGGCCCAGCAGCCACCACCACCGGGCTGGCAGCAGCAGCCGCCGATGGCCGCGCCGCCGGTGCCTCCGCCGCCGTACGCGGGGCAGCCCGGGCCGCAGCCGCCGGTCTACCCACCGCCGGGGCACCCGCCGCAGCAGGGGCCGTACGGTTACTGACATGGTGGCGTTGCGCGGCTGGCCGTCGTTCCCCGAAGAACTTCCCGTGTTCACGCCGGAAACGGCGCCGGCCGACCCGCAGGAGCTCTTCCTCGAGTGGCTCACCGAGGCCGGCGAGCACGTGCTGGCGCCGCACGCCGTCACACTGTCCACAGTGGACGCCGATGGCGCGCCCGACGCGCGCGTGGTGATCCTCAAGGACGTCGGCCCCGGCGGCTGGGCGGTCGCCACCAGCTCGGAAAGCCCGAAGGGGCTGCAACTGCGGAAGGATCCGCGCGCGGCACTGACGTTCTTCTGGCCCGGCCGCGGCCGGCAGGTCCGGCTGCGCGGGCCGGTCTCCCCCGCCGCGCCCGAGGTGTCCGCCGGGGACTTCCTGGCCCGGCCGCCCGCTTCCCGCGTCGAAGCGTTCATCGGGCACCAGTCGCAGGTGCTGCGCGACCCGGCCGAACTCGACACCGCCGCCGCGGAAGCCGAGCGGTGGGTCGAACAAAACCCCGGTGTGGCCCCGGAAACCTGGACGCGGTACCTGGTGGACCCGGACGAGGTCGAGTTCTGGCAGGCCAGCCACGACCGCCGGCACGTGCGGCTGCGGTACCGGAAGGCCGACGGCGGCTGGGTCCGCGAGCGCCTCTGGCCTTGACGGCCCGGGCGCGGCGGCGTAGGCAGGAAATCCGACAAAACGGAGGCCCTGATGCGCCGAACCGTCGTCCTCACCGCCACCATCGCGCTGTCCGCCGGGCTGTTGTCCGGCGCGTCCGCCGGTGACATGACCGCTTCACACCACCCCGCCGTGTTCGAGACGGTCTTCGCCGCCCCGCTCGGCATCGAAGGCCTGACCACCGACGGCCGGGGAAACCTCTACGCCCCGGCACGCGGCGCCGACCCCTGTCCTGTTTACCGCGTCGCCGCTTCCGGCGGCCCGGCCGCGGTGGTCGGCACGATCCCGGCGCCGTGCAGCCCCGCGGGTCTGACGTTCGACCGCCGTGGCCGGCTGTACGTCGCGAACGCCGACACCGTGGTGTCGTTCGTGCCGGACGCGGCGAACCCACCGGCGGCAACGGTGTTCACCAGCGGCGTCCCGGGCGCGAACGGCGTCGCGTTCGACCAGTCCGGCGCATTGTGGATCTCCGACGGTGTGACCGGCCAGGGCCGGGTGTGGCGGGCCGGCGCGGACGGCGTCGCGGCGGAGGTGTTCCGCGTGCAGCCGATGGTCAGCGACGTCATCGCCGGCGGGGTGGGCCGGGACGTGCGCGGCCTGCCGCCGGGCACGGTCACGATCACGCCGAGCGGCCGGACCGCGGCGGACACCGCGGGTTCGCAGCACCTCGTCGCGAACGGCCTGGCGTTCACCGCGGACGGCACGCTGCTGGTCGCGGACACCGCGCGAGGCGCGCTCTGGCGCGTGCCGATGGACCGCTCGGGCCGGCCACGCGCGGCCACCGGGTGCGACGCCGCGTTCCCGGCGAACACGTTGTGCTTGGACGACATCGAAGTGCAGCACCCGTACCTCGAAGGCGCCGACGGGATCGTCCTCGACCGCGCGGGCAACGTCTGGACGGCGGCGAACGAGCGCAATGCGATCGTCCTGGCCCGGCGCGACGGCCGCGTCGTCGAGTACTTCCGCAACCCGGCCGATCCGGCGTCGAAGCTGCGCAACGGCGGACCGCTGGAGTTCCCGACCAGCCCGGTGCTGCTGCCGGACGGCCGCCTGTGCGTCACGCAGTCCGACGGCAGCCGCCGCGACAACGCACCGAACACGGCCGGCGAAGCGAGCCCGACGGGAGCGGTGCGCGGGAAGATCTCCTGCGTCAAGCCCTGATCGGGGGTAGACCGCACGCCGGCGGCTGTGCGCATGATGCAGTCATGCGCTCGAAGATGCTGACCGCCGGGCTGGTCCTGGCGCTGACCGCCGCACTCGGGGGTGTGGCCGTGGCCGACGCGCGTCCTGGGGGACGACCGACGCTGACGGACCCGCATCCGTGCCCGGGCCAACCGGGCTTCACCTGCTCGACGCTGACCGTGCCCTTCGACCACACCGGCCGGGTGCCGGGCACCCTCGACCTGCCGGTCGCGACGTCCGACAACGTGTCCGCGCCGAAGGGCGTGCTGCTGTTCCTGACCGGCGGGCCCGGGCAGGGCGGCGTCGGCACCATCACGCGGATCGCGACGCAGCGGCTGCCGGAGGTCGCGAAGGACTACCGGTTCGTCATGCTCGACCAGCGCGGCACCGGCGCCGGTGCGCTGAACTGCCCGGGCCTGCAGACCCAGGTGGGCAGCTCGGACATCGCAACGCCGACCCGGGACGCGGTCACCGAGTGCGCGCGCATCCTCGGCACCACGGCGCCGCTGTACTCGACCGACCAGAGCGTCGCGGACTTCGACCAGCTTCGGCGCGCACTGGGCGTGCCGAAGATGGTGGTCGACGGCGTCTCGTACGGGTCGTTCACGGCGGCGCGATACACGATTGCGCACCCGGGGAACGTCAGCAAGGTGGTGCTGGATTCCGTGCTGCCACACCACTCGACCCCCTCGGCGACGCTGTACCTGACGGGCTTGACGGCCGAGGCAAGGGTGTTGCGCACGGCGTGTGCGGCGGCCCCGGCCTGCGGCTTCGACCCGGCGGAGGACCTCGCGTGGGTGGTGCGCCACCGCAGCCCGGCCGAAGGTGTGAAGATCTTCGACGCGATCGTCGCCTACGAGTTCAACGACCCGACGTACCGATCCCCCGACGCGGGCGACGTCATCGGCGCACTGCACGCGGCTCGCGGCGGCGCACCGGAGTGGCTGGATCAGGTGGTCGAGGGCTACACAACCGAGGACGTCGCCCCGGCGGACTACAGCTCAGGCCTCCACGCGGCGACGCTGTGCGCGGACCAGCGCTTCCCGTGGGGCACGTCGGCAACACCGGTGGCCCTGCGGCAGCCGCTGTTGTCCTTGGCCGCGCGTGCACTACCGGCGTCGGCAACTTGGCCGTACACAACGGAAGTGGCGACGCGGCAGGGTTTCATCCAGGGCTGCCTGCCATGGCCGGCGGAGCGCGTCGGCTCGAACCCGGCTTCAGGGCTCCCGAACGTCCCGGTGTTGCTGCTGAACGGCGATCGTGACCTGTCGACGCCGTTGGAGTGGGCGCAGGAGGAGGCTCGTGTTGCACCGCAAGGAAAGCTGGTGATCGTGCCGGGCGAGGCCCACTCGATCCAGAACCGCGAACGCGGCCACGCGGGCCGGGACGCGGTGATCAGTTTCCTGCGTTGATTTCGCCGGAAGAGGGCCTGCTTCGCGCCGGCCCTCTTCCGGGGTTGTGGAGCTGAGGGGAATCGAACCCCTGACCCCCGCCTTGCAAAGGTGCGAACCGGTTTCGCCGGCGAGCTGCAGAACTCGTATTGCCTGGTCAGCAACGTGCGCTGCCCGATGTTCCCTGCTCGCTTCCCCGGCAACGGGCACGCGGGGGGCACGACAAGTACAAGAGGCTGAACCAGGGATCCGCGTCCCTGGTTCAGCCTATTTTCGCTGCTCGTGACTGGAGAGACATAGTAGTAGAGTGGGAAAATTGTTGTCGCCTTCGGTGTCACTCACCTGTCACACCTAAACGCGCAGGTCAGACTAGGCGGAGTGACAGGTGTGACAGCGTCGACACCCCGCAGGTGTCACTCTCCTGAACGCCAGGCGTGAGCGCTCTAACCGCCGACGGAGACAGCCATCGTCCAAAAACCGGCTCTCAGAGCGCCTACGACGGTATCCGGGCCGGATCCATCGCCGTCATCATCGTCAGCCGCGTACGGCGGTCTCAGGCAGCGAAATTCCGGCTATCGCCGGGGCTGTAGGCGCACTCAGCGTGCAATTGCCGTCCAGAAGCCTTCGCATGCCACCCGGCTGCCGAGCCTTGTCGCTTGCTCTCACACTCGGGCTGCGGCCTGCTCTACAGGCCATTCCGAGGCAGACTGGCCGGTGATGACCAGAAGGATCAGACCTCTTGATGGCGAGTAATTGATCAAGACCTAACGGAAGTCATCTCAACCAGCGCGCCGGATGCCCCCGCGCTCCTCGTTGTCACACCACTAAGATGACCGCGTATGAGGGTATTTTTAAGCTGGTCCGGCGACTATAGTCGCCAAGTTGCCGCCGCCGTAAAGGGATGGCTTCCCTACCTGATAAACGAAGTTGAGCCATTTATGTCGTCCAGCATTGAGGCGGGAACTCGCTGGCAGGCGGAGATTTCTACGCAGCTTGAAGCGACAGACTTCGGAATTATCTTTGTCACGGCGGACAATCAGGCAAAGCCGTGGCTGAACTTCGAGGCAGGCGCATTAGCGAAGTCGGTATCTGCAAGTCACGTCGTACCTCTTGCGATCAATCTCGGCTTGGCCGATATAGAGAACCCGCTCGGTCAATTTCAAGGACAGATTCTTGATGAAGCTGGAATGAAGAGCATTGTGCGAGCCTTGAATGCGGTCGCACAGAAGCCGCTCGATGACGGCATGATTGACAAGCTTCTAAGCAAGTGGTGGCCAGAACTTCACGAAGAGGTGGAGGCGATAAAGTCTGGCCCACTCGCTCAAACTGCTCTTATTCAAGCCGAGCGACCAGAGCGGGAAATCCTAGAGGAACTCTTGGCGACTGTTCGCGGCCTGGATCGCTCGCAGCGTTCAATTTCCCATGACGTTGACCAGCTAAGCAGGCAAGCCAGGGTCGACATTCGATCAGATCCCGGTTTTACTCGCCATGCACGGCTCTTAGGTCAGCGAGAATTCAATGAATTCGTGAATTTGAGAATGAAAAACAGGGTCGATCTTGACGACTACGTAACCAGCGTAGGGCCGGGCGGCTACTCGATCTGGTTTAGATCTCCTCCAAATAGGATGGCAAGGAGGGCAATCGACCTCATCGAACGTGAGATTGGCGCAGAAATCATAGTGGACGTCAACCCGAAGTTCTTTAACCAGATCCAGGAGATTAACGAGGAGGATACCCCCGATGAAATGCAGTAGTCGAGTTGTCGAGCCCTAGCGTTCACAACATTGGAGAACGCACCGTCTCAGCGAGTTTGGCCCTGTTCGACGGTGGCGGTGCGTTCCAGTTGTAGAGACTAGTGGCGAAGGCGTACCGGTTGCTTCGCGCGATCTACAACACGGCGGTTGAAGAGGACCGGATCGTGAAGCGGAACCCGTGCCGCATCAAGGGTGCTGGCGAGGACAACTCAGCCGAACGGCCGGTGCTGACGATTCGCCAGGTGTTCGCCGTCGCCGACGCGATCCAGCCGCGGTATCGGATGCTCATCCTGTTGGCGACGTTCGCGTCGCCGCGGTTCGGCGAGCTGGCGGCGCTGCGCAGGCGAGACGTCGACCTCGAACGTCGCGAGATTCGCGTGCTGCGCTCGCAAGCAGAACTGCGGGGTGGTTCGACGATCAAGGGACCGAAGAGTGAGGCCGGAAAGCGTCGCGTGGCCGTTCCGAAGGCGATCGTGGGTGACCTGCGCGAGCACATCGCGCGGTACGCCGAGCCGGGCGCGGACGGTCTGGTTTTCGTTGGCCCGCAGGGTGGTCGGCTTCGCAGGCACAACTTCCGACGGTTGTGGGTCAAGGCTCGAAAGGATGCGAAGATCCCGGATGACGTCCACTTCCGTGACCTCCGGCACAGCGGGAACGAGCTGGCTGCCGAAGGTGGCGCGACGACGCGGGAGCTGATGGCGCGGATGGGCCACTCGACCACGCGGGCAGCGCTGATCTACCAGCGCGCGCGGCGCGAGCGTGACCACACGATCGCCGACGCGATGAGCGGCAACATCGAGCAGGCCCGGCGACGTCCGCAGGGCAAGAGGGCTCGAAAACGTGCCCGCCAGCGGGGCGAGGGGCACGCAGGGGGCACGGCGGGCAACACAGCCGCCTGATACGACGAAGGCCAGGCCGGCGGAAACACCGCTTGACCTGGCCTTTGTCACGTCCCTGGGGTTGTGGAGCTGAGGGGAATCGAACCCCTGACCCCCGCCTTGCAAAGGCGGTGCTCTACCAATTGAGCTACAGCCCCGGGCGCGAGCGGCGAACCGCCCGCGAAGACTCAGTTCTGGGACGCGCTCGCCGGCTTGGCCGGGGTCGTGCCGTTGCTGGAGGGGACCGGTGCGGTCGCCTCGCGCCAGAGGTCGGCTTCGGCCTTGGCCGCCTTGTTGCGCTTCACGACGAACAGGACGCCGCCCGCGATGACCGCGAGTGCCAGCAGCTTCTTCACCGAAGCCCCCTTCTCAGCTTGCTTCCCTTACCCCGTGATGTTACTGCACCGGCACGAACCGGCGTCGGGGGCCGTGGTTCCACGTGGAACCACGATCTTGCCGGTAACGCACGTCACACGCGCGGGGAAATACCGGACCCGGTGATCCTGTTGTACCCAGTGGTCGGTGCGCCCACCGTGTCCCCCGGGCCTCAACCACTGCCTTCGCGGAGTTCCGTCCGGCTGGAGCCGCGATGCGCCCACCGCCGAGAGGCGACCGTGGCGCGTGCCGACCGTGACTGCTCAGCCCTGCCGGCCTTCTCTTCCCGGCAGGGCTGACCTGTATCCGGGAGATTTCAGGGTCGGGCCCTGATGTCGTCACCTTCTCGCGAAGACACCCTCGGAGGGGTAAGTCGTCAACGGAAGGAGTCCTCTCATGCGAGCCGTGCTGATCGCCGGTGCCGCTGCCCTGCTGGTCGCGACCGCCGCGTGCAGCTCGTCGACGCCGCCTGCCGCCCCGGCTGCTCCGCCGGGGAGCGCGCCCCACGCGGTCGACCAGACGGAAGCCGCCCGGATCGCCACCCAGAAGTACGGCGGCCGATCGCTGGGAGTCGAGCAGGACACCGCGCAGGGCCAGCCCAGCTGGGAGGTCGAGCTCGCCGACAGCAACCAGGGCCGCATCGAGGTCGACGTCGCCCAAGGCACGAGCGCGGTACTCACGATGGAACGCGACTGACGTCAGGGGAGGTTCAGATAGCTGCCCTGGTCACCGACCTGCGGGTTCTGCGCCAGGTCATCGCGGCGCGCTTCGCCGAGGCCACCCGCGATCCGTTTGCCGCCGCGGCCGTGGTCCCGCAGGTCCGCCATCAAGGCGATCGCGAGCAGCGCCACAATCGCTATCCCGAAGACGATCCAGCCCATGTGGGCCCCCCTTCGTCTCCACCAAGGTAAGCCGGGGAGACGGGGATGGCGCCCGCACTTGAGCGAGATTTAGGGCTGCTTAGCCACTCTGTAGTCCTCTCTTATAACCCCACTCTGGTGTAGCACCAGGTGGCTCGACGGCGACTGACCGTGCGTGACGAAGCGGAAGCCAACGCTGCCTCGCCTGCCCGCGCTGGACTGGGCGCCGGCGCGCGGAGCGCTGCTGCTCAGCGGGGCCGCACTGTTGGCCGGGATGACGGTGCTGTTCGGGTGGGTCGACTGGCCGGCGTTGGGCAGGTGGGCACGCCCGCACGCAGTGCCGCTAGCCCTGTTCGCTGCTGCCGGAGTGGGTATGACCGCCGCTGGTTGGCGGCTGCGAGGACAGCATGCGCCGCGGACACGGGCCTCAGGAATGAGCTGGTGGGTCGTCGCCGCTGCCGCGATCGTGGTGGTCGTCGTGGCCTGGGTTGCGACCAACTGGCTGCTGGGCGAAGCCACCGCGGCGAAGGATCCTGGTGCCGCACGGGTCGATGCGATCAAGACGGGGCTCGGCATCGGCGCCGGCACCACGGGCATTTTCGCGCTACTGCTGGCGGTGCGGCGGCAGTGGCACAACGAGAGCGACGCGACCGAGAAGAACGTCACCGAGCTGTACACCAAGGCCGCCGACCAACTCGGCTCGATTGAGGCCCCAGTGCGCCTGGCTGGCCTCTACGCTCTCGAACGGCTCGCCCACGACAATCCTGAGCAGCGGCAGAGCATCGTCAACGTCATCTGCGCCTACCTGCGCATGCCCTACACGCCTCCCAGCTCTGCCCCGGCGGCCGACAGCGTGGAACACCAGGAATGGATTCAAGAACGCGAAGTCCGACTTGCTGGCCAGCGCATCCTCACCGATCACCTTGCCCCGCAGAACCGCCGGAAGTTTTGGGCCGACATCGACCTCGACCTCACCGACGCGCACCTCATCGACTTCACCCCGAGGAACTGCCGACCACGGATCGGCCGTTTCAGCGGCACCACCTTCACCGGCGACGCCTTTTTCGACAGCGCGACTTTCACCGGCAGCGCCTTTTTCGACAGCGCGACTTTCACCGGCGACGCCCTGTTCGACAGCGCGACCTTCACCGACCAAGCCTGGTTCCGCGGCGCGACCTTCACCCGCGAGGCCTGGTTCGACAACGCGACCTTCACCTGCGAGGCCTGGTTCGACAGCGCGACCTTCACCGACCACGCCTGGTTCAATGAAGCAGCCTTCACCGGCGACGCCGCGTTTGGTGGCGCGACCTTCACCGGCAACGCCCTGTTCGACAGCGCGACCTTCACCGACCAAGCCTGGTTCCGCGGCGCGACCTTCACCCGCAAGGCCACGTTCTATAACGCGACCTTCACCGACCACGTCTGGTTCCGCGGCGCGACCTTCATTCGCAAGGCCTCCTTCGACAACGCGACCTTCAGCGGCCAGGCCGTGTTCGACCGCGCGATCTTTACCAGCGAGGCCACGTTCGACAACGCGACCTTCAGCGGCGACGCCTCGTTCGCCAGCGCGACCTTCACTGGTGCTCTCCCGACGATCGATCGGCGACTCGCTGAGAAAGCTGTATTCACCAACGTCATCCTCACCAGCTATTCGCAGGACCGTACGACCGTTTCGGGCATCGTCGTGGACGTGCGTGGGCAGGCAACTGCCGATGAAGCCGAGGTCTCCCGGGAGCCACAGTCACCCGCATAGTCACTCAGGTCACGCAAAAGCCCGGTCCGCGAGACGCGAACCGGGCTTGACCTGCGTGGGCCTACCAGGACTTGAACCTGGGACCTCTTCGTTA